>CAVTFU010000014.1:0-104805 GCA_963734045.1 uncultured Actinomycetes bacterium | reverse complement strand
CGGCCGAGGAGCCCGAGCCGGAGCCCGAGAAGAACCTGGCGCTGCGACCCTCGCCCCGCCCGCTTCCCGGCGCCGCGATGCAGCCGCCGCCCGACCCCGCGGCCTCCGAGCGCCCTCGTCTCTCAGGTCTCGGCGGAAGCCCGCCGCGCGAGACGCCTCGCGAGGAGGAGCGCCGCGAGCGCGCTGACCGCGCCGAGTGCCTCCACGGCCAGCCCCTCGACGCGCGCGAGATCGACGATCGCGAGCAGGCCCGAGGACGAGCAGGACCGCTCCGGCACCCAGCAGCGCGATCCCTACGTCGGCCCGCGCCAGGCGCCGCCCGGCTCGTCGCGGGACACCGTCGCGAGCTCGCGCGACCAGCCGACGAGCTCGCCCTGGACGAGCAGCGCAGCGGCGACGCCCGCCGCCCTCGCGTCGAGCGGCGGCTCGTCGACCGCGAGCACGACGCCGTAGGCGGCGGCCGACGCGCCCAGGGCGAAGCCGAGGACGCCGGGCCAGAGGACGGCCGTGGCGGTGAGCGCTGCACCGGTCACGCCCAGCACGAGCACGAGCATCGCCGTGTCGCCGCGGCAACGCGCGTCAGCCAGGCGGCGAGGCCCAGCGAGACGGCGACCGCCGTGGCACCGGCGGCTACCGATGCGCGAGGCGGGCGTGGCGCCTGTACGCCCTCACCCCCTCGAGCGCCGCCTCGACCGTGGTCGAGTCGTCGAGTGTCGCGACGGCGACCCCGAGCCGCTCGAACCGGGCGCGGAGATCCGCGCGCTGCAGCCTCCACAGGCGGAGCGCGACGCGGTCGGTTCGGTCGGTCGGGGTCGGACGTGCCCTTCGGGGGACACCTCGAGGACGACGAGGTCGTGCCCGCGCCCTCGGAGGTCGACGAGCGCTGCGACCGACCGCTCGTCGAGCAGCGGGGTGACGGCGATCACGAGGGCCCGAGCGGGGAGAGTCCGGGCCGGGATGACGTTGACGTCCTTCCACGCGTAGCTGAACTCGATGCCCGTCTCGAGGAGCGCGTCGACCAGCCGGTAGCGCTGCACGAGGCCCCCGCCGGGCTCCAGCCAGCGGAGGAAGCCGCCGAACGCGACGAGGCCGACCCGGTCGCGACGCTCGAGGAAGCGCGTCGCGAGCGTCGCGGCCGCCCGCACGGCGTGCTCGAACGTCCCTTCGTCGGAGGCGCGGGCCTCCGCGAAGCTGTCGAGGAAGAGGACGACGTCCGCGTTGCGCTCGGGGTGCCGCTCGTTGACGACGAGGCTTCCGCTGCGGGCCGTCGCGCGCCAGTTGACCGACCGCACCCGGTCGCCGGGCACGAACGGGCGCATGTCGGCGAACTCGAGGCCCTCGCCGCGCACCGACGCCACCTCGCTCCCGGTCGCCGCCTGCGTCCTGGCCGGCGCGAGCAGTCGCCGCAGTCGCTCGGCGTCCGGGTAGACGCGGAGCGGCCGGCGTCGGTCGACACCTGCCCTCGAAGTGGACGAGCCCGACGCGGTCGCGGGCTCGGAGCGACACCTCGCCGAGCTCGGTGGACATCCAGCGCGTGCAGCGGAGGCGGAGCGGGAGCTCTCGCTCCTCACCCGCGGCGAGCCGCAGCGCGATCGGGTTCCGTCCGGAGACGAGCTCGATCCCGCGTGGGAGCACGATCCCGACCTCCAGCCTGTCGACCGCCGACTCCGCGCGAACCGTGACGGTGGCGTCGAGCTCGTCGCCCTCGACGGCGCGCTCGCGGTCGAGGTCGACCCACGCGCGAAGTCGCGGCGCGTCGGTGCGGACACCGAGCGTGACGAGGAGCGCGAACGGGGCCCCGACGAGCGCCAGCTCGGGCCGGCGCAGCGCGAGGGCGGCCACGAAGGCGCCGCCGCAAGCCACGCGTAGGCGGCGAGCCGCGCGTCCGCCGATCGCCTCACGCGGTCTCGGCGGCCTGCGTGCTGGGCGTCCGGACCTGTCCAGGACCTCGCGCACGACGTCCTCGCCCGTCCGGCGCTGCACCCAGAGCTCGGGACGGAGCACGAGGCGGTGGGCGAGCGCGGGAACCGCCACGCCCTTCACGTCGTCGGGCGTCACGAAGTCCCGGCCGCCGAGCGCCGCCTGGCAGCGCGAGAGCTTGAGGAGCGCGAGCGAGCCTCGCGGGCTCGAGCCGACGAGGACGCTCGGGCTCTCGCGGGTCGCCGCGACGAGCTCCACGACGTAGCGGCCCACGCTCGCGTCGACGTGAACCTGCTCGACGACGCGCTGCATCTCGAGCAGCGTCGAGCGGTCGACGACCTGCCGCAGCTCGACCTCGTCGGCACCCCGGTCGAGCCGCCGCTCGAGCATCTCCCACTCGTCGTCCGCCGACGGGTAGCCGAAGCCCGTCCGCAGCACGAAGCGGTCGAGCTGCGCCTCCGGGAGCGGATAGGTGCCCTCGTACTCGATCGGGTTCTGGGTCGCGAGGACGAGGAACGGCGGCTCGAGGCGGCGCGTCGTCCCGTCGAGCGAGACCTGTCGTTCCTGCATCGCCTCCAGGAGCGCCGCCTGGGTCTTCGGCGGGGCGCGGTTGATCTCGTCCGCGAGGAGCAGGTTCGAGAAGACGGGGCCGGGGCGAAACTCGAACTCGAGCTCTCTCTGGTTCCAGATCGACGAGCCCGTCACGTCGCTCGGCAGCAGGTCGGGCGTGAACTGGACGCGGGTGAAGCGCAGGCCCGTGACCGTGGCGAACGACCGGGCGGTGAGCGTCTTCGCGAGGCCCGGGACGTCCTCGAGCAGGACGTGCCCGTCGGCGAGCAGGCCGGCGAGGACGAGTGCCAGCCGGTCCCGCTTGCCGACGACCGCGCGCTCGACCTCGTCGAGGACGTCACCCGCCCGCGAGGCGAGGTCGGTCAGGTTCACGCGAGCCGTTCCAGGCCGTCGACGAGGTGCTCGATCGTCTCGACCGACAGTCCGGGCGCGGTCCTGTCGGCTGGAGCGGGCCGCTCCGGCCGACGAGCTCCCAGACGGCGGGACCGACGAGCGCCGCCGCGCGGTCCGGAGAGCGGTCGAGGTCGACGCCGCGCTGGGCGACGAGACCCGAGGCGAGCCGCCGCAGCGTTGGACGCAGCCGGTAGTGGACGTCGAAAGCGGTGCCGAGGCGAGCGTTACCTCGCGCTCCAGGGCGGCGAGCGATGCGGGCCGGGCGCGGCCGCGTGGCGCCTGCGAGAAGGCGGAGTCGAACGCGGAGGGTCGGCGCGGCACGCGCGGCCTCCAACGCCGCCGACCGCGACGCCGATGCGATGGCAAGCACGGCGACGAGCCACACGTGGCCGACGAGCGACGTCCGCCCGGGAGCGACGACGAGCACGATGCCGGCCCAGGCGCTGAGGCCGACCACGGCCGCGATCCCGCGGTCGATCCGCTTCACGGGAGCCTCCGGCGAGCTCCGCCTCACGTGCGGTTGCCGCCGCGGCCAGTTCCCGCTGAACCTGCTCGAGCGTCGCGATCGCCTCGTCCTTCATCTCGGGACGCACATCGTGCACGGAGAACCGCGCCCATGCGAACAGCGCCGTCAACCGGCTTGCCGCATGGGCGAGAGCGGACCTCGTCGAGCGCGCGGGAGAGGTACTCCTCGGGGGCCTCGGCTCACGCCGCGAGAGCCCGGCGGCGGCGAGGGCCCGCTCCATCCGGGCGTACGCGGCGATCACCGCGCGGCGTGGGTCCTCTCGGCGCGCAGGTCGTCGAGGGTCGCGCCGAGCACGTCGGAGAGCGCCTCCGCGGGGTCGGGGCAACGGCCCTGCTCGTCCCTCGTCCGCGTGCCGAGAGCCACAGCGCAGCCCTGCGACGGCGAGCAGCGTCACCCGCGACGACCGGCCACACTGCGAACTCGGGCTCGTAGCGTCCGCCTGCGTCGTCCCACCGCTCCCGCCCTGCCACGCCGGAAGGGAACGGCGGCAGCCCGCCGTTGCGCCCTGGGCCCCGGACGACGACGCGGACGAAGACCGCGAGCAGCACGATGCGAGGAGGAAGGAGACGAGCGACTGGAAGGGCTTCGCCGCTTTGGGGCTCCGGTCGTCGGGTCGAAGCGGCGGAAGAAGGTAACGCCACCGCGACGAAAACCGTGCAGACGACCATCAGCACGAGAAACAGGCTGAACGCCGTGTCGACGAAGCCCTCGGAAGGACGTCGCGTGGCGCTCCCGCGGCCGGGCGGCACGTTTCCGGTCGACGCGATCGCGACGACGCAGACGAGCACGAGCACCGCGCCGCCGACGGCGAGCGTGCGGCCGGTCGACCCGCCCCGCCGCGGCGCGTTACCGTCCATGCCAGATGAGACGAACGACGCACGACGGAACGTTGGCCCCGCCCGGCGGTCGTCGGGCATCGTCAACGTCACCCCTGACAGCTTCTCCGACGGGGGCGCCTACGCGTCGGCGGACGACGCCGCCGAGGCGCGCGGCGGATGCTCGACGAGGGCGCCGCGATCGTGGACGTCGGCGGCGAGTCGACCCGCCCGGGCGCCGATGCCGTCGAGCTCGACGAGGAGCTGCGGCGCGTGCTTCCGGTGCTCGAGCGGCTCGTAGGGCGCCGCGTCTCGATCGACACGTCCCGCGCAGAGGTCGCGCGGCGCGGCACTCGCGCTCGGCGCCGAGCTCGTCAACGACGTCACCGCGCTCCGCCGCGACCCGGAGCTCGCGGGCGTCGTCGCCGACGCGGGCGCGTCATCTGTGCCTCATGCACATGCAGGGGGAGCCTCGCGACGATGCAGGAGGCTCCGCGCTACGACGATGTTGTCGCGGAGGTCTCCGCGTTCCTCGAGGAGCGGCTCTCGCACGCCGTCGAGGCGGGCATCGCACGAGGACCGGATCTGCCTCGATCCCGGGTTCGGCTTCGGCAAGACGCCCGAGCAGAACCTCGAGCTCCTCCGCCGGATCGACGAGCTCGTCGCGCTCGGCCGGCCGGTGATGGTCGGCATCTCGCGCAAGTGGACGCTCGCGCGGATCGTCCTTGGCGCCGACGCGCGGGCGGGCACGGACGCGGCCTCCGTCGGAGCGCGCCGTCGCGGCGTTCGATCGTGGCGCGACGCTGTTCCGCGTGCACGACGTCCGCTCGCACGTCGAGGCGCTCGCCGTCGCGGCGGCGATCGAGCGGGGGACGGTGGCAGCATGACGATCGAGCTTCACGGCATCGAGCTCCACGGGCTACCACGGCGTGCTCGACGACGAGCGCCGCGAGGGGCAGCGCTTCCTCGTCGACCTCGAGCTGGACGTCGCCGACGAGACAGCCGCGGGAACCGACCGGATCGAGGATGCCGTCGACTACCGCAACGTCGTCGCTGCGGTCGTGGAGGTGTCGGAGACGCGCGCCTATCACCTACTCGAGGCGTTCGCGAGCAACCCTCGCCGACACGTTGCTCGCGCGGTTTCCTCTGACGCGTGCGCGTGTCCGGGTGCGCAAGCCGGACGTCGACCTCGCGCGCCCGGTCGAGCACGCGGCGATCGTCGTCGAGCGGCGAGCCGGCTAGGCGGCCGGGAGCCGCACCGACGAGACGACGAGCGTGTACGTCGCGTCGACGGCGCCGCTCCGCAGCCGGATGGTCAGGTAGGCCCAGCGGCCCGCGCCCGTGTTTCGATAGACGAGCCGTTCGGCCCGGCCCCTGGCTACTGCCTGGGCCAGACGCCCGTTCGTCGCGAAGCGACCTGCCACGGTCTGGGCCGTCGCGCGATGCAGGGCGAGGTCGCCGTCGGTCGAGCTGGTCAGGGCGAAGGTCATGCGGCTCCGCGCCGGGAGCCAGACGCGGCTGACGTCGCGCGGGTCCTCGTAGGCGTCGACGCGACCGACCAGACGCGTGCGCTGCCGCGATCTCGTCGTCAGCGGGCCCGCGTTCACGTAGTTGCGGTCGCCGTTCGGCTCGACCTCGTCGATGTCGTCGTTCGGCTCGAAGGGATCACGGGTCGGCGCCGCAGCGGCGAGCGCCGCGCCGAGGTTCAGCATCCCGAAGCCCGCTGCCGGGTCGCGGCCGGGCGCGTCGATGTCGCGCGCAGTGCGCCGCAGGAGCTCGGCGACCTGCCCCGCGTCCAGTTCGGGTCTGGCCGTCCAGAGCCACGCCGCGGCCCCTGCCACGAGCGGCGACGAGAAGCTCGTGCCCGACGAGGCCCGCCAGTCGCGGCCGAGGGCGCTCGCGACGAGGATCCCGTCGCCGGGTGCGGCGATGTCGACGTACGTCGAGCGGCTGGAGAACGCGGCGACACCGCCCGACCGGTCGGTTGCGGCGACCGTCGTGACGTGGGGGAGCGCGGCGGGGTACCCGATCGGGCTGCCGCGGTCTCCGTCGTTCCCCGAAGCAGCGACCACGAGCGATCCCGAGGCGACGGCCTCGCTTACCGCCAGCTCGATCGGGAGGTCGCGATCGCCGCCGATGCTGAGGTTGATGACGCCGCGTCCAGCCCGCGCCGCGGCGAGGATCCCTGCTGCGATGTCGCCGGACTCGAGCCGCGTCCCCTGGCCCCGGGCCGCATCCCAGGACCGCAGCACGGCCTGCGGGTAGATCCCGATCAGGCCGACGCCGTTCAGCGGGGCCCCGATGACGGACGCGACCGATGTCCCGTGCTCGCCGCCGATGCCCGCCGGCTCCTGGGTGTTGAGCAGCTGGACGTCGGCGCGGCCGGAGAACTCCGGATGGGTGACGTCCAGCCCCGAGTCGACGATCGTCACCGGGACGCCCGGCCCCGGCGGCGCCAGGCCGTCGATGCCGATCTGTGCGAGCCACCACTCCTCGCCCTGCAGCGGATCGGGCGCCGGGGCCGTCGCGGCCACCGTGTAGGTCCGCTCCGCCTGGGTTGCCGCGACCGACCCCTGAGTTCGAAGAGCGGGGAGGACGGCGGCGGCGACCACCGGCTCGAGGCTCCAGAGGCGAAGCTTCGCGTCGACGACCTCGGCACCTGCGCTTGCGAGCGTCGCGCTCGCCGAGCAGGTTGCGTCAGCCGTCAGCCGGACGATCGTGTCGGGGGACGCCGAGGCGGCCGTCGACGCGGGTGCGACGGTGAGCGCGGCGAAGAGCGTGACGAGGACGAGGCGCATGAGCGGGTACGGCATGGTCGCGCGCATGGTTAAGGAGAAGGTGAGAAGCGCGGTTAAGCGAACGTTACGTGCCGCCGGACGCCGTACGTCGCGCTAGCGTCGGTCGCGTGCGCGCGTACATCGGGCTCGGCGCGAATCTCGGGGACCGGGAGGCGACGATCCGCGACGCGGTCGAGCTGCTCGGCGCGACGACGGGCATCGACGTCGCAGGCATCTCGTCGCTGCGCGAGACCGATCCCTGGGGCCCCGTGGAGCAACCGCGGTTCCTGAACGGGGTGCTGGCAGTCGACACCGATCTGCACCCGCAGCCGCTCCTCGCGGTCCTCCTCGACGTCGAGCGCCGCCTGGGTCGGGTTCGCAGCGGAGCGCGGTTCGGGCCGCGGACGATCGACCTCGACCTGCTGCTCCACGGCGACACCGTCGTCGACGAGCCCGGCCTCACGCTCCCGCATCCACGACTGCACGAGCGTCGCTTCGCGCTCGAGCCGCTCGCCGAGCTCGACCCCGAGGCGGTCGTGCCGGGGCACGGCAGGGTGACGGAGCTGTTGGCCGCGCTCGATCCGCCGGGCGCAGCGGCGTAGCCGCGACACATGTCTCGCCCTGCAGGCCCGGGATAGACTCCAGGGCAATGAGCCATCTGGACGAGCTCGACGAATTCGAGGCGGAGCTCGAGCTACAGCTCAAGCGGGAGTACACGGCCGTCTTCCCGCTCTTCCGCTACTGCGTCCTCACCCAGGACGCGACCTACCTGTGCAACAAGCTCGACCTGAAGGTCGTGCCGCAGGCGAGCTACCCGTTCTTCCACGCCCAGATGGAGGACGTCTGGGTGTGGGACAAGAACCGCCCGACGCGGATCATCCCGCGGGCCGAGGTCTACACGTCGGGCGACGTGACCGTCGAGGAGCTGCGCGGCGAGGGCGACGAGCCCCGGCTGACGGCCGAGGCGCTCGCCGAGCGCATCGGCGAGTCCCGGCGCCTCGACGACGACGACGCGTTCTGATTCCTGCTCGCGAAACAGGATTCCGCAGCAGCGGAGTCCTGCCGCTCGATCCCCCCGCAACTGCGTCGCTCTCCGAGCTCGGTCCGCTCGTTCGCACTCTGATTCACTAGCGCCGTGCTCCTCGCGGTCGACGTCGGCAACACGCAGACCGTGCTCGGCCTCTTCGACGGCGACCGCCTCGTCGATCACTGGCGCGTTGCCACCGACACGAGCCGGACGGGCGACGAGCTCGTGGTGCTGCTCGGGGGCCTGCTCGACCCGGATGCCGTCGACGGGATCTGCCTCTCGACCACCGTGCCCATGCTCCTCCGCGAGTGGGAGCGTCTTGCAGGGCGGTGGGCGCACGCTCCCCTGCTCGCGGTCGGCCCTGGCGTGCGAACCGGCATCCCCATCCGCTACGACGACCCTCGCGAGGTCGGCCCGGACAGGATCGTCAACGCGGTCGCGGCGAAGGCGCGCCACGGCGCGCCGGTCATCGTCGTCGACTTCGGCACCTCGACGAACTTCGACGTGGTCTCGCCCGAGGGCGAGTACGTGGGAGGTGTCCTTGCGCCGGGGATCGAGACCTCGATGGACGCGCTCTTCGCCCGGGCCGCCCGGCTCGTCAAGGTCGACTACGTCGAGCCGCCGAGCGTGATCGGCAAGACGACGGTCGCCGGCCTGCAGTCGGGGCTCGTCTACGGGTTCGCGGGCCAGGTCGACGGGATCGTCACGGCGATCCGCGGCGAGCTGGAGGCGCCGGCGGCGCCCGTCGTCGCGACCGGCGGCCTCGCCGAGCTCGTCGCCCCGCACTCGCGCTCGATCGAGAGCGTCGATCCGTTCCTCACGCTGGAGGGTCTGCGGCTCGTCTGGGAGCTCAACCGGTGATCCCCGACCCGGGCACGCTCGCAGTCTTCTGCGGCGCGGCGCTCGCGCTGCTCGTCGTCCCCGGTCCCGCCGTCTTGTACATCGTCGCGAACGCGATCGACGGCGGCCGCCGCGCCGGAGCCGCGTCGATGTTCGGGATCCAGGTCGGCGCGCTCGTCCAGGTCGTGGCCGCAGCGCTCGGGCTCGCGGGGCTCCTCGCCGCCTCGGCCGTCGCCTTCGACACCGTCAAGTACCTCGGTGCCGCGTACCTCGTCGCCATCGGGCTCTGGACGCTCCTCCGGGGACAGCGGCGCGCGTCCGGCGAGGACCGGCCCCCGGTTCGTCATCGCCGCCGCTTCGCGCAGGGTGTCGTCGTGCAGATCCTGAACCCGAAGTCGGCGCTCTTCTTCCTCGCCTTCCTCCCCCAGTTCGTCGACGCCTCGGCGGGGCACGTAGGGCTGCAGACGCTCTTCCTCGGGCTCGTGTTCGTCGCCCTCGCCGTCGTGACGGACGGGATCTGGATGCTCGCCGCAGGGACGGCCTCCGAACGTCTGCGCGGGAACGCGCGCTTCCTGCGCACGCAGCGCTACGTCAGCGGGACCGTGTTCGTCTGCCTCGGCATCGCGACCGCGCTCTCCGGGTCGCACCGCTCGACGTCAAGCTGAGCGCCTCAGCCGCCGCCGTACACCGAGATCGGCAGCTCGAGCGTGACGTCGTCGCCCGAGGGGACGTCCTCCTCGAGCCTGGCGAGCAGCTCGAGCGCAGCCGGGGGCGGCTGCGATCAGCCGTCGCTCCACCTCCTCGGTCGAGGAGAGCATCACGAGCTCCTGCTTGAACGGGCGCGGAAACCGCCCGCGGCCGAGGTACCACCCGTAGAACTTCTTCAGGAAGCCGCTCGCCCGCCGCTCGCCCAGCTCGCGGACGGTCTCGCGGACGAAGAGCACGAGCTCGGCGACGACCTCCTCGCGGGAGGGCTCGCCGCGCTCGCCGTCGACGATCTCCTCGAGGACCCAGGGGTTGCCCTGCGCCGCACGGCCGACCATGACCGCCGCCGCCCCTGTCGTCGCGAGGACGGACTGCGCCCTGGCCCGCGAGGCGATGTCCCCCGACGCGACGACGGGCACGCCGACGAGCGAGACGAGCTCGGCGGTCAGCTCGTGATCCGCCGTGCCCGTATACATCTGCTGGGCGGAGCGGGGATGCAGCGTCAGAGAGGCGGCACCGGCCTCCACGAGGCGCGGCCCCACGACGAGGCAGTCGCGCGAGCCGTTGCGAAGGCCGCGGCGAAGCTTGACGCTCACGGGAAGCTCGACGGCCGCCGCGATCGCGGAGACGATTCGCGCCGCGCGGTCGGGATCGTCGAGCAGCGTCGCGCCGGCCCCGGTCTTCGTGACCTTCCGGACCGGGCAGCCGAAGTTGAGGTCGACGAGGTCGGCGCCGGCCGCCTCGACCATCCGCGCCGCCTCGGCCATCGTCGCGGGCTCCGAGCCGAAGAGCTGGATCGCGAGCGGATGCTCGTCCGAGGCGACCCGGAGGTAGCCGAGCGTGCGCTCGTTGCGGTGCTCGATCCCCGCGCAGCTCACCATCTCCGAGCACACGAGCCCCGCGCCGAAGCGCCGGCCCTGACGGCGAAATGCCTGCACGCTGACGCCCGCCATGGGCGCCAGGACGAGCCGCGTCGGGATCTCGACGGGCCCGATCGACCAGGCTTCGCGAAGGTCGAGCATCGTCGGAAACCCATGGTAGACGGCGCCCTCCAGCGGGTTTGCGCACCCGGCGCCCCGGAGCTACCATGCGCGTCCGCGTGGCGCGCAGTGCGCCTCGTTCTCGTTCTAGGAGACGCGCTCGGAGGTCTTCCCGTGAAGGACGTGATCCTCACACCAGAGGGCTACAAAAGCCTCAAGCAGGAGCTCGACACGCTGCGCACCGACCGTCGGCGCGAGATCGCCGACCGGATCCGGACCGCGCGCGAGTTCGGCGACATCGCCGAGAACGCCGAGTACGACGACGCCAAGAACGAGCAGGCGATGCTCGAGCACAAGATCGCGCAGCTCGAGGAGCGCCTCGCCCGGGCAAGCGTGATCGACACCAAGGACGTGGACACGAGCGTCGTCTCCGTCGGCTCGGTCGTGCGGATCCGCGACGTCGACGCCAAGGAGACGCTCGAGTACCACATCGTCGGCTCCGCGGAGGCGAACCCCGCCGAGCAGAAGCTCTCGAACGAGTCGCCGGTCGGCAAGGCGATCATCGGGCGCAAGAAGGGCGAGACGGTCGAGGTGACCACGCCGCGCGGCGCCACGGTCAAGTTCAAGATCATGGAGATCAAGGCGGCCTGAGGTCGGCGCTGTCGGACGGACGTCCGACAGCGAAGACGTACGATCCGCCGGTGGCCGAGCCGCCCGCTCCAAAGCGCTTCCCTGATCGCGACGAGATCGCCGCCGTCCGCGCGGAGGCCGAGCCGCTCGAGGCCGGCGGGGACGCCGGGACGAAGCGCCGGATCGCCGGCCGGGCCATGGCCCGGCGCGGGATGGGGAAGCTCGTCTTCCTCGATGTCGTCGACCGCTCCGGGCGCATCCAGGCGATCTGCGACGTGGCCGAGACAGGCGAGCTCGACGTCCATCTCGGGGACGTCGTGGGCGTCGTGGGACGACCCGCGAAGTCGCGCCGCGGCGAGCCGTCCGTTCTCGCGGAGTCGGTCGAGGTGCTCGCGCGGAACACCCAGCCCCTGCCGGACACGTTCCACGGCCTGACCGACGTCGAGCTGCGCTACCGCAAGCGGTACCTCGACCTGCTGATGAACGAGGAGACGCGTGACGTCTTCGTCACGCGCGCGAAGGTGGTGACGGCGATCCGGCGCGCGCTCGACGAGTGGGGATTCGTCGAGGTCGAGACTCCGGTGCTGCAGCCGCGCTACGGCGGGGCGTTCGCGCGGCCCTTCGTCACGCACCACAACGAGCTCGAGTCGGACTTCTACCTCCGCATCGCGACCGAGCTCTACCTCAAGCGCCTCATCGTGGGAGGGCTCGAGCGGGTCTACGAGATCGGCAAGGACTTCCGCAACGAGGGCGTCTCGTTCAAGCACAACCCCGAGTTCACGATGCTCGAGTGGTACGAGGCGTACGCCGACTACGGCGACACCATGGCGCGGATCGAGCAGCTGGTGGAGCGCGTCGCGCGCGAGGTGCTCGGGACGACCGCGGTCACCTTCAGGGGGCACGGGATCGACCTGGTAGGCCCCTGGGAGCGGATCCGCTTCGTCGAGGCGCTCGAGCGTCAGGAGCTGTGGACGCGTGACGCGGACGAGCTGCGCGCGTGGCTGACGGAGCGGGGCGTCGACACCGACGCGGACAGGGACTGGACGCAGCTCGTCGACCACGCGTTCTCGCACTTCGTCGAGCCCGGGTTGATCCAGCCGACGATCGTCCACGACTACCCCGTCGAGCTGTCGCCCTTCGCGCGCCCGACGGACGCCGATCCGACGCTGACCGAGCGGTTCGAGTACTTCGCGGGCGGAATGGAGCTCGGCAACGCCTTCACGGAGATCAACGAGGCGGCGATGCAGCAGGCGCGGTTCGACCAGCAGTCCGAGCAGGTCGAGGGAGAGCGAGGCGACCCCGACTACGTCGAGGCGCTCTCGTACGGGATGCCGCCCACCGGCGGCCTCGGCTTCGGGATCGATCGGTTCGTGATGCTCCTGACGGGCAAGGAGACGATTCGCGACGTCGTGCTCTTCCCGGCGCTGCGCCGGGTGTAGGAGACACGCGGCCTACACCGCGGTGCGGGCGGCGGCTTTCTTCCAACCCTGGCCGAGCTCCTGCGCCCGCTCGTGGTCGGCGCGCACCGGCACGTCCTCCTCGGGGTGGCTCGCCCTGTGATCCCGGAACCACTCGACTGCGCGTGCGATTCCATCGTCGAGCGGCACCTGCGGGTCGTAGCCGAGCAACGAGCGAGCCTTCGAAAGGTCGGCGACGTAGTGCGTCACCTCGCCGAGCAGCGACGGTGCAAGTGTCATCTGCGCCTCGACTCCGAGCTCGTGTGCGATGCGCTCGGCGCAGTGGACGAGCGTGTTCCCCTCGCCGTAGGCGAGGTTGATCGTCTCGTTCACGACTCGGCCCGCAGCCAGCGCCTCGACCCCAAGGGTGATTCCGTCGACGCAGTCGTCCACGTACGTGAAGTCGAGGGTCTTGTCACGTCCGCCGTAGATCGTGATCGGCTCGCCACGCGACAGCGAGTGGGTGAAGAGCGGGATGACCCGCACCATCCGACGCAGGTCGTTGTCGTATCGCCCGAAGACGTTGGAAAAGCGGAACACGAGATAGGGAAGGCCGTAGCAGCGCGCGTAGGAGTAGATGAACGCCTCGCCCGCGATCTTGGAAGCCGAGTACGTGCTCTCCGTGTAGGCGAAGTCCGCAGAGCGCTCGTCGTAGCCCTCGAACCGGTGCACGTCCCCGTAGACCTCGCGACTCGACGAGAAGACGATCGGAATCGAGCCGTGACGGGCGTACTCGAGGACGTTGAAGGTCATCACGGCGTTCTCGAGCGCGCGATGCGGCTCGCCGACGAGCTGATGCACCTTGGCGTGCGCCGCGAGGTGAACCACGAGGTCCGTCTCCGGGTACTCGACCCCGTTGATCCCGCCCGGGAAGGGCGCGTAGTGACCGGCGAGATCCTGGAGCAGGGTCGGAAACGCGTCTGTCCATGTGTTTCGGCGCTTGTCGACGCCGAAGACCTCGTGGCCGTCGCGCAGGAGCCGCAGGCCGAGGTTCGTGCCGATCTGTCCGGACGAACCGGTGATCAGAACTCTCACGCGCGTCGTACCCCCTTCCGTTCGCCCGCTGACGCGGGAAGGCTACAGCCGAGGTCGGCGATGGGACTGCCTCGCCGGCCACCCCCGGGGTGTGGGGTACGATCAGAGAGCCTTCGACCCGGAGCCGGCGGAACCGCAGACTCCGGATCACGCGGAAAGGAGGGTCGAGGCACCCGTGTTCGAGCGCTTCACAGAACGGGCCCGGCAGGTCGTCGTCCTCGCCCAGGACGAGGCACGCGCACTGAAGCACAACTACATCGGCACCGAGCACATCCTGCTCGGGCTCCTGCGCGAGGAAGAAGGTCTCGCCGCGCGCGTGCTCGAGCAGCTCGACATCACCGTGGAAGAGGTGCGCGCGCAGGTCGCCCGCATCGTCGGCCAGGGCGACGAGGTCACGACCGGCCAGATCCCGTTCACGCCGCGCGCGAAGAAGGTGCTCGAGCTCGCGCTGCGCGAGGCGCTCTCGCTCGGTCACAACTACATCGGCACCGAGCACATCCTGCTGGGCCTCGTCCGTGAGAACGAAGGCGTCGCCGCGCGCATCCTGCTCGACTTCGACGCGGACGCGGAGAAGATCCGCAACGAGATCATCCGGATGCTCTCCGGCCCCGGGCGCCGCCAGTCCGGGCAGTCGGGCTCCTCCGGCCAGGGAGAGAAGGCCAAGAACTCGAAGCTGCTCGACCAGTTCGGCCGGAACCTCACGAAGCAGGCGACCGAGGGCAAGCTCGACCCTGTCGTCGGGCGCCAGACCGAGATCGAGCGCGTCATGCAGATCCTGTCGCGCCGCCAGAAGAACAACCCCGTGCTGATCGGCGAGCCGGGCGTCGGCAAGACGGCCGTCGTCGAGGGGCTCGCCGCGCGCATCGCCGCGAACCAGGTCCCCGAGCTCCTGAAGTCGAAGCAGATCTACACGCTCGACCTCGCCGCGCTCGTGGCGGGCTCGAAGTACCGCGGAGAGTTCGAGGAGCGCCTGAAGAAGGTGATGAAGGAGATCACCCAGCGCGGCGACATCATCCTGTTCATCGACGAGCTCCACAACCTCGTCGGCGCCGGCGCCGCCGAGGGCGCGATCGACGCGGCCTCGATCCTGAAGCCGGCGCTCGCGCGCGGCGAGCTCCAGACGATCGGCGCGACGACGCTCGACGAGTACCGCAAGTACCTCGAGCGGGACGCCGCGCTCGAGCGGCGCTTCCAGCAGGTCCGCGTCGAGGAGCCGACGATCGACGAGACCGTCCAGATCCTCCGCGGCCTGCGCGACCGCTACGAGGCGCACCACCGCGTCAAGATCTCCGACGACGCGCTCCGGGCCTCGGCGGTCCTCGCCGACCGCTACATCCAGGACCGGCACCTGCCGGACAAGGCGATCGACCTCATCGACGAGGCCGGCTCGCGCGTCCGGATCAGGACG
This sequence comes from uncultured Actinomycetes bacterium, assembly GCA_963734045.1. Classification (GTDB taxonomy): domain Bacteria; phylum Actinomycetota; class Thermoleophilia; order Gaiellales; family Gaiellaceae; genus Gaiella. The sequence goes on along the minus strand of CAVTFU010000014.1, from coordinate 89,722 downwards.
ATGTCCGCACCGCCGCGCTACCGCGAGCTCGAGGAGGAGATCGAGACCGTCCGGGCCGACAAGGAAGCCGCGATCGAGGCGCAGGAGTTCGAGAAGGCCGCCTCGCTCCGCGACAAGGAGCGCAAGCTCACGCAGAAGAAGAAGGAGCTCGAGGAGCGCTGGCGGAACGAGGCCGACGAGGAGCAGCCCGAGATCGGCGAGGACGAGATCGCCGACATCGTCTCGATGTGGACGGGCATTCCCGTCTTCAAGCTCACCGAGGCCGAGTCGCAGAAGCTCGTCCGCATGGAGGACGAGCTCCACAAGCGCGTGATCGGCCAGGAGGCCGCGATCGTCGCCGTCTCGAAGGCGATCCGCCGGGCGCGCGCGGGGATCAAGGACCCGAAGCGCCCGACCGGCTCGTTCATCTTCCTCGGCCCGTCCGGCGTGGGGAAGACCGAGACCGCCCGGACGCTCGCCGAGTTCCTCTTCGGCGACGAGGACGCGATGATCCAGGTCGACATGAGCGAGTACATGGAGAAGCACTCGGTCTCGCGCCTGGTCGGCTCGCCCCCGGGCTACGTCGGCTACGACGAGGGCGGGCAGCTCACAGAGGCCGTCCGGCGCAAGCCGTACTCCGTGCTCCTCCTCGACGAGATCGAGAAGGCGCACCCGGACGTCTTCAACATCCTCCTCCAGATCCTGGAGGACGGCCGGCTGACCGACGCGCAGGGCCGCAAGGTCGACTTCCGCAACACGATCGTCGTGATGACCTCGAACATCGGCGCCGGGCAGATCTCCAAGAACCAGACGCTCGGCTTCACCGTCGGCGACGAGCAGGGCCTGTCGTACGACGACATGAAGTCCCGCGTGATGGGCGAGCTCAAGAAGGTCTTCCGACCCGAGCTCCTGAACCGGATCGACGAGATCATCGTCTTCCACAAGCTCGAGAAGGACGAGATCCTCCGGATCGTCGACATCAAGATGAAGCGGCTGCGCGACCAGATGGCCGTCCACGGAGCGACGGTCGAGCTCACGCAGGCGGCGAAGGAGCTCCTCGCCGAGGAGGGCTACGACCCGGCGATGGGCGCCCGGCCGCTCCTCCGGGCCATCCAGCGCCTCATCGAGGATCCGCTGGCCGACTTCATCCTCGGCCGCGAGCTCGCGGAGGGCTCGACGATCATCGTCGACCGCCGCGAGGACGCTGGCCCCGACGATCCGAAGGTCGAGATGCGGATCGTCGAGGGCGAGGTCCGGCCGGAGGCTGTCACGGTGCCGCCGGACGAGCCGGGCGAGACAGAGGACGCCGAGTAGCCGGAGGGGCGAGACGATGTCTCGCCCCTTCCGAACCCGGGTGGTACGGCGAGCCGTACGCCTGCCTCACGAGACGTCGCGTACCGTCCTGCGGTCGCCGCCGACCGGACGGCACGTGCCACAGGAGGGCTCCCGATGAACACATCCTCGTCCACCGGGGCGCGCTACCGCGACGCGCTTCCCCAGCTCGCCGACGTCCCGTTCCTCGCCGACGGCGGCATCGAGACGACGCTCATCTTCCACGACGGCCTCGAGCTGCCGCACTTCGCGGCGTACGACCTTCTGAACCGCGACGGCGGCGCCGAGGCACTCCGGCGGTACTTCGAGCCGTACGTCCGGACGGCCCGTGAGGTCGGAGTCGGCATCGTGCTCGAGACGCCGACCTGGCGCGCGAACCAGGACTGGGCGGAGCGCCTGGGGCACTCGGCGGCCGAGCTCGCCGAGCTCAACCGCCTATCGGTGGAGCTCCTCGAGGAGCTCCGTGCAGAGTACGAGCCCGACGCGACGCCCATCGTCATCTCGGGCTGCATCGGCCCGCGCGGGGACGGCTACGTCGTCGGCGACACCATGACCGCCGAGGAGGCAGAGGCCTACCACGCCGTGCAGATCGGGACGTTCGCCAGCACGGCCGCCGACCTCGTCACGGCGCTCACGATGACCTACGCCGACGAGGCGGTCGGGATCGTCCGCGCCGCGCTGGCGTCGGGCCTTCCGGTCGTCATCTCGTTCACCGTGGAGACCGACGGCAGGCTCCCGAGCGGCCAGGCGCTCCACGAGGCGATCGAGGAGGTCGACGAGCGCACCGGCGGCACCGCGGCGTACTTCATGGTCAACTGCGCGCACCCATCGCACTTCGAGTCGGTCCTCGACCCCGACGCCGGCTGGACGAGTCGGATCCGGGGTCTACGGGCCAACGCGTCTCGGATGAGCCACGAGGAGCTCGACGCCGCAGAGGAGCTCGACGCCGGCGATCCCGAGGAGCTGGCGGCGGACTACGTCGCCCTTCGGGCGAGCCTCCCGCAGCTCCGCGTGCTCGGGGGGTGCTGTGGGACGGATCACCGGCACATCGAGGCGATGAGCCGGGCGTGGTCGAGCACGAGTGCGTAGGGGCGAGACACGTCTCGCGCCTACCATGGAGCGAATGGAGATCCGTCACGCAGAGCCCGCCGACTACGGCCGTGTCGTCGGCCGCGTCAATGCGTGGTGGGGCGGCCGCGAGATGGCGCCGATGCTGCCGCGCCTCTTCTTCGTGCACTTCGAGGGGACGAGCTACGTCGTCGACGACGAGGACGGCCAGCTGGCCGCCTTCCTGATCGGCTTCCTCTCCCAGACGGACCCGGAGGAGGCGTACGTGCACTTCGTGGGCATCGCGCCCGAGCGGCGGGGCCAGGGCCTCGGACGGCGGCTCTACGAGCACTTCTTCGCCGATGCCGCAGCCCACGGACGGACCATCGTGCGGTGCGTCACCTCACCGGCGAACGAGGACTCCGTCGCGTTCCATCGGGCACTCGGCTTCGAGGTCGAGAAGGTCGCGAGCGACTACGACGGCCCCGGTGAGGATCGCGTGCTCTTCCTGAAGCGGCTCTAGCTCCCAGAGCCCTCCGGTACCGTGCCTGGATGCAGGGGCCGTTCCTGTCGACCGCGAGCCGGCCCCGGCCGCGCCGTCGGCGCCGTCGTCGTTTCCGCTCGACGCTGCTCGCCCTTGCCTGCGTCATAGGGCTCGCGCTCGGAGCCTTCGCCGTGATCGCCTTCCTCGAGCGCGACAGGATCCCGCGCGGCACGACGATCGGCGGCGTCGACGTCGGCGGGATGGACGAGCAGGAAGCCAGGGCCGCGCTCCGGGAGGAGGCGACGGCGCGGCTTGCGCGTCCTGTCCGGCTCGTCGGGGCCGGAGGGTCCCTGCGGACGACCGGCCGGGCGCTACGGGCCGAGGCGCGCGTCGCCGAGGCCGTCTCGGTCGCCCTCGAGGCGAGTGCCGTCGACCGCGTGCTCGCGAGGGCGGGCATCCGCGACGGTGACGTCCTCGAGCTGGAGTTCCGTCCGGCACCCGTTCGCGCGGCCATGCTCGCGAACCGGATCGACCGCCGCTTCGGCGGGGCCCCCCGCGACGCGGCAGTCGTCGTGGAGGACGATTCACTGCGCGTCGTCGCGGGCCGGCCGGGCACGGCCGTCGACCGGCGGGCGCTCCGGCGAGCGCTGCGGGCGCTCCCGCGTTCGATCGAGCTCTCCGTGACGTCCGCGGACCCCGTCGTCTCGACGCTCGAGGCGGAGCGGGCCGCCGCCCGGATCGAGCGGCTCCTCGACGGGCCGCGACGCGTGGCCGTCGGAGACGCCGTCGCGACCCTCACCCCGACGCGGCTCCGGGCGCTCGTCCGCACCACCCGCGAGAACGCCCGCCTCGCTGTCTCGCTCGATCCGAAGCTGCTCGCGGCGTCGCTCCGGGTGCGACTCGGACGCCTCGAGGTGCCTGCTCGCGACGCGCGCTTCGCCGTCGACGGCAAGCGCGCCCGGGTGGTTCCTTCGAAGCCGGGACGCTCCCTCGACCTCGAGCGCATCTCGCGCTCGCTCACGTCGAACCTCGCCTCGACGACCCACCGGGGCCGGTTCGACGTCTCGCAGCCGGCGTTCGCCACCGAGGAGGCCGAGTCACTCGGCATCCGGGAGCTCGTCTCCGAGTTCACGACCTACTACGCGTGCTGTCCACCGCGCGTCACGAACATCCAGAGAGGCGCGCAGATCATGGACGGGACGATCGTGCGTCCCAACGAGCGGTTCTCCCTCAACGACGCGCTCGGCCGGCGAACGCCGGAGCGCGGCTTCGTCGAGGCGCCGCAGATCTTCCGCGGCCGGCTCGAGGACGCCGTCGGCGGCGGCGTCAGCCAGATCGCGACGACGACGTACAACGCCGCCTTCTTCGCCGGCGTGCAGATCGTCGACCACCAGCCGCACGAGTTCTACATCTCGCGGTATCCGATGGGTCGCGAGGCGACCGTCTCCTGGGGCGGGCCGGAGCTCGTCTGGCGCAACGACTGGCCCGCTGCGATCCTCGTCAAGGCCTCGGCCGACTCCGACTCGATCACCGTGCAGCTCTACTCGACGAAGCTGGGCAGGCGGGTCGTGACGAAGACGGGGGAGCCGCGCGACTACACGGCGCCGACGACGATCACCGTCCGGAACTCGTCGCTGGCGCCCGGCACGACCCAGGTCGTCCAGTCGGCGGGACCGTCCGGGTTCCTCATCTCGTACACCCGGAAGGTCTTCCGGGGCCCGAGGCTGAAGCGGAACGAGCGATACGTCTGGCGCTACAAGCCCGAGAACGCGATCGTCGAGATCGGCCCTCCGAAGCCCGTTGCGAAGCCGCCGCCGAAGAAACCCGTGCAGGCGACCCCACCACCGCCGCCCGAGACCGCTCCGCCGCCGCCTCCTCCTCCGCCCGCCGAGCCCGGCTAGCCCGGTCAGCGCTCCAGCTCGATCAGGGCGCCGGCGGCGTCGTGGTCGACCTGCAGGGTCGTGTGGGTGATGCCGAAACGCTGCGCGAGCACGCGCTCGACGTCGCGTCGCAGGGCATGGCAGTCCTCTCCGCGGCCGACGAGGACGTGGGCCGCGAGCGCGTCGAACCCCGAGGTGATGCGCCAGACGTGAAGGTCGTGCACGCTCGTAACCCCCGGGACGTCGACGATCGCGCCGGCGACCGCGTCGGCGTCGATGCCGGCGGGAGTCTGCTCCATGAGGATCGCCGTGGAGTCGCGCAGAATGCCCCAGGCGCTCGCAGCGATCAGTACGGCGATGCAGAGCGAGACGAGCGGATCGGCGAGCCACCAGCCGGTCAGGACGACGAGCAGGGCGGCGACGAGAACGCCTGTGGACCCGAGCAGGTCCGCGACGACGTGCCGGAGCGCGGCCTCGATGTTGAGGCCCTCGCCGCCCGAGCGCACGAGCACGGCCGCCGAGACCCCGTTGACGAGCAGCCCCACGGTCGCTACCACGAGCATCCAGCCACCGAGGATCTCGGGCGGGTCGGCGAGCCGCCCTACCGCTTCCCATGCGATCCAGCAGCTCACCGCGACGAGGGCGAGGCCGTTCACGAACGCAGCGAGGATCTCGGCTCGCTGGAAGCCGAAGCTCCGTCGCGACGTCGCCGGCCGTCGGGCCAGTGTCACGGCGAGCAGCGCGAGGCCGATCGCGAGCACGTCGGAGACCATGTGGACCGCATCCGCGAGCAGTGCGAGGCTGCCGGTCCAGAGACCGCCGGCGATCTCGACGGCGGTGAAGCTCAGGGTCAGGACGAAGACGAGGAGCAGCGCCCGACGTGACGCACTCGCGTGGTCGTGGGCCGCGCCGACGCTCCTCTGCCCCGGGTGGACGTGCGATCCGCTCACGTGGCCCAGGATAGGCGCGCCGGCCCTGGCCGCCGCCGTGTAGGCGGTAGAGGCTGTTGTCAGATCGGTAGACGGTACGTCCGGCCGCTGCTCTACGCTGACACCAATGGCAAAGGTCGTCGTCCAGTTCACGTGTGGCGAGTGCGGCGCGACGACCGGGCGCTGGCTGGGTCGCTGCCCCGGCTGCGGCGCCTTCGGGACGCTCGTCGAGGAGCTGCACGGCCGAGACTCACGGCCGGGCGGGAGTGCGGCACGCACGCCACAGAGGCTCGGCGACGTCAGGGTCGACGAGGCGGCGCGGTTCTCGACCGGTGTGGCCGAGCTCGATCGCGTGCTCGGGGGCGGCCTCGTGCCCGCGTCGCTCGTCCTCCTGGGCGGCGAACCGGGCGTCGGCAAGTCGACGCTGCTGCTGACGGCGCTGGGAGCGGTCGCACGGAGCGGGCGTACCGCGCTTCTCGTCACGGGCGAGGAGTCGGTCGGCCAGGTTCGGCTCCGGGCCGAGCGGCTCGGCGGTGCCGACGACGTCTCGATCCTCGCGGAGACGGAGCTCGACGCGGTGTGCGCGACGCTCGAGCGCGACGCCCCCGCGGTCTGCGTGATCGACTCGGTGCAGACGCTCTACGCGAGCGAGCTGGGCTCCGCCCCCGGATCCGTCGCGCAGGTGCGGGAAGCGGCGGCGCGACTCCTGCGGGTCGCCAAGGGGAGCGGCGTGGCGACGATTCTCGTCGGGCACGTCACGAAGGACGGCTCGGTCGCCGGGCCGCGCGTGCTCGAGCACCTCGTCGACTGCGTGCTCCAGTTCGAAGGTGATCGCCACCACGCCCATCGGATCCTCCGGTCGGCGAAGAACAGATTCGGCTCGACCAACGAGCTGGGTGTGTTCGAGATGACCGCCGCGGGGCTCGTCGGCGTTCCCGACCCATCCGCCCTCTTCGGGTCGACGCAGGCCGGCGAGGTAGGCGCCGCCGTCGCGGTCGCCCTGGAGGGGACGAGACCGATCATGCTCGAGATCCAGGCGCTCGTCTCCCGCACCGACCTCGCCATGCCGCGTCGCGTCGCAACCGGCGTCGATCCCAAGCGGCTCGCGATGATCGTGGCCGTCCTGGGTCGCCACGCCGGTGTCTTGCTCGGCTCGGCCGACGTCTTCGTCAACGTCGCGGGTGGTGTGCGCATCGACGAGCCGGGCGCCGATCTCGCGATCGCGCTCGCGATCGCGTCGGCCGCACGTGGGGCTCCCGCGGCGGACGGGCTGGCCGCATTCGGGGAGATCGGGCTCACCGGCCGGCTACGGGTGGCTGCTCAGGCAGAGCGCCGGCTCGAGGAGTGCGCGAAGCTCGGCGTGGCCGTCGCGCTCGCTCCGGAGGGGACACCCGGCAGGGCGGCCGGGCCGCGCGTGGTAAGCGCGGACACGCTCCGGACGGCTGTTCGGGCCGGGCTCGTGGCCCCGCCGGAGGGGAACGGCGCGGGGTCCCCGGCCCACCCCCGGGGGGACGAAGAGGGGGAGGGGGAAACGCAGAACTTCGGCTAGAATGAGACCACACGCCGGCAGACCACGCCGGCGCTTTTCGTGAGTCAGGCGCACACAAGACCGGACGACGGGAGGGCTCGAGGCGTGTTCGATGTCGGCGACAAGGTCGTGTATCCCCATCACGGCGCTGGGACGGTCGAGAAGAAAGAGGTCAAGGTCGTCCTCGGTGAGGAGCGGGAGTACCTGACGATCAGGATCCTCCACAACGAGATGACGGTGAACGTCCCGGTGGACAACGCCGAGCGTGTCGGCCTCCGCTGGGTCATCGACCAGGAGATGGTCGAGGTCGTCGTGAAGGTGCTGCTCGGAGGGTCGACCGAGATGCCGAAGAACTGGAACCGGCGCTTCAAGCACAACCGGGACAAGATGAAGACCGGCGACATCCTCGAGCTCGCGGAGGTCGTTCGCAACCTCGCGCTGCGCGACCACGAGAAGGGCCTCTCCACGGGCGAGAAGCAGATGTACGTCAAGGCGAAGAAGATCCTCGCCTCCGAGCTCATGTACGCGAAGGACATGACCGAGGACGAGGCGCACGCCTGGCTCGAGGAGGTTCTCGCCAACCCGGCGAAGGCCAAGCGCGTCAAGGCCAAGCCGAAGACTGCGGCGACCGCGACCGCGTGACGTGGTAGCGCTTTCGCTTCGCGAAAGTGCCAGTCCGGCTCGACTCCGAGCGTGAACGATGTCTCAGTGGCTCCGGCGCAGCCGGAGCCACGTGGGCGATCCTGGTTGCCGCCGGAGCGGGCGCGAGGCTCGCAGGCGACCGTCCGAAGGCGTTCGTCGCGCTCGGCGGGCGGCCGCTGCTCGCCGAGAGCCTCGAGCGGCTCGATCTCTCCGACTGGATCGACGCGATCGTCGTCGCCGCGCCCCCGGACTGGGTGGAGCCGACGATCCTCCTCGCCGAGGAGCTCGTCGCGTCGAAGGTCGCCTCGGTGGTGTCCGGCGGCGCGACGCGAGCCGAATCCGTCCGGAACGCGCTCGGCGAGGTTCCCGACGAGGCCCTGGTCGTGCTCGTCCACGATGCCGCGCGGCCGCTCGTGGAGGACGGCGTGCTCGACCGGCTCCTGGGTCGGCTGGGGGAGGGCTTCGACGGGGTCGTGCCCGTGCTGCCGTTGACCGACACCGTGAAGCGCGTCGACGGCGGCACCGTCGTGGCGACGCTGCCGCGGGACGAGCTCGTCGCCGTGCAGACGCCCCAGGCGTTCGTCGCCGGCCGATTGCGCGCTGCCTACGCGGGCGACCTGGCAGGTGCAACCGACTGTGCGTCGCTCGTGGAGCGGGCAGGTGGGCGGGTCGGCGTCGTGCCCGGCGATGCCCGTCTGCTGAAGGTCACCGACGCGCACGACCTCGCGCTCGCAGAGCGCCTGCTCGCGGAGGCCTAGGTGCCCGTCCGGGGGGTGTTCTTCGACGTCGGCGAGACGCTCGTCGACGAGGAGCGAGTCTGGCGAGAGGTGGCCGATGCCGTGGGGTTGCAGCCCCACGTCGTGTGGGCCGCGCTCGGCGTCACGATCGAGCGGGGGGAGGAGCACTGGGCTCTCTGGGGCCATCTCGGCGTGGACCGTCCGCCGGATGTCTGGGAGCGGTTCGGGTACGCGATCGATGACCTCTATCCGGATGCAGTGGAATGCCTTGCGCGCCTGCGTGCCGCGGGCCTCTTCGTCGGCATCGCCGGAAACCAGAGCGCCGCGATGGAGGAGTGGGCGCTGACCGCCCGGCTCCCGGCCGATGTCGTCACGAGCTCCGTGAGCCTCGGAGCCCGGAAGCCCGAGGCCGCGTTCTTCGCGCGTCTCGTCGAGCTCGCGGGCTGCGCGGCGGCCGAGATGGCGTACGTCGGGGACCGGGTCGACAACGACGTTCGGCCGGCCCTCGCGGCCGGCCTCGTAGCGGTGCACGTGCGCCGCGGTCCCTGGGGGCGTCTGCAGGACCCGCCGGACGGCGCGATCCGCGTCGAGTCGCTCGCCGAGCTTCCGGCCGCGCTAGCGTCCGTGCCGTGATGCGGTCGGGACGAGCACGCCGTCTCTCGTGTGGGCCGGCGGGATCCGTGTGAGCGACCTCCGTGTCGGTCTCGGCGTGGACGCGCACGTCTTCGGCGATGGGGTCCCGCTCGTCCTCGGCGGTGTCGCCATCGACCACCCGCGTGGGCTCGTCGGGCACTCGGACGGCGACGTCGTCGCGCACGCACTCACGGACGCTCTCCTCGGCGCGGCCGGGCTCGCCGACATCGGCGCGCTGTTCCCCTCGGAAGACGAGCGCTACCGTGGCGCCGACTCGCTGGTGCTGCTCGCGGATGCGTACGGAAGGGTGCGGGAGGGCGGTTTCGTCCTCGTGAACGCGGACTGCGTCGTGATCGGGCAAGAGCCGCGGATCGCGGAGCATCGGGAGGCCATGCGGCACCGCCTCGCCCAGGCGCTCGCGGTGGAGCCGCACCACGTCAACGTCCGTGCCACGACCACCGATCGACTGGGCTTCACCGGCCGGGGCGAGGGACTCGCCGCCCAGGCGGTTGCGCTGCTCCGGCGCGAGAGCTGAGCGGGCCAGCCGGCCGTCCGTACGGCCTCCGGGCTGGCCGCTCACGACTCGACGCGCTAGGGTGGAAGCAGATGCCCCTTCGAGAGCGGAAGGGTTCCATGGAGCAGAGTCCACCGGACTAGAGAAAGCGCGCACCGCACCGCTCAGGCGGTAGGTGTGCGGGCCGCGAGTCCGTCCGCGGCCGCTCATTCGATCCGAGCCCACCGGCGGCTGCGACGCACAGCGCGCTGCCCCGGAGGCTCATCGCCGTCCCGGTGCGCGACGGACTGTGGCGCACCGGGACGGCGTCTCTACGAGGCGGCGGGGAGCGTGAACGAGACCCGCGCGCCGCCGCCAGGGCGATCCTCCGCCCAGATCCGGCCACCGTGGGCCTCGACGAGCCCGCGGGCAATCGCGAGCCCGAGGCCCGACCCCCGCGCCGAGCGAGCCGGGTCCGCTCGCCAGAAGCGATCGAACATCCGTCGTTGCGCCTCCTCACCGAGACCCTCACCCGTGTCCTCCACGACGATCCGCACCTCCTGGTCGACCTGCTCGACGCGCACGGCGACCGAGCCGTCCGACGGCGTGTGGCGAAGCGCGTTCGTCAGCAGGTTGAAGAGCACCCGCTCGACCTTCTCCGGCGCGCAGCGGGCGCTGAGCTCGTCGGGAACGGAGGCCGCGAGGTCGATGCCACGCCTCCGCGCATCGGCTTCGACGCCGCGGAGGCAGGAGCCGACGACCGGCCCGAGCCGTGCGTCCCGCAGCTCGAGCGTGAGGGCGCCCGCGTCGATCCGCGCGAGCTCGAACAGGTCGTCGACCAGAGAGGCGAGAAGCGCGACCTGCTCGCGGAGGACGGGAACGGTCGTTTCCGGGGCGACGAGCCCGTCCTCGAGCGCCTCGAGCATGGCCTGCATGTTCGCGAGTGGTGTGCGGAGGTCGTGACTGGCCCACGCCACGAGCTCCCGGCGCGCATCGAAGAGCGCCTCGAGGCTTGCTGCCATCTCGTTGAACGACTCGGCGAGGTCGGCGACCTCGGCAGGCCCCGATTGCGGAGCGCGCACGGTCAGATCGCCGGCCGCGAGGCGCGCCGACGCGTCGCGTACACGCTCAACCGAGCCGGAGATCGAGCGCGCGAGCAGGAGACCGGCGACGACGGCGACAGTGGCGGAGCCCGCGGAGACGGCGAGGATCTTCACGTCGTCGCCCATGTGGAACGCGACCCAGCCCGAGAGGAGCACCGAAGCGAGCGGGAGACAGACCGAGAGCGCCGCGAGGCCTGCCAGCTGCAAGCGCAGGCTCGGAAGCAGTCGCAGGAGCCCGACCGCGAGCAGCCCGACGGCGAGCGTGAGCACGCCGACGGCGACTGCAGTGCCCAGCATCGCTACGACGATCACGGCACGATCCGGTACCCGACCCCCCACACCGTCTGGAGGTGCCTGGGCTGCGACGGGTCGTCCTCGATCTTCTCGCGCAGCCGGCGCACGTGCACCGTGACCGTTCCCGTGTCGAGGGCGGCCTCGTAGCCCCACACGCGGCTCATCAGCTGATCACGGCCGAACACGCGACGAGGGTGACGCGCGAGGAACCACAGGAGATCGAACTCCTTGGCGGTGAGCCGCACGTCCCGGCCCGCCTTCCGTACGTCGCGGGTCTGCGCGTCGAGCTCGACGTCTCCGAACTCGAGCCGCTCTGCGCCCGGGTCGCCCGAGCGCGCGCGCCTGAGGACGGTGCGCACCCGTGCCGCGAGCTCGCGCGGCGAGAACGGCTTTGTGACGTAGTCGTCGGCCCCGAGCTCGAGCCCCACGATCCGGTCTGCCTCCTCGCCGCGGGCGGTCAGCATGATCACGGGCAGCTCGGAGCGCGCCCTGATCCAGCGGCACAGCTCGAGCCCGTCGGTCCCGGGCAGCATCACGTCGAGCACCACGAGGTCGGGCGACTCGCGCTCGACGAGCGTCCGGGCGTTCGGCCCGTCCGCGGCCTCGAGCGTCGCGTACCCCTCGCGCTCCAGGTAGCGAACGACGACCTCGCGGACGATCGGCTCGTCGTCGACGACGAGGACGGTAGTCACGCGGTCGATGGTGCCAGGGGGCTGGTTACGCGCGGATGAACTCATGCGGTTCCGAAAGCGTTCATCACGACGTCATCCGAGCGCAAGCCGGGCGCCCTACCGTCGAGACGACCAGTCGAGACGAGGAGGGCAGAATGAGACGAGCACTTGCCTTGGTGTCGGTCACCGCCGCGGCCTTCGCGACGCCCGGCGTGGCCGCCGACGGGCCCGTGAAGCAGTTCCGGCAGAACGTGACGCTGGGGTTCTACCGCGGAACCGTGATCTCGTACTTCGACTTCGGCCCGGTGAAGCTTGCGCGCGGCAACAAGGTCGCGCCGATCTGGGTGGTGACGAACGGCGTGGACGCCCAACGCAACATCGTCGACACCGTGCCCGGCCGGAGCGACTACACCCCGCTCTGGGCAGTGAGGATGGTCACCTGGAGCGAGGGGGTCGCGCCGCGCGTGCTTCGCTCGAAGGGGGCGGTGCAGGCAGCCGTACGCGCCGGGCAGGCGACGGTGAAGGCGATGCCGATCGTCGTCAACTGCCCCGTGCTGTAGCGAGGGCGCGCGCGCACACTGGCGCGCGCGCACCCCGCGCAGTAGCCTCGAGGAATGGACAAGACCATCACTGGCGGCTGCGGATGCGGCGCCGTGCGCTTCGAGGTGACTCGACCGTTCCTGTCCGCCGGCTACTGCCACTGCACGCGCTGCCAGCGGCGGAGCGGGACGGCCGCCTCCGCGAACGCCCGGGCCGAGCCGCAGTCGGTTCGCATCCTGCAGGGTGAGACCGAGCTACGCGGCTGGATTCCGGAAGGCGGCCGGGAGAAGGTCTTCTGCGTGCAGTGCGGGTCGGCCCTCTTCAGTCGCGACCCGGGGTCGAACGACTTCACGGGCGTGCGGCTCGGCGCGATCGACGGCGATCCCGGGGTTCGCCCGGAGACACGGGCGTTCGTCGCATACGCCGCGAGCTGGGAGGAGATCCCGGACGACGGCCTGCCCCGGTTCGACGAGGCGCGACCCGCGTACGATCAGGGCCGCTAGTCATCAGGCCGGTAAGCGGACGTATCCGTCCTCGACGACGACAAGGCCGTCGCTTGCGAGCGCGGCGACCGCTTCGGCGTCCAGATCGTCGCTTCGTCGCGGCTCAGCGACGATCAGTCGTAAGGCGCCCGCGCGACGTTGTCGAAACGAGCCCTCGAAACGCGACTGCTTGCGAAGAGGTTCGTCTCGTGTGCCGCGGGAGGGGCACAGCTCGGCGAGGGGGCAGAGGCCGCAGCGCGGCACCCGGGCGAGGCAGATCGTCGCGCCGAGATCCATGAGCGCCTGGGCCGCCGCTCCCGTGAACGTGTGCTGCGTCCTCCGCTCGACGCGGTCGACGTTCACGTCGCGCGGGAGCACGTTCTCGCCGAAGGCGAAGTTGCGCAGCGCGGCGGCCGTGTAGGAGCCGACGGCGGGCAGCTCGGTGAGGTCCTCCGGCCACCCTCGCTCGGCGACCTGTCGCGCTGCGCGATGGAGCCCGAGCGCGCGGCGGTTGTAGCCGAGCCCCTGCCATTCGGCGATCACGTCTGCCGGGGACGCGGCGGCGAGCGCCGCGACGGTCGGCCACCGGCTCGAGCCACGACTCGTAGCGTGGTACGACGCGCGCGACCTGCGTCTGCTGGAGCATGACCTCGCTGACGAGGATCGCGTACGGGTCGCTGGTCCTTCGCCAGGGAAGCTCACGGCCGTCGCGGCGGAACCACGAGAGCAGCTCGGCTTGCACGAACGCGATCGTACGCCGGGGAACGGTCAGGCCGAGAGGCCGGCGCCGCGGAGGCAGGACGCGACATGGCCCCCGGCGAGGCGCGTGCACTGCCGGCGGACGACCGCCCGCTCGGTCGAGAGGGAGGCGAGGATCGTGCCGACGCCGTCGAAACACCGGGGTTGCAGACCGCCCACGAGAATGCGGCAGAACGTCGCAGCCGGGACACCGCTCGCTGCGTTGCTCGCGATGTCCCGGGCTGCGCCGTACACGCACTCGAGCTCTCCCGACGCGTCGGGCACGGCGCAGAGCTCGGCGACGGCCCGCGGCCGGCCGTAGTTCGAGCCCGAGGCCTGGCGGCCGTAGCCCTGGAAGCAGATCGCTCGCCACTGCGCGCTCGACTCGGTCGCGCATCCGGCCGCGACCTCCGGCCACGAGTAGTTCGTCGCGCGGACGAGGTTGTCCGCGACCTGGAGGTAGCAGTAGAGCTTGTGGCTCTCGGCGACCGTGGGACACGGCTCGAGCGGTCGGCGTGCGTCGAACGGCGGCGGCTCGAGATCGAGCGACGGGCTGAAGCTCTCCATGAAGACCCCGCCGTCGCAGGACTGACGCGACCACTCGTCCTGGAGCCGGGTGCAGAGATCGAGCGACGCCTCGAGCGCGTTGCCCGTGCGCAGCATCAACCCGTGACCGATTCCGTGGAGGCACTGGTAGTGCGTGAAGGACGACCAGCTCTGCTGGGAGGGATCGCAGAGCGTCGTGATCAGCCTGCCGAGCTCGTCGGGCGAGCGGGCTGGTGCGAGCGCGCGCTCGAGCAGGCCGTGGTAGAAGCCGCTCCAGCAGGTGGAGTCGCCGTCGACGAGCGCCTTGCCCGCGTCGCCGTCCTCTCGAGCGAGGACGGCCGCGCCGACCGCGTGAACGATTCGGTGGCAGCCTCCCGCCACGTCCGCGTCCGACCTCTGCCGCTCCGCGACCAGCTGGAGCGCCTGCTTGCCCGTCGTCCGGTAGGCGACGTTCCCGAAGGCCTGCTCGAGACAGCGGCGGCGATCGGGCTGCGCGGCGCAGTCGTCGAGGGTCGTGTCGTCCGCCGTGAAGGGCCCGGCAGCCGGATGGGGATTGAGGATGTCGGTGGCCGGCTCTCGGGCGTCGGAGCTCGTCGCGCGGACGACTCCGAGCGTCAGGAGCGCTGCCGCGGGCAGGAGCGCCGCCGCGACCAGGATGCGCCGGCTCATCTCGAGGTCCCGGGACGCACGACGGAAGTGTGCCTGTCGGGTCAGCCGGGACGCTTCGGGCGCAGGCACGCGATAACGTCACCGCGTGCTGCTCTACAACTCACCCGTCTCGGGCAATTGCTACAAGGTGCGGCTTCTGCTCGGCCACCTCGGGCTCGCCTACGAGCGCCGAGACCTCGACGTCGTCGACCGCTCGAACCGCGGCGAGGTCCTGGCCGGCCTCAACCCCGACCTTCGCGTCCCGACCCTCGTGCTGGACGACGGGCGCGCACTCGCGGAGTCGGGAGCGATCCTCTGGTACTTCGGCGAGGGCACCCGGTTCGTTCCCGAGGATCGGTACGCGCGCGCGAAGGTCCTGCAGTGGATGTTCTTCGAGCAGTACAGCCACGAGCCGGCAATCGCCGTCGTCCGCTTCCTCGTCGCGTACTCGGGCGAGGCCGACCGCCACCGCACGACGATCGAGCAGAAGACGAGCGCGGGACATCGCGCCCTTGCAGCCATGGAGGCGCACCTCGGCGACAACGCCTTCCTCGTCGGCGAGTCGGTCACCCTTGCCGACATTGCCCTTTACGCCTACACGCACGTGGCTCCCGAGGGCGGCTTCGAGCTGGACCCGTACCCGGCGATCCGGGCGTGGCTCTCACGGGTCGCCGCGGAGCCGGGGCACGTCACGATCGATGCCTGACGCCACCGAGCTCGACGCGATCTTCGACCGGCTCGAAGCGTCGCTGCGCCGGTACGCGCCTCCGCTCGTCGTCCGGTCGGGCGGGATCGAAGGGAAGCGCGACTGCCAGCTGGTGTCGGAGCGGCACGTCGAGATCGACGGCCGGAGGCGCGACGAGGTCTACTTCGCCGGCCTGATCGTCCAGAAGGGATACGTCGGCTTCTACTTCATGCCGGTGTACACGCATTCCGAGCAGAAGCGCCTCTTCTCGTCGGAGCTCCTCGCGCTCCTCAAGGGGAAGTCGTGCTTCCACGTGAAGAGGCTCGACGACGAGCTCGCCGGGCACGTCGACGATGCCCTGGCGAAGGGCTTCGAGCTCTACCGCGAGCGCGGCTGGCTCGAACAGGCGTGAGCGTCCGCGTCCGATTCGCCCCGAGCCCGACGGGCTCGCTCCATCTCGGCAACGCGCTGACGGCTGTCGCGAACCGACGGTTCGCGGACGAGCACGGGGGCAGGCTCGTGCTCCGGATCGACGACACGGACGCGACCCGGACAGTGCCCGGCGGTGAGGCGGCGCTCGTCCACGACCTGGAATGGCTCGGGATCCCCTTCGACGAGGGCCCCGAGCGGCAGAGCGAGCGCGCCGCGATCCATGTGGCCGCGGCGGAGCGGGCCGAGACGAGCGGGCGCGCCGAACGCGATCCCGACGGGTCGCTTCGCCTCGGCGGCGTGACGCTCCTTCGTGCCGACGGGACTCCGACCTACCAGCTCGCCTCCGTCGCCGACGATCTCGACCTCGGCATCACCCACGTCATCCGCGGATCCGACCACCGCCCGAACGAAGCCGCGCAGCGGCGAATCGCCGCGGCCCTCGGAGGTGCGCTGCCGGAGGTGATCCATCACGGGCTCCTGCTCGCCGATGACGGCAAGAAGCTCTCGAAGCGCCACGGGCACGCATCGGTCGCCGATCTCCGCGAGGAGGGAATCCCCGCCGCCGCGCTCCGCCGGTACCTCGAGGAGCTCGGGCTTCCCGCCCACGACGTCCGCCTCGACCGGGCGCGCATCGGTCGACTCGCGGTCGAGGCGATCGCGGACATGTCCGACGACGAGCTCGCAGCGGCAACGGGCGCGGCTCCATCGGTTGTGCGTGCGCTGCGCGGCGCCCGGACGCTCGTCGAGGCCCGCGACATGGCGAGGACCATCTCGAGCCCGACTCCGGTCTCGCTCCCGGCCGACGCGGAGCCCACGCTGCGCCGCTTCGTCGAGCTCCGGGATGCCGTCGGTGAGCTCGACGAGCCGGCGGCCCGTGCGATCGTCCGCGAGCTGAAGGCCGTCGGGGGCGACCTGAAGGCGCTACGTCTCGCGCTGACGGGGGCCGAGCGTGGCCCCGAGCTGTGGAGCGTCGTCGCCGCGCTGCCCGCCGAAGAGGCGATCGGTCGCGCGAGGCGAGCGGTGGAGCAGGTGCCCGGCTGAAGCCAGACCGCGGGGCTTGCCGCGTCGCTCGCTGGGTGCGGTGTCCGGCTCTCGGCCAGAGGCCTGCTCTACCCTCGAACTGCCGTCTACGATCGCCCAATGCGCGTGCAAGACACGCTGACGGGGACGCTCGTCGACCTTCCCGGCCCGCCAGAGCAGATCGGGATCTACGTCTGCGGCCCGACCGTCTACCAGCGCGCGCACATCGGCAACGCGAGGCCGTTCGTCGTCTTCGGCTGGCTCGCTCGGTGGCTCCGGGAGCAGGGTCACGAGGTACGCCTCGTCCACAACATCACCGACGTGAACGACAAGATCTACGAGGCCGCGCCGGGGCGCAGCGCCGAGCGGGCCCTCGAGGCGACGCGCTGGTACCTCGAGGACACCGAGGCCTTCGGGCTCGGGATGCCGGACAGCCAGCCGCTGGCGACGGAGTCGGTTCCCGGGATCGTCGCGCTGATCGAGCCTCTCGTCTCGTCGGGGCACGCCTACGAGGCCGGCGGTGACGTCTACTTCCGGGTCGAGAGCTTTCCGACCTACGGCGCGCTCTCCGGCCAGCGCCCTGATCAGGTGGAGGAGCAGGAGCCGGGCGAGCTCAAGGAGGATCCCCGCGACTTCGCGCTCTGGAAGGCGACGAAGGAGGGGGAAGACACCTCGTGGGACTCTCCGTGGGGCCGCGGTCGTCCCGGCTGGCACATCGAGTGCTCCGCGATGGCGGCGGAGGAGCTCGGTACCGAGTTCTGGATCCACGGCGGGGGGATGGACCTCGTGTTCCCGCACCACGAGAACGAACGCGCCCAGTCACTCGCTCTGGGACACCCGTTCGCGCGGGTCTGGATGCACAACGGGCTGCTCCGCTTCACCGGGGAGAAGATGTCGAAGTCCGTCGGCAACGTCACCACGATCCGAGAGGTGCTCGACACGTGGGGACACGAGGCAGCCCTCGTCTTCTTCCTCACGGCGCACTGGCGGAAGCCGATCGACTTCTCCGAGGAGACGATGAGCGCGGCCGCCGCCCAGGCGGAGACGCTTCGGAACGCCCTTCGCGGGGAGACGCGGTCGGTGGGGGAATGGGCGGAGCTCGTCGCCGCACTCGAGGACGACTTCAACACCCCGGCGGCGCTTGCGGTGCTGCACGAATGGGCGCGTGTCGGCGCGCTCCGCGAGCTACGACGAGGGCTCGGCATCTTCGGGCTCGACTCGCTCGGGGCGCGCCCCGAGGCGCCCCCGAACGTCGTCGAGCTCGCCGTCGCACGGAAGGAAGCGCGGGAGCGGCGGGACTGGGAGGAGGCCGATCGCCTGCGGGACGGGATCCTCGCCGCCGGCTGGGAGGTGCGTGACGTGGATTCGGGATACGACCTCGTCCCCCGTCCGTGACGCGCGAGCTCGTCTACGGTCGCAACGCGGTGCGCGAGGCGCTTCGGGGACGCCGCGAAGTGCTGGAGCTCTGGGCCAGCGAGCGTGCGGCCGCGGGCCTCGACTGGCTCGGAGGAGGCCCGCGGCCGAGGGTGCACAAGGAGCGCGAGCTGACCGAGGCGGCGGGGACGTCCGACCATCAGGGGGTCGTCGCGTGGTGCGAGCCGTACCCGTACGCGGACGCCTGGGAGCTCGCGGCGCAGGAGCGGCCGCTGCTCTGCTGTCTCGACCAGGTGACCGACCCACGAAACCTCGGCGCCGTGGTACGAAGCGCCGCCGGCGCAGGGGCCACCGGGGTCGTGGTGCCGGCTCACGGCGCAGCGGTCGTGACGCCCGCCGTCTGTCGGGCGTCCGCGGGTGCCGTGGAGCACCTTCCTCTCGCAGTCGTCCCGAACCTCGCGCGCTACCTCGCCGACGTCAAGGGCGATCGGCTCTGGGCGTACGCCGCGGCGGCGGACGGCGAGACGAGCGTCTGGGACGTCGACCTCACCGACGGGGTCGCGCTCGTGCTCGGCGCGGAAGGGAAAGGCGTGCGGCCGCTCGTGCGGCGGACCTGCGATGGCACGCTGGCGATTCCGCTCGCCGCCGGCGTCGAGTCGCTCAACGTCAGCGTCGCGGCGGCCGTGTCGCTCTTCGAGGCACGGCGTCAACGTCGACTATCTACCTCGACCAGAGCTTGAGTCTTGCCGGATCCGACGCTGTACCTGTTCGACGGCTCGAATCTCTTCCACGCCGGCCGGTTCCGGGATCGTGATGAGCTGATCGACCTCCTGGCGAGCTTCGTGTCGGTGCGTGGAGCCCATGGAATCGTGATCTTCGACGGCGTCGGCCGTGCGGGCCGGGTCGGCCGCCTCGAGGTGAGGTATGCGCCGGACGCCGACACCGCCATCGAGCGGGTGGCGGCCGACCGGCGCGACGAGGAGCGGGTCATGCTCGTCAGCTCCGATGCGGCGGTGCGCGAGACGAGCGGCCTGGCGGTTCGAAAGCGTGGCTCCTCCGCGTTCCTCGCCGAGATCGAGGCTCTGACGCACCGAGAGGATCTGCCGAGCCGCCTGGGTGACCGGGTGGACGCCGAGACGCGAGCGCGCCTCGAGCGTCTGCGCCGCGGCCTCACCCCGTAGCTCGTCGCCGACCGGCGCCGGCCTACCGAACCCCCATACGAACGTCTGTTCTTATCAGAATGGAATATGCGCAAAGGGGTTGTAACGCGCGACAAATGCTGCTAGCTTCTCCCTCGACTTCAGGGTGAGAGTTGTCTCGCGCTGAGGAGAGACCGGGCCACACGACCTAGGGGGAAGACCAAATGGCGGGGCGCACGGCACTCGCACCGAAGAGCCCTCAGAAGCTCCAGCGGGAGCTCGAGGATCTCCAGCTCGTCCTCAAGGCGCGTAACGGCAGTCAGTCGGCCCTCGACGAGCTGATGCATCGCTACCACGGCTTCGTCCGGCTCAAGGCGAGCTCGTACTTCCTCGCGGGCGGCGACGCGGACGACCTCGTGCAGGAAGGGATGATCGGCCTCTACAAGGCGGTCCGCGACTTCCGGTCGGACAAGGAGACGTCGTTCCGGTCCTTCGCCGAGCTCTGCGTCACCCGTCAGATCATCACGGCGATCAAGTCGGCGACGCGCTTCAAGCACGCACCGCTGAACACGTACGTCTCGTTCAGTCACACGCCGGCCGGCCAGGACGTCGAAGGCGAGTGCACCCTCGGGGACGCGCTGCCCGGGCCCAACGTCGACGACCCCTCGGTCCGCGTCATCTCGACGGAGGAGCTCCAGTCACTCGTCGGGTGCCTGGGCACGTCGCTCTCCGGGCTCGAGTCGGAGGCGCTCCGGCTCTACCTGGACGGGAACTCGTACGAGTCGATGGCCGAGGTGCTCGACTGCGACTGCAAGACGATCGACAACGCGCTCCAGCGGGTGAAGCGAAAGATCCTCGCTCACCAGGCCGCGCGCGCCGTGCCTGCCTGACCGGGGTCTACGCGAAGGTGAGGTGAGCACGGCCTGGGCACGGCGGTTGCTCGCCGTCCTCGGTTGCAGCGACAGCTTGCGCAGGATGCGGCGGGCGTGCGTCTCGACCCGTCGCCGTGGTGAGCCAGCGCTGCGCTCCGGATGACTGTCGCGAGATGACGCTGATGGACGACCCCTCCTTCCGGCGTACGTCCGCGAGTCTCATCGGTGGGGGCAGACGTCGATCGCGGCCCACGATCTGCTCGACCGCCACCAACGCGTCGGCGTGCCTGCCTGGCCGCTCCGGCCGACGGCGTGTGACGGACGTGCAGGCACAGCTCGTCGGCGGGCACGACGATCGACCCCAGCCAGCCTTTCCGGACCCGGCCAGCCGCGCGGCGGGCCTTAGCGGGCTTCGCCATCCGGGCTATCCCTGAATGCGACCCGGTTTCCGGGTTTCCCTGGACGGCAGCCGGAGTCGACCCTCCTAGCCTCGATCGCGACCGGCAACTGCCGGCCCTACGGAGGAAGAGGAGGAGTGTCATGAGCACCACGTTCCGAGCTCACGCCCTTGCGCCGCTGGTCGTGGCGGTCGGGTTGCTAGTCCCGGTCGGACTCCTCGCGCCGGCCGCCGCCCACGGCGCCACCGAGGCGCGTTGCTCCGTCGGCGGCACCGGCGCGGGCTCTCCCGCGGCGATCCGCGTTCGGTGCGTCGCGAAGCGACCCACGGGGAGCCGCACCGTCGGGACCGCGACGCGGCGTGCGCGGACGACCTGCACCATCGCCCATCTCGGGGCGCTCGATCCGGCCGCTCTGCGGATCGTCTGCCGGTAAAGCTCGTCCCCGCGACCGTGCGTTTCAGGCTCGGTCGCCCGGGTACCGCGCTCGTGGAAGGCCGCTCCGGCGGCGATCGGCACGCGACGTAGGAGGAGAATCGTGCGAATTGCGTTTCTCGCAACCGACATGGTCGAGCAGGTCGAGCTCACCGAGCCGTGGAAGGCAGTGGAGGAGAAGGGGTGGGCCGCGGACCTCGTGAGCCTCGAGGGCGGGGAGATCCAGGCCGCCAAGCATTTCGACAAGGGCGATCGGTTCCCGGTCGACCGGACGGTTGCCGAGGCGGACCCCGACGAGTACGACGCCCTCGTGCTTCCGGGCGGAGTCGCGAACCCCGACATGCTTCGCACCGACGAGCAGGCGGTCGCCTTCGTCCGGGCGTTCTTCGACGCGGGAAAGCCCGTCGCGGCGATCTGCCACGGCCCATGGCTGCTCGTAGAGGCAGACGTGGTGCGAGGCCGCGAGCTGACGTCGTGGCCGAGCCTCGCCACCGACATCCGCAACGCCGGAGGCGAGTGGCGCGACGCCGAGGTGGTCGTGGACGAGGGTCTCGTCACCAGCCGGAAGCCGGACGACCTCGCCGCGTTCTGCGCGAAGCTCGTCCAGGAGGTAGAGGAAGGGCGGCACGCCGGCCAGAAGGCGTCCGCTACGCGCGCCGGCGGCTAGCCCGGGTGCGGGTGATGATCCTTCGCGAGGCACGGTGCCTCACAGGACTCGCTTGCCGCCGGCGATGGCGAGCACCGGGCTCGTCAGCGCGTCGAGGTCGCGGAACGGATTGCCGCGAACGGCAAAGAGATCCGCGGGTGCGCCCGGCTCGAGCGAGCCGAGCGGTGCTTCGCGGAGTGCCTTACCGGCACGGGAGGTGGCAGCGGCGAACGCCTCGAGACGTGAGAGGCCGGCCCGTTCGAGAAGGCGCAGCTCCGCGAGGACGATCCCGGGCGGGATCCCGCGAACCCCGTAGTCCGTGCCGTAGAGCAGGTTCCCGCCGGCCCGGACGAAGGCTCGCGCGTTCGCCATCGCGGCCGGGCAGCGGCGCCGTGACCACCGTGAGCGCGATGATGGGCCACGCGAACCCGTCGTTCACGCTCGCCTGTTACGGGCGCGACCCCCGCGACACCCAGACGATGGTCGCGGACGTGCTGGCACGCGCCGCGGCGGCCGGAACCTAACTACAACCTCACTATCGCTCACGGCGCCCTGAAAGCGAGCGGCAGACCTGGAACAGCAAAGTCCGATTACCGGGCCCTTTTGTTCAAGCCGGAGGACGGATTCGAACCGACGACCCCCTGTTTACAAGACAGGTGCTCTGACCAGCTGAGCTACTCCGGCGCGGCTCGATCGTAGCCCGAGCGCCTACCGGCAGCTTGCCAGCGCGACGCGCGTCGGGCGGTGCACCGGCTCCGAGACGAGCATTCTCGCGGCGAGCCAGCCGGCGACCACGACGAGCCCGCCGAGCGCCGCATCCACGATGAAGTGGTTTCCCGTCGCCACGATGATCACGAGCATCGCGACCGGATAGAGGGCGCCCGCGACACGCCAGATCCGGCGCTCCGCGATCGCGGCGAGGACGACGCCGACGATGAGCGCGTAGCCGAAGTGGAGGCTCGGCACGGCCGCGAACGGGTTGTAGAGCGCGCCGAGGAGGTCGGAGCTCAGGTTGAGGCCGGTCGACCTCGTGACGGTGTCCGAGAAGCCGAGCTCGGCGAGGCGCGGCGGCGCGGCTGGGAAGAGGATGTAGCCGACGAGCGCCAGTGCAGTCGCGGCGACGAACGTCGTCCGCACGAGGGGGAATCGGTCCGGGTGGCGGCGGTGCACCCACACAAGTGCCACGGCCGTACCGACGAAGTGGAGGAGGACATAGGCGAGGCCGAGCAACGCCGGAGCGTAGGGGATCGCCTCGAACGCCTCCTGGACGCCGCGCTCGACATAGATCCCCACGGCCTGTTCGAGCGCGACGATGTCGCCCGTGTTCCGAAGGGCGAGCTCCACGTTCTCCGCGCCGGCGCCGCGGACGACCTCGTAGAAGCCGTAGAGCGCGGTGAGACCGGCGATCTCACGGAGACCGGAATGGGAGTGGGAGAGCCAGGCGCGAACCATGCGCCTAGCCTCGCGGGCCTGGGACGTCGAGACCAGGGGGAGATCACCCCGGCCGGGGTACGGCAAACCACACCCCCGAGAGAACGAGGTTGCGATCGCTGTAGCGTTCGCGTCGAGGCTCGCGCCAACCGACGCCGGGGTGATGGCCGAGAGAATGGGACGCACGTCGCCAGCCGAACTGCCGATCGTCGCGCGCGAGGTCGAGCTCGCCTCGGTGCGCCGGGTCGTCACGGGGAGCTCCCCTCACCGGGCGATCGTGATCGGCGGCGAGCCGGGGATAGGCAAGACCACGCTCTGGGAGGCCGGCGTCCTGGCCGCCGAGCAGTCGGGGGCGCGAATCCTTCTCGCCCGGCCGAGCGGCGCCGAGGCGAAGCTCGCGTACGCGACGCTGATCGACCTTCTCGATGGCGTCGCCACCGAGGAGCTACGCGCGCTGCTCCCTCCGCAGCGGCGCGCCCTCGAGGTCGCCCTCCTCCGCGCCGACCCGGGTGAGGAGCCACCGGATCCGGCTGCGACGGCGGTCGGCTTCCTGAACGCGCTGCGCGCACTCGCGTCGGAGAGCCGACTGGTTGTCGCGGTCGACGACGTCCAGTGGCTCGATCAGCCTTCGGCGGACGTGCTCACCTTCGCCGCCCGCAGGCTCGAGCACGAGGCGATCTCGTTCGTCCTCGCCAAGCGACCGGCCAAGCCGACGCCGCTCGAGCGGGCGCTCGAGCGGCGTGGGCTGGAGCAGCTCGAGGTGGGGGCACTCAGCCTCGGGGCGACTCGTCTGATGCTTGCCGTGCGGCTCGGCCTGACCGTGCCGAGGCATGTTCTTCGGCGAGTTCACGAGTCGACCCTCGGCAACCCGCTCTTCGTCCTCGAGCTCGGGCGATCCCTCGTCGCGCGAGGTCAGCTCGAGCTCGGCGAGGACATCCCGGTGCCGGAGACGGTCGAGGATCTCCTGGGCACGAATGTCAGCGCCCTCTCGGCTCCCGTGCGCCGGCTCCTGCTCGCCGTGGCGCTCAGCGCAGAGCTTCGCCCGGGACAACTCGCAGCGGTCGCGGACGAAGCCGCAGTCTCGGAGGGTGTCGACGTGGGGATCCTGATCGTCGACGCCGGTCGTCTACGCGCGTCACACCCGTTGCTGGCCGCCGCCGCAAGCGATCAGTCGAGCGACGACGAGCGACGAGAGCTTCATCTGGCGCTCGCAGCGGTCGTCACCGATCAGGAGCTACGTGCCCACCATCTCGCGCTCGCGGCTCGGCAGCCCGACGACGAGCTCGCGGCGTCCGTTGCGGCCGCGGCGGGAGCGGCTGCGGCACGGGGCGCCGTCCAGGACGCAGCGAGGCTCTCCGAGCACGCGCTACGGATCACGCCGCGCGATTCGCCCGAGCGCACCGGCAGGCTCTTCGCGCTGGCCTCGCGTCTCGACCTCGCCGGCGAGCCGCACCGCGTCGCCGAGCTCCTGGAACCGGAGCTGCCCTCTCTCCCACCAGGGCCGCTGCTCGCCCGTGCGCATGCGCTCGTCAGCGAGGGCATGGAGACCGTCCCCGAGACGCTGCAGCACCTGAGGCACGCGCTCGACGGCAGCGAGGACGAGCCGGCCCTCCGTGCGCTCGTCCTCGCCAAGCTGTCGATCATCACGGCCACGACCTGCGTGGAGCGGATCGCCGATGCGGAGGCGTGGGCGCTCGAGGCGCTCGACAACTCCTCCGACTCGGGGGCGGACGTCGAACGACTGGCGTTGTCCGCACTCGGCTGGGCACGAGTCCTCCGCGGACGGCCGATCGACGATCTCGGCGAGCGGTTCCACGCCGTCTCGAGCGTCCCCTTTCACATCGCCGACTCCCTCGACCGGGTCATCGGCGCCCGGCTTGCGTGGCGGGGAGAGGTGGCCGAGGCCGAGGCGCTGCTCACGCGCATGATCGGGGTCGCCGAAGAGCGGGACGAGCCCTGGTCGGCCGGTGTCCTCCGCATGAACCTCTGCGATCTCGCGATGCGCCGCGGCGACTTCTCCACCGCCGCGCGCCTGCTCGACGCATGGGCCGAGTCGACCGGGGGCGAGCTGCTCGCGGGCGGTGCCTTCTACGACCGCTGCCGCGCGCTTCTCGCTGCGGGGCTCGGCGACGCGGAGGGAGCCGCAGGGTTGGCGGCACGCTCGATCGAGGCCGCGCGGAGCGACGGCGAGCGCTGGTCCGAGCTGGCCGCCCAGCGCGCTCTGGGGGTGGCCGCGCTGCTCGTCCACGACCCGCAGGGCGCAACCGAGAGCCTTCGCGCCGTCTGGAGCCACACGCGCCGGGAGGGTGTCGAAGATCCCGGCGCACATCCCGTCGCGCCCGACCTGGTCGAGGCGCTGCTCCAGGTCGGCGAGCTCGACGAGGCACGCGCGGTCACCGCCGCGCTTCGCGAGCCGGCGGAGCGCCAGGCGCATCCCTGGGGGCTCGTGACCGCGCGCCGCTGCGCCGCACTGGTGCGCCTGGCGGAGCCAAGACACGACGAGGAGGCCGCTGAGCGCCTCGCCGAGGTCGCTTCCAGCTACGCCGAGCTCGGTCTTCGCTTCGACCGGGCGCGGTCGCTGCTCGGCCTGGGCCGAGCGCAGCGGCGCCACCGGAAGTGGGGGGCGGCCCGGGCCTCGCTCGAGGACGCGGCAGCGGCGTTCGAGGAGCTCGGCTCGGAGGGGTGGGCCGAAGCCACCCGCTCGGAGCTCGGGCGCGTCGGCGCGCGTCGACCGCGGCCGGAGGGAGAGCTGACGGAGGCGGAGCGACGGGTCGTCGACCTCGCCGTCGAGGGCCTCTCGAACAAGGAGATCGCCGCCGCCCTCGTCGTCACCGTCCCGACGGTCGAATCGCACCTCTCGCGGGCCTACGCGAAGCTCGGGATCCGGTCTCGAGCGCAGCTTGCGGCGCGTCTTGCCGCCCGCCCGCAGAGTTAAAGAGCCCAGGTTTCCAGGATTTCGCCCTCGGCCCGCGCCGCATACGTTCGGCTGCATGGCCGAGTTCCTCGTCGAGCTCTACGTCTCCCGGTCGGATCCCGAGGAGGCGGTGCGAAGGACAGGCCGGGTGCGGGTTGCGGCGGAGGAGCTCACCCGGGAAGGCACGACGGTCCGCTGCGTGCGCTCGATCTTCGTTCCCGAGGACGAGACCTGCTTCGTGCTCTGCGAGGCGGCTTCTGCAGCGGCGGTTCACGAGACCGCCAGACGTGCGGCCTTGACATTCGAGCGAGTCGCCGAGGCGGTCGCTTCATCGGAGAGCCAGGAGGTTCAGCTGTGTCCGTGACCCGAGCCGTGGGGATCGTCGTCGTGATGGGATGCGTGGCCGTGATGAGCGCTTCGGCCGCGTCTCCGTCGGCAAAGGCGCCGCGCATCGTGGCCGCGCGCGTGCAGGACACCGACCGTGACGGCCAGGCGGACCGCGTCGCGCTCACGTACTCGTCTCGAATTCGCCATGTGCGCGATCGGGACGGTCGCTATCCGCTGGCCGTTGCCGGCTATCGGATCCGGTTCGTCGGCGCTGCGAGCGGCAGGACGCTTCCGATCGCGCTCGTCGAGAGAGGTCGGCCGGACACCTTTGCGCGCCCGTCGATCCGCTATCGCCGGACTCGCCTCCAGCCCGTGAGAGGGCTGACCCGGATCGAGGCCGTGGCGCAACTCTTCCGCGCGGCGCGTCCCCACGGGAACGCGGCGCCCACGCCACCGCCGCTCGCGCCCCCAGCTCCTCCTGCTACCCCGCCGGGGCCGCCGACGCCGCTGGACGGGGACGGCGACGGAACGCCGGACACGCAGGACTGCGCGCCACGCAACCCGGCAGTGCATCCGAAGGCCGCAGACCTGCCCGACCTCACCTTCCTCGACTCGAACTGCGACGGGATCGACGGGACGGAGAAGGACGCCGTCTTCGCCTCCCCGCTCGGCAAAGACACCGACCCCGGCACCCGAGAGAAGCCAATGCGACAGATTGATGCTGCGGTGAGGGCTGCGGTGGGCAAGCGGAGATACGTTCTCGCTGCGGCCGGGAACTACAGTCGAGTGGACTTGGCGACGGGTGTTGGCGTCTTTGGCGGCTACGTCGCCGATAGGTGGTCGGTGCGGAGTACATCGCTCGTCACGCTCATCGAGGGGGCGCCGGAGGCGATCCTCGCCACCGGTGTCACCGATGTAGAGCTGCAGCTCTTGAGTGCCAAGGGCGATGTTCCGGTAGGAACCCCAGGCGCCAGCGCCTACGGCGTCCGGGCGGTCGGAGGGGCCAGTCTACGCCTCCGGCAGGTGATCGTCAGCGCTGCGGCGGGTGCACCCGGGCGGGCGGGGACCCCCGGCGCGCCAGGCGCAGAGGGGGGTTCTGGAGCTCAGGGATCGCAAGGCGCCTGCGACTCGAACGTCAAGGCGCCCGGGGGGATGGGTGGGACGAGCCGCACCGGCCGCGACGGGGGGAAGGGCGGCGACGGACGCTACGAGGAGCGAGGCCAGGATGGTGCACCGGGCGTGGTGGGAACCCCCGGTGGGAAAGGTGGAAAAGATGGCATCGCAGGCGTGGACGGCTCGCCCGGCGCCTCGGGAACGCCAGGAGCGGCGGGGCCGGGGTCGGCAGGAGGATCGGGATCGCCAGAGCGAGCGTCGAGCTCGTGGCGGGGGATGGACGGAATCGAAGGCATCTATGGGGCGCCGGGAAACGGTGGAGGAGGCGGCGGCGCCGGTGGTGGCCAAGACGACCTGACCTCGATCAACGGCACGGGGAACGCCGGTGGCGGTGGAGGAGGCGGTGGCGCCGGCGGCCGCGGCGGCGGTGGCGGGCTCGCGGGAGGCGGCTCGTTCGGGATCTATCTGTACAACTCGTCCGTCGCGGTTACGGGTGGCTCAATCACGGCGGGCAATGGAGGCGTCGGTGGGCGCGGCGGCGACGGAGGGCTCGGTGGGCGGGGCGGATCCGGCGGCCCGGGGAGGCGGTATTGCCCCAACGAGATCGCGAGCGGTGCGCGGGGAGGAAACGGTGGTGCGGGCGGTCACGGAGGTGGTGGAGGCGGTGGCGCAGGAGGGCCAAGCATCGGGATCATCAAGCTCGGCGCCGCCACCGCGAACCTGAGCCTCAGCGATACGAAGGTTGCTTTCGGTAGCCCCGGGGCGGGCGGGGCTATCGGAAGCGCGGTGGCCGGAGGATCGTCGGCCGCCGCAGGACTTGCCCAGGCGATCTATCCGTGAGATGACGACGCGCGGGCGTAGGGTGTAACGGCTCAGGCGCGCAGGTAGGCGAGCACGGCCAGCACCCGCCGGTGGTCGTCCGTGCTCGCCGGCAGGCCGAGTTTCGTGAAGATGCTCGTCACGTGCTTCTCGACCGCGCGGAGCGTGACGAACATGCGCTCCGCGATCGCCTGGTTCGAGCGGCCCTCGGCCATCAGCTCGAGCACCTCCCGCTCGCGGGCGGTCAGCTGCTCGAGCGGATCGTCCACGCGCTTGCGTCCGACGAGCTCGCTGACGACGGCCGGATCGAGGGCGGAGCCGCCGTCGGCGACGCGGCGCACCGCGGTCCCGAACTGCTCGAGGTCGGCGACCCTGTCCTTGAGCAGGTAGCCGACCCCCTCGGCGCTCGTCTCGAGCAGCGCCATCGCATACCCCGGCTCGACGTACTGCGAGAGCAGGAGCACGCCGACCGTCGGGTAACGCTCGCGGATCTCGCGCGCGGCGCGGAGCCCTTCGTCGGTGTGCGTCGGCGGCATCCGGATGTCGATGACCGCCACGTCCGGCTTGTGCATCGCGACGTGACGGAGCAGGTCCTCGGCCGTCCCCGACTGTGCGACGACCTCGAAGCCCGCCTCCTCGAGCAACCGCGCCACACCCTCGCGGAGAAGGACGGAGTCGTCTGCGAGGACGACCCGGCGCGCGTCACCGAGCTGCGAGACCGTTCCCCGGAGAGGTGGGAAGTCGCGCGGGAGACCCTCGACGAGCGCCTGGTGGATCCTCTCCGGGTCGGGCAGGCCCTGAAGGCGGTGCGTGCCGAGGTCGCGCGTCTCCACCTCGCTGACGAACGGCGCGGCGGTCGACGAGAGCAGGATCTGGCCGCCGTGCCCGGCAGCCGCGATGCGGGAGGCGCGGATCACGTCGAGGCCGGTGTAGCCCTCCTCGCCGAGGTGTGGCACGCCCGTGTGGAGGCCCATCCGCACGCGCACCGCCAGCCCGTCGGGCCAGTCGTGGTCGCGGATGCGCTCCTGGCCGGCTTGCGCCGCCTGCAGTGCGGGCTGGACCTCGCCGAAGACCGCGGAGAGCTCGTCGCCCGTTGCGTCGACCTCGCTCCCGCCCGTCGTCTCGATCTCCTTCCGGAGGAGCCGCCGGACGTCCGCGATCACGGCGGCGTACGAGCCGCCGGCGGTCTGGACGAGGCGCG
Source organism: uncultured Actinomycetes bacterium (assembly GCA_963734045.1). Classification (GTDB taxonomy): domain Bacteria; phylum Actinomycetota; class Thermoleophilia; order Gaiellales; family Gaiellaceae; genus Gaiella. Next base: position 60,213 of record CAVTFU010000014.1, on the reverse strand, counting down.
TGGATCCCTCCACGTCCGCGAACAGGAACGTGACGGTTCCGGTGGGGAGCGACTGCATGCGAGGAGTCTACGAACGATCCGCCGGACGAAACGCGCTACAGCGGCAGCATCCGCGGAGCGACCGGAATCGTCGCCCGGAGCGTCGTGCCACCGCCCTCCGGGCTCCAGATCGCGAGCGCACCGTCCAGTGACTCGACCCGGTCCTCGAGACCGCGGAGGCCGGACCCCAGCGTCGGATCGGCGCCGCCGATCCCGTCGTCGGCGACCTCGATCACGACCTCCTCGCCCGGCTCGGTCTCCCACACGCGCACCTGGGCGCAACTTGCCCGCGCGTACTTCGCAACGTTCGCGAGCGCCTCGGCCGCGACGTAGTAGGCGGCCGCCTCGACTCCCGGTGGCAGCCGGTCGGGAGGCACCGTGACCTCGACGGGGAACGGGGAGCGCACCACGAGGGACTCGAGGGCGGGGCCGAGGCCGCGATCCGTGAGCACGTTCGGGTGCAGGCCGCGGGCGAGCTCGCGGAGCTCGTCGAGCGCCCTCGCGAGCTCCTCACGGGATCGGGCCAGGATCTCGGTGACATCCGCGGGGTCGGTCTCGAGCCTCGCCTCGGCGAGCCGCAGCGACAGGGAGAGCGCGGCGAGCCGCTGCTGCGCGCCGTCGTGGAGGTTGCGCTCGAGGCGCCGTCGCGCCGCGTCGGTCGCGTCGACAATTCGCTTGCGGGATGCCCGTACCTCCGCCTCCTGGCGCTTGCGCTCGCTGATGTCGGCACCGGAGATCAGCACGCGCGCCGCGCCGCCCTGGTCGAGGATCGGCGTCGCGGTCCACGCCACCGTCAGCTCGCGACCGTCGCGGGCGACCCACCGTGACTCGCGCTCGGACTGCGCGACGCCGTTCGCAGCCCCTGCGATCGCCATCCGCGCTCCGAACTCGTCGTCGGCAGCGACCACGTCGAGGAACGAGCGACCCGCGAGCTCATCCAGATCCCGGCCGACCGCATCCCGAAAGGCGCGATTTGCGCCGGTGTGAACGATGGTCGCGTCATGGTCGGTGAGCACGATGAAGCTCGGGATCGTGTCGGCGACGGTCGTCGCGAAGTCCCGCTGTCGCTGGAGGTCGAGCTCGCGCCGCTTGCGGTCGGTGATGTCGATCCCCCCGGCGATGATCCGGACGACCTTGCCGACGTCGTCCACGAGCGGCGCCGTCCGCCAGGCGATGACTCGCTCGGTTCCGGTCGCGTCCGTGAACGCGTTCTCGTACTCGGCGGCCGGGAACTCAGGCGCGGCGGCCCGAAAGCGCTCGATCATCTCCGGCCGCTCGTCGGGGTCGATGAAGATGTCCCAGAAGTGGGCGCCCTCGATCCGGCTGCGGTCGTCGAGCCCGCTCGCGACCTCGACCGCGCGGTTGAAGTTCCGGATACGTCCCTCGGCGTCGACGACGGACAACAGGCTCGGCGCGGTGTTGATGATCGTCTCGAGGAAGCGGTACTGGGCACGCAGCTCGGCCTGGAGGCGTTCCTTCTCGAAGGCGAGCGACGCCGTGGCGGCGACCGCGTCGACGAGCGCGCGCTGATCTTCGAGGCTCCGGTCGTGGAGCAGCGCCGCGACGCGCTTGCCGCCGTGCTCGACGAACGTCGCGGCTCGTGCGTCTCTCGCAAGCGGCTCGCCGAGCGTCCGGCCCTCCTCGTCGACCCAGGCCTGCCGGTCGGCCGACCAGTAGGCGAGCGCGAGCGACGGGTCGCCGAGCGCGTCGGCGAGCGCATGGCGCAACGGCAGCCCCTCGCGGAGGGCGATCGCGAGGTCCGCGATCCCCGCCCGGGCGAGCCGGCTGCGCAGGACTCCCGCGAGGAAGGCCGCCGGCATGAGCGCGAGGAAGCCGATCGCCACCAGCTCGACCGTCCGCCCCGCCGCCGCGTCGAACGTCCCTAGCACGCTGCCCGCGATCAGCCCGACGAGGGCGACGAACGAGAAGAAGTAGACCGGCCCGAGGACGCGCCTGAGCGGCGGCGTCGCCGCCTCGTAGCGCCGGACGAGCAGCATCAAGGCGACGAGACCCGTCGTCGCGGCGGCCAGGCCGAAGGCGATCGCCGCGGCGTTCGCGAGGGTCGGGTCGTCCTCGATGAGAAAGGCGCTCTCCGGGCAGTCCTCGCACGTCGGGATCGGCGTCGGGTCGAAGAGCGAGATGGCGAGCGGCCCGAGCGTCACGACCGCCGCCACCGCCCAGACGAGCTGCCGGTCGACCGGGCCGAGATAGCCGGTCGGATACGACAGGATGAGGTGGGCGAACGCCACGAAGGCGAGCCCGCCGAGCACGTACCCGAGCGTGAAGAGCAGCGGATCGTTCGCGAGCTGCAGCGCGGCGAGCGACCACAGCAGGCCGACCGCGAGCATCTGAGACCCCGTGCGGTTCCCGGGGCGCCGGGCGGCGGCGATCGCGCCGGTCACGGTGAAGACGAGGCCGGCCAGGACGGCGAGGGCGATCAGCGCTCGGTCGTCGACGTCGCTCGCAAGGAACAGCGTGAGCGCCCCTGCGTAGAGCAGGACACCGAGCGCGACGGCCGCCGTGAGCCGGCGCCGGGTCACCTGAGCAGCGAGCGCACGGCCGTGCCCGAGAGCTCGGCCTTGGCGATGAAGCCGCGCGCGCGGCTCGAGCGGATGAGGACGTCGTAGTCGCACGCGTCGCGGCTCGAGACGAGCACGACCGGCGGCGCGTCGGACGAGAGCCGCTCGAGAACGGCGAAGCCGTCCATGTCGGGAAGCTGGATGTCGAGGAGCACGACGTCCGGTCGGAGGTCGCCGATCGCGGAGAGAGCGCTCGCGCCGTCCTCCGCCTCACCGATAACCGAGAAGCCGTCTGCCTCGAGAAGGGCCCGGGCGCAGGCGCGGAAGCTGGGGTGGTCGTCGACGATGAGGACGCGGGTGCCCGGCTCCATGCGCGAATCGTGGCAGAAGCCGCACGAGGCGCGCGGTGTGGCAAACCGCACCACGCGGTGCGGCATGAAGCCAGGCGCGTCGGGAGGCCGGGGCGTTTCACGCCACGCGTGTGCTGCGTCATACTCGCGCGCATGGCTTCGACGGAGCAGCGGACCTCGCACGACGTCCTGGCCGCCCGGCAGCGCTACGTCTCGGCCGGGATCTCGACACCGCGTCTCGTCGTCACCCGCGCCGAAGGTGCGCGCGTCACCGACGCGGACGGACGCGTGTTCCTCGACTTCGCGGGTGGGATCGGCTGCCAGAACACCGGTCATCGCTTCGCACCCGTCCTGGACGCAATCCAGCGGCAGGCGGACATGTACCTCCACCAGTGCTTCATGGTCGGCGTCTACGAGCCGTACGTGGAGGTCTGTCGCCTCCTCGCCGAGATCTCGCCCTGCGTCGGCGCCGAGCAGAAGTCGATCCTGGTCAACTCGGGCGCCGAGGCGAACGAGAACGCGGTCAAGATCGCCCGGGCCGCGACGGGTCGCCCCGCAGTCGTCGTGTTCGACAACGCCTTCCACGGCCGCACGCTGCTCACGATGACGATGACGAGCAAGGTGCATCCGTACAAGGCGGGCTTCGGGCCGTTCGCGCCCGAGGTGTACCGGGCGCCCGCGCCGTACCCGTATCGCGGCGTCACGAGCGACGACGCCATCGACGGCCTCCGCAAGCTCTTCAAGTCGGAGGTCGACCCGCAGACGGTCGCCTGCGTCCTCCTCGAGCCGGTGCAGGGGGAGGGCGGCTTCGTCGAGATGCCGGCGGACTACCCCGCCCGTCTCGCCGAGCTGCTGCGGGAGCACGGGATCCTCTACGTCGACGACGAGGTGCAGTCCGGCGTCGGCCGCACCGGGAAGTTCTGGGCGATCGAGCACTACGAGGGTGTCGAGCCGGACCTGCTCGTCTCCGGGAAGTCGATCGGCGGCGGGCTGCCACTCGCCGCCGTGACCGGCCGCGCGGAGCTCATGGACGCGGTCTCGCCGGGCGGCCTCGGAGGCACGTTCGGCGGGAACCCGCTCTCGTGTGCCGCCGCCGTCGCCGTCCTCGAAGCGGTTCGCGAGGCGGAGTTCCTCGCGCGCGCCGAGCGGCTCGGCCACGTGCTGCGCGCCCGGCTCGACGAGCTTGCCGGCCGACATGCCTCGATCGGCGAGGTGCGCGGCCTCGGGGCGATGCTCGCGTTCGAGCTGGCCGAGCGGACGGCGGACGGGGCGAAGGCGATCGTCGACGCCGCGTTCGAGCGCGGCCTGCTGCTGCTCGCCTGCGGGCTCTACGGCAATGTGATCCGGCTCCTGCCCGCCCTGACGATCTCCGACGAGGAGCTCGACCAGGGCCTCGCCCTGCTCGAGGACGCGCTGACGGCCGCCGGCGCGTGAGCGACACCCCGGACATCCGAATCCGCGGCCTCGTCAAGCGCTTCGGCGATGTCACCGCCGTCGATGCGATCGACCTCGACATCGCGCGCGGCGAGTTCTTCACGATGCTCGGGCCGTCCGGCAGCGGCAAGACGACGACGCTTCGCATGATCGCCGGCTTCGAGATGCCGGATGCCGGGTCGATCGAGCTCGCGGGGAAGGACGTCTCTCGGCTGCCGCCCTACGACCGTCCCGTCAACACGGTCTTCCAGGACTACGCCCTCTTCCCGCACATGTCCGTCGTCCAGAACGTCGAGTACGGGCTCATGGTCAAGCGGGTCGGCAAGGAGGAACGGCGGAGGCGCGCGGCCGACGCGCTCGTGATGGTCCGGCTCGGGGACTTCGGCGACCGGAAGCCGGCCCAGCTCTCCGGCGGCCAGCGGCAACGAGTGGCACTCGCCCGCGCGATCGTGAACGAGCCACAGGTCCTGCTCCTGGACGAGCCGCTGGGCGCGCTCGACCTCAAGCTCCGCCAGGAGATGCAGATCGAGTTGAAGCGGATCCAGCAGGAGGTCGGGATCACGTTCGTCTACGTGACGCACGACCAGGAAGAGGCATTGACGATGAGCGACCGCGTCGCCGTCTTCAACCGGGGCCGGGTCGAGCAGATCGGCCCGCCTGCCGACGTGTACGAGCACCCCGAGAGCGAGTTCATCGCGGGGTTCGTCGGGGTCTCGAACGTCATCGAGCGGAACGGGCGCCGGTACACGGTGCGGCCCGAGAAGATTCGCGTGCTGGCCGACGGCGCGTCGCCGTCGGACGGTGTGCACGTGGAGGCGGGGCTGGTGCGCGACGTGCAGTACGTCGGCCCCGTGACGCGGTACCACGTCTCCCTCGACCGGGGCGGTGAGCTGCAGATGCTCACCCAGAACCTGGAGGAGGGATCGAGCGAGGTGCTCGCGTCGAAGGGGCGGCGCCTGAGGCTCCAGTGGCGTCCCGAGCACGAGTCGGTAATCGTCGAAACGGAGGAACGGAATGCGTGAGCGAAAGCGGCGCCTCACGGCGCGGGCAGGACTGCTCGCAGTGGTGGGGGCTCTGGCGATCGTCGCGGCCGGCTGCGGCGGCGACGACGGGGGCGGGTCGAGCAGCTCGATCGAGGGCCTCGGGTCCTCGCTCGATGAGATCCAGGAGATGGCCCGCGAGGAGGGTCAGGTCAACATCGTCCAGTGGGCCGGCTACGCCCAGCTGACGAAGGAGTTCACCGAGGCGACCGGCTGCACGGTGTCGACGAAGGACGGCGGCAGCTCCGACGACATGATCTCGCTCATCCAGACGGGCGAGTACGACGGTCTGTCTGCATCGGGCAACGCGAGCGTCCGCCTCATGGCTACGGGCGAGGTCGCTCCCATCGACCCCGAGCTGATCCCGAACTACGCGGACGTGCAGGAAGGGATCAAGAACCAGGACTACAACTCGCTCGACGGTGAGCCGTACGGCGTCCCGCACGGCCGCGGCCCCAACTACCTCATGTTCCGCACCGACGACGTCCCCGAGGACACGGACACCTGGGGCGTCATCTGGGAGGACGACCAGCTCGCCAAGTACAAGGGCAAGATCTCGATCTACGACGACTCGATCTTCATCGCGGACGCTGCGCTCTACCTCAAGGCAACCCAGCCCGACCTCGGGATCGAGAACCCGTACATGCTCACCGACGAGCAGTTCACCGCGGCCGTCGACCTGCTCAAGAAGCAGGCGCCGAACGTCGGCGAGTACTGGCCCGGCGATGTGGCGAAGCAGATCCAGTCGTTCACGAACGGCGACAGCGTGGTCGGCACGACGTGGCCGTACCAGTACGTCCAGCTGACCGGCGCCGACCCGCCCGTGGCCGTGAAGGCGCTCAAGCCCAAGGAGGGCACGACCGGCTGGTCGGACACCTGGATGATCTACTCCAAGGCCGCGAATCCGAACTGCATGTACCTCTGGATGAACCACATGATCTCCCCGGAGGCGCAGGCGGCGGTCGCGGAGGGCTTCGGCGAGGCGCCCGTGAACCTCAAGGCGTGCGAGCTGACGAAGAACCAGAACCACTGCGACGAGTTCCACGCCGACGACGAGTCCTGGTGGGAGGACGTCTACTACTGGACGACCCCTGCGGAGGACTGCGCGGACGACGACGACTCGACGACGTGCAAGACGCAGGAGGACTGGAAGACCGCCTGGACGGAGATCAGGGGGTAGCTCCCTGAGCTCGGCCGCGCAGGTCGAGGCGCCGCCCCGGTCAGGTCCGGGGCGGCGCCTCTCCACGTACCTCTATCGCCACCCGCGCGCTCGCCTCGCAGCGCTCCTCGCGCTGCCGCTCGGATGGCTCGTCATCGTCTACTTCGGCTCGCTCGTGGTCCTGCTGCTCTCGGCGTTCTGGGACACCGACCCCTTCACCGCGGAGCTCGTCCACAGCTTCACGCTCGAGAACTTCCAGCGCATCATCGAGACGCCGGTCTACCGCGACGTGGCCTGGCGGACGATCCAGATGGCCGTCCTCGTGACCCTCGCCGACATCGTGCTCGCCTTCCCGATCGCGTACTACATGGCGCGGGTCGCGTCGCCCCGCACCCGGAACCTCCTCGTGATCGCGGTGCTGATGCCGCTCTGGGCGAACTACCTCGTCAAGGCGTACGCCTGGCGCACGATCCTCTCCGAGGGCGGCATCGTGAACTGGGCCCTCGCGCCGCTCGGGCTCTCGTTCGACGGGTACTCCACGGTCGGCCTCTGGCTCGTCTTCACCTACCTCTGGCTGCCGTTCATGATCCTGCCGGTCTACGCCGGGCTCGAGCGCATCCCCTCCTCGCTCTTCGAGGCCTCCGCCGACCTCGGCGGGCGGTCGCTTCGTGACGTTCCGCCGTGTCGTCCTGCCGCTCGCCTTTCCTGCGGTCGTCGCGGGCTCGATCTTCACGTTCTCGCTCACCCTCGGCGACTACATCGCGCCAGGGCTCATCACGAGCGAGCAGTTCATCGGCACGGTCATCTACAACATCCGCGGTCAGGCGCTTCCCACGGCCGCCGCCTTCTCGCTCGTCCCGATCGCCGTCGTGATCGCGTACCTCCTCGTCGCCCGCAAGCTGAAGGCGTTCGAGTCGCTGTGACCGAGCCGCGCCTCACCCGCTGGCTCCTGCGGCTCGGCACCGGGCTGACGCTAGCGTTCATCTACGGGCCGCTCGTTGTGATCGCGCTCTACGCCTTCAACCGGAACGTGACGCAGGCCTGGCCGATCGAGAAGTTCAGCACGAGGTGGTTCTCCGTCGCCTTCGAGGACGAGGCAGTGCGGAAAGCGCTCACGCTCTCCGTCGTTGCCGCGCTCGGTGCCACCGCGATCGCGCTCGTGCTCGGAACGCTCGCGTCGCTCGCGGTCGCGCGCTACCGGTTCTTCGGTCGCGAGGTCATCACCTTCGCCGTCATCCTCCCGATCGCGCTCCCGGGCATCGTCACGGGGCTCGCGCTCCAGGCGACGATCATCGACGTCCTGGGGCCGCTCGGCGTCTCCTTCGGCCTCGCGACGATCATCGTCGGTCACGCGACCTTCTGCGTCGTGGTGGTCTACAACAACGTGATCGCGCGGATGCGGCGGACGGCCGGGTCGCTCGACGAGGCCTCGGTCGACCTCGGAGCCGACTACTGGCAGACGTTCCGGTACGTGCTGTTCCCGCAGCTGCGGACGGCCCTCCTGGCGGGCGGGCTGCTCGCGTTCGCGCTCTCGTTCGACGAGGTCGTCGTCACGATCTTCACGTCGGGCGCCGAGCAGACGCTCCCGATCTGGATCTTCGCGACCCTTTCGAGGCCGGCGCAGCTGCCCATCGTCAACGTCGTAGCGCTGTTCGTGATCGTCGCGTCGATCATCCCGGTCTACGTCGCGCAGCGGCTTGCCGGGGGAGGGCGCGAGGGGGACGACCGGGCGCGTCCGGTCGGGACGACCGCCGTGCCCTAGGACGCGCTCTGGGAGACACCTGTCCCGACGGGACAGCTGACCCCGGTGCCGCCGAGCCCGCAGTACCCGTCGACGTTCGCGGCGAGGTACTGCTGGTGGTAGTCCTCGGCGTAGTAGAAGTCACGGGCTTCGTGGACGTCGGTCGTGATGCCGCCGTACCCGGCGCGTTGCAGCTCGGCGTCGTACGCCTCACGCGAGGCGGTCGCGGCTGCGCACTGCTCCTGGTCGTGCCAGTAGATCGCCGAGCGGTACTGCGTGCCGACGTCGTTGCCCTGACGCATGCCCTGCGTGGGGTCGTGGCCCTCCCAGAACACCCGCAGCAGCTCCCCGTAGCTCGTCGCCGCCGGGTCGAAGACGGCGAGCACGACCTCGGCGTGCCCGGTGCCGCCGGAGCAGACCTCCTGGTACGTCGGGTTCGGTGTGTAGCCGCCGGCATAGCCGACCGCGGTCGTGTAGACGCCGGGGGCCTGCCAGAAGAGCCGTTCCGCACCCCAGAAGCACCCCATGCCGACGACGATCCGCTCATACCCCTCCGGGAACGGCGGTGTCATCAGGGTGTCGAGGACGAGATGGGGGCGGGCGATCACGATAGGGCGCTCCCGACCGGGGATTGCCGCGCCCGGCGTCGGCAGCGCGACTGACCGACTGGAGAAGACGCGCATCACGTCAGGGTACCGCGCCCTGCAAGTCCGGAAACGTCGCGGGGCAGCTCAGGCCGTCGCGAGCGCCTGCGACAGGTCGTCCCAGAGCGCCTCCACATCCTCGAGCCCCACCGAGAGGCGTAGCAGCCCCGCAGGGATCCGATCGCCCTCCCACCGGTGCCGCGACTCGAGCTTCGAGCGCACCGCGCCGAGCGAGGTCGCGTTCTCGATCAGCTCCACCGCTCGCTCGACGCGCCCGGCCGCTTCGCCGTCGGCGACGTCGAAGGACACGAGGAACGAGAAGCCCGGGTACCGCAACGTCGTCACCGCAGGGTGCTCTCGCAGCCGGTTCGCGAGGACGCGCGCGGTCGCCTCCTGCCGGTCGAGCCGAACCCCGAGCGTCCGGAGGCCGCGCTCGAGCAACCAGGCCGAGTCGGGAGCCGCGACCATCCCGATCCGGCGCCGCATCAGGTGGAGCCGCGCATACAGCTCGTCGTCCCGGACGGTGACGACGCCGGCGAGGACGTCGTCGTGGCCGGCAAGGACCTTCGTCGCCGAGTGGAGCGCGATCGTGCAACCGTGGTCGAGTGCCCGGACACGCAGAGGGGAGGCCACCGTCGCGTCGCACACGACGGGTGCACCGTGCGCGGTCGCCGCCTCGAAGTCGGGCATCGTGAGAACGGGATTCGCAGGGGCCTCGACGAGGACGAGGTCGGCGTCTGCCGGCGGCGGCCCGGTCTGGTCGTACTCCACGAGGCGGAGCCCCCACGGCTCGAGGAGCCGCACGAGTTGCGCGTGGCCGTAGTAGGCCGCCTCGGCGATCGCAATCGTCCGCCCCGGCCCCAGGAGCGTCAGCAGGACGGTCGTGACGGCGCCCATGCCCGAGGGGAAGAGGAGCGACCGCCCGCCCTCGAGCGCGCCGATCGCCGTCTCGCATGCGACGCCCGTCGGGTGGTCGTCGCGCGCATACGAGTAGACGCCCGGCTCGCCGTCCTCGTACGGCCAGGTGGCCGCGCGGTCGAGAGAGGACTCCACGCGGCGACGCTACCAGCGTCGTCGACGCGGTTTCGGCAGGCGCGCAGAGAGCGCGCGCCGATTAGGCTCCGGCGCGATGTCGACGCGGCACGAGACGACCGAGGAGAAGCTCGCGTGGCTGCGCGAGCTGAGCGACGCCGCGGAGCACGCCGGGACGGAGAAGGCGATCGCGCGACAGCACGAGCGCGGGAAGCTTCTGGCACGAGAGCGGATCGACCTGCTACTCGACCCGGGGTCGTTCGTCGAGCTCGACCGCTTCGTCCGCCACCGCGAGGTCGAGTTCGGGATGCGCGACAACCGCCCCTGGGGCGATGCCGTCGTGAGCGGGTACGGGACGGTCTTCGGCCGCCCCGTCTGCGTTTTCAGCCAGGACTTCACGGTCTTCGGCGGGTCGCTCTCGGAGGTGTTCGCCGAGAAGGTCTGCAAGGTGATGGACATGGCGGTGAAGGTCGGATGCCCCATCGTCGGGATCAACGACTCCGGGGGAGCACGCATCCAGGAAGGCGTCGTCTCGCTCGCGGGATACGCGGACATCTTCTGGCGGAACGTCCAGGCGTCGGGCGTCGTCCCGCAGGTCTCCCTGATCATGGGGCCTTGCGCCGGAGGCGCGGTCTACTCCCCGGCGATCACCGACTTCGTCCTGATGACCGAGGGGTCGTCGTACATGTTCATCACCGGCCCCGACGTCGTGAAGACGGTCACCGGGGAGGACGTGAGCTTCGAGGACCTCGGTGGCGCGTCCGCCCATGCCACGAAGTCGGGGGTCGCCCACATGGTCGCGCCCGACGAGCAGGCGTGCATCGACGACGCCCGCTACCTCCTCACCTTCCTCCCGCAGTCGAATCTCGAGACCGCGCCGTACGCACCGCCCACCGATCCTGTCGACCGCGAGTCGCCGGAGCTCGACACGCTGATCCCCGACTCGTCGGGGAAGCCCTACGACATGAAGCGGGTGGTCGAGTCGGTCGTCGACGACGGCAACTTCCTCGAGATCCAGCCGGCGCACGCGGAGAACATCGTGTGCGGCTTCGCCCGGCTCGGCGGTCACGCGATCGGCGTCGTCGGCAACCAGCCCGCGTCGCTCGCCGGCGTGCTCGACATCGACGCGTCGGTCAAGGCAGCGAGGTTCGTCCGCACGTGCGACGCGTTCAACGTCCCGCTGCTGACGTTCGTCGACGTCCCCGGGTTCCTGCCGGGCACCTCGCAGGAGTGGGGCGGGATCATCCGCCACGGGGCGAAGCTGCTCTACGCGTACGCCGAGGCGACCGTCCCCAAGCTGACGGTGATCACCCGCAAGGCGTACGGCGGCGCCTACGACGTCATGAGCTCGAAGCACATCCGGGCGGACGTCAACGTGGCGTGGCCGACCGCCGAGGTCGCGGTGATGGGGCCGGAGGGCGCCGTCAACATCGTCTTCCGGAATGAGCTCGAGGACGTCCCGGATCCGGAGGCCCGCCGCGCGGAGCTGATCGCCGACTACAAGGAGCGGTTCGCGAACCCCTACTCGGCAGCCGAGCGGGGCTACGTCGACGACGTGATCGAGCCGCGGCGAACGCGGCCGTACCTCGTGCGCGCCCTCGAGGCAACCCTCACGAAGCGCGAGCCGGCCCCGAAGCGCAAGCACGGGAACATCCCGCTGTAGCGTCCTCGCGAAGTGCGGTTCTGCAGGAGCGGAATCACGCTGGATCCCGCCTGCGGCGCGCGGCCGCTTCGCGGTCGCAATCCCTCGCCTACGCGACCGCACCCGGCTCGACGAACGCGAGCTCGCGCGACTCGCACACCTGCCGGAACCCGATCCGCCGGTAGATCGCGTTCGAGGTCGGGTTGGCGAGATCCGTGAAGAGGAAGCAGAGCCGCCGACCACGGTCGAGCTGCAGCTGCGCGAGCGCGGCGGTCACGGCGCTCGCGTAGCCGCGTCCGCGAAGCTCAGGCGGCGTGTAGACGGGCCCGATCCGGATCCCGTTCGGTGTCGGCCCGCCGAACCCGGCGAGCGAGACCGACCGTCCGGCGTCCTCCCAGAGCGCGAGCCCCGTCTCCGCGCCGTCGAGCCGGGCGTCGACGCTCCGGACGAGCCGCTCCCTGTCCCGCTCGGGGCCGTCGTCGAAGGTCTCCGCAGCGAATGCGCTCACCCACTCGATGAGAAGCTCACGGTCGTCCCGCGTCGCAAGGCGCATTCGCCCGGTGCCCGGAGGCGGAGGTGTCACCTCGCGGAGGGCGTACACGCCCTGGTCGAAGCGCGTCACGACGGCGAGGTCGTGCCGGGACGACCACGCCGTTGCGAAGGCGTCGACCTCGGGAACGGCACCGACCACGCCCGGCAGCTCGTCGTCGATCGCGTCTGCGAGCGCCGCGACGGCACGCGAATCGGACGGGGCGAGCAGCACGAGCTTGTGCGGCGGGGTTCGAAGCGCGGCACCCACCACGGCGTTCGCCCCGAAAGCGATCCACCCCAGCACCTCCGGGTAGAGGCTCGGGTGGGCGCGCGCGGTCGAGAGGATCCCGTACGCGAGGTTGTGGCGCGCCTCGTCGGCAGCGAGAAGGGGGCCTGCCTCCTCGAGCAGGCCGTCCGCGCCCGTGACCCTGCGCACCTGCACGGCTCCGATCGTAAGCGGCGCCGTAAGGAATCTCCGGCTCGCCGGTTCTCCTGACGTCAACCACTCCCGAGGAGGGACGTCATGAGCGTCACCATCACCCGCAAGACCGCAGTGCTCCTCGCCGCGATCGGCGTCTTCGCCGTCGCCGGCACGGCGACCGCTGCAAAGGGCCTGATCACCGGAGCCCAGATCGCCAACGGCACGGTGTCGGGGCTCGATCTCACCAACCGCGGTGTGAGCGGTATCGACATCAAGAAGGGCACTCTCGTCCGAGCGCACTTCAAGGCCGGTCAGCTTCCGGCGGTGGCGCAGGGCCAGCAGGGCCAGCAGGGCCAGCAGGGTCAGCAGGGCGCGCAGGGGCCACAAGGCCCGCAGGGTGCCCCGGGTCTCTCGGGACGGGAGATCGTCACGGACGCGACCTCGACCACGTCGAGCGACACCAAGTTCCTCGTTCTCACCTGCCCGTCGGGCAAGGTCTCGATCGGCGGCGGCGGCCAGGTCCTGTACCCCGCCGGGAACTGGATCGGCTCCGAGGTCGCGCTGTCCTCGAGCCTCCCGAACGGGAGCGGCTGGATCGTGCGCGCGGTCGAAGCCGGCACCGTCGTCGCTCCGGGAACGTGGCGGCTCGAGGGGTACGTCGTCTGCGCGGCAGTCGCCGCGTAGTGGGGGAGGTCACCGTCGGGCCCGGGGCGGCCGGGCCCGACGGGCGACCGCGGCGGAGCCGGTTACGGTTCCCGGGTGCGCGTCTCCGCCAAGGTCGACTACGCGCTTCGCGCCATGCTCGAGCTCGCTGCGGCCGGCGGGCTCGTCAAGGGTGAGCAGCTCGCGACGGCCCAGGCCATCCCACGGAAGTTCCTGGAGAGCATCCTCGTCGAGCTTCGCCACGACGAGCTCGTCGCGAGCCAGCGAGGGGTAGAGGGCGGCTACACGCTCGCCCGACCGGCCGCGGAGATCAGCGTCGCCGACGTGATCCGGGCAGTCGAGGGCCCGATCGCGACCGTGCGGGGCTCGCGGCCGGAGGACGTCGAGTACGGGGGCGCCGCCACGGCCCTCCAGCCGCTGTGGCTCGACCTGCGGGCGGCGATGCGTGACGTGCTCGAGCAGACGACCCTCGCCGACCTCGTCGACCGCGCGTCGTCGGCCCGCGCTCCCTAACCGGGCGGGGAAAGCGCCCGGAGGCTCTGCCCGTCCGACTACGTGAACGTCGTGTGGCGGGTTGGCCTGACGTACACGATCTGACCCGAGCAGAACTCGAGGAGCTCCGCGTGGTCGCGGGTCGTCTGCACCGAGAGGCGCTCGCCGTCGCCGCCGACGAGCTCGAGCCGCACGTTGAAGCCGAGATGGACGATGCGGTCGATCATCACCTCGCGCGTCGAGCCGTTCGGCTCGAGCGTCACCTCGAGGTCGTGGGGCCGGACGAACCCGTCGCCGAGCCGATGCGCCTGGCCGACGAAGGTCATCACGAACTCGTTCGCGGGATCCTCGTAGACCGCGCGAGGCGAGCCGACCTGCTCGATCCGGCCCGCGCTCATCACCGCGACCTGGTCGGCGACCTCCATCGCCTCCTCCTGGTCGTGCGTCACGATCACCGTCGTCGTGTGCGTCTCGTCGTGGAGCCGCCGCAGCCACTCCCGCAGCTCCGCCCGGACACGGGCATCCAGGGCGCCGAAGGGCTCGTCGAGGAGCAGGACGGCCGGATCGATCGCGAGCGCTCGGGCGAGGCCCATGCGCTGCCGCTGCCCGCCCGAGAGCTGTGACGGGTACCGCTTCGCGAGCCCCTCGAGCTGGACGAGCTTCAGGAGCTGGTTCACCCGCTCGGCGATCTCCGCCTTGGGACGCTTGCGGATCTTCAGCCCGAAGGCGATGTTGTCGTACACGCTCATGTGCTTGAAAGCGGCGTAGTGCTGGAAGACGAAGCCGACGCCGCGCTCCTGAGGCGGCCGCCCCGTGACGTCCGTCTCGTCGATGAAGACGGCCCCCAGGTCCGCGGTCTCGAGCCCGGCGATGATCCGCAGGAGCGTCGACTTGCCGCTGCCACTCGGGCCGAGGAGCGCCGTGAGCGACCCCCTCTCGACCTCCACCGACACGTCATCCAGTGCGACGAAGTCGTCGAACCGCTTGGTGATGTGGCGGACGGTGATCGACATTCAGCGCCTGCTTTCTTTCGGTTGGAGGAGGATCATGAGAACGAGGACGACGATCGCCGTCGCCGCCAGCACGAACGAGATGCCGTAGGCCGGGGCGTAGTTCCCGTAGGCGAACTGATAGGCGTCCTCGACGCGCAGGGTCGCCGTCTGCGTCTCGCCGACGATGTTGCCCGAGACGAGCGCCACCGCACCGTACTCGCCGATGGCGCGCGCCGCGGTGAGCACCACGCCGTAGACGACCGCCCACCGGATCGAGGGGAGCGTGATGCGCCAGAAGGTCTGCCAGCCGGACGCGCCGAGCGTCTGGGCCGCCTGCTCCTGCTCGGTGCCGATCTCCCGGAGCGTCGGCACGACCTCCCGGGCGACGAACGGCAGGGTGACGAAGATCGTCGCGAGGACGATCGACGGGGTCGCGAAGATGATCTCGTAGCCGTTGCGCTGGAACCAGCCGAACCAACCATTGATCCCGTACAGCGCGATGAGCGAGAAGCCGACGATCACCGGTGAGAGCGAGAGCGGGAGGTCCACGAACGCGTTGAGAAAGCCGCGACCCCGGATGTTGCCCCGCACGATCACGAGGCCGCAGATGATCCCGAACACCGTGTTCACGACGACCGCAATCGCCGTGACCGTCAGGGTGAGCTTGAAGGCGGCGATGGTGTCCGGCGCCGAGATCGCGCCCCACGCGCCGTCGAGGTCCTCGGCGGTGCGCCACACCATCATCGCGAGCGGCCCCACGAGGATGAGCGCCAGGTAGCCGAGCGCGGCGAACCGGAGCGAGAGCCTACCCACGCTCGTGCCTCGTGACGAGCCAGCGAAGCGCGCCGATGCCGAGCAGGACGGCGAACGAGATCAGGAGCAACACGACGGCGATCGCAGCGGAGCCCTCGGGATCCTGCTCGATCCGGTAGAAGAGGTGGATCGAGGCGACCTCGGTCTTGAACGGGAGGTTGCCGGCGATGAGGACGATCGCTCCGATCTCGCCGACCGCCCGGGCGAACGCCATCGCGACGCCCGAGAGGATCCCCGGGAGGATGCCGGGCAGCACGATGCGCCGGAACGTCGCGAAGCCGCTCGCGCCCAGCGACTTCGACGCGTCCTCCAGCTCCTCGTCGAGCTCGATCAGCACCGGCTGCACCGTGCGGACGACGAAGGGGAGGGTGACGAAGAGCAGGGCGATGTAGATGGCGCCACGCGTGAAGGTCACGTTGGCGTCGAAGTGGAACGAGCCGATCGTGACGTCGATCGGCGTGCGCGGCCCGTAGAGCGCCATGATCACGAGCCCGGCGACGATCGTCGGCAGCGCGAACGGCAGGTCGATGATCGCGTTGACGACGCTCTTGCCGGCGAAGTCGTCGCGCACGAGGACCCAGGCGATGATCGTCCCGAAGACCGCGGTGGTGAGCACGGCCAGCGTCGAGACGACCATCGTCAGCTCGAGCGCCGCGACGGCCTGGGGGGAGGAGACGACGTCCCAGAAGCCCGACCAGCCGTTGCCGGTGGACTTGTAGATGATCGCTGCGATCGGCAGCACGACGATCACGAGCAGGAACGTCGTGACGAAGCCCACCTGCAGGGAGAGAGCCGTCCCGGCTCTCTCCCTGCGGTGCGTCGCCGGCGCCGGAAGACCCGGCACCTCAGTGGTCGTGCTAGCTGCCAGTGGGCACTCCGAGCGACTGCTCGATCTGCTGCATGACGCTCTTCCTCGGGTCGAACCACTTTCTGTCGACCGCGCGCCAGCCGCCGAGCAGCTTGTCGGTGATCTTCGTCTCGCCGGCGCGCACCGGGAACTTGCCCCGGAACTCGGTGATTGCCTGCTTGTTCACGGGGCGGTACCCGTTCTCGGCCAGGATCTTCTGGGCCGGGTACGTCTTGAGGTACCGCGAGAAGGCGTTCCATTGTGTCTTGTACTGGCTCTTCTCGAGCGCCGCGATGTAGACGTCGATCAACATCGTCTGCCGCGGGATGACGTACGGGATCTTGCCGTTGATCGCCTCGCTCTCGAATGTCAGCAGCACGTCGCCCTTGCCCGAGAGGAACGTGTTCGTGGCGTTGGACCCCGACGAGTCCTGGGACACGACGTTGTTCTTGTAGAACTTCTGCAGGTAGGCGATCGCCTGCTTTTCGGTCTTTCCGAGCTTCCGCTGGGCGACGTAGGCGGAGAGGATGTTCCACTTGGCGATACCACCGGTGAACGGGTTGACCGTGACGACCCCGACGCCGGGTTTCGTGAGGTCGTTCCAGCCCTTCACCTTCTTCGGGTTGCCGTTCCGGAGCCCGTAGACGACGACGGAGTTCCAGACGACGCCGTTGTAGCTCTGCTTGTCCCAGTTCTTGTTGATGAGGCCCTTGTCGACGAGGTCGTTGATGTCGTTGCCGGTGTTGAGGATCACGCCGTCGGCGGGCAGGCCGTTGGCCACCGCCTGGCCCTGGGCGGACGAGGCTCCGTAGGACGCCCGGATGTTGACGTCGGCCCCTGCCGGCGTCTTGCGGAACTCCTCGATCAGCTTCGTGAGGACGGGCCGCGGCGTCGAGTACGCGACGAGATTGAGCGTGACGGCCTTCGAGCTCTTGTCGGCCGCTGTCGCTGCGCCCGCGACCGCGGTCACGAGGGTTGCAGCCAGCACGGAAATCCAGACGAGCCTTCTGCGATGCATCGATGCTCCTTGAGTCGTTGCCAGTGCCGCGTGCGTGTCGCCGCGGATCCCTTTCGTCCTTTCCTATCGGGAAGGTATAACATAAGACACTGATATTCCTCAGATAAGCAATATGCATCGGACTGGGTCGTCTCTTGCGGTCGCTGCGCCAGTCCGATACACATAGGCAATGCCTATGAAGATGCTGACTGCGGCGCAGGCCTCCCGGGCGCTCGGGATCAGCCTCGACACGCTTCGACGCTGGGACCGTGAGGGGAAGATCCGCGTCGAGCGCGATGCCGCGAACCGACGTGTCGTACCTACGGCTGAGGTGGAGCGGCTCCGGGCGGGCGAGGGGACCGAGGGCCTGACGGCGCGCAACCGCTTCCGCGGGATCGTCCGCGCGGTCGAGGTCGACGGACTGCTCGCGCGTGTCGAGATCGACGTCACGGAGCCGTCTCGCGTTGTCGCGATCGTGACTCGCGAGTCGGTCGAGGAGCTCGGGCTCGCCGCAGGGATGAGCGCCGCCGGCGTGGTCAAGTCGACCAGCGTGATGGTGGAACGATGAGGAAACGGTCAGGGCGATTGGGATGAATCGGCGCCGGTTCCTGATCGCCACCGCGGGGGCGACGGGTGTCGCGGCCGTCGCGTCGCCGTGGTCTCCAGGCGCGAGCGCGGCTACCGACGAGGATCTGGCCTACGCGAACTTCGGGCTCGCATCGTCGTATCTCCTTGCCGACTTCTACGGCCGCGCGCTCGAGTCCGGCCGGCTCGGCCCCACAGCCCGGCCGACCCTGCGACAGGGACGATCCGCCTCGACTCTCCAGGCGCGCGCCCTCACCGGTCTCCTGACCGGCGCGGGGGACACGCCGGCGACAGCGGAAGACTTCTCGTTCGAGTGGCCGTCCGCGGCGCTCGCGACCGCGGCGGCGACCCGTCGGACCGGATTGACGGTGCTCGACGCGGTGCGGGGGGCGCACCAGAGCGCGGCTGCGACGTTGAGCGAGCCTTCGTATCGCGTGTTGTTCGCGAGCCTCGCCGCGAGTGTGGCCGAGCAGGTCGGTGCGCTGACGCTACCCGGCGCCGGTGTCAAGCCGTTTCCCGTCGCTCTCGATCTCGAGGCCGCGAGCGCGGCCCTCGAGAACTACCTGGGTTAGGAGGAATCCTGACGAATCGTCTGAGGCTGCTGCTCGTCGCGCTCGTCGTCGGGGTGACGGCGGTCGCCGGGGCAGGTGCCCGCTCGACCGCGACCGCACCGTTGACGATCTATGCGGCGGCCTCGTTGACCGATGTGTTCAGGACGTTCGATTCGGCGCAGAACTTCAGCTTCGCGGGCTCCAACGCGCTCGAGACCCAGATCCGCAACGGCGCGCCGGCCGACATCTTCGCCTCTGCGGCACCACTCAACACGCAGCGCCTGTTCCGGGCCGGGTTGGTCGAGAAGCCGGTCACCTTCACTGCGAATCGCCTGGCGCTGATCGTCCCGAAGTCGAACCCGGCCGGGATCAGGTCGGTCTACGACCTGCGGAGCAAGCCGGTCAAGCTCGTCGTTGCCGCACCGGCCGTCCCCGTCGGTGGCTACACGCTCACGGTCCTCCGGAAGATGGGCCTCTCCGGCGTGCTGAGCAAGGTCGTCAGCCGGGAGTCGGATGTCAGGGCCGTGACGGGCAAGGTCGCTCTGGGGCAGGCCGACGCCGGGTTCGTCTACGTCACGGACGCCCGGGCGGTGAGCGACCAGGTGACCGTCGTCCGCGTCCCGGCGTGGGCGCAGCCGCGTGTGCGGTACGAGATCGCGGTCGTCTCCCGGTCGACCAACAAGGCCGCCGCGCAGGCCTGGATCAACGCCATCCTGTCGGCCAGGGGACAGACGGCGCTCAAGAACGCGGGCTTCCTCCCCCTCCCGAAGTCATCGACATAGGGCGTCTCCTCTTCCGCGCGACGCTCGTCCTCGCGACGAGCGTCGCGCTCGCATTCCTCGTTCTGCCGGTCGTCGCGATCTTCGCGCGCGTGCCACCGGACGAGCTCGTGTCGGCACTCGGGACCGAGGCGGCGAAGGATGCGCTCGTCGTCACGCTCGAGACGAACGTGATCTCGATGGCGCTGATCCTGGTCTTCGGCACGCCGGCTGCCTACTGGATCGCGACGCGCGACTCGCGCCTTCGCGACGCCGTCGTCACCCTCGTCGAGCTCCCGCTCGTCCTCCCGCCGGCCGTGGCAGGCATCGGCCTGCTCGCTGCGTTCGGTCGGCTCGGGCTGCTCGGCGGGACGATGGACGCCCTGGGGATCGACATCGCCTTCACGCAGGTCGCAGTCGTGCTCGCCGTGACGTTCGTGGCGAGCCCGTTCTACGTCCGCACCGCCGTGGCGGCCTTCGAGTCGGTCGATCCCGCGTTGCCCGCCGCCGCGCGAACGCTCGGCGCGGGGCCTGCGCGCGTGTTCGGCCGTATCGCGCTCCCGCTTGCGGCAGGCGGGCTCGGCGCCGGTGCCGCGCTCGCGTTCGCACGCGGGATCGGTGAGTTCGGCGCGACGATCATGTTCGCCGGCTCGCTGCAGGGCACGACCCAGACGCTGTCCCTCGCGATCTACGAGCAGTTCGACCTCGATTTCGACGTCGCGCTCGCGATCAGCGCCGTGCTCGTGGTCGTGAGCGGCGGCGTGCTCCTCTCCGTCAAGCTTCTGACCCGATGGCGCTCCGGATCGACTACGCCCATTCCCTTCGCGCCTTCGACGCGCACGTCGAGCTGACCGTCGCAGAGGGCGAGACGCTCGCGCTCGTCGGGCCCTCGGGGGCCGGAAAGTCGACGACGCTCCGGGTCGTGGCCGGGCTCCTCCGCCCGGATTCGGGCCACGTCGCGGTCGACGGCGAGACGTGGCTCGACTCGGACACGGGGATCGACCGGCCGCCCGAGCAGCGGCGGGTCGGGTACCTCTTCCAGGAGTACGCGCTCTTCCCGCACCTCGACGTGGCGGCGAACGTGCGGTTCGGCGCTGCCGACCGCGCCTCGGTGCCGGAGCTCCTCGAACGGCTCCGGATCGGTGGGCTCGCCGGCGCGCGTGTGCGCGAGCTCTCCGGCGGCGAGCGCCAGCGGGTGGCGCTCGCCCGCGCGCTCGCCCGGCGCCCGCAGGTGCTGCTTCTCGACGAGCCTCTCTCGGCGCTCGACGCGCACACGAAGTCCGCGGTTCGCGGCGAGCTCCACGAGCTGCTCCACGAGCTCGGCCTGCCGACGCTCCTCGTCACGCACGACTTCGAGGACGCGGCCGCGCTCGCCGACCGGATCGGCGTGATCGTCGACGGGCGGGTGGTGCAGGAAGGCTCCGCGACCGATCTCGTCGGGACACCGCGGGACGCATTCGTCGCGAGCCTCACGGGAGCGAGCCTGCTTCATGGCACCGCCCGTTCGTCCACGGCGGGCCTGACCGAGATCGTGCTCGACGACGGGCGTTCGGCCTGGAGTACCGACGAGGCGAGCGGTCGCGTGGGGCTCGCGATCTACCCGTGGGAGGTCTCGGTCGGGCGGGCGGCCCCGTCCGACTCGGCGGTCAATCACCTCGAGGGGGTCGTCACGTCGATCGTGCCGGTGGGAAACCGCGTCAGGCTCCGCATCGGTCAGCTCGTCGCCGAGATCACCGTGCCCTCGCTCGAGCGGCTCGGTCTCGTGGAGGGGGACGTCGTCGTCGCGTCGTTCAAGGCGACAGCGGCCCGCATCGTCCCGCTGGCGTAGGCTCGGGCCGTGAAGCTGGTTCTCGACGACGATCCTGCGAGCGACGTGACCGCAGCAGCTCGGAAAGCCGCCTTGCTTGCGGGCCTCGAGGCCGCAGCTGCACCTGCGCCCGGCAGGAGCGCGTGGTGGCGCGCCGGGCTCCGCGAGGCGATGGCTCGCGCGCCCGCGTCGCCGGCGCCGCCGTCCGCGCCGCTCGACTACAGCACCGCGCGCTCGCCCCGCAGCACCCGCGGCGCAACGCGTGCGTAGTCGAGCCCCGAGATCCACGTCAGGATCATCGCGAGGAGGAGCGCCCACCAGGCGATGTCGGCGTCCCAGGCACCTGCCGCCTGGAGGCCGGCGAGGGTCGCGGCGGTCGTCTGAGCCCAGGTCTTCAGCTTCCCGAGATCGCGAGCGCCCATGACGATGCCTCGCTCGAGCGCTGCCAGCCTGAGCCCTGACACGGCGATCTCGCGAGCGACGATCGCGGCGACCATCCAGGCGGGAGCCACGCCCTCGCCGATCAGCATCACGAGCGCCGCAAGCACCAGCACCTTGTCCGCGATCGGATCGAGAAGCGAGCCGAACGCCGAAGTCTGGTTGCGCCGGCGCGCGAGCCAGCCGTCGATCTGATCGGTTGCCATCGCGACGACGAAGACAGCCGTCGCCCAGTACGCGTGGTCGGGAAAGTCCCACGCGAAGAGGACGACGACGAGCGGTACCGCCAGCGCCCGGGCAAGCGTCAACTGATCGGGCAGCGTCACGGTTCGGGGAGAATACGCGTCGCATGCCTCCCTTCTCGAAGGTGCTCGTCGCGAACCGCGGCGAGATCGCGATCCGCGTCTTCCGAACCCTGCGCGAGCTCGGCGTCGGCTGCGTCGCTGTCTATTCGGAGGCGGATCGGGGGCGCGCGCACGTCCGGGCCGCCGACGACGCGTACCTCGTGGGCCCCGGCCCGGCGGCGGAGAGCTATCTGCGAGGCGACGTCCTCGTCGAGACGGCGCTGCGGGCAGGCGCGGAGGCGATCCATCCCGGGTACGGGTTCCTGGCCGAGAACGCAGCGTTCGCGCGGCTCGTCGGCGATGCCGGGCTGACGTGGATCGGCCCGCCGCCGGAGGCGATCGAGCTGATGGGGTCCAAGACGGCCGCCCGGGCTGCGATGCGAGCCGCCGGGGTGCCCATCATTCCCGGCGCCGTCGACCCGGTCCGGAGCGCCGAGGCGGTGGTCGAGCTGGGCGCCGAGGTCGGCTACCCGCTCATCATCAAGGCCGCCGCGGGTGGTGGCGGAAAAGGCATGGAGCTCGTCCGAGCACCCGACGAGGCCGAGCGCGCCTTCGCAGCGGCGACGCGGCAGGGCGAGAAGTACTTCGCCGACCCGACCGTCTACGTCGAGCGGTTCGTCGAGGACCCGCGCCACGTCGAGGTACAGGTGCTCGCCGACGGTCACGGGAACGTGATCCATCTCGGCGAGCGCGACTGCACCATCCAGCGCCGGCATCAGAAGCTCGTCGAAGAGACGCCGTCGCCGGCCGTCGACGCGGCGCTGCGCGAGCGGATCGGCGCGATCGCCGTGGACGCCGCCCGCGCGGCCGGCTATCGATCGGCCGGGACGATCGAGGGGCTGCTCACGTCCGAGGGCGAGTACTTCTTCATGGAGATGAACACCCGGATCCAGGTGGAGCACACCGTCACGGAGCTCGTGACGGGCCTCGACCTGATCCGCGAGCAGGTGCTCGTCGCGGCGGGCGAGCCGCTGTCGGTCACCCAGGAGGACGTCGTCCTCCGCGGCCACGCGATCGAGTGCCGGATCAACGCCGAGGACGTCGGCGCGCGGGTTCCTGCCGACGCCCGGGACGATCACCTCCTACCGCGAGCCCGCCGGGCCCGGTGTGCGCGTGGACTCCGGCATCGAGGCGGGCGACGAGGTGAGCGGCCTCTACGACCCGATGATCGCGAAGCTCGTCGTCCACGATGTCGACCGTGCCCGCGCGATCGCGCGCATGCTCCGGGCGCTTGCCGAGTTCCGGATCGAGGGCACCGAGACGCTGCTCGGCTTCCACCGTGCGCTGCTCGAGCACCCATGCTTCGTGCGCGGCGAGACGTGCGCGGGGGTGGTGGAGTCCGAGGAGCTCGCGCAGCGCGCCAAGGAGCTCGGGCAGTCGTTCTCTCATGAGACAACAACGATTGCGGACCGGTCGGACGGAGCGCTGCCGACGGTGCCGCGGCTCGTCGCGGTCGAGGTCGACGGCCGCGCCTTCGACGTCCGCCTCGACGTCACCGAGCCTCCGTGGGCCGACCTCGCCCGGCGGCGGCGGCAACGCGCCGCGGCTGGTGCGGGGGCGGGGAGCGACGGTGCGGTCGCGAGCCCGATGCAGGGAACGGTCCTCGCGGTCTCCGTCGCCGAGGGCGACGCGGTCGAGGCCGGACAGCTCCTCTGCGTGATCGAGGCGATGAAGATGGAGAACGAGATCGTCGCCCCGCATGCCGGCGTGATCCGCGACCTGACCGTCGCGCCGGGGGCCGCGGTCGCGAGCGGTCAGCTTCTGTGCGTCGTCGCGACGCCTGCGCCCGAGTGACGCTGGCAGCACTCCTCGAGCGGCTCGTAGGCGGCGCGACGCTGACGGCGGCGACGCTGAGCCGCCCCCGCAACGCCGACCCTGCCGTGCCGCAGCGCGTCACGATCGAGCCGGTCGAGCTTCGCGCCGGCCTTCGCTGGCGTGTCCGCCGCCACTACGAGCGCCGGACCACCGACGAGAACCTCGACGGGCCGTCGCTTCTGACGCTGCTGACGGACGCGATCGGCAGCCAGTACGGGCAAGCGCTGCTCCACAGCCCCGAGGCGGACTGGCAGGTCCTGGCCGGCCGTGGCGAGCCCCGGGTGCTCCGGCGGCCCGCCACGCGAACAGAGGCGACGGGACGCCACGATCGGGCCAAGCGCCACGTGCTCCCCGAGGGCGAGCCGGTCCCGTTCCTCGTCGAGCTCGGCGTCCAGGCACCCGACGGCCGGATCCGGGCCCGGCGCCGGGACAAGTTCCGGCAGGTCAACCGGTTCGTCGAGCTCGTCGAGGACGTCGTGCCACGCCTTCCGGACGGGCCGCTCCGCGTCGTCGACTTCGGCTCGGGTCGTGCGTACCTCACGTTCGCCCTCCACGACCTCCTCGTGCGGCGTCACGAGCGCGACGTCGAGCTGCTCGGCCTCGACGTCAAGGAGGACGTGGTCGCCGAGTGCGAGGCGCTCGCGCGTCGGCTCGGCGCCGCCGGCCTCCGCTTCGAGGTCGGCGACATCGCCCACGCCGACCTCGAGGGGGTCGACCTCGTCGTGAGCCTTCACGCCTGCGACACCGCGACCGACGCCGCCCTCGATCGCGCGGTCCGCGCCCGCGCCGCCGTGATCCTGGCCGTGCCGTGTTGCCAGCACGAGCTCCTCGCCCAGCTCGGCAACGACACGCTCGGGCCGCTGCTGCGGCACGGCACCCTCAGGGAGCGGTTCGTCGCGGAGGTCACGGACGCCGCCCGGGCGCGGCTGCTCGAGCTCGCCGGCTACGACGTCCAGGTCGTCGAGTTCGTGGCCCTCGAGCACACGCCGAAGAACGTCCTGCTCCGCGCCGTGCGCACCACGAGGCCGGTGCGCGACCGCGACCGGCTCGCGTCCGAGTACCGCGCCTTCGCCGACGCCCTCGCGATCGAGCCCGCGCTCGAGCGCTTGCTCGCGGACCACGTCGCACTCCCCGCCTGAGCACGCGCGGACGGCACCCGAACGAGGGATGGGGACGCGCCGTGCGGATCCCGAGATCCGAGGGATGGGGGGAAAGACGTGATGAACCGCCTCTGCGAGCTCGCGGTCCTCGCCGCGCTGGCGATGGTGCTCCTCTTCGCGGCCGCCCAGGCGGTCCCCGCCGCCTCCACGGGCGTCTGCAGTACTGCGGAGGCGCACGACGCGCAGTGCGGACCCTCCACCGCCGCACGCTGATCCGTACCTGGGCGACGGCAACTACGAGCGGGGGACCGTTCGTGGCGGGAGCGAGGTCGGGCGTCGCCCCGCGAGGCGCTCGACGACGCCCGCTCCGCGCCTGCGGCGACTAGTCCTGGGCGGCGTTCTCCCAGAGCCCCATCAGGTTCCCCTCGCTGTCGTGGAAGTACGCGGCGATGCCCATGTCGGCGACGGGGATCTTCTCGCCGACCGGCGAGCCGCCGCTCGAGCGCACCTTCTCGAGCGTGGCGTCGATGTCGTCGACGGCAATCGTGATCACCGGTCGGTCGACCGTCTCGCTGCGCTCGGTCATTCCACCCCCGACGTAGCCGGGCTCGCTGGGCATCCCCTGCTCGCCGACCGGGCCCGTCGAGACGACGTGGTACCTGAGCTCGGGGATGTGCTGGATCTGCCAGCCGAACACGCCGCCGTAGAAGCTCCGCGCGCGCTCGGCGTCGTCGTAGGGCACCTCGAAGTGCACCACCCGTCCGCTCATGCCGTCCTCCTCCCGGATCGTGGAGCCACGAAGCGTGGCAGCCTGCGCGGCAGACGGCAACCTCAGCCGCGAAGTCGGTACGTCGCGTCGGTGATCCAGGAGAAGCCGGTCTGCATCCCCTCGGGAGGGTCGCCCACGGCGACGAACGGCCCGAGGACGAGACGGACGTAGAGCCCTGCGGCGAGCGCGCCGGGAGCGCTCATCGTGCCGCGCCACTCGCCGCCGCGAGCGAGTCGGGTGGGCAGCGCGGGGACGAAGGTGCGCGCAGCCCGCAGCCCCGGCAGCTCTCCGTCCCGGCTTCGCTGCTCGACGTCGGCGAGGCCGCTCGTCGGGAAGAGCATCACGCCGAACGACGCCGCGCCGCTCTCGGCGGCGACGCGCCAGGGGATCTGCGTGCGGTTCTCGATCTCCACGTCCGCCTTCCAGCCGGCGGCCGTGACCTCGAAGCGGTGCACGCGGAAGTGAAGTGCCGGTCCCGTCTCCGGAAGCCGCTCTTCCCAGTCGAGCTCGGCCACCTGCGGCGGTGCGCGCGTCGGCAACGGGGGAGCCGTCCCGTCGCTCGATCCGCACCCGGCGGCCAGGGCGGCGGTCGCGACGAAGGCAACGAGGACGCGGGCCCGGGCCATCGGAGAATGCTCGCATACGTTGCGGTAGCCTCCGGCGCGGCGTGGATCTCTACGAGTACCAGGGCAAGGAGCTCTTCCGGCGCGTCGGGATCCCCGTCTCTGACGGCCGGCTCGCGACGACGCCGGGTGAGGCGCGCCAGGCGGCGGAGGTGCTCGGTGGGCCGGTCGTCGTCAAGGCTCAGGTGCTGACGGGCGGCCGCGGGAAGGCGGGCGGCATCAAGCTCGCCGCGAACGCGCACGAGGCGGAGGAGCGCGCGAAGGAGATCCTCGGGCTCGACATCCGCGGCCACGTCGTCCGCAAGCTCTGGGTCGAGAGGGCCTCGGAGATCGCCAAGGAGTACTACCTCTCGCTGACGTTCGACCGGGGCGCCAAGCAGGCGCTCTTCATGTTCACCACGCAGGGCGGGATCGAGATCGAGCAGGTGGCCGAGGAGAGCCCCGAGGCACTGGTCCGGCTCCACGTGGACCCGCTCGAGGGGTTCCACCCCTGGCAGGCCAGGCAGCTCGTCTACGGCGCGGGCGTCGCCGATCCCTCCGAGCAGAAGCAGATCGCCTCGATCGTCGGAAAGCTCCACGACGCCTTCGTCCGGTTCGACGCGATGCTCTGCGAGGTCAACCCGCTGATCGTGACGCCCGAGGGAGACGTCAAGGCGCTCGACTCGAAGTTCACGGTCGACGACAACGCGCTCTTCCGACACCCCGAGATCGCCGAGATGCGCGACCGCGACGCGGCCGACCCGCTCGAGGCGCTCGCCCGCGAGAAGCACGTCACCTACGTGAAGCTCGACGGCGAGGTCGGTGTGCTCGGGAACGGCGCCGGGCTGACGATGTCCACCGTGGACGTCGTCACGTTCGCAGGCGGACGGCCGGCCAACTTCTGCGACCTCGGCGGCGGTGGCGACGCGCAGGGCGTCGTCGATGCGCTCTCGGTCATCACGAAGGACCCGCAGGTGAAGGCGATCTTCTTCAACATCTTCGGGGGGATCACCCGTTGCGACGAGGTCGCGCGCGGGATCCTCCAGGCGCTCGGCGAGATGGAGCTCGAGCTGCCGATCGTCGTCAGGCTCGACGGGACGAACGCCGAGGAGGGCAGGCAGATCCTCGCCGACGCGGCGCCGCCGAACCTCCGCGTCTCGCCCACGATGCTCGAGGCCGCCCAGGCCGCCGTGGAGCTTGCGGCATGACCGACCCGTGGAACGAGCGCGCTCAGGCCTACATCGACTCCGACGCTCACCGGGAGGGCGATGACCTCGAGCAGCTCGTCGCGTGGGCCGCCGGTGCGCGCACCGCGCTCGACGTCGCGACCGGCGGCGGGCACGTCGCGCGACGCTTTCGCGAGACCGGGATCGAGGTCGTCACCTGCGATCCCGCGCCAGGGATGCGGCCCGACGTGATCTGTCGCGCCGAGTCGCTCCCCTTCGCCGACGGCGCCTTCGACGTCGTCGCCTGCCGCACGGCGGCCCACCACTTCGCCGACGTCCGGCGTGCCGTGGCCGAGATGACGCGTGTCTGCGGCGACCGCGTCCTGATCGTCGACACGCTCCACATGGGAGAGTCGGTCGAGGAGGCGGAGGTGCTCCGCGACCCCTCGCACGTCCGCAACTACACGGAGGCGGAGTGGCGCGGGTTCGTCCAGGAGGCCGGTCTCGGCATCGACGACGTGAAGTTCTTCCCGCACACGTTCGACTTCGCCGCCTGGCTGGAGCGCACGGACTGCACGGGCGAGGACGCTCAGCGGGTCGAGCAGCTCTTCGAGGCGCGCGTCTCGGACGGAAGGCTGACGCTCGACAAGATCGCGATCCGGGCCGTGCGGGGGTTCTGACATCGCGGTCCTCGTCGACACCGAGACACGCCTCGTCGTCCAGGGCCTGACGGGCTCCGAGGGGCGGTTCCACGGGCTGCGCAACCGGGAGTACGGGACGCAGCTCGTCGCCGGCGTCACGCCCGGGAAGGGCGGGCAGGACGTCGAGGGCGTCCCCGTCGTCGACACCGTCCTCGAGGCCGTGCGCGACCACGGCGCGAACACGGCGATGGTGTTCGTGCCGGCGCCGTTCGCCGCCGACGCGGTGTACGAGGCGGTCGACGCGGGCGTTCACACGGTGATCGCGATCACCGAAGGGGTGCCTGCCCACGAGATGCTGCGCCTCCACGCCTACCTCCGCTCGCGCGGCGTGCGGATGCTCGGGCCCAACTGCCCCGGCGCGCTCTCGCCCGGCAAGGCGAACGTGGGCATCATCCCTGCCGAGATCTTCACCGCGGGCTCGATCGGGCTCGTCTCCCGCTCGGGAACGCTGACCTACCAGATCGGCCACGAGCTCACGCAGATGGGGCTCGGCAACTCGACGATCGTCGGTATCGGCGGCGACCCCGTAGTCGGCTCGTCCTTCATCGACGTCCTCCGCCTCTTCCAGGACGATCCCGAGACGGAATACGTCGTGATGGTCGGCGAGATCGGCGGCGACGAGGAGGAGAAGGCGGCGGCGTTCATCGAGGCGGAGATGACGAAGCCCGTGGTCGCCTACATCGCCGGGTTCACGGCGCCCCCGGGCAAGACGATGGGGCACGCCGGCGCGATCATCTCCGGCTCGGCCGGGACGGCCGAGGCGAAGCAGAGCGCTCTCGAGGCCAAGGGCATCCGGGTCGGCCGCACGCCGACCGAGACGGCCGAGCTCGCAGCCGAGCTGGCGCGAGCCTAGGCGGGGCGTCGATGACGGTGATCGCGCCGCAGGCGGCTGGTAGTCGCGCGTCGGTTCGCGCCGATGCGCGTGACGTCGTCGGCACCCTGCTCGTCGGGACGGCCGCCGGCGCACTGGCGGGTCTCGTCATCGGTGGGATCGCCGGCCGGCTGGTGATGCTCGTCCTGCGCGTGCTCTCCGATCCGAGCCTGATCGGCGTGACCTCCGACGACGGGTTCGAGATCGGCCGGGTCACCCTCGGCGGCTCGTTCCAGCTCGCGGGTGCGACGGCGGCGCTCGGCGCCGCGAACGGCGTGGTCTACGCAGTGGTGCGGGGCGCGATCCCGCGGCGTGCGCGCGCCCTGCTCTGGTCGTCGTTCGCCGCCGCGGCCGGCGGGTCGCAGTTCGTGCACGCCGACGGCGTGGACTTCGGCCTGCTCGAGCCGCGCTGGCTCGCAGTCGTGGCGTTCGTCGTGCTGCCGGGCCTCGGCGCGCTGGTCATCGCCGTCCTGGTCGAGCGGTGGCTGCGCGAGGACGACTCGTGCCCGCCGACGGCGGCTCTCGTGATCGCAGCGGCCGCAGGGACGGTCGCCCTCGTCGTCGCCGCCGCGGCCGCCGCAGCGATCCTCCTCGTCCGGCGACTCGGTCTCGCTCGCGCGCTTGCGTCCGCGGGCCGAGTCGTCGTGCCGGTTGCCATCGTGGTGGGGACGGCCGTCGGAGCCTGGTATACGGCAGTCGAGGCGATCGACATCCTCGGCTGAGAGCCTCGCGGGGAGGGGGTCGAGCACTGCGGGCGAATTCCTCGCGAGTGCGCGTCACGTTCGAGGAACGCCTGCAGCGACGGATCGAGAAGCTGACGATCATCCGTGCGGTTCGAATGGTCGCGCTCGTCGCCCTGAGCCTTGCGGTCATAGCCGGCTTTGTGGAATGGGCCGTCGATCCGGGAATCGGGAACCTTCGCGACAGCATGTGGTGGGCCATCACGACGGTGACGACCGTCGGCTACGGCGACATCGTGCCGACGAGCACCGCGGGGCGGCTCGTCGGCAGCGTTCTCATGCTCGCCGGCGTGAGCGCCATCCCGGTGATGACCTCCCTCGTCGTGTCGATCTTCGTGGCGCGGGCACAGGCCGAGCAGCGCACGCGGGACGAGGCAGAGCGCGTCGAGCTCATGGCACGGCTCGATCGCATCGAGCAGAGCCTCGTGGCCCGGAAGGCGCCGGGCGCCTAGTCTCTAGGATCGGGCCCGTGGAGGTCACGTCGCTCGCCGAGGCCGCCCCGTTCACGACGAAGGACGGCTCGACGATCCGCGAGCTCCATCACACGCCAGCCCAGTCCCTCGCCGAGGCGTCCCTGGCACCGGACCAGGCGACCCAGCGGCACTACCACGCGCGGAGCGAGGAGATCTACCTGCTCACCGCGGGCGGCGGGCGCCTCGAGATCGACGGCGAGGCGCGAGAGGTCACGGCCGGCGACGCGGCCGTCATCCCACCGGGCGCCTGGCACGAGCTCGTCGCCGGGCCGGGCGGAGCACGCTTGCTGTGCATCTGCGTGCCGCCCTACTCGGACGCCGATACATTCCTCTCGTGAGACGCCGCGCCTCGCTCCTCGTGCTGGTGCTCGTCCTCGCCGGCCTGGCGGCCGGCTGCGGAGGCGACGACGGCGACTCGTCGGAAGCGGCAGACCCCGTCGAGCCGGCGACGTGGGCATCGGGCTTCTGCGAGGCGTTCAAGACCTTCTCGACGGGCATCTCCGAGGCGGGCTCCGACCTCGCCGGCGACGGGCTGCCGAGCGGGGACGAGATCGTTCAGGCCATCGACAACGCCGGGCAGGCTGCGACGGCGTTCGCCGACGACCTCCGCGAGCTGGGCCGGCCGGACGTCCCGAGCGGTGAGGAGATCGCCTCGACCCTCGAGACGGCCGCCGAGGACGCGAGCAAGACGTTCGAGGACGCGAAGGACGAGGTCGGCGAGGTCGACAACGTCACCGACGTCGCCGTCGCCGCGGGGAACATCGCCGAGGCGACCCAGGCTGCCCTCGCCACGTTCGGCGCGGCGCTGGAGCGCGTGCAGGAGCTCGACGTCGAGTCGACGCTCACCGAGGCGCTCGAGAGCACCTCGGAGTGCGTCGGCCTCGGCGACTGAGCCGGGGCCCCTCGAACGCCTTAGCGGCGCCGCGTCCGCGCCGAGCCCCAGCCGCCGCGGCGGCGTGAGGTGTAGACGAGCTTGGGAGCCGCCGTGCGCATCCCCGTCTCGGCGAAGCTCTCATGCTGGCCGTTGAGCCGCGCGACACGGCTCATGTCGGCCTGCTGCTCGGGAAGCACGAGCGTCACGCCCGTCCCGGAACGGCCCGCTCGACCGGTGCGCCCCACGCGATGCGTGTACGCCTTCCCGTCCTCGGGTGGGTCGAAGTTGATGACGTGGGTGACGTCGTCGAGGTCCAGGCCCCGTGCGGCGACGTCGGTCGCGATGAGCGTCGTCACCTTGCCGCTCTCGAAGCGCTCGAGCGCCCGGACACGCTGCGACTGGTTCAGGTCGCCGTGCATCGCGGCCGCCCTGACGCCGCGCTGCTCGAGCCGGCGGGCGAGGCGGTCGGCGCCGCGCTTTGTCCGGACGAACACGAGCGCGAGCCCGCGTTCCGCCTCGAGCAGGGCGATGAGCGTGTCGACCTTCGTGTCGGCCGTGACCGAGACGAAGTGATGGTCGATCTCACCCGGTGTGTGCTCGGCGGGGAGCGATGCCTCGATCCGGGCCGGCGACTGCGTGTAGGCACGCGCGAGCTCGCCGACCTCGCCGTCGAGCGTCGCCGAGAAGAACATCGTCTGTCGCTCACGTGGGAGACGCTTCACGATCCGGTCGACCTGGGGCTTGAAGCCCATGTCGAGCATCCGGTCGGCCTCGTCGAGGACGAGCGTCTCGACCGCGTCGAGCGTGATCAGCCGCCGCTCGAGCAGGTCCTGCAGGCGACCGGGGGTCGCGACGACGACATGCGCGTCGCGGGCCGCGTTCGCCTGCGGCCGGATGGGGACGCCGCCGTAGACGGCGGCGACGCGGAGCGACCGGGCGGCGGCGAGTGACTCGAACACCTCCGTGACCTGGAGCGCGAGCTCCCGCGTCGGGACGAGCACGAGCGCGGCCGGACGCGCGTCGTCGTCGGGCATCCGCTGCACGATCGGCACGGCGAACGCGAGCGTCTTGCCCGAGCCGGTCGGCGACTTCGCGAGCAGGTCGGTGCCCGCGAGCGCGGGCGGGATCGCCCGCAACTGGATCTGGAACGGCATTTCGATACCGCGCGCCTCGAGCGCTGCGGTCAAGTCCGCGCTCACGCCGAGCGCGGCGAACGTGTCCTGCGACATGTGACTCCTCGATTGAATGGAACTGGCTCGAGACCTACGACCTTCGAGCCCAGGAGGAGTCGAACGAAGCGGATCTCACGGGTCGACGGACGTCGACCGTGCCCCGAACGGTAGCAGTCGGTCCTGTCACCCCACCCGCTAGCCTCGTCCTGTGGCGCCCATCTCGTTCGCGCGCGGCGCGCCGTCGCCTGCCTGTCTCGATCCGGGACTCCTCTCGGAGTGCGCTCAGGCAGCGCTCGCGCGTGACGGCAAGACGATCCTGGCGTACGGCACCGGCGGCGGCTACGGCCCGCTGCGCGAGCTACTTGCCGAACGCCACGGCGTCGAGCCCGGCCGCGTGTTCGTCACCACCGGCGGCCTTCAGGGATTCGTGTTCTACGCGGCGGCCCAGCTCACGCAGCGACCGGGCCGCGTGCTCGTCGAGGCGCCGACGTACGACCGGCCGCTGAAGATCCTGCGGGAACGGGGCGCTGAGGTCGTCGCGCTCGCCATGGACGAGGAGGGGCTCGATCCCGACGCGCTCGAGGCCGAGCTGCGTCGGAGCGGCGACGTCTCGTTCCTCTACACGATCCCTACCTTCCAGAACCCGAGCGGCAGGACGCTGGGCGAGGAGCGCCGCGCCCGGATCGTCGAGCTCGCACGGACGCACGACCTCGCCGTGCTCGAGGACGACCCGTACGGCCTCGTCCGCTACGAAGGCACGCCGCCGACGTCGCTCCGCACGCTCGAGGGCGGGGAGCACGTCACCTTCACCTCCTCCTTCTCGAAGACCGTGGCGCCCGGCTTGCGGGTGGGCTGGTTCGTGGTGCCGGCGTCGCTGCAGGCACCGTACGACGACCGGGCCGTCTCCACCTACATCTCGCCGCCGCTCCTGCCGCAGGCGATCGTGCACGAGCTCCACGCGCGCGGCGCGTTCGAGCCGAACCTCGAGCGCATCCGCGGGATCCTCGACGGCCAGCGTCAGGCGATGCTGACCTCGCTCGAGCAGGAGCTCGACGGACGGGCGACGTGGAGCCGGCCGGAGGGCGGCTACTTCCTCTGGCTCGACCTCGGCGACGGGGTGGACGCGGGCGAGCTTCTCGCGCGCGCCTCCGACGCCGGCGTCACCTTCGTCCGCGGAGCCGACTTCTTCCCCGACGGCCGCGGCGGCAGCGCCGCGCGCCTCGCGTTCTCCTACGAGGCGCCGGAGCGGATCACCGAGGGCGTCCGGATCCTCGCCGGCCTGCTCGCCTAGATCCGATTCGAGCTCAGCGGCGTCGCCGCGAGCGCCAGAGACGCGGACCGAAGACGGCGAGCACCGCCCCGATGCCCATGCTCAGGAGGATGAGCCAGATGAGCTTCGTCCTGATCGAGAAGAACACGAAGCTCACGTCCTGCGTCTCGTCGTTGACGAGCACGAAGAGCACCGCGTAGACGGCGAGCGCGATCCAGGCGACGAGCCTCCAGGGGATCTCTCGCTCCGTCGCCCCCTTCGGGGGCGGAAGCTCCGGCCCGCTCATGGGGCCGATACTACGCGCCGACGCCGACCGGCTGGGCGAGTCGCACGCCTCCAGGCGACGGGGCGATCAGCACGAGCCGGGGGTGCGGTGGGGGCACGAGGCTCCCGGTCCTCGACTCCCGGAAGGTCGGGCAGACACGGTTTCCGGGAAGCGCGCAGAGGCCCTCCTGACGGAAGTAGCAGTCGTCGCACGTCGAAGCAGAGCGCGTTCCCATGTTGATCCCCTCTAGCCGCCGCGATTCCAAGAACCCGAGCGGCCATTCTGGACAGGGGGCCCTGCCCGCGCAACCCCGGTCGACACGAACTCCCCGCAAATTGCGGCTGTCGCCGTGCGTGGCAAATTGCCTGCAAAGAAGCTATTTCGTCGGGAGCGTTCTCAATTCGCGCAACGCCTGTCGAAAACTCTCCACAGGCACGATCCGCAACTTCCCTGCGTAGCGGCGCGCGGTCGTCGCGTTTTCCCCAGCGGGCACGAGGAAGACGTCCGCGCCGGAGCGCCTCACGCCGACGGTCTTCTGCTTGATCCCCCCGACCGGCCCGACCGAGCCGTCGAGCTGGATCTCACCCGTCGCGGCGATCCTGAGCCCGCGGTCGACGTCCCTGCCGAGCCGCTGGTAGACCTCGAGCGCGAAGGGGAGCCCTGCCGAGGAGCCGCCGACGTCCCCGAGGTCGATGGTCACCTTCCGCGGCAGCCGGATTCGCGCCTCCTGCGAGACGCGGATCCCGATGATCGCCCGGCGTGGGTCGTCCGGGGCCGCGATCGTGCGGACGGTCTGCCGGAGCACCTTGCCGCGGCGTCTGACGCGGAGCGGAACCGTGTCGCCGGGCTCGACGGCGCCCATCGCCGTCACGAGTGCGCCGGGAGTGCTGACGGGCCGGCCGGCGGCGTGCACGATGACGTCGCCTCCGCGAAGGGACTTGGCGGCCGGAACGTCGATCGCCACCGCCTCGACGAGCGCGCCCCGCGGGGTCGCATCCACGTCGAGGCCCGCCTCGCGGAAGGCGACCGCCGCGGCGATCTGCTCCGAGCGCGCCATGTCGTCGCGCGCCTGCGTGCGCCACTGGGCGAACGTCTGCCCCGGGGCCGTGACGGCATGCCCGGGCACGAGCGAGGCCCCGTCGGGACGGACGAAGGGCAGCAGGTGCTCGACCCACCGCGCCTTGCGCACCTTGACGTCCACGAAGTAAATGCCTCCGTCGGCGTCCTCGTCCGACTCCCCCGAGACCGCCACCTTCTCGGCGACCGGCCGGGCGTCGTTCGGGACGTACAGGAAGTCGTCGCTGCGCAGCGTCCACGTCGCGAAGAGCACCGCGACGAGGAGCGTGGCGCCGGAGAGCAGGAGGGCGTTGGTCTTCATCTAGAGGAGCCCACGCGTCAGCCCGCCGTCGACGGGGATCACGGCGCCGGTGACGTAGGCGGCCCGGTCGGAGGCGAGGAACGCGACGACCGCGGCGATCTCCGCCGGCGTCCCGAGCCGCCGTGCGGGAAGCTGCTCGAGGTCGGTCGCAGGCGGGCCGTCGTCGCCGTAGATCGCGCGCAGGCGGTCGGTGTCGATCCTGCCCGGCGCGATCGTGTTCACCGTGACGCCGTCGGGGCCGAGCTCGCGGGCGAGGCTCTTGAGCCATCCGACCACCCCGGGGCGCACCGCATTCGAGAGCGCGAGGTTCGCAAGCGGCTCGCGTACGGAGGACGACTCGATCGCGATGATCCGGCCGCGGCCGCTGGCGCGCAGGAAGGGGAGGCAGCGTCCCACGAGCGTGACGTGCGAGGTGAGGAGGAGCGCAACGGCGTCCTCGACCTCCTCGGCGGTGAGGTCGACCGCGGGCCCGGCGGGAGGCCCGCCTCCGTTGAGGACGAGCACGTCGACCCCGCCGAACGCGCCCACCGTCGCCTGAGCAAGCCGCTCGAGATGCTGCGGGATCGTCAGGTCGCCCTGCACGGCCAGGCCGCCGATCCGCTCCGCCTCGCGCTCGAGGAGGTCGCGGCGCCGACCGAAGAGGACGACGTTGGCCCCCTCCGCCGCGAGCTCTTCGGCGACCGCGAGGCCCATTCCCGAAGACGCGCCGCAGACGATCGCCGCGCGATCGTGCAACCCCAGCTCCATCGTCCGGAAGGCTATCCGGGGCGGTGTTCAGCAGTCGTAAAGCGGGCGCTGCGCCGACGTCCGTCTATGCAGTGCTCGACAGCACGCCGACGACCTCGCGCACGGCCGCGGCCGACTCGCGGAGCATCTTCTTCTCCTCGGCGGTCAGCTTCAGCTTCACGATCTCCTCGATCCCCGCAGCGCCCAGCCGCACGGGCACGCCCATGTAGAGCCCGTCGACCCCGTACTCGCCCTCGAGCAGCGCCGTGCACGGCAGGACCCGCTTCTGGTCGAGGCAGATCGCGTCGACCATCTGCGCGGCGGCCGCGCCGGGCGCGTACCACGCCGACGTGCCGAGCAGGCCGACGAGCTCGCCGCCCCCCTTGCGGGTGCGCCCGACCATCCTCGAGATCTTCCCGCGGGTCGTCAGCTGCTCGAGCGGCACGCCTCCGACGGTCGTCGCCGAGACGACGGGGACCATCTGGTCGCCGTGCCCGCCGAGCACCATCGCCTGCACGTCCTTCACCGAGGAGCCGGTCTCCCATGCGATGAAGGCGGAGAAGCGGGCCGTGTCGAGGATCCCGGCCATCCCGACGACGCGCTCCTTCGGGAAGCCGGAGACGGCATGGGCGACGTGGCACATCGCGTCGAGGGGATTCGAGACGACGACGATCGTGCTCTTCGGCGAGCGGCGCACGACCTCCTTCGTCACGGACGAGACGATCGCCTCGTTGGTGGTCACGAGGTCGTCGCGGCTCATCCCCGGAGAGCGGGGCCGGCCGGCGGTGATCACGACGACGTCGGAGCCCTTCGTCTCGGCGTAGCCGTCGACCCCGACGATCGCCGGCTCGTAGCCCGTCACCGACGCCATCTGGTTCATGTCGAGCGCCTTGCCGGCCGCGAAGTTCGGGACGATGTCGACGAGCACGACGTCCGCGTAGTCGCGCCGTGCCACCTCGAGGGCGCAGGTCGCGCCCACGTTGCCGGCCCCGACGACGGTGACCTTCTTCCTTCCGTTCACGGCCTCTCCCTTGGGTTCGACGAGCGCCCGCGTCAGCCGAGCCGCTCGATGATCGCGTCTGCGTACTCGGACGTGCCGACCGCGCTCGGGTCGTCGCGGGTCGGCTTCAGGTCGTAGGTGACGCGCTCGCCCTCGGCGATCACCCCCGCGACGGCCTCCTCGAGCCGCTGCGCCGCGCCGCGCTCGCCGAGGTGCTCGAGCATGAGCTTCCCGGAGAGGATCATCGCGGTCGGGTTGACGCGGTTCTGCCCCTTGTACTTGGGCGCCGAGCCGTGCGTCGCCTCGAAGACCGCCGCGTCGGTGCCGATGTTCGCGCCCGGGGCGACCCCGAGGCCGCCGACGAGGCCCGCGGTCAGGTCGCTGACGATGTCCCCGTAGAGGTTCGGCAGCACCAGGACGTCGAACTCCTCGGGCCGCTGCACGAGCCCCATGCAGAGGGCGTCCACGAGCGTCTCCCAGGCCTCGATCTCGGGGTAGTCGGGCGCGACCTCGCGAAAGACCGCGAGGAAGAGCCCGTCCGTGTGCTTCATGATGTTCGCCTTGGTGATGCACGAGACGCGGCGGCGCCCGTTGGCGCGCGCGTACTCGAAGGCGAAGCGGATGATGCGCTCCGAGCCCTCCGGGGTCAGGGGCTTGATCGAGATCCCGGCGCTCGCCGCGATCTGCTTCGGCTGCCGGCTGTTCAGGAAGTCGATCACCGCCCGGGCGTCGTCCGAGCCGGACTCGAACTCGATCCCCGCGTAGAGGTCCTCGGTGTTCTCGCGGACGACCACGAGGTCGACCGCGTCGTACCGGGAGCGGACGCCCGGGTAGGTCTTGCACGGTCGCACGCACGCGTACAGCCCGAGCTCGTGGCGCAGCGCGACGTTGACGGAGCGGAAGCCCGTCCCGATCGGAGTCGTGATCGGGCCCTTGAGGGCGACGCCGTTCCGTTTCACGGACTCGAGCGTCTCCTCCGGGAGCGGGGTGCCTGCGGACTCCATCACGTCGACCCCGGCCTCACGCACGTCCCAGGTGAACTCGACCCCCGTCGCCTCGAGCACACGGCGGGTCGCCTCGGTGAGCTCGGGCCCGGTTCCGTCGCCGGGAACGAGGGTGACGACATGCGGCATGCGCGGCAGGATAGTGACAGGGCCGCGCACCCCCACTCAGGTACCGTCCGGGCGATCCACCCGCCGAGCAGAAGGAGTTCGATGAGCGAGTTCAAGCCGGGTCTCGAGGGCGTTGTCGCCGTCGAGACGGAGATCGCCGAGCCCGACCGCGACGGTGGCGCGCTGCGCTACCGCGGGATCGACATCGAGGAGCTCGTCGGGCACTACCCGTACGAGAACGTGTGGGGCCTCCTCGTCGACTCGGACATCGACTCGACGATGCCAGAGCCGGAGCCGCGCGAGCCCGCCGCCCTGACCGGAAACGGGCCGGCCGACCTCCAGGCCGAGACGGCCCGGCTCTCCGGCGAATGGGGGCTCGGGAAGCTCAACGAGATCTCCGACGAGCAGGCGCGCAGCGATCTCGGGCGCATCTCGGCGCAGATGATGTCGATCGTCGCCCGCTCGGCACGACTCGCCGACGGCCACGCCGACGCCGTTCCGGACGAGATCGTCGCCCAGGGCGGGACCGCCGCCGAGAAGTTCCTCCTCCGGTGGCGCGGCGACGCCGACCCCCGGCACGTGAAGGCGATCGACACCTACTGGATCTGCACAGCGGAGCACGGGCTGAACGCGTCCACGTTCGCGGCGCGGGTCGTCGCCTCGACCGGCGCGGACTGCGGCGCGGCCCTCTCCTCGGCGGTGGGGGCGCTCTCCGGCCCGCTCCACGGCGGCGCGCCGGCGTACGTCAAGCCGATGCTCGAGGAAGCCGCTGCGATGGGCGATCCGGAGCGGTGGGTCACGGAGGCTCTCGCCTCCGGCAAGCGGATCATGGGCTTCGGGCACCGCATCTACCGGGCCGAGGATCCACGGTCGAGGCTCCTCAAGCAGACGGCGAAGGAGCTCGGCGCGGAGCACATCGAGGTCGCCGAGGAGCTCGAGCAGGTCGCCCTCGCGGCGCTCCAGGAGAAATCCCCCGACCGGGTCCTGGCAACGAACGTCGAGTACTACTCGGCAATCGTGCTGGACGTCGCGGAGATCCCGCCGCCGCTCGCGCCCGCGATGTTCGCCTGCTCGCGCGTCGCCGGCTGGTCTGCGCACATCCTCGAGCAGAAGCGCACGGGGCGGCTCTTCCGTCCGTCGGCCCGCTACGTGGGGCCCGTGCCCCGCTCGCTGCAGCACGCGTGACGCTCGCCGAGGCCGCCGAGCAAGCGGAGGCGCTCGCCGCGGCGGGCGATCAGAGCGCTCTCGCGACCCTGCGTGCGGAGTGGGACGACGAGCTGGAGTCGGCCGCCCGCAACCCCGACTACCGCGTGCGCGGCGTCGCGTACCGCGCGATCGCGCAGTTCCGCTACCGCCAGAAGCTCGAGCTCCTCCGGCGCGGGCTCGAGGACGAGAGCGCCGGCGCGCGTGGCTCTGCCGTCCTCGCGCTGCGGGCGCTGTCGGCGGATCACCCCGGCGACGTCAACTCGTACCGGCCGCTCCTCAACGAGCTGGCCGCCCGCGACCCGAACGACGCCGTGCGTCGGCTCGCGATCTTCTGCCTGGAGAACGGGACAGCCGATCGCGGCACGATCCAGCTCCTCCAGGGCATCGCCGACGACGACGAGGCGGATCGCAACGTGCGCGAGGCTGCTCGCAAGGTGTCGGCAGCGCTCGTGAAGAAGTCCCGCGCGAAATAGGGTCTCGTCATGGCGTCGCCGCTCGTCGGGCTGATCATGGGGTCGCGCTCGGACTGGGAGACGATGCGGCACGCCGCCGAGACCCTGGACGAGCTCGGCGTCCCCTTCGAGCGGCGCGTGGTCTCGGCGCACCGCACGCCGGACCTCCTCTTCGACTACGCCGCCTCGGCCGAGGAGCGCGGCCTTCGCGTCCTGATCGCGGGTGCAGGCGGTGCGGCCCACCTCCCGGGGATGGCCGCCTCCAAGACGACGCTTCCGGTGCTCGGGGTGCCGGTCGAGTCCAAGGCCCTCTCGGGGATGGATTCGCTCCTCTCGATCGTCCAGATGCCCGCGGGCATCCCGGTCGGGACGCTCGCGATCGGCCGCGCGGGTGCGGTCAACGCGGCGCTGCTCGCAGCGTCGATCCTCGCGGGATCCGATCCGGAGCTCGCGCAACGCCTGCGCGTCTTCCGCGAGGCTCAGACGCAGGCAGTGCTCGCGAGCCCCGACCCGGCCGCGTGAGAGAACGACCCCTCGTGGTGAATCACCACAAGCGGCCATGACGCTCGTCGCCTGCCTCGGCGGCGGGCAGCTCGGACGGATGCTCGGGCTCGCGGGCGTCCCGCTCGGGCTCGACTTCCGGTTTCTCGACCCCGCTCCCGACGCCTGTGCGCGCGCCGTGGGCGAGCTCGTCGTGGCGGGCTACGACGACGCCGGGGCGCTCGCCCGGCTCGCCGCAGGTGCGGAGGTCGTGACGTACGAGTTCGAGAACGTGCCCGTCGACGCGGCGGCGAGCGTCGGGGCGGTGCCC
The DNA here is from genome assembly GCA_963734045.1 of uncultured Actinomycetes bacterium. Lineage (GTDB taxonomy): Bacteria > Actinomycetota > Thermoleophilia > Gaiellales > Gaiellaceae > Gaiella. The sequence goes on along the minus strand of CAVTFU010000014.1, from coordinate 19,871 downwards.
GGCGTCGCGGCGCTCGAGAGCGGGCAGGACCGGCTGCGCGAGAAGGAGCTCTTCCGCTCGCTGGGGATCCCGACCGCCCGGTTCGGCTCGCTCGAGGAGACGGGGCTGCCGGCGATCGTGAAGACACGCCGGCTGGGCTACGACGGAAAGGGCCAGCGCCGCCTCGAGGCTGCCGAGCCGCTCGGCGCCGGCGAGCTCGCCGAGGAGCTCGTCCGGTTCGACCGCGAGCTCTCGATCGTCGGGGTCCGCGGGCGGGACGGCGAGACGCGCTTCTGGCCCGTGGGTGAGAACGTCCACCGCGAAGGGATCCTCCGGCTCACGCGCGCGCCCGCCCGCGACGTGGCTCAGGCAGACGCGGAGGCGATCTGCACCGCGCTCCTCGATGCGCTCGACTACGTCGGCGTCCTTGCCGTCGAGCTCTTCGACGTCGGCGGTCACCTGCTCGCGAACGAGTTCGCGCCCAGGGTTCACAACACGGCGCACTGGACGATCGACGGCGCCGCGACCAGCCAGTTCGAGAACCACCTCCGAGCGATCCTCGGCCTGCCGCTCGGCGACACCGCGGCACGTGCGCCGTGTGCGATGGTCAACCTGATCGGGCACCTGCCGCCGCTCGCCGAGCTCGCGGCGCTCCCCGGCGCGCGGGTGCATCTCTACGGCAAGGAGGCGCGCGCGGGGCGCAAGGTCGGGCATGTGACGCTCGTCGATCCGGACGAGGCGTCGCTGCAGCGCGCGATGGCGCTCGCCGCGTAGAAGGTTGCCTCAGCCGGCGTCGGGCGCTCGCTCGCTGCGGCGGCGGGCGTGCGGATGGGCGCGGAGGTACGCCTCCAGCCGGTGCCGATCGGAGACGTGGGTGTAGCGCTCCGTCGTCGCCACGTCCGCGTGACCGAGGAGCTCCTGGACGCTGCGGAGGTCGGCGCCCCCCTCGAGGAGATGGGTTGCGAACGAGTGTCGGAGGAGGTGGGGGTGGACGCGCCCGGGCTCGAGGCCCGCGCGGTCGGCGAGACGTCGCAGGATGAGGAACGCGCCCGCGCGGGTCAGCGTCCCGCCGCGGGCGTTGAGGAAGAGATCCGGCCGGTGCCGCCGGTCGAGGTGCGGGCGCCCGAGGGCCATGTACCGCCGCAGCGCCTCCGCGGCGGGACGCCCGAGGGGAACGAGCCGTTCCTTGCCGCCCTTGCCGAGCACGCGTACGAGCCGCTCGTCCAGGTCGACCGAGGCCTTCGTCAGCCCAACCGCCTCCGAGACGCGGAGCCCTGCCCCGTAGAGGAGCTCGACGAGCGCCCGGTCGCGCATCGCCCGTGGCGTGGATCCGACGGCAGCGTCGACGAGCCGCTCCGCCTCCGCGGGCGAGAGCGTGCGCGGCACGGTCCGGGGGCGGCGCGGCCCGACGATCGCGGCGGCAGGGTTGTCGGCGCGCGTCCCCATCAGCGTGAGGTGGCGGAGATAGGCACGGACGGCGGCGAGCCGGCGGGCGATGGTCGAGGCGGCCCGACCGTCAGCCCGCATCGCCGCGAGCCACGTCTCGATCTCGGCCGTCGTGGCGCTGCCGACGGGGCCGTCCAGCGTCGCCGCGAACGCCGTGAGATCGCGACGGTAGGCGTCCACCGTGCGCGGCGAGCGGCGGGCCGCGAGGAGGAGCAGGTAGCTCTCGACGTCGGGGTCGGGACGATCGCTCATCGCGGCGGGACCCGATTCGGCGGCGCCGCACGACCTCCTGCGGAGGCGTCGTTAGGAACGAGGGTGCGCGCGGTCGTAGACGCGGCGGAGCCGCCGCGCGTCGACGTGGCTGTACACCTGTGTCGTCGAGAGCGACGCGTGCCCGAGCAGCTCCTGGATCGTGCGGAGATCGGCGCCACCCTCGAGCAGGTGCGTCGCGTAGGCGTGCCGCAGCCGATGGGGGTTGGCATGCACCCGGCGGAGGACGCTCGTGTCGAGGCGCTTCCCCCGAACCGAGACGAAGACCGCATCGCAGGCGCCGCGGGCGAGGGCCGGGCGTCCGTCCAGAAGCCAGCGACCCAGTCGCCAGGCCGCCTCCTCGCCGACCGGTACGAGGCGCTGCTTCCCACCCTTGCCGCGCACGTGCAGCTGCTCGCGGTCGAGATCGACGTCGGCCAGGTCGAGCCCGACGGCCTCGGCGGAGCGGAGCCCGCACGAGTACACGAGCTCGAGCAACGCTGCGTTGCGCAGCTCGAGTGGCTCGTCGCCGGACGCGCGGTCGACCGCGCGCTCGACGTCCTCGAGCTTCGGGACGTCCGGCAAGCGCCGGACACGACGCGGCGCGAGCGGTGCGTCCGGCACGCGCGCGGGGCCGAGCGCGTGGCGCACGAGCGACCGCACCGCCGAGAGCCTTCGGGCGATCGTGGCCGGGGCGAGACCGCGCCGCGCGCGCCCGAGCTCCCCGGTGTAGTCCGCGAGGACCCGCACGTCGACGTCGTCGAGATCGAGGCCACGCCCACGGAGCCAGTCGGAGAAGTCGCGCAGGTCGGCCCCGTAGGCCCGGCGGGTCGCGGCCGAGAGACCCGGGCTCTCGAGGAACCTGTCGATGGCCGGCGCGGCGTTCACGACTACGGTTTTCTCGTCTCCCCCCTCGACGCCTGCCCATGCGCATTGTCCTCGCTCTCACCATCGCCGGCGCGATCGCGCTCGCAGCGCTTGCGGTCGTCCGCGAGGACGACCGCACCCCCACGGACGGGACCGGAGCCGTGACGCTCGTCGGCGACTCGTTGAACGTCGGCGTCGATCCCTACCTGCGAGAGGCGCTTCCCGGGTGGCGGGTCGAGGCGCACGATCGCGTCGGGCGGATGACGAGCGAGGGAGTCGAAGAGCTGCGCGCGCTCGAAGGCAGGCTCGCGCCGGTCGTCGTGGTGAGCCTCGGGACGAACGACCCCGACGGCTCGGAAGCGGGCTTCAGCGCGCTCGTCGACGAGGTCGTGGAGGTCGTCGGCCCGGACCGCTGCCTCCTGTGGGCGACGATCGTCCGGGACGGGGCCGCGCGAACGCGCTTCAACGCCGGTCTCGAGGCTGCCCGCGCGGCGAACCCGAACGTGCGGCTGATCGAATGGGCGTCGATGGTCGCGAAGGACGAGTCCCTGCTCGAGACCGACCTCGTGCACGGCACGCCGAAGGGCTACGCCCTCCGGGCGGAGGAGACCGCGCGCGCAGCGCGTGCGTGCCCGCGAGCGACCGGATGAGCAGGGTCGTCGCGCTCCCGACGGGCGCGGACGCGCGCCTCCGCAACGAGGGCGGGCCGCGCGCGGTCGTGCTCGTGAACGGCGGCACCGGGAAGCCCGTGCCGGGCACCTGGAGCGGGACGAGCGAGCTGCTCGCGGAGGAGCTCGCGCCCCGACATCCGGCGATCGTCTTCGCCGAGGTGCGCTACCGCGTCAAGAGCTGGAACGAGCTGCCCTCGTGCATGGCCGATGCCCGGAGCGCGCTCGAGCTCGTCGGGAGCGAAGGCGCGGGCACGGCGCTCCTGGTCGGGTTCTCGATGGGCGGCGCAGTCTCGATCGGAGTCGCCGGCCACCACGCGGTCACCGGAGTCGTCGGGCTGGCTCCCTGGATCCCGGGCCCTCTCGACCTCCGCGGCCTGCTGGGCAAGCGGCTCGACGTCTTCCACGGCGCGTGGGACCGGTGGCTGCCGGGCGTGCCGGGCGTGAGCCCCGTGAGCTCGCGGCAGGGCTTCGAGCGTGCCCGCGCGCTCGGCGTCGCGGGCACGTACACGATCCTCGACCGGGCCATGCACGGCGCCGCGGTTCGCGGCCGCTCCGGCACGCTCGTCCGTCTGCCCCGGTGGAAGGCATGGGTGGACTGCGTCGACGGCGCCCTCGCGCGCTTCGCCGCGGAGCACTGACGTGACCGCCTACCGACTGCTCGCGGCGGTCGTCGGCCCTCCCCTCCGTGCGACCTGGGGCCTTCGCGACGCCGGGCCGGCCGAGCTTCCGGCGGGGCCACTCCTCGTCGTCGCGAACCACGACTCCCTCGCCGACCCCTTCTTCCTCGGCGCCGCCGTCGACCGGCCGCTCCGCTTCGTCACGAAGAGCGAGCTGTGGGCGAATCCGGCCCTCGCCCGGGTGCTGGACGCGCTCGGCGCGATTCCGGTCGACCGCGGCCGGGGCGACGTGACGGCGATGGCAGCAGTCGCCGAGGCGCTGCGGCAGGGCCATGCGGTGGCGATGTTTCCCCAGGGCACCGTGCTCGGCGCCTCCGGGCGAGCGTGGCATCGGGGCGCCGCGCGCCTCGCGCTCGCGACCGGCGCTCCCATCGTCCCCGTGAGGATCGTCGGCGCCGCGTCGGCGCTACGACCCGGGACCCGCGTCCCGCGCCGCGCGCGCGTCCGCGTCGTCGTCGGCGAGCCGATCGCCGTCGAGCCCGCGCGGGGGACGATCGTCGCCGCCCGCGAGCTGACGGAGCGCGTTCGGGAGGCGATCGAGGCGCTCTAGACAGGACGTCGCGGCCGGCGGCGGTGCAGGCACACTCGACGGATGCCCGGTCGCCGGTGGGAAGCCCTCGCTCAGGATCCGCCCGAGCGTCCCGCGGACCCGGCGGTCCGGAAGGCGAACCTCCGCCGCATCATCCGCCTCTTCCGGCCCTACAAGGCGCGGCTCGGCCTCGTCTCGGCCCTGATCGTGCTCTCGGCAGGGCTGGGCGTCATCACGCCGTTCCTGCTCCGCGAGGTGCTCGACACCGCGATCCAGGTCGACCCCGTGAGCGGCGACGCGACCGTCCGGCTCGGCCTGCTGACCGCGCTCGTCGCGGGGATGGTGGCGATCCCGATCGTGACCGGGATCCTCGGTGTCTGGCAGACGCTCCTCTCGAACCTCGTCGGGCAGGCCGTCATGCACGACCTGCGCACGGCTGTTTACCGCCACCTGCAGCGGCTCTCGCTCGCGTTCTTCACGCGGACACGGACCGGGGAGGTCCAGAGCCGGATCGCGAACGACATCGGGGGCATCGAGACCGTCGTCACCTCCACCGCCACCTCGGTGCTCTCGAACGTCACCACCGTGCTCGCGACCGTGATCGCGATGCTGCTGCTCGACTGGCGGCTCGCGGCGTTCGCGCTCGCGCTGCTGCCGCTCTTCGTCTGGCTCACGAAGCGCGTCGGCGAGCAGCGCAAGAAGGTGACCGCCGAGCGTCAGGCGTCACTCGCCGACGTCTCCTCGATCGTCCAGGAGTCGCTCTCCGTGTCGGGGATCCTGCTCGGCAAGACGATGGGCCGTGCGGACGATCTCGCCGTGCGCTTCCAGACGGAGTCCGAGCGCCTGGCGGGGCTCGAGGTCCGGAGTCGCATGACCGGCCGGTGGATGATGGCGGCGATCCAGACGACGTTCGCCGTGATGCCGGCGCTCGTCTACCTCTTCGCCGGCTGGACGATCTCACGCGGCTCGGAGTCGCTCACGATCGGCACGCTCGTCGCGTTCACGACCCTCCAGACACGTCTCTTCTTCCCGATCGGAAGCCTCCTCGGCGTCCAGCTCGAGGTGCAGAGCTCCCTCGCGCTCTTCGACCGGATCTTCGAGTACCTCGACCAGCCGGTCGACATCGTCGAGGGCGCGAGGGCGATCGAGCGGCCACGCGGCGACGTCGCGTTCGACGGCGTGTGGTTCGGCTACGAGGCGGACGCCTGGACGCTCGAGGACGTCTCCTTCGCGGTCCCGGCGGGCACGAAGACCGCCCTCGTCGGCGAGACCGGCTCCGGGAAGACCACGTGCGCATATCTCGTCGCGCGGCTGTACGACGCGACGCGGGGGATCGTGACGATCGACGGGATCGACCTCCGCGAGCTGACGTTCCCGTCCCTGACGGAGGCGGTCGGGGTCGTCTCGCAGGAGACGTACCTCTTCCACGAGTCGGTGCGCGAGAACCTCCGCTTCGCGAAGCCGAACGCGACCGACGAGGAGATCGAGCAGGCGGCGCGGGCGGCGCAGATCCACGAGCTGATCGCCACGCTGCCCGAGGGGTACGACACCGTCGTCGGCGAGCGCGGGTACCGCTTCTCGGGTGGCGAGAAGCAGCGCATCGCGATCGCGCGGACGATCCTCCGCAACCCGCCGATCCTCGTGCTCGACGAGGCGACCTCGGCACTCGACACACAGACCGAGCGGGCTGTTCAACGGGCCCTCGAGCGGCTTGCGGAAGGTCGAACGGTGATCGCGATCGCCCATCGCCTCTCGACCGTGCGCGACGCGGACCAGATCGTCGTACTCGACCGTGGCAGCATCGTCGAGCGCGGCACGCACGACGAGCTCCTCGCCTTCGGCGGCCGCTACGCGGCACTCGTCGCGCGGGACGCGGACGTCGGCACCGTCGTGCCGACGCCGAGCTGAGCCCGCTCGCTCGAGTGCGTCACCCGAAGACTGCCATGTCAGCGCGATTACGATTACGTTTCTCCGCGTCGGCCCAGCGGAAAGGATGCCCGCGGGCGTGCAGCGATCGAGGAGACTTCTCACGATGACGGCGACGACGACGGAGACTGGGCTCGAGCGACACGGCATCGAGCCCTCCGGCGACGTCCTCCGCAACCCGACCACGTCCCAGCTCTATGCCGACGCGCTGAGACGAGGCGACGGGATGCTTGCCGAGGGCGGGCCGCTCGTGGTCGACACGGGCCGCTTCACCGGCCGGTCGCCCGACGACAAGTTCGTCGTGCGCGAGCCGGGCTCGGAGGAGCGGATCTGGTGGGGTGACATCAACCGCCCCATCGACGAGGCGAGCTTCGAGGCGGCTTCGCCGCAAGGTGACGGACTACCTTGGCTCGCGGCAGCGGCTCTACGTCATCGATGCATTCGCCGGAGCTGATCCCGCGCACCGGATGGGCGTTCGGGTGGTCACCGCGAGCCCGTATCACGCGCTCTTTGCGAAGACGATGTTCCTCCGGCCCACCGAGGAGGAGCTCGACGCGCACGAGCCCCAGGCGCTCGTGCTGCACGCCCCGGAGGTCGAGGCGGATCCGGCTGTCGACGGCACGCGAACCAGGACGTTCATCGTGCTGCATCCGACGCGGGCCGAGGTGGTCATCGGCGGAACCTTCTACGCCGGGGAGATCAAGAAGTCGATCTTCACCGTCATGAACGACCGCCTCCCGCTCGAGGGCGTCTTTCCCATGCACTGCTCGGCGAACGTCGGTCCCGACGGCGACGTCGCGATCTTCTTCGGCCTCTCGGGGACCGGGAAGACGACGCTCTCCGCCGATCCGGCACGCAGCCTGATCGGCGACGACGAGCACGGGTGGGGGACGAACGGCGTCTTCAACATCGAGGGTGGGTGCTACGCGAAGGTGATCCGGCTCTCGGCGGACGCCGAGCCCGAGATCTTCCGGACGACGCACACCTTCGGGACGATTCTCGAGAACGTCGCCGTCGACGAGCGGGGCGTCGTCGACCTCGACGACGACTCCAAGACGGAGAACACGCGCGCCGCGTACGAGCTCGAGCAGATCCCGAACTCCCATCCGTCCAAGATGGCCGGTCATCCCCGGAACATCGTCTTCCTGACGGCCGACGCCTTCGGGATCCTCCCGCCGATCGCCAGGCTGACGAGCGAGCAGGCGCAGTACTGGTTCCTGTCGGGCTTCACGGCGAAGCTCGCCGGCACCGAGATCGGTGTGACGGAGCCGCAGCCCACCTTCTCGACGTGCTTCGGCGCCCCGTTCATGCCGCAGCTTCCCGCGCGCTACGCGCGCATGCTCGGAGGGAAGCTCTCCGAGCACGGCGCCACCGTCTGGCTCGTCAACACCGGCTGGACCGGTGGGCCGTTCGGCGAGGGGCACCGGATGCCGATCAAGGCGACGCGCGCACTCCTCGCCGCAGCGCTCTCGGGTGCGCTGGACCGCACCGAGTACCGAACCGACGAGACCTTCGGCTTCGAGGTCCCCGTCCACGTTCCGGGCGTCGACGAGGCGCTCCTCGACCCGCGCTCGACCTGGGCGGACGCGAGCGCGTACGACGCCAAGGCGGCCGCGCTGGCGGAGATGTTCCGCGCGAACTTCGAGGAGAAGTTCGCCGCGCAGGTCGATCCTGCGGTTGTGTCCGCCGGGCCGAACGCGTAAGCGGCCCTCGCAGAACGGCCGTTCAGCGAATCCTCGTCTCCCCCAGACCACCGTTCCGCGTTCTCCGGTCTAACGCGTAAGCGGCTCCTCGCAGACCGCCGTTCCGCGGGTCCCTCGCGCCGTCCATCCGATAGGTTCCAAGCGATGGATGCCCCCTTCGACGTGCTCGTCGTCGGCGCCGGCTGCGCCGGCATGCGCGCCGCGATCGAGGCCCACGACGCCGGGGCTCGCGTCGCCGTCGTCTCCAAGCTGCACCCGACGCGGAGCCACTCCGGCGCGGCCGAGGGCGGCATCAACGCGGCGCTCGGCAACAAGGCCGACGACGACCCGGAGACGCACGCCTTCGACACCGTGAAGGGCTCCGACTACCTCGGCGACCAGGACGCGATCGAGATCTTCACGCGCGAGGCGCCGGGCGACATCTACCAGCTCGAGGAGTGGGGGTGCGTCTTCTCGCGGAACGCCGAGGGCAAGCTCGACCAGCGCCCGTTCGGCGCGGCCGGCTCCCCCCGCACGGTCTACTCGGCCGACATCACCGGCCACGTACTCATCCAGGTGCTCTACGAGCAGCTCCAGAGACGCATGGACGAGGGCCTCGTCGTCCTCGAGGAGTACTTCGCCTTCCGCCTCGTCGAGGAGGACGGCCGCTGCACCGGCGTCATCTGCTGGGACCTCCTGAACGGCGGGGTGAAGGCCGTGATCGGCAGCGCGACGATCCTCGCGACGGGCGGCGTGGGCCGCCTCTACCGCGCGACGACGAACGCGTACGCCTGTACGGGTGACGGCATGGCGCTCGCGCTTCGCGCCGGGCTGCCGCTCAAGGACATGGAGTTCATGCAGTTCCACCCGACCACGATGTACCCGTCCGGGATCCTCATCACGGAGGGTTGCCGGGGCGAAGGCGGCTACCTGATCAACAAGGACGGCGAGCGCTTCATGAAGCGGTACGCGCCCAACGCGCTCGAGCTCGCGTCGCGCGACGTCGTCTCCCGCTCCGAGACCACGGAGATCGAGGCGGGCCGGGGCGTCAACGGCTCGGTGATGCTCGACCTGCGCCATCTCGGGCCGGAGAAGATCAACAGCAAGCTGCCGGGCTCGCGCGAGCTTGCGATGACGTATGCGGGGGTCGATCCGATCTTCGAGCCGATCCCCGTCCGCCCCGGCGCCCACTACCACATGGGCGGCGTCGAGACCGACGAGTGGGGGCTGACGGAGCTCGAGGGTCTCTACGCGGCAGGTGAGACAGCCTGTATCTCGGTGCACGGCTCAAACCGGCTCGGCGGCAACTCGCTGATGGAGACGATCACCTTCGGGCGACGCTCGGGCCGTCACGCGGCCGAGTACGCGCTCGGCCGGAGCGCCCCGGGGAACGGGCACGTCGAGGTGGCGCGGGCCGACGCGGAGTCCTGGATCGCGGGCCTGCTCGACGTCTCGAGCGGCGAGCGCCCGTGGCAGGTCCGGGACGAGCTCGGGCAGTCCATGCTCGAGAACTTCGGCGTCTTCCGCTACCCCGACCGGATGGAGCGGCAGCTCGAGCTCATCGAGGACTATCGCCGCCGCTACGAGCGCGGGGTCGTGATCGAGGACAAGGGCACGGTCTTCAACAGCGACCTGACCCAGGCCATCGAGCTCGGGTACCTGCTCGACCTCGGCGCCTGCATGCTCCAGGCCGGCCTCGCGCGCAAGGAGTCACGGGGCGCCCACTCGAGACCCTCGGACTTCCCCGACCGCGACGACGAGAACTTCCTCAAGCACTCGATCACGCGTTGGGTGGACGGAGCAGCCGCAGCTGAGCTACGCCGAGGTGCGGATGACACGGTGGGAGCCGATGGTGAGGACGTACTGATGAGACGATGTCGGCACAGAGTTGGCACGCTCTCGTTGCGCAATGAGGCAACGATCCCGATAGAATTGGCAGTGGGTGGTGGGTTGGGGTGCCCCGAGGAAGCCACCCCGTCGACGCGAAGCAGGACGGCGTGAAGGTCGAGCTGAAGATCTGGCGCTACGACGCCTCGACGGGCGAGCGCGCGCTGCGCCCGTACGAGGTCGACGTGCCCGAAGAGGCGACGCTCCTCGACACGCTCGACATCCTCAAGGACCGCGTCGACGGCACGCTGGCCTACCGCAAGAGCTGCCGGATGATGATCTGCGGCTCGTGCGGCATGCGCGTCGACGGCGGCGCAGTGCTCGCGTGCAAGACCCGTATCGCGGACGTCTCGCAGAACGGGCACGTCCCGGTCGTCTCGGCAATGGGGAACCTGCCGATCGTGAAGGACCTCGTCGTCGACATGGATCCCTTCTGGCAGAAGATGCGCGCCGTTCAGCCGTACCTCGAGCCGCGCCTCGACCGCGCCACCGAGCGCGAGAACATCGTCTCCCAGGAGGCGATGGCAGGTGATCCACAAGGAATCGCTCTGCATCAACTGCGGCTGCTGCGTCTCCGAGTGCAACTCGATGGAGTCCGACCCCGACTTCCTCGGCCCGGCCGCCCTCGCGAAGGGATTCCGGTTCGTCGGCGACGCCCGCGACGGCGCGACCGTGGAGCGCCTCGAGCGGCTCAGCGAGGAGCACGGCATCTGGGACTGCACGCGGTGCTACTTCTGCAACGAGCGCTGCCCGAAGGGCGTCGATCCGCGCGACGCGATCGCGAAGCTCGGCGCCGAGGCGATGAAGGCGGGGATCGACCGGGACATGGGCGCGAAGCACGCGAAGTGGTTCGTCACCTCGGCGAAGACGACGGGCTGGCTCCGCGAGACCGAGCTCGTCCCCAAGACGCAGGGGGTCGTGAAGGCGATCAAGGAGATCAAGTTCGCGATGTCGCTCCTGCCGAAGGGGAAGGTGCCGCCTCCGTTCCCTCCGCACGTGGCGGCCGACATCGGCGAGTCGCGGGCCCTCTTCGATCTCGTCAAGACACAGGGCCGCGACGGCGCGGCGGGGATCGTGCAGGGCGAGAAGGCGCTCATGCACCTCGCGCACGAGGGCGAGACGGTCGACGGGCCGAGCCATCCCTACGACGACCCCCGCTCGTTCGTACGGCCGTACCTGCCAGAGGACGAGCCGGAGAGCTCGGACTAGAGTCCGCATCGCCGTGAAGAAGGTCGCCTACTACAAGGGGTGCCTCGCCAGCCTGTCCGCGAAGGAGCTCGACACCTCGACGAAGGCGCTCGCGCCGAAGATCGGCTACGAGCTGGTCGAGCTCGACTCGGTGACCTGCTGCGGCGCCGGCGACATCCACGAGGCCGAGCCCGACTACTACCTTCACCTGAACGCGCGGATCCTCGCGTACGCCGCCGCGCAGGGCGTCGACAGGCTGATGACCGTCTGCAACGTCTGCACGCTCAACCTCCGGCAGGCAAACCATCAGCTCATGAACGACGCCGCGCTCCGGGCCCGCGTCAACGACAACCTCGAGCGCGTCGGTGCCCCGCGCTACGACACCGACGTCGACTGCGTCCACTTCCTCTGGCTCGTCGCCGGCGAGAGCTTCGCGCGGCTGCAGGAGGTCGCGCACAAGGGCCTCCGTGGCCTCAAGATCGCGCCGTTCTACGGCTGCCAGATCCTGCGCCCGTCGAAGCTCATGGGCTTCGAGGACCCCGACAACCCGGACTCACTCGAGCGGATCATCACCGCCTGCGGCGGCGACCCGATCGACTACCCGGCGAAGATCAAGTGCTGCGGCTTCCCGATCATCCAGGCGCGCGAGGACACGGCCCTCGCGGAGCTGATCCAGCCGATCGAGCAGGCGAAGGAGGCCGGCGCGGACGCCATCGTGACGCCGTGCCCGCTCTGCCACCTCTCACTCGACGCCTGGCAGTCGAAGCTCAAGAAGCAGACGGGCAAGGACTTCCAGATGCCGATCCTCCACCTCTCCCAGCTGATCGGCGTCGCGGCCGGTCTCGCCGATTCGGAGCTCCGCTTCAAGCGGCACGTCGTGTCGGTGGAGCCGGTGCTCGAGAAGCTCGCGCTGTAGCCGGCCGCGGCGCGACGACGCGACGCCTCGTCCCAGAGCGCGAGCGCGACGAGCGACCAGCCGAGAAGCTCCAGGCCCTCCTTCGCGACGATCTGGTACTCCGCGACCGGGTCACCGCGCTCGCGCTCGAACCGCTGGTCGTAGCGGTCGAGACCGGTGACGAGGAACGAGCCGAGCAGCAGCACGCCCGCGACGAGAATCGTCGTACGCCCGCGCCGGGCAGAGGAACGGCTGAAGAGCGCGAGGAGGGCTCCGACAGAGCCCACCACGACGATCGCCGCCTTGCCGTGAAGCGACGCCGGGTGCGCCCCGATGTGGAGCAGATCGAATACGGTCAAGAGGAAGCCCGACGGCGAACGGCCGCAGCGAGCGCCGGCGCGCACTCCGGCGCTCCGGAGGGCGATCGCGACTCCCGCGGCGGCAGCAGCACCGAGAGCGACCGTCGAAGCGATGTCGGGGGAGGCCATTCGACCGGTCCAAGTCGACGACCGTGTCGATCTTGCCTGTGTCGAGCACGACCAAGTAATGCATGACGGACTGCGCGACGACAAGACCTGTCGTCACCGCGAGCCACGCATAGAACCGCGTGCGTCGCAATTACAGTCACCTCCGCCCGACATCAACCGGTAATCCGCGAGTAACCCCGGCGGCTCCACGAGCCGCTGCCACGCGCCGGCGGAGTCGAGCGCGCCTTCGAGCGCCGCGCCCGTGTTCGCGAAGCGCCATGCCCAGCAGGGCGCGAAGGAGGCGGAGCCGCGTCGTCGCGTCGGGGGCGCCGGCCGCCTGCCACACTCTTGAGGAGCGAGACCTCGCGCTGAACGAACCGCGTCCAGTCGGAGCGCGACGCGAACCGTCGTAGCGCGTCAGCAGGAGCCGTGGGTGGGGGCACCCGTCCGATGGGCGAGGACCTCTGGCACGTGGATGAACGGGCCGCGAATGGCGACCTCGCAGGCATAGATGAAGTCGCCGAAGCGGTATGGGCCGATCAAGCCGGTGCTTGCAGCAAGCTCACGCCGAACCAACGAGTACACCGGGTCGATGCCGAACCAGTGCGCGTTCTCGTAAACATGCAGAAACTGAACGAGGCGCTCGATGGGATCGATAGCGTGGATTCCCGGGAGTGTGTTGAGCCGGTCGTTGACCGCAAAGGGCGAGTCACCGGCGCTGTACCGCTGCAACGTGGTGCAGAGGACCGCGTCCGGTTGTGCGCGTATCGCTGCGACGGTCTTCTCGGTATAGGTCGGCTCGAGCCAGTCGTCGTCGCCCAGCCAACGAACGAATTCCCCGGCTCGCGAGACCAAACGCGTTGCTGAAGTTCTCGTTCTGCGCGAGGTCGCGGCCCGTCGGAACGTGCCGGATGCGATTGTCCTCAGCTGCATACGAAGCGCAGATCTCCGAGGTGCCGTCGGACGAGAGGTTGTCGGAGATCACGAGCTCCCAGTCCTCAAAGGTCTGGTTGCGAACAGATCGATCGCGGCGCCAATGGTCGTGGCGCCGTTGCGAACAGGAAGCGCGAACGACACGACCCGGTTTGTCACGAGCGGCGACATGGTCATTCGCTCCGATCGCCGGAGAGCACCTTGGGTGGAGGAGTGACCACCGACGCGCCCGCGACGCCGGGCTCGCCGTTCGCCTGCCTCCTTCCACGGACAAGGCCAGCGAGCGCCGAGATCAGGTCCGGCTGAAGCCGGAAGAGAAGCGGCACGAAGACGGCGGCTCCGACGACGATCCCGGAAAGCAGGATCACCCACGCCGACGCGTCGGCGTGCCGGAGGCCGATCGTGGCTGCCGCCACTGCGCCCGACATGACCGCCGCTGCGACGGCGATGCGTCCCAGCGGCCGCAGTACGTCGCCGAGACTCGCCGACACCGTAGCGCGGTGAGCATACATGAGGACGGTCTGGAAGCACCGTCGCCTGGACGGTCAGCGCAATCGCCGTGGCCGTCAACCCCCAGTGGTAGCCGACCACGATCGCGAGAACTGCGAAGAACACGGATCCCCATCCGATCCACATGAGCGACTTCGTTGCGCGAGCGCTCAGGACTCCCATCGCGATTCGCTGCAGCGCGAGCGCGATACCCGAGAGCGCGAGCGCCCGGATGATGTCCTCCTCGCCCTCCCATTTGTCGCTCAACACGACCTGCGTGAACTCGGGTGCCAGGATGACCAGCCCCGCCAGACAGGGGAGCGCGATGGCCGTCACGACCTGATTGACCCGGATCCACGCCTTGAGGACGCTGGCGCGGTCATTTTGGAGCCGAGCGAGGGCGGGGAACATCACGTCCTGGAGGGGCGCGGCGACGCGGGCCGACGGAAGCAGCACGAGCGTCTGGGAGACCGTCAGCCGTCCGAGTGACTGGCGGCCGAGCAGGCGTCCGACCATGAGGTTCTGGACAGTCTGGGAGAACTGGACGAGCAAGTGGGAGCCCAGAAGGGCGGTCGAGTATCCGAGCAGGCTCTTGAGCCTCGCGAGCGAAAAGCTCATTGTCGGTCTCCACGAGGCCGCCGGCCACACCAACACGAGGAACACCACCCGCTTCGTCATCTCCCCGCCGACGATCGCCCAGGCCCCGGCGTCCAACAGCGCAAGCGCGATCGCTACCCACAGCGCCCAGGACGGTGGCCGTGATCGCACACAGCTCGAGTGACTTGAAGTCCATCCTTCGTCTCAGAAAGTGCATTCGGCACCGTCGACAGGGACGCCAGCATGAAGCTGAGCGAGAACACGGAGAACATGATCTGGAGCGACGGCTCGCTCGGATCTCCGCGAGCGCCCAGGAGAGGGCGACGCCAACGAGCGTGAACGTGATTCCGAGCGGCAGCGACGCCCAGAACACCGTCGACCGCTCGACCTCGGTCAGGCTTGGAATTTGAATCAGCGACGTGCCCATGCCGAGATCGGCCAGGACGTGGACGAACAGCACGAAAGCCAGCACCATGCTCGCCACACCGAAGTCTTCCGGGACGAGCATCCGCGCCAGGACGAGCAGCACCACAACGCGGCTGACCTGGATGACGGCTTCCGCGGCAATCTTCCACGCGACTCCACGAACTGCCGCGCGCTTGATGGTTTTGGGCTCCTTCTGAACGCATGTGGTCGCCGGCGACGAAGACGAAGCGCCGCGTCTTCGCTTGGAGCCGGCACCCATACCGTAGTGCGTATCCCCTGGCCAAGTTCAGTCCGAAGGGCTAGCGCGTGTCGCGACCTACGGCTATCGTTCGTGGCATGTTGGGCTACGGTCACCAGTGGCCGTACCACCAGGGGGAGGACTGTTAGAAAATGGATCTTAGATCGGTCTCAGCGGTCATCCGCAGGCACCGCACGCTCACCGCTGCGGGCGTGGCGCTAGCACTTGTGCTGACGTTCCTCGCAGCGTACACGGTTCCCGGGGCTTGAGCGGCGGCAGACGGCGACGTACGAGAGCACCTCGCGTGTCTTCGTGACGCAGGACGGCTTCCCCTGGGGTCGATCGTTGCTGCGCTACACCACCGATCCCGACCAGCCTCCCACGCTCGAGGGAGATCCGAATCGATTCGCAGAGCTCGCTCTCTTGTACTCGCAGCTCGCGAATAGCGATCGGGTGCTGAAGCGCCTCAACGACAAGGACGGCGAGGCCATAGTCGCGAAGGTCGTCCCCGTGAGCCAGTTTTCGAGCACGCCGCTTCCGCTCGTCGACATCACCGGCAAGGCGGCCAGCCCATCGCGAGCGCGTGAGCTCGCGGTGAAATCGACGCGCTCTCTCGTGGACTTCATCTCGTCGAGTCAGGCAAAGTCGCGTACTCCCGTTGCCGAACGCGTCCTTCTCCAGGTCATTGACCCAGCTAAGCCAGGAAAGCTCGTGAGCGCGCCGTCGCCGGCCCTGCCGATCATCGTCCTCATGACGCTCCTTCTCGTCACGTTCGGCACCGTCTTCATTCGGGACAACTGGCAGCGAGGAGTGACCACCGTGGCACTAGTCGCGGACGAGGCAGCGCCGGACATCGCCGTGCCGCGGATTGCTCTCACCGAGCCGGCGCCTGCTATGATGGAGTGCCGGCCCAGCCGGCGCGGCCAGCGGTCGGGAAGGTGGCCGGCGGACGTCGTTGGGCATCAGCTGGTGGCCGCCCGTCCCGTGACGCCTAGTCGCCGGTACGCCCGCTGCAAGCGCGGGGGGCGGAACTAAATCGAGCACCACGACGTCGACTCTCGACGTTCCCACCCGCGGCCGCCTGCGGGACACACTGCGAGGCTCGCGCTCCTCGGCCTCGTCGTCATTGCGATCGTCGGCGCCGTGCTGCTGGAGTCGATGCCGGTTGCGGCGGTTGCGTTCGTCCTCACGGTGGCCGTCGTCTCGATCCGTGCCATCGAGTCATGGCAGACGCTGCTCAGCGGGCTCCTCCTCCTGATCTTCCTGGTCCGATCAAGCGGTATCAGCTGCCGATCGATCTGCCCTTCGACATGGAGCCGTATCGGATCGCGGTGATCGGCCGGGCGCTTTGCTGGGGCCTTGCTCGTGGATCCCCGGATACGGCTCCGGCGCACCGCCCTCGACATTCCTCTCCTCGTACTGTTGGTTGCGGTACTCGCCTCGGTTTCGGTGAACATCGGGTTCATCATCGGGCTCGGGGTCGAGACCGACGTCATCAAGGCTGTCTCGTTCCTGACGAGTTTCTTGCTCGTCTACGTGATGATCGTCACGGTGGTCGTCGAGCGCTCGCAGGTCGAGCGTCTCGTCCGTGTGATCGTCGCGCTCGCCGCGGTGGTCTCGTGCTTCTCGGTGATCGAGTACCACACCGGTTTCAACGTCTTCAACCACATCATCGTTGTCCCCGTGCTTCAGTACGAGGGCGACCTCGCTCCAGGTATCACACGGGCCCGACGGGCTCCGGGTGTACGGGTCGGCGCAGCACCCGATCGCGCTGGCGGCTTTGCTCTCGATGCTGCTCCCACTCGCGCTGTACTGCTCTAGTTGACGAGACTGACGGATATGGTGGTTCATGGTCTTCCTCGTCGGCCTGGGCGTGCTGTCCGCACTCTCGCGGGGACGGGTGTGATCGCGATCTTCGGCGGCGGTATCGCGTTGCTGCTCCTACGACCGAGGGAGACAAGACGACTCGTCCCCGTGCTGCTGCCGGCGCTAGTCGTGGTGTTCCTCGCGCTCCCGAACGCACTCGGGACGTTCAAGAGCGCGTTCTTCCCACAGGCGGGATCCTTGCAGAGCAGACGGCGCTCGAGCCGAACAACCAGCTGCATGAACGGCCGATTGGCGGACATCGGGGCGTAACGCTCCTCGAGTGGCGCGAGCGTCCCTGTTCGGGCGTGGCTACGGCTCGAGGATCGTCGAGATCGGCCCTCGCCAGAATGCCGCGATCCTCGACAACGAATGGCTCGGGTTCCTGCTCGACGTCGGGCTCCTCGGCTTTCTCGCGCTTTTCTGGACGATGGCTCGTGCTGTCCGGAGACTCGGAAGGATTGCGAGGCGGGATCCGACGGACTTCGGGCTCCTGGCCGGATCGGTGGCAGCGTCGATCGTGTCGTTCGGAGTCGGCATGTTCACGTACGACGCCTTCGGGTTCGTGCAGGTCGCACTGTTCTGCTTCGCCCTCCTCGCGCTTGGCTCCGCGGTGATCGCATTGGGAGAAGCTCGCCTCGGGACCGGCAAGGCCGGATCGGGGCAGCTCGTGCGTAGGCGGCTTGGGCTCGACGTCGTGGACGGAGGCTGAATCGTGGGGATGGGTGTGGGGAGAAACCGCGCGTCGCGGCCGGGCATGCTGCTGCTCATGGCGATTGCCACGGCTATGCTCGCTCTGGTGCCCGCGGGGGCAACGTTTGCCAAAGCCACGGCAACGCCGGGGCAGGTGCGCCTCAGCGGTGACGGCAACGACGCAACATGTGCGCGCGGCCGGTCTGCCTGCCGTTCGTGGGAGCGGGCGTATTCGCTGGCGCAGAACGGCGACACGATCGATGTTGTTGGTGGCTCGTACGCCGGAGCGATGCTGACTGTGGACCAAGCGAATGACGTCTGCGTCGCGGAGGGGCAAAAGGCGACCTTCACCCGGACATTGACGCTGCGGAGTGCGCACAACCTCACGATTGTCGGACCAATCGACACTGCCCCGGCGTTTGACGTCAATCGCGATTTCTACGGACTCGAGACCGACGGTGCTCCGGAAATCTGGAGTTGCGCGCCATCTCCGGGCGGACGTTCAACATCGACGGGTCCTCGACCAACATCCGCCTCATCGGAGGCTCTTGGGGGCTACACCGAGACACCCGAGGCCGGCGACTCGGTGATCGCCGTGCTTGGTCCGAACCGATCCGAAACGCGTGCGACGGTGGCCTCGTGCGTGATGTCCTCGTGGACGGCGTGACGTTCCACGACGTGCTGTTCACCGACGAATCGACCTGGGGCGGCAAGCACCCGGATTGCCTCGAGAGCTACGGGTTCACGGCGAACGTCACGATCCGGAACAGCCGCTTCGAACGCTGCGGCAACACCTTCATCGGTTGGTACACGGATTTTGGGAGCAACAGCGGTCTGGTCGTCGAGAACAACCTGTTTCACAAGACGACCCTGTACCACGTACTACGGCATCCAGATCGGCACGAAGCCGGGATTCGACGTGCCACGTTGTGTTTCGTTACAACACGTTCGATCCGGACGAGCCCGACGCCTCCTACGCTCATGCGCCGCCGCTGATCAACTGTCCGGCGGGAGGCAGCCCCGAACAGAACGCAGGCGTACGGGAACATCATCCGCCAGGCGCCCCCCGGCGGATGCGTCGGGGTGTGGTCATACAACGTGTTCGAGGAAGGCTCCGGTTGCGGGAGCAACAGCCCTGTCGTGAAGGATGCGTTTTTCGTCGCTCGGGGGACGAACTATCATCTTCGCCCGGGGTCGCCCGCGATCGGTCGAGGAGACCCGACACGATTCCCGCGTCGTGATGCCGACGACACGAGGCGGCCCATCGACCGCACGGCTGACGCAGGCTTCGACGAGTCGCCGGGTCTTGTCCCGCCCACGGCGAGGCAGCTGCTCGGCCGAGCGGGCGGCTGCGAAGGGCGGCGGCGGCAGCCGCCGCCGTCGCGGGCAGCGCTCGTTGCGGCGGGAGCGGGAGACCTGGCGCTGCGACGCGGGCGGCCAGCGGGGTGGCTGGGTCGCTCGACGTTGTCGCCGACGGACGAAGCAAGGGGGACACGTGTTCGGTGCTCGCCCTCGCCGTCGCCGGTTGGACACAGCTCCTCGGGGGACGACTCGGTGGCCTCGCGGCGATCCCGATCGACCAGGGCTTTCGCACGATTGCGGTGCCGAAGCCCACTCGCCCGACGCGCCTGCGCGGGAGCACCCCGCGGTCGCGCGCAATCGCCGCCGCTTTCAACGCGCTGAGCCAGAACGTCGCAACCGTGTCGGCCGTGCTAGCGGCGCAGCGCACCGCTTGCGCGCGGACAGGCGGCGGGGGACGCGAGACGCTCGTTGGCAGGACGAGCAGCTCGACGTGGCGCGCGCATATGCGAGGCAAGCTCGCGCCTCCCTCGTGAAGCAGACGATGTTGCGAGGCGCGCTGGCCCTGTCCGCGCGGCAGGGTTTCCCGGTGCCGGATTGACGATCACGGAGGCAAGAGACGCGGTGGGTTCGTCCGCGTCGGTACAAGCCGCTTCGCGGCGGATTCTCTCGATGATGGGGCTCCGGTCCGGCGACATTCGCGGGTTGGCGCAAGGCACAGGCAAGCTGCAGAGCTCGTCGGTTGGAGCCTCGTCCGCGCACTCGTCCACCCCGCGACGCTTGCGCAAATCCGCTCTGCCTCGGCGGAATTGAGCCAGTTGGCCGCCAGGTAGGCGCCGCGGCCCACGGCCGGCGATCCGGCCTCACGTC
>CAVTFU010000013.1:0-482284 GCA_963734045.1 uncultured Actinomycetes bacterium | reverse complement strand
CGGCCCGCCGCCGAACGCGCCCGCGGGACCTGCGAGCGTGCGATCGGCGAGGACGGTGAACGTCGTCGGGCGGTCGAAGAGGAAGTCCT
Organism: uncultured Actinomycetes bacterium; assembly: GCA_963734045.1. Classification (GTDB taxonomy): domain Bacteria; phylum Actinomycetota; class Thermoleophilia; order Gaiellales; family Gaiellaceae; genus Gaiella. The sequence continues at coordinate 482,195 of CAVTFU010000013.1, read as the reverse complement.
TGCGCAGCCCGAGGCCGCCGCGGAATCGTCCCGGCCCGTCCGAGTCCTCCACGAGCGACAGGCGCGCCACCCGTACCGGGTAGTTCAGCTCGGTCTCCTCGACGGGCGCGTTCTCGGTGTTCTGGCCGTGCGTCTGCACGGCGTCCGGCCCGTCGCTCGAGTACCGGCCGCCGTAGCCGCCGCCGAACGTCTCGAGGAAGCAGTAGTACTCGTTCGTCTCGGCGTCGACGCCGCCGAACCCCGCGTGGCACATCATCGCCTTCGTCCCTGCGGGCAGCCGTTCGGGCAGCGCGGGGAGGAGCGCGCGGAAGATGATGTCGACGAGCCGTGTCTGCGTCTCCCAGCCGCCCACGACCGGGCTCGGCCAGGTGCAGTTCGTCACCGTCCCCTCGGGCGCGTCGAGGCTCGATGACGCGGTAGAAGCCGTCGTTGACGGGCAGGTCGGGGTCGATCAGGCACTTGACCGCGTAGGCGCACGCCGAGAACGTCTGCGCGTAGGTGGAGTTGACGGGCGCGCGCCGCTGCAGGTCGGAGCCGGTCAGGTCGAACGCGACGCCCTCGGCGGTGATCTCGATCCGCGCCTTCAGCTGCACCGGCTCGTCCGTGTAGCCGTCGACGTCGACTGTGCCCTCCGCCTCGTAGACGCCGTGCGGCAGCGACGCGATCTCGGCGCGCGTGCGCCGCTCGGTGTAGTCGAGCAGCTCGCGCATCGTGCCCGCGACCGTCTCCCGGCCGTGGCGGCCCACGAGCGCCTGCAGCCTCCTGACGCCGGTGGCATTCGCCGCGATCTGGGCCCGGAAGTCGCCGCCGGTCTCGTGCTTGGAGCGGATCTGCGCGAGGATCAGGTCGAAGACGTCCCGCACGATCTGCCCGCCCGCGACGACCTTCACCGGCGGGATGATCACGCCCTCCTGGAACACCTCTCGGAACGCTCCGATCGAGGCCGGTGCGCCGCCGCCGACGTCGACGTGGTGGGCGAGGTTGGCGACGTAGCCCAGCAGCTCGCCGCCGTGGTGGACGGGTGAGATCAGGCTGATGTCGTTCAGGTGGACGCCGCTCGGGAACGGCTCGTTCGTGATGATCACGTCCCCGGGCTCGAGGTTCTCGGGCCCGTAGTCGAGGATCGCGCGCGGCACCTGCTTGACCATCGAGCCGAGGTGGACGGGCTGCGTGAAGCCCTGCGCGACGGCGCGGAGCTCGGCGTCGAAGAAGGCGCACGAGAAGTCGGAGCGCGTCTTGATGTTCGTCGAGTAGGCGCTGCGGCGGAGCGTGAGCACCATCTCGTCCGTCGCCGCGACGAGCGCGTTGCGGATCACCTCGAACGTGATCGGGTCCATCAGTACGGTCCTTGCCGCTCCGCGCGCTCTCGCGCACGCTCGACCGCGTCCAGGTCGATCTCGAAGCCGAGGCCGGGTCTGGTGGGAACGCCGACGCGGCCGCCGGTGATCTCGATCGGAGTCGTCGTGAGCTGCTCGCTGAGCAGGTGGTGCATGACCTGGTTGCCGAGCGTCTGGTTGGGCAGGCAGGCCATCACCTGGAGCGCGGCGAAGGTCGAGATCGCGCTCTCCGGACACGCGTGCCGGTTCATCGGGATCCCGTACGACTCGGCCAGGTAGGCCATCTGCCGCCAGCGCCAGAGGCCGCCCGACTCGTGGCTCCCGAGCACGATCGCGTCCGCGGCCTCCTGTTCGAGGACGGCGCGGAGCTCGGCCGTCGTGTGCACTGCCTGGTCGGCGGCGATCTTCGTCTCGACCGAGTTTCGGACCCGTGCAAGGCCGGCGACATTGCCCGCCGCCACCGGCTGCTCGACCCAGTCGAGGTCGAACGCCTCCAGCCGCCGGATCGCGTCGACCGCCGTCGGCACGTCCCACCCTTCGTTCGGGTCGAGGCGCAGCAGCGGCTCCGGGCCGATCGCGTCGCGCACGGCGCCGACGACTTCCACGTCGTCGCGGTGCTCGCGACCGACCTTGATGTAGACGACGCGATGGCCTTCAGCGGCGAACGCGGCCGCCTCGCGCGCGAGCTCCTCGGCCGTGTCTCCCTGCGGGAAGGCCATGAAGTCGACCTCGTCGTGGACGCGGCCGCCGAGGAAGGTCGACGCCGGCACGCCGAGCCCGTTGCCGAGCGCGTCCCAGCAGGCCGACTCGATTCCGCTCAAGATCTGAAGTGAGAAGTGCGGGACGACGCGCCAGCGGCCGTTGCGCCAGAGGTCTCCCAGGATCGCCTCGACCTCGCCGGGCGAGCGGCCGACGAACGCGCGCGCCATCAGCTGCCCGTACGAGACGACGGCGGCAGGGTCCTCGCAGATCGACTCGCCGTAGCCGGTGATCCCTTCGTCGGTCTCGACCGCGAAAAGGACGAGGTTCACGCCCTCCTGCACGCCGGAGCGGTAGCGAAACGGCTGCACGAGCGGGAGCGCGATCGGGGTCGCGGTGACGGCGGTGATCTTCACGGGCTCCTCCTCTCGGCGGTTCCGTCGGCTGCGACGACGACGCCGTACAGCCGCAGCGCCGCTTCGGGGCTCACCTTCTCATTCAGGACGTCGTCGGCGACCGCGGCTGGGTCGCGCTCGAGCGGATCGCCCCAGCCGCCACCTCCCGCCGTCCGGTGCTCGTAGACGTCGCCTTCGTCGATCTCGATCGAGAACATCGGCGGCAGCGTTTCCTCGCTTCCGTCAGGGTGGAGCAGCACGTTGGCCGAGAGCGCTCCCGGGCCGCCGCCCGCGAGGCCGTACGGTGGGTGCTTCGCGCGGTCGGAGCGCACGATCAGGGACGTATGCGGCGTGAGACACCGCCAGACGCGCTCGATCGCAAGGCCACCGCGATGCAGGCCGGCGCCGCCCGAGTCGGGCACCAGCCCGTACCGCTCGACCACGATCGGGTACTCGGACTCGGCGACCTCGACAGGGATGTTCGCGGCGAGGCTGGCCGGGTTCGTGAGGCCGTCGTTGCCGTCCGCCTCCGGTGTGCCGCCCCACGTGCCGACGACGAGCTCGTAGAAGATGAAGCGGTCTCCGTCGGGCCGTTCCGCCCCGAAGATCGCGAGCGTGTTGCCGCCCTCGCCGGCGGCGGGCACGCGACCCGGAAGCAGCTGCGCGAGCGCGCCGCTGACGGCGTCGAGGATGCGGAACCCGGTCACGCCGCGCATCGAGGAGGCGCCGGGCATCACGACGTCGGCCACCGTTCCCGGCTTCGTGAGGATGTGGATCGGGCGGAAGGCGCCGGCCGTGTTCGGCACCTCCACCGTCAGCGCGGCGCGCACCGCCTGGTAGACGCACGCCTGAACGAAGGAGCGCGTGCTGTTCAGCGAGCCGCGCACCATCGGCGAGGAGTCGGCCAGGTCGGCCGTGACCTCGTCGCCGGCGATCGTCACGTGTGCAGTGATCGGCACGTCGGCAACGTCCACTCCGTCCGAGCCGAGGAAGTCGGTGAAGGAGGCGGTGCCGTTGGGCCAGGTCGCGATCTCCTGCCGGACGAGCCGCTCGGTGTAGTCGATCAGCGCGTCCATCAGCTCCGCGAGCGCCTCCGTCCCGTGCCGCTCGGCCAGCGTCACGAGCGCTCGCTCGGCGACGGAGCAGGCTGCGACCTGCGCCCCGAGATCGCCGAAGGTCATCCGGGGGATGCGGACGTTCGCCTCGATGATCTTGAAGACGTCCTCCACCGGCTCGCCCCCGGCGTAGAGCTTGAGCCACGGCAGGCGAATGCCCTCCTGGAAGATCTCGGTGTTGTCGCAGGCGCTCGACCCCGGCAGCCGCCCGCCGACGTCGCCGTGGTGGGCGGTCGTGCACGTGAAGCCGATCAGCTCGCCTGTGAGGTGGACGGGCTTGAAGACGAAGATGTCCTGCAGGTGCATGCCGCCGTCGAAGGGGTCGTTCATCACGAAGACGTCGCCCGGCTGGATCCGCCCCTCGTAGTGCTCGAGCAGGGTCTCCATCGCGGCCGGGATCGAGCCGAGGTGGAACGGCACGCTCACCGCCTGCGCCACCGTGCGTCCCTTGGCGTCGCAGACCACGGCGGAGAAGTCCATTCCGTCCCGGACCACCGTCGAATGGGCGGTGCGGCAGATCGTCGTCGCCATCTCGTCCGCGATCGACGCGAGCGCATTGCCGACGATCTGAAGCGTGATCGGATCGACGCGGGTGCTAGTTGCCATCGCGCTCCAGAACGAGCGTCCCGGTCGCCGCGTCGCGTCGGGCCGACCAGCCGGGCGGGACGACGACCGTCGTGTCGTACTCGTCGACGAGCAGTGGCCCCGGCTCAGACGCCTCGCCGAAGGACGAGCGAGTCCGGACCGGCGCGTCCACGCCGTCGCCGTCGATCTGGATTCGACGGCTCGACCCGGCCGCGCCTGACGTCGCACCGTTGCGCTGGAACGACCGTGTCGTCGCCGCCTCCCCGAGCGCTGCGAGCCGTAGTGCGCGGATCTCGACGGGCGAGCCCGCCTGGTCCTTGACGCCGTAGAGCCGCTCGTGCTCGTCCTCGAAGCGTGTCCGCAGCGTCGCGAGCACGCCGGTGTCGACCTCGCCGGCGGGAAAGCCGACCTCGACCTCCCAGCTCTGGCCGCCGTAGCGGAGGTCCGCCGTCCGCGCCCACTCGACCTGCGCGTGCCGTGCGGGCACGTGCGCGAGCTCGGCTTCCATCTCGGCGAAGAGCGCTGCGACCACGGTCGGATCGACCGCATCCACGTCCAGGTGGCAGGTCCGGACCTCGTGGAATTCGGGCCGTGCAAAGAGGAGGCCGACCGCACTGAAGAGCCCTGCCACCGCCGGCACGAGCACCGTCCTCATCCCGAGATCCTCAGCGAGCCCGGCTGCGTGGATCGGGCCGGCGCCCCCGTAGGCGATCAACGCGAACTCGCGCGGGTCGCGGCCCTTCTCGGAGGAGACGGAGCGCAACGCGCGCGTCATGCGCGCATTCGCGATCCGGTGGATCCCTCCCGCTGCCTCGAGGAGCGTCAGCCCGAGCGGCTCGGCGACGCGGCGCACGGCCTGCTCGGCGAGCTCGGCGGAGATGGAGATCTGGCCGTCGGCGACGGTGACCGCGGGCATGTAGCCGAGCACGACGTTCGCGTCGGTCACCGTCGGCTCGATCCCGCCGCGCCCGTAACAAGCCGGGCCCGGTTCTGCGCCGGCGCTGCGTGGGCCGACCTGGAGGCCGCCCGCGGGATCGAGCCAGGCGATGCTGCCGCCGCCCGCGCCGACCTCGGCGATGTCGATCGTCGGGATCCGCAAGAGCTCGCCTGCGCCTCGGATCAGGCGGCTGCCGGCCGACATCGAGCCTCCGACCTCATACTCGCGACCACGCGAGATGGCCCCGTCCTCGATCAGCGACGCTTTCGCGGTTGTCCCACCCATGTCGAAGGCGAGCAGGTTGTCGACGCCGAGCTGCTCGCCCATCCAGCGCGCGGCCACGACGCCTGCGGCCGGGCCCGACTCGAGCGCGAAGACCGGCCGCTCCTTCGCATCCTCGGCCGTCATCACGCCGCCGGATGACTGCATGATCTGGAGCGGACCGTCGATCCCGATCCCGTCGAGCCCGGTCCGGATCCGGTCGATGTACACGGACATCAGCGGCCGCACGTAGGCGTTCACGACCGTGGTCGCGGAGCGCTCGTACTCGCGCTGCTCCCGCAAGATCTCGCTCGAGAGCGAGATGTTTGCCTCGGGCAGCTCCTCAGCGAGGATCGCGCCGAACCGCAGCTCGTGCTCGGGGTAGAGGTAGGAGTGGAGGAAGCAGACCGCCACGGACTCAACCCCCGTCGCGCGCAGACGGGCTGCGAGCTCCCGGCTCTCGTTCTCGTCGACCGCCCTGACGACGGTGCCGTCCGCGGCAACGCGTTCGTCCAGCTCGAAGCGGAGGTGCCGCTCGACGAGCGGCGGCGGCTTGCGCCAGAAGAGGTCGTACATGTGCGGGATCCGCAGCCGGCGCAGCTCGAGCACGTCGCGGAAGCCTGCGGTGGTGACGAGAGCCGTCCGGCTGCCACGCCGCTCGAGCACAGCGTTCGTCGCCACCGTCGTCCCGTGGACGACCTCCGCGACCGGTCCGTCGGCGAGACCGCCGACTGCCTCGACGACCGCGAGGTCGTAGCTCGGCGGCGTCGAGAGCAGCTTGCGGATCTCCACCCGGCCGTCCGAGGCGTGCAGGATCACGTCGGTGAAGGTGCCGCCGACGTCGACGCCGACGCGGGCCTCGGCGACGGTCACTCGGGGAGATCCAGGAGCTCGGAGAGGTGTGTCCCCTGGACGAGCCCCATGCGGATGTCTTCCTCCGCGTCCCGGATCGCCTGCGCGCCGGCTTCGACCGCCGGCCAGTCCGCGGCCGCGACGACGAGGATCGCGTCGCTGTCCGCGACCACCTGGTCGCCGGGTGCGATCTCGACGCCGCCGATCGTCACCGGCTCGTCCAGCGAGAGCACGCGCTCCTTCACGCAGCTCGCGGGTGCGAAGCCGGCGTGGAAGACCGGGAAGCCGAGCACCGCCACGGCGCCGCCGTCCCGGATCGCGCCCGCGATCACGAGCCCCTGGATGCCCCGGTACTCCGCGTCCATCGCGGCAAGCTCGCCGAAGTGGCCGCAGTCGGTGCGTCCGCCGGCGTCGACGACGAGAACGGAGCCCTCCGGCGCCTGCTCGAGCAGCCGGTGCACCGCCAGGTTGTCGCCCGGCGCACAGGCACCTGTCGCGGCCGGTCCGCAAAGCGTGGTCGTGATCCCGATCGGCGTGAGGCCCTGAACGAACCGGGCTTTCTCGCCTGCGGCCTGCAGCACCTCGGGCGTCGAGAAGAGGGTCAAGGGGATGAGATTTGAAATTTCATGTTGCGTTCCGGGCGAGCGTAAACGAGACTGACGCCGAATGGAAGGGACCGCGGCACTCCGGCAGCGATTCGAGGCGATCTACACGGCCGCCCTCGCGGACATTCTCGACACGCGCGGGTACCGGACGCAGACGCTGCCGCCCTCGATCCGTCCGCTCGAACGCGGGCTGAAGCTCGCAGGCCCGGCATTCACCGTTCGCGGGACGCCGACGCAGACCGGCTCGTACGACACCTCCCTGCGCAAGGTGCTGCAGATGCTCGGCGAGGTTCCGTCCGGGCACGTCGCCGTGTACGCATGCGATCACGCGGTCGCCGCGCATCTCGGCGAGCTTTCCGTGACCTCGCTCGCCGCCCGCGGAGTTGCGGGTTGCGTGCTCGACGGCGGCTGTCGGGATGTGAGCTTCATCGTCGAGCTCGGCTTCCCGGTCTTCTGCGCTCATGTCACCCCCGAGGACTCGACCTTGCGGTGGGAGCTCGAAGCAACGCAAGAGCCGGTTTCCGTTGGGCAGGTGCGGGTCGAGCCCGGAGACTGGGTGGTCGGCGACGACGATGGAGTCGTCGTCGTGCCCAGCGCGATCGCCGAGAGCGTTCTCGCCGAGGCCGAGGAAAAGGCTGCGACGGAGAGCGAGATCCGGACGGCCGTTCGCGAGGGGATGCCGCCGCTCGAGGCATACGAGCGGTACGGAACCTTCTGACATGAGCGGACTTTCGGACCAGGCGATCGAGCCGCTCGAGGAGCGGGAGTCGATCGAGCAGCGAGTTGCGCAGTCGCTGCGCGCGCTGATCGTCGCCGGGCAGCTGCCCGAGGGAACACAGCTCGTGCAACGTGAGCTCGCCGCGAGGCTCGGCGTCTCGCAGACGCCGGTGCGGGCCAGCCTCGGCCGGCTCCAGCGCGAAGGCTTCGTTGCGGTCGGGTCGACCGGGCGGGCGTTTGTCAGCAGGCTGACGCGCGAGGACTTCGAGGAGATCTACGCGGCTCGGCTCGGCCTGGAGGGTCTCGCAGCACGGCTCGGCGCAGCTGCGGTCGGCACGCCGGAGCTGACAGCGATGCGGAAGACGCTCGGCAAGCTCGAGCGGGCAGCCGCCGCACAGGACGTCGACGCGTACCTGGCGCTCCGCTGGGAGTTCTACGGCACGTGCTACCGGGCGAGCGGCCGCCGGCGCCTCGTCGGAGAGGTCGAACGGCTCTACTGGCGCTCCGAGCGGTACAACCGGATCGTGCTCTCGACCGCGCAGCGCTTCCAGGAGTCGCTCGGCCGCTACGCGGCGTTCTTCGCGCACTGCCAGGTGAACGACGGGCCCGCCGCCGAGCGCGCGGCGCAGGACAGCCTGCGCTGGGCGGTCGACAGCGTTGCCGGCGGACTGCCGTCGGAAGCGGAGTTCAACTGAGCGTTGCAGTCCAAGAGCTCCGCGAGGCACTCGTCGAGGCCCTCGGCGAGAACGCGCGCGTGTCGGACGGCGACTCGGAGCGTGACCTCCACGCCGCCGACATCACCTTTCACCGGCCGCAGCGGCCGGACCTCGTTGTCTACCCCTCCTCGACGGACGAGGTCGCGCGCGTCATGGCGATCGCTACCGACCGCCGCGTGGCGGTGACGCCGTTCGGCGCCGGTTCGAGCCTCGAGGGCCACGTGATCCCGACCCAGGGCGGTATCAGCCTCGATCTCTCACGGCTGAACCGGATCGTCGAGATCGCCCCGGATGATCTGAGCGCGACGGTGCAGGCCGGGGTGACTCGAACGGCGCTCGAGCGCGCGGCGGGCGAGTACGGGCTCTTCTTCCCGGTCGACCCAGGCGCGGACGCCACGCTCGGAGGCATGGCCGCGACGAATGCGGCCGGGACGACGACGATCCGCTACGGGAAGATGCGCGCCAACGTCCTCGGCCTCGAGGCGGTGCTCGCCGACGGGACGATCGTCCGGACCGGCGGCCGGGCGCGGAAGACGTCCGCCGGCTACGACCTCACGAGCCTGCTCGTCGGGTCCGAAGGAACGCTCGCGGTGATCACCGAGGTGCGGGTCCGGCTCTACGGCATTCCGGAGCACGTCGTCGCGCAGCGCATCTCCTTCCCGACCATCGACGCCGCCTGCCGGACCGCCGCCGCGGCGGTCGCCGCCGGCTCGGCGGTCACGCGGTTGGAGCTGCTCGATGCCTGGACGCTCGCGGCGATCAACGCGTACCGCGGCTCGGACTACCCCGAAGGCCCGTGCCTGCTCGTCGAGGCGGCGGGCACGGAGGCGACGGTCGAGGCCGACCTGGTGCTCGTGCGCGAGCTGGCCGAGGCCGAGGGCGCGACCGAGATCGTGGACGAGCGCGATCCCACGGGCCGCGCCAAGCTCTGGGCTGCCCGGCACGACGCGGCGTACGCGATGGCCGCCGCCTCCCCGGGACGGCACGAGCGGGCGACGGACACGTGTGTCCCCGTCTCCGAGCTGGCCGGCGCCGTGGCGTTCGCGCGGGCGGAGGTCGAGCGCCTCGGCCTGGACGCGGCCATCCTCGGCCACGCCGGCGACGGGAACCTGCACGTCAGCCTCCAGCTCGATCCCGACGACGCGCCGGAGCTCGCCCTCGCCGACGAACTGTTCGAGCGGCTGGTCGCCGACGCGCTCGCGCGCGGCGGCACGTGCACCGGCGAGCACGGCATCGGGATGGGCAAGATCGCTGCGCTCGAGCTCGAGCACGGCGACCTCGTGCCGCTGATGCGAGGAATCAAGCGCGTGTTCGATCCGTTCGGGATCATGAATCCCGGCAAGGTGTTCACCTACGAGAGGAATGTCGATGCCGGATAACGGCCTGCCGTTCGAACGTCCCAGCAAGATCGTCTGTGTCGGCCTCAACTACCGCGACCACGCGGAGGAGTCGGGCATGGAGCTTCCGAGCCGGCCGCTGCTCTTCGCCAAGTGGCCGAGCTCGCTGATCGGCCCCGGCGAGCCGATCGTGATCCCGGAGCAGGCAGCCGAGGTGGACTACGAGGCCGAGCTCGGCGTCGTGATCGGGAAGCGCGCTCAGTCGGTCTCGGTCGCGGAGGCGCTCGACTACGTCGCCGGCTACTGCTGCGCCAACGAAGTGAGCGCGCGGGACGTCCAGTTCGCCGACGGCCAGTGGACACGCGGGAAGTCGTTCGACACCTTCGGCCCCGTCGGACCGATCGTGCCTGCCGACCAGGTGCCGGATCCGCAGGCCCTGGGAATCCGCTGCCTGTTGAACGGCGAGGCCGTCCAGGACTCCTCGACGGCGCAGATGGTCTTCACGGTCGCCGAGGTGATCGCCTTCATCAGCGACGGGATCACGCTCGAGCCCGGCGACCTGATCCTCACGGGGACTCCGGCGGGCGTGGGCCTCGGCCGCAAGCCGCCTGTCTACCTCGCGGATGGCGACGTGGTGACGATCGAGATCGAGAGCGTCGGCTCGCTGACGAATCCCGTCGAACGCAAGAAGCGCTGATTCCGGGGAGCGACGCACGAAGCTCCCGGCGCCGGGGGCAGCTGTACATCGTCGCCGCCACTGTGGCGTGGTCGACTGCCGGTGGACTGCAGCGCGAGCTCTCCGTCGACACGCCGACGCAGGTCGCCGGGCGGGCGTTCTTCGCCTTCATTGCGCTGACCCTCTTCGTCGCGGTCAGAAATCGCGGTCGGACGATCGCCGTCTTCCGCTCGATGGGGATCGCCGGTCTCGGCGTCGCCGTCTGCACGGCCATCGCATCGGGCACGTTCGTCGTCGCGCTGAATCACGCCAACGTGGCGAACGTCCTTTTCATGCAGGCCCTATCGCCGATAGCGGCGGCGCTGCTCGCCTGGATCGCGCTCGGCGAATCGATCACGGCGAGGGCCGGTGCCGCGATGGCGGTGGCACTGGTCGGCGTCGGCCTGATGGTCGGCGGGCCGGGGAGCGGCGGCGTGCTCGGCGTCGGCGCCTCGTTCGTGATGATGCTCGCCTTCGCGGTGGGGGTCGTGATCACGAGGCACCGGCGCGACATCTCGATGCTGCCGGCGATCTGCCTCTCGCAGCTGCTCGTGGTCTTCGTGGCGGGGCCGTTCGCCCAGCCGGCGACGATCGGCGAGCGGGACATGGTCTTCCTCATCTTCCTCGGCGTCTGCCAGATGGGCCTCGGGCTCGTGTTCTTCACGATGGGCACCAGGCTGATCCTTGCTTCGGAGGTAGCGCTGATCACACTCCTGGAGCTCGTGCTCGGACCGTTCTGGGCGTGGGTGGCGGTGGGTGAGACGCCGGCACTGATGGCGGTCGTCGGCGGCGTCGTCGTGGTCGGGGCGGTGCTCCTGCAGACGACGGAGAAGACCCCCGCGCTCAGCCCGAGACCAGCGACCGCACAGCCGCCGTGATCTCCGCCGGCCCGGGGAGCGTGGCCACCTCGAGGTCCTTCTGGTACGGGATCGGATGCGAGGCGGCGCCGACGCGGACGACTGGCGCGTCGAGATCCCAGAAGCAGTGCTCGGCCGCGTGCGCCGCGATCTCGGAGCCGAAGCCGCAGAACTGAACGGCCTCGTGCGCGACCACGAGCCGATGCGTCTTCGCGACCGACGCCGCGATCAGGGCGGTGTCGAGCGGGACGAGCGTCCGCGGATCGATGACCTCGACGCTGACGCCGTCGCCCTCCAGCTCATGTGCCGCTCGGAGTGCATGGGGGACCAATGCGCCCAGAGCGACAACCGTGACGTCCGTTCCGTCCCGGGCGATTCGGCCCGTGCCGAGCTCGATCCCGTAGCGCTCCTCGGGAACGGGTGCGGGCTCGCCGAAGAACAGGAGCTTCTGCTCGAGGAAGATGACGGGGTTGTCGCCGCGGATCGCGGCCGAGAGCAGGCCCTTCGCGTCGTAGGGGGTGGACGGCATCGCGACGACGAGGCCCGGGATGTGCGCGAAGAGCGCTTCCAGGCTCTGCGAGTGCTGCGCTCCGAGCCGGACGCCCCCGCCCGAGACCATCCGGATCACGAGCGGGATGCTCGGCGTCCCGCCCATCATGAACCGGAGCTTGGCGGCCTGATTCATGATCTGGTCGAAGGCGACGCCGGCGAAGTCCGAGAACTGGAGCTCGACGACCGGCCGCAGCCCGGTCAGGGCGGCGCCGATCCCGCAGCCGACGAAGCCGCTCTCGGTCAGCGGCGTGTCGCGGATCCGCTCGCTGCCGTACCGCTCGTAGAGGCCCTCGGTGGCGCGGAAGAGCCCGCCCACCTTGCCGATGTCCTCGCCGATCACGATCACGTCCGGATCGGCGTCGAGCTCGAGCTCGAGTGCCTCGCGCACGGCGGCGACGAAGCCGAGTTCGCGGTCCGACTCGACCGGGGCGGGATAGCTGCGCTGCGGGGCGAGCGCCGCGGGAAGGAGGTCGTCGGCGCTCGCATCCTCGTCGGCGAGTGCAGTCTCGATCGCGAGCTCGACGTCGCGCTCGACCTCCTGCAGAACGCCTTCGATGCGGTCGTCGTCCAGCTCCCCGAGCTCTCGCAGCAGCCGCTCGAGCCGTGGGAGCGGATCCTTGGCCTCCCACTCCTCGACGAGCGCCGGGTCGCGGACGTCGGGAAGGTTCGCGCGCATCGAGTGCTGCATCCTGCGGAAGGTCTTCATCTCGAGGAACGTCGGGCCGGCGCCCTCGCGCGCCCGGGCGAGCGCGTGGGCGACCGAGTCCTCGACCGCGAGCAGGTCGTTCCCGTCGACGATCTCGCCCGCCATCCCGTAGCCGGCCGCGCGGTCGGCGAGATCCTCGACGGCACGCTGCGCGCGCCAGTCGGCGGAGAGCGCGAACTGGTTGTTCTCGCAGATGAAGACGACCGGCAGCGTCCACGTCGCGGCGAGATTCATCCCCTCGTGCGCCGCGCCCTGCCCGGCCGCACCGTCGCCGAAGAAAGCGACCGCCACCTGGCCGGTCTCGCGCAGCTTGGCGGTCAAGGCTGCGCCGCACGCATGCGGGATCCCGGCGCCGACGATCCCGTTGCATCCGAGAATGTCCAGGGACAGGTCGGCGATGTGCATCGAGCCGCCGAGCCCTTTGCAGTAGCCCGTCCGCTTCCCGAACATCTCGGCCATCATCCGGCGAAGGTCAGCGCCGGCGGCGATCAGGTGGCCGTGCGAGCGGTGATGCCCGACGAGATAGTCGGTGTCGCGCATCACGCCTGCGGCGCCGACGGCGATCGCCTCCTGCCCGACGCAGCTATGGGCCGTTCCGAAGATGACGCCCTGCTGAAAGAGCTCTGCGGCGCGGTCCTCGAAGCGGCGGATCAGCGCCATCAGCCGATACTGCTCGAGAAGAGGCGGCCAGTCGGCGGGGCGCTCAGCCACGACGGCTGCGTCGATGCTCATCGAGGCGGGCGCTGGTGGAACTCGAAGATGTAGCCGTCCGGGTCGAGCGAGTAGAGGCTCTTGCCGCCCGCGTTCGGACCCGCGGGCATCTCCACCGGCCCGTCCGAGCGGAACGTGACGCCGCGCGCCAGGAGCTCCTCGTAGAGCGCCTCGATTCCCGTGACGAAGACGCAGAAGTGGCCCGTGCCGTGGTGCGAGGGTGGAGAGCTCCCGGACGGGCTTTCGCAGCCCTGGTACTCGATCAGCTCGACGTCGAAGTCACTGTTGGGGACGCGGAGCATTGCGATCTCGAGCCCGGTCGCGTCGGGGACGCCCACGATCCGCGTGATCTCGGGCTCCTCGTACAGCCGCCGCCAGAGGAGCTCCAGTCCGAGCAGCCCGCAGTAGAACTCGAGCGAGCGGTCGAGGTCTGAGACGGTGATCCCCGCGTGTCGGGCCCCGGTGATCGTCCACGCGCTCATGGGGTTAACGTACTTCGGAGGAGGGCTGGATGCTGGAGAACCGGGTTGTGCTGGTCACAGGAGCCGCGAGCGGGATCGGCCGTGAGATCGCCGAGCGCTTCGCGCGCGAGGGCGCGCGCGTCACCGGATTCGACCGCGCAGGGGAGGTCGCGATCCATGGCGACGTCCGCTCTCCCGCTGATGTCGAGCGCGCGGTCGGCCAGGTCGTCGAGTCGGAGGGGCGTATCGACGTCCTCGTGAACAGCGCCGGCGTCCGGGAGATCGGCGACGTCTACACGATGGCGACCGAGGAGTGGGACAACGTGATCGCCGTCAACCTGAGCGGCACGTTCTACTGCTGCCAGGCTGCGGCTCGACGGATGCGCGAGAGCGGCGGCGGCGCGATCGTGAACATCTCCTCCGTCGGCGGTCTGATCGGCCTCGCGCGGCGTCCGGCCTACACCGCGGCCAAGCACGGTGTGGTCGGCCTGACGAAGAGCCTGGCCCGCGACCTCGGACCGGCCGGAATCCGCGTCAACGCGATCTGCCCCGGCCTGGTCCGGACACCGTTGACCGAGCAGTACTTCGCTGAGGATGCTTTCGAGGAAGGACTGCGGACGGTGATCCCGCAGGGCCGCGCGGGCCTCGCCGCCGACGTGGCCGATGCGGCGCTCTACCTTGCGAGCGACCAGTCCGCATACGTCAACGGGATCGCGCTGACGGTCGACGGCGGCTGGCTCGCGGAGAAGAGCTTTGCGGCCGGCGAGGCGGCCGAGTCCACGTTCCTGGCCGCGAGCGAGACCGCCGACGACTGACGTCTACGCCGCAGCGAGGGCGCGGCGCTTGTTGAAGCGATCGATCCTGCCGCCTGTTACCGAGGCCCGCTCACGGCCGGTGTAGGCCGGGTGGCAGTTCGAGCAGATGTCGATCGACAACGCCTCTGCGGTGGACCGGATCTCGAACGACGTCCCGCATGACGCACAGCGGACGTCGACATCGTGAAGTGTTGGCTGTTGGTTCATGAAGCTCTCCTTGGGTTTCCGACGGGGGACGCGTGAAGAGCGTCCTCGTCCGTCATAGATGTAAACGGAGAGCCAGGCTCGGTTGTTCCCGCTCAGAGCGCGTCGACATGTCAGCGAATGAGCGCTTGCAACGCGATCGCGACCGCGATCGCCAGTGCGACCAGCCACAGCGCTTGGGCTGCCGGCCGGCGGCGGCGCCGGCGCTTCCGACCTGGTTCCAGATAGCGCACGAACGAGAAACGCCGAGACCCGCCGGAAGGGTGCGCAGCGCAGTGTGGCGCGCTATGTCCGGTCCGTCACGTCTCTCTCGACGACGAGGAAGCCGTGGTGCCGGCTGACCAGGCGCTGCGTGCCGTCGTGGTCGTGGTGCGTGGTGACGACGAAGTGCCCCTGAGATGCCAGCACCTTGTCGTAGACGTCGAGCTCGATCGACAAGCGATCGGCGCAGCGCACGCGGCCGCACTCGCAAAAGACCTCGATCGTTCCCGACGCGGTCGACTCGACGACGCCTCGGATGCGCGTGTTGACCTGTCGCCGCAGAGCCTGTCGGCCGAGCGTGACGTCATTGGACACGGAAGTCATGCAAACCCCTTTTGGATCGACGGGCGACGCACTCGCGATGTCCACGGAGCACCGGCATCCTCGGGGCCGGGCTCCTTTTCCGACTGTAGCACCATGGTTACGAGCAACAATCGGGCGGGCACTGGGCGGCCGCTGCGACAATCCGTGGAGCCGCGATGCAAGCGCCCACCTCGAACAACGAAGCCTGGCCGGAGCTCCCGTATGAGGCGTGGCTCCCTACGCGCGAGACGCTGCACATGTACATCCAGATCGTCGGGAAGGTCCGGCTCATGCTGGCGCCGATGGAGCCCCAGTGGGGACAGGTGCCGCTGTACGTCACCGCCCGTGGGCTGAACACGTCTCCGATTCCGCACCCGGCCGGTGTCTTCGACATCGACGTCGACCTCATCGACCACGTTGTCTCCGTCCGCACGGCACGCGGCGCGATGGAGCGGGTCAAGCTGGAGCCCCGCAGCGTCGCCGACTTCTACGCCGAGCTGATGGCCGCGCTGGACGCTGCCGGCGTTCCCGTGACGATCACCGAGAAGCCCTCCGAGGTGCCGAGTCCGATCCCCTTCCCGGACGACGTCGAGCACGCGAGCTACGAGCCGGAGTGGGCAAACCGCTTCTGGCGGGCGCTCGTCTCCGTCGACGCGGTGATGAAGGAGCACCGGGCGCGGTTCCGCGGCAAGACGTCCCCGGTGCAGTTCTACTGGGGCGCGTTCGACCTCTCCTATGCGCGCTTCTCCGGACGGCCGGCCGAACCACGTCCCGACGCCGACGTGATCACCCGCATCGGCGGCGACGCGGAGCAGTCCTGCGCCGGCTTCTGGCCCGGCGACAAGAGGTTGACCGAGCCGGCCTTCTTTGCCTACACGTACCCGCGCCCGGACGGGAATCGAGCAGGCGCACGTGGAGCCGGAGGCCGGGTACTGGAGTAAGGAGCTGGGCGAGTTCTTTCTCCCGTACGAGGCGGTGAGAACGGCAGACGATCCGCGGCGGGCGTTGCTCGACTTTCTCGAGTCGACCTATCGAGCAGGAGCAGGCTCGCCCGGCTGGGACTAGGCGACGTGGTCGAGTGCGCGCGGAACGACTGCTCGCGGCGCCAGTAGCTCGAGCGCGGCGACGTCACCGATGATCAGCAGGGTGGGGCTGGCGAGCCCCTGACTGCGGACGCGAGATTCGCGAGCGTCGTCTTCGCGACCTCCTGGTCGGGGAGCGTGCCGCGGGAGATCGCCGCGGCGGGCGTGTCCGTCGGCATTCCCGCCGCGAGCAGGCCGTCGACGACGCGCTCCACGCGGCCGAGACCCATGAAGAGGACGAGGGTGCCGCCGATCGCGGCCAGCCGGGCGTACTCGGCGTCGCTGCCGTCGGCGCCCTGGCAGCTGGCGATCGTCACCCGGTCGGAGACGCCGCGATGCGTGACAGGTATCCCGGCCGCGGCCGGGACAGCCGCGATCGAGGAGATTCCGGGCACGATCTCGGTCTCGATCCCGGCCTTGCGTAAGGCAAGCGCCTCCTCGCCGCCGCGCCCGAAGACGAACGGGTCACCGCCTTTGAGCCGAACCACGTCGAGGCCGGCGCGGCCGTAGCGGACGAGGAGCTCGTTCAACGCCTCCTGGTCGACCCCGTCGCGGGAGATCACCCGTGCATGGTGTGGGGCCTCGTCGACGAGCTCCTGCGCGACGAGGCGGTCGTGGACGAGCACGTCGCACGAGCGGATGAGATCGAGCCCGCGCGCCGTGATCAGTCCGGGGTCGCCCGGCCCCGCGCCGACGAGGTACACGGTCATCCGAGCTCGTCCCGCACGATGCCGGCGAAGTAGTCGCGCCGTGCCGCATAGGTCGACAGGTTCGCCTTCGCCCACGGGCGCAGGTCGCGCAACCGCACGGCGAGCGCTGCGTGCTCGGGCCGGACGAGCTCGGCGATCTCGTCGCGAAGCCTCTGTGCGAGCACCGGCGACGCGCCGCCGGTCGAGACGGCCACCGTGATCGGATCCTCGCGGTGGAGGGCGGGGAGGATGAAGGAGCAGAGCTCCGGGACGTCGACGACGTTGCAGAGGAGCGACCGGGCCTCGGCGTCCGCGAAAACACGCCGGTTGACGTCGTTGTCCGCAGTGGCGGCGACGACGAGGAAGCGGCCGTCGAGGTCGGAGCTCCGGTAGCGGCGGCGCAGCAGCTCGACGTCGAGCTCAGCCACCTCGGCCGAGACCTCCGGCGCCACGACGGTCACGACGGCGCCGCAGTCGAGCAGGCCACTCACCTTCTCGTGCGCGACGCGCCCGGCCCCGACGACGAGGACGCTCCGGCCCTCGAGGTCGATGCAGGCTACGTAGTGATGCTTCTCGCTCAACTTCAGACCCCGATCGAGGCGAGCTGGACGCCGCTCCGGTCGAGCCGGACGGCCACCTCGGCGCCGCCGGCGACGAGCGCGATCCGGTACATCCCGGGCCCGATGACCTCGATTCGGAACGACTCGAGCGAGCGTCCGTTCAGGCTCGTGAGGGCGGACGAGACCGACCGCGCCGTCTCGGCGAGATCGGCGCCGGCGGGAAGCCGCCGGAAGAGCCGGAGGGCAGCCTGCTCGCCTCCCGGCCCGTACACCGCCCGGATTCGGCCGGCCTGGAGACCGAGCTCGAGCACGCGTTCGAGCTCGGCGGCCTCCTCGCCGTCGAGCTCGCCGGTCTCGACGGAGGTGGCGAGTGCCGCGAGCCGGCCGCGATAGGTCTCGTCGCGGGCGGCCGCCAGCACCGCCTGCACCTCGCCGAGCGCGACCTCGCGTTCCTCCGCCTTCACGGCGACGCTCGTGCTACTGCTGGGCATCGGCCTCCTTGCCGAGGATCGCGTGGAGCTCGTGCTCGAAGCCGCCCGTCTCGATCGCGCAGTGCATCCCGCACTCCTTGGGTGCGCCCGACTCCCACCACCAGCGCCCGGCGCGCTTCTCCTCGCCCGCGGCCACCGGTCGAGTGCAGGGCGCGCAGCCGATCGAGGTGTAGCCCTGCGCATAGAGAGGATGGACGGGGACATCGTTCTCGCGGATGTAGTCCCAGACCTCGTCCTCCGTCCACTCCGCGAGCGGGTTGAGCTTCACGATCGCGCCGTGGTCGTGGTCGATCTCCACCTTGCGGATGTCGGTGCGGCCGGCCCACTGGTCGCGCCGCAGGCCGGTGACCCAGGCGTCGACCCCGCCGAGGTACCGCGTCAGCGGCTGCACCTTGCGCACGTTGCAGCACAGCAGGCGCTGCTCGACCGAGCGGTAGAAGAGGTTCGGGCCGTGCCGGTCGACGAGCCGCTGCAGCTGCGGAGCGTCGGGGGAGAGAAGCGTCAGCGCCAGCCCCGGGTAGCGCTCGCGCAATGTCTCGATCAGCTCGAACGTCTCGGTCGGCAGCCTGCCCGTGTCGATCGAGAAGATGACGACCTTCGGATCGATCCGGTAGGCCATGTCGATCAGCGCGACGTCGCCCTCCTGGAATGCCGTCGAGATCGCCAGCCGGTCCTCGAACCGCTCGATCGCCCACTCCAGCACGGCCTCGGGCTCCTCGCCCTCGAACTCGACCGACAGCTCGCCTGCTTCCAGATCGTCCAACAGTTCTGTGGCACTCATGCGGCTACCTCCTCTTTCCGGCTCTTTGCGGGCTCGCGCCCGGCCAGAACACCGAGCTCCTCGTCGCTCCTGCGATCGCAGAACGCGCGAAAGCTCTCGTCGCCGTCGCGCTGCTGCAGCCACCCGTCCAGGAGGCCGGTGACCGTGTCGGCGAGCTCCTCGACCGGGACACGGCGGAAGACCGGGCGGGCGATCGCTGCGTCGGGGCCGAGCCCGCCGCGCAGCAGCAGGTCGTAGGCCTGCCGGCGCACGCCTTCCTCGTTGCGCACGGTCGAGCCCTGGAAGCCGAGGTCGCCGACCCAGTGGTGGCCGCAGGCGTGCGGGCAGCCGTCGAGGTTCAGCTTCAGACCGGCGAGCGCATCGCCGAAGCGGGCCTCCAGGTGCTCGACGAGGACGTCGAGCCGCGACTTGGTCTCGGTGACCGCGAAGTTGCAGTGCGGCTCGCCGGTGCAGGCGATCGCCTCGGCCCGGAGCGGATGGCCCGTCAACGGCAGGCCGAGCTCCTCGAGCCGCTCGCCTACACGCTCGACGTCGGCGGTCGCGACGGAAGTGAGGACGAAGTTCTGCTGCCTCGTGACGCGAACGTCCTGGCCGAGCTCCGACGCGAGCTCGGCGACCGCGACCATCTGCTCGCCGGAGATCAGGCCCACGTTCACCGGCACCCCGATCGAGACGAGGCCGTCCTGATTCTGCGGTTGAACACCGATGTGGTCGGTGATCGGCGGCGCGGGGTCGAGCTCGAAGTCGGGAAGCGAGTAGCCGAGCCGGCGCTCGACCTCGGCGCGCATGCCCTCGGGCCCGAGGTCGTCGACCATGAACTTGATTCGCGCCTTCACCCGCGAGACGCGGTACTTCAGATCTTCCTTCCAGGCGTCGAGCAGCGCGCACAGCACGGGCAAGGCCTCGTCGACGCGGATGAAGACGCCGAGGTCGCGGGCCAGCCGCGGCACCGACGAGAGGCCGCCGCCGACGAGCACGCCGAAGCCCGGCTCACCGTCCCGGATCGCGCCGACCAGGGCAATGCAGTTGATCTCGGGCGCGTTGCAGCGATGGGCGCAGGCGGAGACGGTGATCTTGTGCTTGCGCGGCAGATCGGAGTAGTCCGGGTTGCCGTAGAAGAAAGTGGTGACGGCTTCGGTCACCGGCGTCACGTCGAACAGCTCGTCGTGTGCGAGGCCCGCGACGGGGCAGCCGGTGACGTTCCTGACCGCATCGCCGCACGCGCCGACGGTCGTCAGTCCGACCTCGTCCAGGCGTCGGAACACCTCGGGCAGGGAGGCGAGCTCGAGATAGTGGAGCTGGATCGTCTGCCGCGTCGAGAGCTCGCCGGCGGTCTTCCCGTACTGAAGGGAGAGCTCGCCGACGGCCCGCAGCTGCGCGGGAGTCACCCGGCCCGCGGGCAGCTTGATCCGGAGCATGAAGGTCCCGATCTTCGGCTTGTCGTGGTAGAGGCCCCACCACTTCAGACGCACGAGGTCCTCCTCGGGTACCTGCTCGTAGCCCGCAGCGATCAGCGCGGGGAGCTCGCCGAGCATTCCGAGTGGATCCTTCTCGCGCTTGATTCGCTCGACGGAGTTGCGCTTGAGGACGAGCTCGAGCGTAGGGGGTTCCTTCTCGGCCGATCTGCGTGCGACACGCGCCTCGCTCATGCTTACCTGACCTTCCTCAGCCCCTCTGCCCCGGAAACGGCGAAGGCCCCCGATTCATTCCGGAGGCCTCATCTCCTCGCCGGCGGCGAGGTCTGCACGTTCCCATCTTCCGCTTGCCGAGTCCGGAGGCACGGCTCACGCTGGATGGAGCACCTGACGGACTCGTCGTCCCGGTTGCTGCGGCTTCGCTGGGCCAGTTCCCTCTGCCGCTCTTGATGGTTGGTGCCCACTGGGTATAGCAGTGTCACTTTACTTTCGCAAGTAATGAGCTCCTTGCGCCGTCCGGCCAATGCTTTACACTGGAAAGCGATGGAGCGACCGTGCGTAGCCGCCGATCGGATTCTGGCGTTCAAGGCCGCCCTCTTTTCGCGCCCGAGACCGCGCTAGCCGGCACACCGCCCCTCTCGCCCTCCGGTCAAGCGCACACCAAGGCGAGAGGGTGAAAACGGCATGAAGGCAGTCGGCCTTTACGACCCCGCGTACGAGCACGACGCCTGCGGCGTCGCGTTCGTCGCCCGCCTGGACGGCGTCGCGAGCCACGAGGCGCTCGTGCGCGCAGCGACGGCTCTCGCCAATCTCGAGCATCGAGGCGCAGAGGGCGCCGACGCTCTCACCGGGGACGGTGCGGGAATGACGCTCCAGCTCCCGGACGCGCTCTTTCGAGCGGAGATCGGGGCTGCGCTACCGCCCCTCGGTAGGTACGGCGTTGCGGTCTGCTTTCTGCCGCGCGACGCCGAGCGCGCCGCATCGCTCGAACGGCTCCTGACCGAGACGGTCGAGGCCGAGGGGCAGACGGTCGTCGCCTGGCGGGACGTCCCGGTCGACGAGAGCCACGCCGGCGAGTCCGCCGCGGCGACCGCCCCGCGCATCCGGCAGCTCTTCGTCGCGGCCGCGCCCGGACTCGGGCCGGACGACTTCGAGCGCAAGCTCTACGTGATCCGACGGGTGGCGGAGCTCGCAGCCGGCCCGGACCTCGTGATCCCGAGCTTCTCGGCCCGGACCGTGGTCTACAAAGGGATGTTGACGGCGCCGCAGCTCACCGGCTACTACCCGGACCTGCAGGACGAGCGCACCACCTCGGCTCTGGTGCTCGTGCACTCCCGCTACTCGACCAACACCTTCCCCAGCTGGGAGCTCGCGCATCCGTACCGGATGATCGCTCACAACGGCGAGATCAACACACTGCGCGGCAACGTCAACTGGATGAGCGCGCGCGAGTCGCAGCTGGCATCCGAGCTCTTCGGCGACGACCTCGCCAAGATCCTGCCGGTCGTCCGTCCCGGCGGCTCGGACTCGGCGACGTTCGACAACGTGCTCGAGCTGCTCGTGCTCGCGGGACGGTCGCTGCCGCACGCGATGATGATGATGATCCCCGAGGCGTATCAGGGCCGCGAGGACATCTCGCCCGAGCTCGCCGGTTTCTACGCCTACCACCAGTGCCTGATGGAAGCCTGGGACGGCCCCGCGGCGATCGCCTTCACGGACGGCCGTGTGATCGGGGCGACCCTCGACCGCAACGGCCTGCGTCCGGGGCGGTGGCTCGAGACCGCCGACGGCTGGGTGATCCTCGCATCCGAGACGGGCGTGCTCGAGGAGGCGCCGGAGAACATCGTGCGGAAAGGGCGGTTGCAGCCTGGGAAGCTGTTCCTCGTCGACGTCGAGAGCGGACGGATCGTCCCGGACGGGGAGGTGAAGCGGACCGTTGCCTCGCGGCGCCCGTACGCCGAGTGGTACCGGAGCCAGGTCGTCCGGCTCGAGGATCTGCCGGCGCGGGAGAACCTCATCTGTCCGGCTCAGCCGCTGCGCACGCGCCAGCTTGCGTTCGGATACACGCAGGACGACATGAAGGTGATCCTCGCTCCGCTCGCACGGAACGCGGAGGAGGCGATCGGGTCGATGGGCAACGACCTGCCGCTGGCGGTGCTCTCCGACCGGCGGCCGGTGCTCTACTCCTATTTCAAGCAGCTGTTCGCCCAGGTCACGAACCCTCCGATCGACTCGATCCGCGAGGCCGTCGTGATGAGCGTCGAGGCGAGTGTCGGGTCGGAGCGCAACCTCCTCGACGAGACCCCGGAGCATGCGCGCCAGCTCGTGATCGCGAACCCGATCCTGCGCGACGAGGAGCTCGAGCGGCTCCGCCAGATCGACTCGGACGTGTTCCGCGCGCACACGATCGACACGACGTGGCCGGTCGCGGACGGGCCAGAAGGGCTCGAGCTCGCCGTCGAGCGCATCTGCGCCGAGGCGGACGAGGCGCTCGCGGGCGGCGTGAACATCATCGTTCTCTCCGACCGCGGTGTCGGGCCCGAGCAGGCGCCGGTTCCGTCGCTGCTCGCCGTCTCCGCCTTGCATCACCACCTGGTGCGCGCCGGGACGCGGCTGCAGGCCGGGCTGATCGTCGAGTCAGGTGAGCCGCGCAGCGTCCAGAGCGTGGCCGTGCTCGTCGGCTACGGGGCCGCCGCCGTCAACCCGTACCTGATGCTCGAAACGCTGGCGGAGCTCGTCGACCTCGACCTGCTGCCGCCCGGCATGACGAGGGACGAGGCACAGCGCCGCGCGACGAAGGGGATCGCGAAGGGGCTGCTGAAGACGATCTCGAAGATGGGCATCTCGACCATCCCGTCGTACTGCGGCGCCCAGGTCTTCGAGGCCATCGGGCTCTCGCGCGAGCTCGTCGACCGCCACTTCACCGGCACCGCCTCGCGTATCGGCGGGATCGGGATCGAGGCTCTGGCCCTCGACACGCTCGCCCGCCATGCTCGTGCCTACCCGGGCACGCAGGACGGTCTGCTACCGGTCACCGGCCTCTACTCCTGGCGGCGCGAGGGCGAGCACCATCAGTGGAATCCGGAGACGATCGCGCTGCTCCAGCACGCGGTCCGGCACGGCGGCTTCGAGACGTACGAGGAGTACGCGCAACTCGTCAACGACGACTCGACGCGCCGCTCGACTCTGCGCGGCTTGATGCGCTTCCGCGAGGCGGCGGACGGCGGCATCCCGATCGAGGAGGTCGAGCCCGCGCAGGAGATCGTGAAGCGGTTCGCGACGGGTGCGATGTCGCTCGGGTCGCTCTCGCGGGAGGCGCACGAGACGCTCGCGGTTGCGATGAACCGCATCGGCGGACGCTCGAACACCGGCGAGGGCGGCGAGGATCCCGTGCGCTACGTCGAGGATCCGAACGGCGACTCCCGCCGCTCGGCGATCAAGCAGGTGGCATCCGGGCGCTTCGGCGTGAACGCGAACTACCTTGCGAACGCGGACGAGCTGCAGATCAAGATGGCGCAGGGCGCCAAGCCCGGCGAGGGCGGCCAGCTGCCCGGTCACAAGGTCGACCGCTACATCGCGAGCGTGCGGTTGACGACGCCGGGCGTCGGCCTCATCTCGCCGCCGCCGCACCACGACATCTACTCGATCGAGGATCTCAAGCAGCTGATCTACGACCTGCGCTGTGCCAACCCCGCCGCGCGCGTCTCCGTGAAGCTCGTCTCGGAGGTCGGGGTCGGGACGGTCGCCGCAGGCGTCGCCAAGGCCAACGCCGACCACGTCCTCATCTCGGGGCACGACGGCGGAACGGGCGCGTCGCCTCTCTCGTCGATCCTGTTCGCAGGCGCGCCGTGGGAGATCGGGCTCGCCGAGACGCAACAGACGCTCGTGCTGAACGACCTGCGCTCGCGCATCTGGGTGCAGACGGACGGCCAGCTGAAGACGGGGCGCGACGTCGTCGTCGCCGCGCTCCTCGGCGCCGACGAGATGGGCTTCGCGACCGCGCCTCTGATCGCGACGGGCTGCGTGATGATGCGCGCCTGCCATCTCAACACCTGTCCGGTCGGGATCGCGACCCAGGACCCCGAATTGCGAAAGCGTTTCGCAGGCGAGCCCGAGCACGTCGTCAACTTCATGTTCTTCGTCGCCGAGGAGGCGCGGCGGATCATGGCCCGGCTCGGCGTCCGGCGCTTCGAGGATCTCGTCGGGCGCGTCGACCTGCTCGAGGCCGACGACGCGATCGAGCGCTGGAAGGAGCGCGGGCTCGACCTCTCGGCCCTGCTGCATGCGCCGGAGGTTCCGGCCGGCGTGGCGGTGCGGCGGGTGCAGCCGCAGGTCTCGCCGCTCGACGACGCACTGGACTGGCAGCTGATCGAGTACGCGCGCCCGGCGATCGACAACGGGACACCCGTGGAGGCGGCGCTCACCGTGCGGAACGTCAACCGGACGGTCGGAGGGCTGCTCTCGCACGCGGTGACGAAGGCGCACGGGGCGGCGGGGCTCCCGGCCGGGACGATCAGCTTCACGCTGCGCGGGTCCGCCGGACAGTCCTTCGGAGCCTGGCTGGCACCCGGCGTCGAGCTCACGCTCGTCGGCGATGCGAACGACTACGTCGGCAAGGGCCTCTCCGGCGGCGTCCTGGCGGTCCGGCCGCCCGAAGGCTCCGGTTTCGTCGCCGAGGAGAACGTGATCATCGGCAACACCGTTCTCTACGGCGCCACCGCGGGCAAGGCGTTCTTCCGCGGCCTGGCCGGCGAGCGGTTCGCCGTCCGCAACTCCGGCGTCAGCGCGGTCGTCGAAGGGGTCGGCGACCACGGCTGCGAGTACATGACGGGCGGCCGCGTGGTCGTGCTCGGGCGGACCGGGCGGAACTTCGCGGCCGGAATGAGCGGCGGCATTGCCTACGTCCTCGACGAGGAGGGCGGCTTCCGGGGCCGCTGCAACCTCGAGCTGATCGGCTTCGAGGAGCTCGACGGGAGCGACGCCGACGAGCTGCACGCGCTCGTGGCAGAGCACGCTGCACGCACGGGCTCCGCCGTCGCCGCGCGTCTGCTCGCCGACTGGGAGAGCGCCGTGCCGCAGTTCGTCAAGGTCGTGCCGCACGACTACAAGCGCGCACTCCAGGACCTCGAGGTCGAGCCCAAGGGCGACAACCCGACCTCGACCGGCAGCGGCTTCCTCACCACCGAGTCGGAGGAAGCGGCCTGATGGGGAAGCTCGGCGGCTTCCTCAAGTACCAGCGGGTCGAGCAGCCGGAGCGCGATCCGAGCGAGCGGGTCGGTGACTTCCGCGAGTTCATGGGCACGGTCGAGCTGCCGGTGCTCCAGGAGCAGGGCGCGCGGTGCATGGAGTGCGGCGTCCCGTTCTGCCACAACGGCTGCCCGCTCGGGAACCTGATCCCCGAGTGGAACGACCTTGTCTACCGCGACCGCTGGCGCGAGGCGATCGAACAGCTCCACCGCACGAACAACTTCCCCGAGTTCACCGGCCGACTCTGTCCGGCGCCGTGCGAGGCCGCCTGCGTGCTCGAGATCAACGAGGGCAATGCGGTGACGATCAAGCAGATCGAGGTCGCGATCGTGAACCGCGCCTGGGAGGAGGGCTGGATCGTCCCGCAGCCGGGACGCGCGAGCAGCGGCCGGAGCGTCGGCGTCGTCGGCGCGGGGCCGTCCGGACTCGCCTGCGCGCAGCAGCTGGCGCGCGCCGGCCACGCGGTCACGGTCTACGAGCGCGACGAGGCGGCCGGCGGTCTCGTGCGCTTCGGCGTGCCTGATTTCAAGATCGAGAAGTGGTTGATCGAGCGCCGCGTCCAGCAGCTCGAGGCCGAGGGCGTTGCGTTCCGCTACGGCGTCGACGTCGGCATCGACATCGGGGCGGACGAGCTGCGGGAGCAGCACGACGCAGTCGTCCTCGCCGTCGGCTCGCGCGTCCCGCGCGACCTTCCGGTGCCCGGCCGTGAACTGGACGGCGTGCACTTCGCGATGGAGTACCTGTATCAGCGCAACCGCTGGGTGGCGCGCGAGCTGGGACCGCAGGTCGCAGGCGCACCTCCGGCGCCCGTAAACGTGATCACCGCAGCCGGAAAGCACGTGATCGTGATCGGGGGCGGCGATACCGGCGCCGACTGCGTCGCCAATGCCCACCGTGAAGGCGCGGCCTCGGTAACGCAGATCGAGCTCGTCGGCGAGCCGCCGCCACGCCGCCCTGATGATCTGACCCCGTGGCCGACCTGGCCGATGAAGCTCCGCACGTCCTACGCGCTGAAAGAGGGCGGCGAACGCGACTTCGCCGTCTCGACGACCGTCCTCTCCGGCAGCAATGGCCGCGTGGAGCGGATTCACTGGACGGAGAACAGCGGCGCGCCCCCCTTCGACCTCGTCCCGGGCACGGAGGAGGATCGGCCGGCCGACCTCGTCCTGCTCGCGATGGGCTTCGTCGGACCTGATCCGCAGGTGCTCGAGGCGTTCGAGGTCGAGCCCGACGCGCGCGGGAATGCGAACGCTCCGGTGTACGCGACGAGTGCCGACGGCGTCTTCGCCGCCGGAGATGCACGCCGCGGCCAGTCGCTGATCGTGTGGGCGATCGCCGAGGGGCGCCGGTGCGCGACCGCCGTCGACCACTGGCTGGGCGTTCGCGAGCCGGCGAGCGTGAGCTGAGCTAGCGCGCCGCGGTCGCTGCGAGCTCCGGCAGCGCGCGGCGGATTCCGCGCACGCCCTGGGCGATTCGCTGCTCGTTCTCGACGAGTGCAAACCGGACGAATCCCTCGCCGCCGGGGCCGAAGCCGACACCGGGGCTCACGGCGACGTGCGCCTCGCGCGTCAGCTTGACCGCGAACTCGAGCGAGCCGAGCTCCCGGTACGGCTCCGGAATCGGCGCCCAGACGAACATCGTCCCGAGGGGGCGCTCGACGTGCCAGCCGACGCGCGCCAGCCCGTCGCAGAGGACGTCGCGGCGCTTGCGGTAGATCTCGCACGCTTCGGAGGGGTAGTCACGTTCCTCGTTGAGCGCGACGATCGAGGCGATCTGGATCGGCTGGAAGGTTCCGTAGTCGAGATAGGACTTCAGGCGAGCGAGGGCCGCGAGCGCCGGCGCGTTCCCGAGCGCGAAGCCGACGCGCCAGCCGGCCATCGAGAACGACTTGGTGAGCGAGTAGGTCTCGACCGCGACCTCGTGTGCGCCCGGAACCTGGAGGATCGAAGGCGGTTCGTATCCGTCGAAGAAGACGTCGGCGTAGGCGAAGTCGTGCACGACGAGCGCATCGTTCTCTCGCGCGAGCGCCACGAGCCGCTCCATGAAGCCCAGGTCGACAACGCGCGTCGTCGGGTTGTGGGGGAACGACACGATCAGCGCCCGGGGGCGCGGACGCGAGTGCGCGAACGCATCGGCCAGCCGGCCGTAGAGATCCTCGTTGCTCCCACCGAGCTCGACCTGAATGACGCTCGCACCCGCCAGAACGGGGGCGAAGAGGTGGATCGGGTACGCCGGCGCGGGAACGACCGCTGAGTCGCCCGGCTGTACCAGCACCCACATCAGATGTGCAAGCCCTTCCTTGGCGCCGATCGTGGCCACCGCCTGCGTCTCGGGATCGAGCTCGACGCCGAAGCGGTCGCGGTACAGGTCGCAGATCGCGCTGCGCAGCTTCGGGATCCCGCGGCTCGCCGAGTATCGATGGTTGTGCGGCTTCGCGGCCGCCTCGACCAGCTTGTCGACCACCGCGGGCGGGGAGGCGAGGTCGGGGTTGCCGAACCCGAGGTCGACGACGTCCTCGCCCGCCCGCCGCAGCTCGAGCTTCAACTGCTCGGTCACGGCGAACACATACGGCGGGAGCGATGGAACGCGTCGGAAGTCCATCGGTCATCACTTTATTTGGTACACCGGCTTGGCTAGCATGATTCGAATGGCGAAGACGCTGTTCGAGCGCATCTGGGAGCGGCATCTCGTGGCCCAGCCAGAGGGGGAGCCGGCGGTCCTCTTCGTCGATCTGCACCTGATCCACGAGGTCACATCGCCGCAGGCGTTCGACGGCCTTCGGCTCGCGGGCAGGCAAGTCCGGCGGCCCGATCTGTCGCTCGCGACGATGGATCACAACGTCCCGACAGAGGAAGGGCCGGTCACCGATCCGCTCGCCAAGGCGCAGCTGGATGCCCTGAGCAAGAACTGTGCGGAGTTCGGCGTGCCTCTCTTCGCGACAGGGAGCGGGCGCGAGGGGATCGTCCACGTGATCGGCCCGGAGCTCGGCCTGACCCAGCCAGGAATGACGATCGTCTGCGGCGACAGCCACACGTCCACACACGGCGCATTCGGCGCGCTCGCGTTCGGCGTCGGCACTTCGGAGGTCGAGCACGTGCTCGCCACCCAGTGCCTGCCGCAGAGGAAGCCTCGCTCGATGCGCGTTCGCTTCGATGGCGACCTTCCGCCGAGCGTGACGGCGAAGGACATGATCCTCGGCGCGATCGGCAGGCTCGGCGTGGCCGGCGGTGTCGGGCACGTCCTCGAGTACACGGGGCCGGCGATCCGCGGCCTGTCGATGGAGAACCGCATGACGATTTGCAACATGTCCATCGAGGCCGGGGCGCGGGCTGGACTGATTGCGCCCGACGACACCACATTCGCCTATCTCGAAGGCCGCCCCGCTGCCCCGACTGGCTCCGAGTGGGAGCAGGCGCTCGACGGGTGGCGCGGACTCGCGTCGGATCCCGATGCGATGTACGACAGCGAGTTCGCGATCGACGTCGCGGAGCTGGCGCCGCAGGTCACGTGGGGGACGAACCCGGAGATGGTCGTCTCCGTCACCGAGCGCGTCCCGGATCCGGCCGGCTACACCGATCCCGACCGGCGGCTGGCGGCCGAGCGGGCGCTGACCTACATGGGTCTCGAGCCGGGTACGGCCATGCAGGACATCTCCGTCGACAGAGTCTTCATCGGCTCGTGCACGAACGCCCGGATCGAGGATCTTCGCGCCGCGGCGTCCGTGGTCGCCGGCAAGCGGGTCCATCCCAGCGTCCGGGCGCTCGTCGTACCGGGCTCGGCGACGATCAAGCGTCTCGCCGAGGACGAAGGGCTCGACCGGATCTTCCTCGATGCCGGATTCGAGTGGCGGCGCGCGGGGTGCTCGATGTGCCTCGGCATGAATCCCGACGTGCTCGCCGACGGCGAGCGCTGCGCCTCGACGTCGAACCGCAACTTCGAGGGACGGCAGGGACGCGGGGGCCGCACGCACCTCGTCAGCCCGCAGCTTGCGGCGGCGACGGCGATCGCCGGCCATTTCGTCGACCCGCGCGAGCTCGTGGCATGAAGCCCTTTCGCCGCGCGAGCAGCCCGGTCGCCGTCCTCGACCGCCCGGATGTCGACACCGATCAGATCATCCCCAAGCAGTTTCTGAAGCGGATCGAGCGCACCGGCTTCGGGCAGTTCCTCTTCTTCGACTGGCGTCTCGACGAGGCGGGTCAGCCCCGGCCGGAGTTCGAGCTCAACGACCCGGACTGCGCGGGCGCGAAGATCCTGATCGCCGGTTCGAACTTCGGCTGCGGCTCTTCCCGCGAGCACGCGGCCTGGGCGCTCCAGGACTACGGCTTCGAGGTCGTGATCGCGCCGTCGTTCGGCGACATCTTCGCCACGAACTGCCTCAAGATCGGCCTTGTCACAATCGTCCTGCCGCAGGCCGAGCTGCGCGCGCTGATCGACTCGATCGACGGAAGTGCGTTCGCCGAGGTCGATCTCGAGCGCCGGCTGATCGTCGATCCCGCCGGCCGCGAGATCCCGTTCGACTTCGACCCGTTTCAGCGCGAGTGCCTGCTGAACGGCCTCGACGACATCGCCCGCTCACTCTCCCACGAGGATGCGCTGCAGGAGTACGAAGCCTCTCATCCGCCGCGCGTGAACACGACGGCCCTCGCCGTTCGCTAAGACGCCGCCAGGACGCGTTCCATCTGCGTCAGCACGAACTCGGAGAACTCCGCCGTGGTCGCGCGCCCGCCCGCGTCGGGCGTCGGCGTCTTCGCCAGTGCGAGTCCAACCGCGTCGTCGAGCGAGGTCGCCAGCTCGGGCTCGCCGGCTGCATGCCGGAGCAGCAGCGCGATCGAGCGGAGCATGCCCGCGGGATTGGAGATTCCCCGGCCCGCGATGTCCGGAGCGGAGCCGTGCACCGGCTCGAAGATCCCGGGACGGCCGTCGCCGAGGCTCGCCGATGCTGCGAGACCGAGCCCCCCGCAGACACCCGCGGCGACGTCGGACAGGATGTCACCGAAGGTGTTCTCGGTCAGGATCACGTCGAATCGCTCGGGGTGCTGCACGAGTTGCAGTCCCGCCGTGTCGACGAGCATGTGCCGGAGCTCCACGTCCGGGTAGTCGGCCGCGACGCGCGTCACCGTCTCGCGCCAGAGCCGAGAGGTCTCGAGCACGTTCACCTTGTCCACGGAAGTGAGAAGCCCCCGCCGGCCCCCGGCAAACTCGAATGCGCGCCGCGCAATCCTCTCGATCGCCTCCGGCGAGTACTGGCAGGTGTCGTAGGCCGAGCCGTCGGGGAGCCGGCCGCTGGCGCCGTAGTAGAGGCCGCCGACGAGCTCCCGGACGATCAGCAGGTCGACACCGGGCCGGGTGGCGGGGCGGAGGTTCGCATAGACGTCGAGAGCACGGCGGAGCGCGATCAAGCCCTGCTCCGGCCGCACCGATGCGCCCTCGAACTGAGGGAGGCCGACTGCGCCGAGGACGACGGCGTCGGCAGCCTTGCACGCGGCCAGCGTCCGGGCGGGGAGCGGCATCCCCTCGTCGAGGATTGCTTGCCCGCCGAAGCTGTGCTCTTCGATCTCGATCTCGATCGGGAGGGCGCGGAGCACGTCGATCGCGACCGCGGTCACCTCCGGGCCGATCCCGTCCCCGGGCAGGCAGACGATGCGAAGCATCAGCCCATTCTAAGGGCGCTCGGGCCGACGGCAGCTGCGGCTGCTCCTGCCGCCGTCCCGAGCTGGGTGCTGGTTCTCGGAGGGGAGAGGTTATGCACCGTCCTTCGAGCGTACACTTTCTCGGTGTAGAAAGTAAAGTTGCAACCGTCTTTCAGACGGCGACTCCGAGCTGTTCCAGCAGCGCGTCGGCGTCAGCCTCGATCTCGACGGACGCGAACCGGTCTGCGATGGGGCCGGGCGTCTTCAAGCCGTCGCCGGTGACGCAGAGCACGACGCGATCGTCGGCGGTGACCGTGCCCTCGCGGATGGCTTCGCGCAGTGCTCCGACGCAGATCCCAGCGGCCGCCTCGCCGAAGACGCCCGAGTTCTCGGCCAGCAGGAGCATGTTCTGGCCGATCTCGTCCTCGGGCACCGAGTGGATCGCGCCGCCTGACGCGCGCGCGGTGGCCAGTGCATGGTCGCCGTCTGCGGGGTTGCCGATCGCGAGCGAGCTGGCGGCCGTCTGCGGCCGGACCGGTGTCACCGGCCGTTCCTCGCGGTAGGCGGCGGCGACGGGGTCGCAGCCCTGCGCCTGGGCGCCGATGAGCCGTGGCTTGTCGCCCTCGACGAGGCCGAGCTCGATGAACTCGCCGAACCCCCTGCCGATCTTCGAGAACAGGGCGCCCGAGGCGACCGGGCAGACGACGGCATCGGGGAGCTGCCAGCCGAGCTGCTCCGCGATCTCGAACGCGACCGTCTTGGAGCCCTCGGCGTAGTAGGAGCGGAGGTTCACGTTGACGAACGCCCACGGCAGCTCGAAGGAGAGCTCGACGGTCAAGCGGCTGCAGTCGTCGTAGCTCCCGCGCACCTCGTAGATCGTCGCTCCGTACGCCGCAGTGGAGAGCAGCTTCTCGCGCTCGAGGCCGGCGGGGCAGAACACCGCAGCATCGAGCCCTTCGACGGCGGCCCGCGCCGCGACAGCGCCCGCGAGGTTCCCGGTCGAAGAGCACGCCAGTGTCCGAAGCCCGAGCTCCTGGGCCTTCGCGCACGCGACGGCGACGACGCGGTCCTTGAAGGAGTGGGTGGGATTCGCCGTGTCCAGCTTGAGATAGAGCTCGCGTACTCCAAGTGCCTCTGCCAGCCGCGGCGCCTGGACGAGCGGAGTCAGGCCCGGTGGGAGCCTGGGGTCGACCGGGGCCTCCACCGGCAGGAGCGCTGCGTAGCGCCACAGCGACGGCGGGCCGGCGGCGATCTTCTCCCGGGTCAGGCGCGGGCGGACATCGTCGAGGTCGTAGACGGGCTCGAGCGGGCCCCAGCATTTCTCGCAGGCGCCGACCCCGTCGAGGCCGACCTCGTGGCTGCAGCTACGGCAGCGGAGGCTGATGGCGGGCATTGGTTCTCTCCTTCGTCTCGTCGCTCTACATCGATCCGAGCAGGCTGCTCGGCCGGTTGGCACCTTGCGCGGACGCAGGTTGCCGAGGCGTCGTCGGGCCGGATCCCTCGACCTCTCTTGATGCGGAGCGGGACTCGTCCCGCCCTCGTTGTGCTGTTCGGAGTGTACAAAGTAAAGCCATGATGCGCGAACTCGTCGAGCGGGAGGCAGTTGCGGCGGCTGCAGCGCTGCCGTCGCTCGACGATCGGGTGGTCGGCCCGGCTCTGCAGCGGGCGGCCGAACTGCTCGAGGAACGGGTGAGTGAGGTGCTCGCGGCGAACGAGCGAGACGTGGACGCGGCCGCCGCGACGCTCGACGAAGGGGCGCTGGACAGGCTCCGGCTCGACGAGCGGCGCATCGCCACTCTCGCGCGGCAGCTCGAGACGACGGCGGCGCTCGAGCCGCTGGAGCGGGAGATCGCCAGCAGAACTCTCGCCAACGGGCTGAAGGTGCGCGAGTTGCGGATCCCCGTCGGGACGATCGGCGCGAACTTCGAGGCGCGGCCCGGCGTGGCGCTGGACATCGCGGCCCAGGTCCTGAAGAGCCTGAACACCATCGTCCTCCGCACGGGTGGCGCGGCCCTGGCAACGGTCGAGGCGCTGGTCGACCGGGTGCTGCGACCCGGACTGGAGGCAGAGGGAATCGATCCGGGAGCCGTCGGGCTCGTGCGCTCGGCGGATCGCTCCGGAGCCGAGGCGCTCGTCTCCGTTCCGCGCTGGATCCCGCTCGTGATCCTGCGCGGCAGCGGCCCTTCCACGGCGGCCCTCGCTCGCCTCGCGGCCGACAACGGCGTCCGCACGCTCGCGCACGCCGAGGGCGGCGGCGTCCTCTACGTCCATGGCTCGGCCAGAGCCGATCGCGTGACCGCGATCGTCGACTCCAGCCTCGACCGGCTCGGCGTCTGCAACCGGCTCAACCTCGCCCTCGTCGATCGCGAGGCAGCCGGCCTGGCGGCGGACGTCGTGGCGGCGTGCGAGGGGCGTGGCGTCGACGTCGTGGGAACGGCCCGGGCGGCTGCGGTCGTTCCGGTCGGCCGGCTGGAGGAGTCGATCGGGCACGAGTGGGCCAGTGACCCGGTGAGGGTCTCCACGGTAACCCTCGACATCGTCGACGACCTCGTCGAGGCTGCGCAGATCGCGAACACCGAGACCTCTGCGCTCGCCGCCGGCATCGTGGCGGAGGACGTCGACGCGGTCGACCGGTTCTTCTCGCTCTACCGGGGCACGTCGGCCTTCTGGCACGCCACCACGCGGTTCGCGGACGGCTTCGAGCTGACCGGTACCCCCGAGACGGGGATCAACGTCGAGTGGGCGCCGGGGCCCCGTGGGCCGGTCACCTACCGCGACCTGTGGCTGCGCCAGTACCGCGTCGTCGGCGACGGCACGCAGCATCGATGAGGATCGTCGTCAAGCTCGGCTCGAGTCTCGTCGCGAGCTCGAAGGGAGCCGTTCGCCGCAGACTGCTCGCTGCGAGAGCAACTGAGGTCGCCGCCCTCGTCGCCGACGGCCACTCCGTCTGCATCGTGTCGTCCGGCGCGATCGCTCTCGGCGCGCCCCGGTTGGGCTTCGCGCGGCGGCCGTCGACGATGCGCCAGCTCCAGGCCGCCTCGGCCGTCGGGCAGGCGCAGCTCCAGCAGGCCTGGGAGCGGGCGTTCAGCCGCGTCGGCCTGCAGGCGGCGCAGATCCTGCTCTCACCGGCCGACGTCGCAGACCGGCAGACGTACGTCAACGTCTGCAACACCTTCGACGCGCTCTTCCGGCTGGGCGCGGTCCCGGTCGTGAACGAAAACGACGCCACAGCCACCGACGAGATCACGTTCGGCGACAACGACGCCCTGGCGGCGCAGGTTGCAGTCCTGACGCACGCCCGGCTGCTCGTTCTGCTCACCGAGGTCGACGGTGTCTATTCGCGTGCGCCGGGAACGCCCGGGGCGGAGCTGCTCGATGACGGGTCGCTCACGTCCTCGGTCCGGCTCGGCCGCGGGACCGGTCTCGGCCGAGGCGGCATGGGGAGCAAGATCGCGGCCGCGGAGCTCGCGGCGGGCGCGGGCATCCCGACCGTGATCGCGTCCGGCCAGGCCGCGAACGTGCTGGTCCCGATCGTCGCCGGGGAACGCCGGGGCACCCGCTTCGAGGGCGGCGCAGCTCCGAGCGAGCCGGCCTTCAAGCTCTGGATCAGATACGGCAAGCGGCCTCGTGGGACCGTCGTGCTCGATGCGGGTGCGGAGCGCGCGCTTCGTGGGGCGGGGGCGAGCGTCCTGGCCGTCGGCGTCACGGCGTGCGACGGCGGCTTCGGCCCCGGAGACGCGATCGAGCTCGTCTCGGCGACCGGCGTCCCGATCGGAAAGGGAATCGCCTCGATCGCGGCAGCCGAGGTTGGCTCCCGAGAGCGCGGGCTCGAGGTCGTCAACCGGGATCGGCTCGTCCTCTACTAGATTCCGCCCATGGGCCTCGCCCACTGGGACGACGTCGAGCCTCATCGCCGAGCAAAGGGTGAGATGGACGCGACGTGGAAGAGGCTCGGAGCGGCCGCCGGCACGAAGGGCGTCGGCGTCAACCTCGTGCGCGTCGCGCCCGGCAAGCTGCCGACTCCGCCGCACTCCCACGGCGCGTCGGAAGAGGTCTACTTCGTGCTCGGGGGCTCCGGGCTCGCGTGGCAGGACGACCAGGTACACGAGGTACACCCCGGCGACTGCGTCATCCACCGCGCCAACGAGCTCGAGCACACATTCATCGCCGGGCCGGACGGGCTTGAGTACCTCGTCTTCGGCACCAGACATCCGACGGACTTCGGCTGGCTCCCCCGCTCGGGCGCGGTCCGGCTCGGGTGGCCGTGGGTCGAAGGGCGCGTCGACGATCCGTGGGACCGCGAGGCGGAGGCGCCCCCGCTCGCGTACGGCGAGCCGGCAGCGCGGCCGCCGAACATCCTCAACGTCGACGAGGTCGAGCTCGAGCACTGGGGACGGTCGGCGACGGCGCCGCTCGCCACGAGGGAACGCTCCGATCAGGCCGGCTTCCACTGGGAGCGGCTCGAGCCGGGTGCGAGGGGATCGGTGCCCCACTGCCACTCGGAGGAGGAAGAGGTCTTCGTGATCCTCGCAGGCGAGGGGACGCTCCACCTCTGGCCGTCGCCGTCGTTCGCGCCGGGCGCCGAGCAGGAGGAGATTCCGATCCGCGCCGGTCATGTCGTTGCCCGCCCGCCGGCGACGCGTGTCAGCCACTGGTTCCGCGCCGGCGAGACCGGGCTGACGATGCTGATCTACGGCACGCGGCGCCCGAACGACCTGTGCTGGTACCCCCGCTCGAACAAGATCGCGTGGCGCGGGCTCGGCGTGATCGGCCGCATCGAGGTGCTCGAGTACGACGACGGCGAGCCGGACGACTAGGAGGGTTTGGCGGAATGTCGCTCGTCGCCCGGCGGCTCAGCCGATATTTCGCCAGACCCTCCTAGCCACGCGGCGTACCTGCGAAGTCGACATCCTCGGTCGCCACCGTCCCGGCTGTCCGCCCCGGAGCCGTCTGATGGGTCCAGTACAGGTTCGTGTGCGCGATCACCTGCTCCGGCGGCGGCGCGCCCCACTCCGTCAGGTCCTCCGTCGTGTGGGCGTCGCTGACGAGGGTCGCGTCGTACCCCCTGGCGAACGCGCCGTGAAGCGTCGAGCGGATGCAGGCGTCGGTCTGTGCGCCGACGACGACCAGTCGGCCGACACGGAGGCCCGACAAGACGGTTTCGAGCGTGGTGTCCTCGAACGAGTCGCCGTAGTTCTTCTCGACCAACGGCTCCGCGTCGTCCGGACTCAGTTCGGGGACGATCCGCCACTGGTCGCTCCCCGGCTCGAGCTCGTCGCTGGAGTGCTGGACCCAGACGACGGGGACCGCTTCCCGCCGCGCCTTCTCGACCAGGCTGCCGACGTTCGCGACGACCGCGTCGCGCTCGGGGGCGCCCTCGACGACGCCGTTCTGGACGTCGACCACGAGGAGTGCGGTGTTCGGCCGGTTCTCGAGTGTGGTCATGGTCTCCCCTTTCTCAAGCTGGGCTCCTGTGTCCACAACGCTAGACCACTCACCGGCTCTAGGGACGTGTCACGGCTCCCTCCGAGGCCGACGAGACGAGCTTCGCGTACTTCGCGAGCACGCCTGTCCTGTAGCGAGGCTCCGGCGGAGACCAGGCGTCGAGCCGCGCCGTGAGCTCGTCGTCGGAGAGCTCGACCCGCAGTTCACGCGACTCGACGTCGAGGACGACCGTGTCACCCTCTTCGAGCGCTGCGAGCGGGCCGCCGTGGAACGCCTCGGGTGTGACGTGGCCGACCATGAACCCGTGCGTCGCCCCGGAGAAGCGCCCGTCGGTGACGAGGGCGACCGAGTCCGAGAGCCCTTCGCCGACGATCGCGGCGGTCACGTGCAGCATCTCCCGCATGCCGGGGCCGCCGGCCGGGCCTTCGTAGCGGATGACGACGACGTCACCGGGCTCGATCGTGCGTGCCTTGACGGCTGCGAAGCAGTCCTCCTCCGAGTCGAAGACTCTGGCCGGACCGCGATGCACGAGCCGCTCGTGCCCGGCGAGCTTCACGATCGCGCCTTCCGGCGAGAGGTTGCCGTAGATCACGCGCAGGCCGCCGGTCGCCTTGAGTGGCGTCTCGAGCGGGACGACGACCTCCTGCCCCGCGGTCTCTTCGACATCCTCTGCGATCTGCGTCAGTGAGCGG
Source organism: uncultured Actinomycetes bacterium (assembly GCA_963734045.1). Classification (GTDB taxonomy): domain Bacteria; phylum Actinomycetota; class Thermoleophilia; order Gaiellales; family Gaiellaceae; genus Gaiella. The sequence continues at coordinate 445,022 of CAVTFU010000013.1, read as the reverse complement.
CCGTCGACGTTCGGCGCCGAGCCGGTGAGCAGGTCGTCGCGCTTCAGCAGTTCCCGGGCGACGAGTGCGACCCCGCCCGCCGCATGCACGTCGGTCGCGACGAAGCGGCCACCCGGCTTGATGCTCGCCACCACGGGCGTCCGCGCGGCGACGGCGTCGAAGTCCTCGAGCGTGTACGGGATGTCCAGCTCCCGTGCGATCGCGAGCAGGTGGAGCACGCCGTTCGTCGAGCCGCCGCTGGCGGCGATCGCCGCCGCGGCGTTGTCCAGAGCCTCGCGGGTGATGATGTGCGAGGGCCGGACGTCCTCCCGCACCAGCCGCATCGCCAGGACGCCGGCCTCGTAGGCGGCCTCTTCTTTGGATGCGTGGAGGGCGGGGATCCCGTTCAGTCCGGCGGGCGAGATGCCGAGGAAATCGAGTGCCATCGACATCGTGTTCGCCGTGAACTGCCCACCGCACGCGCCCGCGCCGGGGCAGGCCACGCTCTCGAGCGCGTGCACCTCGGCGCCGCTCATCGTGCCGGCGGCGTGCGCACCGACGGCCTCGAAGACGTCCTGGATCGTTACGTCCGCGCCCTTGTAGCGTCCGGGCGCGATCGAGCCGTTGTAGAGCGCGAGCCCGGGCAGGTCGAGCCGGGCGAGTGCCATCACCCCGGCCGGAATTGTCTTGTCGCAGCCCACGAGGCAGACGAGCCCGTCGAACAGGTGCCCTCGCACCACGAGCTCGATCGAGTCGGCGATCACCTCGCGCGAGACGAGCGACGCGCGCATGCCTTCGGTCCCCATCGACACACCGTCCGAGACGGCGATCGTGTTGAACTCCATCGGCGTCCCGCCGGCGTCGCGGATTCCTCGCTTCACGTGCTGGGCGAGCGCCCGCTGGTTCAGGTTGCACGGCATCGTCTCGATCCAGCTCGTTGCAACCCCGACGATCGGGCGCGCGAGGTCCTCGTCGGTGAAGCCGGTGCCCTTCAGCATGGCGCGCGCCGGCGCGCGGTCGGCGCCGTCGGTGAGTGCCGCGCTGTGGCGCTTGGCGGGATCGGAGGGACGGTCGTAAGGGTTGTCGCTCATGTGGGCCCTGCTCCTGTGGGAGAGATTGTGAGTGGAAGGACCTGCTCCTGCGGGAAGCGCGTGCGAAGCTCGGCGGCGCACGAATCGGTCTGGCCGTTGCGCGCCCAGACCATCACGGTGGGACCGGCTCCGGAGAGTGTGGCGCCGAGCGCGCTCACGGGAAGCTGCCCGCGGACCGCGCCGAGAAGCGGCGAGCTGTCGGCGCGATACGGCTCGTGCAGCCGGTCCTCGAGTGCCGCCGCGAAGAGGTCCTCGGAGTTACCTGCGAGCGCTGCGCCGAGGAGCGCCGCACGTCCGGCGGAGAACGCTGCATCGGCGTGCGGGACCGTGTCGGGCAGCGCGGCCCGAGACACAGCCGTCTCGACCTTGTGATCGGGGATCACAGCAATCGGCGTGGCGGGCGTCGTGTCCGCGATCCGGGCGATCCGCGTTCCCCAGGTCAGGCAGACGCCTCCCGTGAGCGCGGCGGCGAGGTTGTCGCCGTGGCCCTCGAATTCCAGTCCGATGGCGAGCAGTTCGTCCGCGGTCGGCTCGAGCTTCCCGACGATCGCCGCGGCGGCGAGCCCGAGGGCCACCACCGCAGCACTTGATCCAAGCCCGCGGGCCTGGGGGATCCGGTCAACGAAGCGGAAGTTCCAGCCTGCGGCGGGAACAAGGCGTTCGAAGGCGCGGACGCCGAGATGCGTCCGGTCGGGGGGCTCGTCGCCGGGCATGAGCTCGAGCTCGTTCCAGAGGTCGAGTGCTGCGCCCGCACAGTCGAAGCCGGGGCCGATGTTCGCCGTCGTCGCCGGGGCTCGGACGCGGATCGCCGCCTCAGACTGCATCCGTGTCCTTGAGGCCGTGGCCCGTCACCACGCAGACGACTCGCAGGTCGCGCAGGCCGGCCGCCTCGATCGCCGCGATGCCGGCGGCGCTCGCGGGCTCGCAGAAGATCCCCTCCTCGCGCGCGAGTGACCGCCACGCCCGCTCGAGATCCGCGTCGGACAGCGACACGATCTGGCCGCCGGAGCGGTCCAGTACGCGGCCGACCTCCTCGCGGTGCACGGGCTCGCCGATCCGGATCGCGCTCGCGAAGGTGTCACGCCGCTGCGCCGCCTCGCCGAGCAGGAATCGCGGCAGGACCTCGCCGAACCCCCGCGCGTAGCTGACCGTGTTGCCCCCGCCACCGTACGGAAGCGCGAGCACGTCGGGAAGTCCGCCCAACTGCTCGAGCACCTCGCGTGCCGCGGAGGACTGGCCTTCGATGCGGTCGGGATTGATCGAGTTGACGTTGACGAGACCTTCCGCCTCGGCGAGCCGCCGAGCCTCGAGGTGCGCGTCGTCGAAGCTGCCGTCGATCTCGCGCGCCTCGACTCCGACCGCAAGAGCCTGGATCAACTTGCCGCGGGCGACGCCGCCGCGGCTCGTCACAACGATTGCCGGCAGGCCCGCGCGGGCGGCGTAGGCGGCCGCGGACGCGGCGGTGTTCCCGGTCGACGCGCAGACGACGCCGGGCGCCCCTCGCTCGAGCGCGCGCGAGACGGCGACCGCCATCCCGCGATCCTTGAACGATCCGGTCGGGTTCGCGCCCTCCCACTTGATCCAGAGCTCGACACCGAGTCGTGCCGACAGCCGAGGCAGAGACAGCAGCGGCGTCGAGCCCTCGCCGAGCGTGACTCTCATCGGCCGGTTCCCGGCCGATGAGCTTTAGGGGGTGTGGGGGAACTTGGAAGTTCCCCCACAGAGCAGAAGAAGGGGGCTCGCGGGGGAAACATGGTTTCCCCCGCGGGAGCAAGCCGGAGGCGCGCGACGGCCATCACACGCCGCGCTCGGTGATGACGCGAAGAGCCTCGGGCCGGGCGTGCACCTCCGGCAGGGATGCGATCGCGTCGAGCGCTGCGGCAACCCGCCCAGACGGCGCGGTGTGGGTGACGACGTCCAGGGCTGCGCTGCCGTTCTGCACCTGCTGCGACAGCTGCGCGATCGAGACGCCTTCGTCCGCGAACCGTTCGGCCACGTGCGCGAGCACTCCGGGCCGGTCGTCGACCGCGATGCTGATGTAGAACGGTGACGGGAGGTCGCCGGGGGGAAGCGTCGGCAGCGAGCGCCAGCATGCGTCGCCCTGGAGGAAGCCGGTTCCCGTTGTTCCGAGGACGCTCACCATGTCCGCCACGACCGCCGACGCAGTCTCGAGGCCGCCGGCGCCGGGGCCCTCGAGCATGATCTCGCGAATCGCGTCCCCGTGCAGCATCACGGCGTTGAACGGCCCTTCGACCGACGCGAGCGGATGGTGCCGGCCGACGAGCGCCGGGCCGACGCGGACGTCGACGGCGCCGTCGACGAGCGTGGCGGTGCCGACGAGTCGCACGACCGAGTCGAGCGAGCGTGCGGCTTCGACGTGCTCCGGCCGAATGCCGTCGATGCCCTCGTAGGCGACGTCGTCGAGCTCGACCCGTGACCCGAACGCGACGCTCGCCAGGATCGCCATCTTTGCCGCCGCGTCGGCTCCGGAGACGTCTTCGGTCGGGTCGGCCTCGGCGTAGCCCAGCCGCTGTGCCTCGGCGAGCGCCTCCTCGTAGGTCGCGCCCGCCTCCATGCGCGTGAGGATGAAGTTCGTCGTCCCGTTGACGATCCCGAGCACGCGGTGGACGTTCGTGACGACGAGCGACTCACGCAGCACCTTGATCACCGGGATCGCGGCGCACACCGACGCTTCGAAGCGGAGCTGCACACCGGCTTCCGCCGCTGCGGCGAAGAGCTCCGTGCTGCGCCGGGCGAGCAGCTGCTTGTTGGCGGTCACAACCGGCTTCCCGGCCTGCAGGAGCTCGAGAATGTGGTCGCCCGTCGGCGCCACGCCTCCCATCACCTCCGCGACGACTGCGATCGACGCGTCGTCGCGGATCAGGGCGAAATCCGTGGTCAGCACGCCGTCCTCCGGCTGGAACTCGCGCTCCTTGTCGACGTCTCGCACGAGCGCGCGCACGAGCCTGAGCCGATGCCCGGTCGCGCGCTCGATGTCCTCTGCGCTGTCCGCCAGCAGCCGCGCTACCGCGCAGCCGACCGTCCCGTACCCGAGGAGTGCGACAGGTACGTCAACCGACACTCGGCTCTCCGGTCGGCTGCTTGCGCGTCATCAGCGACCTGAGCTCGAGACCGACCTGTTCGATCTGCCGCTCGCGCGCAGCGGCCCGCAGTTCGTCGAGGTTGTGCTCGCCGGAGTCCATCTCCGCGATCCACTCCCGCGCGAACGTCCCGTCCTGGATCTCGCCGAGCACCTCGCGCATCTTGGCGCGAACGTGGTCGTCGATGACGCGGTTCCCGCGCGTGAAGTCCCCGTACTCGGCGGTATCGGAGATCGACCAGCGCATGTGCGAGAGGCCGCCTTCCCAGATCAGGTCGACGATCAGCTTCAGCTCGTGCAGGCACTCGTAGTACGCCACCTCGGGCTGGTAGCCCGCCTCGACGAGCGTCTCGAAACCGGCCCGGATCAACTCGGCCGTCCCGCCGCACAGCACGGCCTGCTCGCCGAAGAGGTCGGTCTCGGTCTCCTCGGCGAACGTGGTCTCGATCATGCCCGCGCGACCCGCTCCGAGCGCGGTCCCGTAGGCGAGTGCCAGCTCGAGCGCCTGGCCGCTGGCATCCTGCGCGACCGCGACGACCGCAGGCGTTCCCAGGCCTTCGGTGAAGAGCCGGCGGACGACGTGGCCGGGCCCCTTCGGCGCGACCATCAGGACGTCGTGGCCCGCAGGCGCCTGGATCCGCCCGTAGTGGACGTTGAAGCCGTGCGCGAACACGAGCGCGGCGTCGTCTGCGAGGTTCGCTGCGACGTCCTCGTCGTAGACGCGCTTCTGCACCTGGTCGGGAAGGAGGAACGCGACGACCTGCGCTCCCTTGACCGCCTCCGCCACCGTGCCGACGTTGAGACCCGCCTCCTCGGCCGCCTCCCGGGATGCGCTGCCCGGCCGGAGCCCGACCATGACGTCGACACCCGACTCGTGCAGGTTCAGCGCGTGCGCGTGCCCCTGGCTGCCGAAGCCGAGGATGGCGACCTTGCCCGAGAGCAGGTCGACGTTGCCGCCGTTGTAAATGGTTGCCACTGTCGGCTTCCTTTCGCTAGTTGTGAACCAGTTGCTTGCCGGCATTGCGGCCGGAGGATGCGCGTGCCAGTCCGATTCTGCCCGTGCGGGCGAGCTCCTTGATCCCGTGCGGGCGCACGAGCTCTTCGAACGTGTCGATCTGCTCCGGCGCTCCGACGACTTCGAACACGATCGCGTTCGGGCCGACGTCGGCCACGCGGACGCCGAGCACGTCCGCGAGCGACAGGAGCTCCGCGCGCTTCGCCGGCGCCGCCGTCACCGTGATCAGGGCGAGCTCGCGCTCCACGGCCTGACCGGACTCGAGCTCGCTCACCCGCAGGACGTTCACGAGCTTGTGCATCTGCTTCTCGATCTGCTCGAGCGAGTGCTGCTCGCAGTCGACGCGGAGGACGATCCGCGAGACGTTCCCGCGCTCGGTGGGGCCGACGGCGAGGCTCTCGATGTTGTAGCCGCGCCGAGCGAACATGCTCGAGATGCGCATCAGCGCCCCCGGCTTGTCCTCCACCAGCACCGACAAGGTATGGATCACGGGACTGGCACCGAGCGCTGCTCGTACTCGACGAGATCGAGGGCCGCGGCTCCCGCAGGGATCATCGGGAAGCAGTGCTCGGCCGGGTCGACACGGCAGTCGACGACCGCCGTGCGGCCGCAGGCCAGCGCCTCCGCAAGCGTCCCCTCGAGCTCGTCCTCGGTCTCCGCGCGCAGGCCGACGGCGCCGTACGCCTCGGCGAGCTTCACGTAGTCGGGCGAGTCCTGCGCGAGCCGGACCTGCGAGAACCGCTCCTCGAAGAACATGTCCTGCCACTGCCGGACCATGCCCAGGTAGCCGTTGTTGACGATCACGACGACGATCGGCAGATCCTCCGTGACCGAGGTCGCGAGCTCCTGCGAGGTCATCTGGAAGCAGCCGTCGCCGTCGACGCAGACGACGGTGGCGTCGGGTCGGGCGGCCTTGGCGCCGACGGCGGCCGGGAGCCCGTAGCCCATCGTGCCGAGGCCGCCCGAGGTGATGAAGCTGCGCGGCCGGTCGCAGAGGAGGTACTGCATCGCCCACATCTGGTGCTGGCCGACTCCGGTCGTCCAGATCATGTCGTCGCGGCCGCTCGTCTGCGCCTGCAGCGACTCGAGCACCTGCTGCGGCTTCAGCAGGTCGCCGTCGTCGCCGTAGCGGAGCGGGAACTCCTCGCGCCAGCCGGCGAGCTGGGCGAGCCAGGGGCTCGTCTGGGATCGCACGCCCTGCTCCTTCAGCGCCTCGAACGCAGCCGCGAGCTCGGCCAGGATCTGCTTCAGAGGCCCGACGACCGGGATGTCCGCCTTGCGCAGCTTCCCGATCTCGGCGGCGTCCACGTCGAGATGGACGACCGTTGCCCCAGCCGCGAATGCATCGAAGCTTGCCGGTGACCCGGTCGTCGAAGCGTGCCCCGACCGCCACCAGCACGTCGCACTTGTTCATCGCCCAGTTCGACCACTTGGCGCCGTGCATGCCCGGCCAGCCGAAGTGGAGGTCGTGCGTCTCCGGGAACGAGCTCTTCGCCATCAGCGTCGTGACCACCGGTAGCTGCCACAGCTCCGCCAGCACGCGAAGCTCGTCGCATGCTTCTGCGTTGATCGTCCCCCCGCCGACGTAGAGGACGGGCCGCTTCGCGTCGGCGATCGCCTGTGCCGCGGCGCGAACCTGTTTCGTGTTCACCGTCGCGGCCGGACGCCAGCCGGGAAGATCGATCTCCTCCGGGTAGCTGAAGTCGATCTCCGCCTCCTGGATGTCGCGCGGGATGTCGACGAGGACCGGCCCGCAGCGCCCCGTGCTGGCGACGTGGAACGCTGCCTTGATCGCGTGTGGCAGCTCGTCGACGTCCTGGACGAGCCACGAGTGCTTGACGATCGGGATCGTGATGCCGGTGATGTCGCACTCCTGGAAGGCGTCCGTGCCGATCAGATGCGACCGCACCTGCCCGGTGACGCAGACGAGAGGCGTCGAGTCCATCCACGCGTCGGCGATCGGTGTCACCAGGTTCGTCGCCCCCGGGCCGGAGGTCGCGAAGGCGACGCCGACGCGCCCGGACGCGCGCGCGAAGCCCTGGGCCATGTGCCCCGCGCCCTGCTCGTGCCGGGCCAGGACATGCCGGATCGTCGTCCCGCGTGCGAGCGCGTCGTAGGTGGGGAGGATCGCGCCGCCCGGGATGCCGAACACGGTGTCGACACCCTCCGCCTCGAGGGAGCGCAGTAGCGCGTCGGCGCCGTTCATCAGCATCTAGACAGCCTCCGTGAGGAACTCGGCGTTGGAGTGCGATTGCGGTAGCCGAGCGAGGACAGCATCGGTCAGCTCGCTGCTCATCGAGACCGTACCGACTGCGCGCCTGCCGCCGCTCCCGCGCACGTACGAGACCGCGGAGGAGAGCGTTGCCGCGGCGCCTCGCTCGCCGAGGCCCTCGCCGAGCATCAGCGCTGCCGCGAGCAGCATCGAGCTCGGATCCGCGACCCCCTGACCCGCGATGTCGGCGGCGGCGCCGTGGCTGGGCCCGAAGATTCCCGGGCCGTCCTCGGCGAGCCTGCCCCAGGCGAGCACGCGCCTCGCGTCGAGGCACCAGCCCAGCTCGGCCAGTGGCGCGAGCAGCGGCTGTGCGCACACGATGACGTCGAACGACTCCGGGCTCGACACGAGCGTTCGGATCGCGCGCCGCGTCGAGAGCAACGTCACCTCGAGGCCGTCGTCGCGTTCCGAGGCGCCGGCTGCCTCGGCCGTCCAGCCGTCCTCGCTCCCGACGAAGGTGAGATGGCCGCGGCTCGATCGTGCCGTGGCGATCGCCCGCTCGAGCGTCCAGTCCCATGCGTCCGGGCGTAGCGGCGCGACGAAGGTGATCGCGGCTTCACGCAGGCGGGCTCGCATCACGGACGCCCGCAAATCGAGCTCCCCTTCCAGGGAGTGCAGGAGTGTCGGGTCGATGGTCGCGGCGAGGATCGCGTCCGCCGCGAGAGCGGCGTTCCGAGACGCAAGCGGGAACGGCTGGCCGACCCGCATCGTCGCGTCTGCGCCGAACGGAACGTGCTCCTCCTCGAGCTCCAGGCCATGCATGCGGGCGGCTGCCCGCAAGCCACGGCTCGCCTGGGCCATTACCTCGGGACCGATCCCGTCGCCCGCGAGACAGGCGATCGAATAAGCAGTCACGACAGTGTCACCTCCTGGAAGAGCTCGTGGATTGAGACGGCGCCGTCATGGTCGGCGCGCGCCTTGAAGCGTGCGAACCCGACGACGAGGGCCTCCTCGTCGAGGTCGAGCCCGGCCTCCTCGCAAGCACGGGAGAAGGCATGGCGCCCGGAGTGCTTTCCGAGCGGCAGCGTCATCGCCAGGCCCAGCTCACCCGGGTCGATGATCTGGTAGGTCGAGACGTCCTTGAGCAGACCGTCCTGATGGATGCCCGCCTCGTGGGCGAACGCGTTCGCACCCACGATCGCCTTGTTGGGCGGCACCGGGTAGCTCGTGAGCCGCTCGACGAGGCGCGAGGCGGGGCCGATCTGCGAGACGTCGATGTCCGTGTGCGCGTTCAGCGCATCGCCACGCACGCGCATCGCCATCACGATCTCCTCCAGTGAGGCGTTGCCGGCGCGCTCGCCGATGCCGTTCACCGTGCACTCGAGCTGCTGCACGCCGGCGTCGAGCGCTGCCAGCGAGTTCGCGACAGCGAGCCCGAGGTCGTCGTGGCAGTGCGCGGAGAGCTCGACCTGCTCGAGCTCCGGACAGAGCTGGCGTACGTAGCGGATGAAGCTCGTGTACTCGGCCGGCAGCATGTAGCCGACGGTGTCCGGGAGGTTGATCGTGGTCGCGCCGGCCTGGACGGCGGCGTGGCAGACCGTGGCCACGAACTCGGGATCGGATCGTGTTGCGTCCTCGCACGAGAACTCGACCTCGTCCACGCTCGCGGCGGCTCTGGCGACCGACGAGGTCGCGTAGGCGACGACTTCAGCGGGCGTCAGGCGAAGCTTCTTCTCCATGTGCAGCGCGCTCGTCGCGAGGAAGATGTGGATGCGTGAGCGCGGCGCGCCCTCGAGCGCGGCGGCTGCCGCGTCGATGTCGGTGGAGCTCGCGCGGCAGAGCGAGGCAACCGTGACGTGCTTCGCCGCCTGCGCGACGGCCTGCACTCCCTCGAAATCGCCCGGCGAAGCGGCCGCGAAGCCTGCCTCGATCACGTCCACGCCGAGCCGTTCGAGCTGCTCGCCGATCTCCACCTTCTCGTCCGGCCGCAGGGCGATGCCCGGCGCCTGCTCGCCGTCCCGAAGCGTCGTATCGAAGATGCTGATCCTGCGAGAGCTCAACGTGTTCCTCCTTGACTCGCCCGCGTTTGCGGGCGGACCTGTGGCGTCCGATGTGGGCGTGTGCGCCTTGCAGCGCGTGGTCGATACTCCCCCTAGAGGGGGAGAATCAGGAGGATGAGGCCGATGGACCCGGACGGGGATGTGGCGCCGCAGGAGAGCGGGCGCCGGGCTACAGAAGACATCGGCATGGGCCACAGTCTGGTGACGAAGCTTTACTTTGTCAAGTCGCTGTAGCTCATACAGCTTTGTGTCGGGACCGGTCGAAATGAGAGGTTTGCCGGCCTGGACTTGCGGTAACCTTGACGGGGAGTAAAGTCGCTTCTAAAGGTACATCGCGACTTCCGGCGAGCGATCCCCGCCGTCGGTTTTACATGGAGGCAACTGACCGGTGAAGACACAGGAGCTCGAGGACGTCGACCTTGCGCGCAGCGCGGTCTCGTCCACCGGCGAGATCGTCGCCGCGAAATGGACACCGTTGCTCATCCACGAGCTGGGCGGCGGAACGCGCCGGTTCCGAGAGCTCGAACGCGTCTGCGAGGGAATGAGCACGCGAACGCTAGCCGACCGTCTGCGGACGCTCGAGCAGGCCGGCGTTGTCGCCAGGCACAGCTATCCGGAGTCGCCTCCGCGGGTCGAGTACCAGCTGACCGAGAAGGGGCGGGCGCTCCTGCCGATCATCCGCGAGATGCGAAAGTTCGGCTCGAACTGGCTCGTTCCCGGCGCCACACGCGGCGCGGCCCGCTCCAGCACGCGCTAAGGCCTGTTACGCAGTTCGGCCCCGGCTCGGTACCCGGGCTCGGCCATCATGGCTTCCGAGACCGACCCGATTAGCGAAGGAGGACCAGCCATGTCACTCGCCCGCGTCCAATTCTTCTCCGTCTCGCTCGACGGTTTCGGCACCGGCGAAGGTCAGAGCCTCGACACACCGTTCGGGCACGCCGGCGAAAGGCTGCACGAATGGATGTTCGCCACCCGGTGGTGGAACGAGACGACCGGCCAGTCCGGCGGCGCCGGCGGCATCGACGACGCCTTCGTGCGGCTGCACGAGGTCGGGATCGGGGCCGAGATCATGGGTGCGAACAAGTTCGGCCCGCCCGGATGGCAGGACGACCCGGAGTGGAAGGGCTGGTGGGGTCCCAACCCGCCGTTCCACACACCGACCTTCGTCCTCACCCATCACCCGCGCCAGTCGATCGAGATGGAGGGTGGAACGACGTACCACTTCATCGACGCCTCGCCTGCCGAGGCGCTCGAGACCGCCCGCGACGGTGCGGGCGGCCTGGATGTACGCCTCGGCGGCGGTGCCACCATCATCCGCGACTTCCTTGCCGCCAGGCTCGTCGACCACATGCACATCGTGGTGGTCCCGATCCTGCTCGGCCGTGGTGTCCGCCTCTGGGACGGACTGGAAGGCCTCGAGAAGGACTATCAGGTCGAGGCCACCTCCTCGCCCAGCGGAGTCACGCATCTGACCTTCACCCGCTCTGGTGACTGAACCGCCTCGGTCGAGAACCTAGTCCCGCCCGACGCCGAGCGCCGCCAGGAAGTGGTCGGCATTCGCCTCGATCTGGCGAGCCGGGTAGTGCGAGTCGTGGCTGCTCGGCCTGATGCCGCTGCCGCTGACAACGAGGACGACTCGCTCGCCCGCGCTGATTTCTCCTGAGCGAACGAGCTCGACGAGCGTGCCAAATGCGACGCCGCCGGCCGGATCGGCGAGGACACCCGAGTTCTCGGCCAGCAGCTCGGTGCTCGATTCGATCAGCTCCTCCTGCAGTGCGGTGATCGAGCCGCCTGACATCCTGGCGGCGCCGATCGCGAGCTCGCCATAGCTCGGATCGCCCACGGCCAGTGAGCGGGCGACCGTGTCCGGCGTCACACGCGATGGCGGCCGTTCGTCGGCCCAGGCGGCCGCAACCGGTGGGCAACCGCCCGGCTGGGCTCCGTACATCCGTGGTGGTCCATCGACGACGAGCCCGTGGTCGGCGAGCTCCACGAAGCCCTGTGCGATCTTCGCGAAGAGGCTGCCGGACGCAACCGGACTGACGACCGCGTCCGGCGTCTCCCAGCCCAGCTGCTCGGCGATCTCGTACGCGATCGTCTTGATGCCCTCCACTGCGAAGGCATGCAGGTTTCCTTCGAGGAAGCCCCAGGGGAACAGGTGCTCGAGCTCACGCTCCAGGCGCCGGCAATCTTCGAACGTGCCCCGAACCGTGAAGACGGTCGCGCCGTACGTGGCGGAAGGAAGCACGGGCTCGTCACTGTCCGCTGGGCTGAGGATCACGCCTTCGAGTCCCGCCGCCGCACACCGAGCGGCAACGGCCGCTCCCAGGTTTCCAGTCGAGGCGCAGAAGAGCGTCTCGATTCCGAATCCCTGCGCGGCCGCCAGGGCGCTCGCAGCCATTCGATCCTTGAAGGAATGGGTTGGGTTCGCCGATTCGAGCTTCAGGTGGACGTCGATGTCGAGCGCAGCCGAGAGCCTTGGCGCCGGCACGAGCGGCGTGGGGCTGGGCATCGCCGTATCGCGGTGGGGCAGCAGCGCGTCGCGGCTCCAGAGCGAGCGCGGGTCGTCGAGCACGCCGCGGCTCCCGTCCCAGACGTAGCGGACGTCGAGTGGGCCGGAGCAGACGTCACAGCTCGAGAGCGGCGCGAGCGGATGCGTCGCTTCGCAGATCCTGCAGCTGAGCATCGCGCTGTTCACTCATCCGCCTCTGTAAATCGTGCTAGCCGGCGGGGCGGGTGAGGAAGGCCGACTAGCGCAAACGCGCGCGCACGATAATGAGACCCTCAATAAGGCCGTCGGGCAGACATACGAGCTTGTGCGCGCTCATGCTGCTCTGAGACTAGACGCCCGCGACGCGTTCTGCAAATGAACGGATTTCCTACCCGCCCGCCATGGCCGGCAGAAGGATCAGCGAGCTACTGCCGACGGGCGTGTCCAGGCCTTCGAGCGTGCGGACGTCGTCGCGGCCGACGTAGACGTTGACGAACGGCGACAGGTCTCCCTGCTCGAAGAGATTGGCGCGTACGGCGGGATACCGCGTGGCAACGTCCTCGAGCACCTGACGCACCGTCTCGCCCTCGGCGAGCACTTCACGCTGGCCTTCGACCTGGTCGCGAAGCATGGGCGGGATCCGGACGGGTGTCATCGAGGACTCACCTTACGTCACGCACTTCGCGTCTCCAGGCCGACCGCTTCGGCAAGTGTGAAGCGATCGAGCCAGATCGCACTCCCAGTCACAACGCCCTCGCAGCCGAGCTCACGGAGCACTTGCAGATCGTCGAGCGAAGCGATCCCGCCGGCTGCGATCACCGGCATGCCTGCCGCGAGCACGGTCTCCAGGAGAGGTAGGTCAGGCCCCGACAGCGTCCCGTCCCGCCGGGTGCTCGTCACCAGCACGCGGCGGATCCCGGCTGCGGCGCACCGGTGCGCGAGCTCCTCCGGCGTCAGCTCGGCCGAGCGTGTCCAGCCCTGCACCGTCACCGTGCCGTCGCGCGCGTCGATCGCAACCGCGACCTTGTCGCCGAACCCGGTGGCGACGGCGGTCAGGAACTCCTCGTCGAGCGCAGCGGTGCCGACGAGCACACGGGCTGCACCGGCCGCGAGGGCGTCCCGGATCGTGTCGGGACTGCGGTAGCCGCCGCCCACCTGCACCGGTGGGCCTACCGCCGCGATGCGCGAGACGAGGTCGAGGTCAGGAGCGCCCGAGAACGCGCCGTCGAGATCGACGAGGTGAAGCCAGGCCGCGCCGTCCTCCGCGAAGCGCTCGGCCGCGGCGACGGGATCGCCTCCCTCGACGGTCACCGCTTCCCGGCGGCCCTCCGAGAGGCGAACGACGCGGCCTTCGAGAACATCGATCGCGGGGTAGATCGTGAAGTCCTTGCGAGTTAACACGCTAGCATGTTAGCATGAGCGAATGGCTCTCGACCTCAAGCGCGACGTCGAGCAGGTTCCGGGGCTGGACGACCTCGCGGACGCGGTGTTGACGCTGCGCACGCGCGACGAGGCCCGCCGCTTCCTGCGAGACCTCTGCACGCTCCCCGAGCTCGAAGCGCTCACCCACCGGTGGCAGACGGCGAAGCTCCTCGAACAGCACGTCCCGTACCTCGAGATCGCCGAGCGCGTTCCGACGAGCACCGCCACCGTGACGCGAGTCGCCCAGTGGCTGCGGAACGGAACCGGCGGCTACCGGATCGCTCTCGATCGAAGCCACCGCAAGCGGAAGAGCAATTAGGTGTCGCCGAGCGGGTTCATCCGCGCCGGCACGAACGGCCGGCTCACTCTCGGCGTCCCGTCGAAAGGGCGGATGGCCGAGCCGGCGCTGCGGTTGTGCGCCGAGGCGGGGCTGAACTTCGAGGCGACCGACCGGGCGCTGCTCGTCCCGTGCGCGAACGCTCCCGTCGATCTGCTGCTCGTGCGTGCGGACGACGTCCCCGAGTACGTCCAGGACGGAGTGGTCGATCTCGGGATCACCGGCGCGAATCTCGTCGTCGAGGCCGGAGTGGACGTCGTGACCCTTGCGGAGCTCGGCTTCGCCCGGTGCACGCTGGAGGCAGCTGTGCCCGAGGACGCACCGCAGACCGAGCTCAAGGACCTCGACGGGCTTCGCATCGCGACGGCCTTCCCCGCCACGACGAAGGCTCGCCTGGCGGAGATCGGCGTGACGTCGGAGCTCGTGCGGGTCTCGGGCTCGGTCGAAGCCGCGCCCCGCCTCGGTCTCTCGGATGCGATCGTGGATCTCGTCTCGACCGGATCGACCGCGAGTGCGAACGGCCTGAGGCTGCTCGGCAGCCTGCTCGAATCCCAGGCGGTGCTGATCGGTAGCGAGGCCGCCCTCGGTGAGCGCCGAGAGCTCGTGGAGCGGATGGTGCTGATGGTCTCCGGTGTGGTCGCGGCACGGCGCCGCCGCTATCTGATGCTGAACGCCCCGCGCTCGGCGCTCGAGGAGATCCGGGCGCTGCTGCCGGGCATGGGCGCCCCGTCCGTGATCGACCTCGCGGAGCCGGGTCAGATCGCCGTTCACGCCGCGGTCGACTCCGACGACATCTGGAACCTGCTGGCGCCGCTCAAGGCCGCCGGCGCCTCGTCGATCCTGGTCCTGCCGGTGGAGCGGCTGGTCGCGTGAGGGGGGCGAGCTTCGAGGACGTGCTGCCGCTCGTCGCCGAGATCGTGTCGGACGTGCGGCAGCGCGGCGACGAGGCGCTCCTGGACTGGACGGAGCGGCTCGACGGCGAGCGGCCGGAGCTGCGGGTGCCGGCGGATCGGCTTCGTGCTGCGCGCCTGCAGCCGGACGAGCTCGCCGCGTTGCAGGCGCTCGCGGCCGCGGTCGCCGCCTTCTGCGAGCCGCAACGGCCCCCGGACGTCGCGCTCGAGGCGGTCGAGGGCGTGCGCTCCGAGCGCCGTTGGGTCCCGCTGGCGTCGGTGGGCGTGTACGTCCCCGGGGGCCGTGCGAGCTACCCGTCGTCGCTCGTGATGGCGGCGGTCCCGGCGCGGGTCGCCGGGGTCGAGCGAATCGCGGTGGTGACGCCGAAGGCCTCCGAGGCGACGCTCGCGGCTGCCCACGCTCTCGGCATCGAGGAGGTCTACGCGGTCGGCGGCGCCCAGGCAGTGGCCGCGCTGGCGTTCGGCACCGAGACGATTGCGCGGGTCGACAAGATCGTCGGTCCCGGCAATCGCTGGGTCACGGCGGCGAAGCTGCTCGTCTCGAGCGACGTCGCGATCGACCTTCCCGCCGGGCCGAGCGAGGTCGTGCTGATCGCCGATGCCTCGGCCGATCCCGCCCGTTGTGCCGCCGATCTGCTCGCGCAGTCCGAGCACGGCCCGGACAGCGAGGCCATCCTCCTGAGCCTCGATCGGGAGCTCTCCGCTGCCGTCGGCAATCTCGTCGCCGGCACCGAGAACGTCTCCATCCGCGACGTGTCGACACTCGACGAGGCGCTCGGGCTCTCGGAGGCCTACGCGCCGGAGCACCTCGAGCTCTGGGTGGCCGAGCCGGAGCCTCTGCTCGAGCGGATCCGGAATGCCGGCACGGTCTTCGTGCGCACGTCCGCCGTGGTCGGCGACTACGCCGCCGGCGCGACGCACGTCCTGCCGACGGGCGGCCTGGCGCGAGGCTCGGGCGGGCTCGGGCTCGAGACGTTCCTCAAGCCGATCCAGCTCGTCCGCGCCTCCGAGCTCACACGCGCACGCGCGATCGGGCTCCCGCTCGCCCGCCTCGAAGGCCTTCCGTTGCACGCCGCCGCCCTGGAGCTCGCGTGAAGGCGCAGCCGCTCCCGGACGGCTTTCGCGCCTACGAATGGTCGCCGTCGTCTGCCGACGTGGCTTCGCGGCACGGCCTGCGGCCGGAGCAGATCCTGCGCTACGACCAGAACACACCGCCTGCTCCCGGCGTGCCGCAGGTGCCGCTGGCAGAGAGCTTCGCGCGGCTGCAGGAGTACCCGGACGGCACGTTCGGCGAGCTGCGGGAGGCTGCGGCCGGCTACTGCGGCGTCACGGCCGAACAGGTCGTCGTCGGCGCCGGCGCCGACGAGCTGATCCTGCTCTGCGCGCGTACCTACCTCGGCCCCGGCAGCTCGGCGGCGATCGAGGCAGCCCACGTACGGGCTCTACCGGATCGCGACGCGAGCTCGCGGGAGCGTCGCCGACGGACTCTGCCGAGGGGCGCGGCCCTGATCTGGGTCTGCAACCCGAACAACCCGACCGGGGAGCTGCGCGACCCGGCCGAGATCGGCGCGCTGCGCGCGCGCGCATCCGACGGCCGCCGTCGTGGTCGACGAGGCCTACTACGAGTACGCGGGCGCGACCTGCGTGCCGCTGCTCGCCGAGCAGCCGAACCTGATCGTCCTGCGCACGCTCTCGAAGGCGTTCGGCTTCGCTTCGCTTCGCGTCGGCTGGGCGGTCGCCTCGCCGGAGGCTGCGGCCGAGCTCGAGCTGCGCCGTCCGCCGGCGAGCGTCAGCGGTCCGGCGGCAAGGATCGGCGCAGCAGCCCTGCGCGATCCTCGTATCGACGTCACCGAGACGATCGCCGAGCGAGAGCGGATGCGCTCCGCTCTCGTCGCGGCCGGCCACGACTGCCCGGAAGGCACGGCAATTTCGTCTTCGTCCGTTCCGGGAGCCGCTCGGCGCCACCCTGGAGGAGTTGGGGCTCGTCGTGCGCGTCGTGAAGGGCGGCATCCGGATCACGCCTCGCAGGTCACGCGAGAACGACGTCCTGCTCGCGGCGCTCGGCGCCGTGCCGGCACCGGCGTCCGGCCGCGCCGCGTACATCGCCCGCACGAGCACCGAGACCTCGCTCCGCGTCTCGCTCGACCTCGACGGCGCCGGCCGCTCGCGCGTCGCGACCGGGCATCGGCTTCCTCGACCACCTGCTCACGCTCTGCGCGTTCCATGCCGGCTCGACCTCGAGCTGCTCGCGGGCGGCGACCTCGATGTCGACGAGCACCACACCGTCGAGGACGTCCTCGCCGCGCTCGGCGACGCTCTCGCGCAGGCGCTCGGCGACCGCGCAGGGCATCGCGCGCTACGGGTCGGCGACCGTGCCGATGGACGAGGCGAGCGCGACCGCGGCCGTCGACCTCGTGCGGCGGCCGCACGCCGAGATCTCGCTCGCGTTCACGGGCGAGCGCGTCGGCGGCCTCGCACTCTCGCTGCTGCCGCACGCGCTGGAACGCTTCGCGATGCAGGCCGGGCTGCACGATCCACGTCTCCGCCGCCGGCGCGGACGACCACCACGTCGCCGAGGCCGCGTTCAAGGCGCTCGGCCGGGCGCTGCGCGAGGCGTGCGCACCGGCAGCCGGCGGCGTCCAGTCGACGAAGGGGCTCGCGTGAAGGTCGTGCTCGCCGACTACGGCGCGGGCAACCTGCGCAGCGTCTGCTCGGCGCTCGCTCGCGCGGGCGCGGAGCCGCTCGTCACGACGCGATCCGGCAGAGGTCGCGCGCCGCGCCGCTGGCGATCATCGCGGGGGTCGGCCACGCGGAGCGCCGCCACGGCGGGCTCGGAGCCGCTCGCCGACGCGCTGCGCGAGCGCGTCGATGCGGGCCGGCCGGTGTTCGGCATCTGCGTCGGGCTGCAGCTCCTCTTCGAGGAGAGCGAGGAGGGCGGCGAGGGCCTCGGGCTTCTTGCCGGGCCGGTTCGCCGGCTCGACGCGCGCGACGGTGCCGCACATGGGCTGGAACGACGCTCGGCCTGCACGCGGCCGTCGCGCATCCTCGACGGGCTCGACGGCGCGGACGTCTACTTCGCGCACAGCTACGCCGTCGCAGCCGGACGACGACGAGCTCGTCGGTCGCGCGACGTCGACCACGGCGGCGCGGTCGTCGCCGCGGTCGAGGACGGCGCTGCTCGCCGGCGTCCAGTTCCACCCCGAGCGCAGCGGCGCGGCCGGCGCGCGCGCTGCTCGAGAACGTGCTGCGATGGTCAAGAAGCGCTTGATCCCCTGCCTCGACGTCGCGGGCGGCCGCGTCGTCAAGGGCGTCCGCTTCGAGTCGCTGCGCGACGTCGGCGATCCGGTCGAGCTCGCGCAGCGCTACTCCGAGCTCGGCGCCGACGAGCTCGTCTTCCTCGACATCACGGCGACGGTCGAGGGGCGCGGGCCGATGCTCGAGCTCGTGGAGCGCGCCGCGGAGCGGCTGACGATCCCGTTCACGGTCGGCGGCGGGATCTCCGGTCTCGAGGATGCGCGCTCGCTGCTCCGCGCCGGCGCCGACAAGGTCGCCGTCAACCGCGCGGCGTTCGACGATCCCGCGCTGCTGACCGGGCTGGCGGCCGAGTTCGGGTCGCAGGCCGTGGTCTGCGCGATCGACGCGCGCGGCGGGCGGGTCGTCACCCACGGCGGCAGAACGGAGCGGACGCGGACGCGGTCGACCTGGGCCGCGAGGCGGTCGAGCGCGGGGCGCGGGCGAGCTGCTCGTCACGTCGATCGACGCCGACGGGACCCGGGAGGGCTACGACCTGACGCTGACGCGGCCGGTCGGATGCGGTCGACGTCCCCGTGATCGCCTCGGGAGGCGCAGGCGAGACGCGGCATCTGGCGGAGGCCTTCGCGGTCGGCGCCGAGGCCGCGCTCGTCGCGTCGATCGTGCACGAGCGTCCCGAGCGGGTGCGGGAGCTGAAGGCGGAGCTGAAGGAGGCCGGATGGAACGTCCGGATCTGACGGCCGCGATCGTGCAGGACGCGGCGTCGAACCGCGTGCTCATGCTCGCGTGGATGGACGAGGAGGCACTCCGCCGCACGCGCGAGACCGGCGAGGCGTGGTTCTGGAGCCGGTCGCGCCAGAGCTACTGGCGCAAGGGCGAGACCTCCGGCAACACGCTCGCCGTGGAGGAGCTTCGTGAGGACTGCGACGGCGACACGATCCTTCTCCGCGTGCGTCCCGCCGGCCCCGTCTGCCACACCGGCGCCGAGTCGTGCTTCGCGCCCTGGCTGTGGCGCGTGATCACAGAGCGCGCGCTGCAGCGGCCGGAGGGCTCGTACGTCGTCGACGCTCCTGGACGATCCGGCGCTCGCCGCCCGCGAAGGTGGGCGAGGAGGGCTCGAAGCCGCGCTCGCCGGCGCCGGTGAGTCGGATCAGCGGCTCGTGGAGGAGCTGGCCGATCTCTGGTTCCACAGCTACGCGCTGCTCGCGGCGCGCGGGCTCGACCCTCGGCTGGTCGAGGAAGAGCTGGGTCGCCGGGCCGGTCGCCACTCTTAGAGAACCTTTCGGCGCCTCTCATCGTCCTCTTAGGCCGGCGCGGTTCACTGCCTGCATGGATACCGACCCCTCCCGGATCCAGGCGGCACGCGATCGAACCACGGCGGCGAAGAAGATGCTCGCCGCCGCGGCGGCGGCGCTCTTCGCGACCGTTCTCGTCGGCGTGCGCCTCAGCCACCCGGGTGACGCTACTGCGGCGAGCGGCGGCACGTCCGCCGATCAGACCGTGAGCGACTCTCAGGCGCAGAGCTTCGACTTCGGCCAGAGCGGCATCGGCCCGTCCGGCGACAGCGGCTCCTCCGCGACCGGAAGCACCCATGCGTCCTGAGCAGCCGCGCAGCTTCGAGGCGATGGGAGTCACGGTCGAGGTTTGCGGCGCCGACCAGATCGCGTTCGACCAGATCCGCGATCTCTTCGCCGCAGGCGAGGCCGTCTTCAGCCGCTTCCTCGGAGGCAGCGAGCTCTCGCGCCTCAACCGCAGCGAGGCGACCGTGGTCGAGGTCACTCCAGTCTTCGCCCGCGCCGTCTCGGCGGCGCTGGCCGCTGCCGAGCAGACCAACGGATTGGTCGATCCGACCCTCGGAGTGGCGCTCGAGGCTGCCGGCTACGACCGGAGCTTCGCCGAGCTCGTCCCGGACGCGCGCCCGCTCGGGCCTGCTCACCCAGGCTCGTGGCGGACGCTCGCCGTCGTCGGTGGAATCCTCTTCCGCCCAGCGGGCACGAAGCTCGACCTGAACGGGGTCGTCAAGAGCATGGCCGTCGACGGCGCGGTCGCCCTGCTCCCCGGCGACGGTTACGTCTCCGCCGGCGGCGACCTCGCGACCCGTGGCGCGATGGACGTCCTGCTTCCTTCGGGCGGATCCGTCCTCATCCGGAGCGGCGGGATCGCGACGAGCGGCTCGTCAAGGCGAAGCTGGATCCGCGGCGGTGAGCTGCAACACCACCTGATCGATCCGCGGACCGGCCGGCCGGCGCGATCGTGCTGGACCGACGTCACGGTCGCCGCCGGATCGTGCCTCGCGGCCGATGTCGCCGCACGGGCCGCGTTCATCCTCGCCGAGGACGGTCCTGGCTGGCTCGACGACCGCGGGCTTGCGGGCTCGTTCGTGGCTCCGGAGGGAGTCTGGGCAGAGAATCGCACCTGGCACGAGCTGACGACCTACTCCGCTGCGGCGTGAACGTCGCCTGGTACCTGGCCCGCACAGGGGGCATCCTCGGCTTCACGCTTCTGACGGCGAGCGCCGTGCTCGGTCTCGCCCTCGCCGGCCGGCCGCGGCTGGCCCGTTGGCCGCGCTTCGCAATCGAGGACGTCCACCGTTTCGCGGGGATGCTCGCCGGCGTCTTCATCTGGCTGCACGTCCTCGTCCTTCTCCTGGACAACTACGCGAGCTTCGGCCTCACAGACCTCGTTGTCCCCGGCGCGGCTCCCTATCGCCCCGTCTGGACGGCGCTCGGGGTCGTTGCGGCGGAGCTCCTCCTCGCCGTCGCGATCACCAACCGCTATCGGAAGCGGCTGCCGTACGCGTTCTGGCGGCGCGCCCACATGCTCAACTTCGTCGTCTGGTCGCTGGCGCTGGTCCACGGGATCACGGCCGGAACCGACAGCGACACGACCTGGGCTCGGCTTCTCTACATGTGTTCCGCCGGGGCAGTCGCCGCCGCCGTTGCGTGGCGGATCTTCGCCTCGAACGCCTGGACGGCCGGCAGCGCGCCTGCCGCCGCGCCCGTCCCTGCCGCCGCGACATCGCTGCGATCGAAGCCCAAGCCCGAGCCGCTCTGGCTCAGCAGCAGGAACGCCGCGGCTTCCTCGGGCTCGTCGGCGCCGGCCCGCCGCAGCCCTTCGAAGAGCGTCTCGCCGTAGGCCTCGACTCCGCCGGCGAGCACGACGTCGGCGCGGCCGAGCTCGAGCAGGTCGAGCGCGTGACCGAACGCATCCAGCCCGGCCGTCTCGCCGCAGAGGGTCACGTTCGGGCCGGCGAGCCCGAAGAGGATGCCCAGGTAGCCCGCGTGCGCGTTGACGACGACGTTCGGGAAGCTCGACGGGATTGACGAGCCTCGGCCCGTCCGTGAGGGCGACGCGGTTGAACTCGACGAGCGGCTCGATGCTCGCGAAGCGCGTGCCGAGGACGACCGCGCAGCGCTCGGGCGCGGCCGGAAGCGGCTCCGGATGACGGAGCGCCGCCGCGGCGGCGACGCAGGCGAGCCGGCTCGCGCGCGCGAGCGGGCGCAGGCCTCGCAGCTCGAGGTGCTCGGCGACGTCGAAATCGCGGTCGGGCGTGACCCAGCCCGCTCCGAGCACGACCGCCATCTCAGGCGGCCGCCCGCAGGACGAGCGCCGCGTTCGCGCCGCCGAACGCGTAGGCGTTGCTGAGGACGACGCCGAGCTCCAGCTCGCGCGGCTCGTTCGGGATCGCATCCCAGTCGCACTCGGGATCGGACTCGGGTGAAGTTCCAGGTCGGCGGTGCGATCTGCGTCCGGAGCGCCTGCACGCAGGCGACGGCCTCGAGCGCGCTCGCCGCCCCGAGCCCGTGGCCGGTGAGCGCCTTGATCGAGCTCATGGGCGGACCCGCTCCGGCCGAAGACGGCTCGGGCGGCGGCGACCTCCGCGCGGTCGTTCGCCGGCGTGCCGGTGCCGTGCGCCGAGAGGTAGCCGACCTCGCCGCGTTCGGCGCCCGCGTCCTCGAGCGCCGCCCCCATCGCGCGGGCCGCGCCGCGCCCCTGCGGGTCCGGGCTGACGATGTGGAACGCGTCGCCGGAGAGGCCGATCCCCGCGAGCTCCGCGAGCGGCTCGGCTCCCCGTGCGGCGGCGGCCGTCGCCGACTCGACGACGAGCATCGCCGCCCCCTCGCCGAGCACGAGTCCGTCGCGATCGGCGCTGAACGGCCTGCAGGCCTCGGCGGCGAGAGCTCCGAGCCGCGCGAAGCCCGTGAAGGCGACGCGCGAGAACGCGTCGGTGCCGCCCGCGAGCACCGCGTCGGCCCGGCCGAGGCGGACGAGGTCGAGGGCGTGGCCGAGCGCGTAGTTGCCCGCCGCGCAGGCTCCCGCGAGCACGGCCACGCGCCCGCCGAGGCCGAGCTCGGACGCGACGTCACGGCCGACCTGATCGGGGCCGGAGCGGACGAGCTCCTCAGCGCGGACGGCTCCGGACCGCACGTCCGCCGGCTCCCACGCCTCGAGCCAGCAGCTCTCGCCCATCGTGGTGCCGATCGACGAGAGCGACGTCCGCTGCCGGCGAGTCCGGCCTGAGCGAGCGCCTGCCGCCCGGCCGCCGCCGCGAGCAGAGCCGCGCGCCCCGGCCGCGGCTCGCCCGCGCTCTCGAGTGCGAGACCGCGAACCTCGCAGCCGATCCGAGACGCGAAGCCGGTCGTGTCGAACGATTCGACCTCCGCCGCACCTGTCGTGCCCGGCGAGGAGCGCCGCCCAGAAGGTCTCGACGTCCACGCCGACGGGCGAGACGACGCCGAGGCCGGTGACTACCGCCCGCTCGATGCAGCCTCCTGCTCGGCCAGCCGCGTCCGGGTCAGCGCGACGAGGCTGCCGAACGTGGTGATCTCCTTCAGCTCTTCGACGGTGAAGCTCAGCCCGTAGCGCCGCTCCACGTCGACGGCGATCTCCATCGCCATCAGCGAGTCGACGCCCGCGTCGGCCAGCGTGCCGCCGGCGTCGACCGAGCCCGGGTCGATCTCCGCGACCTCCGCGACGATCGCGCGGAGCTCGTCCTCGATCGCGTCCTCGCTCAAGCTGCGAGCTCCGGAGCGGGCGCGAAGACGCGCTCCGCGCGGCGTGCGCCCTCGGCGGTCCCCGCGAGGAGCGCGAGCGGGTCGCCGATGATGCGGTACGGGGTCTGCGAGACGGCGTGCGTCGAGGCCGCGAGGAGCGCCGGCCCGAGGCGCGACTCGCCCGAGCGAAGCGCGTCGGCGAGGCCGAGCATCCAGCGCATGTTGTCGACGTGCGCGACGACGTCGACCGCTCCGACCGCGGCCGCGGCGGCGCCGCCCGTGACGACTGCCTCGGAGAAGGAGAGGCCGACCCGCCAGCGGTTCGCGGTCAGGCACGTGACCGAGAAGAGCGCGCCGAGCGGCTCGCCGCCCGCCTCCACGAGGTGGCCGGCGCGGAGCCCGTGGTACCCCGCCCAGCCCTTCGGCCGGCCGTGCCCGAAGTAGATGCCGACGCCGAGCCCGAGCCGCAAGCCCTGGACGAGATCGTTGCGCGTGATCCGCTCGGACGTCCAGCGGAGGACGGCGAACGGCGGCTCGCCGCCGCGACGGAGATTCGCCTCCAGCCGTCCGGCGAGCTGGAGGTAGCGCGGCTCCCACTGCCCGAGCACGGCGAGCGGCCCGGTGGCCCGGACCGGCGCTGGACCCGCGCCGCCGCCCTGGCAAAGACCTCCAGGCCAGGGCCGAGGTCCGGCAGCCAGCCGGCCGGCACCGCCCGACCCGAGGGATCGACGAGGAACGGTCCCGGCAGCGCCGTACGCGGCGCGCGCCGCCGGTCGTCGACCAGCAGCAGCCCTTCGGCACCCTCTGCGGCCTCGCAGAGCGCCTCGACCGGCCCGGGCTCGACCACCCGCACCTCGCGGACGCGCTCGTGCTCCCGCAGGAGCGGCCGGAGCGGCCCGAGGGCCGCTCCGGGTGCCGCGAGTACGAAGCGTCACGCCGCCGCACCTCCGCGATGTACGGGTCGTACTCCGTCGTGATGTCCCCGTCCTTCAGCAGCTGGAAGTAGTCGGCCATGATCTGCGCCTGCTGCTCCGGGTTGAAGTGGTCGAGCTTGCCGCCGGCGTCGGTGTTCGTCTTCAGGGCCGCGCTTTCCGCCGTAGTCGTACGCCGCGTTCCCCTGTGTCGCCTGGGAGAAGAGCGCGTGCCCCATGTAGTACGGGCCTGTGTTCTCACCCTGCCAGACGTGGCCGAGCTCGTGGATCAGCGTGTGCCGGTTGGCCTTCGTCGTCGTGTCGAAGTTGTCCGGCAGGTGGATGATCCGCATCGTCGTCACCGCGACGGCCTCGTCCCGGAACCAGTCGCTCATCCCCGAGACGAACGAGCCCTCGAAGATCTGGACGTCGTTCAGCGGGACCGTCGACTTGTAGACGAGCTTTGCATCGTCCTTCTCCTCCGTCCGGAGCTTCCGGAAGACGCCGAACACCTCGAGGATCACCGCGAGCGCCACGTCGATCGCGCCCACGACCGCCTCGGCCAGGCCCTCGAGCACGTCCAGCAGGCCCTCGCCGATGTTCTTCAGCGCCTGGATCACCTTCTTCTGTGCGTCTCGGGTGGGCTGGATGAACGCGGACTGCACGATCTCGCCGACCGTCTTGCCGAGCTCGCGCGCCGCCTTGGCGAGGTTGTCGAGGGCGTGCTGCGGGTGCCGGATCGTGTCGCTCACGAGCTGAGCGATCGTGACGCCGGCGGCCAGCAGCTCCGTGACGACCTCCTTCACGATCTGGACCGCCCTCGTGACGGCCCAGCCGATCAGCTCTGCGACCGCGGCTCCCGCCTTGAGCAGGCCCTTGACGACCGCCCGCAGCCCGTCGATCGCGTCCGTCGCGATCCAGGTGAGGACGTAGCTGATCGAGTTCTTCAGCCGCTGCGTCACCTCGCCGAGCAGCTCGAGGGCGGCGTCGCCTGCGGCCGCTGCCCACCGGAACACCTCGGTGAGCGCGATTCCAGCCGCTTCGATCGCCTTCACGATGCCCTCGAAGACCGCCGCCGTCTTGGCGGCCGCCCACTCGAGCACCTCGTCGACGCTCTTCTTGACGTACCGGATCGCGAGCACCGCTTCGCGGTAGAGCCGGTCGGCGGCCGAGGCAGCCTGAGTCAAGACCCAGTCGAGGATGTCGCCGACCGGACCGAGCGCCTTGAGGACGCCGTTGACCATCTTGCGGAAGACGAAGTAGCTCTTCGCCAGCGCCTGCGCGAGCATGTCCGCGACCTTCAGGCCGGCCTCGATCATCGCGTCGATCAGCCGCGCGGCCGTCCGGTACGTGAACGCGATCACCGAGCCGACGAACTCGACGATCGTCTTCCCGAGCTGCACCGCCGCCTTGACGATGTCGCGGAGGAGATTGCCGGCGAGCCGCAGCCCCTCGCGGATGACGTCCAGCAGCTTCCGGCCGAGGTCGAATGCCGCCTCGACGATCCGCTTGATCGCGTTGAAGCCCCAGGCGGCGATCTTGCTGACGAGGTCGGCGAGTGCGGCGCCGAAGCGGAGGGCCGCCTGGGCGATCTTCCGTGCGAGCGCCACGGCGGCATTCGCGATGTATCCGGCGAGCTCGACGAGCGCGTTCCCGACGTCGACGAGAGCCTTGACCACGGCGTCGAGCACCGCTGCCGCGGCGTTCTTGACCGCGTCGATCAGCTCGGCGACCGCCTTCCCGATCGCGCGGAGCGCCCGGACGATGCCGGCGACCACGTTGGCGGCGAAGCGCGCCGCCTCCTCGAGGAGCTCTCGCACGGCGCGGCCGAGCTCGAGCAGCGCCCGCACCATGTGCTCCAGCAGGGAGGCTGCCGCCTGAAACGCCTGGTTGATCAGGTTGCCGATCGTCTTGCCGATCGCGATCAGTGCCTTGGCGAACTCCTTCACCGTCGCGTAGACCTGCGTCGCCATCCAGGACAGCAGCTCGCCGAGCTGGTGGCCGAGCTGGTCGATCGCACGAAGGACGGTCTGGAGCGCCGCGCCGACGAGGTTCGCGATGTCGTTCAGAACCTGGAACATCGCGCGGCCCGCGTCGATGATCCCCTTGATGACCTTCTTCACGAAGGCAAGCGTGTCCGCGACGGCTGCCTCGAGCGCGCCCTTGACGATGTTGAAGATCGACTCGCCCGCGGCGAGCAGCGCCTTCGCCAGGTTCGCCATCTGGGCGACCGTGAAGTTGACCGCCGCGACGAACGCCTCTGCGATCGACTTGAGCGCGTTCTTGATCGCGTCGACGACGGAGTCCACGGCCTGCTTGACCGCGTCGACGATGTCCTCGACCAACTCGACGATCGCGGAGTCGTTCGGGTCGTCCTCGATCGGGCGCGTCTTCGATCGTCGCCCCGAGGTCGGCGAGGTAGAGAAGCACCTCACGGAGGGCCTTCGGGTCCTTCTTGCCGGTCTCCGTCAGCACGAAGTCCTTCATCAGCGCCCGGCCCTGGGCGGAGGGGAGCTCGCCGATGGCGTGGACGACCCAGCGGTCCTGCTCGGCCTTCCGGTAGCCGTCGATGAGCGTTCGCCGCTCCTTCGCGGGGCGGAGGGCGACCGCCTGGAAGAGCTGGCGGTGGTGGTCGATGTCCGGCAGCGTCTTCGCCAGAGCGGTTGCGACCCGTAGTCCCTGGGTCCGCGACGTCCGGTAGGCCGCCTTGTAGAGCGGGCCGACCTCGGACGGGTTCGGTTGCGCCGCCCCGACGCGGAACTCCAACTCCTCTGCGCGGAGTTTCGGTAGCGGTCCGATCGCCTCGAGCTTGCGGGCTGCTGACATCTGCGGCTCTCCCTTCACGGGGTTGGGGTCGAGGGCTGCCGCAGATCGCCCTGGCGCGACCCTACAAAACGGTGCTGGAATTGCAAGCCGTGCCGGCGAGTGCCTACAGGCGCGGCGGCGGAAGCTGCAGCTCGCCGCGGGCGACGAGCACCTGCGCCGCCGCGACGGAGGCGAGTGCGGCGTCGACATCCACGCCACGGTGGAGTGGTGCGTAGGGACCGAGCCGGCGCGCTGCTTTCTCGAGCTGCCGCTCGCAGCCGGGACGCTTCCCACGCCCCGCCTGGTACCAGGCGACGGCGACGTGGACGAGCCCCTGCAGGAAGTCCCGCTCCGCCTGCGGGGCGTCTCGCCACTCGTCTTCGAGCTCCTCGTGCGCGGCGAAGAACTCTCCGGCGGCGATCAACTCGAGACCTCGGTCGAGTCCCACGCGTCAGGGGCAGGAGGAGTTGGGCCGGCTCACCGTGTTGTTCGTCTCGTCGGACTCCGCGACGAGGTTCGTCCGGTCGACGATTGCAACGTATGTGCCGACGCCGCAGGCGCCCCAGTTGAAGGTCACGCTGGCGCCCGCCGCGAGATTCGGCACGGTGAACGTGAGCCCCACGACCGAGATCGTCAGGACTGATGACGATCCCGCAGCCGCGTTTCCCTGGTTCCTGATCGCGATCGTGTTCTTGCCGAACGAGGAGACGTAGAGGTCCGGACGCGGCGGCGGTGGGCGGCGGCGCGACGATCGACCAGCCGAAGCTCGCCGGCTGCCCCACATTGCCGGCGGGATCGCGGCCGCGGACCGAGAACGAGTGCGTGCCGACGGCCAGCGACTGGTACGACGCGGGGCTCGCGCAGCCGGCGTAGGCAGCCCCGTCGAGCGAGCATTCGTAGATGACGCCGGGCTCGCTCGCAGTGAAGGCGAAGCTCGCGCTCGTCTCCGTCGTCGAGGCCGGTGGGGTCGACGCGAGTGTCACGGTGGGTGCCGTCGTGTCGGGCGGGGAATACCGAAACTGGACGCTTGCCGGCTTCCCCACGTTCCCGGCCTTGTCCGTCGCCCGGACCGAGAACTGGTGGCTGCCCGCGGCAAGACCGGAGAGTGCAGTGGGGCTGCTGCACGGGGAGTACGCGGCGGCATCGAGCTTGCAGGCGAACCTCGCTCCGGCCTCGTTGGACCTGAATCCGATCTGAGCGTTGCTGGACGAGACCGATGCGCCGGGAGCCCGAGTGATCGTCACGGTCGGTGCCGTGGTGTCCAGGAGCGCCACTGTGACCTTCGGCTTCGGCTTCGGCTTGGGCGCAGGCTGCTTGGGCTTCGGTTTCCGCTCGGTCACCACAGGAGCCGGCGTCGTCTCGACCTCGGCGTCCGTGGTGGTCTCCGGCGCGGTCGACGCAGTGGTCGTCGGCTCCGGGGCGGTCACCTTGGGAGGCGCGGGTTTCGGCGCGCGACGCCTTGGCCTGGCTGTCGTCGTCGGCGCGGTCGTGGGCGCGACAGTCTCCACATTGGTGATCGCCGCGATTTCGCCCTCCGTTGTCTGCGGCGCTGCGGCCGGTGCGGATCCGCCGTCTCGCGAGAGGGCGACGCCGAGCGCGGTACCGCCGCCGCTGAGCGCGACCAGAGCCGCAACAACGGCGATCGATCGCGTCGTCCGTCCCACCAGCCACTTGCCGCGCCGGCGATCCCAGTAGTGCACGGCGTCGAGGCGGCTCTCGACAGCCGCGCGCGCCTCGTCGGTCTCGAGGAGTGCCGGCAGGAAGATCGTGCGGTAGCGCTTCGAGGCCTCGCGCATGCTCGCGAGGGCGTCCTGGCACCGCTCGCAGCTCTCGAGGTGCGCGAGGGTCTCCTGCTGGCGCGCTCCTTTCAGCTGTCCGTCGAGGTGGGCTGCGAGCAGTGGCAGGTAGCGCCGGCACTCCTCGGGGAGCCGGTCGGGATCGACCTCCGCGAGCCGGAGCTCCAGGCGCAGGCTCTCGCGGGCCCGGAAGATCAGCTGCGCGACTGCGTTCTCCTTCATGTCGACCAGCTCGCCGATCTCGGCATACGAGCGGTCCTCGAGCTCGCGCAGCGCCAGCACGAGACGCTGACGGGGCTGCAGCCTCGCGTTCGCGAGCCGCACCTCGTCCTGCTGACGCCGGAGGAGCGTTCCTCGTTCGGGGTCGTCCTCGATCGGTGTCGGCAGCACCGGCTCGGGCACTTCCGCCATGGGCTGCTGCCGCTTCGTGCGCTCGACCTGCTTCAGGAAGAGATTGCGCAGCGTGGTGAAGAGGTACGCGCCGACGTCAGCCGTCGCCGGGTCGAGCTTGTCGAGTCGCGGGACGGCGCGGACGAACGTCTCCTGCACCAGGTCGTCCGCGTCGTGGACGTTCCCGGCCAGGCGGTAGCCGAAGGCGCGAAGACGCGGCTGATACTCCGCATAGAGCTCCTCCCAGGCTTCGCGATCGCGGCTGCGAAGCCGAAGCAGGAGCTCTGCGTCAGGCGTCCGCGGAACCGTCGCCATCGCACCAGTCTAGGTCGTTCCGCGCGCGGAGAAAATCTGCGAACGCGGCATGTTTGGCGAGGTAGCGCTCGAGCGCGAGCACGCCGTCGGTTGCCCATTCGACGATCCAGGCTTCGTCGACGGAGAGAGACGTGAGGTGTGTGTGGTGTGTGTTCATGTCCGTACAACCGGTGCGGCGTCGATTCCTTACGCGGATGCGCCCCGCCGGAGCGGGGCGCATGTTGCAGGGATTGCTGAGCAGTGCTAGGAGGCGACTGCGCAGATCGCGTAGGCGGCGACATGCCAGTTGAGGGCATTCGCGTTGATCTCGTACGCCCTCGCGTACCACCGTGTCGAGTCCGGTGGATAGCTCTCGTCCAGAGCGGCGTCACCTGAGGCGTCGAAGATGTGCGCACCGCCGCCGATCACCGTCTTGCCCGCCGGGCACGTCGCGGTGACCGCGTGGGTTGCATCCGAGTCGCGGTCGCTTACCGCGGTGACGATCTCCACACCGGCGAGGCCGGCGGCTCCCTGCGGACCAGCGGGGCCGGCAGGGCCTGCGGGGCCGGCCGGACCGGGCTGAAGCTGCCCAGGAGCGAAGTCCACTGCCCGAAGCTGGCCGTTCATCACGTCGATGCTCTTGATCCCGTTGTCCTTGAGATCGACGCTCTTCACGCCGTTGTTCGTCAGATCGAGGCTGCCGACCGTGTTGTTCTGGATCTGGGCGCCGGTGATCAGCGCGCCCGCGACCGCCGTGCCCGTCAGCGACAGCAGCAGCGCGAGTGAAGCGATGATCGTGGCGGGGCTGGGGATGCGGATTCTCATGGGGTCTCCTTTGGTTGGTGGACGAGATCCGTTGCTCCTCCAACCCCGGTGACTCCGATTCCTTACGCTCACTCCGTGCTCACAGGAAAATGCCAGTGCGGCGCCGTGCAGTACGCGGTCGCGGACGAATTCATCTACGCGGCCAACTGCCACTGCTCGGGCTGCCGCGCCGCGACGGGCTCGGCGTTCAAGGCGTTCGCCGGGATCGAACGCGAGAAGCTGGAGATCACCAAGGGCCAGGACGAAGTCCTCATCGTCGGCGAGAAGGACGCCAACGACACGCGCTGCGGCCTCTGCGGCTCTCTCCTGTTCTCGGTGGTGCGGGACGGCGAGTTCGTGCACGTCGCCATGGGCTCGCTCGTCGATGCCCCGTCCATGCGTCCGACTGAGCACATCTTCGTCGGCTCGAAGGCGCCCGTGGTTCGAGATCACGGACGACCTGCCGCAGTTCGACGAGCTCTCGACCTAGCTACCCGATACGACGCAGCTCGAGTTCGAAGCGGCCCTCGGGCAGTTCCGCTGCCGAACCCAGCTCTACGTCGGCGAGCGAGCCGACTAGGTAGTCGGCGGCTGCGAGCGACCCCGCCTCGAACGTCGTTGCCAGTGCGAGCACGGTCATCCCGGCAGCCTTGCCGGCCTCGATCCCGGCGGGTGCGTCCTCGATCACGAGGCACTCGGCGGGATCGACCCCGAGCGCCGCGGCTCCCGCCAGGTACGGCTGGGGATCCGGCTTGCCGCGCTCGACGTCGTCGGCGGTGATCAGCCGTTCCGGGATCGGAAGGCCGCCATGCGCCAGACGGCCCGTGGCGAGCGCCCGCGTGCCCGATGTCACGACGGTCCAGCTTCCGGCCGGAAGCGCCTCGAGCAGCGCAGCCGCGCCGGGAAGCGTGGTCACGCCGTCGAAGTCGATGGACTCCCCGTCCTCGAGCCGGCGTGCCTCGGCCTCGACGTCGAGCGTCGGCGCGACGGCTCGAATCGTGTCGATCGTCCGGCGCCCATGCGCCTCCGCCAGCACCGCGACGGGGTCGATCGCATGCCCGGCAGCCCAGCGCGTCCACGCCCGCTCGACCGCGACGCGCGAGTCCATCAAGACCCCGTCCAGGTCGAAGAGGATCGCGCCACATTGGATGACCTCCACCGCGAGCTACGGACCGTCGAGGCTGCCCGCGTGATAGCGGCCGCCGTAGAAGACGAGCGGTCGGGCGTCGGGGTCGGCGCCGGCCTCGAGCGGCCGGCCGATCAGGATCGCGTGGTCGCCGCCGTCCAGCTCCTGCTCGAGCTCGCACGCAAGCCAGGCGACCGTGCCGCCGAGCACGGGGACCTCGTCGATCAGCTGGTGCTCGACCCCGGCGAGCTTCTCCTCGCCGCTCGCCTTCGTCGCGAAGCGGCGGGCGAGCTCCTCCTGTTCGGCTCCGAGGATGTTGACGCAGAAGCGGCCCGAGTGCCGGACCGCCTCGAGCGTGTTCGAGGCTCGGTCCAGGGCCACGAGCACGAGCAGCGGCTCAAGCGAGAGCGAGGTGAGCGCGTTCGTCGTGGCTCCTCGCGGGCCTGTCTCTCCGCGGCTCGTGATCACCGCGACGCCGGTCGCCCAGTGGGACATGAGCCGTCGCAGCTCGCGCGGGTCGATCGTCGTGCTCACGCTGCGATCGTCGCACAATGGGCATCTGCAACACTCGGCGCGTGGCGGAGCGCAGCTTCGACGTGATCGTGATCGGCGCAGGCCCGGCCGGTGAGGTCGCCGCGGGTCGGCTGGGCCAGGGCGGGCTGTCGGTCGCGCTCGTCGAAAAGCACCTCGTCGGCGGCGAGTGCTCGTTCTATGCCTGTATGCCCTCGAAGGCGCTGCTCCGGCCTGGCGAGTTGCTCGCCGAGACGAAGCGCGTGCCCGGCCTCAGCACGGACGGGCTCGACGTGCCGGCTGTGCTCGCGCGCCGCGACGAGGTGATCCACGACCTGGACGACTCGAGCCAGGTCCCCTGGCTGGAGGAGCGCGGTGTCGAGCTCGTGCGCGGCGACGCGCAGTTCGACGGCGAGCGGCGTGTCGCCGTCGGTGAGGACGTCCTCGTGGCCGGCAAGGCGGTCATTGTCGCGACCGGGAGCGGGCCGGTCATGCCGCCGATCCCGGGCCTCCTCGAGGCGAAGCCGTGGGGCAACCGAGAGGCGACGACTGCCAAGAAAGCGCCCGAGAGCCTCGTGATCCTCGGCGGTGGCGTGGTCGGCGTCGAGCTCGCGCAGGCGTGGACGTCGCTCGGGACGAAAGTCATCCTGCTGGAAGGCGCACCGCGTGTGATCGTCCGTGAGGAGCCATTCGCCTCCGCACAGGTCGAGGCAGCCCTGGCCGAGGCAGGCGTAGATGTTCGGACGAGCTGCCGAGCCGTCTCGGTCGCCCGCGACGGCGACGTGACGGTCACGATGGAGGACGGCTCGACTGCCGCAGGCTCCGAGCTGCTGATCGCCGTGGGCCGGAAGCCGAACACCGAGAGCCTCGGGCTCGAGACGATCGGGCTCGAGCCGGGCAAGCCGGTCGAAGTCGGCACGAACCTGCGCTCGTCGAGACACGACTGGCTCTACGCGATCGGCGACGCGAACGGCCGTGCGCTGCTCACGCACATGGGCAAGTACCAGGGCCGCCTCGCGGCCGACTCGATCCTGGGTCGCAGCGTGGCGCTCGTCTCCGACGGCCCGCTTTCGCCGCGGGTGATCTTCACCGACCCGCAGGTCGCCGCGGTCGGCCACACCCTGGGATCGGCGGAGGCGGCCGGGATGGTGGTGCGCGCGGTCGACGTCGAGACGGGCTCGACCGCCGGCGCGAGCTTCACCGGCCGCGGAGCGCCCGGGACCTCGCGGCTCGTCATCGACGACGTTCGCCACGTGATCGCCGGCGCGACGTTCACGGGGGTGGAGGTCGCCGAGATGCTGCATCCCGCGACGATCGCCGTCGTCTGCGAAGTCCCGCTCGAGCGGCTCGCCCATGCCGTGCCGTCCTTCCCGACGCGGAGCGAGCTCTGGCTGCAGCTCCTGGAGGCGGCGGGTCTCTGATGGCGGCCCTCGAAGAGCTCCTGACCGACCTCTTCGCGGGCGACCAGCTACGACGCGCCGTGCTTTCGAAGCCGCGCTCGAGCGAGGTTCCGGCGAGGACGACGATCGATCCCGTGGAGCTTCGCGGCGAGACGGCGTATCGCTTCACCGCGCATCTCTCCGACCGGACGACGCACGAGAACCTCCCGCCCGACGCCGCACGCGAACGCCTCGGCGCGCTCCTCGGCGACTACGGACAGGGACTGCTCCAGGGCTCGGAGGCGGACTGGCAGGTGCTCGGGGAGACCGTGCTCCGCCGGCCGCCGTCGCGGGCCGCCGCGCCGCGCGACCACGACCGCAAGAAGCAGTACCTGCTCGAGGAGGGGACGCCGGTCCCGTTCCTGGTCGAGCTCGGCGTGATGACACCCGACGGCACGGTGCGCAGGAGCCGCTACGACAAGTTCCGGCAGGTCAATCGCTTCCTCGAGCTCGTCGACGACGTCGTCCCGTCGTTGCGCACTGAGGGGACGCTCCGCGTGGTCGACTTCGGCTGTGGCAAGTCGTATCTCACCTTCGCTGTCCACCACCTGCTGACGGAGCTTCGCGGCCGCTCGGTGGAGATCGTCGGCCTCGACCTGAAGGAGGACGTGATCGCCGCATGCTCCTCGCTCGCCGAGCGCTCCGGCGCGGCCGGACTTCGCTTCGAGCGCGGCGACATCGCAAGCTACGAAGCCGACGGAGCGGTCGACCTGGTGGTGAGCCTGCACGCCTGCGACACCGCCACGGACGAGGCGCTTGCGCAGGCCGTGCGCTGGCAGGCCGATGCGATCCTCGCCGTTCCCTGCTGTCAGAAGGAGGCGTACGGACAGCTCGAGAGTCCGCTCCTGGCGCCGCTGCTGCGCCACGGCCTCGCCAAGGAGCGCTTCGCGGCGCTGGTCACCGACACGCTCCGCGCCCAGCTGCTCGAGCTCGCCGGCTACCGGGCCCAGCTCGTCGAATTCGTCGCGATCGAGCACACGGCGAAAAACGTCCTCATCCGCGCGGTCAAGGGCGTGCCTGCGGGAGCGGACGCGCGCCGGGCCTACGAGGAGCTGCGCGACTCGCTCGGTCTCGACCCCGCGCTCGAGCGCCTGCTCAACGCCGCCGCGTGAAGACGTAGTCGTTCTTCTTGGCCTGCGAGTGGCACGCGGCGCATCCGGACTCGGGGAAGCCGACCTTCGTGAAGCGGGACGACGGCGACGAGCGCGTGAACTCCTCCCAGCGCCAGCCGCCGTTGACGCTTCCCTTGATCCTTCGCATCGTCGCCACGAGCGACAGCCACTTCTTGCCGGCCGGCATCCCGGCTTTCACCACGATCGTGCCCACGGGGTAACGCGTACCGGTCTTCCCGCGGCTCGCGAAGACGTTCTTCGTTCCCTGGTGCGCGGAAGAGCCGCCCTTGATCGGCTTGGCGTTCACCTTCTGCCAGCCCTGGTAGCCGTCGATGTACGAGGGGAGCCCCGGCGCCGCGGTGAGGAGCATTGCCGAGGCGAGCTCGGCGAGCATCAGGGCGCGAGCGTGGCGGCGAGCGCCGCCTCGACGGAATCGTGCACGCCGAGGTGCTGGTCGAGGCCGGAGATCGTGAGCGCGCGGTGAGTCTCCAGGCCCGGCGACGCCAGCAGGAACGCCTGCCGGTTCGCGAGGGCCGTGCGCGCCTCGATCAGGACGCCGAGGGCGGTCGAGTCGACGAAGGCCACCTCTGCGAGGTCGACGACGAGCCTGTCCGGCTGCTCGGACGCAAGCTCGAGGAGGGTGATCCTGAGCTCCGGCGCGTTGTAGAGATCGAGCTCGCCGACGAGATGGACGACGACGACGCCGCCGTTGTGACGCTCGACGCCCTTGACCGGCGGCACATTCAGATTTGTCCTTTCGCCCATGACCCTTCGGGAGCATAGTCTCCCCCCGTGCGTCCGTTGCTCGACTATCGCCCGGAGTTCCCGATCCTCGAGCACACGACCTACCTGATCAACCACTCGCTGGGCGCGATGCCGGCGAAGGTGGAGGAGCGGGCCGCGGAGTACGCGCGTACCTGGCGCGAGCGGGGGATCCGGGCCTGGGGCGAGGGGTGGTGGGAGATGCCGATGACGGTCGGAGACCAGATCGGCCGGATCGTGGGCGCACCGGCCGGCTCGACCGTGATGCACCAGAACGTGGCGATCGCCGAGGCCATCGTCCTCTCGTGCTTCACGCCCGCGCCCCAGCGGAACCGCATCGTCTACGAGCGCGGCAACTTCCCGTCGGTTCGCTACCTCTACCAGGCGCAGCGGGACCTCGAGGTCGTCGTCTGCGAGGACGACGGCGAGATCGTGGAGGCGATCGACGAACGCACGCTTCTCGTCCCGATCAGCCACGTTCTCTACAAGTCGGGCGAGATCCAGGACGTCGAGAAGATCGTCAGACGCGCTCACGACGTCGGTGCGCACGTGATCCTCGACGCCTACCAGTCGGCGGGGATCGTCCCCCTCGACGTCACCGCCCTCGCTGTCGACTTCGCCGTCGGCGGCTCGGTCAAGTGGCTCTGCGGCGGCCCCGGGAACGGCTGGCTCTACGTGCGTCCCGACCTCGCCGAGCGGCTCGAGCCCACGTACACCGGCTGGCAGGCGCACGAGGCTCCGTTCGCCTTCGAGGAGGAGATGCGTTACGCGTCCGGTGCGGCGCGCTTCCTCACCGGCACGCCGAACGTGCCGGCGCTCTACGCGGGGACGCCCGGCTACGACCTGATCGAGGAGATCGGCGTCGAGCGGATCCGCGAGAACTCACTCCGCCAGACCGGCTGCTGATCCGTCTTGCCGAGGCTGCCGGCTTCGGGATCGCGAGCCCGCGCGAGCCCGAGCGCCGCGGCGGCACCGTGACCGTGCACGTCGACGAGTTCCCGGCGGTGCACAAGGAGCTGTCGGAACGGCAGATTCTCTGCGACTTCCGCCCGGGCGCCGGCATCCGGATCGGGCCGCACTACTACACGTCGGATGCCGAGCTCGAGCATGTGGTCGCCCAGATCACGGAGATCGTCGAGACCGGCGCGTACGAGCGCCACATCGGCGCCGTCGCGAGACACTAGGTCGGGCGGCATCCGCCGGCGGGCCCAGGCGTGCGAACATCTGTTCGTGACCTCGCAGGGCTCCGCCACCACCCGCTACCGCCGAGCAATCGAGACGCAGTCGATCGTGCTCGCCGAGCTCGCCGCGCGGGAGATGGGCCACGTCCCGCTCGCTGACGCGCTCGCTCTCGTCGTCCTGTACGCGGCCGCCGGTTCCCCGAAGGCGGAGCCCGCGGCGGTGCGGTGGCTCGCGCGGCTCGCGCTGGAACGTCCCCGCACGACGATCGGCGAGCTGCAGCTGGCGGCGGCGGCACTCGCCCAGCTGACCGAACGGCCGAAAACCGCCGCCCGAACTCTGCTCGAGCTCGCGACCTAGCGCCGCAGCTCTTCGATCACGGCCGCGACGACCTCGTGCAGGTCTCCGACGACCGCGTAGTCCGAGCGCGCGAGCATCGGCGCGTTCGGATCCTTGTTGATGGCCAGGATCTTCTTCGCGCCCTTGCACCCGACGATGTGCTGGATCGCGCCGCTGATCCCGCAGGCGATGTAGAGGTCGGGCGCGATCCTCGCGCCGGTCTGGCCGACCTGGTCGGCGTGCGCGCGCCAGCCGAGGTTCGTGACGACGCGAGAACCGCCGACAGCGCCTCCGAGCAGCTCGGCGAGCTCCTCCAGGACGGCGAAGCCCTCTGCGCTGCCCACGCCGCGGCCGCCGCCGACGACGACTCGTGCATCGGTGAGCGAGACCGTGCCGGGCGGCGGCTCCTCACGGCGGACGACCCGTACGGCGAGGTCCGCGTCCGAGAGCTCGGGTGCGAAAGGCTCCACCGCGACCGGCTCGGCGGCCGCGACGACGTGCTGCGCCACGGTCAGAAGCTTCACCGGGCCCGAGAGCGTCGCTTCCTCCAGCAGGCTGCCGCCCCACCGCTGGCGCACGACGTGCCACGGGTCGCCTGGACGGGCCGAGACGCAGTTCGCCGCCAGCGGTGTGTCGAGCCGGGCCGCGGCGTGGGCCATTGCCTCCTGGCCGCGGTCGCTCGCGGCCGCAACGACCGCGTCCGGCGAGTGCTTCTCGACGAGCTGGACGATCGCCGCCGCCCAGGCGCCCGGCGCGTACTCCGCGCCCGCGTCGACCGAGAATGCGTGCACGGGGCCGAGCTGCTGCGCGAACGCCAGGGCTTCGAGCGAGAGCTCGCCGGGCTCGACGAGGCAGAGAATCATGCGACTCCGAGCTCCCTGAGCACCTCGACGACCCTCGGCGCCGCCGCAGGGCCTTCCCCGAGCAGCTCGACGTGCGAGCCCTGCTCCTGGGGAACCACGAGCCGCTGCTTGCGCAGGCCGCCCTCGCGCCACTGCGGCTCGACCCGTGCGATCTCCAGCTTCTTCGCGCGCAGCCGGCCGGGCAGCGACGCGTAGCGTGGGAGGTTGATCCCCTCCTTCACCGTGAGGACCGCCGGCAGCTGCACCTCGAAGATCTCCCAGCCGCCGCCCTCTTCGCGCCGAACGGTTGCGGTTCCGTCCGCGATCTCGATGCCCTTGATCCCGGTCACGCAGGGGAGGCCGAGCGCATGTGCGACGCGGATCCCGACCTGGTAGCCGCCCGAGTCGGCCGACTCGTTGCCGAAGAGGAGCAGGTCGTGCCCGCCGTCTCGGAGTGCGTCCGCGAGTGCGGCGGCGGTCGCCTGTGGATCCCAGTCGCTCCGCTCGGTCTCGAGCAGGAGGGCCGACTCGATTCCCATCGCGACCGCGTTCTGCAGCTGCTCGGCGGCGGCCGCTGGTCCGAGCGTGACCGCAGTCGTGGTGCCGCCGTGCCGCTCGACGAGCCTCAACGCCTCCTCGACCGCGCACTCCTCGTGCGGGCTGATCGTGAAGCCGAGGTAGCTGGTGTCGATCTCCTGCTCGTCCGCGGTGAGCGTGATCCGCGCGCCGGTCTCCGGCACGCGCTTGATGCAGACCGCGATGTTCACGGAGCACTAGCTCCGAACCCTGGTGTTCTCCGGGTCGAAGAGCGGCGTCGAGCCGGCGACGGCCACGGTGACCGGATACCGCTCGCCCATGTACTGGACGAGCAGCTGGTTGCCCTCGACCGCGTGCTCCGGCGGCAGGTAGGCCATCAGGACGTGCTTGCCGACGGAGGGGCCGGAGCCGGCCGAGGTGACGAACGAGGGTCGTCCCTTGCGATCGACGATCCGCTCCCCGTCAGCCGTCAGGATCGGCTCCCTGCCCATCATGTAGCGCTTGACGCCGGAGGACGATGTCGGATCGTCCACCGTCAGCGTGGACATGATCGCGGCGGGCTCCTCCTCCCGCTGGCGGAGATACGCGTCCTTGCCGACGAAGTCGTGCTCCTTCACCTTCGGGCGAGTCATGCCGGCCTCGGCGACGTTGTACTCGGACTCGAGCTCCGCCCCGTACGCGCGGTAGCCCTTCTCGATCCGCCCTGTCGTCCCGTAGACGCCGATGCCCGCCGGGACGACACCCAGCGGCTGCCCGGCCTCCCAGAGGACGTCCCACAGTGCCGCCCCATCCGCCGCCGGCGCATAGATCTCCCAGCCGAGCTCGCCGACGTACGAGATCCGGGAGGCCAGCGCGCGCACGCCTCCCAGCTCGACCTCACGGCAGCGCGCGAAGGGAAAGCCCGTGTGCGAGACGTCGTCGCTCGTCACCGAAGAGACGAGGTCGCGCGCCCGCGGGCCCCAGACGCCGACCGTGCACCAGTCCTCGGTCACGTCAGTGAGCTGCGCCGAGCCGTCCTGCGGCAGCCGGTCGGAGAACCACTTGCGATCCGCCATCCCGTGCGCGGCGCCGGTGACGATCCGGAAGAGCTCCGGCTCCAGCCGCATGATCGTCAGGTCGGCCTTGAAGCCGCCGTTGTGGTCGAGGACCGGCGTGTAGACGACGCGGCCGGGCTCGACGTCCATCTCCGCGAGCGCGATGTGCTGCAGAGCCTCGAGCGCCCCCGGCCCGGTGACGTCGAGGACGTGGAAGGCGCTCAGGTCGATCATCGCCACTCGGTCGCGCATCGCCAGATGCTCGGCGTTCACGATCGGTGACCACCAGCGCGACTCCCACTCGGCCTCGCGCGGCATCACGCGGTCGCCGTACTCCTCCAGCAGCCCGGCGTTCGACTCGTACCACCACGGGCGCTCCCAGCCGGCGGTCTCGAAGAAGACGGCGCCGAGCTCCTGCTCGCGGGCGTGGAAGGGGCTGACCCGGACGTTCCGGTTGCTCTCCCACTGCTCCGACGGGTGGACGATCCCGTAGGTCTTGTTGAAGCCCTCGGACGACCTCGCGTCGACGTGGCGCTGCTCGCGCTGGTGCGGGTGAAAGCGGGCGATGTCCGCGCCGTGCACGTCGATCTCGGAGGCGCCCTCGACGGCCCACTCGGCGACCGCGCGGGCGATCCCGGGTCCTTCCTTGATCCAGACCGCGGCCACCGACCAGAGGTTCTTCACCTCGGGTGTCTCCCCGAGGATCGGCATCCCGTCCGGCGTCAGCGAGAGCAGCCCGTTGATCGCGTGACGGATCCCGGCGCCCTCGACCGTCAGGATCTCGGGCATCAGCTCCAGCGCCTGCTCCAGCTGCAGGTCGAAGTCCTCGGAGGTGAAGGGGAGCTCGGTGGGGGAGAGCGCGGACTCCTCGATCGAGGGGATCTCGTCCGGGTCCATGAGGATCGAGCGGTGCGCGTACGAGCCGACCTCCATGTCGCTGCCGTTCTGCCGCTCGTACATGTTCGTGTCGACGTCGCGGACGATCGGGAAGAAGATCTCGCCGGGCGTCTCCTCGAAGAGCGGGATCGGGCCGACGCTGATCATCTGGTGGACGGCGGGCGTGAGCGGGATCGCGGCGCCGGCCATCCGCGCGATCCGCGGGCTCCAGACGCCACAGCAGACGAAGACGTACTCCGTCTCGATCGTGCCCTTGTCGGTGTGCACGCGCCGGACGCGCCCGTTCTCGACGTCGATTCCGGTCACCTCGGTGCCCGCCGAGATCGTCAGTGCGCCCAGGGCCTGAGCGGCTTCCCGCATCAGCGTGCCGGCGCGGAGGGAGTCGACGCAGCCGACTCCGGGCGTGTAGAAGCCGCCGAGGATGATCTCCTCGTTGAGGTACGGCACGAGCTCCTTCACCTGCGCCGGTGTCAGCAGCTCCGACGGCTCGCCCCACGAGATCGACGACGTCATCCGCCGGTTGAACTCCTCCAGCCGCTCCTGCGTGCGGGCGACCTCGATCCCGCCGCTCACCGTATGCACGCCGAGCTCGATGTACTGGTTCGTCGAGTCCCGCGTGAGCGCCGTCATCTCCTTCGAGTGGTCGACCGGGAAGATGAAGTTGGAGGCGTGTCCGGTCGAGCCGCCCGGGTTCGGCAGCGCGCCCTTGTCCAGCAGCACGAGATCCCGCCAGCCGAGCCGCGCGAGGTGATGGACCATGCTGTTGCCGACGATGCCGGCGCCGATGACGACCGCCTTCGCGCTCGAGGGGAAGTCAGTCATCGCTCGGACACCAGGGGCGATCCTACGAGTTGCTCGAGCTGCCGCTCCAGACCATCCGTCCCGACCTCGCGCACCTCGAGCCGCAACCCCATGATCTCGGCTGCGTGCTCGGCCCGGACGAGCAGCTCGGGCGTCGGCTCCTGGGCGAGCCAGAGCACGCGCGTGTAGTTGGCGAAGTAGGCGTCCCTCAGCTCCGGGAGGCGCAATGGCCGGGCGACGCTCGAGTCGAAGGTCTTCACGAGGAAGTCGGTGAGGAAGTACGTGCCGGGCTCCTCGGCCAGCGCCTCGCGCACTTCGTCGCGGGCGAGCACGTCGTAGCAGTGGTCTCCCTGGAGCCGCCTTGCGCCGTGCGCGCGCAGCACCTCGTCGAGCGCGCCGTAGGTGCCGCAGTCGGCATAGGCGACGGCGAGGCGGTCGCAGTCCAGCGAACGGAGCTCCGAGTCGACGGCTGCGGCGATCCGCTCGGGCCGGTTGTGCAGCTGCGGCGGCAGCGCCCGGATCTCGACGTCCCAGCCGCGATCGAGCGCGAGCCGGCGAACGTGGAGCGCGAGCGCCCCGCAGGCGACGACGCCGACAGTCAAACCGGAAAGGCCAGCTGGTCGACGAACAGGTCGTTGAAGTCGGCGCGGCCGGAGAGCTCGACGTACTCGACCTCTTCCACGATCGCGGCTGCGGCCGCACGTTCCTGCATCGAGAGCGAGACGATCTTCGCGCCCTCGCCGGCGACGTTGCCCGCCGAGACAATGCGCGTCAGCGGCAGCTTCGGGACGAGTCCGATCTTCACCGCGCTCGCGGCCGAGAGGTAGGAGCCGAACGAGCCCGCGAGCAGTACCTGCGCGATCTCGCCGGGCTCGATGCCGAGATCCCGGCAGAGCAGGTTCCAGCCCGTTGCGATCGACGCCTTGGCGAACTGCAGCTCACGCACGTCGCGCTGGGACAGATAGACCTCGTCGCTGAGGTGGAAGACGTTCTCCTCGCCGATCTTCCCGAACCGCTCCGACTCTCCGAGCACGAAGCGGCCCGAGCGGTCGAGCAGCCCGGCGCCCGACGAGCTCCGCGACGGCGTCCACGAGGCCGGAGCCGCACATCCCCTGGGGCTCGACGTCGCCGATCACGGTCAGCTCGACCTCGCCGTCGCGGATCTTCACGCCCTCGATTGCACCGTCGGCGGCACGCATGCCGCACTTGATCTGCGCCGCCTCGAACGCAGGTCCTGCCGGCGCGGCGGTGGCCAGGGCGCGTGCCGAGGAGCCGAGCGCGATCTCGCTGTTCGTGCCCACGTCGATGAAGAGCCGGATCCGGCGGTCGAGCGTGAGACCCGTCGCGAGCAGCCCGGCGACGATGTCGCCGCCGACGTAGGCGCCCATCGCGGGGAAGAGCACAGCGGGCGCGCGCTCGTGGACTCGGATGCCGAAGTCGGCCGCGGTCGCGGGCGGCAGCGTGGCCGCGGCCATGGTGAACGGGGCCATCGAGAGGGGCTCGGGGTCGATCCCGAGCGCGATCTGGATCATCGTCTGGTTGCCCGTCACCGAGACCTCGTAGATCTCGCCCGGGGGCACACCGGCTTCCTCGCACACCTCCTGCGCGAGCTCGTCGAGCGTCTCGTGCGCCCGGCTCCGGAGCAGTCCGAGCGCATCGGGGTCGAGCATCGTCGCGGAGACGCGCGAGATCACATCCGCGCCGAAGGGCTGCTGCTTGTTCAGCTGCGACTGGACTGCGAGCGGCGAGCCGGTCTCCAGGTCGAGCAGGTTCGCGACGACCGTGGTCGTCCCGAGGTCGAACGCGATCGCGAAGGTCCGCCCGGTCGTGTCGCCCGGCTCGACGTCGAGCAGCAGGTCGTCGCAGAGGACGGCGGTCACCTTGAAGTCGGCGGCGCGCAGCGTGCCTCCGAGGGTGCGCAGGACTTCGAGCGGGACGCGCAGCTCGACGTCGTCCATCGCCGCGAGCACCCGTTCGAGATCGGAAGCCTGATCCTCGAGCGTCGGCTCCTCGAGCTCCAGGTAGCGCTTCTGCACGGCGGGCCGCAGGATCACGTGCCGGCCGACGCCGACGAGCGCCGCCTTCGGCCGCGAGGAGAGCGGCGGCACCTCGACGACGAGATCCGCTTCCGCCTGAGCGCGGCACGCCAGCCGCCAGCCGGCCTTCAGCTCCTCGATCGAGAAGGCGCGCGGATCGACGGACGAGAGCGGCACCTTGCCCTCGACGACACGCACCTTGCACTTCTTGCAGGTCCCGTGGCCGCCGCAGGTCGAGTCGATCGCGATCCCGTTCCAGCTCGCAGCGTCGAAGAGCGTCGTCCCGGCCGGAACGCGCGCCTCCTTCGCAGCGGCGCCGTTGTCGCCGGTCGGCTCGAAGCGCAGGAGGACCCGATCCTTCTGCGGCAGTGGGAGAATCTCGGCAGCGCTCACGACGCGGCGGCCGCCTGCTTCTCACGGAACGATGCGATCCAGCGCGCGCCCCACTCGTCGCGTCCGAGCAGGAGATCGCCCGCCCGGACGGCGTCGACGCACTCCGGCGAGCGCGCATCCATGATCGCGCTCGTCAGCCCGTGGCTCTGCGCGATCGAGAGGAACGCGCCGCCGAGCGTGCTCCGCCGCGGCAGGCCGAAAGCCGTGTTCGAGGCGCCGCAGGTCGTGTTGACGCCGAGGTGCTCGCGGATCAGCGCGAGCGTGTCGACGAAGAGCGTGACCGCGTTCGGCAGCGCGCCGACGGGCATCGCGAGCGCGTCGATGACGATGTCCTCCGGCGGGATCCCGTAGTCGCCGGCGGCGGAGACGATCTTCTTCGCCACGGCGAGGCGCACCTCCGGCTCCATCGGGATGTCCTCGTCGTTCGCGAGCCCGATCACGGCGGCGCCGTGCTTCGCGACGAGCGGCAGGATCGCCTCCAGTCGCTCGTCCTCGCCGGTGACGGAGTTGACGAGCGCCTTGCCCTCGTACGCGTTCAGGCCGGCTTCGAGCGCCTCGATCACGGACGAGTCGAGGCAGAGCGGCAAGTCGGTCAGTCCCTGCACGATGCGGACCGCCTCGCCCATCAGGGCGACCTCGTCGGCCAGCGGATCGCCGACGTTGACGTCGAGCATGTCCGCGCCGCCGGCGACCTGCTCGGGCACGTCGATCTCGAGCTGCGAGAGGTCGCTCGCCTGCAGCAGCGCCTGGAAGGCCTTGCGCCCGGTCGGGTTGATCCGCTCGCCGATGATGCAGAACGGCTGCTCCGGCCCGATGACGACGGTCCTAGACCGCGACTGGATGACGGTTTCCACTGGCCTCCCTCTGTTCCCTCGTCGGGATCGCGAGCCGCTTGCAGAGCGCCGCGATGCCCGCGTCCTTGCGGAAGCTGATCAGGTGCAGGCCGGCGACCCCCGGCAGCGCGAGCGCCTGCTCGGAGAGCTCGCACGCCACCTCGAACGCCGCCTCTTGCTCGTCGTCGGCGCGCTCGACCCGGGCGATCGTCGCCGCGGGGATCGAGATCCCGGGGACCTTCTCGTCGATGTAGCGGAGCGCCGAGGCGCTTCGGACGATCACGACCGATTGCAGCAGCGAGACACCGTCGGTCAGACCGGTTCGCACGGCTTCGGCCACGAACCGCTCGACCCGCTCGGGCTCGAAGCAGAGCTGGAGCTGGAGGAAGCGCGCGCCGGCACGGGCCTTCTTCCAGGCGCGCTCGACGCGGCGCTCGTAGGGAGGCGCACCCGGGTTCTCGACCGCACCGAGGAAGAGATGCGGCGCCGGGACGACGGGCCGGCCGGAGAGGTAACGGCCCTCTGCGATGCCGCGCGCCGTCTCGAGCAGCTG
The DNA here is from genome assembly GCA_963734045.1 of uncultured Actinomycetes bacterium. Lineage (GTDB taxonomy): Bacteria > Actinomycetota > Thermoleophilia > Gaiellales > Gaiellaceae > Gaiella. The sequence goes on along the minus strand of CAVTFU010000013.1, from coordinate 400,765 downwards.
CGGGGCGTCGAGGTCGAAGACGCGGCGCGCCTCGGGCTCGTCCCCGGCGGTGACGTCGTCGCCGGTCAGGCAGCAGATGTTCTCGATTCCGTGCAGCGCCGCGCCGACGATCTCGGACTGGAGCGCGAGGCGGTTACGGTCGCGGCAGACGAGCTGGAGGACGGGCTCCTCGCCGCACCCCTTGATCGCGAGTGCGAGGGCGAGCGCCGAGGCGTGGGCGTGGGCGGCGGTGTTGTCGGTCGCGTTCACCGCGTCGAGGTACGGCGCCATTGGCTCGAGGTAGCGGGCGACCGAGCCGAGGTCGTTCTCCACGGCGCCGAGCTCGGCGGTGAGAACGAGCCGGCCGGCTCCGAGAGCATCCTCGAGCCGCGACATCTAGTGGTCCCTTTCGTAAGTCGGTTGCCGCTCGGCGGAGTGGCCAGCTGGGATCTGGCGGCGCACGGTGCCCGCGCGCGTGCTGGTGGCACGTGTGCGGGTGCCGGGTGCCGTCAGGCGCGGCTGGACGCCCGCAGAGTCCAAGGGATTTGCGGAAGGGAGCACTATGCTTCGGGCTCCCAGCCGGGCGGAGTCTGGCGGTCGCGCTTCGTCGCCCAGTTCGCCCAGGACGACGTGCCCCAGAGCCGGTTGTCGACCGGTGGCCGCAGCTCGTGGAACTCGTCCGTCCAGGGCAGCCGTTCGGCGCGGTCCCAGGCCTTCAGCCAGACACAGCGCATCTCGGGGTTCACCTCGCAGGCACCGTCGGCGCGGACGCCCCCGCACGGGCCGTTCCGGAGCTGTTTCGGGCAGGTCATCGGGCACGTCAGCCCGGTCGAGTGCAGGACGCACTGGCCGCACATGCTGCAGCCGAACACGGGCCCCTTGACCGCCTGCTCGATGGTGGCGAGTCCCTTCACGCCGGAACGGACGCCTGCCGCCGCTGCTCGATCAGGGTCTTGGCGAGCCGGACGGCGGTCGACGCGTCGGCCGCGTAGCCGTCGGCCCCGACGGCGTCCGCGTACTCCTGCGTCACCGGCGCGCCGCCGACCATCACGATCACCTCGTCGCGCAGGCCGGACTTCTGGAGCGCGTTGATGTTCGCCTTGAACATCGGCATCGTCGTCGTGAGAAAGGCGGAGAAGCCGACGATGTCGGGCTTGTGCTCCACGATCTGCTCGACGAACTTCTCCGGCGCGACGTTGACGCCGAGGTCGATCACGGTGAAGCCCGCGCCCTCGAGCATGATGTTCACCAGGTTCTTGCCGATGTCGTGCACGTCGCCCTTGACCGTCCCCATCACGAACGTGCCCACCTGCCGTGCGCCCGTCTCGGCGAGCAGCGGGCGGAGGATGTCGAGCGCGCCCTGCATGGCACGCGCGGCGATCAGCATCTCCGGCACGAAGTAGTCGCCCCGCTCGAAGCGGGCGCCGACCTCCTCGAGCGAGGGGATCAGAGCGTCGTAGAGCATCGACTCGGGGTCCATCCCGTCCTCGAGCCCTCGCTCGACGAGCTCTTTCACCTCGGGCGCATCGCCCACGAGCGTGTGGTCGTAGAGCCCCTGGAGGATCTCGTCGTGCGTCATGCGGCACCTCGCTTGTCGTCTTGGTGGCCGAGCTTCCGGGAGAGGGCGTGCGCGTGCTGGACGAGCGTCGGCGCGAGCTCCTCGATGCGGTTGCGCGTGAGGCGGATCGTGGGCCCGGAGATCGAGAGCGCCGCGATTGCATTGCCGTCCCCGCCGAAGACGGGTGCGGCGACGGCGGTGAGGCCGACCTCGAGCTCGTCGACGGCGGTCGCGTAGCCGCGCGCCCGAATCGCCGCGAGATCGTCCGGGTTGCCGTGCTCGGAGGCCGCCGCTCCCCAGGCGAGGAAGACCTTGCCATTTGCCGTCAGGTGATACGGGACTCGCTTTCCGACCCAGTTCGTCGAGCCGATGAAGTGCCGGCTGTCGCGCTGGGAGAGCTGGTCGACCCCGAGCGGCGTGGGGACGCCGAGGTTCACCGTCTCGCCGGACTCTTCCGCCAGCGCATCGAGATGCTCGTTCGCGAGCTCCACCACCGTGACGTCCTGCTCGGTCCGCTGCGCAAAGCTGAGGAGGACGGGCCCAGGCCGCACGGGCGCACGGTCTCCGGCGCGCTGAAGGAGCCCCTGCCGTTCGAGCGCGGCGAGGAGCCGCGAGGTCGTGCTCTTGGGCAGCTCGGTCGCCTCGGCGAGCTCGCCGACTCCGAGTGGTCGCGCGCTCTCGACCACGCGCACGAGCAAATGCGCGGCGCGGTCGACTGCCTGACTTCCGGCCATAGCCCATATTATGGAACAACAGTTCCATCTTCCGCAAGTCGGTCGACTCTGAGAGGATCAGCAGCATGTTCGTGAACCGGATGCCGCGCTACGAGATCCTGTCCGAGGATGCCGTCGCGACCCTGGACGGCGGCTGGCGGCGGATCGTCTCCGAGCTCGGAATCGAGTTCCTCCTCCCGGAGGCCGTGGACGCGTTCGCGCAGGCCGGGCAGGAGGTCGACGGCGACCTGGTCAAGCTCGACCCCGACTTCGTGCTCGAGCAGGTCGCGAAGGCGCCGCGCGAGTTCGACGTGCAGGCGCGGAACCCGGAGCACTCGATCCATATCGGCGGCGACCACATGTCGTTCGCCTCGGTCTACGGGCCGCCGTTCGTCCGCGAGGGCGCAGTGCGGCGCAATGCGTCGATGGAGGACTTCGAGAACTTCTGCAAGCTCTCGCAGGCGTTCCCGCAGCTCGACTCGGCGGGCGGGACGATCGTCGAGCCCGAGGACACGCCGCTCGACTCGCGCCACCTGGACATGGTGCTCGCGCTCCAGACGCTGACCGACAAGCCCTACATGGGCTCGGTCACCTCCGCCGAGAACGCGAAGGACACGATCGCGATGGGCGAGATCCTCTTCGGCGGCCGGGAGGCGATCGAAGCCGAGCCGGTCTCGATCTCGCTGATCAACGTCAACTCACCGCTCCGCTACGACGACCGGATGCTCGGGGCGATGCTCGAGTACGTGCGCGCCGGCCAGCCCGTCGTGATCACGCCGTTCCTGCTGATGGGCGCGATGTCGCCGGTCTCCGTGCCCTCGGCACTGACGCAGCAGATGGCGGAGGCCCTCGCCGGGATCGCGCTCGCGCAGCTGATCCGGCCCGGGACGCCGGTGATCTTCGGCTCGTTCCTCTCGAACACGGACATGCAGTCGGGCTCTCCGAGCTTCGGCACGCCCGAGTCGGCGGTCGGGCTCCTGTGCACCGGCCAGATCGCGCGCCACTTCGGCCTTCCCTGGCGCAGCGGCGGCGGGCTCACGTCCAGCCAGACGGCGGACGCGCAGGCCGCCTACGAGGCGATGATGACGATGCTCCCGACCTTCCTCGCGGGTGCGAACTGGGTCATGCACTCCGCCGGGTGGCTGGAGTCCGGCCTCGTGTCGTGCTACGAGAAGTTCGTGATCGACATCGAGATCCTGCGCATGCTGAAGGAGGAGTTCACGCCGCTCGAGGTGGACGAGGCGAGCCTCGCCTGGGGCGCGCACCAGGAGGTCGGGCACGGCGGCCACTTTCTCGGCGCCGAGCACACGCTCGAGCGCTTCCGGGAGTGCTTCTACCGCCCGCTGCTCTCCTCGACGGAGAACTTCGAGCGCTGGAAGAAGCTCGGGGAGCGCGACGCGACGGAGCGCGCCGGCGAGATCTGGCGGAAGACGCTCGAGGAGTACGAGCAGCCGGCACTCGACGACGGGATCCGGACGTCGCTCGGGGAGTACGTCGTCCGCCGTCGCGCAGAGCTCGGCGATTAGGGAGTCGAGGAGGGTCTGTTGGCCGTAGAGGTGGAAGTGGTGCGCTCGGTCGAGGTGCCGACGCGGATGGTGCACGGGCCGGGCGCGCTCGCGCGGCTCGGCGAGCTGCAGCGCGAGCTCGGGATCGCGAGGCCGCTGCTCGTGACGGACAAGGGCGTGGCCGCGGCCGGCCTCGTCGAGCGGGCCCTGGAGCGGCTCGACGGCGCGGTCCTCTTCGACGGCGTCCGGCCGAACCCGGATCTCGAGCTCGTCGGACAGGGCTCGGCGGCCTATCGCGAAGGCGGCTGCGACGGTCTCGTCGCGCTCGGCGGCGGCTCCTCGATCGACGCCGCGAAGGCGATCGGAGTCGAGATCGTGCACGGGGGCTCGATTCTCGAGTACGAGTACGGCGGCACGCCGCTGACGCAGCGTGTGCCGCCGCTGGTCGCCATTCCGACCACGGCGGGGACGGGCAGCGAGGTGACGCTGTGGGCCGTGATCACCGATCACGAGCGGCAGATCAAGTTCAACGTCGGCGGGACGCCGCTGATCGGCCCGCACGCGGCACTCATCGACCCGGAGCTGATGCTGGGACTGCCGCCCGCGGTCACCGCCGCAACCGGCCTCGACGCGCTCTCGCACGGGGTCGAGTGCTACACGTGCGACTACCACCAGCCGTTCAACGACGCCGTCGCGCTCCATGCGATCGAGCTCGTCGGCAGCTGGCTGCGGGCGGCGTTCGAGGACGGTTCCAGCCTCGAGGCGAGGACGCACATGGCGCACGCTGCGACGCTCGGCGGGATGGCGTACGGGACGGAGAGCGCCGGCGCCGCACACGCGATGAGCCAGTCCGCGGGCGGGGTTCACGATTGCCCGCATGGAGCGCTCACTGCGCGGGTGCTCGTTCCCGTCTGCCGCTACAACGTCCCGGCTGCGCCCGACCGCTATGCGCGGATCGCGCAGGCGCTCGGCGTCGACACATCGGGAATGGACGTCGAGCAGGCGGCGTACGCCGGGGTGGACGCCCTCGCGCGCCTGACGGACGACGTCGGCATCGCGTCGATGACCGAGCTGGGTTTCTCGGAGGACGAGATTCCGATGCTGGCTCGGATCGCCTACGAGGATCCACAGACGTTCGGCAACGCACGCGAGGTCGACATTGCGGCCTACGAGGAGATCTACCGGGAGGCCTTTTCAGCATGAGCACAGCCACGCGCGACTACGGGATGGTGATCGGCGGCGAGTGGACCGACTCGGACTCGCGGCTCGAGGCGACGAGCCCCGGCAGCGGCGAGTCGCTCGGCTCGGTGCCCGAGGGGACGCGTGAGGACGCGCAGAAGGCGATCGCGGCGGCCAACGGTGCCTGGCGCGACTGGTCACGCCGCTCGGCCTTCGAGCGTGCAGCAGCGATGGAGCGGGTCGCCGACCTGATCGTCGAGCGCCGCGACGAGCTCGCGCTGACGCTGACCCTGGATCAGGGCAAGCCGTTGCACAGCGAGTCGTTCGGCGAGGTGGACGAGCTGATCGAGTACTGGCGCATGGCGGCCGCGGATGTCAAGCGGCTGGACGGGTCGATGCCGCCCTCCGTCGACGCGTCGAAGCGGATCCTCGGCTACCGCGTCCCGCGTGGTGTCGTCGGCGTGATCACGCCGTGGAACTGGCCCTACACGATGCCCGCCGAGCTCCTGGCACCCGCCCTCGCGGCCGGCAACGCCGTCGTCTGGGCTCCGGCCTCGTCGACCTCGATCTGCGCGGCGAAGCTCGCGGAGTGCATCGTCGACGCCGAGTTTCCGGTCGGCGTCTTCTCCATGGTCACCGGCCGTGGCGCCGTGGTCGGCGACGAGATCGCGGGCAGCCCCGGCACACACGCGATCGGCTTCATCGGCTCCGTCGACACGGGGCTGAAGGTGGCGACGCGGGCGGCGGGGAAGGCGATGCTGCTCGAGCTCGGCGGCAACGGGCCGATGATCGTGCTCGCGGACGCCGACGTCGCCGCAGCGGCCGAGGCAAGCCTCGTTGCGTCCTTCCTCTGCGCGGGGCAGAGCTGCACGGCAGGAGAGCGGTTCCTCGTCCACGAGTCGGTGCACGACGAGTTCGTCGAGCAGCTGCGTGCAGCGGTGGAGCGTGAGATCCGGCTCGGCGACCCGCTGCTCACCGAGACGACGATGGGCCCGCTCAACAACGAGTCGACCGCCGAGAAGATGGACCGGCACGTCGCGGACGCTCTCGATCAGGGGGCCGAGCTCGTCACCGGCGGCGCGCGTGCCGACGGATTCCCGACGACGCTCTACTGGCAGGCGACCGTCCTCGACCGCGTCACGGAGGAGATGGAGGTCGCGCGCGAGGAGACGTTCGGGCCGGTGATCCCGATCACGACGATCGCGAGCGACGACGAGGCGCTGCAGATCGCGAACGCATCTCCGTACGGGCTCCTGACCGCAGTCTGGACGCGCGACCTGGGTCGCGGACTTCGCTTCGCCGAGGCGGTCGACGCCGGCTGGGTGAACATCAACGAGTCGACCAACTACTGGGAGAGCCACCTTCCGTTCGGCGGCCGGTCGGGCAAGAGCTCGGGTGTCGGCCGGGTCGGTGGACGCGAGGCGATGGAGACGTTCACCGAGCCGAAGACCGTGGTGGTGACGCTCTAAAGCCGGGCGTCCCGGCTCGCCGCCACCTCGATGCGAAATCCGTCCGGATCCAGGAAGAAGGTCGCGTAGTAGCCGGCGTGGTACTCCGGGAAGAGGCGCGGAGCGTGCAGCACTCGGGCGCCCGCCGCGACGGCGGCCGCGTGGGCGGCGTCGACATCGGCGTGCGTTTCGACGGCGAGCGCGAGATGGTGGAGGCCGGGAGCGTAGAGCTCGAATGGCTGTTCCGCCTCCGGCCCGGACGCCTGCCGGAGCCCGAGCGAGCCAGAGCCGGCAGCAGGAAAGCGGAGATAGTGGATCGGCTCGCCGCGCTCGCCCGGGAACAGGGTCGGGGATTCGAGCCCGAGCTGGCCGAAGACGGCTTCGTAGAACGCGAGCGAGCGAGCCAGCTCGCGGCAGACGATGTCGACGTGACCGAGTCCGACGAGCACGGGCTCGATTCGATCACACCAGGCCCCGCTCGGCCGCCGAGAGTGGCAACAGCGAGCCGAACGTTGTTCAATCAGGAATGAGGATGAGGGAGAGGACGATGTGAGCGCGACTGCGGTGACGAGCGCTACGGCCCCGCGCGTGTCTCGTGACGGGCCACCGCTGATCCGCGCGGAGGGGATCTGGAAGATCTTCGGCCCGAACGGCGCGCGGCTGCTCGGCACCGAGGACGTCGACCTGCCGCGCGGCGAGCTGCGGGCCAAGACGGGCTGCGTGATCGCCGTCCGGGACGTTTCGATCGAGGTTTGGCCGGGCGAGGTCTTCGTCGTCATGGGTCTCTCGGGCTCGGGCAAGTCGACGCTCGTGCGGACGCTGATCCGGCTGATCGAGCCGACCGCGGGCGCGATCGAGATCGACGGACGCGACGTGATGGCGGCGGGGCGCTCCGAGTTGCGCGAGCTGCGCCGTCACACGGTCTCGATGGTGTTCCAGCACTTCGGCCTGCTCGCACACCGGCGGGTGGTCGACAACGTCGCGTTCGGGCTCGAGGTGCAGGGCGTGTCGAAGGCGCAGCGGCTTGCCCGTGCGCAGGAGGTGCTGCAGCTCGTCGGGCTCGAGGACTCCGGGAACCAGTTCCCCGATCAGCTCTCGGGCGGGATGCAACAGCGCGTCGGACTCGCCCGGGCATTCGCGGTCGATCCGAAGGTGATGCTCTACGACGAGCCCTTCAGCGCTCTCGATCCGCTGATCCGCCGCGACATGCAGGACGAGGTCTGCCGGCTCCAGCTCGAGACGGGCAAGACGATGCTCTTCATCACCCATGACCTGCCGGAAGCGCTTCGCCTCGGCGACCGGATCGCGATCATGCGCGACGGCGCGATCGTCCAGCTCGGCACTCCAGAGGAGCTCGTCGGGGAGCCGGCGGACGACTACGTCGCCAACTTCGTGCGCGACATTCCGAAGAGCAACGTGCTGACGCTCCGCTGGATCATGCGCGATCCCACCCCTGAGGATCCCACCGACGGCCCGAAGCTCGATGTCACGACGACCGTCAGCAAGGCTGCACCGACGCTCGCTGCGAGTGAGAAGCCGGTCTGCGCCGTGGAGAACGGAAAGATCGTCGGCATCGTCGAGCGCGAGGCTGTCTTCCGGGCGATCGCCGACGAGAGAGGCGACTAGAGTGCTCCGTTCCGCAAATCCCTCGTACTGTGGCGGCGTCCAGCCGCGCCTGGCTGCACCCGGCACCCGCACACGTGCTACCGGCACGTGCGCGGGCACCGTGCGCAGCCAGATCACACCCGGCCACTCCCCACAGTGGCAACGGACTTACGGAACGGAGCACTAGTGGCCTCGGTCATCGCCGAGCGGGCCGCCTCGACGCCGACCGTCGTCCATCGGCTCTGGTGGCGCGGCCGGCTCGTGCAGGTGGCGGCGATCGTCGCGCTGATGTACGTGGCCTACCGGGCCTGGCCGCTCGAATACCCCTGGCCGAACAACCTCGTCTGGAACTCGCTGTCCGTGCACCTCGACGATTTCCAGGTGTGGCTTCTGACCGAGCGAGGCCAGGAGGATCAGTCGATCGTCTTCACGGTCTTCGAGGGCTTCAGCTCGGCGATCGAGAACATGGTCGACTGGTTCAACCGGCTGTTGCTGTGGCTGACCTGGGCCGGAACGACCGTCGCGGCAGCTGCGCTCGTTCTGCGCTTCGGCGGCGTTCGCGCGGCCCTGATCACGTGGTCGGCGTTCGCGACCTTCGCTCTGCTCGGCCTCTGGGAAGAGAGCATGCAGACCCTGGCCCTGATGCTCGTGGCAGTCGGACTCTCTCTTCTCGTCGGGATTCCGCTGGGGATCGTGGCCGGCCGTTCGACGCGGTTTCGCAAGGCGATCACGCCGGTGCTCGATGCGATGCAGATCGTCCCGGCGTTCGCGTACCTGATGCCAGTCGTGATCCTCTTCTCGATCGGCCCGGCTGCCGCTGTGGTCTCCACGATGATCTACGCGATTCCGCCGGCCATCCGGATCACGGCACTCGGGATCCGCGGAGTGGCGGTCAACACCGTCGAGGCAGCAACGTCGATGGGCGCGACGCGAAGGCAGTTGCTCCGCAAGGTGCAGCTCCCGCTCGCCCGGCGGATGATCCTGCTCGGCGTCAACCAGACGATCCTCTTCGCGCTCTCGATGGTCGTGATCGCCGGCTTGATCGGCGGCGGCGGTCTCGGGGCGGTGGTGACGAGCGGCCTCTACTCGAACCCCGCTCTCGCCATCCTCGCCGGGATCGCGATCGTGGTGATGGCAATGGCGCTCGACCGCTCATTCGAGGCGATCGCCGACCGGACCGACCCGGCGACCCAGCACCTCGATGCGAACTGGAAGCGACGAGGCATCGGGAACCTGGCCGTCCTCGTCACGATCGTCGCCGGGGTCGTCATCTCGAAGCTCGTGGGCGCCGGTGCTGTCTATCCGGACGAGGCCGGGAGCCCGCCGCGCACGGTGACGCTCGAGGAGTGGCTGCTCGCCAAGATCCAGGTCGTCCTCGATTACGTGCAGGACCCGACGACCTGGGTCTTCGCAATCACGGAGCGGGTCGGCATCTTCATCCTCCAGCAGCTCCTGCTGCCCTTGCAGGAGTTCCTGGTCAGCGCCCCGTGGTTCACGACCGTCGCCGGGCTCACGGCGATCGCGTTCGTGGTGAGTGGCCTGCGACCGGCGCTGACGACGCTCGCGATGCTCGGCGTGATCGGGTTCCTGGGTGTGTGGGCGCTCGCGATGGACACGCTCTCCCAGGTGCTCGTGGCCACGGCGATCGCAGTCGTGATCGGCGTCGCCCTCGGTGTCCTCGCCGCCGAGAGCAACCGCTTCTCGAAGGTGATGAGGCCGATCAGCGACATGCTGCAGACGCTCCCGCAGCTCGTCTACATCATCCCGTTCATCTACCTGATGCCGGTCTCGATCGTGCCGGGGATCGTGGCCAGCGTCCTCTACGCGTTCCCTGTCACGCTGCGGCTCGTCGAGCGTGGCGTGCGGGACGTGGCGCCGACGTCGGTGGAGGCCGCGAACGCGTTCGGGGCGTCGAGGCGCCAGGTGCTGATGAAGGTCAAGCTTCCCCTGGCCGGTGACGCGGTCATGCTCGGGATCAACCAGGCGATCATCATGGTCCTCGCCGTGGTCGTCATTGCCGGGCTCGTGGGCTCGGGCGGACTCGGCTACGAGGTCGCGCAGGGTCTCGTCCGCGGGCAGTTCGGGCAGGGCGTGATCGCCTCGGTGGCGATCCTCGCCCTCGGCATCGCTCTCGACCGCGTCACGCAGGGCACGCGCCAATCGAAGAAGGAGGGCATTGCATGAAGGGCACGATCGGGTTCCACAAACAGAGGGAGGGTCGGATGTCGATTCGAGGTGGCTGGCTGGGCCGTGCAAGCCTCGTCGGTCTCACGCTCGTCGGAGTCGCCGCGCTTGCCGTGTCGGGCAGCGCGTTCGGCAAGGGCGCAGCAGCGAGTTGCGGCACGTTGACAATGAACGAGCAGTCGTGGTCGGGGTCGACGGCGAACACGTACGTCGCCAAGTACGTGCTCGAGAAGCGGCTCGGCTGCAAGGTGAAGCTCACACAGGTCACCGAAGGCCCGCCCTACTTCCAGGCCATGCGCGACGGCAAGGTCGACGTTGCCCTCGAGGACTGGGACAACACGCTGACGAAGGCAGGCAAGACCTACACCAAGGACGGGTCGGTGCGGGTCGTCGGCTCGAACGGGATCACCGGCGTCATCGGCTGGTACATCCCGCGCTACCTGCTCAAGCAGTACCCGCAGTTCAGGACATGGAGGGGCCTGAAGGGCAAGGAGTCCGTCTTCAAGTCGCCCGAGTCAGGCTCGCAGGGGATGTTCCTGGGCGGGGATCCGTCCTACGTCCAGAAGGATCGTGCCCTCATCAAGGAGCTCGGGCTCAACTTGAAGCACGTGGTCGCCGGTGCAGAGCCGGCTCAGGTTGCGCGGTGGAGCCAGCTGTACAAGCAGAAGAAGCCGGTCCTCTTCTACTGGTATGACCCCCAGTACCTGAACGCGCAGTACGACCTCGTGCAGGTCCAGCTGCCGAAGCGGTTCGCGGGGTGCCTGGACGACGAGAAGCAGAGCGGCAAGCACGCGTGCGCGTACCCGTCGTACGGGCTCGACAAGCTGATCTCGAAGAAGTTCGCGACGAGCGGCTCGCCGGCCGTCAAGTTCGTCAGGAACTGGAAGTGGACGTCCAAGGACCAGAACTTCGTCGCCAACCTCATCGCCGGCAAGAACATGAAGCCGGAGAAGGCGGCCGAGCAGTGGGTCAAGGCGAACCCCGGCAAGGTGGCCGCCTGGCTGAAGTAAGCCACGTCGGAGCGGTGAGGGGCAGCGTCCGCTGCTCCTCACCCACCGGCCGCGAGGAGCGCGACGCCGCAGGCGACGAGGATCGCGCCCGTGACGCGGACCGGAGTCACGTGCTCCTTCAACACGACGGCTGCCAGGAGCGTTGCGATGACGACGCTCGTCTCGCGCACCGCCGCCACTGACGCTGCCGAGGCGCGCTCGAGCGCCGCGAGCACGAGCGCGTACGCCGTGAACGTCGCGATCCCGGCGACGACCGAGGAAGCGTTGAGCTCGCTCCGGAGCGCGACTGCGCCGCCACGCAGGCGCGCCACCCAGACCGCGTAGAGGATGGCCGGCGCGATCATCGAGACTTCGAGGTAGGCGATCGGGGTCGCGTAGTCGAGCCCGCGCTTGTCGACGAGCGTGTACGAGGCGATCACCGCGGCGATCGCTAGCCCGAAGACGATCCCGGCGGCGCCTCGGCGGACCCCCCGGATCGCGAGCACCCCGAGGCCGACGAGAACAACGCCCGCGGCCTGTGCCCAGGACGTCCCGTAGCCGAGCACGACGATGCCTGCAAGCAGGACGAAGGTGGGCGCAACTCCGCGCGCGACCGGATACACGACCGACACCTCGGCCTTCCGGTACGCGGTGATCAGGAGCGAGAAGTAGAGGAGCTGGAGGCAGCTCGTGACGACGAGATAGGGCCAGACCTCTCGTTCGAGCCCCCAGGCGAAGACCGCCACCGGGGCGAAGACGATCACCGCGACGACGAGAGCCACCGCAGTCGCCGCCTCGGGATCGCGCGCTCGTGCGAGCAGGAGGTTCCAGAGCGCGTGAACGAATGCCGCCGCGAGCGCGAGCAGGAGTGCGGAGAGCGGCATCGCGGAGGAGCGTAATCTCTCGTGACGTGCCGATCCGCGCGGTGATCTTCGACTTCAACGGCACGCTCTCCCAGGACGAGCCCGTTCTCTGCCGGATCTACCGTGAGCTCTTCGCCGAGTACGGCAGGCAGATCTCGGACCGCCAGTACTACGAGACCCTCTCCGGCCTCGCGGAGCACACGATTGCCGAGCTCTGCCTCGGGCAGGGCGATCCTCGGGTTCCCACGTTCATTCGCGAGCGAATCGACCGCTACCGGGCCCTCGTCGCGGACGGCTCGACGGTGCCCGGCGCGACGCGTGACGCCGTGCGCTTCGCCGCCGGGCACGCGCAGCTCGCGATCGTCTCCGGTGCCGCGCGGGAGGAGATCCTTCCAGTCGTCGCCGCGGCCGGGCTCGGGGAGCTCTTTGCAACCGTCGTCGCCGACGACGATGTGGCTCTCGGCAAGCCCGATCCGGAGAGCTACCTGCTCGCGCTCCGAGAGCTCGGCGCCGCAGGTGCGGAGACGCTCGTCTTCGAGGACACCGAGGCAGGCGTCGCGTCTGCCAAGGCGGCGGGTGCGCGTGTGGTTGCCCTGCTCGGGACGCAGGCGCCCGAGCGGCTCGCGGCGGCCGACGAAGTGGTGGAGACGATCGACGTCGCCTTGCTCCGGCGCTTGCTCGGATGACATGGACGATCGCGCACCGGGGAGCGTCCGCGGAGCTGCCGGAGAACACGCCGCCGGCCTTCGAGCGCGCGATCGAGCTCGGCGCAGACTTCGTCGAGTTCGACGTCCATGCCGCGGCCGACGGCTCGCTCGTCGTCTGCCACGACCCGCCGGTGGGCGGTGAGCCGCGGCTCGAGGAGATCGTCGACCAGTGCTCGGGGCGAATCGGGCTGATGTGCGAGCTCAAGAGCCCGTGGCGCTACCGGCGTCACGATGTCGTCGCGCGCACGGTCGGGCTGCTTCCCGAGGACGCAGTGGTCATCAGCTTCGAGTCGCACGCGCTGCGCCAGGTGCGTGGGCTGCGGACGCTCCAGCACGTTGGCCTGGGTGTCTCGATCCGGCGAGCGTCGCGCTTCGCCTGGGGAGCGGGGTTCTGGGATCCACGCGCTCGGCCTCGCGGTGTCGCGCTGGCGCGGCGGCACGGACTTCGGACCGCCGTCTACACGGTCAACGACGAGCGGCGGATGCGCGCGCTCCTGGAGCTCGGCGTCGACGGAATCTTCACCGACCGGCCGGAATTGCTGCTGGCCCTCGTCAGAGGCTGAGGAGGCGGGCGCTCTCCGACGGGAAGCCCACCCCGACCCGCGTGCCGACGGGATACGAGTCTGCGCGCAAGGCGGAGACGTCGGCGGTCATCTCGCCCTCGCCGAAGCTCACCTTCAGTCGCGTCACGGGGCCGAGGAACGTGTGCGAGATCACCTCGCCCGTGAGCACGGAGCCGTTCGAGGCGCGGGCCCAACTCGACCGTCTCGGGCCGGACGAGCACGAGCACGCGCTCGCCGGCGCTGCGGCCGCGAACAGCGTCGACCGCAAGCCGAACGCCGCCGTAGTCGACCTCGCCCGATTGTGGGTCGGCGACCGTTGCCTCGAGCCGGTTCATCGTCCCGACGAACTCGGCCACGAACGGCGTCGATGGTGAGCCGTAGATCTCGGCCGGGGCACCGATCTGCTCGATGCGACCCTGCGAGAGCACCGCGACCCGGTCGGAGATCGAGAGCGCCTCCTCCTGGTCGTGCGTGACGTAGATGGTCGTGATCCCGAGCCGGCTCTGGATCCGCCTGATCTCTTCCCGCAGCTGCACGCGCACCTTCGCGTCCAGGGCCGAGAGCGGCTCGTCGAGGAGGAGGACGCGCGGCTCGATCGCGAGCGCGCGGGCGAGCGCGACCCGCTGCTGCATCCCGCCCGAGAGCTGGTGCGGATAGCGGTCGCCTGCGTGGCCGAGGCCCACCAGCTCGAGCAGCTCCGCAACCTTCGCCTCACGCTCTTCCCGTGCGGTGCCGCGGATCCTCAGCCCGTACTCGACGTTGCGCGACGCGTTCATGTTCGGGAAGAGGCTGTAGGCCTGGAAGACCATTCCCATGTCGCGCTTGCTGGGTGGGACGCGCGTCATGTCCTTGCCCGCGACGACGATGCGGCCCGAGGTCGGGCGATCGAAGCCGGCGACGATGCGAAGCGCCGTTGTCTTGCCGCACCCCGACGGCCCGAGGAGCGAGACGAACTCCCCCTCCTCGAGCGAGATGCTGATGCCGTCGAGCGCGACGACGTCGCCGAACGACCGATGCAGCGTCTCGATCTCGACGAACGCCATCAGTGCCCCTTCCAGTAATGCTGTCTAGCGTCTCGGCGGCGAGCACCAAGCGAGTGGCCGCACACGTCCGCGGCGCAGGCCGGTGGCCTGCGCAAGGGCGTGGGTGGTTCCTCGCGCCGTGTGATCGCCGTCGAGACGCGGACTTGTATTGCTGGAAGGGGCACTAGCGCGCGCCTCCCACTTGGACAGTGCGTCGGCCGCGGCCGACGGCCAGCAGCGACAGCATGGCCACCCACGTGATCGCGAAACTGAGGAGCGAGACCGCCCCCGCGGGGTAGGCCTTCGTCTCGTTGATGTACTGGATGTAGATCGGGAATGTGTGGAAGGCGGCGAGGTTCGCGATCGTGAATTCGCCCATCACGATCGCGAGCGTCAGGAACGCCCCTGCGAGCGCGGCCGTGCGGATGTTCGGGAGGATGACGCGGAACAGCGTCGTGCGCCACGTCCCGCCCAGGCTCTGCGAGGCCTCGGTCAGGGTGTGCACGTCGATCGCGCGGAAACCGGAGTCGAGCGAGAAGTAGATGTAGGGAAAGGCCAGGATCACGTAGGCCGCGACGAGGAAGCCGTACGGCTGCGCGTAGAACCACTGTGGCGTGCCCTTGTAGAGGTCGAGCAGGCCGACGACGAGAATGATCGGCGGAATCACGAAGGGCACGAGCGCGAGGAAGCCGATCAGGGATCGGAGTCGCGGCAGCTTCAGGTGCACCCAGTAGACGGTCGGGATGAGCAGCGCGAGCGAGACGATGATCGTCTCGATCGAGAGGACGAAGGACTGCCTGAGCGACCGCCAGAACTCGGGGTCGTCGACGATCTCCTGGTAGTTCGCGCTCGTGCAGCACTTCCCCGTCGTGCCGCTCCGGAGGCTGAAGATCAGCATCGCGAGGAGCGGCAGCATGAAGTAGAGAGCACCGATACCGAGCCACAGCACGGCCGAGGGCGAGATCCGTTTCTTCATCGCACCCACCGGGACGAGATCCGCTGCAGGGGGATGTAGATGAGCATCATTCCCGCGAGAACGACGATCATCCCGAAGGCGAGGGCCTCGCCGATGTGCGGATTGTCGAGCACGTTCCCGCTCAGGTTGAAGCCGATCTGAAGCGGCGCCAGGTTGACGCCGCCGCCGGTGAGGCCGTACGCCGTTGCGTAGGCGGAGAAGGAGTTTCCGAAGAGAAGCACCATCGCGCCGAGCAGCGACGGCATCAGCACCGGCACGCCGATGTAGCGCCAGAACTGGAAGGAGGACGCTCCGAGGTTCGCCGATGCCTCGCGCCACTCGCGCCGGAGGCCGTCGATCGCCGGCGAGATGACCAGGATCATCAGCGGGATCTGGAAGTAGAGATACGTGATCTCGACGCCGGTCTTCGAGAAGAGGCTGAAGCCGTGGTCGTAGGGGTTGAAGCCGAGGTTGACGAGCCACTGCGTCACGATCCCGATCGTGCCGAGGGTGGCGATGAACGCGAAGGCGAGCGGGATGCCCGCGAAGTTCGCGGCCACGCCCGAGAAGGTGGTCAGCGCGGAGCGCACCACTTTCGGCGTGCCGTCGCGGATCGCCGAGTACGCGATCAGGAAGCCCAGCAGGCCGCCGACGACGGCCGTGACGAGGCTCACCTCGATGCTGTTCTTGTACGCCGAGATGTACGGCTCGTTCTTCAGCTCCTGGAGGTTCGAGAACGTGAAGCCGCCGTCGACGCCCTTGAAGGCGCCGACGAGCACCTGCCCCGCCGGCAGGAAGAGGAAGAGGATCGCGTAGGCGAAGAAGGGCAGAACGCCGAGCCACGCAAGGGAGGGACGCCCGCGGCCGGCTCGCGCCGGCCGCGGGGCACCTTCGGACTCGATCGCCGTTTCCAGCGCGCTACGACCCGACCTTCGTCGGCCAGTCCGTGGTCACCACAGCCTTGGCCTTCGTCTGCGCCGCCGGCCCTGCGAACTTCACGTTCGCGTAGAGCGACGCCGAAGGGAGCGCCTTGAGCAGCGCCGACGGGACGACCTTCCGCCGCGCCATGTCGGTGAAGCGGGCGGGGTGCGAGTAGCCCTTGAGCCAGAGGAGCTGTCCGACGTCGGAGTAGAGGAACTCCTGCCAGAGTCGAGCAGCGTACGGGTGCGGACCCGTCGCGTTGATCGCCTGGCAGTAGTACGCCCCGTACACACCGGTCGTCGGGATCGCCACGGCGATCTTCGCCGACGGGAACTCCTTGATGTAGGCCAGGTTGAGGTAGTCCCAGTCGATCACGATCGGCGTCTGCCCCGAGGCGATCGTCTGCGGGGTGGCCTGCACCGGGATGAAGTTCCCGGCGTCCTTGAGCCGCTTGAAGTAGTCGATCCCCGGGCCGATGTTCGTCGAGCGAGCCGCCGTTTGCGAGCGCGGCCGAGTAGACGCCGGCGAACGCGGAGCCCGACGTCAGCGGGCTGCCGTTCAGCGCCACCTTGTTCTTGTACTCGGGCTTCAGGAGGTCGTTCCACGACTTCGGCACGTTCGAGACGACGGCGCGGTTGACGCCGAACGAGATCACGCCCCAGTAGTCGCCGACCCAGAAGCCGCGGCCGTCCTTCATCGCGCGCGGCACGCTCCCGAAGTAGCGGTTGAAGTACTTCGCGTACAGGCCCTCGTTCGCTCCGGCGATCGCGAAGGACGGGCTGACGTCGAGAACGTCCGGTGCGCGCGAATCGCCCTTGAGCGAGCGCACGGCCTGGTTCTCCTGGGCGGACGAGCCGTCGGGATTGTCGTTCGTCAGCTTCAGGCCGAACCTCTTCTTGAAGGTCGACATGATCTCGCCGTAGTTGGCCCAGTCGGGCGGCAGCGCGATCGTGTTGATCGACTTTTCGGCCTTCGCCTGCTTCACGAGCTCTGTGAACGTGATGCTTCCGCCGCGCAGCGGCGGCGCCGCTCCACGCGCGTTGCCGGCGAGCGCGGTGGCGGGTGCGAGGATCGTGAGCCCTGCGGCCGCGGCGAACGACCGTCGCAGCATCGCGCTTCGGCTCATCCCTTCTTCGGCGACCAGGCGGGTGATCACAGAATCCATCCCGTCGAGGTCGTCCTCCTGGAGTGCCCGCTCCAGGATCTCGTCGACGTCCCAGTGCTGGCCCATATATGCCTCCCCGGTCGAAATGTGAACAGCAAGCGTACGGCCGCGCGTCCGATGACACAAGGGGCGGTTGTAGTGTCTTCACGGGTATGGCACCGGATCGCACCGACCCCTTCACAGTCGAAGGCGAGTGGTTGCGCTGCGCGCTCCATGCGCACACGACCGGCTCCGACGGCGAGCTCGAGCCCGACGCCCTCGCGGCTCACTACGGGCGGGCGGGCTTCGACGTCCTTGCGATCACCGACCACTGGAAGCGGTCCGAGGCCGCCTCGAACGGGCGGCTCCTCGTGCTGCCGAGCGTCGAGCTGAACTGCATCCTCCCTGCTGCACGCGACGGCCATGTGCTCGGCTTCGGGATCTCGGCGGACGCCGATCTCGCCGCGCTCGGCGCCGAATACGCCGATCTCGAGCGCACCGCCGCCTTCATCGGCGAGCACGGCGGCGTCGCCTATCTCGCCCATCCCTACTGGACGGGGGCGACGCCCGGCACGCTCGAGCTGCCCGAGAACGTCGCCGGGATCGAGGTCTGGAACGCCGGCTGCGAGCTCGAGGTGGGGCGGGGGCTCTCTTCGGTGCACTGGGACGAGCTGCTCGATGCCGGCCGCAGCTGCTTCGGTCTCGTGACGGACGACTCCCACCATCCCGGCTTCGATTCCGGCCACGGCTGGACCTGGCTGCGGGTGCCGGAGCGGAGTGCCGAGGCGGTGCTCGCGGGACTCGCCGCCGGCTCCTTCTACGGCAGCTCGGGGCCGGTGCTGCACGACGTCGCGGTCGACGGCGACGAGGTCGAGGTGCGCTGCAGCCCGGCCCGCTCGATAACGCTCGTCTCCGGTCGCACGGAAGGCGCGGCCGTGAATGCCGGCCGGCTCGGGTACCGCTACGCGGGCGAGGTGCTCGCGGACGACGACCGCGGGATCACGCATGCTCGGCTCCGGCGGCCCTTCGGCGCGGGGTATGCCCGCATCGAGGTGACCGACGCGAAGGGCAACCGCGCGTGGACGAACCCGTTGTGAGGGATCTGTCGCAACTGGCAGAGCGTCGCTTCGACCTCCTCGTGATCGGAGGCGGCATCATCGGCGCGGGCATCGCGAACGAGGCTGCCCAGGCGGGCGTCGCGGTGGCGCTCGTCGATCGCGGCGACTTCGGTGGGGCAACCTCGAGCGCATCGTCGAAGCTGATCCACGGTGGGCTGCGCTACCTCCGGCTGGGCGACGTCAAGCTCGTCCGCGAGGCTCATCGCGAGCGCCGCGCGCTCCTGAAGACGGTCGCGCCGCACCTCGTCCGGAGGTTGCCGTTCCTCTTCCCGCTCTACCGCGACGGCCCCTACCGGCCGACGACGCTGAGGCTCGGGCTCGCGCTCTACTCGGGTCTCGCCGGCGACCGGCTCGGCGGGCTGCTGCCGCCCGCACGGGCGCTGCAGAGCGTCCCGGATCTCCGGCTCGAAGGGCTGCGCGGGTGCGGCGTCTACATCGACTCGTTCACGCACGACGGGCGGCTCTGCCTCGCCAACGTGCGGGCGACAGCCGCCGCCGGCGGTGTCGTCGCGAACTACGCCGAGGTGGTCGGGCTCCGGCAGGTCGAGGGACGCGTGCGCGGCGCCGAGGTGCGCGACCGGCTGTCCGGCGAGACGGTCTCCGTCCAGGCGCGTGCGGTCGTGAACGCCACGGGGCCCTGGATCAACGGCATCCGCGCTTTCGAGGACCCGGCGGCGCCGCCGCTGGCCCGCCTGTCGAAGGGCGTGCACCTGCTGCTCGAGCTCGACCGGCCGTGGTCGGCGGCGCTCACGATTCCGCACGATGCCGTCCGCGTCACCTTCGCGTATCCGTGGCAGGGAATGCTGCTGCTCGGGACGACCGACACGCTCTACGAGGGCGATCCGTCGGAGGTCGCCGTCGAGCCGGCGGACATCGCACGCGTCCTCGACGAGGCCTCGGTCGGGGTCGAGCGCGAGGTGCTCGATCCGGGTCGGGTCCGGGCGAGCTTCGCAGGGCTCCGAGTGCTTCCCGGTGTGAGCGGCGAGACCCTGACGGCGCGGCGCGAGACGCAGTACGTCTTCGGGCGCGGCGGGATGCTGACGGTCGCCGGCGGAAAGCTCACCACCTACCGCCGGATCGCATTGCACGCGCTCGAGCGGCTGCGACCCGAGCTCGGAGGAATGCGGTTCGACGCGGTGCCCCGGCCGCTGCCGGGCGCGCGCGGTCTCGAGGGCGCGGGCGCGCGCATCGCGCACCGGTTCCCCGACCTCGATCGTGCGACCCGCTCGCATGTCCTGCACCTTTACGGCAGCCTCGCCGAGGAGATGCTCGAGCCTGCCCTGCTCGAGCCGTCGCTGCTCGAGCCGATCCACCCGGATGCGCCGGACGTGCTCGCCCAGATCGCGTACGCGGGCGAGCGGGAGTGGGCCGTGGGCGTCGAGGACGTCCTCTGGCGGCGGACGACACTCGGCCACCGCGGCCTGGCGGACGCCGCCGCTGCGTCGGTGGCGGAGGCTCTCGGGCATCCCGCGGCGTTAGGGTCGGCCTGATGCGGACGGAGATGCCGTCGAGTCTCGAGATCGCGCAAGCCGCGATCCTTCGGCCGATCGAGGAGATCGCCGCATCGGCCGGCCTGGTTCCCGACGAAGTCGAGCCGTACGGCCGCACGAAGGCGAAGATCGACCTCGCCGTGCTCGACCGGCTTCGCGACACCGCGGACGGAAAGTTGATCTGCGTGACGGCGATCACTCCGACGAAGGCGGGCGAGGGGAAGACGACGACCTCGGTCTCCCTCACGCAGGGGCTGGGTCACATCGGCCGCAGGTCGGTGCTCTGCCTCCGGGAGGCCTCGCTCGGGCCGGTCTTCGGGATCAAGGGCGGCGCGGCAGGCGGCGGCTACGCGCAGGTCGTGCCGATGGAGGACCTGAACCTGCACTTCACCGGTGACATCCACGCGATCGGCGCCGCGAACAACCTGCTCGCCGCGATGCTCGAGGCGCACATCCTGCACGGCAACACGCTCGGCATCGACCCGCTGTCGGTCGGCTGGCGGCGCTGCGTCGACATCAACGATCGCGCGCTGCGAGACATCGCGCTCGGCCTCGGCGGCCGTGCGAACGGCTACCCGCGCCAGTCCGGCTTCGACATCACAGCGGCGTCGGAGGTGATGGCGATCGTCGCCGTCGCACGCGACCTGCACGACCTGCGCGAGCGGCTCGGTGCGATCACGGTCGCGTACTCCTTCGAGGGCGAGCCCGTGCTCGCGGAGCAGCTCCGGGCAGCGGGCGCGATGGCCGTGCTGCTCAAGGACGCGTTGAAGCCGAACCTCGTCCAGACGCTGGAGGGGCAGCCGGCGCTCGTCCACTGCGGGCCGTTCGCGAACATCGCCCACGGCAACAACTCGCTCGTCGCCGACCTCGTGGCGCTGAAGCTCGGTGACTACGTCGTCACGGAATCGGGCTTCGGCGCGGACATGGGGATGGAGAAGTTCCTGAACATCGTCTGCCGGGCGGGCGGTCTCAGCCCGAGCGCCGTCGTGCTCGTCGCGACCGCGAAGGCGCTGAAGCATCACGGCGGCGACCCGGACGGCGGACCGGACGCGATCGAGCTCGGCGCGGAGAACCTGCGACGGCATCTCGAGATCGTGGCCGGGTTCGGGCTGCGCGCCGTCGTGGCCGTCAACCGGTTCCCGGGCGACACGGACGAGGAGGTGGACCTCGTCCGGCGGCTTGCGCTCGAGCACGGCGCGCACGCCGCCGAGCTGAACGAGGCGTTCGAGCGCGGTGGCGAAGGTGCCGCGTCGCTCGCCGAAGCGGTCGTCGACGCTGCGGATCATCCGAACGAGTTCGAGTTCACGTATCCGATCGACGCTCCGATCGAGGCGAAGATCGAGGCGATCGCGACCCGCGTCTACGGCGCGGAGAGCGTCGTCTTCCTCCAGACCGCGAAGGACAAGATCAAGCGCTATGCGGCCGGTGGGCTCGACCGGCTTCCGATCTGCATGGCGAAGACCCATCTCTCGCTCTCGCACGATCCCGCGCTGGCGAACGCGCCGACCGGGTTCGAGGTGACGGTGCGGGACATCCGCGCCTACACCGGCGCCGGCTGGCTCGTCGCGCTCTGCGGGACGATGCAGACCATGCCGGGGCTGGGCGCAAATCCGGCGGCGTTCAGCGTCGACATCGACGAGGACGGCCGCACGGTTGGGCTCTTCTAGTTCTGATGGTTGATCGGTGATGCGCGTGCTTCCGGGGGCGTTCCAGACCAAGTCGGGGGCCGCACTCGTCCGCAGCCAAGGCTGGTTGCCTTGGTAAGGGCGAGGGCGGTTCCCGGCGCCGCGTCTGGGACGTCATCCGGGAGTGCGGGCATTGCCGGTCAATCATCAAGCTTCCTCGACGCCGGGCTGAAGGAGTTCCTCGACGCAGTTCCGGCCCGGACGCCCGCACCCGGGGGCGGCGCCGTTGCGGCGATCGCGGCCTCGCTCGCGGCGGGCCTCACGGCCATGGCGGCCCGTTTCGCGCCCGACGAGTGGGAGCGCCGCGCCGAAGTCGTCGGACGGGCCGAGGAGCTGCGCGCCCGTGTCGAGCCGCTCGCCGATGCGGACGCCGAGGCCTACGGCGCATTCATGGCGGAGCGAAGTGAAGCGAACGTGGAGCGGATCGTCGCGATCCCGTTCGAGCTCGCCGGGATTGCGGCGGAGACCGCGGAGCTCGCAGCGCTCGTCGCCGCCGAAGGCAATCCCAACGTCACCGGCGATGCGGCTGCCGGCGCGGATCTTGCCGCCGCGGCGGCGTCGGTGGGCGCCCGGCTCGTTCGCATCAACGCGTCGCCCGGGGACGCGCGGGTGGCCGAGTCGGCGGCGCTCGCCGAACAGGCCGCTACGGCCGCGCGTCGGACAGACGCGCTCGAGGCTAGCCGGAAGAGCCGGTCTCTTCGTGCGGGGCGCCGACGGGCTTGGACTCGGGCGAGCCCCGCTGGCGCAGGTAGATGGTGAAGACCACCATCGTGCCGACGGCGAGGAACTCGGACTGCCAGTTCTGCAGCGTTCGTTCCCAGAAGTCCGCGTTGCCGAGATAGCTGGTCCAGCCGATCGCCCGGCCGCCATGCTGTCGCGCGTCGTCGTTGAACTCGCGCCAGTTGTTGAGCGACTGCGCGAGCCACGTTGCGAAGAAGATCGACGTCATGACGAAGAGGAGCGAGTTCTCGTAGATCCGCGTCCGCCAGTCGTCGACCCTGGCCCACCGTGGGCTCTCTGCAGACGCACTGCGCCCGATGCGCTGCTCGGTCTTCGGCTCGAGCCCGGCGTCGTTCGGCGGCTTCGATTCGTTCGAGCCCCTCTGCACCAGCCAGATCGTCGCCGCGATGAAGAGGGAGAACTGGAGGAACTCGGACTGCCAGTTCTCCATCACCGCACTGCCGAAGCCGGACGAGGTGACGTACGACCACCACGAGATCGGAGCTCCATCGTGCTCGATCTGCACGGCGTTGTACTTGTGCTGGCCGGCGAACGACTGCCCGACGAGCGTGAGCAGGAAGATGGTGAGGAAGAAGAGGGAGAGGCTGTTCTCGCGGACGAACTGCCTCATCCGTGCACGCCGGTCAGCGTGTACGCGACGACGCCCGCCACGATCACGAGCCAGTAGAGCGCATACATCGTTCGCATCGGACGGAAGATCCCCGCGCCGGCCCGGTCGAAACCCGGCCGGCGCGCGGGAAACGCATCACCTAGACGGCGACGACGTTGAACGCCTCGGGGCCCTTCTGGCCCTCGCGCGACTCGAACTCGACCTTTGCACCCTCGGAAAGGGACTTGAAGCCCTCGCCGCCGATGCCACTGTGGTGGACGAAAAGATCCTTACCGCCGTCCTCCGGCGCGATGAAGCCGAAGCCCTTCGCGTCGTCAAACCACTTGACTGTGCCTGTTGCCATGGAAATACACCTCCTTACCAAATAACTCACGAACGGTAAGAGAGGTGTTTTCGGCACCGCAGGTTACGCGCTCTAAAGAACTAACGCCGCGCAGTCTAGCCGCAATTTCAGTTCGTGCGTGCCATCCAGACCAGCGGGCCGACGAGGGCCACGAACGGGACGAGGGTGACTGCGAACGCGAGCATCGGTGACATGAGTTCACGCTATGACGCCAAGCTCCTGCTCGCGTCCGCCGGGGGATCGATCAGCGGTCGTCCGTGCGGACGAGCTCGAGCAGCCGTGCGGCGTAGGCGGGTGCTGTCGGTGCATCCTCGTGCTGGAAGTACGCGTAGACCTCCAGGCCCGCGTCGAGCAGCGGCTCGATCGTCGCAGCGATCTCCAGGAGCTGCTCGTCCGAGTACGGCGGCTCGCGGAAGCGGAGATACCGGAACGGGCCGTCCGCGTCGCGGTCGTTGACCCGGACGGCCGGTGCGACGTCGGCTCCCACCCAGCTCTCGTCCCTCAGGTCGAGCGCGAGCCGAAGGTCGGTGGAGCCGAGCAGGAGAGCGAGCAGGCCGTCGTCGCGCGGGCTCTCGATCACGATGCGGACGGGGCCGAGCCTGTCGCCGAGCATGCGGACGCGCTCCTCGAACGTGCCGAACGACCGCAGCGCCTGCGGCGAGGACTTCACCGCGAATCGGAACCCGTCCGGAGTCGCCGCAGCCCAGCGCTTGAACTGATCCTCGGACGGCAGGCGGTAGCCGGTCGAGTTCAGCTCGACCGACGGGAACCGCTCGGAGTAGTAGGCGAGGAAGTCCTCGTTGGCGACCCCGGCGGGATAGAAGCCGGGCCGCCAGGATGGATATGACCATCCCGACGTGCCGATCAGGGCGGGACCCACTGCATTTAATGTCATCGTCGTCCGGGGACCTCAGTACCCTCGAAAACCCGTGGCAGTCACCAGCGAAGTGATACCCGACAGCTCGATCCCCGTCCTCGACCACGGCTTCGTGCGTCTCGACGCGTCGATGGCCGACGACCTCTCGGTCGTCAACGCGGCCCGCGTCAGCTTCGCCCGCCGGCGCGAGGAGGTCGACGATGCGGACGCGGGGTTGATCCGGTTCCTGATGCGCGACCGGCACGGGACGCCGTTCGAGCACAACTCCTTCCGCTTCCACATCCGCTGCCCGATCTTCGTCGCGCGCGAGTGGTTCCGGCACCGGATCGGCTCCTTCAACGAGTTCTCGATGCGCTACGCCAAGGCGACCGACGACTTCTACATCCCGGAGGTCGATGACGTCCGCAGCCAGGTCGGAAAGCCCGGTGCCTACTCGTTCGAGCCGGTCGACCCGGAGTTGGCGGAGCGCACACGCGAGGAGCTGCAAGCCGTCTACGACCTTGCCTACGCGACGTACACGCGGCTCGTGGAGGAAGGCGTCGCGCGCGAGCTGGCGCGCTCCGTCATCCCGGTCGGCGCCTATACCGAGTTCTACTGGACCGTCAACGCCAGGGCGTTGATGAACTTCGTCTCCCTCCGGGCGGCAGAGACCGCGCAGCGCGAGATCCGCCGTTACGCCGAGGCGTGCGAGCAGTTCCTCGCGGAGCGGATGCCGATCACGCACGCGGCTTTCGTGGCGAACGACCGCACCGCGCCCTGAGCTTGGAGCGCGTCACCGGGATCGGTGGCGTCTTCCTCCGGGCTCGCGATCCCGAGGCGCTTCGCTCTTGGTACGAAGCGAACCTCGGGATCGCGATCTCGGAGTGGGGCGGCCACGACTACGAGGCGGTGCCGGGCACTTCCACCGTCTGGTCGATCTTCCCCGGCGACACCGGCTACTGGCCGCGTGAGCAGCAGGTGATGGTCAACTACCGCGTCGACGATCTCGATGCGATCCTCCAGCAGTTGCGCGGGGCGGGCGCCGAGGTCGACGAGAAGGTCGAGGAGCAGGAGTTCGGTCGCTTCGGCTGGGCGGTCGATCCGGAGGGCAACCGCTTCGAGCTCTGGCAGCCGAGCCGGTCCTAGGTCTGGGAGGTTGCGAGGAGCGGCACGTCCGAGTCGTGCCGCGTGACGACCCAGCCGTCGTACCGCCGCAGGCCGTACGGAACGCTGAGCACGACCTTCGTCAGGCCGGTGTGGACGATGAAGCGGCCACACGGCTCGGCGAGCTTGCCGCCCCTGGTCAGCCAGAGCTCGTAGTAGTCCGACCGGTCTCGGCTCGGCGGTAGCCCCCGGACGAGGACGTTCATCGGCCAGTTGCCCGCCTTGTCCTGCGGCAGCACATCGATCGACGCCGTGGCGCCCGTCGCTCGTGCCGTACCGACCATCGGGATCGACACCACTGCATCGACATCGTGGCTGCGGGCACTCGCGAGCCAGCCCGTGCCGAACGCGGCTGCCGCGAGCGCGGCGGCGAGCAACGCAAGAGCGGTTCGCCGGCGGCGGGGCAGGAGCCGAACCGGCTCCGCCGGGGCCGCGGCGGGCGGGGCGGGGGACACCTCGGGCGGAGGGTCGACCGAGAGCAGCAGTGTGTGGACGCGCCTGAGCCGCGCCCTCTCCTCGGGATCCTCGATCTCGCCGACGAGCTCGTCGAAGCGGTCGGTCACCCGAGCTCCTCCTCGAGCAGGTCGGCGAGTCGTGCGAGCGCGCTCCGAGTCCGCGTCTTGATCGTCCCCAGCGGGATGTGCAGGAACTCTGCGATCTCGCTCTGGGAGAGGCCGCCCCAGTAGGCGAGCTCGATCACCGGACGCTCGTGCTCGGGCAGGTGCTCGAGCGCGGCGTGCACGCGCCAGGTGAGCCACGACGCCTCGGCATGCTCATCGGGGCCGCCCTCGCCGGAGGGCTCGTCGGGCGCCTCCATCGGCGGCTCCGGCCGCCGCCGCGCGCCGTCGACGATCGCGTTCCGTGCAACCGTGTAGAGCCAGGCGCCGCCGCGACCTCGTTCCGGGTCGTAGCTCGAGGCCGAGCGCCAGATCGCGGCGAACGCATCCTGGGAGGCGTCCTCTGCCCGGCCCCGGTCGCCGAGCCGACGCAGCGCCAGACCGAGGACGGGCCGCGTGTACCGCCGGTAGAGCTCCTCGAACGCGTCGCGATCGCCGTCGCCGACACGCTCGATCAGTTCTCCGTCCGTCGGCTCCTCGCTCGGCACTCCCCTGATGCTTGCGGCTTCGCTCTTGTAAGGCAAGGAACGACGGTCGATGCTCATCGCTGTGGCCATCCACACGGACTACGCATTGCCGGTCCGCCCGGATTGGAGTAGACGGCCTCCGTCCACGACGATCGTGGCCCCGGTCACGAAATGCGCGCCCGTGAGGTAGAGGATGGCGTCGGTCACGTCGTCCGGCGAGCCGATGCGGTCGAGCACCGTCTCGGCTGCTCGCCGCCCCTCCTGTTCCGGCTCCACCGCGACGGTGCCGGGGGCGACGCCGCACACCCGAACCTCGGGGGCGAGCGCCCGCGCGAGCACGCGCGTCAGCATCGCCTGCGCTGCTTTCGCCGCACAGTGCGCCGCAAACGCGGGCCACGGCTCGTACGCAGCCACGTCCTCGACCATGACAACCAGCCCACTGCTCTCGCGCAGGTGCGGTGCGGCCGCCTGCGTGACGAAGAAGCTGCCCTTGACCGTCGCTCCGAGCGCCGCGTCCACATCCTCCTCCGTCACGTCCTCGAAGCGCTTCGGCTCGAACCCGGACGACGCGCCGTTGACGACGAGATCCAGGCCCCCGAGCTCGGCCACCGCTCGTTCGACGAGCGCTCTCGCGTCACCGGCGCGAGAGAGGTCGCCGTCGCGGCTCCCGGAGGCGACGACGTGCCAGCCCTCGTTCCGCAGCCGCTCCGCAACCGGGGCGCCGAGCTTGCCGGTGCCGCCGGTGATGAGCGCCCTCACGTTGCTACCGCTTGTCCGCGGCCTCGAAGCGGCGGCCGACCTCGGCCCAGTTGACCACGTTCCACCAGGCGGCCAGGTAGTCGGGGCGACGGTTCTGGTAGTTGAGGTAGTAGGCGTGCTCCCACACGTCGATCCCGAGAAGCGGCTCGTCGCTGTCGAGCAGCGGGCTGTCCTGATTCGGAGTCGACTTGACCGCGAGGCCGGTGCCGTCGTAGATCAGCCACGTCCAGCCGCTGCCGAAGCGCTTGACGCCGCCGTCGTTGATCACCTTCTTGAGCTCCTCGGTCGAGCCCCAGAGGTCGTCGATCGCCGCCTTCAGGTCGCCCTCCGGCTCGTCGCCGCCGTCCGGGCTCATGATCGTCCAGAAGAGGCTGTGGTTCGCGTGGCCGCCGGCGTTGTTTCGCACCGCGGCCTGGATGTCGTCCGGGCATCGCGCTGAGGCTCGCGAGCACCGACTCGACGCTGCTGTCCGCCCACTCCGTGCCCTCGAGGGCCTTGTTTGCGTTGTCGACGTACGCCTGGTGATGCTTGGAGTGGTGGATCTCCATCGTGCGCGCGTCGATCGTCGGCTCGAGCGCGTCGTACGCGTAGGGAAGGTCAGGGAGGGTGAACGGCATGGCGACTCCTTCGTCTCGGCAACTGGGTGGAAGGATATGCTCCGCGCCGTTCCCGCCGAGTGAAGTGCCGAACGATCTGGAGGTATGGATGTCGAGTTACGAGGAGATCAGGCCCCGCGAGCTGAAGCCGGCCCTGCTGGAGCTGGACGGGATCTCTCGCGCGTCCGTCGAGGCCCACTACAAGCTCTACCAGGGATACGTGAACAAGCGGAACGAGATCCTCGGCAAGCTCGCCGCTGCCGACCCCGGCGCTGCGAACCAGATCTATTCCGACTTCCGCGCGCTCAAGGTCGACCTCTCTTTCGCGGTCGGCGGGATCAAGAACCACGAGGTCTACTTCGAGCATCTCGGCGGCGACGGCGGCGACCCGAGCGGTCCGGTCGCCGACCTGATCAAGCGCGACTTCGGCTCGACCGATGCGTGGCGCACCGACCTGAAGGCGACCGGGATGGCCGGGCGCGGCTGGGCCTGGACCGCCTACGACTGGGACGAGGGGCGGCTGTTCAACTACCTGGGTGACGCCCAGAACACGTTCCCGATCTGGAACGCGACGCCCTTGATCGCCCTCGACGTCTACGAGCACGCCTACTTCCTCGACTTCCAGACCGACCGCGGCGCCTACATCGACGTCTTCTTCAACAACCTGGACTGGGCTGTCGTGAACGACTGGGTCTCGAAGTACCAGATTCCGCTGAAGTGATGTAAGCGATGACGTCGTTCTTCGTCGTCCTTGGCGGTTACCTGCTGGGGTCGATGCCGTTCGGCTACTGGGTCGTCCTGCTCGTCAAGGGCGAGGACATCCGCAAGGTCGGAAGCGGCAACATCGGGGCGTCGAACGTGTGGCGGACCTACGGGCGTTGGCTCGGGATCCCGATCGTGGTGCTCGACGTGGCGAAGGGCTTCGTGCCGGCGCTCGTGGGCGCGCTCCTCGTCGGCGAGCTGACAGCGGTGCTCGCAGGTGGCGCGGCGATGCTCGGCCACTGGCGGCCGCTCTTCCTCCGCTTCCAGAAGGGCGGCAAGACGGTGGCCACCGGGGGCGGCGTGTTCCTCGGCGCGGCGCCTCTGCTGGGCCTGATCGGGGTCGCGGTCTGGGTCGTCGCCTTCATCGTCACCCGCTACGCCTCGCTGGCCTCGATCGTGGCCGCGCTCTCGTTGCCAGTCGTGGCGGTTCTGCTCGGCGAGCCGTGGCCGATCGTCGTCTTCGCGGCGATTGCTGCAGTCGGCGTCATCCTGCTCCACCGGCCGAACATCGCCCGCCTGCGGGCCGGGACCGAGAGCCGTTTCCGGCTCCGTCGCACGAAGCCCGTCTAGGCTCGGAGCCAGTCCGCGAGTGAGGTGTGCTGCTCGGGTGGCGTGCCGGACTCGAGCTCCGCCCGCAGCTCCCCGACTGTCCCCTCGCGCTCAGCGAGGACGTCGTGTGCGTGGATCGTCTCGAAGTTGATCTGCCGCGCGAAGAGGAAGTCGCCGTCTGCGAGCTCCGCCATCGCGTCGAGGGCGCCCTTGAGCGAAAGCCGCACCGAGTCCTCGACGAAGCGCGGCTGCAGGTGCGCGTGCTCGACGACGAACAGCTCGTCCGGCCGCTTCAGCAGCTCGTAGATCGGCGCGCTCATCGAGCCCTGGACGATCGTGACCAGGTCGTTCGCGTCCAGTTGGCGCTCGGTGCCGACGTAGAGCGACCCCTTGCCGCGCTGGTTGTGGGTCGCGAGCGGCACGAGATCGAGGATCCGGTCGACGTCCTCGTAGCCCGCCTCGGCCAGCCGCTCTGCGGCCCGGCCGCGAATCAGTCCCTGCGCGCAGGGGCAGGCGTTGATCCCCGTCGCCTCGACCCCGACCACGCGGCGCACTCCGGCGCTCGTCGCGGCGGCGATCCCGACGAGCGAGACCATCTCCTGCGTGGAGAGCTTGCTCACCGGCGTCGTCCGGCGCACCGGCCAGCGCGCGGTGATCCGCGCCTCGGCGCGAAGTGCGCTCTGGCGGCCGACGATGTGCTGGGCGATGTGCTCCGCGAGCGACTCGATGTGCAGCGCCTCGGTGCCGACGACCGCCTCGATCGCCTCCTCGAACAACTCCGGGAAGCGCGACATGTGCACGCCTTTCTGCTCCTGCGAGAGGTCGACGGTGCACTCGATCTCGGCCGCCATCACGGTCTGGTGCCCCTCGTGGCTGACGCGCACTGCCTTCTGGACGCCGGTGACGCCCGCGCGTGTGAGCGACAGCCGCACCTCCGGGGTCGAGGCCTGGAGATCGTGGGTGGCGCTTGAGATCTCCGTCATGTGGTTACGCTAGCAGCGCTCTGGATGCCGATTTCGCACGTCTCGTCTCTCTCGCCTGCCACGACCTCCGCACACCGCTCGCCACGGTGCAGGGGTTCGCGAAGACGATGGTTCGACTCGAGGACCTGGAGGAGGAGAAGCTCAAGCGCTACCTCGGGCTCATCGACAGCGCCTCCGACGAGCTGGCGAGCCTGCTCGAGCTGCTGTCGCTCGCGGCCCGGATCGAGGGCGACCGCTACGAGCCAGTGACGCGCGAAGCCGACTCGCTCGAGCTGGCACCGCCGGGGTCGACGGGGACCGGTGCGACCGTGGTGGTCGAGCCCGACGCGGTCACGCGCTCACTCGCAGCACTCCAGGTCGCCGCCGCGCGGCACGGTGCCACCGAGGTGAAGGTCAGCGTCGCCGGCCCGAAGGTGACGTTCGAGCCTGTGACCGAGGCCGCCGCTCCGATCGTCCTCGGCGACGAGCAACGCGACCTCGGCGCCGCGGTCGCGGTGATGCTGCTCGGCGCGCTCGGTGGCGACGTTGCCCTGGACGGTGAGCGACTCACCGTCACGCTGCCGACGGACTAGGCCGATGTCGCTTCCGGCGGGGTGAGACGCGGCCTCCAGGGCTACTTGAGCAGGCGCGAGAGCCTGCGGTCCTTGAGCAGTCGTCCGCCGGTCTGGCAGCTCGCGCAGTAGAAGACGGTGTGCTCCTCGTAGTCGACCTGGCGAAGCGGCTCGCCACAGCGTGGACAGGGCTCGCCGAGCCGACGGTGCACGAGATAGACGTCCTTGTCGCCCTTGCCCGCCTCGCGTAGCGCGAGCGCGCGTGTCAGATCCTCGTCGATCGCGCTTGCCAGGCGATCGATCTCCTCCTCACTCAGCTTGCTAGAGAGCGCGAACGGCGAGAGCTGCGCGCGGTTGAGGATCTCGTTCGCATGTGCACGGCCGACGCCGGCGAGCGCCCGCTGGTCTCTCAGAAGAGAGTGCAGCCTGCGGTTGTCACCGTTGAGGATCTCGCGCAGCTTGTCGGGGCCGATCCCGAGAGCCTCGGGCCCGATGTGAGCCAGCTCGGCCTGCGTCTGCTCGGGCGTCTCCAGCCAGACGCCGGCGCGCTTCTTGGGGCCTCCCTCGGTCAGGATCAGCTCGCCTCCGTCCTCGAAGCGGAGCCGGAACGCAGGCGTCTTCGGGCCCTTCTTCCCCGCTGCGAGGTGCCGGATCCGCCCGGCGCTCATCAGGTGGATCCGCAGCTGCAGCTCGCCGTCGTGCGTGGGGAAGAGGAGCCACTTGCCGCGGCGGCGCGCTCCTTCGAACCGGCGCCCGTCGAGCTCGCGCAGCGGCGGATCGAACGTCTTCAGGGTGGCGATGTGGGCGGGACCGGCCTGCAGGATCGGAGCGCGCGACACGAGCGGATCGAGCTCGCGCACCCAGGCCTCGACCTCGGGTAGCTCGGGCATGTCACGAACGGTACAGCCGTGCGGATGTCAGTCGGGGGAAGCGCGCCCGCCCCCGCCGGAACGAGCCCGCCGGCAGAGTCGGCCTCCGAGGCCAGGGGCTCCTCCACCGGCTCGGGCATCGCCCGCAGCGTCCGGACGGGCGAAAGCAGGACCGGCAGGACGGCGAGCGACATCCCGATCGCCCCGACCCAGATCGCCGTGCGCAGGCCGAACCATGTGGCGAGCGCGCCGCCGAGGAGTGCGCCGAGCGGCATCACGCCCCAGACGATGAACCGCATCACCGAGTTCATCCGCCCCTGGATCCGCTCCGGCGTGATCGCCTGGCGGAAGCTGACCTGGGTGATGTTGTAGATCGGTACGCCCATGCTGGAGATCGCCTGCGC
The DNA here is from genome assembly GCA_963734045.1 of uncultured Actinomycetes bacterium. GTDB lineage: Bacteria > Actinomycetota > Thermoleophilia > Gaiellales > Gaiellaceae > Gaiella. The sequence goes on along the minus strand of CAVTFU010000013.1, from coordinate 368,866 downwards.
GGCGATCAGGAACGGGATCGGGTTCGACGCCGGCGCAAATGCGAGCAGAAGAAGAGAGGTCGAGCCGAGTGCTCCGATGATGATCGTCGGGCCGACGCCGAATCGGCGCGAGATCCGGTTTGCGAGTAGGGCGCCGACCAGGTAGCCGACGTTCGAGATCGCGAAGACGAGCCCGATCGCCCCCGGGCTCAGGCCCAGCTCGCGCACGGCGAAGACGAGGTAGACCGCGAAGACGATGTTGCCGAAGAAGTTGAACGTCGCGGTCGAAGCCGCGATCCAGCGCAGGTAGCGGTTGCCGAACACCCAGCGCAGGCCTTCGGCCACCTCGGCCTTCATCCCCGGGCCTGCCTGGCGGTCGGCGCGGGTCGGCGCCGTCTCCTTCTTGCGGATTCGGAAGAGAAAGATCGCCGACGCTGCGAAGCTGGTCGCGTCCACGAGCACGGCGACCGGCGCGGTCAGCGCCTGGACGAGCACGCCGGCCAGCCCAGGCCCGGCCAGCTGGGCGGCCGAGCGGCTGATCTCGAGCTTCGAGTTTCCCTCGATCAGCTGTTTGCGCGGGACGAGCGACGGGAGGTACGACTGGTAGGAGACGTCGAAGAAGACTGTGAGGAAGCCGACGGCGAAGCCGACCACGTAGAGCTGCCAGATCGTGAGCACGTCCAGCCAGTACGCGAGCGGGATCGACGCGAGCAGCAGCGCGCGTCCGATATCGGCGCCGACGAGGATCGGCTTGCGGCGGAGCCGGTCGACCCAGACGCCCGCAGGCAGGCTGATCAGGATGAAGGGCGCGAACTCGATCACGCCGAGAAGGGCGACCTCGAAGGCGCTTGCTTCCAGGACGAGGATCGCGACGAGCGGCAATGCGATCTGCGAGACCTGCGAGCCGAGCTGACTGACCGTCTCGGCGGCCCAGAGATTGCGGAAGTCGCGATGCCGCGCGAGGCCACCTGGCAGGAACCGTCGCATCAGTGGCGTCGCGACTTGTAGAGAGCGACGGCCAGGCCCCATGGCTCGCCGTCGGGTGTCTCGGCGGCCTGCATGTCGTCCTTGAGCCGCTCGAGCCGGCGGTCGAAGCGCCTGACGTCGGCTGCGCTGAGTCGTACCCGAAGCAGGGCTTGATTCTCGATGTCCGGGCTCGCCGCGAGCTCGGCCGCCGCAGTGCGGAACGCAGTGACGGCGACGCCGTGAGCGAGCTCGTCGTCGCGCTCGTCGCGGCTCTGGTACAGGAACAGCCGCGCCACCCGGCCGTAGTACTTCTCCGTCACGGCGCGCACCCGCCGGGTGCGCACGACGTGAACGAGGCCGGCCCGCTCGAGCACTTTCAGGTGATGGCCGACGGTGCCTTTCGGCATCTCCAGCAGCCCGGCCAGCTCGCTGGCCGAGGTCGCCCGCTCGCGCAGGAGTGCGACGATGCGGCCGCGGACGTCGTCACCGAGAGCCCGCAGCTGTGCGGGCTCCGACACGACGAGCGTCTCCGCGGCTTCGTAGTCGAGGGGAGCCGGCGAATGGGCCACTATTCCCGACCATACGGCGATAGCCGCCCATTTGTCAAAACATAGACTCCCGCGATGGATCCGATCGAGGTCATCGTTCGGCGGGGCAGCGTCGTCGAGGCGATCCACGTCGTGCATGCCGTTGCGGTGCGCGACGGCGAGGTGATCGAGGAGGCCGGCGATCCCGGCCGCGTCGCCTACCTGCGTTCTTCGGCGAAGCCCTTCCAGGCGCTGCCGCTCGTCCGCGCGCGTGACGATCTGACGACGGAGGAGATCGCGATCGCGTCCGCTTCCCACCTCGCCTCGCCGGAGCAGCTTGCCGCCGTCCGCAGTCTGCTGGCGAAGGCGCCGGCTGAGGAGGACGAGCTCGAGTGCGGTACAAGCGAGCCGACCGCGGTGCAGCACAACTGCTCGGGCAAGCACGCGGGAATGCTCGCGCTCTGCCGGACGAGGGGCTGGGAGAGCGGCGGGTACCGGCTCGCGACACACCCTGTCCAGCACGGTTGTCTCCGCGAGGTCGCGGCGGCGGCGGATGCCGACCCGGACGAGATCCCGACCGCGATCGACGGCTGTGGCGTCCTCACCTTCGCGCTGCCACTCGAGCGGATGGCGCTCATGTTCTCCCGCCTCGAGCAGGTCGAGGGAGGTGCGCAGGTGGCGGCGGCGATGCGCGCCCACCCGGATCTGATCCGCGGGCCGATCGCCGCCGACAGCCTCCTCATGCGCGAGCTCGACGGCTGGACGGCGAAGGGCGGGGCGGAGGGACTGCTGTGCGCCTGCGGCCCCGGCGGGCTCGGGCTCGCACTCAAGGTCGACGATGGGAATATGCGTGCGATTCGCCCCGCGCTCGCGGAGGTCCTCCGCCGTCTCGGCCACGAGACCGGCGAGTTGGGCATCGAGCCGGTCGCGAACTCGCTCGGCGATGTCGTCGGCGAGGTTGTGACCAAGTCGTCCACAGCCGGTTGAAATCCGGCTTCCACGAACTTCGGGATCCGTTGTAGTATCCGCACCGATGGTCAGAGCCGGGGCACCGCGAGCCGGCTCTTCGTGCGTCTAGGTAGCTCGTAAGGCAGGTCAGCCCCGTCCACCCGCGCGAGAAAGCCGAGGTCACGTGCTCACCGTCGATATCGCTCTCCCAGAGGTCGAGGAGCTCCACAAGCTCGTTCAGCACGGTCAGGAAAAAGGGTTCCTCACGTACGACGAGATCGTCGCCGGCCTCGAAGAGGTCGATCTGACGAAGGAGCAGATCGAGGACTTCTACACCTATCTGATCGACCACTCGATCGAGCTCGTCGAGGGCGAGCAGTACAAGTCGCCGCCGCACGAGCAGCCGGCACTCGCCGAGGACGAGAAGTCGGCGCCGAAGCTCGACCTCACCGTCGAGCCCTCGCTCGACTCGCTTCGCCTCTATCTGCGCGAGATCGGGAAGGTGCCGCTGCTGACCGCCGACCAGGAGATCTATCTGGCGAAGCGGATCGAGCGCGGCGACATGGCTGCGAAGACGCAGATGACCGAGGCGAATCTGCGGCTCGTCGTCTCGATCGCGAAGGGCTATCTCGGTCGCGGGCTGTCGTTCCTCGACCTGATCCAGGAAGGATCGCTGGGTCTGATCCGCGCGGTCGAGAAGTTCGACTACCGCAAGGGATTCAAGTTCTCGACGTACGCGACGTGGTGGATCCGGCAGGCCGTAACACGCGCCATCGCGGACAAGGCGCGCACGATCCGGATTCCGGTGCACATGGTCGAGAAGCTGAACAAGGTCGTGCACATCGAGCGCCAGCTCGTGCAGAGGCTCGGGCGCGAGCCGAGGCCCGAGGAGATCGCCGAGGAGCTCGAGATCACGACCGACGAGGTGCGGGAGATCCTGCGCATGGCGCAGCTGCCCGTCTCGCTCGAGAAGCCGATCGGCGAGGAGGAAGAGAGCTCGCTCGGCGACTTCGTCCCGGACGACTCGGCCGAGTCCCCGTTCGACACCGCCTCGCTGTCGCTGCGCCGCGAGGACGTCGAGCACGCCTTGATGGCGCTGCCCGAGCGCGAGCGGAGGGTGATCGAGCTTCGCTTCGGGCTCTCGGGTGCGCAGCCCTACACGCTCGAGGAGGTCGGGCGCGCGTTCGGAGTCACGCGCGAGCGGATCCGGCAGATCGAGAACAACACGCTCAAGAAGCTCGAGGGCCTGCCGGAGGCTCAGGCGCTCAAGAACTGCATGTAGCCAGCCGTCCGTGGCCGCCTACGCGACGCGAGCGACGCGCCAGGAAGGGCTGGGGCGCTAGTTGGAGTCGCCCAATGACGCGTCCTCGACCCGGCTCTCCGGGACGAAGAGCTTGCAGTGCGGGCACTTGAAGCCGCGGTGGCGCTCGACGCCGCCCTCGATCAACTCGCCCGCGAAGCTCTTGTGACAGTGAGGGCAGCTCGTCAGTCGAGTGTTTTCTGAACTGGCATCGCCCACCATCTCTCCACGTTAGCGAACCAGGGGAGCCTTGCGTCCGGACACTCCGTCCGGTCCCATCCGTACCCTCGCGACGTGGAGCACGACCCTCTTCGGCGCGGCGTCGCGGAGCTGATCGGCACATTCACCCTGATCTTCGTGGGCATGGGCTCGATCATGTTCGCGTCGAGCGGCATCCTGGGCGTTGCGCTCGCGCACGGCCTCGCGATCGCGATCATGGTGTCCGCCGTGGGCCACATCTCGGGCGGCCACTTCAATCCCGCGGTCACGCTCGGCTTCCTCGTCACGCGCCGGATTGCACCGTTGCTCGCGGTTGTCTACTGGGTCTTCCAGTTCGCCGGCGCCGTGCTCGGCGCGCTCGCGTTGCGGGCGACGTTCCCGAGCGAAGTGAACCTGGACTCCGGTGTCCCGGTCCTGAATTCGACGATCGGAGTCGGCTCCGGGCTGGTGCTCGAGGGGATCATGACCTTCCTCCTGGTCTGGGTGGTCTTCGCGAGCGCCGTCGACCCGGGCGGTACGTTCAAGGCGATCGCGGGCCTGGCAATCGGCCTCACGATCACGATCGGCGTCCTCGCCGCCGGGCCGTTGACGGGTGCGGCGCTGAATCCGGCACGCGCGTTCGGCCCGGAGCTCGTCTTCAACGTCTGGACGGACTGGTGGGTGTACATGCTCGGGCCCGGCGTCGGCGGGGTGCTGGCGGCGCTGATCTACAACTGGCTCTACCTGCGTCCAGCCGCTTCGGTGCCGGTGGTCGGCAGCGAAGAGTCCGGCGTGCTCGAACCGCGTCCCGGCGACGCAGCGACCCACTAGCTCTCGGCCGGCCGGCTACAGGGCAGAGTCGAGAATCTCGGCGCGCTCGCTCTCGGGTGGGGTGCCGTAGGCGTAGACGAGAAGCTCCCCGTCACCGTGGTTGGCGGTCTGGAGAGGCGTGCCCGGCTCGATGTGGATCAGCCCGCCGGTGGGCACGTCCTGGCGCTCCGGCGGGTCGCCCAGGTACATCGTGAGCGTTCCGGCGAGCACGACGAACGTCTCCTCCTGGAGCTTGTGCCTGTGCCGGCGCCCCATGGCCCCGGGCTCGTACCGCCAGACGTTCGCGCGGGTGTGCGCAAAGCCGGCCAGGTCGCTCAGCTCGGCGACGTGACGGGGTGCCTCGCCGGGCTCGTGCGGGCGCGTCGTCCACTGGAGCTCGTCGGGATGGATGACCCGGAAGGCCATGCGAGGAGCCTAGTCACGGCTGGCCGCATCTGTTAGACCTGGGTGTGTGAGACGGCTCGTTGCAGTCGGCTTCTCTTGTGCGGCGCTCGTTCTCGTCGTCGCCGGCGTCGGGGTCTCCGCTCCCGCCGCGCAGAAGTGCGAGCCCACGCTGTCCGACGGCGCCGGCCCATTCGGCAGAGGCGCGCCACCGCGCCGGGCCTCGATCGGCAAGGGACATGTCCTGACGGGCGTCGTTCTCTCAGTCGACTGCCGTCCGGTCTCCGGAGCCCAGGTCCACCTCTGGCAGGCGAACAGGCAGGGCGTGTACATGCGAGCCAGGAGCGGCACGGTGATCACCGACCGCGCCGGGCGCTTCCGTTTCGAAGGCCCGCGCCCGGTGTCTTACGAGGGCCGGCCGCCGCACATCCATCTCCGGATCGTCGCGCGCGGCCACGAGGTGCTGTTGACTCGCTACGTTGCGCTCCCGGGCGTGAAACGGGGCTCGATCAGGGTCGTCCTCACGCCCGTCCGCCTCTAGCCAGGACGTGCGCCGCGACCGCGCCGTAGGCGGCGTGGTCTGCGAGTTGCGGCAGGAGCGGCAGGGCGCGGATACGCGGCAGGACGCGTGCTGCCAGAGTGAGGTCGACTGCGCCGATCGCGAGCCCGGCCAGCGTTCCGCGTCCGGCGCCTCGCACGCCGGCGCGGTCGAGTGCGATCGCCCAGCCGAGGGAGAGGGCGAGATGGACCGGCACCGCCGCGGCGAGCAATCGTGTCCGCCGCGTCTCGCCGGGCAGCAGCACCGACCCTGCGGCGAGAGTCGCCTCGAGCGGGTCGCGGCCGGTCGCGAGCGCATGCAGCGTCGACGGCGCCCCGCTCAGCAGGGCGGCCCAGGCTGCGGCTCTGACGGCAGGAGGGACTCCGATCGGGCGAGGATAGGCTTGTTCGATGCCCACCCGCACACGCGACAGCGGCGAGGAGCGCGTCACTCCGCTCGAGCTCTTCTTCGACCTGATCTTCGTCTTCGCGATCACGCAGGTGACCGGGCTCATCGTCGAAGACCCCACCTGGGGAGGTCTTGGGCGCGGTTTGCTGGTGCTCAGCGTGCTCTGGTGGGCGTGGGCGGCCTATGCCTGGCTGACGAACACGATCGACCCCGAGGAAGGGATCGTCCGACTCGCGATGTTCGGAGCAATGGGGGCGATGCTGATCGCGTCGTTCGCCGTGCCGGACGCCTTCGGCGACGATGCGCTTCTCTTCGCCTGCGCCTACGCGATCGTCCGGATCGCCCACCTCGTGCTCTACGCAGTTGCGGGGCGCGGCGACCGGGAGCTCCTCGCAGCGGTCGCGAGGCTCGGGGTCGGCAGCGCAATCTGCGTGGCGCTCCTCTTCGTCGCCGCGGCCCTCGACGGCAAGCCGCAGGTCGCCGTCTGGGCGATCGCGCTCGCCTGCGACCTCCTCGGCCCGTATGTCGGCCGCGCGCGCGGCTGGCATCTCTCGCCGGGCCACTTCGTCGAACGCCACGCGCTGATCGTGATCATCGCGCTCGGCGAGTCGATCGTTGCGCTCGGCGCCGGCGCGACGAGCGATCTCAGCGCGGGCGTCATCGTTGCCGCTCTCCTCGGCTTCTCCGTCGCGGCCTGCCTCTGGTGGGCGTACTTCGACGTCGTCGCGATCGTCGCCGAGCGCCGCCTGAAAGAGATGGAGGGGAATGCCCAGCTTGCGATGGCGCGGGATTCCTACAGCTACCTCCACCTGCCGATGGTCGCCGGGATCATCCTCTTCGCCGTCGGGGTGAAGAAGACGATGGGCCATGTGGGCGACCCGCTGGAGATCGTGCCGGCCGTTGCGCTGTGCGGCGGTGTCGCGCTCTACCTGCTGGCGCATGTGCTCTTCCGGCTTCGCAACGTCCACTCCCTCAGCCGGCGGCGTCTGGTCGTGAGCGTCGTGCTGGTGGCGCTGGTGCCGGCAGCGGTGGAGCTGCCTGCCCTCGCCACGCTTGGGATCGTCGCGGCTCTCTCCACCGGCCTGATCGCGTACGAGTCGATCCGCTACGCCGAGGCGCGCGACCGCGTGCGCCACGCTCCCGAGCCGGCTACCTAGTCGCGACGCGACCGCCCTCGAGCGGTAGCCCCGCCTCGACCCAGTCGTTCTTGCCCTCCGCGTAGTGGCTGACGTTCTCGTAGCCGAGCTCGATCAGGCGTTTCGCGACGATCACGGAGCTCTCGCACATCACGTCCGAGCAGTAGACGATCACCTCGGTGCTGCGATCGGGGATCCGTCGCTGTGCCCGGCCGTCCACCGACTCGGGCGGGAGGTTGATCGCACCCGGCAGGTGTGACGTGGCGTAGGACATCGGCGACAGCGCGTCGACGAGCACGAAATCCGCCCCGCTCTCGATCTTTCCCTGCAGGCTCTCCCGGCTCGTCTGTCCGAGCGTCGAGCTCACGGAGTGCTCACTTCGGCGGCGGCTTCGCGCGCGGGTCACCCGCGAGGAAGCGACCGGTGACCTGCTTGAAGGCATCCGACGTTCCCTGGCCCAGCTGGCCGTCCTCGCGGAGGACGATGCCCGGGAAGCCATTCAGGAAGCGCTGCAGCTGCTTGCCCTCCTCCGTGATCACCTTCGGCCCGTAGCGCAGGATGGGCCCCTTCGCCTTCGGCACGTCTCCGAGGACGATCAGGTTCTTCTCCGCCAGCCGGCGGATCAGGACTGCGACCCCGCACTGCGCCGAGACCGCCGTCTGCGACCACTTGCCGTCCGCGACGTACTTCCCCCGGCTGTAGTGGGTCGAGAAGCTCCAGAGATACGGCGAAGGCACGTCGGGGTGGTGGTCGCGATAGCCGAACCCGTTGTAACCCTCGAGCTTGAACAACGTCCCTGGCACCGACCAGTCCTTCCACTTGTCGAAGCCCTGGAAGCTGAGCGCATCGCTCGCGCTTGCCTCCCACGTGAACGGCGGCTGCCCCGTCTTCGGCCTGCCCGCAGGAACTTGCACCGTTCGGGCGGTGAGCGGGTCGCCGTTGTGCAGGTGCCGGCCGAAGTTGAGCGACGACTCGAGCGCGTGGATGACGCCGACCACGTACCACGGTGTGCCGACCGGATTGCCCGCAGCCGTGTAGCGCTTTCGATTGGCCGCGATCTTGGCCACGAGCGCGTCGACGTCCGCCATGCGGTTGGGACGGATCACGCAGCCGTCGAACCGCCGCTGATAATCCGCTTTCAGGTCGTTCGTGAGTTGCACCGAGCCGAGCCTACTGCGAGCGATCCAGTCAACACAAGTCGACGCTCAGCGATCGGCTTTGGATGTTCCGTCCGCCGGCTGGTAGACGAGGATCGCCACGCCGTCGCCAACCATCTTCGAGTCGACGAGCCGCAGCGACTTCTTGTCGGTCGTCTGGCCGAACAGACGCTTGCCACTTCCGAGCATGACCGGAAACACCATCAGCCGGTACTCGTCGACGAGGTCGTTCTCGACCAGGCCCTGGACGAGCTGCGGGCTGCCGTGCACGACGATGTCGCCGTCGAGTTCCTGCTTCAGCTTCGCGACCTCCTGCGCGAGACCGCCTTTCAGCACGGTCGTGTTGTTCCACTCGGGATTCTCGAGCGTCGAGGAGACGACATATTTGGGCATGCTGTTGAATTTGTCCGCGAAGCCGAGATCGTCCGTCCTCGAAGGCCACGCCGCGGCGAAGCCCTCGTACGTGACCCGGCCCAGCAGCAGTGCCTCGGACGCCATGGTCTCGTCGAGCTTGAATTTGTCGCCCTCCTCGCCGCGGCTGATCTCAAAACTCCAGCCGCCGTGCTCGAAGCTTTCTCCGCCACCCGGCGCCTCGACGACGCCGTCGAGCGACACGAACTCCGTTACTACGATCCTTCCCACGTGCTCCTCCTTGTCGTCCGGGTTCCCCGGTACCATATTCAACCGAATGATTGATAAACCTAACAGTTGAGTGCGAGATGGTGGTCGATGAGCTCACCAGCACCTTCGCAGCTCTCGCCGATCCGACGCGGCGGGCGATCCTGACGCGGCTCGCGGAGGGTGAGGCAACCGTGAACGAGCTGGCCGAACCGTTCCCGATCAGCGTTCAGGCGGTCTCCAAGCACCTTAAGGTGCTGGAGCGCGCGGGGCTGATCACGCGTGGCCGCTCCGCGCAGCTTCGGCCGTCGCGCCTGGAGGGAGCGCCGCTGAAGGAGGCGGTCGACTGGCTCGAGGCGTACAGCCGATTCTGGCAGCGGAGCTTTGACCGTCTCGACGAGCGACTCGAACGTGGCTGAGCCCGGGATCACGATCACCCGTGTCTTCGCCGCGCCGCGCGTGCGCGTGTGGAAGGAGTGGGTCGAGCCGGAGCCCTTCGCCGACTGGTTCGGCGCGCCTGATTGGGAGGTGCCGCTGTCCACTGTTTCGATGGACGTCAGACCCGGTGGCGCGTGGCGGCTCTCGATGTTCGCAGACACCGGGCGTGGCGAGATCCACTGGCACGGCGAATATCACGAGGTGGCGGAGCCCGAGCGGCTCGTCTTCACGATCACCGACCAGCCGGGAGACGATGTGTTCGAGCTGATCACGGTCGTTCTCAGCGATCTCGGCGACGGCCGGACGGAGATGCTCTTCCAGCAGAGCGGCGGCACGCTGTCTCCCGACGAGTACGAGCGCGCCGGGCAAGGCTGGGGTGGGTTCTTCGACCGCATCGCCGAGCGTCTCGCCGGCGTCTGATCCTGCGCTCGTATGATCGCGCGGTGGGAGCGACGCGATGAGCCGTGTCGTCGTCACCGGCGGCGCCGGCAAAGCGGGGCGCGCGGTTGTTCGCGATCTGCTCGAGCACGGTTACGACGCGGTCAGCGTCGACCTGGTGCGCGACCCGAATCTGACGGAGGGGCAGCAGTTGGTCGCGGACGTGACCGACTACGGAGAGGCGGTCGACGCTCTCAAGGGCGCCGATACGGTCGTTCATCTCGCGGCGATCCCCGCGCCTGGGCTGAAGCCGGACGAGCTGACGTTCCGGGTGAACACGACGAGCACGTACAACGTCTTCGCTGCCGCGCCGCTCCTCGGGCTGCGCCGCGTCGTCTGGGCGTCGAGCGAGACGACGCTCGGGCTGCCGTTCGAGCGCGAGCTTCCCCGTTATGCGCCGATCGACGAAGAGCACCCGCTGCTCCCGGAGTCGAGCTACGCCCTCTCGAAGGTCGTGTCGGAGGAGATGGCGAGGCAGTTCAGCCGCTGGAAGGGGATCCCCCACGTCGGCCTTCGCTTCTCGAACGTCATGGAACTGCACGACTACGAGCACTTTCCCGGCTTCTGGGACGATGCGACGCTGCGCCGCTGGAACCTGTGGGGCTACGTCGACGCGCGCGACGTCGCTCAGTCGTGCCGGCTTGCGCTCGAGGCCGATCTCTCCGGCGCCGAGGCGTTCATCATCGCCGCCGCCGACACGGTGATGAACCGGCCGAGCGCCGACCTGATGGCCGAGGTGTACCCGGACGTCGAGCTCCGCGGCGGCGTCGGTGAGTTCGGGACGCTGCTCTCGATCGAGAAGGCACGTCGACTGCTCGGCTACGAGCCCGCGTTCTCGTGGCGCGACGCCGGCCCCAGCACGTAGCCGAACGGTACGCCGGCTCCAGCAGCCGGTAGCGCTGCGCCGTGTCGGGCCCGCAACTCGCGGTGCCGAGGCCGCGCTGCGCGTGGTCGAGGCTCGAGCACGCACCTCCGGGCGCGGCTCGAGGTCGTACGTGTGCCGCGCAGCGGTAGAGATCGTCGGCGGTGAAGTGGCTCGGCCGAGAACCCGATCGCCGGCCGGCCCTCGACCGCGAGTCCGAAGCCGCGTCGTCGGTGAGCGCGAGCCGTCGCGCCTGCACGTGGTGGCCGTGCTCCTGCGGGAGGATGTACGGCACGTACTCCTCCGTGACGGTGCTGCGAAAGCGGCCGACCACCGTGGACGCGAGCCGGTCGGAGTAGCTCTCCCACGGCCCACGGCCGAACCACTCGAGCTGCTCGAGACCGGCAGGAGGACGAGCACCAGACGCCGATGCGTGGGCAGGTCGCGCAGGTCCGGCCCGAGCACCACCTCGTTCTCGACGAGCAGGTCGCCCGATGCGAGCAGGCGGATAGCGCTGACGGTGGACTGCGTCGTCCCAGTCGCTCCCGGCCGGATGCGCGATGCACGACCTCGATCGCCGGTCCGCGGCCGCCCGATCGCCTCGAGCCGGTGCTCGAGGCGGTCGAGGCCGAGCTCGAGCCAGCGCGGCGAGCACGCCGGAGCGGCGCTCCGGCAGCGAGGCGCAGGCCGTCGTTGTCGGTCGGCGCGCGCCAGAGCTGGAGCAGCGGGCCGCTCGGACGAGCGTCTGCGGCCGTCGCGCGCGAGCTCGGTCAGCACGCCCGCTTCGTGGTCGACGACGGCGCGCACGCCGCCCGTCTCGAGCACGAGCCCCGTCGGTCTCGACCGGGCCGACGCCGCGCCGAGCGGACGGTGCGCCGGCGCGCGAGGCGCGACGGCACGGCGTGCTGCTGCCAGGCGACCTCGTGCCCGGCCGGCGCCCACGGCGTCGCTCGCCGGAGGAGGAAGCGGAAGGTGACGAACCGCTCCCCGACGGCACCGGCGGCGCGGCGAGGTCGAGCTCGACGTCGAGCGACGTCGCCCGGGGCGACGCCGTAGCGCAGGCAGCGCGGCCGCGCGTTACGACCGTCCCCGTCGACGGTGAGCTCCCACGTCGCCGCGGAGGTAGGCGAGGTCGGCGAAGTCGTGGCGGTTGCGGATCCGGAACGCGGCCGCGGGCGGCGTCGACGGCTCGACCCGGACGGGCTGGGCCAGGAACTTGAGCTCGTGCAGCGCGGGATGCGGGGTTCGGTCCGGCCAGACGAGGCCGTCGGCGCAGAAGTTCGCGTCGTGCGGCGTGTCGCCGAAGTCGCCGCCGTAGGCCCAGTACGCCCGGCCGCTGCCGTCGCTGCGCAGGATGCCGTGGTCGACCCACTCCCAGACGAAGCCGCCCTGCAGCGCGTCGTGGCGCTCGAACGCGGCGAAGTAGTCGGCGAGCCCGCCGTTCGAGTTGCCCATCGCGTGCGAGTACTCGCACAGGATCAGCGGGCGCGGGTCGTCCGGTCCTCGCCCGCCCACGCGCTCGATCGACTCGACCGACGGCGTACATCGGGCAGACGACGTCGGTCGCGCGTCGGCCGCCGCGACCAGTCGCGCGCGATCGCGCCCTCGTAGTGGAGCGGGCGCGACGGGTCGCGCGCCGCGCACCCAGCCGGCCGCCGCGTCGTGGTTCGGCCCGTAGCCGCTCTCGTTCCCGAGCGACCAGAGGATCACGCTCGGGTGGTTCTTGTCGCGCTCGACCATGTTGCGGACGCGCTCGACGAACGCGGTCGCGTAGCGCGGGTCGCGGCAGAGCTCGTCGTAGTAGGCGTGCGACTCGATGTTCGCCTCGTCGACGACGTAGAGGCCGAGCCGGTCGCACAGGTCGAGCCAGTACGGGTCGTTCGGGTAGTGCGAGCGTGCGCACGGCGTTGACGTTGAACTGCTTCATCAAGCGCGACGTCGCGCTCCATCAGCTCGCGCGTGACCGCGCGGCCCGCGGATGTCGTCGTGGTCGTGGCGGTTGACGCCGCGGATCAGCACGGGCTTCCCGTTGACGAGCAGCCGGCGATCGCGGATCTCGACGCCGGCGGAAGCCGACCGCGGCAGGCGACGCTCTCGCCGCTCGTCGGTCGACACGACGAGCGTGTAGAGCGCCGGGTCCTCCGCCGACCAGAGTCGCGGGCGAGCGCACCTCGCCGTCGGTCGCCCGCTCGAGCGGCCCGTCGACACACGATCCGCCCGCGCGGGTCGATGCAGCCGCGCCTGACTCGCCGCTGCCCGCGTCGCGACGACCAGCGCATCCGTCCATGTCGGCCCCGGGCGAAGACGTCGTCGATGGGCCTCGCGTCCGTCGGCGTAGAGGAAGATCGTCGCGCGACGAGCCCGGCGTGCCACCACTGATCCTGGTCTTCGACGAAGCTCGCGTCCGACCAGCGGACGACGACCGCGACGACGCTCGTTCGGGCCCGTCGGTGGCGCACGAGCTCGGTGACGTCGAACTCGGCCGGCGTGCGGGAGTCCTTCGACGATCCCGACCGGCGCGCCGTTGACGAGCACGTACAGCGCCCCCTCGGCGCCGCCGAACTGCAGGACGACACGTCGCCCGCCGCCAGCCGCGGGGGAGCGTGAACGCGCCGCCGGTAGATGCCCGTCGGGTTGTGCTCGGGCACGCTGCGGCGGACGCTCGTCGAAGGGCATCACGACGTTCGTGTAGTGGGGCCGGTCGAAGCCCTGCATCGTCCAGAGGCCCGGGACCTCGCACCTCTCGCCAGCCGCGCGCGCGGCCGAGCGCCGCGCGGTGCCTCCTCGGGCCGCGTCGACGAGTCGGAAGCTCCCAGCGCGCCGTCGAGGGACGCGACCCACGGCGACGCGTCGGGCTCGAGCGTCGCCGCGAGCTCGCGGCGTCGGGAACGGCACGAGGGTCGCCCGGCTGAAGGCTGGCCGAGGCTCGACAGCTCGGGAGCTCCCAGCTCGGCCGTCCGCCCAGGAACAGGAGCGAGTCGAGCGCGTCGCCACGCCGGCCTGCGCGGCGGCAGACGGCGTCGCGCAGCGACCTGGGCGGCGTGCCTCGGGCGCGACCGGGTTGAAGTAGACGCCCGAGCCGAGCTCGCCGGCCGCGACGTAGCCGCGGCACGCTCGCGGCGCGCGCCACGGCGAGACGATCTCGACGTGCAGCCGCGCCTGCGGCCAGTCGCGACCGTCGAACGGCCGCTGGTGGATCCAGAGCATGTACGGCGTCTGCGCGTCGAACAGCCGGTCGAGGCGCTCGAGCACGTCGACCAGGAGGCCGGCGAGGCCGTCGCGGCCCGCGTCGCTCGAGCGAAGGCAGATCCGGCACGGCGTCGTCGGGGACGAGCCGGACAGCGCGTACGGGAAGATCGGAGCCTCGGGCACCCACGCGCGCCAGCCCGGCGCGGTCGCGACCACGCGCGTCGCCGCGGCTCGCCGAACGCCGTTCCGCGCTACGCAGCTCGCGCAGGGGCAGCGTCCGGGAACGAAGTCGAATGCGTAGATCTGGCCGTGCGGGTGCGTGATCGTCGCGCCGACCTCGGCACCGCTGTTCTCGAACACGAGCACGTACGTCGACGTCGTCCCGGGCGCCGAGCGCGGCGGTGCGGTCGGCCCAGAGGTCGATCACCCTGCGCGCGCCCTCGGCGCCGAGCGACCAGAACGTCGCGTCGTGCTCGGGCGTGTAGAGGATCACCTCGCACCGGTCCGCCCGGCATCGCCGGCCAGCGGTTCGGGAACCACCGCACGTCGTACGTCTCGGGCGCCTCGAGCCCGCCCGGGCAGAACGGGCACGTCGTCGGCGGGAGGTTCGGGCGTGCCTGGCGCGAGCCGACGACGTAGACCCGTGCGCCGGTGTGGACATCATGCCGGAGCTCGGCGTCGGAGGTTCGAGCTCCGGGACGGCCAGCTCGGACCCGACGTCCCGCTCACGGCGCCACGGCCGAGCCGCCCGGGCGACGCGCCCTCGGCCCGCGCACCGGAGCCAGGACGACCCGCTCGACATGCGCCTCGAGCGTCGTCCGTCGCCTCGGCGGACGAGGTTGTTGTCCGTCGACGAGGACGTGGGCCTCGTCGAGCCGCGCGAGGCGGCTCAGGCCGCGCACACCCCACTTCGTGCTGGTCCGCGAGCGACGACGACCCGTTCGCGCGGCGGCGATGAAGGCCCGGTCGGTCTCGCGCCTCGAGCAGGTTCGGCGTAGCTGAAGCCCGCGTCGTCGCGCCATTCCGTGCACGCCGAGGAAGAGGACGTCGAGGTGGAGCGCGCGGATCGTCGTCGACCGCGACCGGGCCGACGAGCGCGTCGGAGGGCGTCCGCACGCCGCCCGTGAGCACGACGGTGAGGTCCGGCCGCCGCTCGCGGTGGAGCACGTTCGGCCACCTGGATCGAGTTCGTGACGACCGTCAGGTCGGGCACGTCGGCGATCCGGTGAGCGAGGCGCCACGTCGTCGTGCCCGGCGGTGAGCCCGATCGCCTGGCCCGGCCCGACGAGCCGCGCGGCGGCCGCGGCGATCGCCTCCTTCTCGGCCAGCTGCCGATGGGACTTCGCCTCGAACCCGGGCTCCTCGGTGCTCAGGCTGCCGCGGGCGGTCGCGCCGCCGTGCACCTTCTCGAGCAGGCCCGACTCGGCGAGCGTGTCGAGGTCGCGGCGCACCGTCATCTCGGAGACGGCGAGCAGGCGCCGTCAGCTCGCTGGACCCGCACGGCGCCGAGCGCGGCGGACCTCGTCGAGGATCAGCTTCTGACGTTGACCGGCCAGCATCGAGCCTGCGCTCTCCGAGAGCGACCACCCTTCGCGAGTTCGCACAATACCCAACACGTTCGCACACATGCAGTCAAGCGCGGCGTGAAGGCTACCATGACGAATGCTTGACAGAATGGTCGCGATCATGCGAGGGTACACGCGGTCGCTTTCCTGAGCGATTGTGTCCGAATTTGGTCGAATCGTCGCCCGACCTAAGGAGGAGAATCATGTCGGATGCAGCGCGTCACTCGCCCCCTCGAGTCGAGGACGGCGACCGCCAGCCTCAGCCGGAGGGGCCTGCTCCTCGGACGGCGTCGCCGGCGCAGCGGCCGCGTATGGCCTCGCGGCTACCGCCGCCGGCCGCGCGCGACCTTTCGCCGGCGCTTCGGCGGGCGCTGACCGCGCCGGCACGGTCACGTTCGGCTCGAACGCTTCCGACCCCGTTCCGAAGAAGGCGTACGCGAACGTCTTCAAGGCGATTCACGAAGAAGACGGGGGTCAGCGTCGAGGTCAACACGGTCGACCACAACACGTTCCAGGAGCAGATCAACACCTACCTGCAGGGCCAGCCCCAGGACGTCTTCACCTGGTTCGCCGGCTACCGGATGCAGTTCTTCGCGGCGAGGGGCCTGCTCGCCCCGATCGACGACGTCTGGGAGCCGCTGAAGTCGCAGTTCGCCGCCGCCTACCAGAACGCCTCGAAGGGCGCTCGACGGGCACTTCTACTTCGTGCCGATCTACGACTACCCGTGGGCGATCCACTACCGCAAGAGCGTCTTCAAGGCGAAGGGCTACACGATCCCGAAGACGTGGGACCAGCTCGATCGCGCTCTGCCAAGAAGATGAAGGCCGACGGCCTGACGCCGATCGCCTTCACCGACAAGGACGGCTGGCCGGCGATGGGGACGTTCGACATCCTCAACATGCGGCTCAACGGCTACGACTTCCACATCCGCCTGATGGCGGGGAAGGCACGGTGGGACGGGCCGCAGGTGAAGCGCGGTCTTCAACACGTGGCGCGAGATCCTCCCCTACACCTCCGACGGGGCCCTCGGCCTCACGTGGCAGGAGGGCGCGCAGCAGCTCCTCAACAAGGAGGCCGGCATGTACCTGCTCGGCACCTTCGTGGGGCAGCAGTTCACGGCTGCGGCAGACCGGGCGGACCTAGACTTCTTCGCGTATCCGGCCGTCAATCCGAAGTGGGGCCAGGACTCGATCGACGCCCCGATCGACGGCTTCCTGATGTCCAAGAAGGCGAAGAACACGAAGGAGGCGAAGCAGCTGCTGAGCTACCTCGGCACGGCGGCGGCCGAGAACATCTACCTCGCGTCCGACCCGAACAACGTCGGCGCGAACAAGAACGCGAACAAGTCGCGCTACAACGCGATCCAGAAGAAGTCGGCGCTCGCTGATCGCGCAGTCGAAGCACATCGCCCAGTACCTCGATCGTGACACGCGGCCCGACTTCGCGTCGACCGTGATGATCCCGGCGCTGCAGCAGTTCCTCAACAAGCCGGACGACGTCAACAGCCTCGTCAGCAGCATCCAGAAGCAGAAGGAGGCGATCTTCGGGTCGCTGAGGCGATAGTCTGACGGCGCCGCGATGGCGACCGAGGTCGCACCCGACGCTGGCGACGGACGGCGCGCAGCGCAGGGCGCGCGCCGTCCGGCTCTCGTCGCGTGACAGGATCGCCCTGGCGCTCATGGTCGCGCGTCCCGCTCGTCGTCGTCGGCGGGCTGATCTGGTTCCCGACGTTCGCGTCGATCGGGCTCTCGTTCACCAACTGGGACGGGATCGGCGGCATCGGCACCGCCACGTGGATCGGCACGGAGAACTACGAGCAGGTCGCGACGATCTACCCCGGGTTCTGGCCGGCGGTGACGCACAACCTGATCTGGCTCGCCTTCCTGACGTTCGTCGCGACGCCCTTCGGCCTCTTCCTCGCCTACCAGCTCGACAAGGAGCATCCGCGGCACCCGCGTCTACCAGAGCATCTTCTTCCTGCCCGTGGTGCTGTCGTTCGCGATCATCGGCTTCATCTGGCCAGCTCATCTACTCGCCGACGCAAGGCCTGATCAACAACCTGCTCGGCACCGGGCGACACGTGATCGACTGGCTCGGCGACCCGAGCCTCAACCTCTGGGCGGTGCTCGTCGCCGTCGGCTGGCGGCACGCCGGCTACATCATGATCCTCTACCTCGCCGGGCTGAAGGCGATCGACCCGGCGCTGCGCGAGGCGGCCGCGATCGACGGCGCGGGCGAGTGGCACGCCTTCCGCACCGTCGTCTTCCCGGCGCTGAGCCCGATCAACATCGTGATCATCGTCGTCACGGTGATCGAGGCGCTGCGCGCGTTCGACATCGTCTACATCATCAACAAGGGGCGCAACGGGCTCGAGCTGCTGTCGATCCTCGTGACGAACAACATCATCGGCGAGGCGAGCCGGATCGGGTACGGCTCGGCGATCGCGGTGATCCTGATCGTGATCTCGATCGTCCCGATCGTCGTCTTCGTGTGGAACAGCTTCCAGGAGACCGAGCAGGCGTGACGACCGTCGCCGCCACCGGACGTCGCGCCCGCGCCGCCGCGAGCCCGCGTCCGGTCCGGAAGCGCCCGCTCACCGTCTCGCGGATCGTCCTGCACGCCTTCCTGATCGTCACCGCCCTCGTCTGGCTCGCCCCGGTCGCGTGGGCGGTCTTCACCTCGCTGCGGCCCGTACGCGGACACGGCCAAGAACGGCTACGTCTCGCTGCCGAGCACCCTCAGCCTCGACAACTACCGGAACGCGTGGGACGCAGGGCGACATGCCGCTGCACTTCTGGAACTCGATGATCGTCACGATCCCGGCGATCGTGATCATCCTGCTGTTCTCCTCGGCCGTGGCGTTCGTCGTCTCGCGGTTCAGCTTCTGGTTCAACGTCCCGCTGCTGATCTTCTTCATGGCCGCGAACCTGCTGCCGCCGCAGGTGATCATCACGCCGCTCTACGAGATGTACCTGCGGATCCACCTCCCGACGTGGCTGTCGGAGCAGCGGGCTTGCTTACGACTCGTTCATCGGGCTGATCGCGATCAACGTCGCTTTCCAGACCGGCTTCTGCACGTTCGTGCTCTCGAACTACATGAAGACGATGCCCGACGGTCGCTCAGCGAGGCGGCGCGCGTCGACGGCGCGGGAGTGGCGCGACAGTACTTCGGGATCATCCTGCCGCTCTGCAAGCCGGCGCTCGCGGCGCTGGCGATGCTCGAGTTCACGTGGATCTACAACGACTTCCTCTGGGCGATCGTGCTGATGAGCTCGGGCGACAAGCGCCCGATCACGTCGTCGTTGGCGAACCTCTCAGGGCAGTTCTTCACCGACAACAACCTGATCGCCGCCGCGTCGATGCTCGTCGCGCTGCCGACGATCATGGTGTTCGCCCTCCTGCAGCGGCACTTCATCAGCGGCCTCACGCTCGGGCGCGAAGTAAGGCGGTGGCGCGGGTCGCGTTCATCGGCGCCGGCAGCGTCGTCTTCACGAAGAACCTCCTCGGCGACATCCTGTCCTTCCCGGCGCTGCACGGCGTCGAGATCGCGCTCCACGACATCGACCCGACCGGCTCGCGACCGCCGAGGCGATGGCGCGCTACGTCGCGCGCGACGCGCAGCGCCTCGCCGCGATCTCGGCGCACCTCGAGCGCCGGGCGGCGCTCGAGGGGGCGGACTACGTGATCAACATGGTCCAGATCGGCGGTCACGCGGCGACGCTGCGCGACTTCGAGATCCCGGCGCGCTACGGGCTGCGCCAGACGATCGCGCGACACGCTCGGGATCGGCGGCATCTTCCGCGACGCTCCGCACCGCCGACCACATGCTCGCTCTCGGGCGAGAGATGGCGGAGCTCTGCCCGCGGGCCTGGCTCCTCAACTACACGAACCCGATGGCGATGCTCTGCTGGCTCGTCTACGCGGGCACGCCGACGCAGAACGTCGTCGGCCTCTGCCACTCGGTGCAGTTCGACGACGGAGGACCTCGCGGAGCTCGTCGGCGTGCCCGTCGACGAGGTCACGTTCCTCGCGGCGGGCATCAACCACCAGGCGTTCATCCTCCGCTTCGAGCGCGGCGGCGAGGATCTCTATCCGCGGCTCGACGCGCGGATCGCGTCGGATCCCGAGCTCCAGCGTCGCGTGCGCGTCGCAGCTCTACCGGCGGCTCGGCTACTTCCCGACCGAGTCGAGCGAGCATGCCGCCGAGTACGTGCCGTGGTTCATGTGCACACGACGACGAGCTCGAGCGCTACCGCATCCCGGTCGGGGAGTACGTCCGCCGCAGCGAGGAGAACCTCGCTGGAGTTCGAGCGCGTCAAGGGGATGCTCGAGCGCGGCGAGGCCGATGCCGCTCGAGCAGCTCGAACGAGTATGCGGCGACGATCATCCATTCGATGGAGACCGGGAGCCGTCGGTCATCTACGGGAACGTGCCGCAACACGGGGCTCCTCCCCGGGCTGCCCGACGGACTGCTGCGTCGAGGTGCCGTGCCTCGTCGACGGCACGGGCGTCCGCCCCGTGGCGGTGCTCGACTATCCGTCCGCAGCTCGCGGCCCTCAACCGGACATTCGTGAACGTCGTCGAGCTGACCGTGCGCGCGGTGCTCGAGGAGCGGCCCGAGCTCGTCCGGCATCGCGGCGATGCTCGACCCGAACACCGCGGCGACGCTGACGCTCGACGAGATCGACGCCCTCTGCGACGAGCTGACCCTGGCTCACGGCGACGCGATGCCGGCGGCCCTGCGCGGCGCCGGAGTCCGACGCGCGTCGCGGCTGGAGGAGCGCGCGTGAGCGGGATCCGGCTCGACGCGGTCACGAAGGTCTACCCCAACGGCGTCAAGGCCGTCGACGCGCGTCTAGCCTCGACATCGGCGACGGCGAGTTCGTCGTCCTCGTCGGCCCGTCGGGCTGCGGCAAGTCGACGCTGCTGCGGATGATCGCCGGGCTCGAGGACGTCACGGACGGCGCGACATCTACGATCGGCGACGCGGACGTCACCGACCGGCCGCCGCAGAAGCGCGACATCGCGATGGTGTTCCAGAACTACGCGCTCTACCCGCACATGACGGTGCGCGAGAACCTCGCCTACGGGCTCAAGCTCCGCAAGCTGCCGAAGGCCGGAGTGGAGGCGGCGCGTGGACGGAGGTCGCCACGACGCTCGGGCTCGAGCGAGCTGCTCGACCGCAAGCCGGCGGCGCTCTCGGGCGGGCAGCGCCAGCGCGTCGCGATGGGGCGGGCGATCGTGCGCGAGCCGCAGGCGTTCCTGATGGACGAGCCGCTCTCGAACCTCGACGCGAAGCTGCGCGTCTCGATGCGCGCCGAGCTCGCGAAGCTGCACGAGCGGCTCGGTGTGACGACCGTCTACGTCACGCACGACCAGGTCGAGGCGATGACGCTCGGCCAGCGCGTCGCTGTGCTGCGCGACGGCATCCTCCAGCAGGTCGACACGCCGCAGAATCTCTTCCACCGGCCGGTGAACCTCTTCGTCGCCGCGTTCATCGGCTCGCCGTCGATGAACCTCGTCGACGCCGACGTTGCGGACGGCCGCGTCTCGTTCGCGGGCTTCAACCTCGACGCTGCCCGCGAGTCGTCGCCGGCTCGCCGGCGCCGAGCGGGCATCTGATCCTCGGCATCCGGCCGACCGACTTCGAGCACGGCGCGACGGCCGACCGGAGCTGCCGCGGATGACGCGTCCAGCCCGATGTCGTCGAGGATCTCGGCTCGGAGAGCCACGTGATCTTCACGCATCGACGCGCCGCGCGTCAGTGCGGAGGCGGTGCGGGCCGCGTCCGAGACGACGGCAGAGGACGAGGGCAAGCTGTTCGCGGACGACCAGCGGCCGTCTTCACCGCCGTGCTCGACGCCCGCCACGGCGACGACGTCCGGCGCGGAGGTCGAGCTCGCCGTCGATCCTCAGCGCCTGCACTTCTTCGATCCCGCCACGGGCCTCGCGCTCGCCGGCGCGTCGCGCTCGAGCCAGTTCGTCTCCTGAGCTCGCGCGGCGATTCCGCCGACCGCGTCGCCTGACGTGCGATAGAAGGACGAGGTGATGGACATCGTCGTCGCCTGGCTCCTCTTTCCCGCCGTGCTGCTCGCGCTGGCCGCAGGGTGGGGGTGCGCGTTGTCGCATGTCTGCGGCATTCGGCTGCCGGGCGAGCTCGTGCTGCCGGTCGGCTTCGCCGCGGTCGTGGTCGTCTCGGGCCTCGTCACGCTGCTGCCGGGGGCGGCGCAACTCGCGACGCCGGTCGTCGTCGGCGGCGCCGCCGCAGGCTTGGCCACGACCTGGCCGTGGGCCAGACCGTCGCGCGCGGCGGCCTGGCCGGCCGCCGCGGCGATGCTCGTGTTCGTGGCGTACGCCGCTCCGATCGTGA
This sequence comes from uncultured Actinomycetes bacterium, assembly GCA_963734045.1. Taxonomy (GTDB): domain Bacteria; phylum Actinomycetota; class Thermoleophilia; order Gaiellales; family Gaiellaceae; genus Gaiella. The sequence continues at coordinate 347,016 of CAVTFU010000013.1, read as the reverse complement.
TGTCAGGAACGGCGACCTACGCAGGTTTTCTCACGCTCGACGACACCGCGACGCTGTTCGCGATGACCGACAGGATGCTCGAGCACGGCCGCACGCTCGACGGTCTCGCACCATCGACATACGAGGCGACGCTCGCGACGAGCCTGATGGTCGGCTACCCGATGGGCTCCTTGCTTCCGCTCGGTATCGGCGCCGCGCTCGTCGGCCAGGATGTCGCTTGGGTGTTCCAGCCCTACCTCGCCGTGATCGCAGCGATGCTCGCACTGGTGCTCTGGCGCATGCTGTCGTCTGCCGTCCCGACGATCTGGTGGCGGCTGGTCGCTGTCACGGTGGCTGCCCAGCCGGCGCTCCTCTACGCCTACGGCCTGTGGACCGGGGTGAAGGAGCTGACCGCGGCGTTGCTCGTTGCGCTGGCGGCGACGCTCGCCTTCGAGCGCCGCGAGGAGGTTCGCCTGCGCTCGTGGATTCCGCTTGCCACCGCGGCGGCCGCGACGTTCGGAGTCCTCAGCCTCGGTGGAGCGGTGTGGCTCCTCCCGCTGGGCGTCTGGCTCCTCGTCGCGGCACGGCCGGCGCTCCGCGTGCGCACGTTCGCCGCGGCCTCCGCACTGCTCGTCGTGCTTGCGCTACCCGCCGTCGCCCAGGCCGCACGCTTCCTCGGAGACGGGCACCTGAGCTCGTGGCGCGATGAGAGCCGGCTCGCGAACCTGCTCCGGCCGCTCAACCCGCTCCAGGCCTTCGGGATCTGGCCGGCCGGAGACTTCCGCGTGCGACCGGGCTCGTACTGGCCGGCGATCGTCCTCATCGCGCTCGTTGCGGTGCTCGCCGTGGCGGGGCTCGTGCGCTCGATTCGTCGCCGCGATGCACTGCTCCCGTACGCCGCCTGCGCGGTCACGGGAGCGGTTGCCTACTGGGCGCTCGCCTCGCCCTGGATCGAGGCGAAGTCGTTCGCGATCGCGTCCCCCGCGTTGCTCGCACTGGCTGCGTCGGGCTGTGCCTGGCTCGCAGGTCAGGCCGTCGTGTCGAGGCGGGTGTTGCGGCCGCGCTGGTGGCGGGCGGCGTGCTCTGGTCGAACGCGCTTGCCTACGGTGACCTGAATCTTGCTCCGCGCGACCAGCTCTCCGAGCTCGAGCAGATCGGACGCGACTACGCGGGCCAGGGGCCGGCGCTGATGACCGAGTTCCAGCCCGTCGGCGTTCGCCACTTCCTGCGGCGGCTCGACCCCGAGGGCGCCTCGGAGCTCAGACGCCGGGTCGTCCCGCTGCGCGACGGTGCCGTGCTTCCCCCGCTGCAGTACGCGAACCTGGACTCGTTTCGGCTCGACGGCATTCTCGTCTACCGCACGCTCGTGCTGAGGCGCTCTCCGCTCGAGAGCAGGCCGCCGGCGCCGTACGAGCTGCGCCGGCGCGGGAAGTACTACGAGGTGTGGCAGCGCCCGGCGACGTTCGCTTCCGTCCGGGAGCACATGCCGCTCGGCGATCTGTCGCACCCGGGCGCGGACCCGCTCTGCTCGCACGTGTTGCGGCTCGCCGGTCGTGGTTCGAGCGTCGCCGCGGTCGTTCGCAACGATCCCGTCGTCGTGCTGCCGGCCCGGCTGCCGGACAGACGATCCCGTTCACCGTGCCGCGTCGCGACCGCTATTCGATCTGGCTGGCCGGCTCGATCCGTGCCCAGGTCGCGCTGCTCGTCGACGGCCGGCCGGTCGGCAGCGCGGGCTACCACCTGAACAACCAGGGCCAGTTCGTCGAGCTCGCCGAAGTGGTGGTCGGGGCGGGAACGCACACGCTCGAACTGCGCTTCGCACACCCGCGGCTCTGGCCCGGTGTCGATGGGCCGGACTACGGCTCCGGCCCCGTCGTCATCTCCGCCGCCGCACCGCGACGCGTTGTCTCCGTGCTCCCGCCCGCGCAGGCGAGCAGCCTTTGCGGCCAGACGCTCGACTGGGTGGAGGCGCTCGGGTAGACGCTTGCCGGAGAGACCGCGTCGTCCTACTACGAGACGATCGGACTCACCCGACTTTCTGCAAGTAGAGCTCGCCGGAGAATGCGCCCTGTGCGACTGTCGAGGTCGTAAACGACGCGGTGCCGAAGTTCCGTATGCCGACGGTGCTCGTTGCGGTCAGGGTTGCGATCGTCCAACCGGTGAGCATGTTCCCGGCGGCTGCACGCGATCTCCCCGACACACCAACAATCGGGGCCGTTGGCCCGGCGGGGTCGATGACGATGGCAGCCTGCCCGGCTGTGCTCACCGGCACGCTGTAGCTGATGTAGTACACCCCCGCAGTGTTCACCTGGACGGAGGTCGAGCCGGGAGTAACGACCGTGAACGCGGACGGGGTCGTGGCAGCCTCAGTGCTGGTGAGCGGGAGATTGGCGCCTGCCGCGACGACCACGGCCGGGCTGCCGTTGTAGAAGAGGCCGACCGTGAGCGCCTGGGGCCCCTGAGGGCCCGTTGGCCCTCGAAGGCCCTGGATTCCCTGTGTGCCTTGGGCGCCCGTCGGCCCGCGAAGGCCCTGGATCCCTTGCGCGCCTTTGCGCCGGTTGGCCCGCGAACGCCCTGGATTCCCTGGGCGCCCTGCACGCCGGTCGGCCCACGGACCCTGGGCCCTGCGCCCTGGATTCGCCTGTGGTCCGCGTGCCTTGGATTCCCTGGGCGCCTTGGACGCCTGTTGGTCCGCGGGTGCCCTGGATCCCCTGCGCGCCGGTCGGCGGCCCTGGCTCCCGCTGCGCCCGTCGTCCCCCTGGCCCCCCTGCGCCCCCCTGGAGTCCCTGCGCTGCCCTGCGAGCCGGTCGCACCCTGGGCTCCCTGTCGGCCCCCGCAATCCTTGGACGCCCTGGACTCCCTGCGCGCCTGTTGCCCTTGGCGCCGGTTGCGCCCTGCGCTCCTGTGGCGCCGGTCGTGCCTTTCGCGCCCTGCGAGCCGGTCGCGCCCTGGTTTCCCTGCGCTCCGGTGGCGCCCCTGGCTCCCGTTGCGCCTGTCGTCCCCTGCGCCCCCTGAGTTCCCTGGGCTCCCTGCGCGCCCGTCGCGCCTCTCGTGCCCTGGACGCCCTGCGACCCGGTCGGCCCCTGGATCCCCGTCGGTCCCTGCAGACCCTGGATCCCCTGCGCACCGGTCGTCCCCTGGAGTCCCTGCGCTCCTTGCGCTCCGGTGGCGCCCCGTGTTCCCGTCACGCCCTGCACGCCCTGGTCCCTTGCGCGCCGGTCTGGCCCTGGACGCCCTGGAGGCCGGTCGGCCCCCGGATTCCGGTCGGTCCCTGCAAGCCCTGGATCCCCTGCAACCCCTGGATTCCCTGCGCGCCCTGCGCCCCGGTTGCGCCGATCGCACCTGTGCTCCCCGTCGCCCCGCGAGCACCCTGAACGCCCTGGGGCCCTTGGGCACCGGTCGCGCCCGTGGCGCTTGCAGCACCGCTCGCGCCGGTCGTTCCCTGCAGGCCCTGCGACCCGGGGCTCCCCTGAAGTCCCGCCGGCCCTTGCGGGCCGGCCGGCCCCGTTGCACCGGCAGGTCCCTGCACGCCTTCCGGCCAGGAGACGGCAAGCTCCCCGGGGCGGCAGCGACCGGTCCTCAATTTGAGATCACGGAACGTCTCCGCGTTCCCGCGCGTCTCGATGCAGGCCGAGAACGACGTCAGCTTCGGCGAAGTCGCCGCAGGCGGAGCTGGCGCGGAGAGCGCAGGCGTCGTCAGGACGCTGACGGCGGCGGCGACTCCAGCTACGACCCCCAGGCGCCACCCGAACCGCGGTGAGGCAACCCCTACCACTTGGCAAGCCTACAGCGGAGATCAGACCCGCAACGAGGAGAGAGAGTCTCGCCGGGCAGCGCGGTACGGTTCACCAGGCACACTTGGCACCGGTGGAGACGACACAGACAGAACCCGGCGACGACCGTCCGCGCCGACTTCGCAACGGAGTCGGGGTCGGAGCTGTTCTCGCGATCGGCCTCGCGGCCGGGTTCCTTGCGTGGCTCGTCCTCGACCGCACGGACGATGAGGCGTCTTCTGTCGCCGGGCCGATCGCCGCGACATCGACGGCGACGACGCCGGCGGCGGGCGCGGCTCGGCCCGCGCTCGCGTCGGTCGCGCAGTTGCAGAAGGCCGCCGCCACCAGCACCGTCCCGATCTACTGGGTCGGCGCGCGGCAAGGGACTCGCATCGAGTTCACGCGCGCACCCGGCGGGTCGGTCATCGTCCGGTATCTGCCGCCCAGCGCGCGCGCAGGCGCCTCCGGCTCATTTCTCACGATCGCGACCTACGCTCGTCCGAACGGCTATCGAGAGGTGCTCAACGCCTCGACCGAAGCGAAGGCCAGAACGATCAAGCTCGCCGGCGGGGGCATCGCCGTCTACAGCTCCGACGAGCCGGCGAACCTCCACCTTGCCTACCCCGGGCAGCCGTATCAGATCGAGGTCTTCGCGCCCGAGGCTGGCCTGGCGAGAGAGTTGGTCGCCAAAGGCCTCGTGCGACCGGCGGGCTGACCGGCCTTACGCCGGGCGATCGGGTGGACGACCGACTCCGAGCAGCGCCGCCTCGACGTCCCTCAGCCGGTCCACGTCGCCGCGCATCCCGGCTGCCGCGTCGTTGAACAGGAACGCCTCGGCGAGCTTGACGATCGCGTAGGCGAGCGTCGCCGGCTCGACTGGCGGCTCGTAGGCTCCGCCCCGCACCTCGTTCTCGATCAGACGCGTGATGTTCCCGACCATGCGGCGCTGGGGGACGCCGTCCATCGTGAGGATGCGGAGCGCAGCATCGCGTTCCTGCTCGACGAAGCGAAGCAGCGCCGGAGCTTCGACGAGCTTCCGGTTCAGTCGGTCGAACGTGTCGAGGAGCGCGATCCCACCGCTTCCCTCCGCCTCGGCACGCGCCTCGTTGAGCAACGGCTCACCTGCGTCGGCGAGCACCTCACCGATCAGTCCTTCCCGTGACCCGAACCAGCGGTAGATGGTGGTGCGTCCGAGCCCGAGCTCCGAGGCGATCTCGCGCACGTCGACGCGCCGGCCGCGCAGGAAGCGGTACATCGCGGCTGTGAGGACGTCTGCGCGGCTCGCCGCAGGCGGGCGGCCGCGTGTGCGTGGAGTCTCGGTCGAGGTCATTGTTTTTGGTACATCACCGTAGTGATGTTTTGAAACATCAGCAAGACCTTGTACTATTACACGCACAGGTCGGCGTCGGCCTCCCGCCCGGCGCCGGCCCGGTCTCAGCCACCCGCAGGCGTCGACGCCGTCTGCTCCGGGTCTACGCCTCGCCGTGCCAGATCCCGAGGATCGCGCCCTTGATGCCGCGCCTGCCGATCAGCAGGAAGCAGGCGGCCGTCATTCCTCCGATCGCGGCGGCTGCCTCGGGCGGTATCGACACGCCGCTCCACCCGACCACCCAGATCACCAGCGGGCCGAGTCCAGAGCCCGTGCCGAGAGCCACCGACGCGTTGGGGTGGTTGGAAACGACCCTCCGAGTCGCCCTCCTCGCTGGAGGGCTGGCAACTGCAGCCTGTTCGCTCATGATGCAACCTCCTGTTGGGAGAGCGGGGCCGCAGGCCCGCTGTCTTTGACTCCAAGACGCGAGACGGGGCCACGATCTTCCACTGGCTTGCACACGCGGTGTCCCCGGCGGACATGACGGGTCCTGGCCCCGCCATGTCCGCGGTCGACACGTCCGTCTCTTGCCCTTGACGGTGAGGGGCGCGATGCGTAGCGTCGGCGGGGTGCAGATCGGTAAGGCCGCGGCCCCTGTCAGCCACATCTGCCAGGCCTACCCCGACCGGGTCGAAGTGCGAGGGCGCGATCTCTGCGGCGACCTGATGGGCAGGTTGAGCTTCACCGAGTACTTCCACCTGCTGCTCACCGGGCAGGAGCCGACCGAAGAGCAGCGGTTCTTCCTCGATCTGCTGCTCGTCAGCATCGCGGAGCACGGGATGATGCCGACCAACGTCGCCGCCCGCATGACGCTCGCCGCCGACCCCGGCTCGCTGCAGGGCGCACTCGCGGCGGGGATCCTGGGCGCCGGCCCGGTGATCCTCGGCACGTCCGAGCTCTGTGCGCGTCTGCTCGAAGATGCGCATGCCTCCGGTCGCACGCCGAGAGAGATCGTCGACGAGATCCACGCGGCCGGAGGAAAGGTCCCGGGCTTCGGGCATCCGGTCCACAAGCCGCTCGACCCGCGGGCCGAGCGGATTCTCGAGCTGGCCGACGAACGCGAGGTCGCCGGGAAGAACGTCGCGCTCTCGCGCGCGTTCCGCGAAGCCGTTCACGAGGCGTGGGGCAAGCCCCTGACGATGAACGTCGCCATGCCGATCGCGGCGGTGATGCTCGACCTGGGCTTCCCGGCTTTGTCCGTGAAGGCCGTTCCGCTGCTGGCCCGCACCGCCGGCGTGCTCGCGCACCTGGCCGAGGAGCAACAGCATCCGCTCGGCTTCGTGCTGGCGGGGAAGGCCGAGGAGGCGATCGACTACGAGCGCGAGCACTGATGCTTGCGCCCGAGATCGAGGGCCGTCCCTGGTTCGAGCAGCTCGCATTCGACGATGAGGCCTACAGGTCCCAGCTCGCCTATCTCTTCGACCGCTCGGCCTTCTATCGCGAGAAGCTGACTGCGGCGGGAGTCGACTCGCCCGAGGCAGCAGGGGGACTGGCGGAGATCGGGCGCCTGCCCCTGACCGAGAAGCCCGAGCTCAAGGCCACGTGCACGCCCGACAATCCGGTCGGAACGCACCTCTGCGCAGCGCCGTCCGAGATCGTCCGGATCTACTCGACGAGCGGCACGACGGGAACCCCGAGCTACATCCCCCTCACTGCCGGCGACCTCGACAACTGGGTGACAGGCTCGTCGCGCAGCTACGCGGCTTCAGGAGTCACCGCGGGCCAGCGCGCCGTTTCCTCCTACAACGCCGGACCATTCGTCGCAGGCGCTGCAATCGAGGCGTTCGACCGCATCGGTCTGTGCCACATCCCGTTGGGCACCGGGAACACCGACCGCCTGCTGATGGCCGTCGACCTGCTCAAGCCGGAGGTGGCGATCCTGACGCCGTCGTACGCGGCCTACCTGATCGAGCGTGCCGCCGATCTGGGGGTCGACCTCCCTGGCTCGAGCGTCGGGCGGGTGCTCGTGGCAGGCGAGCCCGGCGGTGGCGAGCCGGCGTTCCGCGCCAAGCTCGAGGCGGGCTGGGGCGCGAGGGTGACCGAGGCGATGGGCATCGGCGACATCGGCGTTTCGCTGTGGGGCGAGTGCGAGGAGCAGGACGGAATGCACCTCGGCGCACGCGGCTTCGTTCACGCCGAGTTGATCGAGCCGGACACGGGTTCAGCAGTCGAGCTGGAAGACGGCGCCACCGGCGAGCTCGTGCTCACGCACCTTCGGCACCGCGCCGCACCGCTGCTTCGATTCCGCACCCGCGACCACATCCAGGTCCGGCTCGGCGACTGCCCCTGCGGGCGCTCCGGCCTGCGCGTGCGCTGCATCGGGCGGACCGACGACATGCTCATCGTCCGCGGCGTCAACGTGTTCCCATCGGCGGTGCGCGAAGTCGTGAGCGGCTTCGCCCCACGGGTCAGCGGCCAGATCCTCGTCAAGCCGCAGGCGGCCGGCGCGAAACAGGAGCCGCCGCTGCCGGTCAGCGTCGAGCTGGGGCGCTTCGAGACCGAGGACACCGAGCTTGCCGAGGCGATCCGTGAGAGATTGCGCAACGTACTCGTCGTGCAGACCGACATCGATCTCGTGCCGTGGGGGAGCCTGCGGCGGAGCGAATACAAGTCGAAGCTCGTAGAGCACTAGAGACCAGGAGGCTCACATGGCTGCGATCACGCTGAACATCCTCAAGCCGAGCGTCAACAACCTGACCGTCCGCATCTTCGTGCGGGCCGCCAACCTCGACTTCGAGGAGCAGGACGTGTGGGGGCAGACGACGAGCCCGGAGTTCCTCGAGAAGTACCCGGCCCACCTGACGCCGATGCTCGAGGAGGAAGGGCTGCCGAGGGGAACGCTCGGGGAAAGCTGCGCGATCATGGCGTACCTCTGCAACAAGCACGGCCTCGAGCAGTTCTATCCGACGGATCCGGGGAAGCGCGCGATGGTCGACAACGCGATGTTCTATTTGATCGGCACCTTCTATCCGCTGCTCACACGCGCCACGTACCCGGCACTCGGGTTCCCGCAGTATCCGGGCGAGGTCGGAACCTCCGCCGCCGACGACGAGATGAAGGCGACGGCACAGCAAGACGCGGAGGCCGCGCTTGCAGAGCCGCTGGACGTCTTCCGCTCCTTCTTCCTGGACGAAAGCCCGTTCATCGGTGGCGACACGCCCTCGATCGCCGACATTCGCCTCTCAGCCACGCTCGAGTTCCTGAACGCGATCGACTACGACCTGCCGGCCTGGGCCCGGGAGTACATGGCCGCGATGGAGTCGACTCTCGGCGAGGCGTATGCGGAGCCGGCGGCCGATGTGCGCGGCTACATCGCCTCCGTCAAGCCGTAGCGCCCGGTCGATGAGTTGTCGCTCTTGCGAGCGTCTAACAGAGAGAGACATCTCACCGAGTCGAAAGGACGACCATGCAGAAGCTCACTCCATTCCTCTGGTTCGACACCCAGGGTGAAGAAGCGGCCGAGTTCTACACATCCGTGTTCCCGAACTCGAAGATCCTCGATGTCGCTCACTACGGCTCGGCCGGCCCCCGCGACGAGGGGACGGTCATGACGGTGAGCTTCGAGCTGGACGGCCAAGGGTTCGTCGCGTTGAACGGCGGGCCCGGGTTCACCTTCAACGAGGCCATCTCGTTCGCCGTGAGCTGCGAGAGCCAGGAGGAGGTCGACCGGTTCTGGAGCACGCTCTCCGAGGGCGGCGAAGAGGGTCCCTGCGGCTGGCTCAAGGACAGGTTCGGCGTGTCGTGGCAGATCGTGCCGACGCGTCTGGAGGAGCTGCTCGCCGATCCGGACCGGGAGAAGTCCCAGCGGGTGATGGCGGCGATGCTGAAGATGCGGAAGATCGAGGTCGACGAGCTCGAGGCCGCCGCGGCGGCCGCCTAGTCGATCAGGGGATCGCGATGCCCTGCAACACGACCGGGTTGTGCACCGTGTAGTCGAGCTCGTCCGACTGAAGGACGCCCGGAGGCGGAATCACGTCGACCGCCTTCGGGACGGTGCCGGGGTCGACCGTGCAGTGCGGATCCGAGGTCGCGACGGCGCAGACGCCGAACTGGAAGTCCTGCGGCGTCGACTGGAAACCCCGCGCCTGATCGCCGCTGAACCCGTCCTGGCCGGTGAGGACGACCGTGAACGACCAGCCCGGCCCGGGTGAGCCGAGGCTCGCCTTCGGGACTCTGAAGGTGATGAAGCGGGAGATCTGGTTGGCGCTGATCGCGACCGTGCCGAGCGCCGTGCCGGCGGCGTTCTCGTAGCGCTGCCCGAACCCCTGCACCTGGATCAGGCGGCTCCAGGCATAGGCCGGCGCAATCTGGAAGTTGCGCGACGGATTGGCCGCCGCGGTCGAGGTCGAGCCCGGCGCCGCTGCCGGGTCGTGGACGTACACGTCGACGAGCTGCGCCCCGAGCGGGCTGCCGAAGGTCGGAGACAGGTCGCGTACCTTCACCCGGAAGATCACGTTCGTCCCGTCGTCGAAGACCTGGAACTGCTGGATGTCGAACGCGCCCGGGTGGAAGCCGCTGAAGGTCGGGTAGGCGTAGTTGCCGGGTCCGTTGTCGTCGTTGCTCGGATCGGCGACGTCCAGCAGCAGCGTTCCCGGCACGAAGTCGAAGACCACCGTCCGCTTCACGTGAGCCGTCCCCCCGCTCGCGCTGACCGCGACGACGTTCAGGACGGTCGTCCCACCGGTGACGGCGACGGAGAGGCTGAAGTCGCCGGCCGAGTCGGCCGTGGTCGAGGCGCTTGTCGTTGCGGAGTTGGCATCCGTGTTCGTGGCCGTGACGAACACCGCGTTGCCCGGCGCCGTCGTGCCCGTCACGGTGACCGGTGAGCCGGTCACGGCACTGAGGTCGGCCGGGCTCGCCACCGTCAGGGGAGTCGTCCCCTGCGTGCGCGCGACATAGCGCTGGAACGTGCTTCGCGGCCGGTCGAGAAGGCGCCCGGCACCGATGTCGGCGAACAGCCGCACGAAGGACGCCGCCGACCAGCTGAGCGGGTTCGCGGAGCCCGCCGGCTCGCCGTTCACGAAGCCGATCGAGGCGAGGTCGGGCGGTGTCCCAAACGGAGAAGCCGGCAGATCTGCGTTCTCCCAGTCCTGCTCCGGAATGAGGCTGATGCCGCCGGCGAACTCGTCCATGCCGTCGAGCAGGGACGCCGCCCCGGTCGCGTCGCCGGTCTGCAGCGACTGCTCGGCGCGCTCGGACGACAGTGCCGGCCACAGGTGCCCCGTCCCCTGACCCGACGGCGCCCAGGGACGGCCGTCGCTCGAGCGGTCGCCGTAGCCGTCGCCGTTGTAGCGGTGCCAGCCAAAGCCGCTCGCCGTGTTCGACCGGATCGTGGCGTCGACGACGGGCAGTGAGGCGAGGATGTCCGGATCGGTGGGCGACAGCGCTCCGAGCCGTGCGAGCTCGAGGAAGCCGGCGTCGATCACGGAGCGCTGATCCAGCGTCGGGCCGCCGTTGCCCACGTTGTACGAGATCGCGGCGTTCGGGTCACCGGTCTTCGACAGCCGGATGAAGTAGCGCGGGGCGAGCGGACCGGTCGTCGTCACTGTCCAGCTCTTGATCGAGCGCTGATAGTCGTCTGCGACGCCGCGCCAGACAGCGGCCGAGACCGGGTCGTGATTGACATCCGCAAGATGTGCTGCGGCGATGAGCCCCGCGATCTCCGCGGCGATCGTCGACGGTGAGTAGCCGTCCTGCTCCTCCCAGCGCTCGACGCCGAACGCGGGCCCGTGGCTCGCGACGAAGTTCGCGGCGGGCTTGATGTGGTTCCTGTAGAGCGAGGCATCAGTGAGGTGGAGCTCGTCGGCCATCAGGAGTGGGTACGCCGTCTCGTCCAGCTGGGTGCCGAACGAGTCCGGCGCGGTCTTGCCGTTGACGAGGCTGTTGCGCGGCATCGACCCGTCCGCCTGCTGCTGGCGCTCGAAGAGGAAGAGCGTCGCGGCGCGGGCCGTGGCCCTGTCGCCGACGGCCATCAACCCCGTCCAGATCTCGTAGAGGTCGCGAGCGAAGATCTCGCGGTAGGAGCCGAAGTAGGTATTGCCCGGGTCGCCTGCCGAGACGGCCTGTCCCCACGGCGACGCCATGCTCGCGACGATCGCACCTGGGAACGTCTTGTCCTCGGAAGCCTTCAGCACGTTGGCGTTGACGAAGTACGCGTCGCGCAGATCCTCCGCCCGCTTGGACTTGATTCCCGGCAGCTTCTTCGGCGGGTCGTTGAGCCGCCTGTCGTACGCGTCCCAGCCCTGGTCCGATTCGCGCCGGGCCCTGTCGAACGTGTGCCTCAGTGCACGCCCGGCTGTCTCCACGGCGACCGCCTGGCTCGAGCCGAAACCGAGCGCCATGGTGAACTCGAGGTCGCCGTCGTCGTGCTTCCTGCCGGCGGTGACGCGAGCCGTCTGGACGACGTTGCCGCTGCTCGCCGTCGTGTGCGAATTGGTCAGCGAGTGCGACGCGTCGAGTTGGGTGAGCCCGTCGCTCGCGGTCCCCGCGAAGCCGCTGGTCGCCTCGGCGAATGGAGCATCGAGGGCCGCGTAGACCGGCTGGGCGTAGTCGCGGTTCACCGCGTTCGTCACCGTGCTCGGGTCGGAGGCGACGAGGACGGTGTGACCGGTGGACGTGTCCGTCGTCGCCGAGTCTGCGCCGCCGTTCCCGCTGCCCCCGCCGCCGTTGCCGTTCACCGTCGGATCGAAGCGGACGTAGAGACGCGGGGCGTCACCGTGCTTCTTGCCCTTCTTGTCGACGTCGAAGTCGACCTTCATCAGGATCGCGTTCGCGCCGGGGTCGGCCACGTAGTCGGTGACGATCCGGTACTTCCCGCTCGCAGGCGTACTCGTGACCCGGCAGGCCATGCCGCTGCTGTCGAGGGCCCGGACCGTCGAGGTCATGTTCCTCGTCTGGAGATCCGTGAAGGTCGAGCCGTCGGTGACGATGTACTGCAGCGTCTCGACGTTCGTGTTGTCGATCGTCGGGTAGTAGACGTCGCTGAGCACGCCGTTCGCGACCGTGAACCAGACCTTCGACGTCGTGTTGCGTGCGGTGCCGAGGCAGTCCTTGCGCGCGAGATCGAAGTGCGAGAGTGCGCCCGGCCCGTCCGGGGCGATGGTCACGGGCGCAGTTCCGGCGCTCGCGGCGACTCCGAGAACGGCGCACGTCGCGGCGGCGAGCGCGAAACCGGCCAGCCGCCTAGGTGAAGACAAGCTGCTCATAGATCGACCGAGAAGCTATACCCGCAGACGCGTGGAGTTCAACCGCCACCCGCGCAAGGTCTTCTATCGTTGAGCCATGGCGACCTTTGACGCCTATCGTGTGACCGACCAACTGGACGATGCGGTTCTCGACGCGATCGCGACGCGCCTCGAAGTACGCGGCCGCCACCCGGTCTTCGTGAGGATGATGGACGAGTACCTCGATGCGATGGGCATCGACGGCGCGAACGCAGTCGTCGATCTTGGCTGCGGCACGGGCGTCGCGGGGCGACGCATCTCCGGCCGGTCGGGGTTTTCCGGCCACGTGACAGGCATCGACCGCAGCCCCTATCTGATCGTCGCGGCCACGCGGCTCGCTGACGAAGAGGATCTCGCAGCGCGCATCGACTTCCGCGTCGGCGATACGCAGAGCCTCGATCTCGGCGACGGGGAATTCGACGCCGTCGTCGCGCACACGCTGATCAGCCACGTCGAGAGCCCCGCCGCCGTGCTGGCCGAAGCGGCGCGCATCGCCCGGCCCGGTGCATCGATCGGGATCTTCGACGGCGACTACGCGTCACTGACGTTCGGCAACCCCGATCCCGATCAGGGCAAGCGGGACGACGATGCTGTGATTGCCGCCATCGTCACCAATCCACGCGTCATGCGCCAGATGCCCGAGCTCGCCCGTGGAGCTGGGCTGGAGCTCGTCGCGTCGTTTCCCTACGTCCTCGCCGAGGTGGGGACGGCCGACTTCTGGCTGCCTGCGATCGAGTCCTTTCGCAGGATCATGCCCACCTCCGGCGCGATGTCGGAAGCCGAGGCGAACGTCTGGGCAGATCGCCTGCTCCAAGCCTCTGAGTCGGGTCTCTTCTTCGGCGCCAGCAACTACTACGGCTACGTCCTGCGTCGACCGGATTAGGGGCCCGCTTTCGCAGGCCCCTAATGCGGCTGAGGGCTACGGGAACGAGACGATGTTGACCGGCGTAGTGTCCGGCGGCGTCGGCGCGCCGACGTCGTTCACGACGTGGTCGATCGTTCCGTGATTCGTGATCGACAGGCTGAGGACGTCGTGGAGCTTCACGCCGGGCCGCACGGGCACCTCGAAGGCACGGCTCGCGTGGATCGTCGGATCCACGTTGAAGAAGCAGTAGCTCCCGAGACCCCAGCCCTCGTGGGTCTTGACCCAGTCGGCGACCTTGTAGGCGGCCCACCCGAGAACGCCATTGTGCTGCCAGGCGGCCTGGTTCGGCGGGTCGTAGGGCATCTCGTTCTGGAACATGATCGTCTTGCCGTTCTCGCCGGCCCAGAAGACGTTGTACTTCTGGTAGTGCTCGGCGAAGAGGCCCGTGGCGACGACGTTGTCGCCGGTGACGACAACGCCGAGGTCGGCGGTGTTCGTCGTCCAGCCCACACCGGTGCCGTGGTCTGCGCGCCAGGCCCAGATGTGGTCGAGGATCGTGTTGTCGCGGCCGACGACGAGGCTCGTGAGCGCCTTGCCGACGTGCGGGCCGCCGATGCGGAAGAACACGTCGTGGAGCGTGGTCGGGTCACCGGCGTCGCGCGACCCGTCGTGACCGTGCTTGCCGGGGCGGTTGAAGTCGATCAGATCTCCGACCACGAGCAGCGCCGGCGAGGTCCTCGGGCCCGCGTCGAAGATCAGCCCCGCGATGTCGACGCCCTTCACGTCGGCGACCGTCATCGGGATGACGCCGTTCTGCGCCGTGAGCGTCGCCATTCCGAGCCCGAGCACGATCGTGTCCGGTCGCTTCACCTTGATCGTCCTGTCGATGTCGTAGACGCCGGGAGTGAAGAGGAGGTTCTTCCCGTGCGACAGGGCGTTGTTGATCGACTTGACGCTGTCCGTCGGCTTGGCGATGAAGAACTCGTCGATCGGGATCGAATGGCCGGGCGCCGGTCCATTAGCCCAGGTCGTGCCGGATGAGTTGAAGCGGACGTCGGGGACGAACACCTTGAAGCGGTTGCTCGCGTCGATGTAGAGGAACGGCTTCTCGCGCGAGGCGGGGTTCGTGTCGAGCGTCGTGTACGGCGGGTTCGGGAACGACTGCCCCGGCGCGCCCTCGACTCCCGCGAAGACCTGGTTCCAGACGCCGTTGCTCCAGGTCCCCGACACTGCTGTTCCGGACGAGGTACTGCTGCTGCGAGCCGTTGACGACGGTGCCCGAGAGCTGCGAGTCGGCGATGAAGCCGCCGCTGGCGAACGACGGGGCAGTGCAGTAGTCCATGAGCGTCATGAAGCCGTTGACGTGCACGCGCCGCATCGGCGCGGCCTGCGATGTCGCCCAGAACTCTCCGGACTGGCAGCCCTCTTTCCCCGCGACGTTGATCGTCAGGTTCGACAGGGAGCGCCAGAAGTTCACGAGCGCGGTGCAGTCACCCGGCCCGAAGCACTGGTTGTAGACATCGATCGTGCCGTTCACGGCGACGTCGCTCGGCGAGCTGCCGAGCCCGGCCACCTCGGTGTAGTAGCCGACCTGGAAGTTGAGGGGAGCGGCTGCGCGTCCCGTAGGTGCCGGGCTTGAAGAGCAACGCGTAGCGCTGCGCGCCGAACTGGTTCGAGACCTGCTCGGCGGCGATCGCGTCGACGGTCGCCTTGATCTCGCTCGTCGACATGCTCGGATCGAAGATCTTCACGTTGGGGCCGAAGTCGGGGACTCCGGCAGCCGGCTTCAACGCGTGTTGAGGAGCGGCGGCGGCGCCGGAGATTGCCACTGCACCTGCCACGAGCGCGGTCGCGAAGACCAGCCGGAGGAGCTGCGAAGCCACTTTGGGAACCTCCTTCTCTCGAAGAGCGAGGAACCTTAAGTGAGTACGCCGCTTTCGAGCCACTCGAGCTGCGCGGGGCTCAACTCGAGCTCGGACGCGGCCATCGCCTCGTCGAGGTGGTCCTCGGAGAGCGTGCCGACGACGGGGAGCACGTAGTCGGGCTGGTGCAGGACGTACGCGAGTGCGACCGCCACGGTTGAGGCCCCGAGCTCTTCGGCGAGCTCGGTCGCCCGCTCGCGCCGCGCGCGGTTGCCGGGGCTGTCCCAGCTTGCCGGGTCGCGCCCGGCGAAGAAGCCGGTCGCAAGGCTCGACCAGGCGAGGATCAGCAGGTCGGTGTCCGCAAGCGCGAGTAGCTCCTGCTTGTCGACAGCCAGGCAGTCCGGCCAGGGCTCGGCCACCATCTCGGCGAGGGAGAAGTGGTTGCTGAAGACGACGAGCCCGTCCTCGCCGATCCGATCGAGATATTTCTGGAGCTCGCGGAGGCGGGCGACGGTCCAGTTCGAGACGCCGAAGCCGCCGATCCTCTTCGCAGCGACCTGCTCGAGGAGGGCGTCGGCGAAGGCGGCGACCGGGAGCGACGGTTCGTCGCGGTGCAAGACGAAGACATCGATCCGCTCGACGCCGAGAAACTGGCGCGCCTTGTCCACCTCGGAGGGGACGAGCTCCGGCAGGCAGTTGGGCGGATGGCAGCCCTTGGCGTACAGAACGACGTCGTCCGGCGAGTGTTCGCGAAGCCATCGTCCGACGGCCTGAGCGGCCTCGCCGTCTCGGTACACGTTGGCGACGTCGAGGGCTCTCCCGCCCGCCGCGTGGAATCGATCGAGAAGTCGGGGTGCAAGTGACGTGTCGGGTAGGTCAACCGTTCCGAAGACGAGTCGCAACGCATCGCTCCTTCTCACGCGGGGGCGGCCCCGCCCCGCCGCGAACGGTCGCGGGGGGCAGGGCAGCTCCGAGGGCTAGTGGTTGGTCGAGAACTGGTAGATGGTGGATGTCTTGTAGACCTGCCCCGGCCGCAGGACGGTCGACGGGAAGTTCGGCTTGTTGGGCGAGTCGGGGTAGTGCTGGGTCTCCAGCGCGAACCCGTCGCCTTGTCTGTACATCCGTCCGCTCGTCCCGACGAGTGTTCCGTCGAGGAAGTTCCCGGAGTAGAACTGGATTCCGGGCTCGGTCGTGAAGATCTCGAGAACTCGGCCGCTGTCGGGCTCCAGCACACGCGCCGCGCGAATCATCGACGTGTCAGTTGGGCTACGTCGGTCGAGCACCCAGTTGTGGTCATAACCGCGGCCGATCACGAGCTGCTCGAAGCCGTCGCGGATCCGGTCCCCGATCGCGGTCGACCGGGTGAAGTCCATCGGCGTGCCGGCGACCGGGTCGATCGCACCGGTCGGGATCAGCGTCGGATCGACCGGCGTGTAGTGGGACGCGTTGAGCTTCAGGACGTGGTCCTCGATCGACCCGGAGCCCTCGCCTTCGAGGTTCCAGTAGGCGTGGTTCGTCAGGTTGACGACCGTCGCCTTGTTCGTCGTCGCGCGGTAGTCCATCTGGATCTGGTTCCGGTCTGTGAGCAGGTAGACGACCTCGGCCTTGAGCGTCCCCGGGTAGCCCTGGTCACCGTCGGGGCTCGTGAACGTGAGCTTCAGGCCGACGCCGTCACGGTTCTTGATCACGGTCGCAGCCCAGACGTGCTTGTCGAAGCCGACGGTTCCCCCGTGGAGCGAGTTCGGGTCGTTGTTGATGGGGAGCTGGTAGGTGACGCCGTCGAGCGTGAACTTGCCGAGTGCGATCCGGTTCGCGTACCGGCCCGTGATGCACCCGAAGTACGGACTTCGCTCGACGTAGTCGGTGAGGTTGTCGAAGCCGAGCGTGACGTTCTCGAAGTGCTTGCGGCGGTCGGGGACCTTCACCGACTGGATGATCCCGCCGTAGGTGAGGATCTTTACCTCCATGCCGTTCGAGTTCGTCAGGGTGTAGATGTCGACGGCCTTCCCGCCGACGGAGCCGAACGGCTCCTTCTTTATGGACGGCGAGCCGGGCTTGTGCGTGTTGTTCGACGCCAGCGCGGCAGAGAACCCGACGGCGGCGACGAGTAGCACTGCCAGGCCGGCGAGTGCCGTTCTGCGAAGCAATCTGCGCATTGCGTTTTCCTCCCCGATCTCGGTTTTTCTCCGATTAGCCGCAGATTTCGGCCCGGGCGGGCCGGCTTTGGGTCGTCCGACGGGCACTAGGCCATGCGCACCTCCTCTGCTGTGCGAGCACGGATTCGCCTGAGGCTCTTCATCACGCTGTCGCCGTCACGGCCGAACAGGTCGTGCAGCTGGAGGTAGTGGGCGTAGAGCTCGCTGTAGACGGCGTGATGAGCGTCGTTGGGCTCGTAGCTGTGCTCGCTCAGATGCGCCATCCGGCCCGAGGCGTCGACGATCGAGTCGTAGCCGCCGGCGTCGGCGCCTGCTGCGACCGCTGCTGTCATTGCGGCACCCAGCGCGGGTGTCTCGGCGGATGCTGCAACCGAGAACGGGCGGCCGGTCACGTCGGCATAGATCTGCAGCAGCAGTCGGTTCTGCTCCGGCAGGCCGCCGCACGCGACGATCCTCGTGACCGGCACTCCGGCCGACTCGAACGCGTCCACGATCACCCGCGTGCCGAATGCTGTCGCCTCGAGCAGCGCCCGGTAGATCTCGGGCGCCTTCGTGGCCAGCGTCATTCCGACCAGCAGGCCGCTGAGGTCGGCGTCGACGAGCACCGAGCGGTTGCCGTTCCACCAGTCGAGCGCCAGGAGGCCGCTCTCGCCCGGTCGGAGCTCAGCCGCCTCCCGCTCGAGGACACCGTGCACGTCCTGGCCGTCGCGCCGGGCCGCCTCGTGGTACTCGGCCGGCACCGCCTGCTCGGCGAACCACGCGAAGATGTCACCGACGCCGGATTGGCCCGCCTCATAGCCGATCAGCCCCGGGACGACGCCGTCCTCGACGGCACCGCACATGCCCTCGACGAACGCGAGCTCGTCACCGAGGAGGATGTGGCAGTTGCTCGTCCCCATGATCACGACCATCGAGCCGGGCTCGGTCACCGTCGCCGCCGGAGCCGAGACGTGGGCGTCGACGTTGGCAACGGCGACCGGCGTCCCGGCGAGAAGGCCGGTCAGTGCCGCGGCTCGATCCGTCAGGACTCCCGCTCTGCTGCCGGGCGCCAGGAGCGTGCGGGACATCTTCTCGTCCACGACGTGCTCGAAGCGGGGGTCGAGCGCGGCGAAGTACGCGCTGTCGGGAAACCCGTCCCGCCTCGACCACATGGCCTTGTAGCCGGCGGTGCACGTGTTCCGGGTCTCGCATCCGGTCAGCTGCCAGACGACCCAGTCGGCTGCCTCGATCAACCGCTCCGCGCGATCGTAGAGCTCGGGCGCCTCGTCGAGGATCTGAAGCGCCTTTGCGAAGAGCCACTCCGACGAGATCTTCCCGCCGTAGCGTGCAAGCCACGGCTCACCGCGCTCTGCCGCGACCGCGTTGATCCGATCGGCCTCCGGCTGAGCCGCGTGGTGCTTCCAGAGCTTGACCCACGCGTGCGGCTCGTCGCGCAGTTCGTCGAGGAGGCACAGCGGCGTGCCGTCGGCGGTCGTCGGCAGCATCGTGCAGGAGGTGAAGTCGATGCCGATTCCGATCACCTCGCCCGGGTCGAGACCGGACTCGGCGAGCACCCGCGGGACTGCGTGCTCGAGTGTCCGCAGGTAGTCCTCCGGGTCCTGCAACGCCCAGTCCTGTCCGAGTCGCACGTGCTCGTGGGGGGCCGGCAGCCGCTCATCGATGACGCCGTTTGCGTACGAATACGAGGCGGTTGCGATCTCCCGTCCATCCGCGCAGTCGACGAGGACAGCCCGACCCGATGCGGTGCCGAAGTCGACGCCGACCGCGTAGGCGCCGGACCTCACGCGTCTCCCCGCTGCGGCTCGACGATCACCTTCAAGGCGCGCCTCTCGCTCAGGCTGGCGAACGCCTCGGCCGCGTCGGTCAGGGGGAACCGCTCGCTGACGAGGCCGCCGAGCTCAACGCGGCCGTTCTCGGCGAGGTCGATCGCCCGCGTCAGGTCGGTCGCCTTCATCCGGCGGCAGAGTGAGATCGTGAGTCCCTTGCGGCGCGCGGTCGACGCTGTGAAGCACGAACGGTCGTCCGCTGGGATGCCCACGAGGACGAGGCGGCCGCCGGGCCGCAACGTATCGATCGCAGTCGCGATCGCGTCGTTCTCACCCGCTACCTCGAATGCAACGTCGACGCCGTCCGAGACAGCCGCGGGCAGGATCTCGCTGCCGGCACGGCGCGTCTCGACGGCGACGGTCGCGCCGAGCGCTTCCGCGGCTGCGGCACGGTGCGGAAGCGGGTCGGTCGCCACCAGGACGTCCACACCTGCGTCCCGCAGCAGCTGGACGAGCAGGAGACCGATCGGGCCGCAGCCGTAGACGCCTGCGGTCGTGCCCGGATGCACGTGACCGAGGTCGAGCGCGTGCAGTGCGACTCCGAGCGGCTCGAGCAGCGTCGCCTCCGCGTCTGGGAGCGAGTCGGGCAGCCGATGGGCGAGGTGCTCGGGCCAGGCCAGCCGCGAGCGGAGCGCGCCGTCGATCGAGTTTCCGGCGAACAGGCAGACGACGCAGAGATTCTCGTCGCCTGCGATGCACGGCGCACACGTGCCGCACGGGATTGCGGGGTCGAGGGCGACCCGCTCCCCAGCGCGCGTGCCGGTCTCGATCACGCCGACGAACTCGTGACCCAGGACGAGCGGCTGGGTGAGGACGACATCGCCGATCGCGCCCTCGCGGAACCAGTGCAGGTCGGAGCCGCAGAGGCCGACGGCGGTGACGCGCACCAGGACCTCACCGTTGCCTGGCGTCGGCACCGGTTCCTCGTGGAACCGCAGGTCGCCCTTGTCGTGGAGGCGCAAAGCGATCATCGCGGCTGCCCGTAGTACGCGTCCGGCCCGTGCTTGCGCGAGAAGTGCCGCTCGAGCAGGGCGTCGTCGAGCGCCGGCGCCTCGGCTTTGAGCAGCAGGGTGTACAGAGCGAGCTCGGCCACCGCCTCGAGCGCGGTCGCGTTCTCGACGGCCTGCGGGACGTCGACACCCCAGGCGAACGGCCCATGCGATGCCACGAGTGCCGCGGGAGTCTCGATCGGATCGAGCCCTCGGCTTTCGAACGCCTCGACGATCACGTCGCCGGTTCTCTGCTCGTAGTCGCCCTGGATCTCGTCCGCTGCCAGCGCTCGGGTCACCGGTACCGGGCCTCGGAAGTGGTCGGCGTGGGTCGTGCCGAAGCAGGGAAGGTCGCGCCCTGCCTGCGCCCAGGCTGTCGCGAAGCGGGAGTGCGTGTGCACGATGCCGCCGAGCGCGGCAAAGCGCCGGTACAGGAGGGCGTGCGTCGGCGTGTCCGAGGATGGCCGCCCGTCGCCCGCAACGACGTCGCCCGTCTCCAGATCGACGACGACGATCGCATCCGGCTGCAACTCCTCGTAGGGAACGCCGCTCGGCTTGATCGCGAGCACGTCCTCGTTGCGGTCGACGCCGCTCACGTTCCCGAAGGTGAGGACGACGAGCCCAGCGTGGACGAGCTCTCGGTTCGCCTGGAAGACCCGCTCCTGCAGTTCGCGGTAGTCCGACATCGCGCGCTACAACCCTTCGGCCTGGTGGTAGTAGGCGTGATTCCAGCGGAGCTCGTTCTTCAGATCGGGGACCGTGGTGCGCTCGTCGATGACGACGAGCTCGACGCCTGCGATCTCTGCGAGGTCGGAGATCGCCTCGAGCGACAGGGCCTGCGTGAAGCTCGTGTGGTGGAGGCCGCCCGCCTCGAGCCACCCCTCGGCCGCGGTTGCAAAGCTCGGCCTCGGCCGCCAGATCGCCCGGGCGACGGGCAGCCGCGGCAGCTCCTCCTCGGGCGCGACGACGTCGACCTCGTTCGCAACGAGCCGGAAGCGGTTGCCGAGATCGAGCAGGGCCACGACGACCGCCGGCCCGGGCGCTGCCGTGAACACGAGCCGCACGGGATCCTCGCGGGCGCCGATCGAGAGCGGGTGGATCTCGCAGCTCGGCCTGCGTACGCTGATCGAAGGGCACACCTCGAGCATGTGCGCGCCGAGCACCTTCGGATCGTCCGGCGCGAGGTCGTAGGTGTAGTCCTCCATGAACGAGGTGCCACCCTCGAGGCCGGCGCTCATCACCTTCGTGATGCGAACGAGGGCTGCCGTCTTCCAGTCGCCCTCCGCGGCGAATCCGTAGCCGTCGGCCATCAGCCGTTGGACGGCGATTCCGGGCAGCTGGCGTAGTCCGCCGAGATCTTCGAACGTGGTGGTGAAGGCCTTGAATCCGCCCGCGTCGAGGAACGCACGCAGGCCGGCCTCGATGCGCGCGGCATCGCGCAGCGACTCGCGCTGGCCGCCTCCCGCCTCCAGTGCGGGAGCGAGCTCGTAGGCGTCCTCGTACTCCGAGACCAGGCGGTCGACGCTGGCGTCGTCCACCTCGTCGACCGCCGATACGAGCTCGCCCACGCCGTACCCGTTGACCGAGATGCCCAGCCGAATCTGCGCGTCGACCTTGTCGCCGTCCGTGCCCGCGACCTGGCGCATGTTGTCGCCGAAGCGGGCGACCCGGAGCGACTGCGCCTCGTGCCAGCCGCAGGCTGCTCTCGACCACGTTCCGATCCGCTCGAGGACGCTCGGGTCGGTCCAGTGCCCCGCGACGGTCTTCCGCCGCAGGCGCATTCGCGTGGCGAGGTAACCGAACTCCCGATCCCCGTGCGCCGACTGGTTCAGGTTCATGAAGTCCATGTCCACGTCCGCCCACGGAAGCTCGCGGTTGAACTGCGTGTGGAGGTGGAGCAGCGGCTTCTGGAGCGCGCGGAGACCGACGATCCACATCTTCGCGGGAGAGAAGGTGTGCATCCAGACGATCAGGCCCACGCACCGTTCGGAGGCGTTGGCCTCGAGCAGCAGCGCGTGGATCGATTCGGGGCTCGTCACCGGCGCTTTGTGCACGACGCTCAGCGGGATCGCGGAGGCTGCATCGAGTCCAGCCGCCACTTGCCGGGACTGCTCGGCGACCTGCCGCAGCACTGCATCCCCATAGAGGTGCTGACTGCCGGTGATGAGCCAGACCTCGAATCTGTCGAGCGCGTTCATCCGTCTCCCTCTTGGCTCCGGGCGCGGGGTAGGAGGGCTATCCCCGCGCCCGGTACTCGGCGGCGACGATCTCCGTCAGTTCTTCCACCGACGTCTCCGACGTCGGCCGGTCGAACGTGACCGTCCCGTTCCTGATGAGGTTCACCCGGTCGGCGACCTCGAAGACCTGGACGTAGTTGTGGGCGATGACGATCATCGAGACGTCGCCGCGCTCCTTCAGCTCGCGGATCAGGTCGAGGATCAACCTCCCCTCGCGCGCACCCATCGCCGCGAGCGGCTCGTCGAGGAGGAGGGTGGTGGCGCCGGAGTGGACGGAACGGGCGATGGCGATCGCCTGTCGCTGTCCGCCCGAGAGCATCGCGACCTCGGAGTTGACCGACCGAAGGGTGCCGATCCCGATGTCCTCGATGTACTTGCGCGCGCGTTTTCGCATCTCGCGGTTGTTCAGCCACCGGATCGGGCCGATCCCTTTCGTGATCTCGCGCTTGAGGAACATGTTGTGCGCGACCGACAGCGAGGGCACGAGCGCGAGATCCTGGTAGACGGTGTCGATGCCGAGCGACCGAGCGTGGTCGACGGAACGGATGACGACTTCCTCGCCGTTGATGAAGATCGTCCCCGAGTCCGGGCGCATGAAGCCGGTGAGGATCTTGATCAGCGTCGACTTGCCGGCGCCGTTGTCGCCCACCAGTCCCAGCACCTCGCCCTTGCCCAGGCGAATCGAGACGTCGACGAGGGCCGTCACCACCCCGAAGCTCTTCGAGACGTGCTCGACGCGGATCGCGTCCGGTTGTGTCGCGACTTCGGTCACTGCAGCTTCCCGAGGTTGCGCAGCCGGGCGACCTGGACGTTCGCGATCATCGACAGCAGGATCGCGAGACCGATGATCAGGTCGAACGTGAAGGCGCTGACGCCGATGATGTTCAGGCCGGTGCGGAGGATGATCAGGACCGCGACGCCGATGAAGCTGCCGATGACGGTGCCGACGCCGCCGAACAGGGACGTGCCGCCGATCACCGCCCCTGCGACGGCCAGGAACATCAGGTCGGGGCCGCCCTGCAGCGGGACGATCGTCGTGATGCGCGTCGAGTCGAGGATCCCGGCGAAGCCCGCCAGGAAGTTCGCCAGCACGAAGTTGCCGATCTTGATCGCCCGCACGTTGACGCCGCTCTCCGCCGCCCCGATCAGGTTTCCGCCCGTCGCGAATGTCCAGAGCCCCCAGCGGGTCCACGTGAGGATCGCCTGCACGAGGAGAACGAGGCCCAACGCCCAGAAGAACTCGGAGTTGAGGAAGAGCGTGTATTGCTCGGGCTGCGAGCCGAAGATCTTGTGGAACGTCTCGCCGCCCGGCATGAACTGCTGCGAGCCTTCGGTCAGGTGCAGGGTGATGCCGTTGAGGAAGAAGAGCATGCCGAGCGTCGTGATGAACGACGGAACGCGCAGGAAGGTCGTGATCGAGCCGCTCACGAGCCCGACTCCCGCGGAGACGAGGAGCGCGACGACCATCCCGAGCCAGAGCGGGAGGTTGTGTTTCTCGGGATCGCAGAGCCACCACACGAGCGCCGGAGAAAGAGCGAAGACCCGCCCCAGCGCGAGGTCGATCTCGCCGGAGATGAGCAGCATCACCTCGCCGGCCGCGATCAGTGCGATCGGTGCCATCGACTCGGTGATGTTCTTGACGTTGTCGCCTTCCAGGAAGACGCTGTTCTGCGCCTGGAAGAAGAGCGTCAGCCCGACGGCGACGACGAAGATGCTCGCCTCGCGGCGGCGGATGAGCACGCCGGCGACGCGCCAACCGAGGTCGGCGCGTCGCCCTGTGTTCGTCGTCGCTTCCGCCACGGCTAGCGGCAGCTACGAGACGGGATACTTCTGCTTCGAAGAGGAGCCCTCGTACCGCGTCTTCGTCGTGAGGTACGGCTTGACGTTCTCCTTGGTCACGTACAGCAGGCCCGTGTTCGTGTCCGACGGGGCCACGAGGCCGCCGGACAGCTTGTAGAGGAAGAGCTGGATCACGGGGTAGAACCCCTGCAGGTACGGCTGTTGATCGATCGTGAAGTTCAGGAACCCCTGGTCGATCAGCTTCAGGGTGCCGGGCAGCAGGTCGTAGCCGCCGCCGATCACCTTCCCACGCAGGCTGTGCTTCTGGATGATCTGCCCGACGCCCTGGGTGTCACCGGCGTCGACGGCGAACATGCCGGCCAGGTTCTTGTGGCCGAGGTAGTAGGAGTCGATCGCCGTGAGCTCCTTGCTCAGATCGGCGTCGGTGGCGACGATCTTCGGGTTGATCGGCTTGCCCGACTGCTTGATCGCTGCCATCGCGCCGTCGATCCGCGGCTGGATGTTCAGCGCCCCCGGCGTGGCGATGAACAGCGCCACGTCGCCCTTCGGGACCTGGGTGGCAATCCGCTGGCCCATGGAGAAGCCCGATTCGTACAGCGCCTGCCCGATGTAGGCCATCCGGGCCTTCGCGCCGGCTCGCGCTCCATCGGCGTTGTAGGCGAGCACCGGGATCCCCTTCGAGCGTGCTCGCTTGATCGGCGCCTCGAATGCGCCCTTGTCGACGACGCACACGGCGATCCCGTCGGCCTTGGAGCTGACCGCCGCGTTGAACGCGTTGATCATCTCGCCCACGTCCGCCTTCGTCGATCCGGTCCAGGTGTACTTCACGTTGACGAGCGTCGCGGCGTCGGCGGCGCCGTACTGCGTCGGCACGAAGAACGGATTCGTCGTCACGTGGTTGATGAACGCGAACTTCCAGCTGGGGTGCGACGGGTACTTCCCGTTCGCGGCGCCGAACGCTGCCTGCGCGCCCGCGAGTGCCGGCAGCGAAGCGGCTGCCCCCCGAGCGCGACTCGTCGCAGAAGCGCCCCGCGATCGATGCCTTGAGAGTCCTCGGAGAGGAACTCGTCGTCGCTCTTCATCGAACCTCGACCTCCTTCAGCCTGTAGAGGTGGGCGGCGCGCCCACCGGCGTGTGGTCGGTCGGCTCTCCCGACCACAATCTGGTCCGGTATTAGAACAGCATTCGTATGCAGGATGCAAGTCCGGCATTCGTATGCAGTGGGATAGAATGGCCGTTCGCCGCGCCGGCTCACGGGTGGTAGCGTGCGTCGGCGGCAAACGCCTCGACGAGACTGCGAAAAAAGGGAGAAGCTGCTGTGGCGGCTGACGAAAAGCAGAAACCGAAGTCAGCCCCGGGGCGGCCGGCGACGATGAAGGACATCGCCCAGGCTGCCGGTGTGGCTCAGAGCACGGTCTCGCGGATCCTGAACGACGCCCCGCTGCTCGTGCCGGTCTCCCGCGAGACGCGCGAGCGTGTGCTCGCAGCGGCTGCGGAGCTCTCCTACCGGCCGAACCCGCTCGCACGCGGGCTGCGCGGTGCGCCGACGATGTTGCTCGGGGCGATCGTCCGGGACATCACCGACGCTTTCTTTGCAGGCGCGATCGACGCGCTCTCGCTGGAGGCGCGGCAGCGCGGGTACAGCGTCGTGCTCGGCCACGCACGCGAGCGCGCCGACGAGGCGCTGGCACTCGCTGCCGTCCTCGAGGCGCGCCAGTGTGACGCGATCGTGATCGTCGGCGACATGCGAAATCAGCCGCGCCTGCTCGAGGACCTCGAGAGCGTCCACATCCCGGTCGTCGCCGTCTGGCACGGCTCGCGGCACGACGGCTTCCTGACGGTGAACGTCGACAACCGCCGCGGCGTCGAGGCCGCGCTCGATCATCTGATCGGACTCGGGCACCGGCGCATCGCTTTCGTCGGTGACCCCGTCCTCGGTGACATTCAGGAGCGGCAGGCGGCGTTCGAGGACTACGTCGCACAGGGGCGCGTCGAGACTCGCGAGGGCTACATCCAGCTCACGCGCAACTCGCCCAGCGGCGGCGTTGCGGCGTTCGAGGCTCTGCTCGCCCTCCCGGAGCCGCCGACCGCGGTCGTCGGGGCGACGGACGTCCTCGCGATCGGGATGCTTCACTCGGCATTCGAGCGCGGCTTCAGCGTGCCCGCCGACTTCTCGATCGTCGGTTTCGACGACATCCCCTTCGCCGCCACGACGGTTCCGGCGCTGACCACCGTCCGGATGCCGGTCGAGGAGATGATCCGCAGCGCGGTCGAGATGGTCGTCGACAAGAGCCTGCGCGACGCTGCGGGGAGCCACGACGGTGTCCGCGTGCTTCAGCCGTCGCTGGTCGTCCGCCGTTCGACGGCGAAGCTCGAGCCCCGCTGAGGTCGCGCCGCCCGAGCGAAACTACGGGTGGTTGTCGCGCGGATCCCAGAGCGGGACGCGGGCAGTTCGTTCGTATGCCATCCCGTGCGGGTAGCTGATCAGCTCGATGTCGGTGCCGAAGGGCGTCGCAAAGTAGTTGATCGTCTGCCCGGCGGCCGGGCCCTCGGTGACGGGGAAGGGGCCGAACCGCTTCTGCACTCCCTTGCCCTGCAGGAACGAGACGGCCTTCTCGATGTGGCGGACGTAGAACGCGATGTGGTGCGCACCCCAGTCGGAGTTCTTGCGGAACGTGCGGTCCTGATCCGGAGCCGTGTACTGGAAGAGCTCGACACCGGGGCCGTTGCCCGCACGAACCATCCGAATCTGCTCGACGACGGCGCGCGGGTCGACGTCCACCAGCTGGTGCATGAAGTCGCCGGTCGGATCGCTGAAGGGACCGAACGTCAGCGGATTGCTGCCGCCGAGCGCGTGCTCGAACCAGGCGGCCGCGGCGGCCACGTTCGGGACGGTGATCCCGACGTGATCGATCCCGAGCAGCCCGGGCACCGTCGTCGCCTTCGAGTGGAGGCCATTCCGCTTCGGCGACCAGAGCGGCTTGACGCCCGGTCTCTCGTACGCCATCCCCTTCGGGTAGCTGATCAGCTCGATGTACGTCCCGAACGGCGTCTTGAAGTAGTTGATCGACTGGCCGGCGGCGGGCCCCTCGGTCAGCGGAAACGGCCCGAGGAACTTCTCGACACCCTTCGACACCATGTAGTCGACGGCGGCTTGGATATCCGTGACGTAGAACGCGACGTGGTGGCCCGACCAGTCCGAGTTGCGCGGATGCGTTCGTCGCTGATCCGGCGCCTCGTACTGGAACAGCTCGATGTTCGCGCTGCGGCCGAGGCGGAGGACCGTGATCTGATCGATCACCGCGCGCGGGTCGACGCCGAGCAGATCGTGCATCAGCGTGCCGCTCGGGTCCGAGATCGGGCCGAACGACAGCGGCGCCGACGCGCCCATCACGTCCCGGAACCAGGCAACCGCCTCGCCGATGTCGGGGACGGTCAGACCGACGTGGTCGGCGCCGACGAGGCCGAGTTGGCCCTTGCCGTGACCGTGACCACCAGGCCGGCGCGCTGTGAACGGATGAAGTGCCGTCGTGGCGGCGACGACTGTCGCGCCTTTCTTCAGGAAATCTCTGCGGTCAACCCGAGCATCGCCCACTGCGCCACCTCTCTCTCGACCGGTCCGAACGGGAGACGAACGTCTCATGTCCTCCCGTTCTTGTCGATTTGCCGGGACTCAAACCAGGCGGGATCGGCGAGCACGACCGACGTCTCGATCTGCCGCTCGCTCACCGTCCAGTACGTGCGAAGCAGGCGATCCTTCTCCTTGGGGGAAACGAGGCCAAAGCCCTGCTTCTCGTAGAAGCGGATCGCCCAGGTCGCATCCGCCCACGTCCCGATCAGGACCGGGCGATCGGTCTGAGCGTCGAGGGACTCGAGGAGCGCGACGCCGATGCCTCTCCGCTGCGAGGCGGTCCGGACATACGCATGCCGGATGAGGGTCACGTCCTGGACCTGCTGGATGCCCATCACGCCGGCCAGCGCTCCGTCCTCCTCGTAGCCCCAGAAGCCAATCCCTGCGCCGATCTCCTTGCGCAGCTCCTCACGCGGCATGTAGGGCTCCGACCAGCAGTCGGCCGGGATGACGCCGCGATAGGCCGAAGCGGCGTCGTTGACGATCTCGTAGATCGCCTCGAAGTCCTGCTCGTCGCAGCGGCGGATCATCGAGCATGCTTGCACGAGGCCTGCGCCGCGGGAGGAGAGTGACGCCTGACGCCGATGAGTTTCCCCGTCGATTGCAGTCTGAGCTCTAGACCCACCCGAAGGAGGACCAATGGCAGTCAACGGGATAGAGGCGCCGGTCAGGTTGGATGTGCGATTCACGGCCGTCCTGCAGGTGAGCCCGGGCAAGGGTGGCTGGACGTATGTCGTCTGGCCGGGCTCAGTCGAGTTCTTCGGGACGCGCGGGCTCGTGAAGGTGCGAGGCTCGATCGACGGGCATCCGTTCCGGAGCTCGTTCATGGCGATGGGCGACGGCACGCACAAGCTGCCGGTCAAGGCCGAGACGCGCCGGGCGATCGGCAAGCAGGCCGGGGAGACCGTGACCGTGCAGCTGGACGAGCGCCTGCACCGTTAGAGCTGCGTCGCGCGTAGCGCCGAAAACGAATCACCCACCTATGGAAGCTCCGGCGCCCCAACCGCGTCTGGAAGGAAATCGGCTGACAGGCTCGGCCATCCGAAAGGAGAGCTTCCATGCACTTGAAGAGACTGCTGACCGGCTCGGTGGCCCTGCTCGCAGCAGCAACGGTGGCGACGACGCTTACCGCGGCCGGGGATGCAAAGCCGCCACGGATCGTGGCGGCCGTCATGCAGGACGCGGACGGCGACGGCCGCGCGGACCGCATCGGCCTGGTCTACTCCGAGCGGGTGCGGCATGCCGCAGACAAGGACGGCGCGTACCCGTTCCTGGTCGCGGGCTACAAGGTCCGACGGGTCGGCGCGGCGAACGGGAACACGATCGTGCTGACGCTGGCGGAGAAGGCGGCGGCAGACGATGCGGCGCGCCCCTCGGTTCGCTACGGGCGGACGAAGGCGGACGCCATCGTCGACCGGGCGCGGAACCAGGCGATGACACAGGTATTCCGGTCGACGCGAGCGCACGGAAACAAGCCGCGCGCGCTCCCGCCGCTGCCACCTCCGAATCCGGTGCCTGGCGATCGCGACGGTGACGGAGTCATCGACCCGCAGGATTGCGCACCGGCTGATCCGAAGATCCGGCCCGGAGCGCCGGACGCGCCTGACCTCGCGTTCGTCGACTCGAATTGCGACGGCATCGACGGCGACGAGAAGGGCGCGGTCTTCGCCTCACCGCAGGGCAAGGACGCGAACCCTGGAACCAAGGCGGCGCCCAAGCGCGAGATCGCGGCGGCGGTCGTTGCGGCTGCGATCGCCGGACAAGGATGTGTACGCGGCGGCCGGTGACTACAGCCGGGTCGAGGCGGCCAGCCGGGTCGGCATCTACGGCGGTTACAACGCCGCCTGGAGACGCGCGCTGCCCCAGATCACGTCGATCGTCGGCGCGCCGGAGGGCATCTACGCCGCCGGGGTCACCGGAGTCGTGCTTCAGCATCTGACCGTCCGCGGGCAGAGCAGCGGCCGGGTCCGGCGCGAGCGCCTACGGCATCCGACTCCTGAACGGCTCGAACGTGAGGCTCGAACGCGTCCTCGCCACGGGCGGCAACGGCACGGCCGGGGCGACGGGATCGCCCGGCACCGACGGCCTGCGGGGTGGCGACGGCGGTAATGGCCGGGAGGGCGCTTGTGACTTCGACGAGCGCTACAACACCGGCGGCAGGGGCGGCTCGAGCCCCGCAGGTCGCCTGGGCGGCCGCGGCGGGAAAGGCGGATATGCGGGCAAGGGGGTCGACGGTGCCGACGGTGAGATCGACACGCACGGTGGACAGGCCGGCAACGGCGGCGGCGGCCAGGGGTACGACGGCAACAACGGTGCAGCCGGAGCCGCAGGCGCGCTGGGCAAGCTCGGCCGCGCCCGGCACCAACTCCGTTGCGGAAGCGACGATCGTTTGGGCCGGTGGCGACGCCGGCACCGGTGCGACCGGCGCGCCCGGTAACGGCGGCGGGGGTGGCGGCGGCGGTGGGGGCCAGGGTGGTCCCTTCCACCTCGACGGCAGCGGCAACGGCGGCGGTGGCGGTGGCGGCGCGGGCAGCGCCGGCACGGGCGGCACCGGCGGCGGCGGTGGTGGCGGCTCGTTCGGGCTCTACCTCCACAACTCGACCGTGATCGTGTCCGACGCGAGCTCGATCAAGTCCGAGAACGGCGGCACCGGCGGTAACGGCGGCAAGGGTGGCGCCGGCGGAGCCGGTGGCGCGGGCGGCGTCGGAGCGTCGTACTGCTCGGACGAGGTCGGCGACGGCGGCAAGGGCGGCGAGGGCGGCCGGGGCGGCGCCGGCGGCGCCGGCGGCGGCGGCGCGGGTGGGCCGAGCATCGGGATCTTCAAGGCCGGTGCATCGTCCGCGCTCGTCTCCGGCTCCACGGTCGCCTTCGGCCGGCCTGGAACCGGCGGCTTCAACGGCGCGGGCGGCGGCCCCGACGGCTTCGTCGGGATCGCCGAGGCGATCTACCCGAAGTAGAGCGAGATCGAAGTGTGCGGCGGCAGCCAGGCGGTGGCCGCCGCACCCAAGCTCAGAGCTGGTCGGCGCGCAACCCTGCGAACACCGCGAACGCGGGCTTCTTGCGGCCGTCGGTCGTGATCAGGCCCGACTGCCAGCTCTCGGGCGAGGGGCTGTCCTTGAGCATGAACCACGTGAAGAGGTCGATCCGGGGGTTCGAGCGCGCGATCTCGAACGCCTGACGGAGATAGTCGGCCTGCTTCCTCCAGGTGACGCCGAAGATGTCGTCCGGCGGCTTCGTCTGGTAGCCGTACTCGGTGATCCAGAGCGGCTTGCGGCCGTACAGGCCCGTCACCGAGGCGATCAGCGTGTCGATGTCGCCGAGCCCCACCGCGCGCGAGCCGACGTTGCGCGTCGTCGGAGTCTCCCAGGGGCCGCCGTAGTACGGATGATGCGCCCAGGCGTCGAAGTCGCGGAGGCCCATTCGCTTCGTCTCCTGCAGGAACAGCAGGGGCGCGATCGAGGGACGCGGGCCCGTCGCGTCGTTGTGGCCACGCGGTGCCGTCGCGCCACAGGCGACGCGTTCCGGCCCGCCCGCCGCGTGCACGCCCCCGTACACGGCGTTGCAGATCTGGGCGTAGGCGGCCGGCGACGCCATGCGCCACTTGCCACCGACGCGCTCGAACTGCGGCTGCAGGAACACGGAGCTGTTCGGCTCGTTCCAGGCGAGCCACATGTCGACGCGCGGGAGAATCCTTCCGCTCGCCGTGTCGAGGAACGTGCCGCTGTAGCGACGCGCAGCGGCGTATGCGAACTCGCGCAGGGTCGTCGCGGAGCTCGGCGCGCGCTGGGGCCCCTGTCCGCCGTTCGCCCACGCAGGCGTCCCCACGATCGTCAGAAGGACCTCCATTCCGGCCCGGCTCGCGCCCTCGATCGCCCGGTCGTAGCGGCCCCAATCGTAGGCCGGGTCGGCTGGATCGGTTGGCCTGGCAGGACGATTGTTCGCGACTCCGTCGCGCCCGCCCCACGTGAGCAGCATGCGCACGACCTCGACGTTCAGCGACTTCATGGTCGGGAACGTGGTCTGCGGCGAGCCGAACACGGACGCGTCGTCGAAGATCCCGACCGCCATCCCCTTCGAGGCCGTACGAGAGACCCGGAACGGCCAGGGCGACAACCGTGCCGAGAAGTACAAGAGCGGGGAGGAACCGGACGTCGCGGCATCCAACCCCCAAAGATGTCCATCGCGGGACGTTCTGAGGCCGTTCGCCTTTTCCTGCCGCGTCCACAGGTCGCCCTGCTGGCGCTGCTGCTCGCCGCACTCGTTGCCGGGGCAGGCGCGCCGGGCGCGCACGCAGCCGAGGGGCCGTCCGCCAAGGCGCGGCCGATGGTCGCTGGACAGGCGACTCAGGGCGGGCGGCTGTTCGGCGTGAAAGGCTCGTGGTCCGGCGCCGGGAAGGTCGCCTACACCTACCAGTGGTTCCGCTGCGACCAGATGGGAGCGCACTGCCAGTCGCTTCGCGGCGTGACGAAGCGAAGCCATCTCCTCGGCGAGAACGACGTCGGACATACGCTCGGCCTGGCAGTCCGCGCGACCGACTCGCGTGGCTCGACGACCGCGGTCTCGAGCCTGATCGGCCCGATCGGCGGCGCACCGCCGGTCCTTGCCTCGACCGGCCAGCCGACGGTCTCGGGACAGGCGGTGCAGGGAAGCACGCTCAAGGTCGACCCGGGCAAGTGGAACCCTGTGCCGGAGTCGTTCAGCTACCAGTGGGCCCGCTGCAGCGACGCAGGACGCGCCTGCGAGCCGATCGAAGGCGCGACCGCTGTGACGCATGTGGTCGGCGAAGGCGACATCGGTCACGCACTCGTGGCGATCGTGCAGGCCCGGTCCGGCGCGACGTCACAGGCCGTCTTCAGTGTCGCGACCGCCCCCGTCGTCGCCGGTGTCGAGCCGGTGACAGGCCCGTTGAGCTCTGCGCCCCCGCTCGTGGCCGTGGTCGTCCAGCAGGGAAGGCAGCTGACCGGCGCCGTCGGGTCGTGGTCGAGTTCGGGCACGATCAAATACGGCTACCACTGGTATCGGTGCGACAAGTTGGGTGCGCGATGCCAGTCGATCCACGGAGCGTCGAACCGCACCTACACGCTCGCCGCGCAGGATGTGGGCCAGACGATCGGCTTCGGTGTGCGCGCGACCGACAAGACAGGAACCACGGATGCCTACGCGAGCCTCGTCGGGCCGGTCGCCGCCCTCACGGCCAAACTCGTCTCCACCGGTCAGCCGACGATCACGGGCGTGCCCAAGGAGGGTCAGACGCTCCAGGTGTCGTCGGGCAGTTGGAGCCCGATTCCGGCGACGGTCGTGTACCAGTGGCAGCGCTGCAACCCGAATGGTCGTCTGTGCAAGCCGCTTCCCGGCGCCACCGCAAGCAGCTACGCCGTCACTCGCGCCGACACCGGCCACGCTCTGGTCGCCGTTGTCCACGCGACGGTCGGAACGGCGTCTCAGGACGCGCTGAGTGTTGCGACTCCCGCGGTCGTGACTGCGCAGACGATGGGCCCGTCGAGCCGCGGACTTCCGACAGTCGTCGGGACCAGCCAGCAGGGCGGCAAGCTGACGGGGTCGACCGGATTCTGGTCGGGTTCGGGCGGGATCGGCTACGGCTATCAGTGGTATCGCTGCGATGCGGCGGGGACGCATTGCAAGTCGGTCCACGGGGCCACGAGGCCGACCTACACACTCACCGCCAAGGACGTCGGCCGGACCCTCGGCTTCGCCGTACATGCCACCGACGCCACGGGTACCGCCACGGCCTACGCGAGTCTCATCGGGCCGATCGCGGGAGGCGACGCCCGGCTCGTGCCGAAGACGCAACCGACGATCGCAGGCGTCGCCAAGCAGGGCACGACGCTTCGGGTCTCCGACGGCAGCTGGAGCAAGAAGCCTGCGTCACTCACCTATGCCTGGCAACGCTGCAATCCGAACGGCCGTCTTTGCGTCCCGATCGCCGGCGCGACGGCCGCCACGTACGCAGTCGTTCCCGGCGACGCGGGCCATGCGCTGCTCGCGGTCGTCCAGGCAAGCCAGGCGAAGGGTGCCGCGCAGGCGACCCTCAGCGTCGCCACCCCGGCTGTCTCCTAGGGACCCAGCTCACGGCCCGCATCGCATCCAGGAACGGCGCCGTCAGCGGGTGAGCGGCGGCCGGCGGCGTGACGCAGTAGATCGCTCTGCGGACGGGATCGCCGCGCAGCGGCGGGACGGAGATCCCGCGAAGCTGCCCGGCCAGCATCCGTGACGTCAGAGTCACGGTCAGATCGGCCGCCACCAGCCCGTTGATCGCCAGAGGATCGTCCGTGATGTAGGCGACGCGCGGTTCGAACCCCGCAGCGACGCAGGCGCGCTCGATCAGCCCTCCGCGCACCGCGATGAGCCACGGATCCGAGCTTCGAGATCCGTGAGGCGGATCCACCGTCGGCGCGACAAGCGGTGTCCCGGACCGATCGCCGCCACCATCGGCTCCTCGAGGAGGTCGACACGCCGCGTGCCTTCGTGCTCGCGGCGCGGTTGCGACGCGTCCTGGAAGCACAGAGCGACGTGCAGGCTCCCGTCCCGCACGCCGGCGACGAGCTCGTCGGTGCTCCCCTGGACGGCAGTGACCTCCAGCGACCCGAGCGTGCGGGTCAGCTGCTCGATCGCCCTCGGCATGAGCACGCCGAGAATGCTCGGGAAGGCGCCGATCCGGAGTCGGTGCCGCTCCTCGGCGAGCGCTTCTCCGAGCTGCGTCTCGGCGAGTTGCAGCCGCTTCGCCCAGCGCCTCGGCGTGCGCGAACAGAAGCTCGCCGATCGGGGTCAGCGCAAAGCTGGTGCGCCCCCGCACGATCAGGCGTTCGCCGAGCTGAGTCTCCAACGCGCGGATCTGCTGCGAGACGGCGGGCTGCGTCAGCGACAGCGCAGCGGCCGCGTGCGAGAACGATCGCTGCTTCGCCACCTCGCGAAAGACGATCAGCCGCCGCGGATCGAGCATAGGAGTTTCTTATATCACGTGAAGAATAATGATTGCCGTTGATAGTACGGCCCGGCACACTCGAGGCATGTATCCCATCGATGTCCACCATCTGGTTCACCGCGGCACCCTCGGCTCGCGCGCAAACGACCCGACGTTGTCGAATCGTCCTCGGCGCCGGTCCCGCCGGCTGGCTCTACGCCTCCGGGATCGTGCAGAAGCGAGGTCGAGCCGGACGCAGGGCTGCGTGCGCCCCGGCTCGGAGTGACTCGCTCAGGCGCCGGGGAACTTGTCGAGGAAGCCGACCACGTTGCGGATGCGCCCGTTCTCCTCGGCGACGGCGACGTCGAAGCCGATCGCGAGGGGCTCGTCTCCGGACGCGGGCACGAGCTCCCAGTAGAAGCGCAGACGTTGTGTGTGAGTCGACCGGTCGTCGAGAAGCCGGAACACGTGGCCGGGCGCCTGCTGCTGGACCGCGCCGATGAGCTCGGAGATCTCGTCATGGCCCGAGACGTCCGCCAGCGGGTCGACGTACTGCCCGTCCTCGGCCCAGGCGCTTGCGACGGCCGCTCGGCGGGCGTTCGGGTCGGTCTCGTTCCACGTCTCCAGATAGCTCTCGACCAGCTTCGCTGCATTCATGTCGCTGCTCCTTCCAGTTCGGTGTCGAGTCGAGCTTGCCCGCGACCTCGCTGCACGTCCATGACCTCGGAGGTAATGGCTCGTCCCGCGGGGGCGTGGCTAGGATCGCCCTCGATGACGGTCATGGCGAGTCGTCCACCGGTGGGGGCGCTGCTGCGGGAGTGGCGTCAACACCGCCGGTTGAGCCAGTTCGAGCTGGCACTCGAGTCGGGCGTCTCCTCGCGTCATCTCAGCTTCGTCGAGACCGGTCGTTCGCGTCCGAGCCTCGCGATGCTGCTCCACCTCGCCGAACG
This sequence comes from uncultured Actinomycetes bacterium, assembly GCA_963734045.1. Lineage (GTDB taxonomy): Bacteria > Actinomycetota > Thermoleophilia > Gaiellales > Gaiellaceae > Gaiella. The sequence continues at coordinate 311,434 of CAVTFU010000013.1, read as the reverse complement.
GCTCGAGGTGCCCCTGCGCGACCGCAATCACCTACTCCTTGCTGCCGGGTACGCCCCGCGTGTTTGCGCAGCGCGAGCTCGACGCGCCCGAGCTCGGGCCTGTGCGAGACGCGATCGATCAGGTGCTGCGAGGACACGAGCCCTACCCTGCTCTCGTCATCGACCGCCACTGGGGTCTCGTCGCGGGCAACCGTGCGATCGACGTCCTCGTCGAAAGGCGTCGCCGATCACCTCCTGGAACCACCGATCAACGTCCTGCGGCTGAGCCTGCACCCCGAGGGCATGGCGCCGCGGATCGTGAACCTGCATCAATGGCGAGCGCATCTACTCGAGCGTCTGGAACGTGACGCGCTCGCAAGTGGCGACCCGGCACTCACCGTGCTGCGCGACGAGCTTGCCACATACCCCGACGGTGAGCCTGGTCCCGGCCTCGACCCGGCTTTGCCGACATCGCCGTGCCGCTCCGCCTGCGCCACGGCGAGATCGAGCTCTCATTCATCAGCACGAAGACGACCTTCGGCACCGCGGTCGACGTCACCGTCTCCGAGCTTTCGATCGAATCGTTCTTCCCGGCGGACACGGAGACGGCGGAGGCTATGAGCTCGCTCGTCGGCATAGCCGTACACGTCGACCACTCCGAGGAGGAGACCATGAGGAAGATCACCGCAGGCGTGTTCATCTCGCTCGACGGCGTCGTGGAAGAGCCCGCCGAGTGGCACTTCCCCTACTTCAACGAGGAGATGGGCGCGGCCGTCGACCGCGACCCTCGGGCGCCGCCGACACCGTCCTCTTCGGCCGCAAGACCTACGACAGCTTTGCCGGGGCGTGGCCCGAGCGCGAGGCGGCCGGCGAGGAGGACGCCGGCCTGGCCAAGCGCTCGGCGACAGCCGAAAGATCGTCGTGTCGAACCAGACGCTCGAGTTCACCTGGCGAAACTCCGAACAGCTCGAGGGCGATCTCGTCGAGACGGTGACGGCCTTGAAGAACGAGCCCGGCGGCGACATCGGGCTCAGCGGCTCGATCTCGGTCGTGCGCCAGCTCCTCGCCGCCGGCCTACTGGACGAGCTGCACCTGTTCGTCCACCCGATCGCGATTCGTCAAGGGCCTGCGGCTGTTCGACGAGGGCGAGACACCGATCCCGCTCAGGCTGATCTCGTCCGAGACGTTCAAGACCGGCGTCATGTACCTCGTCTACGGGCCGGCCGAGTCGACCGGTGCTGCGACCTACGAGGACGCTAAGGCGCACCTCGCCGAGTAGGTTCCTCAGGGCCGCCGAAGGGGTTGAAGAACCTGACGATCACGATCGACGCCCAGCTGGGGTAGACGTGTCCGCCCGGGTGGATGATCGTCTCGACCGGGAACGGCCCAATCGCGGACGGGTAGAGAGTGCAGTAGCGGCCGCATGGGCTTCCCGTCCCGGACGCGCGGTTGATCCGTCGAGCGCGCTCGATCGTCCGCTTCTGGACGGCAAAGGGCGCCACGCCGTCGCGTCGTCCCGCCACGGCCAGAAGCCGCCTCGGCATCGTCAGCGTCTCGGCGGGGTCGAGCCGGCCGGCTACCTCGGCGACCGCCGCGATCGTCGACGCGCGCTCTGCCCAGAGCAGCAGGCTGAAGACCGCGCCGTTCGAGAATCCGGTCACGAAGATACGGCGCTCGTCCACCGCATGTGACCGCCTCATCGTCGCGACGATCGTGTCGAAGAGCCTGAGATCCCGGTCGCCGAAGTCACCCGCCTTCCCCTGCCATCCGGGCGATGTCCCGGCCGGATCGAGCGGGGTCGGAGTGTTCAGGCCCTGCGGGTAGACGACGATCGCCTGCGGCCAGAGCGTCTGGATGTGCATCAGGGCCGACGTGCTCAGAACGCGGCCGCCGTGGCCGTGAAAGGCGATCACCAATGGACGCTTGGCCGCGCCCTGCGTCCGATGCGGCGCGAAGACGAGTGCGTCGCGGCGTACGCCGTCGATCGTCCAGTGCATGATCGTCCCGCGCTGCTGTTGGCCTGCAGCGGGCGCCGCGGACGCAACCAGCGACACGAGCCCGGCGAGCGTCGTGGCGACACAGACGAGTGTCGAGCGGAACATTCGAGTCCTCCCTGGCGTGGATTGCCTGTCTCTGGGTGAACCCGCGTCTGGCGGAATCCTTACGACAGTCGACGGATAGATTGGGACCAAGAGAGCCTGCGATAGGAGGGAGCGATGAGCGCAAAGAAGGTTGCGCAGAAGCCCGCCAAGAGCACCGCGGCGCGAGGCGAGAAATCCAAGGGATTCACGGCAGAGGAGCGGGCCGCGATGAAGGAGCGCGCGCGAGAGCTGAAGGCGGAAGAGCGCGCGAACAAGAGCAGGGCCGACGGGGAGAGCGACGTGCTCGCGAAGATCGCCGAGATGCGGGCACCGGACCGCGCTCTGGCCAAGCGGCTCCATGCGATCGTGAAGGAGAGCGCGCCGGGCCTCTCGCCGAAGACCTGGTACGGGATGCCCGCGTACGCCATCGACGGCAAGGTCGTCTGCTTCTTCCAGAGCGCCGAGAAGTTCGACTCGAGGTACGCGACGTTCGGCTTCAGCGACGAGGCGAGGATCGACGAAGGCGCCATGTGGCCGACCTCCTTCGCGCTGAAGAAGTTGACCGCCGCCGACGAGGCGAGGATCGGCGCGCTCGTGAAGAAAGCAGTGAGCTGAGCCTCGCCCATGGCCACGAGGACCGACCTCCGATCTCCTACGCTGCCCGTTGCCGACCTCCACGACTTGATCCGCGTGCACGGCGCACGTGTGAACAACCTGAAGGACGTCAGCATCGAGCTGCCGAAGCGCCGGCTGACGGTGTTCACAGGCGTCTCCGGCTCGGGCAAGAGCTCGCTGGTGTTCGGCACCATCGCCGCCGAGTCGCAGCGACTGATCAACGAGACCTACAGCGCCTTCGTGCAGGGCTTCATGCCGACGCTCGCGCGGCCCGAGGTCGACGTTCTCGAAGGGCTCACGACGGCGATCCTCGTCGACCAGGAGCGGATGGGCGCGAACCCTCGCTCCACCGTAGGCACCGCCACGGACGCCAACGCGATGCTGCGCATCCTCTTCAGCCGGCTCGGCAAGCCGCAGATCGGCCCGCCCACGGCCTTCTCGTTCAACGTCCCGACGCGAACGGCGAGCGGGGCGATGACCGTCGACAAGGGCCAAGGTGAGAGGATCGTGGTGCGCAACGCCGTCTACCAGGGCGGCATGTGCCCGCGCTGCGAGGGCATGGGCTCGGTCAACGACTTCGACCTATCGCAGCTGTACGACGACACCAAGTCGCTCAGCGGGGGCGCGCTTACGATCCCCGGCTACTCGATGGACGGCTGGTACGGCCGCATCTTCAGTGGCTCCGGCTTCTTCGACATGGACAAGCCGATCAACAAGTTCACGAAGAAGGAGCTCCGCGACCTGCTCTACAAGGAGCCGACCAAGATCAAGGTCGAGGGGATCAACCTGACGTACGAGGGCGTGATCCCGAAGATCCAGAAATCGATGCTGTCCAAGGACGTCGACTCGCTGCAGCCGCACGTCCGCGCGTTCGTCGAGCGTGTGGTGACGTTCACGACCTGCCCGGATTGCAACGGAACCCGGCTCAGCAAGGAAGCGCGGTCCTCCAAGATCGCGGGGAACAACATCGCCGAGGTCTGCTCGATGCAGATCAGCGACCTGGCCGACTGGGTCCGGCGCCTCGACGAGCCCTCGGTGGCTCCGCTGCTCGCCGGGCTGCAGCACCTCCTCGACTCCTTCGCCGAGATCGGGTTGGGCTACCTCTCGCTCGACCGGCCGTCGGGCACGCTGTCGGGGGGCGAGGCACAGCGCACCAAGATGATCCGCCACCTCGGCTCGTCGCTCACCGACGTCACCTACGTCTTCGACGAGCCCACGATCGGCCTGCACCCACATGACATCGAGCGGATGAACGGCCTGCTGCTGCAGTTGCGGGACAAGGGCAACACGGTGCTCGTGGTGGAGCACAAGCCCGAGACGATCGCGATCGCCGACCACGTCGTCGACCTCGGTCCCGGCGCCGGCACGGAGGGTGGCGAGGTGGTCTTCGAGGGCACCGTTGCGGGGCTGCGGGCGACGGACACCAGCACCGGCCGCCATCTCGACGACCGGGCGACGCTCCAGGAGTCGGTGCGATCTGCTTCCGGCACGCTGGAGATCCGTGGCGCCTCGACGAACAACCTCCAGGACGTGGACGTCGACATTCCGCTCGGGGTGCTCTGCGTGGTCACGGGCGTCGCCGGCTCCGGCAAGAGCTCGCTGATACACGGCTCGGTGTCCGGGCGCGACGGCGTGGTGGTGGTCGACCAGGGATCGATCCGCGGTTCGCGACGGAGCAACCCGGCCACCTACACGGGGGTGCTCGACCCGATCCGCAAGGCCTTCGCGAAGGCCAACGGCGTGAAGCCGGCGCTCTTCAGCTCCAACTCCGAGGGTGCTTGCCCCGCCTGCAACGGCGCCGGCGTCATCTACACCGAGTTGGGCGTCATGGCCACCGTCGAATCCATGTGCGAGGAGTGCGAGGGGAAGCGGTTCCAGGCGTCGGTGCTGGAGTACACGCTGGGCGGCCGGAACATCGCCGAAGTGCTCGCGATGTCGGTGACCGCGGCCGAGGAGTTCTTCGCGGACGGCGAGGCGCACACGCCGGCCGCGCACAAGATCCTCAACCGGCTCGCCGACGTCGGACTCGGCTACCTCATTCTCGGCCAGCCGCTCACCACGCTGTCCGGCGGCGAGCGGCAGCGGCTCAAGCTGGCCACCCACATGGCCGAGAAGGGCGATGTCTACGTCCTCGACGAGCCGACCACCGGCCTCCACCTCGCCGACGTCGAGCAGTTGCTCGGCCTGCTCGAGCGGCTCGTCGACTCCGGCAAGTCGGTCATCGTCATCGCGCACCACCAGGCGGTCATGGCGAACGCCGACTGGATCATCGACCTTGGGCCCGGTGCCGGCCACGACGGCGGCCGGATCGTCTTCGAGGGCACCCCCGCCGACCTCGTCGCAGCCCGCTCCACCCTCACCGGCGAGCACCTCGCGGACTACGTCGCCACCTGACCGGATTGAGCCTTCCGGTCGGCCTTGCATAGTGTCGGCCTCGTGTACCAGGCTGAGAGCACCAGGGTTCTGCTCGACCGCAAGAACCTGCGCGCCGCGCTACGCGGGAAGGGCGTCGGACAGACAGTGGTCCTCCTCGGGATCACAAGCCTCTTCACCGACCTCTCGTCCGAGATGGTGGCGACGGTGTTGCCGCTGTATCTCCTGTACGGCGTCGGGCTGTCGCCGCTCCAATTCGGTCTCATCGACGGCCTGCAGAACGGCGCCGCCGGATTTGCTCGACTCGTCGGCGGCGGTCTCGGCGACCGCTTGCGCCGGCACAAGGAGGTCGCGGCGTTCGGCTACGGGCTCTCGGCGTTCACGCGGCCGCTCTTCCTGGTGGTCGGCAGCTCCTTCGCTGCGATCGGTGCGCTCGTGTTCGCCGACCGGATCGGGAAAGGCATTCGAACCGCGCCGCGCGACGCGCTCATCTCGCTGAGCGTCCCGAACGAACGGCTCGGAATAGCGTTCGGAGTCCACCGCGCCCTCGATACCGTGGGTGCGATGCTCGGCCCGCTGGCTGCATTCGCGATCCTCAGCACCGCAGACGACGCGTTCGACAGCATCTTCGTCGTCAGCTTCGCGGCCGCACTCATCGGCCTGCTCGTCCTCCTTCTCTTCGTCAAGCCGGACCGCCGGCGGAAATCCGAGCCGCGACTCACATGGCAGGACGCGACCGGGCTCGTGAGGCTGCCGCGCTTCCGCGCCCTGACTGTGGCCGGGACCGGACTGGCGCTGGCAACGATCAGCGACGCGTTCGTCTACATCCAGCTCCAGCAGGCGCTCGACTTCGACTTCCGCTATCTCCCGCTGTTCTACGTCGCGACGGCGGGCGTGTTCATGCTGCTTGCGATGCCGGTGGGCGCGCTCGCAGACCGAGTCGGCAGAGGCCGCGTCTTCGTCGGTGGCTACATCCTGCTGCTTGCCGTCTACGGCCTCCTCCTCTTCCCGCACGGCGCCCTCACCGTCGTGCTGCTCGCGCCGCTGTTCGGCGCGTACTACGCCGCCACCGACGGCGTGCTCGCGGCCGCGTCGACGGCGGTGCTGCCGAAGCACGCACGCGGGACGGGTCTCGCTCTGATCGCGACGTGCACGAACCTCGGCCGCTTCTGCGGCTCGATCGCCTTCGGCGCGCTCTGGGTCGCGATCGGGGCGACCGGCGCCGTCGCGGTGTTCGCCGTCGCCCTCGCGCTCGCGGCGGCGGTCGCCGCAGTCCTGCTGCACGTCACGAAACCGGAGCCGGCGAATGCCTGACCGCCGCCGATACCTCGTGTTCGCCGCGCTCGTCACCTTGATCGCCGGCAGCGCAGGCGCGTTCGTCGTGTGGAGCGCGCAGGGAGGCGGCGACCCGGCTCCGACGGCGGTCGACCGGGCGAGGATCCTGAAGATCGTCTCTGTGCCCCACATGGTCTTCCTGACCGGTGACTCCGAGAAGAGCCCGCTCGATCGCGTCGCAATCGCACCCCTCTCCGATCTCACCCAGCGTGCGGAGGTCGGGATCAGGTGTGACCGGATCGGCATGGCCGCAGCCGGCGGATCTGTATCCGCCATCGCACCGCGCTCGGCATCGAATACGGCGCGACGTTCCTGGACGACTCGTTCGCGGCCCGCGGCTCGGCGAGCGGTCCAGGAATCCCGAGCCGTGCCCGTACGTCGCCCGACGGGCGCTATGCCGCGGCGACGAGCTTCGTCACGGGCGACTCGTACCTCGTACCGGGGGAGTTCGCGACGACGTCGACCATCTTCGAGGCCGGAACGGGAGAGGTCGTCGTACGGACGCTCGAGCGCTTCGCCGTCTTCCGCGACGGACAGCGGTTCGAGCCTCGCGACCGCAACTTCTGGGGCGTCACCTTCGCGAAGGACGGGAAGACGTTCTTCGCGACGATGGGAACGACCGACCACACCTATCTCGTCCACGGCAACCTGAGCACGCGCAGGATCGAGACCGTTCAGCGAAATGTCGAGTGCCCGTCGCTCTCGCCGGACGAGCGCCACATCGCGTACAAGAAGCGCCGAGCGGACGGCGACTGGCGGTTCACCGTGCTCGACCTCGAAACTGGACGCGAGACGGCGCTCGCCGAGACGCGCAGCATCGACGATCAGCTCGCCTGGCTCGGCTCGGACCGAGTCCTCTACGGCGTTGCCGGGAATGTCTGGGTGACGCGCGCGGACGGCGGTGGCAAGCCGCGGGTGCTGCTGCGCCGGGCCGACTCTCCGACGGTCGTTCGCCCGGCCGCTGCCTGACCGAACCGATGAGTTGTGGGCCGCCCGCCGGTCCGAACAGGCAGACGAGGAAAGGAGACACCGTGTCGGCAACCGTGCTCTACATGTCCATGTCGCTCGACGGATTCATCGCCGGGCCCAACGAGGGGCCTGGTAACGGGCTCGGCGACGGCGGGCACCGTCTGCACGAGTGGGTGATGACCGGCCGCGACGTCGACGTCGAGGCGCGCCGCCGGTCCGGCGGTGTCAACGCCCAGGTCGTCGAAGAGTTCATGTCCACCGGCGCGGTCGTCGCCGGCCGGCGGACCTTCGAGCCTGCCGGCGGCTGGGGCGGCGACCATCACGACGGCGTGCCGATCTGGGTCTTCAGCCGCCACGAGCCCGGCATCGATGTGAGCGAATGGCCGTCGGTCAGGTACGTGAGTGACGTGACGAGCGCCATGGCTCAGGCCAAGGAGGCGGCGGGCGACAAGAACGTGTTGGTCCACGGCGCCGCCACCGCGCAGCTCGCTCTCGCCGCCGGCGTTCTCGACGAGCTCGAGCTCCATGTCATCCCGGTGCTCTTCGGCCAAGGGCGCCGATTGTTCGAGGGCCTTGCCGCCGAGCAGATCGAGCTGGAGCGCACGCGGGTGCTCGAGGGTGAGGGTGGTGTCACTCATATGCACTACCGGGTCCGGCGCTGAGCGCGACCGGAGGAGGCGTGAAGTGACCGAGCGAATGATCGAAGCAAACGGCGTCGAGCTCTGTACGGAGTCTTTCGGCCGCCCCGCCGATCCGCCCATCCTCCTGATCATGGGCATCGGCGCATCGATGCTCTGGTGGGAGGAGGGCTTCTGCAGGCTGCTGGCCGAGGGCGGGCGCTTCGTGATCCGCTACGACCACCGGGACACGGGCCGATCGGTCACCTATGAGCCGGGGCGCCCGGAGTACACCGGCACCGACCTGATCGCCGACGCCGTCGGCGTCCTCGACGCCTACGGGATCCGGGCTGCGCACGTCGTCGGCGTCTCGGCCGGCGGTGCCTTCGCGCAGCTGCTCGCACTCGACTATCCCGACCGCGTTCTGTCGCTCGTCCTCATCAGCACGTCGCCCGCGACGCCGGGGGAACGTGGGCTCCCGTCGCCGACGGAGCGGTTCCAGCGGTTCGTGACGAGCGCGACGGTCGACTGGTCGAACGAGAGATCGGTGATCGAGTATCTGGTCGACTACGCGCGGGTGCTCGCGGGAGGCGCGCGTCCGTTCGACGAGGCTGCGACACAAGACCTCGTCCGCCGCGACGTCGAGCGCGCACACGACATCGCCGCCTCCGAGAACCACGGCCTGGCCGCGGAGGGCGAGGTTTCGCGCCGGTCACTGTCCTCGATCGCTGTCTCCACGCTGGTGATCCACGGCACGGCGGATCCGATGTTCCCGCTCGAGCACGGAGAGGCGCTCGCCCGGGAGATCCCCGGTGCACGGCTGCTCACACTCGAAGGAGCCGGGCACGGAGTGGAGCGAGCCGACTGGGAGACCAGCGCCGGCGCCATCCTCGCCCACACCGTCCCTGGATCGCGACCAGAAACGAGGCCACCATGACTGACATCGAGCCGCAGACCGCGGCCGGCAAGGTTCTCCTCCACTTCTTGATCTCGCTCGACGGCTTCGTCGCCGGGCCCGGGCACTCGATGGACTGGATCGCCGGGATCACGAACCGGCCCGGCCTGGTCGACGAGTACATCGAGACCACAGGCGCCGTGCTGGCGGGACGGGACGGATACGACAGCGCCATTGGCGACTCCCGGCCGTACGGCGGCAAGTGGGAGGGGCCGATCTTCGTACTCACCCACCACCCCGAGGACGCGCGTCCTGCGGAGGGCATCACCTTCCTCGACTGCTCCGTGGAGGAGGCCGTGCGGATCGGTCTGGAGGCGGCAGGCGGCAAGAACCTCGAGGTGTTCTCGCCCACCATCGGCAAGCAGCTGCTGGATCGGGGTCTGATCGACGAAATCGATCTGCATCTGGCACCGGTGCTGCTCGGCGACGGCATCCGGCTCTACGAGGCCCCTGGCGGCAGGCCTGTCCGCCTCGCGCGTGCCGGCGGCGATCCCACGGCCACCCTCAGTGCGCGCTACCGGCCGATCGACACGAGCTCCCACGACTGACCGAGGCTCGCTACCGCACGGTTCCAGGTGGCCTTCTACCTGGTCGGCCTTGCGCTCGCGGGCGCGGCGCTCGCCGCTGCGTTCAAGCGCGGCCACGGTGCGAAGCCCGGCCGACTGGCCGGGCTTCGCTGTCTCCGAGATATTCCTCTACCGCCCGCGGACGAAGAGATCGCGCAGACCCTGGGTCGCCTGCTGCCCGCTGCGCCCGCATCTGAGCCGGCGGGTTCGGGACGCCGGGGAACAGCGCGTCGCCGATCGTCGGGATGAACTGCGGCGGGACACGAACATGCGTCGCCTGCTCGAAGTCGTAGGCGAGGCCGAGCAGCTTCGGTTCCGCCCAGCGACCGCCGATGAAGGTGATCCCCAGCGGCAGTCCCGCGTCGTAGCCGGCGGGCACCGTGATGTCGGCGTAGCCCGACACCGCAGCCGCCGCCGACGAGCCTACGAAGTACTCGAAGTGCCCGTTGAGGTCGCCGTCGTTCGGATCGTCGTTCGTCGGCCATGCCGGACCGTTCGTCAGGGCGATGATCGCGTCGAGGTGGTTCGCGGCCATGAGCTGGTCGATTGCGGCCTGGACGGGCGGCGTCGTCGCCTGCCGGAGCGCAGCGCAATCGGCGTCACGGCCGTTCGTCGCCTCGGCAAGCTCGAAGACCGCATCGTTCCACGGTCCCTCGAGGTTCGGATGGGCCGCATCGAAGGCGATCAGGTCGGCGAGCGTTTGCGGGTACGGCTGGCGTGAGCACCGGGTTCGTGCCGTGGACGTAGGTCTGGAGGTACGTCGCGATGTCGGTCTTGAACTCGCACAGGAGCGCGGCGAACTCGTCGGCGGTCGCCGACAGGTCGATGTCGGTCGGGTCGATCACGGTCGCGCCTTGAGCCCTGAGCGCGGCGATCGTGCGATCGAGGATCGGCTCGACGACCGAGCCCACCAACGCCGGGTCGTAGGTGCCGGCACGCCAGACGCCGATCCGCGCGCCCTGGAGCGCATGTCGGTCGAGGAACTGCGTGTAGTCGGTGAAGGCGTGCCCGGCCTGATCGGCCGTCGCCGGGTCGCTCGGGTCGACGCCGCTCGCTGCGCCGAGGAGTACCGCAGCGTCGGTCACGTTGCGGGCGATCGGGCCGGCCGTGTCCTGGTCGGCGCTGATCGGGATGACGCCTGCGCGGCTCCACAACCCGAGTGTCGGCTTGATCCCGACGACGCCGTTGGCGCCGGACGGGCAGACGATCGAGCCGTCCGTCTCCGTGCCGACGGCTGCGACCGCGAGATCAGCAGCCGCGACGACGCCGGAGCCGGAGCTCGAGCCGCACGGGTTGCGATCGAGGACGTAAGGCATGTTCGTCTGGCCGCCGATGCCGCTCCAGCCGCTCGACGACGGGCCGGACCGGAAGTTGGCCCACTCGGACAGGTTGGCCTTGCCGATGATGATCGCGCCCGCGGCCTTCAGCTTCCTTGCGATGAACGCGTCGCCGGGCGTGCTTCCGGCGAGTGCCCAGGAGCCGGCAGTCGTCGGCATGCGGGTGGTGTTGATGTTGTCCTTGACGATGATCGGAATCCCGAGCAGTGGGCGGTGGTCGCCATAGCGTCGCGCCCCGTCGGCCGCCAGTGCCTCCAGCGAGGGCCGTCGGGCTGACCGTGATCACCGCGTTGAGCTTCGGATCGAGCTGGCGGATGCGATGGAGATAGAAGTTCGTCAGCCCGAAGGAGTTGATCCGGTGCGAGTTCATCAACTTCTGGAGCTCCGGGATCGTCGTCGCGTCGACGTCGATACCGGAGACCTTGGCGTCCGGCGTGTCGGCCGCGAGGCTGGTCCGCGCCGCGGCGCCGGATACCCCGAGCAAGAGGGCCAGCAGGGTCGTGAGAACAAGGGAACGCCATAGTCGGCTGCTCATCGCGTGACCTCCACGGGATTGGGTGGCGTGGACGCTGGAATCGCAGGGCTGGGCCTGCGACTCGAAGACCTGACACTACAACCCCGATGTCAAGTTCAGCGGCGGGCGGGACTCCAGCCAGAGAAGGGAGGCGCAGCGCAACTGCTCCAGGGGGCGTCGCTAGCCGAATGCCTGCCCCAGGCGAGCGACTTAGTCCCGTTCGGCGGCTGGGCGATGCATAAACGCTCTAGGCGGATTGTGTAGAGAGGGGGTCGAGATTCGCGGGGTCACCGCGAAGCGCCATGCAGTGGTACTCCGGTGCGCCGAGCGTTGCCATGAGCTTGATGAGCCACTTCGTGACGCACTCGATGAGCCAGGTGCCCGTAGCGCACTTCGGTGGCAGCACTGTGGCTGTCGGCGCCCGTGCGAGAGAGAATGGCCGGGTGCAGATGGCGTCGCGCCTGATCGCCTGCGGCCTTGCCCTGACGGCCTTCGTCCTGACCGCCGCGGGGCTTGTGCTCGATCGCGTCGCCGCCGCGGAGGAGGTGTCCGGGTCCGGCGCGTGGTGGCTGTACCCGTTCCTCCTCGCGGCGATCTGTACGCCGGCCGCGGTCGGCGCGCTGATCGTTGCGCGGCGGCCCCGCAACCCGATCGGCTGGATCCTCGTCGTCGGCGCGCTGTCGCTCGTGGCGGTGCTGGCCGCGGAGCCGTACGCGTGGGTGGCGCTGGAGGCGCATCCGGGCTCGCTCCCCGGCGGCTCGTGGGCGGCGCTCGTCTCCTCGCTGTGGCCGGTGTTCTTCGCGTGGCCGCTGGCGATCACGTTCGTGTTCCCCGACGGCCGGCTGCCGTCGCGGCGGTGGCGGCCGTACGCGATCTTCGCCGTCGGCTCGATGACGCTCCTCGTCGTGTTGCTCGTGATGTCGGAGAAGCTCGAGAGCCCGTTCGAGGACGTGGCGAATCCGTTTCCCGCCCGCTGGCCCGACGCGCTCGGCTTCCTGAGAGGCCCGGCGTGGCTCGCGGTCTTCGCGAGCCTCTTCGTCGGCGCGGCCGCGGTGCGAACGCGGTACCGGCGCTCGACCGGGATCGAGCGGCTGCAGATGCTCTGGCTGGTGTACGCGGCGCTGCTCGTGCCGCTCGGTGTCGTGTGCTTCCTCGTCTGGGGCTTCGTGCTCGGCGAGCCGGGCGACGCGGTGCTCGCCGTGCTGCTCGCGTCGCAGGCTGCGCGTCGCGCTCGCGGTCGGCGTCGCGGTGACCCGCTACCGGCTCTACGAGATCGACCGGCTGATCAACCGGACGCTCGTCTACTCGGCCGTGACCGCGTCGCTCGGGCTCCTGTATGCCGCCGTCTCGCTGCTCGCGGGTGTCGCTGTCGGCCGCGGCTCGACCTGGGTCGCGGCGCTCTCCGCCGTCCTCGTCGCGTGCGCATTCGGGCCGCTGCGCCGGCGGGCGCAGGCCGCGGTCGACTGGCGCTTCGACCGGCCGCGCTATGACGGGCTGCAGCGCGTGAACGCGTTTGTCGACGACGTCCGCGAGGGGAGGCGCGAGCCGGAGGAGGTCGGCGCCGTGCTCGCCGCGGCGCTGCGCGACCCGAGCGCCGAGCTGCTCTACCGGCTCCCGGCGAGCGAGGCTTATGCCGGCGGCGCCTCGAGCGTCGTCGGCGACCCTCCCGCCGACGGGCGCGCCGTGACGAAGGTCGAGCACCGCGGCCAGGAGATCGCCGTCCTCCTGCATGCGCCCTCGCTGCTCGACCGCCCCGACCTGCTCCGCAGCGTTCTCGCCGCCGCGAGCCTCGCGATCGAGATCGCGCGCCTGCGAGTCGAGGTGCGCGTCCAGCTCGCCGAGGTCGAGGAGTCGCGATCGCGCGTCGTCCAGGCTGGGTACGAGGAGCGCCGGCGGCTCGAACGCGACCTGCACGACGGGGCACAGCAACGGCTCGTGACGCTCGGGATCGTCCTGCGGCGGCTGCAACTCTCGCTCCCGCGCGAGGCCCGGATCCTCGGACCGGCGCTCGACTCGGCGGTCGACGAGGTCGGGAGAGCGATCGAGGACCTGCGCACGATCGCCGCGGGCATCCGGCCGCCACGCCTCGACGAGGGCCTCGCCGCTGCTCTCGCCGACCTCGCACGGGGGACGCCCGTTCCCGTCGAGCTGGAGGCGACCCAGGAGCGGCTTGCTCCGCAGGTCGAGGCGGCGGCGTACTTCGTTGCGTGCGAGGCGGTCACGAACGCCGTCAAGCACGCGGCGGCATCGCACGTGCGGATCGAGGCGACCGTCGTCGAAGGAGCCCTACGGCTGGTGGTCGCCGACGACGGCGTCGGCGGCGCGGCCGCTGCCGGCGGCACCGGGCTGACCGGCCTCGCCGACCGCGTCGAGGCCCAGGGCGGGACGCTCCTGATCGACAGCCCGCCCGGCGCCGGCACGCGGCTCGAGGCGGAGATCCCATGCGAATCGTGATCGCCGAGGACACGGTCCTCCTGCGCGAAGGCCTCGCGGGCCTGCTCGAGGACGCCGGCCACGAGGTCGTCGCGCGGGTCGGCGACGCCGACGCGCTTCTCGTCGTCGTCGCCGAGCACGAGCCCGACCTCGCCGTCATCGACGTGCGCATGCCGCCCGACTACGACCACGAAGGAATGCGCGCCGCCGCCGAGATCCGCCGCGACTACCCGCAGACCGCAGTGCTCGTCCTCTCACAGCACGTCGAGACCCGCTACGCGCTCGAGCTGGTCGCGACCGGAGGCGGATTCGGGTACCTGCTCAAGGAGCGCGTGCTCGACGTGAACGACTTCCTCGATGCGGCCCGGCGGGTGTGCGACGGCGGCTCGGCGCTCGATCCGGAGGTCGTCGCGACGCTCCTCTCGCCGCAGAGCCGCGACGACCCGCTCGGCGAGCTGACCCCGCGCGAGCACGAGGTGCTCGCGCTCATGGCCGAGGGACGGACGAACGCGGCGATCGCGAAGCGGCTCTGGCTGACCGAGCGCACCGTCGAGACGCACGTCCGCTCGATCCTCGGCAAGCTCGGCCTGCCGGCAGGCGGCGACGACCACCGCCGCGTGCTCGCCGTGCTGACGTACCTGCGCGCCTCCGCACGCTGAACTCCGGTGCTGGCACCGAGGCGCATCTCAGTGCCCGTCACGACGACTTCGGGCGGATCCGGTCGTAGCTTCTGAGCCAGCGCAAACCCGCGCTCGACAAGGAGGATGAGGTGTCAGCAACAGCGGCGGTCGGAGCTCAGGCCACAACCACGACGAGGACTGCCGGCGGGCGGCTCGGTGCGCTCGCAGGCCTCGCGTTCGCGTTCCTCTTCTTCATGGGGACGGCGACGCTGAACATCCCCCACGGCGTGAGCGACGCGAAGCTCGTCGCGTGGTGGGCCGACAGCGGGAATCAGACGACGGCGATCGTCTCGATGTACCTCTTCATCGTCGCCGGGCTCTGCTTTCTCCTCTTCCTGGCGAAGCTCCGGTCGCGCCTGCTCGCGGCGGAGGGCGGCACCGGCGAGCTGACCTCGCTCGTCGTCGCGAGCGGGGCGGTCTTCGTCGCGATGCTGCTCGTCGCGGCCGCGTCGCGCGGAGTGATCGGCTTCGCCGTCAAGTCGCCGGGCGACAACGAGTCGCTCCCGGGAGCCGACACGCTCCGTTACCTGCCGCAGACCGGCTATGCCGCGCTCGGCATCGGCGGCCTGCTCGCAGCCGCCGTCGCGATGGCGACGACGTCGTGGCTGATCGTGCGGACAATGGTGTTCGGCCGCTGGCTGGCGTGGCTCGGCGCCGCGACCGCGCTCGTGATCGTCGTCGCTGCGGCGGCGCTCGTGGGCATGGTGGCGATCCCGGCGATGCTGATCTGGGTCCTGGCCGTCAGCGTCGCGATGTGGCGCGCACCGCGGTAGCTCGATGCGGGCGTCCATCCAGCACTTCCACTTGCGCTCAGCCGCACGCGTGGTCAAGCCCGTCGACGGACGCGGCCTTGCGAAGGCGGCCCCGCTACGGGCCTTGCGCCGTGACGCTGGTCGCTGCCTGCGGCCTTCTGCTCACCGGCTGCGGTGGTGAGGCGAGCAGCGCCGACACCTCGTCGAGCGGCTCATCCACTCGTGCTGCGCCCAAGGAGGATCTCGACCGCGTCGTCAGCATCGACGGCAAGCGCGGCCTCTACGTGAGGTGCACCGGCAGCGGCTCGCCGACCGTCGTGATGGAGGGAGGCGACGAGGACACGAGCGATTCGTACGCGTTTGCGGAGCCCAGCATCTCCGAGGTCGCGCGGACCTGCGTCTACGACCGCGCGAACCTGGGCCGGAGCGACCCCGCCGCCGGTCCCCGCGGGCTGTCGGATCTCGTCGGCGACTTCGAGGCGCTTCTCCAAGCCGCCAAGATCCCTGGCCCGTACGTTCTCGTCGGCACCTCGGGCGGTGGCTACATCTCCGCCGGCTATGCGTACGAGCACCCCGACGAGGTCGCCGGCATGGTCTTCGTCGAGGTTCCCGCCCCGTTCCGCGATCCGCCTCGGGAGATCGTCGAGGAGACCGACCCGAACAACCCTTCGAACATCGAACGCCGTGACTACCTTCAGGTCGAGAAGGACGCCTGGGCGGCTCGCAAGAGGATCGGCGACATCCCGGTCACGATCATCAGCAACGAGTACTCGACCGCGGAGATAAACGGCTCACCGTTCCCCTCGGAGGCGAGAGGGATGCGGCGCAACGTCTCGGACCAGAAGGGCTGGCTGGTTCTCAGCCCGCGCGCGAAGCAGGTGGTCGTCCATACCGGTCACGCGGTCGAGGAGCAGGATCCCGCAGCTCGTGATCGACGCGATCCGTCGAGGTCGCAAGGGCTGCCCGGTAGGCACGGCCGAACCCCAACCAGCTCGCCTACCCGCGAGTTGGCATGCAACCCACCAGACGGTTCGTGACCACGCGGTGATTTGCTGGCGGCGCGGCGCTCCACGTCCAGATGGTGTCCCACGAAACCGCCGATCAGGAGGAATCTGATGAGTGGTGATAGACATGGTGCTGGCATCGGTCTACATGCGCGTACGGGCGCGGTGATCAGCGGCCTCACCGCGACGTGCTTCTGCCTTCTCGTTCTCGCCGGCTGCGGCGGCAACTCGGATACGCAATCCACTGGGGTCGGCGACGAGTTCGCGAGCAAGGCCCTCGTGGTCTGCGCGGCGGCGCTCAAAGACAAGCACGACTGGCAGCCCTCCCCCGTGGCCGACTTCGATCCATCCGACCCCGACGCATCGAAGTTCCCCGAAGTCTCGACCTGGCTCGCGAAGCAGGTCGCCCCGACGTTCCACGCGTGGCTGAGCGGCCTGCAAGCCCTCGGCGCACCACCGACCGCACAGGCGGATTGGAACGCCGTCCTCGCCACAGTCAAGAAGATCGACCAGTTGAACAGCGACCAGATCACCGCGGCGAACGAACACGATACGGCCGCCTTTTCGGCGGCAACCTCCAGCTTGGGCGACAGGAGACTCAGGTTTGCTGTCGAAGCGGAAACCCGTTAGGTCACTAGTGGTCGCGCTCGCAGCGATGGCTCATGTGGCCCCCAGCACAGCTGAAGCGGAGCAGTCCCCGAACCGAGTCAGATCGCTGAGCCCACGCTACGCCTGACCGGTGTCAGCCCCTTTTTGTCCGCACTCCTGGCAGGCTGCACACGCTCCGCCGACGCACCGGAGTCAGCGCACGTCGACGTAGGAGACCTCGATTGCGTTGTTTCCGTAGCCGAGCCTGTTCCAGGGCGGGACGTCGGGTTGCACGTTGCCGGCCGCGTCGGTCGCTCGGGCGCGAAGGGAGTGTCGGCCGATGTCTGACGCGTCCCAGTCGAGCGACCAGTCCTGCCATTGGTACGGACCCTTCGGGGGCTCGAGCTTCGCCGGGTTCCAGTCTCCCTCGCCGGTGAAGCTGACGTGGACGTCGGTTACCGGTCCGCTGCCCGACCACGCCTTCCCGCGCACGGTGTGCTTCCCGGCGGCGATCGTCGCGCCGGGGGCGGGGTCGGTGATGCGGGCGCGGACGCGCATCAGGGTGACGCGCTCGTGCTCTCGATCCGGCCATTCGTAGACGTAGTGGCCGGTCTGAAACTCGCCCACGTACGGTTCGGTCAGGACGTCGATCCGTTTCAGCCATTTCACGGCGGCGACGGCATACCAGTGGGGCACGATCAGCCGGAAGGGGGCTCCGTGGTCGGGGAGCAGCGGCTGGCCGTTCATCTCGTAGGCGATCAGGATCTCCGCCGCCGGATCCGTTGCGTGCTCCAGGGCGAGCGAGCGCACGAAGGCCAGGTCCTCGCGGTTGGTCTCCGGCAGGACCGGCGCGAGGTGGTACGGGCCGTGGTCGGCGCCTTCGAAGCGGACCTCGACGCCGTCCGCCGCGGGCTGGGCCTGCTCCAGGACATCGCTCAGGCGGGCGCCCGTCCAACGTGAGGTGGAGACGGCGTAGTCGCCCCAGGGCTCCCCGACGGGCAGCGGCCGCGTCGCGAGACGTCCGTTCCCTGCGCATTCGAGTGTGACGGCCTGCTCGACGGCCGGCAGCGCGCGCAGGTCGTCGAGCGTGAGCGTCGCCGGGCTCTGGACAGCACCGCCGATTTCGAGGGTCCCGTCGTGCGTCGGGACTGCGAAGTTGCTCCGGACGTAGTGGAGCTCGACCGGGGTGATGTCACCCGCGAGCGCCTCCGGAGGCGCCTCTGCATTGTAGGGCGCCGGGTTGATCATTCTCAGGTCGGCGCGGTCGCGTTCGAGGTCGTGTGCCACTGCCATTTCAGCCTCCTCGTCGACGGCGACGCATCAGTAGTCGGGGTCCTGGAAGGTCGGCTCGCGGTCGTCGTTGAAGGCGCCGATCCCCTCGATGCGGTCGGGATGCACGGCGGAGCGCCAGTGCGCCGCCATCATGATCGCGATCGCCTGCTCGATCGGCTGTCCTTCGCCCATGCGCACGGCGCCCTTGACCGCCTGTACGGCCGTCGGCGAGTTGCTCGCGATCTTTGCTGCGATCCCGTGTGCGGCGTCCATCAGCTCGGCCTGCGGGTGGATCTCGTTGACCATCCCCAGGCGGTGCGCCTCCTCCGCGGTTATCGGGTCGCCGGTCATCAGCATCTGCAGCGCTTTCCCCGGCGGCAGCGCGCGTGGAAGGAAGACGGGTGAGCCGCCGCCGGCCGCGAGTCCGATCATCGCCTCGGGCTGGCCGAAGGTGGCGTTCTCGGAGGCGATGATGAAGTCGGTGCTCTGGGCGATCTCGGAGCCGCCGCCGTATGCGATCCCGTTCACCGCGGCGAAGATCGGCTTCCGTAGCTGCCGCAGCGTGTAGAGCGTGCGATCGAAGTCCTGACGCTGCCGGAGCCAGTCCTCCTTCGTCATGTCCTTGCGTTGGCGCAGGTCGCTGCCCACCGAGAACGCGCGCGCGCCGGCGCCGGTGATGACGGCGACGCGGACGGAGGGACGGACCGCGATCGTCTCGAGAATCTCGGTCAGCCGCACGCCCATGTCGGTGGTGATCGCGTTGTCGGCGTGTGGCCGGTTCAAGGTGATCACAGCGACGCGCCCGTCCGCGACGTACTCGGCGAGCACGGGCTCGTCGGGCTCGGCCTCGCCGGATGACGGCGGGCCGAAGTCGAGCGCCTTCCAGCGGTCGGTGCCTGTCCTGGTCGTTGCCACGTCTTCTCCTTCTGTCACGTCGTGAGCGCCCCGAGCCAGCGCAGCGCGCGCAGACCCGGAGCGAAGCAGTACTCGCCGCCGCGGGTGACGACGAAGGGCGGAAGCTCCTGCAGGCGGCGGCGGATGGGCCGCTCGGGGATCGTGAACCTGCTCGATCCGTCATTCGGCCCGACCAGCGGGTCCTTCTCGGCCGGAGCGCCGATGAAGATGCCGTCGTTCAGCCACTGGGTCTTGACGAACTCGAACTGGCGCTTGAGGTGCGCGCCGGCGAACACGAAGATGATCCCTCGATCCTCGCCGTCGTCGTCGAGCACTCCTTCGGGCAGCATCGGCCCGTAGCTCGTGCCACGGCGAATCATGCGGTGGAGGCGCACGTTCACGCTTCCGTCGTCGTCGAGCGCGTCCCGGGGGTTGGCACGGCGTGCGTGCGCCCCAGCCGGGCACTTAAACCCACGCAGATCGTCCCCGAAGAGAAAATCGTTGTTGCGCTCCGGGTCGGAACCGAGCCGGGGATCATCGCGCTCGGGGGAGAGCGCCAAGGGCGCCCCGCTCTGCCAGCGTCCGACCATCTTCGCCCCGAGCAACGCCTCCTCTTCGCGGCTCGCCGCCTTCGCGCGCAGGTACTGCCGGTAGGCCGCGACCCGCGTGTGCAGCTTGCGAAAGACGACGTAGGTGCCGTTGCGACCGAGGACCTCGGGGCTCGGCATCGGCGCCGGCGCTCCCGTCTCGTCCGGGTAGCCGAGGATGATCTCGCCGGCCCTGATCGGCCGCTCCTTCGGGTTGGTGGACGAGATCCCGCTCCCTTCGACCGCGGGCTGGCCGATGCCGTCCTTGAAGCCGAAGGAGGTGCGTCCGGTCGGGAGCTGATAGCAGTCCTGGCGCCAGATCACCTCGACACCGGGCAGCTGCTCGTGCGCGTCCCGTGCCCGCTCGGCGAGCGCCTCCAGGCGTTCGGCATCGGGCGAGAGCACCGCCAGCGCGACGTGGACGTCGGCCGTCCCCAGCGGCTTCTCCCAGTGCTCGGGGCTGCTCTCGCCGACGTCGCCGAGCTCGGCTGCGCGCGCCGCCATCCCCTGCCGAAACTCGGGCAAGAAGCTTTCGAGCGAGTCCTGTGGGACGCCCAGCGCGTCGAGGCCTTGGTAGGTGAAGGCGACCGTGATCCAGGCGTCGTGCGCCGGATCCGCCGACGGCCGTCCGGAGTCGACGAACGGGTGCAGGCGCCGCACCAGCTCCCGTCCCGCCGCCCGGTCGTCGATGCGGAGCAGCAGATACCTGCCCACGTAGGGCGAGGGTCGCTCGTGCAGCGCGCCGCTCTGGATGTCGTCCAGCTCGAGGCCGGCGCTCTCGCCGGCGGTCAGAGCGCCCTCGGTCATCTCCATCAGTGATGCTCAGGGGGCTCGGGCGGATCGGGGTTCGCGGGTGCGAGGTAGGGGAAGCTGCGCGAGCCAGGTCTCGTCGACCGGTCGACGCCGTCGCGGATCACGGGGCCGTTGCCGGCGTTGATCATGAGCGTGAAGATCGTGTCCATGACGTCGTCGTTGAGCGTCCGTCCACCGCACGTCTCGTGTGCCCGACCCTCGCGGGCGGCACGCTCGATCTCCAGGAACGAGCCCTGTTCGGCGTACGGCTTGCCGGGGTCGATGACGAGGTAGTCGGCGAGAAAGAGCTCGGTCAGCGGGTGGGTGCCGTTCCCGTCCGTGGGCCAGTCCGTCTTGCCGTCGAGGCCGTCCCAGAAAGCGAGATTCGCGTTGAGCCGCGAGCGGTATGCGCCCTGGTACCCGTCGGCGAGGTGGAACGCGTCCTCCATGTTGTAGAGATCGCGTATCTCGAGGTCGCGGTTGACCGGATCGAACTGCTTCGGGGCGAGCATCATGTTCTTCACCTCCGGCCTGCCGACCCTTTCGATCCGCACGGCGAGCTTGCCCCGCGTCAGCGTCTCTGCGACGACCGCAACCAGCTCTACGTCCTTCAACACCTGCGCACACTCGACCTCGACGACGAGGCTGAGGACGTTCTTGCCGTCCATGTAGATCGCGCCTGGATCCGTGAACGCGAGCTCGCCGGTTGCGATCGTCTTCAGCGCCGCCGGGGCGTCCATGATGAACGAATCCCACCGCGAGCCGGCAAACACGCGCACGCCATGACCGGAAGTGCCTCGCTCGTCGTTTACCCGAAAGGAAACGGTGTCGCCTGCGGGCGTCGTGCATGCGCCTTCCTGTTCACGCGTGCCGTCGCCGGCGGGCTCGGAGAACACGCAATCGAAAACGAACTCCTCCTCGCCGACGGCGAACGGCGCAGGGTCGCTCGGGGCTCCTGCGGCGAGCGGCCGCAGCCGGAAGCGGTAGACGAGCCCGTCCGAGAACAGCGCCGAGGGCTGCGCAAACGGGAGGGTGTTCTGCACGAGCACGAGCTGTCCCTGCCGCTCCGGGCTCGGGAACGCGTACACGTCCGTGATGTCCGCGATCGGCTCCGCCAGCGCCCGGGGTCCCGAGATGTGATCCGACATCGTCCCTCCCGTCGCCGGCGCCGCCGGCTAGTCGGAGGCCTCGTCGAGCAGCGGCTTCAACGCAGGATGCTGGAGCGCCTCGCCGGCCTCCGGATCGTCGAGCACCCGCTGGAACGCGTCGTTCACACGCAACGCCTTCCTGACCTCCTTCACGGTGCCTCCGTAGTTCCGCTGATACGCCGCCGCCGTCTCCTCAGCGCCCAGGACGAATGTCTTCACGGCCTGGAGATCGGGCAAGCCGTCGTAGCCCTCGACATGCTGGAAGACGGCATTGAAGAGCGCCAGCGTCGGCCCTGACGTGAAGAAGTCGTCCATGTAGGCGTCCCAGGACCCGTCGAAGCTCGTGATGAACGCGAGCCGCGTGTCGCCGTCGAAGAGAACGAACCTCGCCTCGTGAATCGTCGCGATCGCCATCCCGTAGTCGCCGGGCCGGTACCCCGGAGTGTCCTGCAGCTCCCTAAGCGCCGCTCGAAGGGCTTCACCCTCGCCTGGCTTGACACGGAAGAACAGGCTGAACTCGCTCGTGGGGCCAACCGACAGCCCCGGCCGAGTCGTTCCCGTGTCTGATGCCGACATCCCGACCTCCCGTTCGCTCCGGCGTTCCAAGACGATACTCGCGTAGCTTCGGTCGTCCGAAGGAGAACTGGCGCGGCGCCCCTGACCGGCGTGGAGAAGACGGTCCACTCCGAAGCGTCGCCCGACAGCCCGGCAGATCAACGGCTTCCTCGCCGGTGTGCTCGCGTCGGAGGCGCCGGTCTACGCGGGGGAGCACCCTACGCCGCCCGTCGACGCGTCGACCCATGGGAGATCCAGGTCGTGTCAGGGTCGCGCACCCGGGCGCAACCGAGTGCTGCGACCCGTGCGCGGCTGAAGGCGATGATCGACACCGACAAGGACGTGGCGAACGCTTGACGAGGTTCGTGAAGGCGATGCTCCCCGAGCGGCGCAGGGCGTATCGCGGCGAATGCAATGGTCCACAACTGCGGAGGACACCATGGAACGGATTCCTTGGCATCCACGATTGCGGCACGCCGGGATCGCAAGAGGTGCCCGCGGTCGTCGCCTGCGTCGAGAGCATCCCCTAGGAGTGGGTGGCGCGGGCGAGGGTCGTTGCGCCAGCGGCGAGGTGACGATGCACGTCGCGGAGGCGAAGTGGTGACCCACGGCAGTGACCCAACGATCCCCCGGAGCCTCGGGGATGGCCTGGATCCCTTGTGTTCACGCCAAGCCCTCTGACGGACTCGAACCGTCGACCCCCTCCTTACCATGGAGGTGCTCTACCAACTGAGCTAAGAGGGCGAGGGTCGTAGGGTAGCGCGCGAGATCGGGCCCGGCTCGGCACGGGCCGAGCCGGGCCTCGTTCGGGATCTAGGGCTTCGGTATGGCGATCGCGTTGTACGTCGCCGTCGTCGGCGACGGGGTTCCGAACCGCGCGTTCG
Organism: uncultured Actinomycetes bacterium; assembly: GCA_963734045.1. GTDB lineage: Bacteria > Actinomycetota > Thermoleophilia > Gaiellales > Gaiellaceae > Gaiella. Next base: position 288,504 of record CAVTFU010000013.1, on the reverse strand, counting down.
GGAGATAGAGCCTGTTGCCGAATGCCGCGACGGTCGTCGGCACGTCGAAGCGGGGATCTGTCAGGTACTCGGTGACCTTCCCCGCTGTGCCCGCGGAGTTCAGCTCCACGACAGCGACCTGGTTGTCGGTGTTCTGGACGACGAAGAGGGTGCGGCCCGAGAGCAGCAACCCGTCTCCGTTCCTGAGCAAGGTCCCACCGAGATCGACCTTCGTGGCCTTGCCGGTGTCCGGGTCGACCCGGAAGAGGAGCCCGGTGGGGGACTGGACGGCGAGCAGCGCCTCGCCGTCGGGCGTACGGGCGATGCCGTTGAGGTTGAACCCGGGCTGGTGGACGTACTCACCGCCGAGGCGGATCTGGACGACGTCGTCCTGATCCGGCAGGCCCCCGAACCGTCCGAAGGGCACCTTGTACAGGAACGGCTGCTGGGAGTCCGTGAACCACGCGGCCTCGGGTGTGAGCACGACGTCGTTGACGAAGGTCGGTGTGTTGCCGAACGTGTAGCTCCTCAGGATCTCGCCGGTGATCGCGTTGACGACACGTGCGTCACCGCCCGTCCCGCCGGCCACGAAGAGGCGCGCGCGGAGGTCGACTTTCATGCCGACCGACGGCGTGCCCGGCCCCTGGCTGAACACGGTGCCGTTGCCGGTGACGAGGTTCACGCGGTAGATGTCGCCGTCTGCCCGGGAGCCGAAGAAGGCGAACGGGAGAAGGTTGATCGCAATGCCCTCGGGAAGGAACCCGTCGGGGAGAGCGATCTCCGTTGGGAAGAGATCGAGCGCGTTGGCGGCAGTCGTCGTCCGACTCGAGCCGGCCGTCGGTGCGGCGCTCGCCGGTACCGCGACGAGCAGTGCGGCGGCGGCGATCACGGCCAGCGCGGGGACGAGCAGGGATCGGAGACGTGGGGGCATCTTCCTTTCCTTTCTCTCGCAGACGATCGGTCCTCGGGGGCGGCTACCCCATCGGGACTACGGTCGAACCACGCGAACGGATGCGTCGGGCAGCCGCCCGAGCGAGAGCTCAGCCGTTCTGCTCCTCGTAGACGTCGCGGGCGATGCGCTCGACGAGCTTTCGCGCCGCCGCCTCCTCCGGCGTCTCCCCGGGTACCGCGTCGTCCTCCGTGCCGTCCGCATCGACGTCGGCGGAGGCGACGGCGACGGCGAGATCGACCCTTTGCACCGACGCGATCAGGAGCCGGCCGGCCTCGGCCGCGTCGATGACGCCCCGCTCGAAGCGGTCGACGATCTCTCGTTCCTCCGGCGACAGCCGATCCGTGCGTCCGAGCTTCATGCACCGACCCTAATCACGGAGAAGACAATCGCCAATTCCCCGGCCGTCGCCGCCCGAGGCCGGCTTCGCCGGCCGGGAGGCCCGGCGCGGGGAATCCGTGCGCCGTGCTGAGAGGCTCGTGGGGGGACCAGGGGTTCCCCCACACGTTTGATGCAGGGGAGAGGATTCGAACCTCTGAAGGCTGAGCCAGCGGGTTTACAGCCCGCCCCCTTTGGCCACTCGGGAACCCCTGCGCGGCCGCGGATTCTAGCGGCGGAGGCGTTTCGCCCGTCCGGAATCGGGGGACGCTCGCCGCATGAGCGACACGGCCGACGACGAGCATCCGCTGGAGCAGGACTATCCGGACGGCGAGACCCTCGAGGAGGAGACGCCGGGCTTCGACGACCCCGAGGCCGAGGACGACGACGACGAGGGCACCGCGGCCTGACGCGTCAGAATGGCGGGGTGAGACGGTACGACGCCCTCATCGTCGGGGCCGGGCCGGCCGGCTCGTCGGCGGCGATCGAGCTCGCGCGAGCGGGCGCGAGTGTCCTCCTCGCGGAGAAGGCGCGCTTCCCGCGCGACAAGCCGTGTGGCGGAGGGCTCACCGGCCGGGCGCTGAGGCAGATTCCGGTCGACCCGGGGCCGGTCGTCGAGCGTGACGTCGATCGGTTCGCGCTCCGCCTCCGCTACGGCCGGTCGTTCGTGCGCAGCCACGACGCGCCGCTGATCCGGATGACCCAACGCCGCCGGCTCGACGCGTTTCTCGCTGAGCGTGCGGCGGACGCCGGAGCAGAGCTTCGCCAGGGAGCCGGTGTCCGCTCGGTCGAGCCCGACAGCACCGGCGTGACGGCCATGATCGGCTCGGAGGCGGTCCGCGCCGATGCCCTGGTCGGCGCCGACGGCGCCAACGGCATGGTCGCCCGCAGCGTCGGGCTCGGAGAGGGGATCGTCCGGGGGATCGCGCTCGAAGGGAACCTTCCGCTCGAGGCGCTGGGCGGCGACTACGAGCGCACCGCCGCGATCGAGCTCGCAGTCGTGCCCGGGGGGTACGGCTGGGTCTTCCCGAAGGGCGACCACGCGAACCTCGGCGTCGGGGGATGGGGCAGCGAGGGGCCGCGACTGCGCGACCATCTGGCCCGGCTCGCGCGCGCGCACGGCGTCGAGCCCGGCGCCCTGACCGACGTACGGGGCCATCGCCTGCCGATGCGGCGGATCGGAACCTCACCGAGTGCGGGTCGTGTGCTGCTGGTCGGCGACGCGGCGGGGCTCGTCGATCCGCTCTCGGGCGACGGGATGTACGAGGCATTCGTCTCGGCGCGTCTTGCCGCCCGCGCCATCGTCGCCGGCGATCTCGACGGATACGCTGCGGCGCTCTCGAGCGCGCTCGACCGTCACGCGGCCGCGTCGTGGGCCGCGAAGCATGCATTCGACCGCCATCCGCGCGCGGTGTTCGCCGCGGCGCGGGCGCCCGGGGTCTTCCGCGTCGTGGCGGGGCTTCTCTGCGGAGACGTGTCGCACCCTGCGGACGCACGGGGCGTCGCGCGGGCGCCGCTCAAGCTGATCGCGCGGCTCGCGGGCTAGCGGGCGTCACTCCTCGGCGAGCGCCTCGGCCAGCAACGAGGTCGCATACGCCTGCCAGGCGAGGTCCGGGTCGCCGAGCAGGAGCGCGAGGGCCTCGCGCGCTCCGCGGAGCCCTGCGACCTCGCCACGCAGCGCCTCGAGGCCCGAGCGCAGTCTCGCCCGGCGGTCGGGCGTGTCGAGATCGTCGGCGAGCGACGAGGTGGCCCGGCCGAACGGGTCGAGCGCGCGGTGAGGGTCGCCGCCGGCGGCGAGGAGGAGCTCGGCCCGCCGCACCGCCGCGTTGAGCTCGGCTTCCTCGACGGAGACGGCGCGTCCGGCGAAGAAGCAGAGCATCGTCCACTGCTCGGTGGGCGACGCCCTCTCGACCGCCCTCACCCAGTCGCGGATCGTCTGCCGCGCCATGAGATGCGTTCTAGCGCAGCTTTGCGACGAGCGCGTTCCAGCGCGCCGGGGTGCCGGCGTCCTGGAAGCCGCTGACGAAACGCCCTCTCGCGTCGATCAGGATGAACGCCGGCTGGTACGTCGCGCCGAAGCGGCGTGCGAGCGCGCGGCGAGGATCGCTGATCGACGGCCATGTCCACCCGAAGCGCCGGACGAATGCTCGCGCGCTCTCGGGCGTGTCAGCCGCGTTCAGGCCCAGGAAGCGAAAGCGGGTGCCCTGTGTCCGAACCCAGCGTGCGTAGGCGACCGCCTCGCTCTGGCAGACGCTTCACCACGACGACCAGACGTTGATCACCACCGGCTTGCCGCGCAGGTCGGCGAGCGCCAGGCGCTTGCCGTCGAGCGTCACTCCGGCGACCGGCGGTGCCGGGCGCGCGCTCGACGCAGCGCTCGCGCCGCCGGCGACGGCCAGCGCGAGCAACGCAGCGGAGAGCGCGAGACCCCTTCGCACGAACGGAAACGTACTCGGCCCGCAGGGGCCACCTCGCCGGTGAGGGACATGTTCGGGTTTCGTTCACATCTCGGAGCGGCCGATCAAGGCGCCGCGGCGGGCGTCCGATACGACGAGAGATGTCCAGCGCGCTCCGTCACCTGTCCTGTGTCGCCGCCGTGCTCCTCGTCCTGCCAGCGACCGCGCTCGCGGCCGACCCCGGTGAGCACACGCCGCCGCCGCGGCCCTCGCCGCGAAGAGCTGGGCCGCGCCGCAGATCGCCTCCGTGGTGCTTGCCGGGCTCATGGGACCCGACGTCCCGTCCTTCCGGCCCGACGAGCCTCTCACGCGGGCGGAGCTCCACGACGCTCTCGTCGCGCTCGGGAAGCCGCACGCAGTACCGACCGACCCGACGCGCGTCGTGACGATGCGCGAGCTCGACGCCCAGCTCGTCGCGGCGACGGGCCTCCTGCCGTCGGCTCGCTCGATCCGCCTTGCCGCACGTGCCGCCGGGCTGGAGCCGATCGACATGCTCGGCACGGAGACGATCGCGAGGCTGCTCGGACTACGTGTGAACCATCCGATCGGCAGCGAGTCGCTGGAACGCGCGCCGAAGCAGCCGGCGTCCCGCGCCGAGGCCGCCTACTCGCTCGCGAAGCTGCGACTGCTCGACGCCGGCCGGATCGAGATCGTCCGTCAGGTGGCTGCGTCGTTCCAGGTGCCCGAGCTCTCGACCGTGGCAGCGCCTCGTGCTCGCGCGGGCGCTTCGGTTCGTCGGGTACCCGTACGTCTTCGCCGGAAGCTCGGAGAGGACGCAGACGCTGTGGAGCGCGACGGCGCCGGGCAACACGACCCTCGCGCCGGGCGGATTCGACTGCTCGGGGCTCGTGTGGCGCGTCTACAAGCTCGAGGCGTTCGACGGCGCCGCGAGGCTCGAGCGAGGTGCTGAAGGGGCGCACCACGTACGCGATGAGCGGCGAGGTCGGGAAGGGGCAGCGCCTCGATCCGTCGCTGCTCCAGCCCGGCGACGTCCTCTTCTTCGGGTCTCGAGGGCCGCGCTCGAAGCCGTCGGAGATCGGCCACTCGGGGATCTACGTCGGCAACGGCTGGTTCGTCCACTCGTCGAGCGCGGGCGTGACGCTGCAGCCGTTGCAGGGGTGGTACGCGACGACGCTCGCCTGGGGACGGCGACCGCTCTCCGAGGCCGGCCTCTCGATCTGACGAGGTTGGCGGAGTCCGCTCGGGGGTACGCTCCGGCCGTGCGGTGGAAGCGCGTTCAGGGCCAGGGGGACATGCAGGACCAGCGCGGCCAGGGCGGCGGCTTCCCCGGCGGCGGCGGGTTCCCCATCCCGATGGGGAAAGGAGCCGGTGGTCTCGGCGTGATCATCGCGATCGTCGCAGCGCTGCTCTTCGGCGGGAACGTGATCGACGGCGGAGGGTCGGACAGCGGCTTCTCACCCGGCAGTGGCCTCGAGCCGTCTCTCCCGGCCGACGATGGAAGCAGCCCGGCCCAGGGCGAGGACACCGTCTTCGAGTTCACGAAGTTCGTCAGCAAGGACACTCAGGACACCTGGGCGCAGATCTTCACGAAGGCGAGCCGGGAGTACCCGCGCGCGCCCGTCGTCACCTTTACGAGCGGGACGCAGACCGGCTGCGGGCCGGCGTCGTCGGCGACCGGGCCGTTCTACTGCCCGGCCGACAACAAGGTGTATCTCGACCTTTCGTTCTTCCAGGAGCTCTCGCGCCGCTTCGGCGCGCCCGGCGACTTCGCCCAGGCGTACGTGATCGCGCACGAGATCGGGCATCACGTCCAGACCGTGCTCGGCATCGAGTCGAACGTCCGGCGGCAGCAGCAGAACGACCCGGGCAACGCGAACCTCTACCTCGTCCGGCTCGAGCTCCAGGCCGACTGCTTCGCCGGCGTCTGGGCCCACTCGACCTACGAGCGTGGCCTGCTCGAGGAAGGTGACGTCGAGGAAGGACTCGGGGCGGCGGCCGCGGTCGGCGACGACCGGCTCGGGGCGCGGAGCCGCGAACAGTGGACGCACGGCTCCGCTGCGCTTCGCACCGAGTGGTTCCGGAAGGGCTTCGAGTCCGGCGACCCGAACGACTGCGACACCGGCGACGTCCAGATCTAGGAAGCCACGCTCCGTCGGTTCCGCGATACCCTCGTTGGACACGGAATTCGAGGAGGCGCAGCGATGACGGAGCTTGCCGAGGCACCCGCGGCCGGACGCGACGCAGAGATCACGAGGATCCCGCACTGGATCGGCGGCACGCGGGTCGAGGGGACGTCCGGTCGTTCCGGCCCGGTCTTCGACCCGGCCGCGGGCAGGCAGAGCGGAGCCGTCGATCTCGCCTCGGTGGACGAGGTCGACGCCGCGGTCCAGGAGCGCCGCGGAGGCGTTCCCGGCGTGGCGCGCGACCTCACTCGCGCGCAAGGCGGAGCTCTTCTTCGAGATCCGCGAGCTCTTCCACCGAAACCGCGAGGAGCTCGCGAAGCTCCTGACCGCCGAGCACGGCAAGGTCTTCTCCGACGCGCTCGGCGAGGTCGCCCGCGGGCTCGAGGTGATCGAGTTCGCCTGCGGCATCCCGACCCTGCTCAAGGGCGAGTTCTCGGAGCAGGCCTCCACGGGGATCGACGTCTACTCGATTCGCCAGCCGCTGGGCGTGGTCGCGGGCATCACGCCGTTCAACTTCCCGGCGATGGTCCCCATGTGGATGTGGGCGCCGGCGCTCGCCTGCGGCAACTGCTTCGTCCTCAAGCCTTCCGAGAAGGATCCGTCCGCCTCGCTCCTCGCCGCAGAGTTGCTCAAAGCAGGCCGGCCTGCCCGACGGCGTCTTCAACGTCGTGCACGGCGACAAGGTCGCCGTCGACGCGCTCCTCGAGCATCCCGGCGTCGCGGCGGTCTCGTTCGTCGGCTCGACGCCGATCGCGCGCTACATCTACGAGACCGGCACCAAGCACGGCAAGCGTGTCCAGGCCCTCGGCGGCGCGAAGAACCACATGATCGTGCTCCCGGACGCCGACGTCGAGATGGCGGCGGACGCGGCGGTCTCGGCGGGCTACGGCTCGGCGGGCGAGCGCTGCATGGCGGTCTCCGTGGTCGTCGCGGTCGGCGACGTCGCCGACCCGCTCGTCAAGGCGATCGGGGAGCGGCTTCCGAAGGTGAAGGTCGGCAACGGGATGGAGCCGGAGAACGAGATGGGCCCTCTGATCACCCGCGAGCACCGCGACAAGGTCGCGTCCTACCTCGACTCCGGCGCCGACCAGGGCGCGACGCTCGTGGCGGACGGCCGCACCACGGCGCCCGACGGCGACGGGTTCTTCCTCGGCGTCTCCCTCCTCGACAACGTCACCACGGAGATGGACGCGTATCGCGACGAGATCTTCGGGCCGGTGCTCTCCGTCGTGCGTGCGGGAACCTACGACGAGGCGGTGGGGCTCGTGAACGACAACCCGTACGGCAACGGCGTCGCACTCTTCACACGCGACGGTGGTGCCGCACGGCGGTTCCAGTTCGAGGTGAACGCGGGCATGGTCGGGATCAACGTGCCGATCCCCGTGCCGGTCGCCTACTACTCGTTCGGCGGGTGGAAGTCATCGCTCTTCGGCGACTCACACGCCTACGGGCCGGAGTCGATCCACTTCTACACGCGAGGGAAGGTCGTCACGTCCCGTTGGCCCGACCCGGCGACGAGCAAGGTCGACCTCGGGTTCCCGCAGACGCGCTGACCGCGGACGCTCTCGTCGCCGCGGGACGTTGACCGGCTGCGGGGTGAAGGTGCAGAATCCAGCAGTCGGCTGGGGCGGACCTGCGGCGCCGCCCCGGCCGCCCTTCTCTCGACTCGCCCTGTGACCCTCGTCGAGGGGTTCGACGAGGACGCCGTCGCGCTCGCCCGGCTCCTCGCACGCGAGGGCCGCGACGTGACGCTCGCCGGCGCCGGCACGGCGACCCCCGCCGCGCTCGCCGTGCGGGAGTTGGGCGTCGTGGTACACGATCGCGCCGAGCTCGACGCGGACCCGGGTGAGCACGACGAGGCGTTCCTCGACGTCTGGACCCCCGAGGTCGCTCCGCGCGTCGCACGGCTGCGCGCGGGCGGCTGCCGGCTCCGCTGCCTCGGCGACCTCGTCCTGGAGCGGTCACCCGTCCCGACGATCGGCATCACGGGCACGGCCGGCAAGACGACGACGGCCGCGTTCTCCGTCGAGCTGCTGCGCGAGGCCGGCTGTCAGGTGCGGGCGAGCACCACGGCGCGGGCGGGGAACCTCTGGCCGACCGCCGAGCTCCTCGAGTCGCCGGACGCAGGGATCACCGTGATGGAGCTGACGAGCTCCCATCTCTGCTTCACGACGCGGAGCCCGACGATCGCCGTCGTCACCTCGTTCTGGCCGGACCACCTGGAGCTCCACGGCTCGCTCGACCGATACCGGTCGGCGAAAGAGGCGATCGTGCGCCGGCAGGGGGCGGCCGACGTCGTGATCGCCAACGAAGACGACACCGACGCGGTCGCGATCGCCTCGCTCTCCCCGGGGCGACGGCTCGGGTTCTCGCTCACCGGCGCCGTGCAGGAGGGTGCGTACCTGGACGGCGACTCGCTCGTCGTCCGGGACGCGGGCGAGGAGCGGCTGCTTCGGCCGCCGCCGGGCCTCGATCGCCAGCGGCTCCAGGCACTCCTCGCCGCCCTCGCCGTCGGGGTCGCGGCCGGTGCGGCCCCGACCGTCGTCGAGAGCCTCCCGAGACCGCCGTTTCGCGCAGTCGAGATCGGGCGGCTCGGTGGGACGACGCTCGTCGACGACGGCCTCGCGGCGACGCCCGCCAAGACGGCCGCTGCGCTGCGGGGGTACGACGCCGGTTCGGTCGTCCTCGTCACGGGTGGCGAGTTGGCGAGCGCCGGCCTGCCCGTCCACGCCTCGCCCGAGGAGGAGCGCCTGCTCGGCGAGGCGTGCGCGGAGATCGCCCGCGCGGCCCGATTCGTCGTGCTCGTCGAACCGGCCGCCGGGCGACTCGTGCCGCTCCTCGAGGGCGTGCCCGGCCGGCGGGCCGCGAGCTTCGACGATGCGATCGAACTGGCCGCCGCTGAGGCTGCCGGCGCACGCGTGCTGCTCGTCTCGCCGATGTTTCCCGTGGCGCTCGCCGAGCGGGAGCGGATCGCCCCCGCGCTGCGGAGGCTCGTCGCGTGATTCGCCCGCCACACCGGAGACCGGCGTCGGCCCTGAGGCGTGCTGTGCGAGACTCGCCCGGTGCGCGTGACGATGTTGCTCGCCGACTTCGCCCAGGTCTCGGACGGGAAGCTCACGATCGTCGGCGGCGGCTGGTCGCTGACCGGACCCGAGCCCGTGCCGTTCGGCATCGCGATCCTCATCCGCGTCCCGTGGGATCAGGCCAACCAGCGGCACGTGATGCGACTCGAGTTGCTCGACGCGGACGGTCACGCGGTCGAGGTCGACACCGACGACGGCGAGGAGCCGGTGGTCTTCTTCGACGACGTGCCGTTCGAGGTCGGCCGTCCCGCGGGCCTGAAGCCCGGCACGCCGCTCGACTTCCCCGTCGCGGTGAACTCCGGCCCGGTGCCGCTCGAGCCGGGCCGCTACGAGTGGCGGCTCACGATCGACGGAAAGGCCGACGAGGACTGGCGGCTGCCGTTCTCGGTGCGGCTCGAGCCGGAGGAGCAGCCGATCGTCTGACCGTCAGTGGACGGCGCCGGGCCGATGTCCCTGCGCGAGCCGCAGCAGTCCCCACGCGGACACTATCGCCCAGACGAGCTCGAGCAGGAAGAACCCCCACTGCGCCTCGCGCCAGGCGTCGACGGTCAGGATCGCCGAGCCGACCAGGTTGACGACCAGGTAGGAGAGGGACTGCGGATCGACGACGCGGAACTGGGCGAGCACGAAGCCCGTGAGAATGAGGAGGGCGCCTACGATCTGGATGAGCTGGTGCACGGGGCTCATCGTGCCTGTGCAGGTGACCGCTTACCGCACGACGGGGGCACCCCGCTAGATTCCGCCGATGCAGCGGCCGAGGGAGATCGTCGGGAACGCCGCGCTCTACGGTCGCAGCGCCCTCCGAATCGCCCGTCGGCGGCGACGCCTCGGTGGCGAGGAGCGGCTCGTCTTCGTCGTTGGCTCGCCCCGCTCGGGGACGACCTTCACGGGCAGCGCGCTGGGCTCGCTGCCGGGCTTCGTCGATCTCGACGAGGTCCAGCCCTGGAAGGCGGCGATCCCGGAGCTGCTCCGGCTGCCCGACGAGGAGGTCTCGCGCAGGCTCCGGCGGATCCTCGACCGCGTCCGGCGGCTCGGGCTCGCGGGCGGGCTCCGGGGGGTCGAGCAGACGCCGGAGACGAGCTTCGTGCTTCGCGCGGCGCTGCTGGCGTACCCCGAGGCGGTCGCCGTGCACATGATCCGCGACGGCCGCGACGTGGCGACCTCGCTCCTCGAGCGCGGCTGGCTCAGCGCGGAGCGCGCGGGCGCGGACGACGCGCGGCTTCCGTTCGGTGCCCACGCCCGGTTCTGGGTCGAGCCGGGTCGCGAGGGGGAGTTCTCGCAGGTGTCGGACGCGACGCGCGCCGCCTGGGCCTGGCGCCGTTACGTGACGGCAGCCGGCGCGATGCCGGGGCGGACGGTCGAGGTGCGGTACGAGGACCTCGTCGCGGACCCCGCGGCGACCGCGGCACCGGTCGCCGCAGTGCTCGGCGTGGGTGCAGCCGGTGTGACCGAGGCGTTCGCGCGGGTGCACGATCGCTCCGCCGGGCGGTGGCGCCGGGATCTGACCGCGGAGCAGCTCGCCGACATCGAGCGGGAGGCGGGCTCCGCGCTCGTCGCTCTCGGCTACGAGCTCAGCTCGACGCGCTGATCGGCGCGGGCGCGAGCCCGACTCGCTCGAGCTCCGCGAGGACGAGCTCCACCGACTCCGCCGGCGTGAGGCTCACCGTGTCCGCGACGACCTCAGCGTCGTCGGGCTCCTCGTAGGGATCGTCGACGCCGGTGAACTGGGTGATCTCGCCGGCGAACGCCTTCGCGTAGAGCCCCTTGACGTCGCGGCGCGCGCACTCCTCGACGGACGCCTTCACCCAAACCTCGACGAACGGCCCCTGTGCCTCGACGAGCGCCCGCACACGCTTCCGCGTCGCGTCGTAGGGCGAGATCGCCGCGACGACGACGGCCGCGCCGTGGCGTGTGAGCCGCGAGGCGACCCAGCCGATCCGCTCGATGTTCGTGTCCCGGTCCTCGTGCGAGAACCCGAGGCCCTTCGAGAGGTGGGTGCGGACGACGTCCCCGTCGAGCACCTCGACGTGGAGACCGCGGCGCTCGAGCTCCTTCGCGACCCCGTGCCCCACCGTCGTCTTGCCGGCGCCGGAGAGCCCGGTGAGCCAGACGGTGAACCCGCGTTGATCGATCGGCGGCACGGCGGATTGGTACCAGTCCTACGCAGCGCTCGGATGGAGGAGCGGAACGGTGGGTTTCCATCCGGTTCCCAGCAGCGCGACGAGCGAGGGCGGCGTGACCAGCGTCGCCGGGCCTCCACCGCGCGGCAGGCGCTCGCCGTAGCCTCCGGCCGACCACCGCAGGAGCTCGGTGCCGCGAACGAGCAGCGGGCCGTCGGCGTCGAGGACGAACGCGCCGTCGGGCAGCCGGTCGAGCCGTGTCTCGAGGAGCCGGTGCCCGCGCGTCGCCGGGTCGACGCGCTCGGCGTGGAGCCGCGCGTCGATCGCGTCGGCGCCGACGTCGCCGTGCAGCTCGCGCCAGAACGCCGCGAAGCGCGTGTAGTCCTCGCGGCGGCAGAGCGCACAGGGGCGATGGCCGGCCGCGAGCGCGGTCGCCTCGTCGAGGAAGAAGAGCTCCGTGAACCGCCCGGGCTGGAGCAGCGGCGCCCGATGCCAGTTCTTGAAGCGCAGCCGGCAGGCGATCCACCGCTTGACCCCGAACCGCCGGCGGATCCGGCCCTCCGCATCGTGCAGGCAGCCTCGGTTGCCGTAGACGAGACCCCTGGCGGGTGTCGCGACGAGCTCGCCCAGAGGCGTGACGCGATTCTGGAGGGGCACGTCCCGCCCGGTGCTAGCGCACCGGACGAATCGCGCCGCTCTCGACGAGATCGAGCGCGACGCGGCCCGTGGGCCCGAACACCTCGACCTGGAATGCCTCGTTCGGGAAGGCGAGGTGCAGGTTCGTCGGGGTCTGCGGGTCGTAGACGGCGAGCCCGCCTCCGGTCAGCGCGATCGTCCTCGTGCCTGCTTTCCGCGAGGCCGCGCGAACCTCGGCGAAGCCGTTCGGGCGCGGATACGTCGCCACGGTCAGCCGAGGGGCCAGATCACCGGCGGACGTGCCGGGCGGCAGGTAGCGCACGAACACCGTTCCGGTGGACGTCTGCGAGAGCTCGAGTCGGGAGGCGCCCCGCCTCCCCGCCCAGTACACAGGAATCGGGCTCCCGGCCGCCGCCTGACGGAGCTCCTCGACAGAGCGGATCGCGGGCGTCGTCACGCTCTCGGGCGTCGCGGGTAGGGTCGGCGTGACCGCGGGCTGCGTCGGCGCGGCGGCGGTTTCCTGCTCGTCGTCACGGTCGACGAGGACCCAGGCGACGAGACCGGCGGCCAACGCCAGCGCGACGACCGCGCCGAGCCCGACGACCTTCCTGGAGCGGTCTCTCGTCTCGCCCGTCACCGCCGTCGGGCCAAGATCCTCCGACGAGCGCTTGCCAGCCTCCACGTCGCCGAGCATAGTCGCCCGTCCGGCCGGGAAGGCATGGTGCAGACCGCACAGAACGGGTACACGTACCTTTAGGCTGTCGGCGAATTCGCGAGGTTCATGTCCGAGGATTGCGGGTCAGTGCGTCGTCGCGTGCCGCTTCGGCGGATCCTTGCGTGTGCCGTGCTTCCTCTCTGCGTGCTGTCCGGGTTCGCGACGGGATCGGCATCCGCCGCGGTGCCGCGGACGTACGTCGCCTGCATCGAGCTGACCGGACGGCCCCTGACGCAGCGTGACCTCAAGCTCCGCCAGGGACCCTGCCGCAGAAACGAGCGACGCATCGCGTGGCCGCCCGGAACCGTCGGCCCCGCAGGTCCCGCGGGTCCGCCCGGCACGGCGGGTCCGACGGGAGCAGCCGGGCCTGTCGGTGCGGCCGGGCCAGCCGGGCCAGCTGGGCCAGCCGGCTCGGGCACGCCGGGGCAGACCAGTGTGACGGGACAGGCTGGAGCGACCGGCGCCACGGGGCCTGCAGGTGCGACCGGCGCAACGGGTGCGACCGGAGCGACGGGGGCTCCGGGCACCGACGGCGCGACGGGTGCGACCGGGCCGGCGGGGGCGACGGGCGCGACGGGAGCTAGCGGTGCGACAGGACCGACGGGCGACACCGGTGCGACCGGCAGCACGGGCGCCATCGGAGCCACGGGCGCTACCGGACCGACGGGGCTTCAGGGGCCGGTCGGCGCGACGGGGCCGACGGGCGCGACCGGTGCGGCTGGCGCCACTGGGGCGACGGGCTCGACGGGGGCAACGGGTCTGACGGGTGCCACCGGGGCGACGGGCAGCACGGGCGCGACCGGAGCCACTGGGGCGACGGGCTCGACAGGCGCGACGGGCGGGACAGGTGCCACCGGGGCGACGGGCAGCGCGGGCGCTACGGGTGCAACAGGACCGACGGGTCTGCAGGGGCCGGTCGGCGCGACTGGACCGACGGGTGCGACCGGCGCCGCCGGGGTGACTGGACCGACAGGTGCCACCGGTGCCACGGGCGCGACCGGGCCCATCGGCCCGACGGGACTTCAGGGGCCGATCGGCGCAACTGGCCCTCAGGGCGTGACGGGGTCCGCAGGGCGTGACGGGCGGCACGGGCGCGACCGGTACGGCAGGCGCGACCGGTACGGCAGGCGCGACCGGTGCGACGGGCTCCTCCGGAGCGACCGGGGCGATGGGTGCAACGGGCGCGGGCGGGCCTGCGGGGCCGACCGGTGCGACGGGCGCGACCGGACCGACAGGAGCCACCGGGGTGACCGGCCAGACAGGCCCGCAGGGTCTGGTAGGGCCCACCGGGGCGACCGGCGCGACGGGAGCGACGGGGGCTACGGGCAATCAAGGCGCGACGGGCTCCGCAGGTCCGTCCGGGCCGACGGGCGCTACTGGTCCGAGCTCGTTGACAGGGATGCTCGTGACCGCGACCACCGTAACTGCCGTGAACGCCACCACGCTCACGGCGACGTGCCCGGCCGCGAACCCGAACGTCGTCGGCGGTGGATACACCGGCATCGCAGGCGGCGGCAACACGCAGTACGCCGTCGAAAGCGTCCCGGTCGGCACGAACGCCTGGCGCGTGACCCTGCAGACCACCGACGCCAGCTGGACCGTGTATGCCGTCTGCTCGAAGTGAGGACTCGCTCGAAGACCGAGCAGCCGCCACGTGCGCCCGGACGGAGTCAGGGGGACCGCTGCCACACGTCGTAGTGCCGTCCGCGTTGCACGAGCCGGAACGGCACCGGCGGCACGCCGCCCGGCCCTGACCGCAGCAGCACGAGCGTGCGGTAGGCGAGTACAGCCTCGGGCGCGAACGCGTCGATCTGCGCGGTCGCTCCCTTCGTGAGCACCTGACCGTCGCGCAGCGGGACGAGCCGCCGTCGCAGCTCCGAGGCGCCCTCGGGGTCGAGTCTCCGCAGGAAGTGGCGCACGCCGTACGGCTGGTACTCCGTCATCAGCGCCGGGCCCTGGCCGGCGAAGCGCTCACCGATCGACTCGAGCTCCGCCAGCCTGTCCCGCGGCGCGAGGTAGGGCTCGGTCGAGGCGAGCACGTTCGACCACGCCACGCCTCCCACGAGCGCGCCGAGCACGAGCAGCCCCTCGACCCGCCGCCCGGTCTCGACGAGGGCTCCGCCCGCCAGGAGCGCGAGGAAGAGGATCATCGGCGATGCCGCCGCCAGGGCCTTGCCCTCGATCCACGGACCGGAGCTGACCAGGAAGACGACGGCACCGGCGAGCGCGGTCCCGAGGAGCGCGAGCACGCGCCACGCCCGGCGCTGCACCGCGATGACCGTCCCGAGCCCCGCCGCGACGACCGCCACACCGACGAGCACGATCGTCGCCCGGGTGCCGTCGGGCTCGAGACGAAAGTCGGACGTCGGCCAGATCCCGGCCAGCTGCCACGGGCTGAGCGGCCCGAAGAGGTTGCCGACGTTGTCGGTTCCGCGCGCGACCGCGTTCGCGTTGTCGAGGAAGTCGGGTGCGAGCCACAGCGCCGGCACGGCAAGGATCACGCCGGCGACCGCCGCTATTCCCAGGCCGACCCAGCTCCGGCTCCGCCAGGCGAGCGCCACCGCGGCGGCGACGAGCGGCACAAGCCAGATCGCGCCCGCGACGCTGAGCCCGTCGAGGAAGGCCGCCGCCGCGACGGCGGGCACGATCGCTGCGCGGGGCCCTTTCCGTCGCACGAGGGGAACCGTCGCGGCGAGGAGCGCGAGCAGCGCCGCCGCGAAGAGCTCCTTCACCCCTCCCCAGAGCGCGTAACCGAACAGAAGCGCCGAGGACGAAGCCGCCGCGGCGGCGAGCGCCCGCAGCCAGCGTGTCGAGAGGATCTCCGCCGAGAGCTCGTAGAGGACGAGGGCGAGGATCGCGGCGAGCACGCAGAGGTACGGCTGCCACGTCCAGGCCGGGTCGAGATCGACGAGATGCGTCAGGCCGAGCGGAAGCAGGCTCCCGACGGGGTAGGCGTCGCCGAGCCACAGGCTCAGCATCGCCTCGTATGTGGACGGCTCCAGGCCCGCCACGCTCCGGCCGTGCTCGAGCACGCGGTCGAGCAGCCCGAGGGACGTCGCGGTGTCGTCGAGCTTGACGTATCCGGCGAACGTCGCCTCCCCCGAGGCGAGGATGGGAGCACCGAAGGCCAGAAACGTGACGAGCGCAGCGCCCAGCGCCCAGGGCTCGGCCCGGTCGCGGAGGGTCGACGCTCCTACGACCAATCCACCGGTCGCGAGCGCCACCAGCGCGGGCACGGCGAGCTCGGCGGTCGCGTCGAACATCGTGAAGAGGCTCATCGCGACGACCGACGTCGCGAGCCCGACCCCCGGCAGCAATGGGAAGGCCAGCCGGATCCCGGCACACCGCTCGAGCAGCAGGCCGCTGCCCAGCGTCACCGCTCCGAGCAGGACCGGAAAGACGAGCCAGGCGCCGAGAAGGGTCACCAGGTGTGGCGGCTGACGGGACGGGGAACACACGCGACCATGAGCGCTCGCAACGTATCTCCGGGGCCAGACTGCGACGAGCGCAGTCGAACGGGTCCCGAGGTACCTCGTGGAGCGCGCCTGCCCGACTGTCGACGCGCGCCTAGCGCGCGTCGCGCTGCTCTACCTCGAGGTCGTGAGCGGGGTCCGTCGCATTCGCGAGCCGGTCGCGTGGCGAGAGCCGGTCAGCCGGGAGTCTCCGTATGCGGCGAGCCGACCGGCTTCGACTCCGGCGAGCCGCGCTGGCGGAGATAGACCGTGAACACCACCATCGTGCCGACGGCGAGGAACTCCGACTGCCAGTTCTGGAGGGTCTTCTCCCAGAAGTCGGCGTCGAGCACGTACGAGCCCCACCCGATCTGCGCCTGGTCGTGCTCGAGCTGCTCGTCGTTGAACGTGCGCCAGTTGCTGATCGACTGACCGAGCCAGGAGGCGAGGAAGATCGTGCCCATCGCGATCAGCAGCGAGTTCTCGTAGATCCGGCGGCGAAGTCCGTCCATCTTTGCCCAGGCGAGGAGCGTCAGCGGGGGCGTGGCCGCCCACCCGCTGCTCGGCATCGCTCCCGAGGCCGGTGTCGTCGAGGCGCTTCGACTCCTGCGAGCCCTTTTGTACGAGCCAGACGGTCGCGAGCACGAAGAGGCTGAACTGCAGGAACTCGGACTGCCAGTTCTCGAGGACGGCACCCGAGAAGTCCGCCGAGAGGACGTAGTCGGACATGGAGAGCGGTTGCTCGCCGTGCTCCGTCCGCATCTCGTTGGTCGCCGCTGGCCGGCAACCGCCTGGCCGACGAGCGTTGCCAGGAACAGCGCCCCGAAGAAGAGCGAGAGGCCGTTCTCGTGCGCGAAGCGGCGCATCAGCCTCGTGCACCGATGACGATGAAGAACGCCGTCCCGAAGACGATGAACCCCATGTAGAGCGCGAACATCACGCGCATCGTGAGCTCCCTCCCGATGAGCAACGAGACGGCCGGCTCCGGCAATCGCCGAGAAACGCAAGGTCGGAGATGCTCCGCACCGCGTGAGTGGCTTTCCCCGTCCTGGGTCCGGTTAATCGGGATCCCGCCCCGCAGGGAAAGCCGCGAATCGCGGGCGCGATGATTCGGCGGCCCGGCGAGCGTCTACACCGCGGATACAGTCGACCGAGAGGAGCGAATCCCGTGCGCATCGTGACAATCGACTTCATGAGCCTGGACGGGGTCGTGCAGGCGCCAGGCGGGCCCGACGAGGACACCGACGGCGGCTTCGCCCACGGCGGCTGGTCGCATCCCTTCTTCGATCCGGAGGTGATGGGGCCCGCCTTCGACGGTGCGCTGAAGGCCGCCGACGCGCTCCTCTTCGGCCGTCGCACGTGGCAGGGGATGGCCGCGGCCTGGCCCGAGCGAGCCGGCGACCCGTTCGCCGATCGGATGAACGCCATTCCGAAGTACGTCGTCTCCGCGACGCTGACCGACGACGAGCTGACATGGAACACGACCCGCATCCCCGGCGACCGGGCCGTGGAGCGCATCGGGGAGCTGCGCGAGGCCGAGGGCGGCGACCTGCTCGTCATGGGGAGCTCGGCGCTCGCGAGGACGCTCATCGGCGAGGGCCTCGTCGACGAGGTCCGGCTCATGATCGAGCCGGTGATCCTCGGCGGCGGCAAGCGGATCTTCCCCGACGACGGGACCATGCGCACGCTCGAGCTCGTCTCGACGGCCACGAGCGGCACGGGCGTGCACGTGTGCGTCTACCGGCCGGCGGCGGCCGACGCGTAGAGCGTCCGTCCGCCGGGCGACATCTGGTCTGTCGTTCAGGATCGGCGGCGCATGTTCTTCCGGCTGAGCAGCGTCGAGCTCGGGCTCGTGATCCTCGCGATCGTCGTCGGTGCGACGCTGCTCGGCTGGTTCGTCGGTCGGCGGCTCCACGCCCACTCCGAGACGCTGCGCGAGCCGGTCGGCGTCCTCCAGGCGGCACTTCTCGGTCTCGTCGGCCTGATCCTCGCCTTCGGCCTCACGATGGCAGTGGGGCGCTATGACGCGCGACGCGCCGCCGTCGTGCAACGACGCGAATGCGATCGGGACGACGTACCTCCGGGCGCAGACGCTGCGGGAGCCGATGCGCACGCATCGCTCGAGGCGCTCGTCAGGTACACCGACGCCCAGATCCGCCTGTCGGAGGCGGTTCCGGGGAGCCGGAGCGCCGCGGATGCGGTCGCCGCGAGGCGCGCGACTCCAGCGACGGCTCTGGCGACTCGCGGCCGAGGCGCTCGCCGCGTCGCCGAGGGACAGCGCGCCGCGTCTCTACGTCGAGACGCTGAACGAGATGATCGACATGCAGACGGTGCGCGTGTCCGCTCTGCGCAATCGCGTTCCGAGCGCTGTCCTGCTCTTCGAAGTCGTCGGTGCGTCGGTGGCGCTCGGCCTGCTCGCGCTCTACCTCGCGTTCCTCTCGCGCGGGATGGTGACGGTCGTCCTCGCGGCGGCATTCGTCTCGGTCCTGCTCCTCATCACGTTCGACCTCGACCGGCCGACCCGCGGCCTCGTGCGCGTCCCGGACACACCGCTCGTGAGCCTCCGTGCCTCGATGGCCCTCCCGCCGGCCGCCCCGGCGCCGCCGGGCCCGTAGCCGCCCCGCGCAGTCGGCTACGCCGGGCGGTCGGGCTCGCCCTGGAGCTCATGCCGCCAGCCGGCGAGGATGCCGTGGACGCTCGCGGCGCCGAGGATCGGCACCGGGGGCGCCTGGAGGTGCGCGGGGTGGAGGATGAACGGGCGGGTCTGGAAGCCGCCGATGCCTCCGTGGAAGGAGATCAGCTCCTCGAAGGCGCAGCCTTCGTCGAGGTCGGGGTCGTAGAAGCTGCCGACCATGATGTCGGCGACGTTCTCGAAGCCGTCCGTCCGCAGTAGGTGCTGCGGTGCGTGGGGCGAGAAGTGCGCCAGCGGGTCGTCGCCTTCGACACGGCCGTCGGTGAGGTAGTGGGTGCCGTTGGCGCCGAGCGCCACCGCACCGTGCTCCGAGGAGCGGACGAGCAGCCAGCCGACGTGGGGGTGAGCGCGGAGCGCGGGGATGAGCTCGGGATGACGCTCGTTCAGCTCCTCGAGGGTGAGGCGGCGGCGCTCCTCCATGAGGTAGACGAGCCCGAGGTTGCCGGAGCCGAGCACGACGACATCGCGGTCGGAGACATCGTTCTTGGGCTCGCTTCGTCTTCGTCCCGGTCGCCTCGGTGAGGGCGTGGCCGACCATCGAGCTCTGCTCGTCGCCGCCGGCGATCCCCTCGACGTCGCCTCGGGTGAGAGAGCGTTGGACGAGGTCGTCGAGCCCGTACCCGTTGCGCTGCTTGAAGGTCGCGCCCTGTGTCTGCCCGTGGTCGGAGAGGACGACCAGCTCGTAGGGCCGCGGCGCGTAGCGGCAGGCACGCTCGATCTCGGCGAACTTGTCGTCGAGCTTGCGCAGCGCCTCGAGCGTGTCGGCGCGCTCGAGGCCGGAGTGGTGGGCGACCTCGTCGTAGCTCGAGAAGGTCGCGTAGACCGCCGGTCGGCCCCGCATGAGGTCGGTGAGCACGCCCGAGACGATCAGGTCGCGGACGAACACGCAGAGAGCCCCTCGCATCAAGGGGTAGATGCCGCCGCGGTGGCCGCGCGGCCGGACGTCGCGGCGGATCGCGCGCAGCGCCGCCGTCCACTCGAGGAGCAGCTCCCACACGAAGAGGACGAGCGTGCGCGTGACGTTGTCGCCGTCGGCGAGAAACGCCCGGTAGCCGGGGTTCGACTTCTTCTCGGCCTCCATCCGGCTGACGGTGAGGATCACCTCGTCCGCCTCGCCGGAGAGGAGGTTGCCGCGGCTGGCGCCCCCGTCGACGAGGAGCCCGATCCCGGTCGCGTGCCGCCGCTCGATCTCCTCGCAGTCGGCCGGTGCCGAGCACGTCATCAGCCTCGCCGTCTCCTTCTCCACCCAGCGGAATGCGGAGATGTCCTCGTTCGACCCGAGGAGGATCCCCGCCTGGCTCGCGCCCGTCTGGGAGGAGAGATCCGTCTCCCACTCCACGAGACGATGCGTGCCCTCCGAGAGCCAGCGCGCCATCGTCGGCGCGTTCCCGTCCCGCATCGCCCGGCGCAGCACGGGCAGCGCAAGCCCGTCGATCTCGAGGTACACCATTCCCGGGACGTCGGTCGCGGCGATGATCCCCTGGCGGCGCGCGATCCGATGTGCTGTGCGGATCTTGGCCCATGTCGTCGAGCCCGAAGATCACCGCGAGCACGACGCTGACGGCGGCGACCACGAGTGCGGCGAGAAGGGCCCAGCCGAAATTGTCGACCCTGAGCACCCCTCGGTGACGGCATCGGCAATGAGCAGGATGGCCGCGTCCGCAGCCAACACCAGGAGGAAGCCGAGGACGAGCGTGAGCGGTAGCCGCAGGGCCGCCAGCACCGGCGGGATCACCGCGTTCAACGCGGCGACGATCGCCGCGATCAGGAGGGCGCCCCAGAAGTCGTCGACGTGGACACCCGGCAGGATCCCGGCCGCCACCATCAGTGCGACACCCGTCGACAGCCACGAGATCACCAACGGCACGAGCCGGAGGCGAGGACGCTCGGGCCTCCAGGCCGTCGACCGGCCGTAGGTCGGCTGCGGCTCGTCGGGCATCGCTCGATCCTCGCTCACGTCGCGGGCGGGCCTAGACCGCCGCGGGGCCGGGCGTCGTCGCGACCGGCCGTTGCGTCTCCTTGGATCCCTCGCGGGCCAGGGAGATGACGACCGCGCCGACGAGCGCCAGTCCGAGCCCGATGCAGCCGAGCACGACGTGCCACGCGGGCCTGCTCAGCCGCTCCTCGAGCAGGACGATGCCGAGGAGGATGCCGACGACCGGGTTCGCGACCGAGACGGTGGCGACCGACGGCGCCAGCTTGCCGGTGCCGAGGGAGACCTGCTGCAGGACGAACCCCAGGACACCCGCGATCGCCAGCGCGTACGGCTCCCAGTGCGCGAGCAGCTCGTCGATCCCCGCGTGCAGGTACTCGACCGTGGGCTTCGTCAGCGCCGCGGAGAGCCCGAACAGGATGCCGGCGACGGTGCCGAAGACGGCGGCCTTGATCGTCAGGTCCCCGCGTCCGCCGAACATGAGGAGCGCCGCGCAGACGACGGCGATGACCGCGATCGCGATCGCCCACTCGCTACCGGGCGCGTTGTCACGACCGCCTGCCGGGTCGCCGAAGAGCACGAAGAGGGCGAGGCCCATGACGATCACCGCCGCCCCGACCACCTCACGGCGTCCCACGTGCTGCCGGGTGAGGAAGTAGCCGAGCGGCAGTGCGAACACGACCGTCGTCACGAGCAGCGGCTGGATGATCACGAGCCGTCCGCGGTCGAGGGCCGCCGCCTGGAACACGTACCCCGTGAAGAGCGCCAGGGTGCCGACCAGCCACGTCGTCTGACCGACCAGCCGTAGGAGCGAGGCGGGGCTCCGGAGCGAGATCTCCGGCAGGTTCAGCGCGCCCTTCTGCTGCAGCGTCGCCGCGAGCGCGAACAGGAGCGCCGCGAGGAGGGCGAGTGCAGAGGCCACGGGCGCAAACCTACGGCACGGGGCGATGGGCGTGCATCATCCCGTCCGGGCGATGAGCCCCGGCCGGCGGCGAGTCGGGAGGCCCGCCGGCAGAAGCCGTGTCGAGCCTGACCACCTCGTCCATGAGCTCGAGCCCTTCCGGTCGATGGGTGATCAGCAGGACGGCGCGGTCGCCTGCCGCCGCGAGCACGTCCTCCATGAGCGACGCGGCGGTCGGCGGGTCGAGGTGCGCGGTCGGCTCGTCGAGGACGAGCACCCGGCCGTCGGCGAGCAGCGCCCGCGCGAGCGTGAGGCGCTGGCGTTGGCCACCCGAGAGCCGTGCGCCGTCCTCGCCGACGAGGGTGTCGAGGCCGTCCGGCAGTGACGCGACCCACTCGCCGAGCCGGGCCTGCGCGAGCACGGCTTCGAGCTCCGCGTCGGACGCCGCGGGACGGGCGAGCCGAAGGTTCTCGCGGATCGTCGAGTCGAAGACGTGCGCTTCCTGGCCCGCCAGGGCGAAATGCCCGCGAACGTCCTCCTGGCGATACTCGCGGAGATCGCGGCCGCCGATGGTGACCCGGCCCTCCTCCGGATCGAGGAAGCGCAGAAGCAGGCTCGTGACGGTCGTCTTGCCGGCGCCGCTCGGCCCGACGAGCGCGATGCGTCGACCGGGGTCGAGGCGCAGGGAGAAGCCGGCGAGCGCCGGCCGCTCGTCGCTCCCGTAGCGCGCGGTCACGCTCTCGAGCGCGACGGATGCGCCGGCGGATGGAGCCCTGAGCGGGGTCGTCGGATCCTTCACCACCGCCTCGCGGTGGGTCAGGTCCAGGACTCGACGCCCCGCTCCGAGCGTGGCGGAGAGCTCGCGTGCGGCTCCGGGGAGCGGAGAGACCGCTTCGAACGAGGACGAGCGCCAGCAGGGCTAGCGTCGCGACGAGGACGCGATCGAGCGCACCTGCGTCGGTCGCCGAGACCCCGACCGCGAGGACACCCGGCAACCGTCAGGCCCGCGACGAGGATCGTCAGCGCGTCCCCGAGCCCGGCGACGCTTGCGTCGCGCCGGCCGATGCGAACGAGCTCGCGGTCCAGCGCGCCGATGCGCGCGAGGGATCTCTTCTCGTGCCCGTAGACGACGAGCTCGGGCGCCCCCTGCAAGAGCTCGACGAGCTCGGCGGTCAACTCGCCCCGAGCTGCTGCCTGCCTCGTGCCCGCAGCCCGCGCGAGCACGCCGGAGAGCAGGGGCACGGCGACGCCCGCGAGCAGGAGCCCGGCGCCCAGGATCGCCGCGGCGATCGGGAGAACGGCGGCCGTGACTCCGACGCATGCGGCGCCGACGACAAGGCCGACGAGCGGCGGGGCCAGCCCCCGGACGTAGAGGCCCTGGAGCGCGTCGACGTCACCGATCATCCGGGCGAGCAGGTCCCCGCGGCGATACCCCTCGAGCTGGGCGGGCGCGAGTGGCTCGATCCGCTCGTAGAAGCGGCCGCGGATCCGGCCGAGCGCGCGCAGCGCGAGGTCGTGGGAGGCGAGCCGATCGAGGTAGCGCGTCAGTGGCCGGGCAAGTCCGAAGAACCGAACCGCGACGATGATCACGGTGAGGGACAGGATCGGTGGCTGCTCGGCGGCCCGCGAGATCAGGTAGCCGGCCGTCGCGAGCAACGCGACGGAGAAGCACATGGCGAGAACGGCCAGCAGCGCCGAGAGCGCCGCGCGCCGGACCGGGACGCCGGAGAGTGCGACGAGACGGCCGAGCGTCTGCGTCATGCCGCCTTCCGCACGGCTTCGACGATGCGCCCCGCGGCGAGCGTGACGATCCGGTCCGCGCGTCGAGCCAGCTCGGGACGATGGGCGATGAGGAGAACGGTGCGGCCTTCGCGCAGCCGTTCGACGGCCGCGCCGACGAGCTCCGCGCTCTCGGGATCGAGGTTTGCCGTGGGCTCGTCGAGGACGACGAGCGGCGCGTCGCGGAGGAACGCGCGTGCGAGCGCGATCCGCTGGAGCTGGCCGGCCGAGAGCGGGCGGCCGCCGTCGCCGACGACCGTGTCGTATCCGTCGGGCAGTTCGCGGACGAACGCATCGGCGGCCGCCAGCGTCGCGGCCGCCGAGACCCGGTCGGCGCCGGCGCTCGGGTCGCCGAGGCAGATGTTCTCCGCCACGGTCCCCCGGAAGAGGGTCGGCCGCTGCGGTACCCAGGCGATCTGCGCCCGCCAGGCTGCAAGGTCACAGGTCGACAGGTCGACGTCGCCGACGCTGAGGCTGCCCTCATCGGGGAGCAAGAGGCCGAGAACGAGCGAGGCGAGTGTGCTCTTGCCGCTCCCGCTCGGCCCGACGAGCGCCACCGTCTCACCCGGCGTCAGCGTCAGGTCGATCGAGTCGAGCACCACGCCCTGCCGTGTCGGGTACGAGAAGCCGACCCCGTCGAGGCGAACCGGCGCGTTCAGCGGGCTCGGCACGGTGAGCCGCCCCGTACGGGAGCCGGTCGGCGGCTCCTCGTCGAGCAGGTCGAGGAGCCGCTCCGCGACGGCGAGCCCGTCTGCGCTCGCGTGGTACTGGGCCGCGAGGTTCCGCAGCGGCAGATAGAGCTCGGGCGCGAGCACGAGCACCGTGAGGCCGGCCTCGAAGCCGAGCCCGCCGCCGACCAGGCGGACACCGACGGTCACCGCGACCAGCGCGATCCCGAGCGTCGCTGCGAGCTCCAGCACGGTTCCGGAGAGAAACGCGACGCGGAGCGTGCCCATCGTCGTCCGGCGGTAGTCGTCACTGACCTCGGCGATCCGCTCCGCCTGCACCCCGGCGCGGTTGAAGGCGCGGAGCGTCGGCAGCCCACGGACGACGTCGCTGAAGTGGGTGGCGAGCTGCGAGAGGGCCTGCCAGCGCGCGCGTGTTCGCTGCTCGGTGTAGCGGCCGACGAGCCACATGAAGACCGGGACGAGCGGCAGCGTGAGGAGCATGACGCCCGCGGAGACGAGGTCGATCGAGGCGACGAACACGAGGACCGCAACCG
Organism: uncultured Actinomycetes bacterium; assembly: GCA_963734045.1. Classification (GTDB taxonomy): domain Bacteria; phylum Actinomycetota; class Thermoleophilia; order Gaiellales; family Gaiellaceae; genus Gaiella. The sequence goes on along the minus strand of CAVTFU010000013.1, from coordinate 264,065 downwards.
GCACGACGACGGCGAGCACACGCTGCGGCAGATAGCGCGCGAAGGCGGTCTCGAGCGCGTCGACGCCGCCGACGGCGACCGTCGCGACCTCGGCGCTCGCGGCGTCGTCGAGGGCGGCGGGCCGGCCGCGGAGCCGCCGTTCGACCAGGTCGAGGCGCAGCTGGGAGAGCAATGTCGTGGCCGCGCGCCTGCCGGCGACCTCGAAGCCCCACGTGGTCGCGGCGCGCGCCGCCCCGGCGAGGCTCAGGAGCACGAGCGGCACGACGAGGTCGGCGAGCGAGGCTCCGCCGAACGCCCGGGCGGCGACGTGGGCGAGCAGAGCCGCCTGCGCCAGCACGAGCAACGCGGAGACGACGCCGAGTGCGGCGTCGGCTCCGAGGAGGACCCGTACGGCGTGCGCGCGCTTCAGCAGGCGCGGGTCGAGGCCGCCCACGTGGCTAGCCGCCGGTCTTCCGAGCCACCAGGTCGATCGGGTTGCCCGCCTCCTCGCCGCCGAGCCGAGCACGGAAGACGTGATACGTCCAGGCCTGGTAGAGCAGCACGACCGGCAGGAGAATGGCGGCGACGACCGTCATCACGGTGAGCGAGTAGTGGGCCGACGAGGCGTTGTCGATCGTGAGGCTGTTCCCGAACTCCGGATCGGAGACCATCACCCGCGGGTAGAGGCTGACGAACAGGGTGACGACGACGGCGCCGATCGCGGTCGCCGTGGCGATGAACGCCCCGCGTTCGTTCTCCGCCCGCGTCAGGAAGATCGCAGCGACCACGGCGACCGCGGCGACCACGACGGGGAGGATGCCCGGGAAGAGGCCCTTGTCGTTCACGTCACCCGCGACCACGAGCGTCCAGACGAGGAAGCCGGCGCCGACGACTGCCGCGACGGGCGCCAATCGGGACGCGCGCGCGGCGGGCGCGCTCGCGGAGGTCCCCGAGTGTGCGAAGGGCAAGGAAGACCGCCCCGTGGAGCGCGAAGAGAAGGCAGATCGCGATCCCGGCGAGAACCGTGTAGGCGCTGAAGAGGTCGCCGAAGCCGCCCGCGAAGGTCTGGTCGGAGGCGATCGGGGTCCCGTGGAGGAGGCTCGCGAGCGCGATGCCCCAGAGGAACGGAGCGCCGATCGAGCCGATCGTGTTCATCCAGGCCCAGAACGCCCTCCAGCCGGCGCTTTCGGCCTTCTCGCGCCACTCGAACGAGAGCACGCGCACGATCAGGAGCGCAAGGATGAGGAGCAGCGCGAGGTAGAAGCCCGAGAACATCGTCGCGTACCAGACCGGGAACGAGGCGAACGTCGCGCCGCCCGCGATCACGAGCCAGACCTCGTTCCCGTCCCAGAGCGGCCCGATCGACTCGAACATCGTGCGCCGGTCCTGTCTCGCTCCTGCCGAGGACAGGCAGCAGCATGCCGACGCCGAAGTCGAAGCCCTCGAGCACGAAGTAGCGCGTCCAGAAGAAGGCGAGCAGGCAGAACCAGAGGATCTCGAGCGTCATCTCAGTAGGCCGGCGCCGGTCGCGGCGCCGCTTCCTCGGCCTGCTCGACCTCGGGAGGATCGAGCCGGGCATACCGGCGCATGAGGTAGAAGTCGAGGACACCGAGGACCGTGTACAGCGACGCGAACACGGCAAGGCTGAGGCCGACGGTCCATGCGCTCACGGTGCTCGAGACCGCGTCCTCCGTCTTCAGGAGGCCGTAGACGACCCATGGCTGGCGACCTGCCTCGGTCAGGATCCAGCCGGCGAAGTTCGAGAGGAACGGGAGCGCGATCGCCGCGATCGCGGCCCGCTGGAACCACTTCGCCGTTTCGACGTTCCTGCGCCAGAGGAGCCAGCCGCCCCACGCGGCGAGCAGGAGCAGGAGTGTCCCGAGGTACGCCATCACGCGCATGCTCCAGTACACGAGCCGCACGTCCGGGATGTAGTTGCCGGGGCCGTATTCCTGCTCGAGCTGGCGCTGCAGCTCGTTCATCCCGACCACCTGGCCCTTGAACGAGTTCGTGGCGAGGAACGAGAGCAGCCCGGGGACCTCGATGTCGAACGAGGGCGTCTGGTCGTCCGCGGTGAAGCCGCCGATCTGAAACAGCGAGAACGCTGCCGGTTCCTCGGTGTCCCAGAGCGCCTCGGTGGCGGCGATCTTCATCGGCTGCACGTCGGTGGCGGCGACGCCGAACTCGCTCCCGACCCCGAGCTGGACGAACGTCACGGGGAGCGCGACCACGATGGCGAGCTTGGCTGCGCTGCGGAAGACCTCGACGTTGCGGCCGCGCAGCAGGTGCCAGCACGCGACGCCGAGCACGAGGAAGCTCGCCGTGACCAGTCCGGCGAGGATGGCGTGCGCCCACGCGAAGAGCACGAACCCCTGGAAGAGGATCTCGAAGATGTCCGTCGCCTCTGCGCGGCCGCTCTGCGAGTCGAGCTCGTAGCCGACCGGGTGCTGCATCCAGGAGTTGGCGGTCAGGATGAAGTACGCCGACAGCCAGGTCCCGAGCCAGACGAGGTAGATCGTCGCGAGGTGCACCCTGGGCGGGAGCTTGTTCCAGCCGAAGACCCAGAGGCCGATGAAGGTCGCCTCGAGCATGAACGCCCCGATGCCCTCGATCGCGAGCGGTGGGCCGAACACGTCCCCGACGTACGCAGAGAACGCCGACCAGTTCATGCCGAACTGGAACTCCATGACGAGCCCGGTTGCGACGCCGATCGCGAAGTTGATGAGGAAGAGCGTCCCGAAGAAGCGTGTCAGCCGGAGCCACTTCTCGTCGCCCGTGCGATGCCAGCGCGTCTGCATCACCGCGAGGAGGGGCGCCAGCCCGAGCGTGAGCGGGACGAAGATGAAGTGGAACAGCGTCGTCAGCGCGAACTGCCAGCGCGCGAGCTCGACCGCGGTGGAAGCGAGCATGGTCAGGCCGGACGCTAGGTCGTGGCGAGGCGCCGAGCATCGTCCGAAGGGGATGATCCGGAGAGGTCTCGGGCGCGATAGGGTCGGAGACACACCGAGGAGGGAGAACGATCGCGCATGGCAACAGTGGCCCCGCTCCTGGCCGATGAGCAGCTCGCGGAGCTGCTCGACCTGATCCGGGACGCCGACGGCGTCGAGTTGAAGCTGACCGTCCCCGAGCTGAGTCAGCGCTCGACCGTGCAGGCGCTGAGCCTCGACCCGCTGGAGGCACAGATCCGCCAGGTGTTCTTCTTCGACACGCCCGAGCTGGCGCTCAACGGCAAGGGCCTGGTCGTCCGGGCACGGCGCATCCAGGGGAAGGGAGGCGACTCGGTCGTCAAGCTTCGCCCCGTCGTCCCGAACGAGTTGCCCGAAGACCTCCGTTCGTCCGCGAGCTTCGTCGTCGAGGTCGACGCGATGCCGGGCGGCTACGTCTGCTCCGGCACGCTGAAGGGAAAGCTGGCGCCGACCGCAGTTCTCGACGCGGTCGGAGGGAAGACGCGACTTCGCAAGCTTTTCTCCCGGGAGCAACGGGAGTTCTTCGAGGCCCACGCGCCCGCAGGCCTCGCCCTCGACGACCTCGCCGTTCTCGGCCCGATCTTCGTCCTGAAGCTCGCTTTCAAGCCCGAGGGGTTCGGGCGCAGGATGGTCGCGGAGCTGTGGCTCTACCCGGACGGCTCGCGCATCCTCGAGCTGTCGACGAAGTGCGCGCCGAGCGAGGCGTTCCAGGTCGCCGCCGAGGCGCGGGCGTTTCTCGCGGGACGGGGTGTCGACCTCGCGGGCGAGCAGCAGACGAAGACGAAGACGGCGCTCGAGTTCTTCGCCGGAGAGCTCGCGGCGGGCGAGGGAGCATGAACCCGCGATGAGGACGATCGTGGTCGGGCTTCGACGGCGACGAGCCGGCGACGAGAGCCCTCGACCGCGCGATCGACGAGGCCCGGAGCCCGGGCGGTCGCCTGGTCGTCGTCGCGGTGTCGGAGATGCCTCTGAACCCGGAGGGGCCTCAGAACTTCGGGACGCTCGACGACAGCCCCGCTCGCATGATCCCGCTGGTCGAGCCGCCGGAGCTCGAGCCCGTCTTCGCCGCCGCGCGAGAGCGGATCGAGGGGGCCGGCCTGACAGCCGACTACTCCTGGGCGGCCGGCGAGCCCGCGAATGCGATCATCGGCATGGCGCGTGAGCGGCACGCCGACGTCGTCGTGCTCGGATCGCATCATCACGGCCTGTTCGCGCGCCTCCTCGGGACGGACGTCGTCGCCGAGGTCAAGCGCTCGGTCGGCTGCGATGTGATCGTCGTCGAGTAGTTCGTACGAGAGCGGCGAGCGGTGCCGGCGCCGCGCTCCTCAACCGCTCGAGGCCGTCGCTCGTGCCGCTGGACCCGGATACTCCCAGGACGATCGACGCAGACGCCCCGAGAGACACGCCGGTCGACGGCGAGGCGAGGTGGCCGATGGTGGCCGCGGTCCTCGCGGCGATGGTGCTGACGGTGATCCTGGAGGACGAGCTCCGGTTCGGGGCCGGGTGGCTGCTGCCGCTGGTCGAGGGCATTCTCCTCGTCGCCCTGGTGATCGGCGATCCCGGCGCGATCACGCGTCGCTCGCGCGAGCTCAGAGTGCTTTCCATCGGGCTCGTGTCCGTCCTCGTCTTCGGAGCGCTGTGGTCGACCGGCCAGCTGATCGACGACCTCATCCACGGCGGCCCGGAGACGGATTCCGCAGCCGACCTCCTCGCGGCGGGATCGATCGTGTGGGTGTCGAACAACATCGCGTTCGCCCTGCTCTACTGGGAGCTCGACGGAGGAGGCTCGGCGGCGCGGGCCCACCACATCAGGGCGTACGTCGACCTCGCGTTCCCCCAGCACCTGAACCCCCGGCTCGCGCACCCGGGGTGGCGTCCCCGCTTCGTCGACTACATGTACCTGGGCTTCACGAACGCGACCGCCTTCAGCCCGACGGACGTCATGCCGCTCGTGCCGTGGGCCAAGATCGCGATGGCCGTGCAGGCCAGCGTCTCGCTCGCCATCCTCGGCCTCGTGATCGCACGAGCCGTGAACGTGTTCACGTAGCGAGGCTACGACGACGAGGGGAGCGGTGCGCTCGGCTCGTCCGGGCGCGCGATCGCGGTGGCGAGCAGCGGGAACACCAGCACGGAGATCATCCCGGCGCCGATCAGCGACGTGCCGACGTCGGCGGCGATCGCGCCACGATCGATGCCGATTCCCACGATCGCGACGATCAGCGGCAGGCCCGTCGCGCTGAAGATCGCGAGGCTCGACCGTCGGTCGCGGCCCGAGCTCGCGGAGCCAGAGCAGGGCGGGCGTGCCGCGGACGACCACGAAGAGCGCGAGGAAGAGCGCCGCGAGCCCGAGCCCGGTCGGCGTCAGGAGGCTGTCGAGGTCGAAGTTCATCCCGGTGACGACGAAGTAGATCGGGATCAGGAACCCGAACCCGACTCCCTCGAGCCGCATTCGCACGGGGGCGGCTTCCGGGGAGTCGAGGGCGAGCCCCACGACCAGCCCGCCGGCGAACGCGCCGAGCACGAAGTCGAAGCCCACCTCGATCGCGAGGAAGACGAGCGCCGCGAGGCTGAAGACGGACAGCCGCACGGCGGCCTGGCCGGTCGTGTGCACGGTCTGCTGGAGGACGCTGACGACCCGGGGCGGGCGCGCCCGGAGCGCGGCCGCCGCGGCGAGCACCACGACGGCGCCGAAGCGCGATGAGAAGCAGCGTCTCGGTGGCGGCGCCGTAGGCGCCCGTGAGGAAGATCGAGATGACGACGATCGGCCAGAACTCGCCGGCGACCCCGCGAGCCGAGCACGGCCGACCCGAGCGGCGTCGGAAGCAGCCCCGCGTCGGCCAGGATCGGGACGAGCGTTCCGAGCGCGGTCGTGCTGAGCGCCACGCCGAGCAGCCACGCCTCGGCATCCAGGCCGGCCGCCGTGCAGCACGAGGCCGACGACGATCCCGATCGCGAGCGACACCGCCCAGCCGATCGTTCCGCGCACGAGCGACCGGCGAGGCACGCGGTGCTCGACGAGCTCGAGGCCGGCGAAGAAGAACAGGAACACGAGGCCGAGGTCGGCGAGGAAGTCGATGTGGGTGTCGACCGCGCGCGATGTCCAGTCCTTCCGGGCCGATCAGGATCCCGAGCACGATCTCGAGGACGACGGTGGGCAGGACGACCCGGCTGATGCAGCCTCGAGAGGATCGCTCCCGGCGCTCGCCGCGGCGAGGACGAGGACGAGCGAGCCCGCGTCCGGGAGCGGCGCCTCCGCCGCGAGCAGGATGTGCGCCGTCACCTCACGGGACGTCGGCGGCACGATCCCCCACGTGCTCGTGAACGAGCTGCCCGGCTCCAGGCGGACGAGTGACTCGCCGGTGCGGAAGGCGTCGGGCGGGCACGTCATCGGCTCGACGGCGAGGCTGCGCCGATCGACGTCCGGAAGCGGGTCTCCGGTGAAGAGCATCAGGTACGGGTAGCTCTCGTCGACCCAGAGCGTGACCGTCGACTGCGGTCTCCGGGTCGCGGAGCTCGACCCGGGCGAGGCCGTCGTCGGAGCGCTCGAGATCGGTGAAGGCGTTGTCGAGCTGCGTCGTGCCGATCGGCCTCGGCCGACGGAAGTCGTACTCCGTGCCCGCGACGGGCTCCGTGCCGACCGGAAGGCCGCGTTCGTTGGACCTGATCATCGCTCGGCCCGGCGCACGAAGGATCACGGAGTCGACCTTCTCCGTGCCGATCGTCAGGTAGGGGTGCGCGCCGGCCCCGTACGGGCACGCGATCCGCGCCGACGTTGGTCGCCGTCGTCCGGACGCGGAGACCGCTCTGCGGAGAGCGCGTACTCGATGCTGAGCGCGAGCGAGAACGGATAGCCCGGCTGAGGGTGGAGCACGTGCTCCATCACGACGCGGCCCGGCTCGCGCTCGGCCACGTTCCACGGGGCCCAGCGCACGAGCCCGTGGATCGCGGTCTGGGTCTCGGGCTCGTTCAGCGGAAGCTGGTAGCGCCGTCCCTTGAAGCCGTAGCTCCCGTTGTCCAGTCGGTTCGGCCACGGGATCAGCACCTGCCCCCGCCCTGACGTGCACATCTCGTCGACGGCGTATCCGTCGAGGACCTCCCGGCCGCCGGCCGAGTACGAGCGCAGCCCACCGCCGACCTCGACGATCACGGCGCGCTGGTCCGCCGCCGAGATCTCGATCTGCTCGCCGGAGGGTGCGGTCATGTGGGGCGCGGTCGTCCGGGCGCCCGGTCGCCGCTCACGATGCGGGCTCTGCAGCGGCCCCGGGGGAGACGGAGGTGAGGGGCTTGGTCACGTCCTCCAGCGACTTGCCTTCCGCCTTGATCCCGATGAGGAGCTCGACGATCCCGCCGAAGACCATGATCGCTCCCCCCACGACGTAGCCGACGAAGAGCCCCGTCGGATTGGAGCCGTCGCCGATCAGCGCGCCGTAGAAGAGAGGGCCGAACGCTCCGAAGATCTGCGCGATGGCGAAGAACACCGCGATCGCCTCGGCGCGGATCTCGATCGGCCACGTCTCGCTGACGGTGAGGTAGGCGGCGCTCGCCCCTGCGGAGGCGAAGAAGAAGATGACGATCCAGCAGAACGTCTGCGTCGTCGCGGTGAGGTCGCCCTGGTCGAACATCCAGCCGCTGATCGCGAGCAGCACGCCCGAGATGATGTACGTGCCCGAGATCATCGGCTTCCGTCCCACGATGTCGAAGAGCGGCCCGAGCAAGAGCGGCCCGCACAGGTTGCCGACCGCGAAGGCGAGGCCGTAGAGCGGCACCTTGTCCGCGCTCACGCCGTAGAACTGGACGAGCACCAGCCCGTAGGTGAAGTAGATGGCGTTGTAGAGGAACGACTGGGTGATCATCAGCGTCGCGCCGAGGACCGCCCGCTTCGGGTACGTGCGGAAGACCAGGCCCAGGAACGTGACGTAGCCGTACCGCTTCTCGGGAACGAGCTCGAGCGCCTGCGAGTCGTCGACGGGCTCGAGCTCCTGGCCCGACGCGCGAACGGCGTCCTCGATCTTCGCGAGCTCCGCCTCCGCCTCCTCCATGCGCCCGTGGGTCATGAGCCACCTGGGGCTCTCGGGCAGCGTCCGTCCCACGATGATCACGACGATCGCGAGGACCGGCCCCATCAGGAATGCGAGGCGCCAGCCGACATCGGGCGCGAACGCGTTGAGGAAGACGAGAGAGGCGAACGAGCCGAGGATGGCCCCCGCCCAGTACGTGCCGTTGATCCAGATGTCGACGCGGCCCCGGTACTTCGAGGGCATCATCTCGTCGATCGCGGAGTTGATCGCCGCGTACTGGCCGCCGATCCCCATCCCCGCGATCAACCGGGTGCCGTAGAAGTAGACGAGCCACAGCCAGCCGCCGTCGTTCACCGTGAACGCGGCGAGCCCGGTGCCGAACAGGTACAGGAGCAGCGTGATGATCAGCAGGCGCTTGCGGCCCAGCTGGTCGGAGAGTCGTCCGAAGACGAGCGCGCCGATCACCTGACCGACGAGGTAAACCGACGCGATCAGGCCCACCTGGCTCGAGCTCATGTCGAGCGTGTCGGGCTGGATGAGGACGCCGGTCACGGAGCTCGCGATCGTGATCTGGAGGCCGTCCAGGATCCACGCTGCACCGAGCCCCGCGACCATGCGCGTGTGGAACGGCGACCAGCTCAGACGGTCGAGCCGCGCCGGAATCGTGGATCTGATCGCCTTCGGCTGCTCGACGGTCGTGCTCATCTGGGCTCTCCCTTCTGGGTCGTCCCCGATGTCGAGGACACGGTCGCCCGACACCGGGTCGACTCGATCAGACAACAGCGCGCGGCCGGCACGCATCGTCCGAACGGGATGAATCGAGGGGCGGCTCACTCGGCGCCGTGACCGAGCCGCGGGTGGAGTGAGGCCGGGCTCGGGCGGCGCCGGGCGACCGCGAAGGACCAGGCGCCCAGGCATGCGGCGACGACGGCCGAGAACGCATAGATCGTCGGCAGGCCCACGCCGCCGTCGTGAAGCGGGCCGACGCCGAACGCCGCGATCCCGTACCCGAGCTGGTAGAAGGCGATCACGCCTCCCGCGATCCCGGCGGAGTACGCGGTGAGCTCCTCCTGGCCGAAGCTGATCGTCAGCGGCAGGAGCGCCGAGCACCCGAGGCCGGCAAGGCCGAACGCGAGGATGCCGAGCGCCGGCTCGTCGTCGGGAAGGAGCGCGATCACGACGAACGCCGCGGCCAGCAGGAACGGCAGCGCGTGGTACGTCAACCGCGACGGGGAACCACCGCTGGACGGCGGCGAAGAGCACCCTGTCCGAGCGTGACCATGCCCCAGAACGCGGTGAGCGCCAGGGCGGCTTGCGTCGTCGACGCGCCGAGCTCGCTCGTCATGTCGAGCTGGGACCAGTTGCCGTTGACGGTCTCGCAGACGCCGTAGAGCACGGCGAATCCCCGCGTACACCCAGAACCGGGCGGGGATCCCCGTCCCTGCGCGTCGCTTGCGTCCGCTGCGCCGCGATGCGCAGCGGCAGCCGCAGGCTCACGACGAGGAGCACGACGAGGAGGACGGCCGATGTCAGCGGCAGCCCCCACCAGAAGCCGAGGCCGACGAAGATCGCCACGAACACGGGCGCCAGGACCGTGCCGAGCCCGAGCAGCGCGTTGAGGACGAGAATCGAGCGGTCGACGGCTCCGGGATGGAACGCGGCGGCGAACGTGTTCAGCGCGGGCACGCCGAGGCCGAAGCCCGCGCCCAGGAACGCCGTGGCGACCAGGAGCAGCCCGTACGCGAGCGTCTTGTCGTCCGTCAGGAACTGGCTGACGATCAGCACGACCATCGCGACCAGGCTGGCCGCGAGGCCGGCCAGATAGACGCGCTTGGTGCCGAAGCGGCTCCCCAGGCTCGCGCCCAGCAGGGCGGCGGCGATCGCGGCGATCACCTGCGGCAGGAACAGCGTCCCGTACTGCGTGCTCGAGAGGTCGTACTCGTCCGGGTCGGTGAAGATCGTGCTCGCGGCCGGGAAGGTGACCAGGGCGATGCCCTGGACGACCCCGGCCGCGTAGACGACGTTCGCCTCGGTTCTCGTCGCCATCCGGCTCGCTCTTCTCCGTTCGGTGCCTCCTCCGCTCCCGGCTAGGCCATTCGCTCGAGCAGGTGGTCGCCGACGCGCAGCGAGTTGGCCATCGCCGTCAGCGCCGGGTTCACCGCGCCGATCGAGGGGAAGAAGCTCGTGTCGACGACGTAGAGGTTGTCGAGCTCGTGCGCTCGGCAGTCCGTGTTGAGCACCGACGACGCCGGGTCGGCTGCCGAACCGGCAGGTGCCGGCCTGGTGCGCGCAGCCGGCGACCGGAATGTCGTTCTTCATGTACGCGAAGCGGTGGATCAGGTGGCCCGGGTTCATGTCGAGCTTCCCGAGCATCGACTTGAGCTTCTCGTAGAGCCGCTTCTTGGCCTCCGCGTTCGTCTCCGAGTAGCTCAGCTTGACGTTGCCGTCCGGCTCGACGGTGACCCGGTTGTCGGGACTCGGCAGGTCCTCGGTCGAGAGCCAGAAGTCGATCGCGTGGCGCGCCATCCGCTCCAGCGTCCACTCGGGCGCCAGCTTCGTCGCCATCGGCCGCTCGCCGCGAAACATCTGCGCCTGCGACTTGCCGACCATCTGGATGTTGCCGAGCGGGTACTCGAAGTCGTCGCTCCCGAAGTAGAAGTCGTTCAGGCCGAGGGTCTTCTGGAAGACCGTCGGGTTCTCCTCGCGGGAGAGCGCGAGCACCGCCACGCTGTCGTGGAACATGTAGTTCCGACCGACCTGGTCGGAGCCGTTGGCGAGCCCGTTCGGATGCTTGTCGCTGCCCGAGACGAGGAGCAGCTTGGCCGAGTTGGCGGCACCGCAGGAGACGACGACGATGTCCGCCGTGTATCGCTCGGTCTCGCCGTCGTGCTCGACGACGACCTCGGTGACAGCCGTGCCTCCAGGGTTCGTCTCGAGCTTGACCGCCTTCGCGTTCGTCAGCAGCGTCACGTTCGAGTGCTCGAGCGCCGGCCGGATCCCGAGCACCTCGGCGTCCGACTTCGCGTGCACGAGGCACGGGAAGCCGTCGCAGGTGGCGCAGCGGATACATGGGCTGAACGGCAGGTTCGCCTCGTTCAGCCTGATTCCGCACGGCGCGTGGAACGGGTGGTAGCCGGCGGCGGCGAGATCGTCCGAGAGCTGCTGGATCCGCGGCTCGTGCGACACGGCGGGGAACGGGTACGGCGCACTTGCCGGCGGCTCCGTCGGGTCCTCACCGCGTGCGCCGTGCACCTCGTAGAGCTGCTCCGCCTTCGTGTAGTACGGCTCCAGCTCGTCGTAGGAGATCGGCCATGCGGGTGAGAGGCCGTCGTGGTGCACGGAGCTCGCCGAAGTCCTCCTCGCGGAGGCGGTAGAGCGCCGCGCCGTAGAGCTTCGTCGCGCCGCCGACGAAGTAGTGCACCTGCGGCTGGAACGACTTGCCGCTTGCGTCGTACCAGGTGTCCGGCGAGACGTAGCGGTTGTCCACGAAGACGTCGTGGGCGCTCCAGTTCGACGGCTCGCGCGGAAGCCAGTCGCCCCGCTCGAGCAGGAGGATCCGCTTGCCGGAGGGCGCGAGGTGTCGCGCGAGCGTGCCGCCCCCGGCCCCGGTGCCGATGATGATGACGTCGTACGATTCCATCACGTTGCCTCCTGGAGCCGCTCGGCGATGATGATCCGGGCCGCCGCCTCGATCAGCGCGAGATGCGAGAACGCCTGCGGGAAGTTGCCGAGGTGCCGGCCCGTGGCAGCGTCGAACTCCTCGGCGTAGAGCCCGAGCGGCGAGGCGATCCGCAGCAGACGCTCCATCAGGTCCATGGCTCGCTGTGTCTCGCCGTGATCGCGAGCGCCGAGACGAGCCAGAAGGAGCAGATGAGGAACGTCCCCTCCTTGCCCGACAGGCCGTCGTCGGTCTCGTCGGTGCGGTAGCGAAGCACGAACCCGTCCTCGCTCAGCTCGTCGGCGATCGCGAGGACGGAGGCGCGCAGGCGCTCGTCGTTCGCCCGGCAGGAAGCCGAAGATCGCCGCGAGGAGCGTCGAGGCGTCGAGCGAGTCCGTCTCGTAGTGCTGCCGCAGCACGCCCCGCTCGCTGACCCCGTGCGCGAGGATGTCGGCCTTGATCTCGTCGGCCGTGGCCCGCCACGTGGTGTGGAGCTCCGGGTCGCCGCGGATCTCGGCCAGCTTCGCCGCGCGGTCGAGCGCCACCCAGCACATGAGCTTCGACGACACGTAGTGCTGCGGCTTGCCGCGTGCCTCCCAGATGCCCTGGTCGGGGCTCTGCCAGCTCTGCGTGGCGCCCTCGGCCTGCGTCTGCACGATCGGCCAGAGCCGGTGCGGGAAGGCGGCCGCTGTGCTGCGTGTGGAGGAGAATCGAGTCGAGCACCGCGCCGAACACGTCGTTCTGACGCTGGTCGAACGCGCCGTTGCCGATCCGGACCGGCCGCGCCCCGGCGTAGCCCGAGAGATGGTCGAGCGTCGACTCGGTCAGGTCGCGCCGGCCGTCGATCCCGTACATGATCTGGAGGCCGCCGTCCTCGTTCGCCTCGAGGTCGGCGACGAACTGCATGAACTCGTCCGCCTCCCAGTCGAGGTTGAGGAAGTGGAGCGCCTGGAGCGTGAACGTCGAGTCGCGCATCCAGCTGTAGCGGTAGTCCCAGTTGCGCTCGCCGCCCGGCGTCTCGGGAAGCGACGTCGTGAGCGCCGCCACCGTCGCGCCGGTCGGCATGTACGTGAGGCCCTTGATCGCGAGGGCCGAGCGCTGGATGGGATCGCGCCAGCGGTGATCGGGGATCCGGGCCTGGCCCAGCCAGCGGCGCCAGAAGCGCGCCGTGGCGGCGATCCTCGCCTCTGCGTTCCCGGCGTCCTCGGGCGCGGCGAAGCTCTCGGCCCAGGAGAGGGCGCAGTAGGCGTGGTCGCCGGCCTCGAGCACGTGCCGGGCCCTGACCCGGTCGTCCTCGACGCCGAGCGGGAGGTCGGTGACGAGGCGGATCGTCTGCCCCGCCCCGGTCGCGTCCGCAGCGTGGCGGCTCCCGTCGACGAGCGTCCAGGCGGCCGGAGTGCGACCGTAGTCGAACGCGGGCTCGCAGACGAGCTCGATCTCGACCCGGCCCTCGACGCATTCGACCGTCCGGACGAGCATGTGGTCGGCGTCGTCGTCCGCAGGCGGCCGCGTGTGAGGCGTGATCGTGTCCTCGTGCTCCCAGGGCCCGACGGTCAGCGCGTCGCGGACGACCACCCAGCCGGACGGCGTCTTCCAGGTCGTGACGAGCACGTTCGTCCCCGCCTCGTAGGCCCGTGCCGTCGGATGGTTGATCCCGAAGGGCGCGAAGCGGAAGAACCCTGCCTCGCGGTCGAGCAGGCTGCCGAAGACGCTCGGCGAGTCGAAGGAGGGGACGCAGAGCCAGTCGATCGCCCCGTCCGCCGCGACGAGAGCGCCCGTGTGGCAGTCGGAGAGGAACGCGTAGTCGGCGATCGGCGGGAACGGCGAGGGCGCGGCGGCGCTCTGGGGCTGCACGTCCCGGTCTGTCGTCACGTCGCTCATGCCGTCACCCAGGGGCCGTGCCAGCGGCCGTGGCCCGCGACGAGCTTCGTCCGCCGGCCTCCGGGCCCCACGTTCCCGGCGCGTAGGCGTGGACCGGGGCGGGGCGTCGAGCAGCGGCTGCATGATCCGCCACGTCTCCTCGACGCCGTCCTGGCGCGTGAACCGCGTGCTCTGGCCGACCATCGCGGCGTGGAGCAGCACCTCGTACGGTGTCGCGCCCTCGCCGCCCTCCTCGCGCGAACTCCATGTCGAGCGTGATCGGCTCCGCCTTCTGCGCGTCACCGCGCTGGGCGTCGAGCTGCAACTGGATCCCGGTCGAGGGATCGAGCTTGATCACGAGCTGGTTCGGCTCCGGGCTGCCCGCGAGCGCGGCGAAGCCGAGCCGCGGCGCGTGCTTGAAGACGAGCCGGACCTCGGTCTGCGTCGTCGGGGAGCAGCTTTCCCGTGCGGATGAAGAACGGGACGCCCGACCAGCGCCAGTTCTCGATGTCGAGGCGCAGCGCCGCATAGGTCTCGGTCGTCGAATCCGGCGCGACGCCGTCGATGTCCGTGTAGCCGTCGTACTGGCCGCGGACGTAGTGGGCCGGATCGGCCGGCTCGATCGCGCGGAAGAGGGCGACCATCCCGTCCTTGAGCACCTCGGGATCGCGGCCCGCCGGGCGGCTCCATCGCCGTCGCCGCGACCACCTGCATGATGTGGTTGACGACGACGTCGCGGAGCGCGCCGACGGGGTCGTAGAAGTGGCCACGGTCTTCGACCCCGAAGTCCTCCGCCATCGTGATCTGCACGGACGAGACGTAGTTCCGGTTCCAGACGGGCTCGAGCATCGTGTTCGCGAACCGGAGGTAGAGGATCTCGCTCGAGGCCCATCTTCCCGAGGAAGTGGTCGATCCGGTAGAGCTGCGACTCGTCGATGGACTGGTGCAGCTCGTCGGCCAGCGCGCGGGCCGAGGCCTGGTCGTGGCCGAACGGCTTCTCCACGACGACCCGGCCCGTCTGCGTCAGGCCCGCCTCGGCGAGCCCCTTGACGACGCGGCCGAAGAGGAAGGGCGGGATCTCGAGGTAGAAGACCGGTGTCTCGGCCCCCTCGATCGCCTCGCGCGACGCGGCCGTAGGTCGCAGCGTCCGCGAAGTCGCCCTGCACGTACGAGAGCCGGGCGGCGAGGCGGTCGAACACCTTCGTGTCGAGCTGCTCGCCGGTGCCGACGATCGACTCGCGTGCGCGCTCGCGGAGCTGGTCGACCGTCCAGTCGTCGACCGCCACGCCGACGATCGGGCAGTCGAGGAGCCCACGCTTCTCGAGTCGGTAGAGCGAGCGGAAGGTCATCACCTTCGCCAGGTCGCCGGTGATCCCGAACACGACGAAGACGTCTGCCGGCCGTGTCGCATCGCGGGCTGCAAGCCGGGCTCGACCGCGGGTGTTGCGCTCGTCGTCATCTCTTTCTCCTTCTTCGTGCAGTGCGTGTGCGACGACCGGGCTTGGCCCCGGCCGTGGTCGCGAGCTCGGGGCGCAGCTGCTGTCCTCGCAGCGTCCGTACCTCGACGCGCCCGCGTCCGAAGGCATCGATCCGGCCCCACCGCCCGGGGATGTCGAGCAGCTCGAGACGGCCGATGCCCCTCGGCAGCGCGGGGTCGACGATCAGGTGGTCGCCGATCGGCTCGAGGCCGAGCATCGTCCGCAGCAGCAGCAGCGGGGCGCCGGTCGACCAGGCCTGAGGGCTGCACGCGGTCGGGTACTGGACCGGGTACTTCGTCTGGGCGCGCTCGTAGCCGCCGAACGCCTCCGGCAGCCGGCCGTCGAAGAAGTCGGCGGCGTCGAGGATGCCCGCGGCGATCTGTGCCGCCTCCTCCTTGAAGCCGTACCGGCGCAGGCCCCAGGCGATGAACGAGTTGTCGAACGGCCAGACCGTGCCGACGTGGTAGCCGATCGGGTTGTAGCGCCCTTCGCCCTCGGCGAGCGTGCGCACGCCCCAGCCGGAGAAGAGCCGCGGCCCCAGCAGGTGCCCCGCCACGGCCTTGCGCCTTCGACTTGTCGACGATGCCGCTCCAGAGCAGATGCCCGTTGTTCGAGGTGAGCGCGTCGACCTGCTTGCCGTCGGTGTCGAGCGCGAGCGCGAAGTACTCGCCGTCCTCGACCCAGAAGTCGCGGTTGAAGCGGCGCTTGAGGTCGGCCGCCTGCTTCTCCAGCTCGTCGGCGAGCGCCGGGTCACGCCAGACCTCGCGAGCGAGGCGGGCACCGCGCACCTTCGCGTCGTAGGCGTATCCCTGCAGCTCGCAGGTCGCGCGCGGGAAGCCCGGCAGCCGGCCGTCGCGGTAGGAGATCGAGTCCCAGGAGTCCTTCCAGCACTGGTTCTCGAGACCGCTCTCCTCGTTGCGCCGCTGGTACCAGACGTAGCCGTTGCCCTGGAGATCCGCGTACTCGTCCGATCCAGTCCAGCGCGGCGCGCGCCTCGTGCTCGAGGTCGCGGACGAGCTTCCGGTCGCCGGTCCAGCGCTCGTACTCGTCGAGCAGGACGACGTACAGCGGCGTCGCGTCCGCGCAGCCGTAGTACGGCGAGTGCGGCCGCTCCTCGAAGGCCGCCATCTCGCCGTAGCGCATCTCGTGGAGGATCCGGCCCGGGATCCTCGTCGCGGAAGTCGTCGACGCGGCTCCCCTGCCATTCGCCGAGCGCCTGCAGCGTCGTCGCCGCGAGCTCCGGCGTGAACGGCAGCGCCTGCAGGCTCGTGAAGATGCTGTCGCGGCCGAACATCGTCATGAACCACGGCAATCCGGCGGCCGGGAGGCTTCGTCCGCCGGCGATCGGCGGCGAGAAGCGCAGGGCCGCCAGATCGACCAGGCTGCGCCGGTAGGTCGCCCTGAGCGAGTCCCAGTCGCACTCGACTCGCGGGGCGCGTCCAGGAACCTCTCCAGGTCTCGCTGCATGTTCGGCGGTGTGCGCCTCGCGCCCGCGGCCGGCTGCTCGGCCGCGACGGTCAGCTCGGTCGACCACGCGGCATGCGGCTCGAGCCGGGTCTTGAAGGTCAGCCCCTGCTTGTCGATCTTCGCCGGGGACGTCGCGGAGATCCTCGTCGCCCGCTCGAACTCCTCGCGCTTGTAGCCGAGCACGAGGCTGCCGTCCCTGGACGCGGGCCGAGTACGTTCCCTTCTTCTCGAGCGCATCCTTGACCTCGAAGAGGTCGGCGAAGTCGCTCGCGGCGTCGACCCGGACGGTGAGTGCGACGGGCTTCTCGTCGTGGTTCAGGATCGTCAGCTCCTCGCGAAAGCCGTTGCCGACGGTGCGGCGGCGGATCACCGAGAGCTTCGCGTCGATGTAGACGGTGCCGGTCCCCGGCACGAGGAAGAAGCGGGTCTCGAAGTAGTGCAGGTCGTCCGTCGAGAGCGCGTTCAGCCGCTGGCCGTTCACCGTCAGCACCCACTTCGAGAGGAAGCGCGTGTCGAAGGAGAAGAGCCCGGTCGGGTCGGTGAGCGACGCCTCGATGTCGCCGCGCTCGTCGCTGACGACGAAGGTGTTGCCGTCGAGGATCTTGATGAGGCCGTCGCTCATCGCTTCGAGCCTCGCGACGCCGCGCGTCCGCTTCTTCGCCCTCGGGCCGTGCGCGGCCTCCCGGGGGCCCGGGAAAGAGCCGCTGGAACGAGACGGCGAGCCGCCAGTCGCCCTCGACGGCCAGCGAGCCGCGCAGCAGCGCCGCGATCGCGTTCACCTGGCCGCTCGCCACGCCGTCGAAGAGCGCCTTGCTCGCCCGGAACGTGCACTGCGGCGGCCGCTCCCGCCTCCCGCGAGACGGCGATGTCGCCCTTGTCGATCGCGACCGACCAGCGCTCGGTCTTCCGGCCGCTCGTCGAGGTCGAACCGCACCGTCCCGGTCGCCTTCTGCAGCAGCGGCTCGTGCCCGCGCCGACCCAGCTCGTCGAAGAACTCGGCCGTCGCATCGGTCATCGCTCGCCGCTCACTCCTCGTCCGTCCGAACCGATGATCCGGCCGGCGCGCTGGTGCGTGAGCGCGGCCCCCGCCCAGTCGACGACCGCCTTCGCGCGATCCTCGTTCGTCGGCAGGAGGGCGAGGTGCACGGCGCCCCAGGCCGCCTGCGCCTTCTTGCCCTTCATCGTCCGTCCGCCGAGCATCTGCACGACGGCAGCGCCGCGGCCGATCGTCGCCATCGTCCCCTTGTCGCGGTACTTGAACGGCTTGGCCTCCTTGCCGGCGAGGCGTCTGGCGATCGACTCGCCGGCGTGCTCGCCCGACTGCAGCCCGACCGAGCCGAGCTGAGGGAGAACCTGGTCTCGTCTTCGCGTCCGTGATCGCGGCGATGTCACCGACCGCGTACACCTCCGGGATGATCCGGGACGGTGAGCTCCGGCCCGACCCCGATCCGGTTGCCTCTCTCCAGGTCGAGGCCGAGCGACCGGACGAGCCGGTTGCCCTGCAGGCCGGCGCCCCAGACGAGCGTGTGCGCAGCGATGACGCTGCCCGACTTGAGTGTGACCCGCGTGGGGGCGACCGACGCGACGGCCTCGCCCGTCACCACCTCGACCGTACGCTTCTCGAGCGCCTCCTCCGTGTACGCGCGGATGTCGGGCTTGAACATCGAGAAGAGCTGCGGGCCGGCCTCGACGAGGACGACGCGGGCGCTCTCCTGCGGCACGGTCGGATAGTCCTTCGCGAAATCGCCTCGATAGAGCTCGGCCAGCGCCCCGGCGCTCTCGACTCCCGTCGGCCCGCCACCGACGACGACGACGTTGAGCGCGCCGTCCTCGATCAGGGCCGGATCCTTGTCGGCCGCCTCCCACTTCTCGATGACGTGCTCCTTGAGACGCACGGCATCGGGCAGCGTGTACATCGGAAAGGCGTGCTCCGGGGCGCCTTCCGTTCCGAAGAAGTTGACCTCCGCGCCGAGACCGAGCACGAGGTAGTCGTAGGCCAGAGGCGCCATCTCGTCGAACTGCACCTCACGCGCGTCGAGGTCGATCGCCTTCACCGTCGCCTTGTGGACGGTGGTGTTGTCCTGGTCGTGAACGAGGTCCCGCAGCGAGTGCCCGACGGCGCTCGTCTCGAGCAGACCCGTCGCGAGCTGATAGAGCAGAGGCTGGAAGGTGTGGTAGTCGTGCCTGTCGATCAGCACGACGTCCGCGTCGGCGTTCTTCAGCTTCTGGGCAGCGCCGATTCCGGCGAAGCCGCCGCCGAGGATGACGACTCGTGGTCGCTGAGCGTCCGTACCGTGCATCTCGTGCTGCCTCCTGCGTGAGCCGAGCGGCTTCCTGCCAGGACACGACGCTAGTGGCGCCGGGTCGGGCGCGCCATCATCCAGAAGGGACGAAAGGCCCACGGCCGGCCCTTCATCCGGAAGGGACGATGCGGTCGCCTGCCCGGGCACGGTGCAGAATGGGCGTCCGGTGCTGAGCTCCCCTCGCCCCTGTCGAGCGGCGCCCGCGTCGAGGGCCCGATGACCTGGAGCGCATCCTTCCGTCTCCGACAGCACCTGAAGGGGAGCCTCTGGGTGCTGCCGCTCCTCGGTGGGATCCTGGGGGCCCTCCTCGGGGATGCCGGCGAGCTGCTCGAGCGAGCGTTCGAGCCGCCCTCGTACTGGACGTACTCGGCCTCGACGGCGACGACGGTGCTGGCGACGATCGTGGGCGCGATGGTCGCCCTCACGGGCTTCGCGCTGACGGTCAGCGTCCTGGGCGTGCAGATGGCGACCGGAACGTTCTCGGCCAGGTACATGCGGATCCTGCTCCGCGAGCCGTTGCTCAAGTGGCTCCTCGCCGTCCTCACCGGGACGACGACGTTCTCGCTCGCGCTCCTGCGCCACACCGAGACGGGGAGCGTGCCCGATCTCGGGATCACGGTCGCAGGCGGTCTCGTCCTCGTGGCTCTGATCCTCTTCCTCGTCTTCCTCGACCGGTTCCTCCACCGCCTCCGACCCGTCGCGGTCGCCGCGTTCGTCGCCCGCGCGGGCAGGCGGGCGTTCGAGGATACGGTCGCCACCGCGGCCGCCCGCGAGACGCCGGATGTCCTGCCACGCGACTTCCGGCCGGCGGAGGAGCCGGTACGCGTCGTCCGGAGCACAGGCGCGGGCGCGATCCAGGCACTCGACGGACGAGGGCTCGTCCGCTACGCGCAGGCGAACCGGTGCCGGCTCGTCCTCCGGCATGCGGTCGGAGACTTCGTCCCGGAGGGCGCCACTCTCGTCGAGGTCTACGACAGCGACCCGGGCGCGGGCGCGGACGAGCGGCTGAGGGGCATGGTCGCCCTCGATGTGGAGCGCACGATCGAACAGGACCCGGCGTTCGCCGTGCGGATCATGGTCGACATCGCCAACAGGGCTCTCTCGCCCGCGGTCAACGACCCCACGACGGCCGTCCAGGTGCTCAACCACCTCGGCGACACGTTGCGGTTGGTGGGCGCGACCGCGTTGCCCGCCACGCCGAAGGCCGGCAGGGCCCGGTGCTCGTGCCCGTCCGCCAGTGGGATGAGTTCCTGTCGCTGGGCGTGACGGAGATCCGGATGTACGGCGCCGCTTCGGTGCAGGTGATGCGGCGGCTGCGCGCCGTTCTCGAGGAGCTCCGTGAGTCCGTGCTGCCCGACCGCCGCGCGGCGGTCGATGCCGAGCTCGCGCGCCTCGATGCGACGGTCGCGCAGCACTTCGGCGGGACGACCGACCTCGACCTGGCGAGCGACCCCGATCGGCAGGGAATCGGCGGGCGCCGGTGCTGCTCGCGGTGCCGGCGCTTCGCTAGCGCGAACGCTCGCCATTCTCGAACGTCTCGAGCGCCTCGGCGACGTCGTAGCCGATCGCGAGCCCGAGGTTGGGCGCCGCCGAGACGACGCGAGCGACACCGACGATCGGCATCACGACGATCAGCGTGCCGACGAGCTCCTCGTATGTCGCCCCCGCCTCGAGGGCGGCGTCGGCGGCGCTCATGTACGAGGGCGGCGCGGCGTCGACCGCGATCAGGGCCCCGACCCGGACGAGCGCATGCGTTCGTCGGTCGATCCCGGCCTCCGTGGCGCTCGCGGGCTCCTCCGCGAGCAACGACGCGATGTACCGGTCGTCGCGCAGCGCGAGCCTTCGGAGGGTGGCCTTGTAGTCGAGCACGGCGTCGCCCACCTATCAAAGCGCCGCGAGGTGTTGGAAGACATCATCCCGAGAGGATGAACTCGACCGACCGCGACTCGGCCGTCGTGTCCACGAGCCCGAGCTCGACCGCCCGTGCGATCGCCTCGCTGCGGCTGGACGCGTCGAGCTTGCGGTAGACCGAGATCGCCTGCGTCTTCACCGTGTTCCGGGTGACATGGAGCCGCTCCGCGATCTCCCGGAACGAGAGATGCGTGGTCAGGAGTGGCAGCAGTCGCAGCTCCGCCGTCGTGAGGATCGTCGCGCGGTCGCCGGACGCGTCTGCGAGGCGGGCGGCCTCGTCACGTAACGCCTCCGCCTGCGCCCCGAGCACCCCCAGACGAGGACGCCGATCGAGGACCTCGGATGCACCCGCCACCCACGCCTGGGCTCCGGGGGCGTCGAGGAGGGAGAGATCCAGGCGGGCGAGCTCGAGGCTCGTCTGGACCGAGTACCACGGCAGCGCATGGGTCAGCTCCGGCCGATGAGCGTGGGCGCTTGCGAGCTCCGCGCGCGCCCGCGCCGGGTCGCCGCGCTCGCAGCGCGTCGCGCGCGGACGCGGCGAACGCGATCGCGCTGAAGGGGTGCTCTTCGAGGCGGTGCTCGCCGACCAGCGCGCGCGCCTGCGCCGCCAGGGCCGTCGCGTCGGCCTCGCGCCCGCTGGCCGCAGCGAGCAGCGACCGCTCGACGAGCGCGACGATCTGGATGTCGATCGCGCCCGCGCTCTCGGCCGTCTCTGCCGCATCGGAGAGGCTCTCGTCGCCGTGGTCCGCCTCCCCGAGGAGCGCCTGCGCGACGCCGTGCAGCAGCAGAGCCGTGGGCCGCCACGCGCTCGACGACGCCCAACCCGCGCACCGCGAGCTCGGCATCGGCCTGCATCTGCTCCACCCCGTCCCGGCAGAGGGCCGCTCGAACCACGGCGATCCACGGCTCGAGCGTTCGTGTGCCGTCGGCCAGGTTCCCGTCGTCCTTCGCGCGCTCGGCCGCCCCCAGCCATCGCGTCGCCGCCGCCGGCCTGCCGCGCAGAAGGTGCACCCACGCCCCGAGGACGGCGATCGTCGGGTACTGCTCGAGCCGAAGCTCCCGGTCGAACCACTCGAGCCACACCTCGACCGTGGCGGCCCGACCCGTGGAGCACAGCGGGAGCACCAGCTCGCCGACGAGCCGCGCGAGGCGGTCGACGTCTCCGGCGAGGTGCGCGTGGACGACACCGGCCTCCGGCTCGGCGTTCGACTCGCACCACGCCGCTGCCCGCCGGTGGATCTCGACGACGAGCTCGGGCTCCCGCCGCTCCAGCTCCGCGCGAAGGAAGTCCCGAAACTCGCGGTGGTACCGGTACCAGGCGCGCTGCCGACCGATCGGTACGAGGAACAGGTTGGCCCTCGCGAGCGACTCCAACCGGTCCGGCCGACCCGGTGGTCTGGAGCACTGCGTCGCAGAGCGGCCCGGACATCCGGTCGAGCACCGCGGTTCGCATGAGGAACCGCACGTCCTTCCGACTCAGCCGGGAGAGGTGCTCGAAGTCGAAGAAGTCGGCCACGAAGCGGTCGTCGCCGCGCGGGTGGCGCGCCGGGCTCGATCCTGCGCGCCGGTCCTTCATCGCGAGGGCAGCCAGGTAGGCGCCTGCGGGCCAGCCCTCGGTCTGCTCCGTCAGCTCCGCGACCCGGGCCTCGTCGACCTCCAACCCGAGCGTGCGGAGCATGAGACCGACCTCCCGGCGGCTGAACGCGAGCTCCTCGACGCCGACCTCCAGGAGCCGGCCGGCCGCCCGCGCTCGTGCGATCGGGAGCCGCGGCAGACCGCGACCGGAGAGCACCAGCGCCGATCCGTCGGGGACGTGCTCGGCGAGGGCGGCAATCGCCCGAACGCTCGTCCGGGATCGGAGGAGGTGGATGTTGTCGAGGACCAGCACGACGGGATGCGGGGAGGAGGCGAGCGCGGACGTGAGCCGCGGGAGCGTCGGCGACGCCGAGTCGCCGGGGTGATTCGAGGACGTCGAGGACGGCCGGATCGACGTCGGCGTGGCGAAGCGCCGAGGCGACGCAGCTCGCGAGGAGCAGCGGATCATCGTCGCCTTCGCCGATCGTGACCCAGACGAACGGCCGTCGGTCGCGGTCCGCCCACTGTGCGAGCACCGTCGTCTTTCCGTATCCGGCCGGCGCCAGGACGGTGACGATCGGTCGCACGCCCGAGGCTCGCAAGCAGTTGACGAGCGGCGTCCTCGGCACGCTCCCCGGACGCACGACCGGCACACGCGACCGCGCCTCGAGCAGCTCGAACGACGCGGCGCGCGCGTGATCGAGGACTCCCACGTCCGGGTGACGCACTCGACCTCCGAGGTCTGGGGGATGCGCTCGGCCCTCCGAACTGGCCGCCCGCCTCGTCCATTCAGCCAAACGGCGGCGGAAGCGGCAATGACGCCTGCACCGAACTTGGGGTGGTGCGCGCACCCGGCCTCCCGAGGGTGTGCGCGCAGCGCCGAGAGCCCGGGCGGGGGCTCAGTCCTCGGAGTCCCCGTCCTCCGAGAGGAATGCGAGCGTCGCCTTGACGCGCTTGCTGGAGTCCTCCGCGTCGGAGAGGTCCAGCTTCGAGAAGATCGAGTTGATGTGCTTCTCGACGGCCCGTTTCGTGAGCACGAGCGAGTCGGCGATGGCGCTGTTGCTCTTCCCCTGCGCGATCTGCGCGAGAACCTCACGCTCCCGCGCCGTGAGCTCGGCCAGCGGCGAGCGCTCGGCTCGGGCCTTGTCCGCCACGAGGACGTCCACGATTCTCGTGTCGACGACGGAGCCGCCGTCTGCAACGGTCTCGAGCGCCGAGAGGAGCTGGGAACGGTCGTACAACCGCTCCTTGAGCAGGTACCCGCGTCGGTCCGAGCCCGCCTCGAGCAGCGCGAGCGCGTAGACCGGCTCGGCGTACTGGCTGAGCACCACGACCCCCACGTTCGGGTGGGTCTCGCGCAGCAGCGCTGCCACGCGGATGCCCTCGTCGCTCAACGACGGCGGCATGCGGATGTCGGTCAGGACGATGTCGGGCGGGTCGGTCTCGATCGCCTCGAGCAGCGACGGGAGGTCCGCGTACGAGCCGACCACCTCGACGTTCGGCTGATCGGCGAGGACTTGCTCGACGCCCTTCCGTACGAGGAGGCTGTCGTCTGCGATGACGACGCGCAGGGACATCCGCCGCACGATACCCGGACGTTTGGGTGCCGAGCGTCGTGGGCACACACCCGCTCGGACGCATGCGGGCACTCCGAGGGACACAGGTCGGCGTCATTGCGGGAACTGTGGGCCGGGAGGAGTCTTCGGCCGACACCGCAGGGCTCGGTCCACCCGCCACACCGACACAGGCAGAGAACCGGATGGAGACAGGCGAGCGCGGAAGGGCGATGCACGCGCCGCTCGTGGGCGTGATGACGGTCGACGACCAGGCGGTCTTCCGGCGTGTCGCGAAGGAGGTGATCGAGGCGACGGACGGCTTCGAGCACCTCGGCGAGGCAACCTGTGGGGAGGACGCCCTCACGCTCGCCGATGAGCTCCGTCCCGACCTCGTTCTCCTCGATGTGTGCATGCCGGGGATCGACGGGGTCGAGACGGCGCGCCGGCTCAGAGCCTCGCACCCGGATTCCACGATCGTGCTGATCTCGACGGCCAGCTACGACGACGTGTCCACCGGTCTCACGTCGTGCGGGGCGGAGGCGTTCGCCCGCAAGGAGGATCTCGGGCCTGCCATGTTGCTACGGCTGTGGACGGAGCACGGCCGCCGCCCCGCTCCGTAGGCGCGGCGGGATCAGCCGGCCGGCGACTCGACCACCGGCAGGGTTCCGCGGACGGTCGTACCGCGCCCCGGCGTGGATTCGACCGAGAGCGTGCCCCCGAGCGCCGTGATGCGATCCGTCATGTTCGTGAACCCGTTGCCCGAGCCTCTCGCCGAGTCGAGGTCGCAGCCGGCGCCACGGTCCTCGATCTCGAACCGCAGCTCGTGCGCGCCGTTCCGCAGGCGGATCACTGCCTCGGCATCGGGCCCCGCGTGCTTGCCGACGTTCTGGAGGCCCTCGAGACAGCAGAAGTAGACGGCCGACTCGATCGTCTCCGGGTAGCGGGGGATGGCAGCGGCCTCGAGCTTCGCCGGCGGGGCGGCCCGCCGTGCGACGCTGACGAGCGCCTCACGCAGCCCGAACTGGCGGAGGACGGGCGGATTCAGGCCGTGGCCGAGGTCGCGGAGCTCCTGGAGGATCTCCTCGAGCTCGGCGCCCAGATCGGCGAGTCTCACCGCGACCTGTGGGTCCGCCTCGGCCAGCTCGCCGGCGAGACCGACTTTGATGCGGAGGGCGACGAGGTGCTGCTGCGCTCCGTCGTGCAGGTCCCGCTCGACCCGCCGGCGCTCGGCGTCGCCCGCGGCGACGATGCGGGCGCGCGACGCGCGAAGCTCCGCGGTCGTCGACTCGAGCTCGGACACCAGTCGGCCGTTCTCGACCGCGAGGAGCAGGGCCTGCCCGGCCGCCTCGAGGAGCTCCGGGTCGCTGTCGAGTGCCGCGTCGTGGACGATGAGCGCCACGGTCTCGCCGTTGCGGTCGACTCGGGTCGACGAACGTCCGACCGCCGACGTCGGTGCGACGGACCGGCCGCTCGAGTCGACGAAGCCGTTGGTCCCGTCGACTCTGAAGGCGAGCTGCAGGGAGGGGTCGTCGAGCGCGTCGGCGAGGATCGTGCGCAGCTGTGAAGCGCTCGGGTTGTCGAACAACCGTCCGACGATCGTCTTGAGGGCCGTCGCGGCGAAGAGCGAGGTCAGAACGATGGCCAGCAGGAATCCGAACGGCAGCGCGCAGCGCGCCACCGTCACGATCCAGCCGATGTCCCAGATCGTTGTCGCGTCCAGGTGGAGGAGCTGCGTGACGACGCCGTGGAAGATCAGGAGCGGGATCGTGAGCACGATCGCGGGGACGTAGACGGGAAGCAGCGCACGCCGTCGCGGTCGCGAGGCCGTCGCGAGCCGGTACAGCAGGCAGCCGAGCGTCGCGGACATGATCGCGATGACCGCGTACGACCCGTCGCTGCCGTAGGACGCGGCGATCGACGGCCGGTCGGCGATCATCAACGCGTTGGGTGGGCAGTCGGGAGTGCATCCGGCCAGCGGCGCGCCGCCGGAGACGAGGGGCGAGAAGAAGAGCCAGGGGACGAACCCCGTCAGGAAGTAGAGGCCCATCCCTGCCAGCAGCGCCTTCTCGAGGAGGCCGGCGCTTCGACCGTCGGGAAAGGCGAAGACGGCGTAGTACGCGAGCAGGAAGAAGATCGGCTCGACGGCCACGCCCAGGCTGTGCAGGAGCGGCTGGCTCGCGCCCTGGAGGGACATGGACGCGCTCGCGATCCCAAGCGCCAGGAGGATGAGCCCGACGCGGTTACCCGGGCGCCGGACGAGCCAGTACAGCGCTGCCGCGAAGCTTCCCGCGACCATCACGCCGATCTGCACGCCGTACGCGACCGGGTCGGTCAGATGGCCGCTCGTCGCGACGAGTAGGGCCGCTCCGACGGCAGCGAGGGCCCCCGCGACCGCAGACCCCACGATGACCTCCGGGCGGGCAAGAACCCCCGACACGGGTCGAGCCGTCGGGACGGTTCCGTGCTCTACGACGATCGTGGACACACCAATTCTCCCGTTGGGGGAACGAGGAGCGTGATCCAGCTAAGAGATGAACGGCTGTCATGTCAAGCAGCGAGCTCCTTCGTGCACACGTCACCCGCATCGAGCGACGGCTGCCGCCCACCGCGTGGAGTAGACCCGCGCGGGGAACCAGCGAATCGCCGCCACGGCGCGGTGCGTGCACGACGGCGGTGACGAGGCACCCGGCTTCTTTCTCTCGAGAGAGGAAGTCGGCCCCCGAGGTTGCGGCAGTTAAGGTTGACGGCCGTGCGGGAGGGCCCGGGCCAGCTTGTCCTTCGCGAGATCGAAGATCGTGATCTCGCCGTGCTGTTCGAGCACTCGAGGGATCGCGACGCCATCCGGATGGCCGCGTTCACCTCGCCGGAGGCCGATGATCGAACGAGCTTCGAGCGACGGTGGGCGCGGCTCAGGAGCGACGGCGCTACGACGAACAGGATCGTCGAGATCGACGGTCGAGTTGTGGGTCACATTGCGAGCTTCGACCTGGAGGGTCACCGCGAGGTCACCTACTGGATCGGCCGTGAAGATTGGGGCCGCGGCATTGCCACGCGCGCCCTACGAGAGTTCTTGCGGCTGGAGGCAACCCGTCCGCTGCACGCGCGCGCTGCGAGCGACAACGCCGCGTCGATCCGTGTGTTGACGAAGTGCGGTTTCCAGATCGTGGGCGAGGGGCGCGGATTCGCTCATGGGCGCAACGAGGAAACGGACGAGGTCGTGCTCCGACTCGATGCATGACCCAACGGCCTCGGCCGGACGACCGTGGAGCCGCGAGAGCGCGGTCGGGGTAAACGGAACTCTGTAGTCGCCGAAAGGATCGGCTGAAGGCATGGCCAGGCTCCGCCGCGATGATTTTCGGAGGCCGCCGGAGTCTCCTCTGCTGGAATCGACTCGGGAGGCATCTTGAGGCTCCTTCTCACGTCCGCGGGTATCAAGAACACGAGCATCCACGACGCGCTGGTCGACCTACTGGGCAAGCCGATCGCCGACTCCGACGCCCTCTGTATCCCCACCGCGGGGTACGGGCACCCTCAGGGCAGTCCTGGTGGGGCGTGGCGTTTCATCAGCGGTCGAGGCCTCCACACCCATGTGCGAGCTGGGGTGGAAGTCCCTGGGAGTGCTGGAGCTCACCGCGCTGCCGAGCATCGACGAGGAACGCTGGGTCACGCTGGGTCCGTGAGACAGACGTCCTGCTGGTGAATGGCGGCGACGCCCTGTACCTGTGCCACTGGATGCGGCAGTCGGGGCTGGCGGATCTCTTGCCGTCGCTGCGCGAGACGGTCTGGGTGGGGCTGAGCGCCGGGAGCATGGTGATGACCCCCCGTATCGGGGAGGACTTCGTCGGGTGGAAGCCGCCCACCGGTGGCGACAGCACGCTGGGCATGGTCGACTTCTCGATCTTCCCGCACCTGGCTCACGAGATGCTGCCGGAGAACACCATGGCCGAGGCAGAGAGATGGGCGGCCGGTATCCAGGGTCCGGCGTATGCGATCGACGACGAGACCGCCATCAAGGTGACCGACGGCACCGTCGAAGTCGTCTCCGAGGGGCACTGGAAGCTGTTTACCCCCTAACACAGCTCGAGAGCAGTCGAGGGCAATCGCAACTCTGGAGTCATGACGACACGTTCGCACCGCGGGCCTGACCCTGCGCGAACGCTGGGCCGACTGGGACGGCTCGCCGTGTCATCGGTGCCCGGTCAAGCAGCCTGACGAGGCCGAGGGCGCTCATCTGGGCAGCGTTCCGGAATGACGCCATAGGATTGCGCCGTGTCGTTCACGCTCATCAACATCAAGGAGGATCTGGAGGACATCGGCCCTAGGTTCGACGGCGCGCCGGACCTGGAGTTCCGTGCGGCGACCAAGTCGCTCGAGCTCGAGGAATCCGCCCTGAGCTACCAGCGCGTCCCGCCCGGCTATCGCTTTCCGTACGGCCACACGCACATGAAGCAAGAGGAGGTGTACGTGGTGCTGCGCGGGAGCGGGCGGATGAAAGTCGACGACGAGATCGTCGAGCTCAAGGAGTGGGACGCGGTGCGCGTCCCGCCCGGCACGTGGCGAGGCTACGAGGCCGGGCCGGAGGGCCTCGAGATCCTCGTGATCGGCGCGCCCAACCTCGGCGAGGATCCGCGCGAAGACGTCGATGGCCAGCGCGACTGGTGGGCCGACTAACCGAGTTGTCGGACGTTCGGCGAGCTCAACCGCGAGGGCCGGCGTGCGGGAACGTCCCCTGATCGCGGCTATACCCTGGCTGCCAGGTGGGCGTCCCGGCACGGATCAACGCAGTCACGTTCGCGTGCCGCGATGTCGGGCGCATGGCTGCGTTCTACCGACAGTTCGGCTGGCCGGAGGCGCCGACGAGCGTGCCCGAGCACGTCGTGTTCCAGTGCACGAACGGCGTCGTGCTCGGGCTCTTCTCCGAGACGAGATTCGAGCGGCAGCACGGCCGTGTTGCCGAAGGGTTTCGCGGTGTCACGCTCACGATCCATTGTGAGAACGAGGAGGAAGTCGACCGCGTCCACCACCAGCTTCGCGAGCTCGACGATGTCGCCGCCCTCGACTCGGAGCCTGAGCGGTCGGGCTGGGGATACGGGTTCAGCTTCAGCGACCCGGAAGCCAACGTCTGGGGCGTCGCAGTGAAGTACGGCTCGGATCTCGATGAGCGCGGGGGCTTCGTGTACCCCTGACAGCCCACGAGCGAGACGACGTCGGAGTGCGCGAGGGTGCGGGAATGTCGCTCCGCAGAGCGCCGAGCGCGGCGGCATCGTGCGGTCCTCACGAGCCCGACGGACGGGCGTGAGCGCCGTTTCGGAGTGGTAACGTCGCGCATCGCGATCGGCAGGACCGGGCTTCTTCTGGGCGCTCTCGGGGTGGCGGACGTCAACAACCGGGGTGAGATCGTCGGCGACGTCTTCGGCCTCACCGCCGAGGACTACTCCAAGCCGCGCCGCATCGACCCCGTCCTGTGGTCGTGCGCCTTAGGCCGGTGACCGACCGCCCCTCGGACGACTCCGGCCCATGGTGTTGAAAAGCGGGACACGGTGAGGAACCGGGGGAACCGATAGGAGGATCCACGTGCGTCATCCCCGCTGGCACTTCGGTCATCGATCTGAAAAGAGGGCGTCGAGTACACGTTGACCGACGCCTCAGGCGACGAGCCAGTCGTCGCCACGTTCACGCCGGAGTAGCACCCCGACGAGCGTCGACGGCTCTCGTCAGCCAGCTGTGGAGTAGGCCGTCTGCAGGAATGTCTCCTGAAAGGAGTGGGCTAGACTCGCGGCTGTGGCGTTTCCGGCGTAGTTGATCCCGCCTGTCTTGTGACATTCGGCCGCACAGCTGTGCAAGGTGACGTGGGCTGCCTGACACGCACCGGCCGTCGGTGGCATCCGTCGGTGGTCGGGCGTCGAGATCAACGAAGGAGGAAACGTGGTCACTGAAGCACGCCTTGAACGTGTGGTGTCGGGGCTGGCACCCGTCACTCCCGGGTGGTTCGTCGTCAACGCGGCTGACGCCGCGTGGTGCAACAACGAGTCGTTCGGCGGCGTCTGCATCTTCGAGTCCGACGAGTTCGTGCTGCGCGGCCGGCCCGATCTGACGGCGTACGAGAAGCCGGGTGCCGGGTTCACGATCCGCGTCGTGCCGCCGGGGCAGCCATCAGGTCTCTACCACGCCGAGTCGGTCCAGGAGGACTTCCTCATCTTGATGGGCGAGTGCGTGCTGATCATCGAAGACCAGGAACGGCACTTGCGGGCCTGGGACTTCGTGCATTGCCCGCCGATGACCGGGCACACGTTCGTCGCCAAGGAAGGAGGGCCGTGCGTGATCCTCGCGACGGGGAACCGGCGCGACGATCTCGAGCGCGTGTGCCCGCGATCCGAGGTCGCGCTCCGCTACGACGCGGGATCCGAGGTCGATACGACCGATCCCGAGCGCCGAGGGCGTTGGGAGGTCCAGCGTCCGAGTCACTGGGACGAGCTCCCCTGGGCTGAACGGCCGTAGCTCACGTGGGTGCGCTGCGGCGTCGGACGGAACGCCGCAGCGCACGACGAACGGAGACGTCGCCCTGAGGTGTGTATCCGGAAATGCCTCCTGGGCAGCGCGAGGGTGCCCTTCCTCCTGGGCGCCGAGCGCGGACGATGAGGTTGCGCCTCCCGTACGGTCCACGAGGCGCAAGAGCATCGAATCGGAGGTCGACGGCGTGACGATCCAACACATGGAGCACGTGGGCATCGTGGTCGATGACCTCGAGACCGCGACGGCGTTCTTCGTCGCACTCGGACTCGAGCTGCAGGGAGAAGGGCAGGTCGAGGGCGGTTGGGTGGACCGCGTCGTGGGGCTCGAGGGCGTCCGGGTGGCGTTTCCCGAATGACCCCTGCGCGCCGCAGCCGCCGTTCCGTCCGTGTGTGATCCTGGGCTGCGGCAGGACGAATGCCTTTGAGGGAGGCGATCGAGATCGAGGAGGTAGACCCGCACGCGGCGCTCGATGATGTGCTTGCGCGCTTTCACGCGATCGAGGTCGCCTGCCACGACGAGCTTCAACCTGGAGAGCCCGTGCGAAGCGTGGAGGAGGTCATTGCCTCCTACCGCTATCAGCCGACAACGCACACGAGCTGCCACTGGCTCGCCGACGGCGGATCAGCGTCTCTCTACGTGCACGGGCCGACGGCGGCGTTTCTCCAGCTCCTGGTCGTGCCTGTGAAACGACGGCGCGGTCTTGGGAGTGCCCTTCTCGCACGGGTGCTCCAGCGTGTCCATCAGCTCGACGTGACGGCGTTGCGAGGCAGCTACGCAACAGGTTCTGGCGCCGCCTTCGCCGCACACGTCGGAGCCGTGGCCGAGGATCGGGTCGTGCGGTCCGTGCTCGACCTGCGCACGGCAGAGCTACCGGAGCCGCGCGTCCCCGAGGGATTCCGGCTCATCACCTGGCTCGCCCGCGTCCCCGACGAGCACCTCTCGGCATACGTGGAAGCGCGAGCGGCGATGGACGACGCTCCCAGCCCCGAGGGAATGGAAATTCCAAGCTCAACGGGCGCGACCATACGAGCATCCGAAGAGTCGCTCCTGCAACGCGATCGTGAGATGCGGCTGACCGTCGCCATGGACGACGACGGCCGGGTAGCTGCGTTCACCGAGCTTCGCGTCTCGCGCGGCTCGAAACTGGGCTTCACCGACGACACCGGGACGGTTGCCGCTCGGCGCGGACTGGGCCTCGCGTGCGCAGCGAAGCTGGAGTCGCTCCGGCGCCTACGGGCCGATCATCCCGAGGTCGAGGTCGTCTCGACTTCGAACGCAGAAGAGAACAGCGTCATGCGACACCTCAATGAGTCGATCGGCTTTCGACCAACCGCAACCGTGACGGGTGCTGTCCTGGAACTCCGACAGCCCTGACAGAGAGCAGCCAGACGCTCTGAGCTGTCGGCTGCGCCAGCGTTCGGGAACGTCCCCTGAGGACGTGATGCTGGATCTGGCGGGAGCTGATGAATTTTCGGTGGTCTACCAGTCTCTACCGCAGACGGGCTAAAGAGGTCTCGCTTGCAGCAGTCACTTCAGGAGGCACGATGAAGATTCTTCTCACATCAAGCGGCATCAGGAATGCGAGCATCCACGATGCACTGGTCGCTTTGCTGGGCAAGCCGATCGCCGAGTCCAGTGCGCTCTGCATTCCAACTGGGGTGCAGCCTTTCCCCGGCGGGCCGTCACACGTCTACGGGTTCATCAACGGATCGGTCGGCGGGCCGATGTGCGGCTTGGGTTGGAAGTCGTTGGGGGTGCTGGAGCTGACCGCGCTGCCCAGCATCAAAGAGGAGTACTGGGTTCCCGCGGTTCAGGAAGTCGACGCACTACTGGTTTGGGGTGGCAGTCCCTTGTATCTCTGTTACTGGATGCGGCAGTCCGGGCTGGCCGACCTCTTGCCGTCGCTGCGGCCCGACATGGTCTACGTCGGCACGAGTGGCGGTGCGATGGTCGCGACTCCCGACTTCGGAGGAGAGACCTACGACGACAGCGATCCGCTCACAGGCAGCGACAAAGCGCTGGGGCTCGTTGGTTTCTCCGTGTTTCCACACCTCTATCGTGAGGATGACCTTCCGGCTACCCCTCTGGCCGAGATAGAAGCATGGGCCGCCGGGTTGTCGGTGCCTGCGTACGCGATCGACGATCAAACCGCCATCAAGGTGGTCGACGGCACCGTCGAAGTCGTCTCCGAGGGGCACTGGAAACTGCTCACGCCCTAGGACCGAGACCTGAGCGAGCGTACTGTCGCTCCAGAGCCGGTCGGCGACAAGACAGGCTCTCTGTTGACCGACGCGACGTTTGCCCTTGCCGCGGCTGACCCATGCCCTGTCGCCGCCGAGCCACCGAGTCGGCGAAAGGCGGATCCTCAGCCGGTGAAGGCGGCTTCGTCGTCCAGCAGCGCGACAACCGCGTTCGCCCAGTCTGCAACGTCGTCGAGCGGCTCCTGGTCACGGATCGCCTTGAAGCCGGCGGTCAGGACGCCGAGCTCCTGCTGGGTGAGCATGCGCCCGGGATCGGTGCTCGTCGAGACGTCGGTCCGGCCGAGATCGGCTTCGGCCTTCCGGGCAATGGCGAACCGCCCGACCCATTCGTGGCCGCCGACTGCATCCCCCAGCTGCTCGAGCAGCTCGTCCACCCGCTCTCGACCCCGGGCGTGAGCGCCGCCACCGCCCTGGCCAGGTACTCGCTGTGATGGTCGGCTGTCGGCATGTGTCTCGGTCTCCTCGATCGTCCACCGGGCCGGCTCAAATAGGTATCTCGGAGGCGCTCGTCTCCGCATCGTCCCGATCGGACGATTTGCGTTGCGGCCTCGCCGGACCGATGACTTTCACGCCCGGGCGGCGTCCGTCATCGTGGGGAACGACCACGGGCCGAGGGCCCGAAGGAGGAAGCCGCATGGAGATGCCACCGATCGTGTCGTCACAGGAGTGGGAGGTCGCGCGCCGGGAGTTGCTCGTGAAGGAGAAGGAGCTGACCCGGGCCCGGGACGCGCTGGCCGCAGAGCGCCGCCGGATGCCGAGGATGGCCGTGGAGACCGACTACGTGTTCGAAGGTGCCGACGGTCGTGCGAGCCTGCTCGACCTCTTCGAGGGGCGCCGTCAGCTGATCGTCTACCGCTTCTTCTTCGAGCCCGGTGTGGCCGACTGGCCCGAGGGCGGCTGCCGGGGCTGCTCGTTCCTCGCCGATCAGGTCGCCCACCTCGCTCACCTGAACGCCCGCGACACCACCCTCGTGTTCGTCTCGCGCGCGCCGCAGCCCGACATCGAGCGCTGGAAGGCGCGGATGGGCTGGGAGATCCCCTGGTACACGATCACGGACGGCTTCGACGCGGACTTCGGCGTGGACGAGTGGCACGGCACCAATGCCTTCGTCCGTGACGGCGAGCGGATCTTCCGGACCTACTTCGTCGACAGTCGCGGCGACGAGGCGATGGGGAGCACCTGGAGCTACCTCGACATCACGGCGCTCGGACGGCAGGAGGAGTGGGAGGACTCCCCCGAGGGCTATCCGCAGACGCCGCCCTACCAGTGGTGGAACCTGCACGACGAGTACGGCGGGGCCGCGTGAGGCTGCCTCGCTCGGCCGGCCCGAATCCGCGCGTGACGATCGACCGTAGGGCATTCTGAGGAGGGTCCGTCGTGGGACGTCATCCGCTCCGGGAGGTCTCGTCGTGACCGAGTTCCAGCGCTACCTGGCCGAAGAGGTCGCCGAAGACCACGCCGACGGTCTCGTCTCCCGACGCGAGGCGCTGCGTCGGCTGGGGCTCCTCGGCCTCACCGGGGCCGCGGCCTCGTCGTTGCTCGCCGCCGCCGCGGCCGCCGAGGCGAAGACGTTGACGAGTGCGGCGGCGGGTCGTGTGCAGGACGCCGCGCGGGCCGCGGAGGCGGCCGCGCTCCCGACCCGTGAGATCACGTTCCGCGGGCCGCGGGGTCGGCGCCTGATCGGCGCCTGGGCGCCCGCACGCCAGCCGCGCGGCGCCGTGCTCGTGATCCACGAGAACCGCGGGCTCACCGACTCGATCAGAGCCGTGGCCGGCCGACTGGCCGCCAGCGGCTACTCGGCGCTCGCGATCGACCTGCTGTCGGCCGAGGGCGGGACGAAGTCGTTCTCGGACGAGTTCGAGGCGATGGCCGCACTCGGAGCGGTGACTCCGTCGCGATTCGTGGCGGACATGAAAGCCGGGGTGACGGAGCTTCGCCGCCGCGTCCCGGGGAAGAAGGTCGCGGCCATCGGCTTCTGCTTCGGAGGCGGCATGACGTGGCTGCTGCTCGCCTCGAGGGAGCCGCGCCTCGCCGCCGCGGTGCCGTTCTACGGGCCCTTCCCGAACGCCGGGAACCTCGCGGGAAGCAACGCCGCCGTGCTCGGTGTGTACGCCGAGCTCGACGCGAGAGTCAACGCGTCGCAGGCCGCGGCGCGCGCGGCGCTTCGCACGGCGGGACTGAAGCACGCGATCGTCACCTTCCCCGGCGTCGACCATGCGTTCTTCAACCCGACGAGCTCGCGCCACGACCCGGCGGCCGCGGCCGCGGCCTATCGCCGCATGCTGGGCTGGTTCGGCACGCACCTCGCGAGCTAGGCAGGCCTCGGCCCGCTCGTCAGCGGTCGAGTAGCCGCAGGGGTGCCTTCTGCTCCCACGCCTCCCGAAGAAGGTCGTCGAGGAACGTGCGGTCAGCGTGGGGGAGGGTCACGCCGACGGCCGTCAGGCGTTTGCCCCACCACACCTCCTCGCAGACATCCGGCGCGATTTCGAGCGCCGTGAGGATCCCGCCCTCATCCAGCATCACGTTCATCCGCTTCTCGGTCCACAACGTCGCGAAGATCCTGCCGCCGACGCGAAACGATGGGCGCCCATGATGATCCTGCTCGACGGCTTCGGGCAGCGACAGGGCAAGGGACCGCGCGTCGTCAGGAGAGACGGCCATGTCCGGAGAATACGGTGCCGGTTCGTCGATCCACCCGGCGGCCCGCCTGTCTAGTCGGGAAGCCAGCCCTCGCGGTATCGGGTCAGCCCGCCTCGGGGGAATCGCGCATATGCCTCGGCCGCGTCCGTCGTCTCCCGCTCGACGCCGGCGCCGTGACGCAGCGCGGCTGCATCGGTCGTGTAGGCGCCCCAGTCGGCGCCGGTCGAGCGGTCGCGGGCGCCGACCGCGAGTACCACGCACGGTCCCTCTCCGGCGCCGATGATCACATGGTTCGTCCCGGACGGGCAGTGGACGAAGTCCCACTGTCGTAACGGGCGCTCCTCACCTTCGACGATGGCCAGCGCCTCCCCGGCGAGGACGAGGAAGTCCTCCTGGTCGTTCTCCCGGTGGTACATCGCCATCGGCTCGCCGGGCCCGAGGATGTGAGGTTGATGCCGAGTTGCAGGAAATCCGCCGCGCCCTCGAAGCCCGCGCCCTCGAACTCGCAGAGGACGCCCCGACCTTTGCGCTCCCACCACTGCGCCTCGCGCGCGTTGAGGATGAACCAGCCCTGACCCTTCGGAACACGTCCGTGCTCTGTCGACACGAGGGGCGACTCGGGGACCCCCGGCTCCTCGCGCTTGTCCGATTCCTCGTCGGTCACGCGCAGACCCTATGCGGATTCGCGCTCACCATCTCGGGTCTGTGGTGTCTCTACCGCCCCCAGAACGGCAAGCGGCCACGCAACGGTCACAACGCGACGGCGATGCGGGACCTCACATCACCAATGGCCGCTTGGTATCGGGTACGTGTGACGTGCGTCTTTCATCGCGCGCGGACGAAAGGTGACGCCGCGCATCGGTCTGGAAGTCTTGTCCGGTGCCAGGTGCGCAGGAGGCTCGGCTCGACGCGCTCGCATGGGGTGAGGCGCAGGTCGCGTCAGCGCGCGACGATCCGGTCGCGCGGCTTGCGCTGCTCGCGCGGACGTATCACGGTCGGGTCGCGCGCCGCGGCACCTGCCGTTTCGGCGTGCTGCGCTGTCGTTCATGCGCTGGCAGGCTCAGCGCGGTCTCTCTGCCGCTCGATGCAACCCCGGCCCGGCGGTGGGCGCCGCGCCTCCTGGACGTGTGGCGCTCGCGCTGGTAGGAGGGGTCCGGGGAACCGTCGTCCGGCTGTCGGCAGTGGCTCGAGTTCATCGCCAGCGGCACAGTTCATCCGCGCATGCCCTCGTCCGGCTCCGGCTGCGCTGGGGCGGCTCTCCCTGGTCGGCGCGTCCTCGGCGATCCCCGCCTCGGCATGGCCGGCGCGTTCCTCTCTCTCCGCCGCGTGATCCCGATCACTACCCGCTCGTGCGCGAGGTCGAGTGGTATATCGCCGACGAGCAGCGATTTGGCCGCTGGCTCGACTACGGAGTCATCGCACCGCGGCTACAGGGCCTCTACGCGTGGTCCGCCGAGGAGCTCGACGAACCGCGCGTGCTCGAACTGGTGCGCGACGGCAACCCGATCTACGCGTGGCCGTTCGAGGAACGACACGTCTGGCGCTCCGAGCGCATCCCGTTTGCGGGTGCGGTGCTCGAACGCGTGGCTCGGGGCTCGGTGAAGAGCCTACGGCGCCCGAAGCCGGGCAGCTGCTCTCCGAGCTCGAGGATCGCCAGCTTCTCCGCGAGCCGACAGTACGCGCGCTCCGGGTACGACAAGCGTGCGAGCAGTGACCCTGCTGCCTTCGTCTCGATGACCTCGGGCGGCGCGACGACAAACGTGCGGCCCGCACGGATCACATGACCGCCGCCCTTGTGCAGATTCCGAAGCCAGTCGGACTCCTCGCCATACAGGAGCGCGATGACGAGGGTCCAGACCTCGCCTGAACGCAAAGAGCGGCGTGCGGAACCGGCGGCCCGAGCGCCTCCCGCGATGGAGGATGACCGCCCAGGGTGGGACGAGCCAGGCGTACACGCCTTGAATGCGGTTCGTGACCCGCTTGTTGAAGCGCGCTACTCCTCGCGAGAGCTTCATCGCGCGCCCTCCGCTCGCTGCCAGTCGCCCTCGCGTTCCGCCTGGTGGTGCTTGCGGATCACGTGGCGAGCAAAGCCGTCGCGCTCTTTGTCTACGTGACGCCTGAGAAAGGAGCCAGGGAAGGTGAGTCGGGCCACGACCGCGAGGTAGCGAGTGGACTCGGGCGCCTGGGCGTTCGGAGTGGCCTCGCCGAGAGGATGGATGGGTGCGTTCGCTCTGAGCGCCTCATCGGCGACGACGGCGGGCGTGGTGCAGAGCGGGTTCATCTCTGGCGGAGGCGCAAGCGTCGGGACGCCGTACCTCTGGAACGGGCTGGCGGCCGTGCTCGTGGATTGCATCGCATTCGGAGCCCGAGGCTAGCCACACCTATGGGTATGGGCTCCAGCGCATCGACGCTGCGACGGCCGCGGCTGCGAGGAGTCCGCCGAGCGCGGCGAGCAGCCAGGTGATCTCGACAGGCTGCTTCTGAGTAGCAACCTCCTTGGGGAGATCGGCGAAGACCTCGCGTAGCTGGTCCGCGTCCTCGGCCGCATGGTAGGTGCCTCCGGTCTGCTTCGCGACTGCCATGAGGGTGGGCTTGTCCGCGATGAGGAACCCGCCGAAGCCGCCGCCGAAGCCGCCGCCGCCACCGAACCCTTCGAAGGCCCGCCCGCCGAGCTGGGCACGGGTACATGCGCGCTCCGAGGGCTGGGTCGTCCCGAAGCCGATCGTGTAGACGCGCACGCGTCGCTGGACCGCCTGGGGGACGGCGTCGAGCGGCTCGATTCCCCGTGTGTTCCTGCCGTCGGTCAGCAGCACGATGATGTCGGGCACGTAGTCGTCGGTGCCGAGGCCTGACTCCGCGGGCGCCGAGGCGGCCGTGGTGGCGTCACCGACGGGTTGCACAGCAGGGTTCACCTCGGCGATCGCGTCGAGTCCCTTCAGCATCGCCGCGCCGATCGCGGTGCCGCGACCCGTCGTGACCGAGTCGATAATCGCGATGAGCTTGGTGCGGTCCGTGGTCGGCGGGACCGCGAGCTCGGCGAACCCCGAGAAGATGACCAGCCCCATCCGCACCTCGTCCGGCTGGTCTTCGACGAACGCGCGGGTCGCCTGTTGGGCGACGGTCAGCCGGTTTGGCCGAACGTCCGTGGCGCACATCGAGCCCGACACGTCGAGGGCGAGGATGATCGACGTCCGCGCGTAGGGGACGTCGCGCTCGACGTGGGCCGGCCGGCGGCCAGGCCGAGTGCGGCGAGGCTTGTGAAGAGCAGGGCGATCGGCAGATGCCGCTGCCAACGCGTGCGCCTCGGCAGCACCGAGCGTAGGAGCGCGACGCTCGAGTAGCGGACGGCCTGTCTGCGCCGGCGCCGGAGCAGCCACCTGTAGACCGCGGCCAGAGCAGCGGCACAACGAGCAGGCAGACGAGTGCAAGGGGCCACGTGAAGGACACTCAGATCACGCGCCCGAACCAAGCGATGGAGAGGAGCGACCCGAGGACGAGCAGCAGCCCTCCGGCTGCTGCGAACAGCGCCGTCACCTCACGCTCGCGTTCGACGTGAGCGAGCTCGAGGTCGATGGAGTCGTAGATCCGATCGAGCGTTACGGCGTCGCCGGCGACGTTGTACGTACCGTCGGTGACGTCCGCAATCTCGGTGAGAAGCTCTTCGTCGAGCGCGGTCGCGACGCTGAACCCGTCGATCTCGACGACCGTTCCCGCCGGCGTCCCGATCCCTATCGAGTGGACGCGGACGCCTGCCGAGGAGGCAACCTCGGCGATCCGCAGCGGATCGGGGCTCGAGGTGTTCTCCCCGTCGGAGAGCAGCACGATCGCAGACGAGCCGAAGAACCCGACATCGACCTCGCCGCCGTCGCTCTCGAGTGCCGATTCGTCGATCTGCAGGGGTTTTCCGGCGATGGTGCTGAGCGAGGTGAAGAGGCCCTGACCGAGCGAGGTGCCACCGCCCACGGAGAGGCGCCGGATCGCGGCGACGACCTCCTCCTTCACGGTGGGTCGGCCGGAGCACGGTGACGGCGCTCTCCCCGAACGCGACCACGCCGATACGGATCGTGCTCGGCTGTCGACTCGACGAACGCCGTCGCCGCTTTCTTGGCGGCCTGCGATGCGGCTCGGCTCGAGATCCTCGGCGCGCATGCTGTTGGACACGTCGAAGGCGAGGATCACCGTTCCCTCTCGCTGGGGCAGCGCGAAGCTCATCGTCGGCCGGGCGAGCGCGACGCAGACGACGGTGAGGGCCGAGGCGAACAGCGCGAACGGCACGTGTTGCCGCCAGCGGCGGCCACGCATGGCCGCCTTCGTCGGCACGAGTCCCTCGGACGCCAATCGGGCCGCACGCCGGGCCCGGCGGCGAACGAGCCTCGCGTACGCGAGCACCAGGAGCGGGACGAGCGCGAGCGAGAGAAGCATCCATGGGGAGCCGAGCCACATCAGCGCGCGCCGCCGTGTTCCGTGACTCGACGATTCGGATAACGCTGTGACGAGGTCGTCGGCCGTCGAGACCTCGCAGATATCGACCCTCGCCTGCAGCGTCGCCGTCCGGAGCTCCGCTTCGCGCGCCTCGCCGGCCGCCCGTAGGCGGTGCCTGAACTCCGTGTCGCTGGAGTCGACCAGGAGCTGCTCGCCGGTCTCGGCGTCCTCGACGACGATCACGCCCGCGTCGGGGAGCTCGTACTCCCGGGGATCGAGGAGCCGGAGCGCGACGACCTCGTGCCGCTCGCTCAGCCGCAGCAGCGGTCGCTCCCAGCCCGGCGGGGTGATGAAGTCGGACGCGAGCACGACGAGCGAGCGCCGACGGATCGTTCGCAGCGCGGTCTCGAGCAGACGCGTCAGGTCGGTGACCGCTCCGTTCGTCTCGGGTGCCGGCCGCAGGAGGCTCCGGGTGAGCGCTAGCACCTGGTTGCGGGTGCTGCGCGGCGGCAGCGTCTCCTCGATCTCGTTGTCGAACAGGATCGCCCCCACCGGGTTGCCGCTTCGCGTGAGCAGCCGGGCGAAAGTCGTCGCAAGCTCGCACAACACGAGCTCCTTCGGGCGATCGATGGGTCCGAAGCCCATCGACGGCGACCGGTCGAGCAGCAGCCATGCGGTGAGCTCGCGGTCCTCCGCGTACTGGCGGACGAAGGGCGTGTCCATCCGGGCCGTGACGTTCCAGTCGATGTGCCGGACGTCGTCTCCCGGCTCGTACTCTCGGAGGTCGAGGAAGTCCAGGCCTGCGCCGCGGAACATCGTGCGGTAGTCGCCCTGCAGGATGCCGTCGAGGCGGCGGATGACCTGCCATTCGAGCCGATGGAGCAGCTGCTCCGGCGTCGGCGTTCCGAGGGGGCGGGCGCCCGTCGGTTGCATTGCGGTCAGGCGCGACCGGTTGTCATGCGCTCTCTCAGCGCAAGCTCCGGAACCGGGACGGCCGCGAGGACCCGGTCGATGACGGCGTCGGCGCCCACTCCGTCCCCGAGCGCCTGGTACGAGAGCACGAGGCGGTGGCGAAGCACGTCATGTGCGATCTCCTGGATGTCGTGCGCCAGCGCGTATTCCCGGCCTCGGACGAGGGCCAGTGCGCGGCCGGCCAGGATCAGGTTGATCGACGCGCGCGGGCTCGCCCCGTACGTGACGTGCGGGGCCAGCTCGCCGAGCCCGACCGAGGCGAGATCGCGGGTGGCGTTCGAGAGCTTGACGGCGTACTCGATGAGCGCGGAGTCGACGAACACCGCATCGGCAGCGCGCTGGAGCCTGGTGAGCTGGTCCCCGTCGAGCGCCCGCCCCGCCGCCTCGTGCGCGGCGGTCATGCGCTCGACGATCACGAACTCCTCAGTGGCACTCGGGTAGCCGATCAACACCTTGAGCATGAACCGGTCGACCTGGGCCTCCGGCAGCGGATAGGTGCCCTCCGACTCGATCGGATTCTGCGTCGCCATCACGAGGAACGGGTCCGGCAGCCGGTGCGTCTCCCGGCCGATTGTGACCTGCCGCTCCTGCATCGCCTCGAGCAGCGCGCTCTGCACCTTCGCCGGCGCGCGATTCACCTCGTCGGCCAGAACGAGGTTCGCGAACACCGGGCCGAGCGAGACCTGGAACTCTCCGAGCTTCTGATTGAAGACTCGTGTGCCGACGATGTCCGCGGGGACGAGGTCCGGGGTGAACTGGATGCGCTGGAACTCGCCGCCGATCGCTTGCGCGAGCGTCTTGACGGCCATCGTCTTGGCGAGGCCGGGAACGCCCTCGACGAGAAGATGACCCCGGGCGAGGAGAGCGACCATCATCCGCTCCAGCAGCGCGTCCTGGCCGACGATCACACGCTTGACCTCGAACAACACCTGTTCGAGTGACGCATCGAGTGTGGGCTGTGCGCTTCATGGCTCCTCTCGTTACTTGGATGGGGCGTCTGCGGCGCCGCCCGCGGCGCCGATCGGCACTGCGAAGCCGAGACCGATGAAGTTGCCGTCTTGCGACGGGTTGGCGAGGCCCGTGACGATCCCGATCACCTGGCCGCCACGGTTGAGGAGAGGCCCTCCGGAGTTCCCCGGGTTGACGGCCGCGTCGAACTGGATCAGCCCGCGGAGCATCCTCCCGTCGGGCGCCTCGACCGAACGCTCGAGACCAGAGATCACACCGGACGTCAGCGAGCCGACGAAGCCCAGCGGGTGCCCGACCGCGTACGTCTCGTCGCCGACCTGGCCGGCACCGCCGAGCACCGCCGGGACGATCGGATCGGGTTTACGGTCGGAGGTCAGCACCGCGATGTCGTTCTCGGGGTCGGCGGAGACGATCTGGCCTCGTGACCGCGTGCCGTCGACGAAGGACAGCCGAATCTCGGTCGCGTCGTCGACGACGTGGAGCGCGGTGAGGATCGCCCCACTCGCGTTGACGATTACCCCGGTTCCCAGCCCTCCGCCATCCCCGTTCGGCGACGGCCGGCTCGCCTCGATCTGGACAAGCGACGGAAGAATCTGCTGGTAGACGACCGCCGAGGTCGCCGGCGCCTCGCGCAGGTCCTCGATCGCCTTCTCGACGACGCCCGACGCGATCGATCCGACCTCCGCCCGCTCGAGCGGGGGCGTCGACGGGCCTCGCGTCGCAAGGCCGACGACGCACAACGCGACCGCCGTCACGACCGTCGCCGCGATCGCCACCCGCGCGCGCCGACTCAGGCGGCCGATTCGGCCCGGCGGCCGGCCGCCTGGGGCAGGCGTCGGCTCCCCGGGGTCGGCGCTCGCGAGCACCCTCGCGATGCTAGTGAGCCGGGTCGGGGTCGACGGCGAGCGGGGCCAGCTTAATCCCGGCTGAACGTCCCCGGATCCAGGTGCCAGGCGTTGTTCAGCGCGCGCCGGGCCCAAGACCGGGCCCCACCGCGACGCCGACCAGCGAGTGGTGGGAGACGGGGTGTGAGCTTCGAGTCGCGGCGAGTCGGGCGCCGCCGAAATCGGCGACGCCCGACTCGAAGGCTAACCTCGTGCCCCTTGGAGGCCGTGGACGTGCGGTGGTCGCCGCGGGCGCGGCGATGGCGACTGGAGGTGCCGTGGGGAGAGGCGCCGCGGCTGACCGTGCCACAGGGAACGAGTCGTGCCGGCGTCCAGCGGTTGCTCGAGGAGAAGCGCCTGTGGATCGAGGATCAGCGGCGTCGGCAGGTGCCGCGACTCTGCCTCGACCCATCCGCGGTCAGTGAGTCGCAGGCGCGTATGACCGCGCGAAAGCGTGTCTCGACGTTGGCCCAGGAGGAGGCCGAGCGCATCGGCGTCGAGTACCGCCGAATCCGTATCGGAGGGCAACGCACTCTCTGGGGCTCGTGCTCTTCACGCGGCACGCTCTCCTTCAACTGGCGGCTCGTGCTCGCGCCACCCGAGGTGCTGGACTACGTGGTCGTGCATGAGCTCTGTCACCTACGTGTCCCGAATCACTCGCGACGGTTCTGGGCGCTCGTCGAGCGACATCGCCCGCACTGGCGTCAGCAGCGCGATTGGCTGCGTGACCACGGATCCGAGCTCCTGGCATTCCGCCCTCAGGTCTGATCCGCCAGACCGTCACCGCAGAGAGCGATGCCGGCCCAGGCTCCCGGCCAAGCCCCACCTCGGCTCGAGCTTGCGAGGGCTTCCAGATGTTCGTCAGGGCGATTTCGTGGCGGTGAAGCAGAACTGCGTGCTCGCGAAGTAGAACTCGTCTCGTTCCATCAGCTCGCGCTGCTCGGCGCCCCACGCTTCGGCTTCCACCTCGCCGATGCCTTGCCTGCCCGCGACGAACGTCGTGATGAACGGGACGAGCGCCGCTCCGTATTTCTCCGGGTCACGTCCGGCCGCAGCGAACGCGTGCGCCTCCAGGCGTACGTCCTCGAATCCGGCTGCGCGTAGGTGCGTGCCGAGCGTTCGCGGCAGCGACGGGTGAGCGAGGTGCTCGTCCCAGGCTCGCAGCACGCGCGTGGTCAGAGCGGTGTCTCGCGAGTTAATCGACACCGTCGCCCAGTCCACATCCCAGACGACTGCACGTCCGCCCGGTCGAAGGGCCCGGTACAACTCGGCGAGAGCTGCATCCACGTCCGAGACGTATTCGAGAACCTGTACGCAGACCGCGCCGTCGAATGTTCCGCTCTCGACCGGGAGCGCTGTGGCCTCTGCTTCGAGGAGCCCGACGTTTTCGCGACCAGCGCAGCGGGCGCGCGCGAGCTGAAGCATCGCGGGGCTGCTGTCCACGCCCACGACGGAGCCGGACGAACCAACGATCTCCGAGAGCTCGAGACAGTAGAAGCCAGGCCCGCATCCGACGTCGAGGATTCGCTCACCGACGACTACCCCGAGTGCCTCGCGAACGAGCTCGCGGCGATGCGCAGCATCGCGAATCTGGTAGAGGGCCTCGATCCGCCTCGCGGCGTCGGCGTCGAATTGCAACTGGCTCATCGTCCCCTCCTCGCCAGCGCGTGCCTTTCCGAGTAGCGACCCTACGTGATCGCTTCAGCGCGCCCGCGAACGTGATGACGCACGAGAGGGGGCGACTCGAGGGCGCACTCGACCCCGGCAGGCGCAGCACCCCGGAAGGCTGAAACGGACGGGGCTCCTGAGCTCCCAACCGACATTTACTCGACACGAGCTGCGGATCGTTGCCCCTGAGACGACAGATGTCCCGCGCTAGCGCGGCAACGACCTTGGGCGGGCGCTCCTGAGCCAGCGGGCGGCAATAATGGCGGTTCGAAGGAGGGCTGACGGAGACCAACGCACAGCGTCCGGTTGCGCACGCCGATGCCTGGTGGCGTTCTGAGTCGTTTCTGCGCGCGTTTGCGCCGATCGCAATCGGGGTGGCGGGGGCTGTCGCTACGGCTTTGA
This sequence comes from uncultured Actinomycetes bacterium, assembly GCA_963734045.1. GTDB lineage: Bacteria > Actinomycetota > Thermoleophilia > Gaiellales > Gaiellaceae > Gaiella. The sequence goes on along the minus strand of CAVTFU010000013.1, from coordinate 219,563 downwards.
CGGCCTGGGCGGTCGCGCGCAGCCCGATCTTGGTGGACCCGAAGGGCACCTCGATCTGGAGGAGTCTCGTGGTCGCGTCATATGTGGGGGTGGGGTTGTACACGTGGTGGCGTCGGCCTGGCAGCAGGCTCGGTCCGCTCCTTGTGGGGAATGGATTCCTATATGCCGCGACCTCGTTCAACGCCTCGGGAGCGTCGCCGGCGTACACGCTCGGGATGGTGATTTGGGCTGTGTATGTCGTGTACACGGCTTATCTGTTGCTGTCCTATCCGCGGGGTCGCCTGGAGTCGAGGCTGGAGCGCACGTTCATCCGTGCTTATGCGCTGAGCACAGCGGTGTTGACGGGGTTGAACCTTGCCCTATCGCCAACGTTTCCCGCGGCCGGCGCGTTCAACGACTGCGGGACGCGCTGTCCTGTCAATGCCCTGGCCGTCGGCGATGCTGGGATCGGGACGGCGCTGAACTCGGCGTCGAGCATCGTGTTCACGATCGCGCTGATCGGCCTCACGATGCTGCTACTCGACAAGACGCGGCGTCGAGGCCCGTGCCTCGCCACGCGGTTACCCCGGTGGCCGCCGTCTTTACCGCTACCGTCGCCTGGTTTGTGATCTCCCTGTACCTCCTCCCCGCTTATCCGGGGACCGCGTCGGCGGTGGTGATCGTCAATGGTGTGCTGGGACTGGCGATTCCGATGGCAATTCTCCTCGGTCAGGTCTGGGGGGATCTGTTCGCGGCGATCAGCCTCGGGCAGATCGCCGTGCGCGCGCGCGACAGGCCGCTGACGCCCTCGGCTGTGCAGGAGGTGCTCGCCGATGCGCTCGGGGATTCGACTGTCAAGCTTGCGCTTTGGGATGGGGTCTCGGGCTATGTCGATGTTGACGGCGAGCCAGTGGAGCTCCCAGTCGAGCCGCAGGCGCGCGGGGTGACGCTTCTGAGCCAGGACAGCCGGCCGGTAGCCGCGCTGATCCATGACCCGATGCTCGATACCGACTCCGCGCTGGTCGAGGGCCTGGCCGCGAGTTCGCTGATGATGCTTGAGAACGCGCGTCTGGTCGCGGAGCTGCACGCGTCCCGCGCGCGCATTGTCGAGACGGCCGAGCAAGAGCGACGGCGTCTCGAGCGCGATCTGCACGACGGCGCGCAGCAGAGGCTGGTGGCGATCCGGATCCGGCTGGGTCTCGTCGCGGATAGCCTCGACGACCCTAAGCTGGCCGCGCAGCTCGACGCGATCGGCACCCAGTCAGAGGAGGCAATCGAGGACCTCCGCGCGCTGGCCCACGGCATCTATCCGCCAACGCTGCAGGATTTCGGGCTGGGCGGCGCGCTGCGCGCATTTGCGATGACCGCCCCGACCCCGGCGATGGAGGTCGACGACGAGGGCATTGGCCGCTGCTCGCCCACGGTCGAGGCGGCGATCTACTTCTGCGTAACGGAGGCCGTCCAGAACGCCACCAAGCACGCCGGCAGCCACGCGCGCGTGACCATCACGCTCGGACGTGACGAGCAGCGGGTTCACTTCGCCGTCGCCGACGACGGCGTGGGCATAGACAACCCTTCGTCGGCCGACGGCGACGGCTTGACGAGCATGCGCGACCGCATCGCTGCCGTGAGCGGCGAGCTCGAGATCACTTCGACGCCGGGCCACGGCACGACCGTCAGGGGATCCGTCCCACTCGAGCGTCCCGAGAGCGATCTCGAGACAACATCGTCGGTGCAACAGTCGTAACGAAGACCGCGATCCCTTCGGTTTCTTCGAACGGGGATCCAGCGTCACGTCCCGCGACCAGGCCCCACGGCGATGAAGGCGAGCAAGGGGGTAGGGTGCCCGCTGCCAAGCTCCTACCTCCGGGAATACGCTGTGCCCGTTCCGCGCGACCCACTGCCCAAGTGACGACCGAGGAGGGAGCGAGAGGCGACTCCTGCGGGTGGTCGCGGCGTGCGAGAGCGGCCTTGAGCGTCTCGACGGGAACAAGAACCCTGCCCTCGTCGCACGTACGACCAGCGTGCGGGTGACGCGAGAGATCGCACTCATGCGCCTCGCTGAGACCCGCACGGCGCGATCTGTCGGCGGCGGGACACCCCGGAGACAATCCTTGACTCGCTAGTCGAGACACGACAGCCGCTTCCGCTCTGTTGGGCGATCGGCTCCGGGGATGGGGTCAGGGGCTAGCTAACAGCTGCTCCCTCGGAAGGGACGATCGTCCCGATCGGATGATGCGCGTTGGGGCCGGATTCGGCTTCGATGCACGTCATGGTCGGCTCTTTCGTGCCCGATGGAGCGGGCCGACTGGACGGGACAAGCGCAGTCTGCTCGTGAGAGAGGAGCGCCTTGACAACCCAGTCCACTGAGACCGTCCTGATCAACGGGTTTGGGGTGCTCTTCGTGATATTGAACTCGTTCGGGTTGGGCCTCAGGCTTTCGGTCGGCAAGCTGCTGGCAGAGGCCTTTACCCATTGGAAGATCGCCGTGTGGGCGTTGGTGATCAATTTCGTCATCATCCCGCTCCTGTTCATCGGCTATCTGCTGACGATAGCCTCGTCCATTCCTGGCGAGATCAAGGTCGGGTTCTGTGTCGCAGCCCTGTGTGCGGGTATGCCTTTCGCTCCCATCCTCGCCCGGTTAGCCAAGGCGGATGTCGGCGTATCCATCACGCTGTTGGTGGTCTTGACTGTCGGGACGATTATCGCCCTCCCGCTAGGGTTGCCCCTCGCCATCGATGCGGTTGACGCGCAACTCAAGACCTCGGCCTGGGAAGTTGCTTGGCCGCTGCTGCTCTTCTTGCTCCTGCCGCTGGTTCTCGGGTGCGGCTTCAGGGTCTGGTGGCCCGACCTGACGCCGCCATTGGCACAGTGGGCTGTTCGGGTTGCAATTCTGTGTCTGCTCTTCAATCTCAACTTCACGCTGGTTGCGTATTGGGATCTGTTCGTGGAGACCTGGGGCACCGAGAGCTACATCGCGGCCGTTGCCGGCCCGTTCATCGGCCTCGGGTGTGGCTACCTTCTCGTTTCCAGTCTTCGAGTCAAAGACGCGGGAATCAGGCATGCGGCCGAGGCGACCACGGCGGTACGCAACATCGCTCCGATGCTCCTGATGATGATTTATCCCTTTGCAGCCGACCCGCTGGTCACGGTGTCGATCACGATCCTCAACACCATCGGCATCACGACCGTCCTACTCTTCGTCCTGATGTGGAGGCGCGCTGCTTCACCATCGGACACCCACGCAACAACCAACCAGCCAGCAAGCGAAGGCCTGCCCCCGCCAACTTCGACGTGACGAATGATCCACCCGTCGTCGCCGAGCTACGTGGACAACGACGGCGAGTCGGTGCCGTTCATGCCCAGTGCCTCCACTTCTCACCGGCCAGTAGAGCACCTGGCCCCAGGAGGCTCTCGACCTCCTCGACCGTCGTCGGCATGACGAACGGCTCCTCGGGCTGCTCCGAGGCGCGGCCGTACTGGTGCTCAAAGATGCGGAGTGCTGGCCCCGCTGACCAGGCCCCGTCGCGGTGTCGCTGGGCGAGGGGGTGGGTGTCCGGTCTGGAGAGAGAGAGAGAGAGAGAGAGAGAGAGAGCACTCTGCCGCAAGCCAGACCGTCAGGTTCTGCGCCAGTGACATTGCTGGCCACCCGCCAGGCTAGTTCCTCATAACGCTGCTTAGTGCGCGGCTAGACGAGGAGCGCTCGCAGGGCAGCCGCGTCGCGTTCAAGTTCGTCGGGTGGCAGGGATGACGGATCGCGAACCTCCCAGAAGGGGAATCCGCCGCCGGGATGAGGGTCGATCTCGTAGCGGGGCACGATGTGGGTGTGGAGGTGCGGTTGGCTATTCCCCCAAGTCTCGTAGTTCAGCTTCTTCGGCCCATACAGACAGTGGATGGCGCGACCGACTCGAAGGATGTCCACCCAGTAGGCGGCGGCGTCGCCGACCGACGCTCGACGGCCCTACGACGTGCTGCCGCTGAGACGATCACATACCTCGCGCGGATATCCCGGCTTACAAGGAACGCCACCCGGAGCGACACGAACGGAGTGTGAGGGCGATGAGGCGCTGATGAACATGCCCTCCGGAAGCTGCTGCCCGGCTTCGAGCGCCATCGCGTAGCCGCGATGCACACTGGCGCGCGCCGGGAGAAGCTTCGTGTCGAGAATCGGGGCGTGCGTCGCGACGATCACCTCCGTCGCGGTGACCACATGCCCGGCCTCCGTCGTGAGCCGCGACGGCCGGCCGGCATCGACGTCGACGACGCGCGACCGCTCGTACACGAGTCCACCCGCTGTCTGGAGCTGCTCGACGAGTGCCAGCACGTACTTGCGCGGATGGAACTGGGCCTGACGGTCGAACCGCACCGCCCCAAAGGTCGAGAACGGCACGGGCGGGTCGGCGAGATGGCTTGCCGGCAGACCGACCGCACGCGCCGCCGCGACCTCTCGCTCGATCGCTTCGGCGTCCTCCTCGACGGCCGCGAACGTATGGGCAGCCGTGACTTCGAGCTCGCAGTCGATCCCGTGCTCACCGACGAGCCGTCGGATCTCCGCGAGCCCCGCCTCGTTCGCCTCGCCGTAGAGTCGTGCCGCGTCCTCGCCGAACGTGCGGGTCAACTCGTCGTAGATCAGCGTGTGCAGCGAGCTCACCTTCGCGGTCGTATGCCCTGTGACCCCGGCCCCGACGCGGCCGGCGTCGATCAGCGCGACCTCACGACCGGCGGCCCGCAGCAGCAGCGCCGTGGTGACCCCGACAATGCCCGCCCCGACTACCGCGACATCGACCGAGAGATCCGCGTCAAGCGAGCGATGCGAGGTGGAGGGTGTCGTGGCGACCCAAAAAGAACGACGGGACTTCGAGCCCTCCCGCTCGTCTCCTCGCGTCCCCACCTCGAGCAGCTACCCGAGCGCCACAAACGGAAACGACCTCGCCTACGGCGCCAGCACGATCTTGATCGCGCCGTCTTTCTTCTCCTGGAAGAGCTCGTAGGCGCGGGGCGCCTCCCCGAGGGGGAGCCGGTGGGTGGCGAAGTCCTCCGTGCCGAGCGGGTCGGCGTCGTCCGTGACGAGAGGAAGGATCTCGTCGATCCAGGACTTGACGTTCGCCTGGCCCATGCGGATCTGGATCTGCTTGTCGAAGAGCTCCATCAGCGGCATCGGCGTGGCCGCGCCGCCGTAGACGCCGATGATCGAGAGGGTGCCTCCCCGACGGACGGAACCGATGGCCGTGTGTAGCGCGGACGTGCGATCGCTGCCGGCCCTTTCCATCAGCGCCGTCGCGACCTTGGCCGGCGAGCGGCTCGCGATCGTTTGCATCGAGCTCCTGCACCGGCGCACCGTGTGCCTCTGTTCCCACGGCGTCGATGACCGAGTCCGCGCCGCGGCCCTTGGTCAGCTCGAGGATCTCGCCCGTGACCGCGGCATCGTCGCTCCACTCGACGATCTCGGCCCCGTAGCGGCGCGCCAGCTCATTTCGCTCCGGGACGAGGTCGACGCCGATGACGCGCTCGACGCCAAGGTGCCGGGCGACACGAACGCACATCTGCCCGATCGGCCCGAGACCGTAGACCGCGAGCGTGCCTCCTTTCGGCACGTCCGCGTATGCCACCGCCTGCCAGGCGGTCGGGAGCACGTCGGAGAGATAGAGGAAGCGCTCGTCGGGCGGGCCTTCCGGCACCTTGATCGGGCCGTAGTGCGCTTGCGGGACGCGGAGATACTCGGCCTGACCCCCGGGGACGGCTCCGTAGAGCTTCGTGTAGCCGAACAGGGCGGCGCCTTTGTCGTGCTCGTGCACCTGGGTCGTCTCGCATTGCGACTGAAGCCCGTGGTCGCACATGAAGCAATCGCCGCAGGCGATGTTGAACGGCATCACGACACGATCCCCCGGCCTGATGTGCGTCACCTCGGGGCCGACCTCTTCGACGATCCCCATCGGCTCGTGCCCGAGGATGTCGCCCGCGTCCATGTACATCGTGAGGACGCGGTAGAGGTGCAGGTCCGAACCGCAGATCGCCGTCGAGGTGATCCGCACGATCGCATCCGTCGGCTCCTGGATCACCGGATCCGGAACCTCATCGACCCGGACGTCTTCGGTTCCGTGCCAGACCACTGCCTTCATCTCGTCCTCCTCCGCGATTTCGGAGGTCGTGCGCTGTCGTGGGGGTTCCGAAACATTCGCGAGCCACAGCGACAGGGCATTCCCCCGCGCATCGCCATGCGATCCATTCTCCGAAGGCGCTCCCTGTCGGATCACGGAAGGAACGACCTCAGATGCCGCCGGAACTTGTCTGCATAGCCGGCGGTGGGGGATGCGGCCTCGCGGCCGCATCCCCGCAACCGTCAGCGCACTTCCCGGAGGTCGCGCCTCCCGAAGGCGAGCCGGTCATCTGACTTCAGCACGGCGGGCAGCACGGTAACTGCCAGATAGAGCCCGGCGAGCCCGACGAGCGCGTAGACGATGCGTGTCACGGCGTTCGTCGTCCCGAACTCTTCGCCGAAGATCTCGGCGACGAGGTCGAACTCCCCGATCGCCACCAAGCCCCAGTTGATTGCGCCCACGATCACGAGCACGAGGGCCAGCGAGCTCACAAGCTTCATGCCACACTCCTCTCCGTCTGCATCTGGTCGTCGTTTCGAGCGTCGCACCTCGATGCGTCGCTCTCCACGAGCTCTTTGAACCGCTTCAGGTCGGCACGCGCCCGGCGTTCTGCGAGGCCCGTTGCGGCAAGCGCGGTCGCTGCCAGGCTGTCGTGCATCCGCTCGCGGAACACGACGCGCGTCCGGTCCGGGCCGAATGCCTCGCACGAGATCGCGGTATCGACCGGCCCGGCGGGCGCCACCCAGGCGATGCGCGAGCCCGGCTCATCCTCGACGATCGTCGCGATCCACGTGCGGGTCGTCGGGCCGGCCTTCACGACCCACCTCAGCGTGTCGCCGATTCGCGTCACGCGGTCGACGTTCTCGACGAACCGGTCGTACTCGTGGAACCGCGTCCATTGCCCGTACGCCACCTGCACCGGGACGTCGACGTCGATCGACTCTTCGATGCCGGCCATCACACCTCCTCGCTCCTCCAACGACATTTGTTCACTGGGCGTCCTGGTCGACCGTCCCACGCCAGGCGCCGGTCTCTGCCCCGCGCGACTCGATCAGCTCCTTGAATCGCTCGAGATCTCCCCGGACATGGCCGGCGGCAACACCCGCCATGTCGGCAGCCTTCTCGATGACGCCCTCGGGCTCCGCGTCCATCTGGACGCTGATCTGGCAACGGTCGTCCGAGAGCCGGTGGAAGTCGACCACCCCGGCGTTCTGGCGACCGCTGGTGCTCTTCCAGGCAACCCGGGTGTCGGGAACCTGCTCGGTGACCTCGGCCTCGAACTCCTCCGTCTTGCCCGCGACCGTCACGCGCCAGTGGAGATGCGTGTCGTCGAGCTGCCGCACCTCATCGACGTGCTCCATGAACCGGGGAACTCCTCGAACTGCGTCCACTGGTTGTACGCAGTCCCGACAGGAACATCGAGCTCGATGGTCTCCTCAACTTTCGACATGACTCGTCCCTTCTCGAAGTTGCACAGAAGCGTTCAACATATCCTCAACACAATGTCTAAAAACATCCGACGCTATGGAGGACTCGAGCTCGACGCGGTCGTGCATACGAGCTCGTCGAAGGAACGCTCGGGGCCGAGTGATGTGCCGCGCCGGTTAGCGCGAGAGCACGCGTTCGAGCGCAGCGCGGCCGTTGCGCGTCACCGGCTCGCCGTGGGAGACGAGCACGCGCGACACGGGGAGCTCGAGCAACGGTCGCAGTGACGCCCGGAGACGTTCGACCGTCGTCTTCTCCGGCAGCCAGCTCCGGGGGCACAGCCGGAGCCCGCTATCGGCGTCGCCGAGCAGGACGTCACCGGGCACCAGCGCGCGATGCTCCGCGATCCAGTAGACGACCTCGGAGCTGCGCGCGGTCGGGAACGCCTCGACCGCGCCCGGCAACGCGTCGCCCGGCCGGAACGCCTCCGCGGTCGGTGCGCGGCGCCGGACCGCCGCCTTTCCGCCAGACGGCCCGAGCACCCGGGCGCCGTGGCGCTTCGCCACGCTCTCCGCGTCTCGCGTGTGCCAGAAGATCGTGACGAGCACCGACACGGGCTTCCCCACCCGTCGGACGAGCGAGTCGAGCGCGTCGTCCGCCGGAAGCAACGGGTCGATCAACACGAGGTCCTCGTCGGTCGCGTAGGCGACCGAGCCGACGTCCTCACCCCACTCGGCGTGAAACGCCGTCCACCGCCACAGCCCGGGCCGAAGCTCGCGGAGCTCCATGCCCGCTGAGCCTACTCTCGTCGGCCTCGACGTCGGGACACCAGCGACAACGCGATCCCGGCCGAACCCGTGTAGGTCGGAGCGGATGTGACTACGGCGCCGAGCGTCGGCCGACCCGGATGGGCGAGTGTTTCGGGAATGCCACCCGCCAGGAGTGCGGAAGACGCGCGGGGAGGCGTCCTCGCGTAGGAGCTCCGGCCGGTGCTGGTCGCGGGCGCAGTGTGAGGTGTTGCTGGCGCGACAATGGGGAAGGCCAGTCGAGTGAGCGCGCTCACCACGTATCTCCGCGACCACCACGCGGCAGGCTGCGCGGGCTCGCGGCTGGCGCGCCGGCTCGCGTCGCGGGTGCCCGCGGGCTCCCCGCTGCGCGGGGTCGCAGTGCAGATCGAGGACGACCTGACCGCGCTCGAGGAGCTGATGCGCGAGGTCGGGGTCGAGCCGAGCCGAGCGAAGGATGCACTCGTTCGGGTCGCAGAGCAGGTGTCGCGCCTGAAGCAGAGCGCGCTGTTCGATTCGGCGAGGGCCACCGACCTGATGGACTCGGAGACGCTCGTCGTCGGCATCACCGGCAAGCGCGCGCTCTGGATCAGCCTGCGCGAGGCCGACGCCGTGAGCGATCCGGAGCGGCTCGAGGCGCTGATCGAGCGAGCGACTGCTCAGCTCGAGATCGTGGAGGAGTTCCGTCGGGTCGCAGCTCGCGCATCGCTCGCGCCGGATCTCTCTCGCGCTCGCCGCTGATCTCGCCACAGCGGCACGCGCACTCATTCCCGGCGGCTCACGACGCGGGCAGCCCCGAACGTGATTTCGACAGCGGCGGCCTGGCGCAGCGCCAGCTGGGCCACGCCGTCAGCTCTGCGCGGGCTGCTCCTTCCCTCCTGGTACTGACGAGGGCGCGGCCTGTTTCGGCTCGGCCTGCTTCTCGATGCCAGGATCTTTCTCAGTACCTCCGACGGTGAGGCCCTGGGTGCTGCGGGGCACGTTGGAGGGCGATTCCATGCTGGTAGAGGCGCGTTTGTTGCTCCTCTCGTGTGCGTCGCTATCCAACTCGTCGTCCCGCTTGTCCGTGGTCATGTCGTTAGGCACCGAGCTCTCTCATTTCTTGGCACGGGAGGTCGGGCGGGATCGCGCCGCGCGCCGCCGAGCTGGTGGGTTGGCGACTTCGCCGGTGGGGGATTTGGGCAAACCGGCCTGCGTGCGGAGTTTCTCGGCGATCTTCACGATCTCCTCGGGCGCGTAATCGGGCGCGAAGACGGCCGGCTGCGCGGGCAGGTCGTAGGCGGGAACGCCTTCGGGTGCCTCGTCTTCGACGACGAGCTCTTCTCCGGTTTCGGGATGCGGGCCGTTGAAGACGGCACGTAGCTCGAGATAGTCGCCCGGCGAGAACCGATAGAGGCGAAGGTGGTCGCCACGCTTGATGTGCGGCTTGCACTCGGGGATCTTCTCGGTCGGGATCCGGGGGGCGGGAAAGAGCTTCGTGAGGTCGGCGCCCGTCAGGCGCTCGACTGCGCGCGCGTACGCGACCTGGTGGACGCCGCCGCGCACGAGGAGGTACCCGGTCAAGGCGCGGGCGGCCGGGTGCTCCACCATCTCGTACACCTTGAGCTTGTTGTTCCGTGCCCCGGTCTCGAGGAAGAAGTTGTGTGTCAGGTCCTCGACGAGGTCACCGGACGAGAAGACGTTGTCGCCGGTCCAGGGACGGCCCTGCGAGTTCTGCGGCAGGGCGCCTTGCCCGCCGGCGAGGAAGTGGTGCGGGTTGCCGACGCCCTTCACCTGGGCGAGCGGCGACTTCCTCGAGCGTCCGTTCGTGCTCGTCGGCGTCGCGCCCGTGAGCATCGTGTTGATCGCCGCCGCGACGAGCTCGATGTGGCCGAACTCCTCGGCGGCGATGTTCGCGATGAGGTCGTAGAACGGCCGGGCGCCCTGCCGGTTGCGGAAGTTGAAGGACTGGAACGTGTAGTTCATGAACGTCGACATCTCGCCGAAGCGCCCACCCATGAGCTCCTGAACCGCGGCGGCGCCCGCCGGATCCGGATCCGACGGCGGGGGCAGCTCCGTCGCGATTCGATCGATGCGCCTGATCACCGAGAACCTCCAGTCTCAGAAAGGGCAGTGAGCGTTTGCCGACCGTCAGGCGGGTTCGTTTGGATCCTCCTCGGCGGAGAGCGTCAGGCTCGCCTGCGTGACGCCTGCGAAGTGCCGCTCCTGGATCGGGAGCGCCCACTCGGCGAGCTCGCTGAGCTGCTGGCTGTCGGCAGTTCCGGCAAGCACCTTCAGCACTGACCAGTGTCCGACCTCGCCGGCCTCGGCCATCGTCAGGAACTCGAACCCATCCAGCGCATCCGAGTCGGTGTCGAGATAGGTCGACATCATCTCGGAGGCCTTGTTCTTCGTCGCCTGCGCCTCCTCGAGAATCGCGGTCTTCTTCCCGTCGAAGCTGCCGGCCAACTCGGTGCAGCGCCGCTCGGTCTCGGACGCCTCCTCGTTCATCCGCTCCAAGTCCGGAATCAGCTCCTCCGCACCATCGTCCTTGCACAGCGAGACGACCTTTTTCGTCGCCGCCTGCGCGGCCATCGCCAGCCCGGTCACCTCACCGAGCTTCGACTCGAGATTCGTCAGCTCTGCCATCGTCACTGCCTCTCTTTCCGGGGGAACAGTGCTGCAGCGTCCCCTTCCGGCGAGGCCGCTAAACGATCGCGGTGCGCGACGAGGGGTGTGCGACCCTGGCCCGGCAACCGATGCAATCTCGTCGACGGCGGGCTAGCCGTTTGCGGTCGGACGGCCGGGGCGAGCAGCCAGCCAACCGACAAGGCAGAGCGTCGCGCCGAAGACGAGGAAGCCGAGGTCGTAGGCGAGCTCGTTGCTGCCTTCTCGGACGTGATGGACGGTCAGGAGATGGTGGTCAACGATGCCTTCCACGAGGTTGAACAGACCCCACCCGACAAGCATCCAGCCGACGAGCGCGCGTCCGCTGACGGCCCATCGCCAGTCGCTGCTGCGCCGCCACAGGAGATACAGCCCTACGACAACGGCGAGCCAGGTCGAGGCGTGGAACAGCCCGTCCCAGAGGGTGTTCGTCTCGAGCCCCGCGACGGTCTTGCTGGGTAGGAGCCTTCGCTTGTGAGCATGTGATGCCACTGCAGGATCTGATGCAGCACGATCCCGTCCACGAACCCCCCAAGGCCGATGCCCAAGAGAATGCCTGGCGCTCGAGGGCCCCGCGCCGAGTCCCGCCGCTCAGGAATCTCTGCCCGCGCGCCTAGGCCGGAGGTTCGTCGGGGAAATCGCCACACGCAAGGACCTTGGAGCCGGTCTCCGCGAACAGCACCTCGACTGCGTATTCGCCTTCGTAGAGGCGGTCGATCCCCGTGTCGATCTCTGTCTCGGAGACCGCGCCGTCCAAGGGGCGCAGCTCGTACGCCACCTCGCCAGGCTCTTCGCACGATCCGACAACGATGCGGGCGGCATTCGCCCCGAGCGCGCCGCGTTCGGCGCCGTCGAGCCCATCGATCGTGACCAGCGTGCGATCGTCGGCGACATAGCCGAAAACGGCCCGCGCCCCCGACACGTTCGCATCGTTTTGCCCGGTCAGGTCGACCGACACCTCGCCCGGCTCGCCCGTCCCCTCGCCGCCATTCCCGCCGCCGCAACCCCCACCGGCAAGGGCGAAGAGCGCCACGCAGGAGACAGCCGCCGTTTGCCGTCGCACATGTTGCAACACAGTGCTCGCTCCTTCTCTCTCGTCTCGTCGTGGCCGTGGGTTGACTCCGCCCCAGCGCCTAGCCGGTAGAAGGTGGCTCGAAACGCGAGCACGAGCATCACTGGAATGGCAGCGGCAAGGGCTCCTCCTACCTGGTCAAGGGCCGCTCTCCCTTTCGCGGCTGTCCGCCGCGCCCGGCCTCCCGTTCGGTGACGGGAGGCCGGGTGGAGAACGGGTTCAGGGTCGGGGTGGGCTCGGGGCCTCTAGAGGTTTCGTTCGGTGCGCGGCTGAGGAACAAGAACGGGGTGTCGCAGGTAGGAAGTGAGAGACCTTTGACGGGCAGCGGCGCCCGGTTGCGGTGTGCGCTCGCGGGGTCGGCTGGAGCCGCTGTCTGGGCGATCCAGGAGCCGCTCGACCAGTGGGCGCTTCGTAGTCACTACTCCGACGTGGCTGTGCTCGGGAAGGTGGTTACTGGTGGGCGAGCCTGGTGGCCGGCGGGAGTTGCACTCCATCTCGTGAACGGCGCGGTCTTCGGGCTCGTCTACTACGAAGCACGCCGAAGGTGGCCGCAGCGGCCTCGTCTACTTGCCATGTCGATGGCTCTGGGGGAGCACGCCGCGCTCTATCCCTTTGGCTATTTCGTCGACCGGTTCCATCCGCGGCGGGGAACGCGAGGCATTCCGCCGCTTCTGAGCAACCCGCGAGCGTTCGCGCAAGCGACCTGGCGGCACACCATTTTGGGCGTGGTGTTAGGGCGTCTCGCTTGAGCCTCGCGCTGGTCTCTGGGTTCCGCCGCCTTTCCCGACTTCTCTGGCTCGACCCGGTTGGCCCACTCAGAATCTCACTGGAACATGAGCAGGTCCGAGAATCGAGACGCGCTGGTTGTGATCGACGTGATCGATCTCTTTGAGCATGACGATGCAAACGACCTGTTGAGCTCGTACCGAGTCCGTCTGCAAGGGCTGCGACTCGCTCTCGCGACGGGCCGGGCACAGCAGGTGCCGGTGATCTACGTCAACGATCACCACGGCCGCTGGTAGGCGATCGGGCCCGCTGATCGAGGCGGCATGCGCAGGGCGGGCGGCGACGTCGTGAGAGTGCTCGCGCCCGAGCCCAACGAGGCCTTTCGCTCAGGCGGTATTCGATCTTCGATCACACGATGCTCGAGCTCCTGCTCCGTGAGCTCGAACCGAGCAGTGCTGCTTCGGACCCGCTGTTGTTCCCGCTGCTCTCGATCGCTGAGCGGGGCTTCAAGTGCGATCCTCCGCCGCCCCGCGGCGCACGCACTCGCCAGGGTACCGCTGCCTCGAGTCGACGCACCCTCACCCCCCGCGGTCCAGGCGTGATCGCGCGACGCCTGGCGATCGCTGCCACGCGGCGCTCCGACGGTCGGCCGGTCAGAGGGCTTCTACGCTGCCTATCCCCCGCCCCAGGGGACTCATGCCCGATCGGTGAGGAGCGAGCGAAGCGCCGCCGCGTTTGCCGGCGCGAAGCCCTCCCAGTCGTTGTTGAAGTAGACGAAGACGTCGCCCTGATCCGCCCATGCGCTCGATGCGACCGGCCCAGTCGCGTAGCTCGCCCGTTGATAGTTCCCGCGCCGACCCCCCCATGGAGACGACGAATGCGAAGTCCGCGGTCAGCTCGTGGCGCTGAACGAGCGCCCTTGGGCCCGTCCGCGTTCAGAGGGGACGCCCGGGCGACCAACGGCGATCGTCGGCGTATCGTCCAGCTCGTGAGCGAAACGGTCGACCGCATGGCATGGCCGGACTCGGATGTGGGCGGTTTCGCCGCGGTGTGAACTTGCGGTATCTCCACCGATCACCCGCCGGGCCTTCGCGAGCGATCGGCTCTCCGTCAGGGCTTCGCCATCCTGACCTACGTGGCGCGCAGCCGGGACGACGCGTACCAAACGCGCTCGTCTTCCGGAATGGCAACGATTTCTACGTCTTCCTGACCTATGGACTCGCGACGTGCAATGGCTGAAGATCGCGTTGCCTTGCAACGGGCTCGACCGCTCCGCGTATCGTGCCTGCTCGATCGAGACACGCGGTCGGGTCGTTGCGCTTGTCGATCCCCCGACAGCCTGGTCACCGACCCCGAGCTATCCGCCCCGCCCCGCCCCCGCACGTCCGATTCGCCGCCGCCCGGAAGCAGCCCGCATGTCGCCGCCGACCGCGCCCCCTGCCGCCCCTCGCCCCCCGCCGCCCGCTTCGCCGGCGGCTCCGATCGTCCGTCCTCGAGCGGCGTTCTCGCCGGTGTCACGCAATACGTGCGGATGCGAGCCACCTCACCGACCTGACCCCTTCTGGCACGAGGGCTCTCTGCGGCGTCGTTCGCGGTGGCGTCTCACGTGCGTCGTGTCGTGTTGTCGGGCGTGTCCGGCCTGTCGCGGCTCTCGCGCTGCGTCGGCTCTCGGCTCGCCGCGTCGTCGCGCTCCATGACCACCCGTGGCTTACCGTCGAACTGAGCTTCACCGTTTGTGCTGGCTGCCCAAGCATCGCGTGGTCTCCTCTCGGCAGGCGATGGATTTACCGAGGTTGGTGTGCCCTTGACCCGAGCAGAGCCGAGGCCGAGACCAACGATGCGCGGCGAACCTACCCAGCCAAGGAGCGGCTCGTCGCTAGACGGTATCAAAGGCCGGCAAGCGACCGGGCGCGCCGGTCTGCTGAATTAGGTGGCGGGCTCGCCCTCCGCCGGAGCAGGCTCGAGCATGAAGAACTCGACCGCGAGATCGGGGTCATGCGCGACCTGGGAGAAGAACTGGGCGACCTTCCGTCCGGTCGCCGCTTCCACGAGCTCGGTGAAGCCGGGCTGCATCCAGTCCTGGAACATGGTCCGCGTCTCGCGAACGTGAAGAAAGGCCCCCTGGGCGATCATTGTCTTCTCGACCGCGGTGAAGGGATCCTCGAGCATTGTGATGACCAGCTCGCCATTGATCTGTGTGCGCACGCGGCGTGCGCCGCGCCCGTAGTGCTCGCGATGGAGGGCGCTGATCCCGTTCGAGATCAGCCTCAACGCGCCTGGCTGCTCCTCCGACTCGGCCATCGTCGTGCTCCTTTCGCCCTCTCCAGGCGCAGTGGCCGGATCAAGGGTCAGGGCGGAAGGAGACGATCGTTGTCGCGAAGGACCGTAGCAGGCTCCTCGCGGCAGGCGTTTAGGCGTCTTTGCAGCGTGGAGATAGTGCGGGGTACGAACTGAGACCGACGCGACGATGGAGACCAAGTGCCGAGAGACGAGGCGCCCAGTGGACGCGCACCGCCGGCCTTCGAGGTCGAGCTGCCGGCCGACGTGCGGTGCCTTCGCCACTTCCGCAACATGCTCAGCACGTGGCTCGAAGGTCTCGACCTCAACGAGTCGACCCAGATCGACCTCGTCCTCGCGACCCACGAAGCGGCCGCCAACGCGATCGAGCATGGCGGCAGCCCATCCGACATCCACGTTCACGCCTTCGCCGACCACGACACCGTCGACATCACCATTCGCGACAACGGTCGCTGGAAGCAGCCCCATCGACCACGACCGGGCGACCGGGGACGCGGACTGTCCATGATCCGCGCTCTCGTCTCCGACCTGCAGATCGAGCAGAGCGACAACGGAACCACCCTCCGGATCAGCCAGAACCTCTGACGCCCAAGGCGCCTGCTGGACCGGCCCCTTGGCGAGCGTTTAGCCGGCATCCAGCTGGGGCATTCCATCGCCCGCCAACGCGACCTGGAGGGAGTCCCCGTGTCTGTGACCGGTAGCGAAACGATCGGCGAGCGCGACCAACGCGACGTGGAGAGAGAAGACCCGTCGGTTGCAGGAAAGCCCGAAATCCCCGCCGAGGGCGATGAAGGCATCCCCGCGCCAGACGCACCTCGGGTCGGCCGCCTCGAAGAGCGCGAGGAGCCTCAGCAGGACGTACAGCAGCACCAACACACCATCGTCGTCGAGAGCGACCAGCCGTCGGATGCCAGCGGCGTCGAGCGAGGCTCTGCGTCAACCAGTGCCGCTGAGATGGTGATCGCCGGGATCGAGGTTCCAGCCACTTCTGTCGGAGAGCTCGCGCTGCGGCTTTATCGAGCGGGGAACGTCGGCCTCGCCCTGCAGTTCTCCCAGACGCCCGGCTACCACCTCGACCTCAACGCGGAAGACCGGCAGGCGATACTCCGGGTGCTCGGAGAAGGCCCACCCGCCGGCCTCGAAGAACTGCGCCACGCGCTGCTCGCGGATCACTCGTCGGGCCAGCGCCAGGAACTGGTGTGACCTCGGCGACCTGCCAAAAAATCGTGCTCGCACGGCAACTCAGCTGCCTTTGCCCCGTCTCGAGCGAGGCGCTCGTCGATCGTCTGAGCCTCGCCGGCCCAGATCGGGACACGGAGTCGACCTGTTGATCTCTGCGTCTCGGCTCACTCGAGACGGCGGTTAGGCTGGGCTCATGCGCCGGGAAGACGTCTCGGACTGGCTCGAGCTTTACGTCGCCGCGTGGAAGAGCGGCGAACGGGCCGAGATCGAGGCGCTCTTCAGCAATGACGCGAGCTACCGGTATCACGCTTACGACGAACCCATCGTCGGCCAGGCCGCCATCGCCGACTCCTGGCTGGAGGATCCGGACGAGCCAGGACGCTTCGACGCGACCTACAGTGTTTCGCGGCCGAGGGCGAAGCCGCCGTCGCGATCGGGACGAGCACCTACTTCGATGCAGAAGGACACGTCGCCCGCGAGTACGACAATGTCTTTGTGCTCCGCTTCGACGCGCAGGGCCGCTGCTCCGAGTTCACGGAGTGGTACGTGAAGCGTCCGTAAGCCGCGCCGCCGCCGATTCTCGACCCTCAGGCGGGGTGGCGCAGCCCCTCCCCGACCGTTTCGCGTCGCAGCGCGAGGCGGCCGTCGCCTACAGCCGACGCCCGCGCCAACGCTCGTCGGCAAGCTCGCTCATCTCCTCCTTCGGGCAACGCGAATGTTTCGCGTCTCCGAGGGCGGGAACCCCTCCTCGTCGACGAGTGGAGGAGCCATGCTGTTGCGTTACGACGGGGAGGGGACGGCGCTGCCGCTTCGCTTCGAGTCCGATCCCGACGGCGCGGCCTGAGAAAAGCACGCGGCGGCTTCATGGACCACTCGAGCGAACGACGAAGTTCGTGCTGGCAGGGGTCGCGAGCAGGGCGAGACGGCGACACGATTGTCGATCGCGTCTTCGCCAGAGAGCGCTCGGCTCGTTCGAGGGATCTGGGGGCGCGAGTTGGATGATCGCGCTAGCCGCCGAGCCACGACAAGGCGCCTCTCGCAGTGACGATTCTGCCAAGCGATTCATCCGAGCCGCGCGAGCCACCCGACGCAGTCAGGCCTGAGCCGCGTCTCGTCACGATCCGCCCGGGGCCAGTCCTGTTGGTGCTGGGTGTCGCAGTCCTCGTGGGCCTCGGCTTGATCCTCGTCTATCTCGCCTGGCAGGTACTGACGTGGATTCTCGTCGCGGTGATTCTCGCCTGCGCGCTGAACCCGGGGGTAGAGGCGCTCGAGCGACGAGGCATCGCCCGCGGATATGCGGCCGGGATCGTCTTCCTGCTCGCCCTCCTGCTCCTCACCGGGGTCGGCTTCCTGATCGTGCCCCCGCTCATCACCCAGGTGAACGACTTCGTCGACACTGTGCCAGACCTCGTCGATGATCTCACGAAGGGACGGGGTCCGCTCGGCTGGCTCCAGGACGACTACCAGATAGTCGATCGCATCCGCGAGGCGATAGAGGCCCAGGGTGCCGGTGGGGTGCTCGGGCTCGGCCTCCCTGTCCTCGACCTCGTGAGGAGCGTGGTGACTGCGGTCGTCGCGGTGATCACCATCGTGTTCCTGACGTTCTTCATGCTCCTGGAGGGCCCGCGCAGCGTCCGCGGCGTGCTCGACCTCCTCGCCCCGCAACACCGCGTGCGATACGAGCGGGTGGGCTACGACATCTACAAGACGATCAGCGGCTACGTGACCGGGAATCTCCTGATCAGCCTCGTGGCGGGAGTGACGTCTGCGGCCGTGCTCTTCGGCGTCGGCAGCGAGTTCGCGATCGCCCTCGGATTGCTCGTCGCAATTCTGGATCTCATCCCGCTCGCAGGGGCGACGCTGGCGGCGATCATCGTCTCGACCATCGTCCTGATCGAGAGCGGGTGGCTCCGCGCCGTCATCGTCATCGGCTTCTTCCTCGCGTATCAGCAGCTCGAGAATCACGTCCTACAACCCCTCGTCTACGGCAGAACCGTGCAACTCTCACCCCTCACCGTCCTGGTCGCCGTCCTGATCGGCGCCCAGCTCGCCGGCGTCCTCGGCGCGTTGATGGCGATCCCCGTCGCGGGAACGCTCCTCGCGATCGCAAAGGAGCTTCTCCACTACCATCGCACCGCGGTCATCGAGACACCACCCGGGGTCGACCTCGACGTCGACCGGCCCGTCGCCGAGAGCTGACCGCGACCAGGCCCTAGCGCGACGCCGACCGGCAGGGGCGTGGGAGGGGACGTGTCCCGCGGGGCGCCGGGCGATTACGCGACGCTCCCGCCGGGTAGAGCGGAATGGTGACCGACGCCGTCAGTGCCGTCCCGGGTACCGAGCGCTGGTCGTACGGCGCCTTTGAGTTCGACCTCGACACGGGACGCCGCACGGTGCCGCTTGTACGCGACGATGGGACGGCCGCCGCGTTCACGATCCCGGAGTTCGTCAGCGAGCCGCGTGACCTCGAGGAGATTGCGCGCATCGTCATCGCGGCGTGCGAGCGGTGGGACAATCGACAGGGAGTCGGCTGATGACCGAACAGCAGAACCCCGTGGAAGAGCCGGAGCAGACGGTCCCGCCGTCGAGCGCGCGACGGCTCCAACCGCCCGCGCATCCCCGCCCATCGGACGAGGACGGCGATGATGCGGCCGCGGACGAGCGCACATCGCCCTTCCCGTACGCGGAGGGCTTCGACGAGTGGGTCGCCGACGAGACGGCGGCTCCCGACGGGCGGCTGCATCGCAGCGAGGCGGGTGACCCGGACAGTTAGGCCTGCTCGGACTGCGGCCCGAAGCTGTCTTCCCCCGTACCTCTGCCTTTCGGTAGCGGCCGGCCATGTGAGGTCAAGCGGGTGGGTTCCGGGCGATCATCTCGAATCTCCGGTCCGCGAGGGTGGGCGACCAGGCCCCAGGTCATCGTCGCGGCGAGGGGGTTTTCTCTGAGGCGGGCGCGACGAGTATCGTGCGAGCCCGCAGGGTACGACCTCGAAATGCAGACGACATTCCGCCGCGGTAGGTGCCTCTGCGGGGCCGTCAATTACAGCGTCCGCGGCAATCCTGTTCACGTCGGGCGATGCCATTGCACGGGTTGCCGGAAGGAGTCGGGCGGTGCGTTCAGCGTGTACGCGCAATGGCCGCTCGAAGCGTTCGAGGTCAGCGGCGAGATCTCGAGCTACGACGGACGAGGTTTCTGCGCCCGCTGCGGCTCCAGGCTCTTCAACCCGGTCGACCCCGGCGACAAGCGCGTCGAAATCCGCACCGGAAGCCTCGACGACGCGCCGTTCGAGCTACGTCCACAGGTCGAGATCTGGGTGAAGCGGCGCGAGAGTTGGATCCCGCCCGTCGAAGGCGCGACCCAGTACGACGAGAACCCTCCTAGGTAGCGGCGTCATCCTCCCCGGATCACGCCGTCGATGAAGAGCGCGAGCCTCGAGAGCAGCGTCCGTTCATCTCGCCCAGCTGGGCAAGGTAGTCAACGCCGTGATCGTGTGCAGGCGATTCGCTGGAGCTCGTCCGCGACCTCTGCGAGCGGACTCCGCGTGTCGATCTCGTTCGTTGCGCCGGCACGGAGCACGGGCTCGACGGCCGCGACGTCGGCAGCGATGAACGCCTGCTGCGCGTCGGTCGTACCGTACGGATTCGTCGTTCGTGAGCGCAGCCGCTCAAAGAGGACCTCTGCCGGCGCGCTCAGCAGGACGACAGCGTCGAACCGTGGATAGAACTGCCCCTGGTTCGGCACGGTGCCCGAGACGAAGAGAGCGCCCGCGTCGTGCGCCTCTAGGAGCGCCTCGATCCGGTCCTCGCGCCAGCGCTGCTCAACCCGTCCGTCGGGGAGCGTTTCATCCTCGCAGAAGCCGTCGTAATCCGTGTCGCAGACGGCGTGCCCCCGCCGTGCAAGCTCCTCGAGCACCGACGACTTCCCCACACCCGACATCCCGGTGATCAGCACGACGCCCACCCACCCATCAACGTAACGACTACTGGTGGATACCCGCGCCCCACCATCATCGAGGAGCACTGGGTGGGACAGGGGACTGCTCCTCTGCTCGAGCTCAGCAGGGTGGTCAGGGTCCTCGACGCGCTCGGAGTGGCCGCGGGCACGATGCCCGGGTGCATCTCGATGTTCAGGACGGTGTTGTCGCGCTGGTGTTGATCGTCGCTGTCGCGGCGATGCTCGCGGCAGCCCCGTCGTTGCGGATCCCGTACCCCATCCTGTTGGTGCTCGGGGGGCTGGCGATCGGGCTCGTCCCGTCGATGCCCGAGTTCGAGCTCGAGCCGGAGCTCGTCTTCTTCGGCGTCCTGCCTCCGTTGCTCTACAGCGCGGCGTTCTTCACCTCGCTTCGTGACTTGCGCGCGAACGTTCGGCCGATCGGCCTGCTGGCGGTCGGACTGGTCGGCGTGACGACCGTTTGTGTCGCGGTGGTCGCTCATGCGTTCGTCGACGGGCTGTCCTGGGCGAGCGCGTTCGTGTTGGGGGCGATCGTCTCACCCACGGATCCGCTGGCGGCGACCTCGATCGCGCGTCGCCTCGGCGTCCCCCGCAAGCTGGTGATGCTTGTGGAAGGGGAGAGCCTGGTCAATGACGGCAGCGGGCTGGTTCTGTATCGGGTTGCGGTCGCGGCGGTCGTCACGGGCTCCTTCTCGGCGCTCCACACCGGTGGCCTCTTCGTGGTGAGCGCGGGCGGCGGGATCGCGGTCGGGCTGGGTGTGGGATGGGTCGTGCGTCAGGTTCGCCTGCGACTCGACAACCCGCCGGCGGAGATCACGATCTCGCTCCTGACAGGGTATGTCGCGTTCATCTCCGCTGAGCTGATGGATGTCTCGGCGGTACTTGCGGCGGTGACGGCGGGGATCTACCTCGGCTGGCACACACCGGAGTTGACGACTGCGCAGGTCCGATTGCAGGGGGTCGCCGTCTGGGAGATCGTCCAGTACCTCCTGAATGCGTTTCTGTTCGTGCTTGTCGGTCTCCAGCTTCCGATCGTGCTCGAGGCGTTGGACGACGTTCCCGCCGCCACGCTTCTCGGGTACGCCGCCCTCGTGAGCCTCGCCGTGATCGGTGTGCGCTTCGTGTGGGTGTTCGCCGTCCTCAACGCGCCGAAATGGATCGCGCGGCGGATGTCGAGCTGGCGCGGCGCGGTCTTTCTCTCCTGGTCGGGGATGCGGGGCGCGCTCTCGCTAGCCGCAGCCCTCGCGTTGCCTCTCGAGACGGACGCCGGCGCGCCCTTCCCAGGCCGCGAGCTGATCATCTTCCTGACCTTCGCGGTGATCCTCGTGACGCTCGTCGGCCAGGGGCTCACGTTGCCAGCACTGATCCGCGTCCTCGGTCTGGAGGAGGACGGCAGCGAGGAGCGGGAAGACACAAAGGCCCGCATCCACGCGGCCGAAGCCGCGCTGGTGCGACTCGACGCGCTGATCGACGAGGACTGGGTCCGTCAGGACACGGCCGAACGAGTCCGCGGCTCCTACCGGTTCAGGACAGACCGCTTCCGCGCGCGACTCGACGTCGATAGCGACGGAGCGATCGAGTCCCGGTCGCAGGACTATCAGCGGCTCCGACGCGAGCTGCTCGAGGCCGAGCGCCAGGCCCTCGCAGCACTGCGTCGCAGCGGTGCGATCAGTAACGACGTCTGGCTACGCATCGAACGCGACCTCGACCTTGAAGATGAGCGGCTCGACAGCTGAGGCAACGGGAGCCTAGAAGTCGAACGTCGCGATGACCGCGGCGTGGTCGGAACCGGGCTCGCCGATCCGCTCATTGGGGTTGTCGTCGATTCGCGGACCGTCTTCGTCGCCCACGTCGAACAGGTTCTCGACGTTCCAGCTCATCACCCGAAACTGGCTCACGTGAGGATTCTCCCGCGCCACAGGACCCCGCACCACCCACGGGCCAGCCCAGCCGCTCGCGCGGCTATTCCAACCTGAACGGCAGCCGCTCGTCGTCCGGAGAGAGCACGAACTGCTCCGACGCGGTCGCGCGGTAGAGGCGGAGGCTGGCGGTCAAACCGACGTCGTCCGGGTCCATTCGCGGCCGCCTTGCTCCAGTGAACGCCGCGAGATGATGGACATGCCTCGCGCGATCTCCCGCGCGGCGGTGACCTCCTCTGCACGCGCGGCCATGTAGACCGCCTTGCCGGTGCTGATCGGGACGGTCGAGTCGAAGATGACGATGCCAACCTCGGGGCGCACAAAGATGTTCTGCGAGTGGCGGGCTCCCGGCTTTGAAACCCAGAAGAACTCGCCGTACGACTCGGTCGCGTACCAGACCGGCGAGGCCCAGGGCAATCCGTCGGCATCCGCCGTGCCGAGCGTCATGTAGCTGTTGTCGTCGACGATCGCCCTAGCCATCGCCTCGCGCTCGGCGTTTTTCATCACGCCGCGATTCTTGCAGGAGACTTCTGCCAGCCATGTAGACGAATCGTCTAGACCGGCTTCCAGAGCGCGTCGTCGCCGAGCGGTGTGCGTGTCGCGGCGCCGTCTGCGACGAGTCGCAGCATTGCCACCTCGGCCTCGACCCGGTCGGGGGCGTCGTTGCCGCGGGTGAGGAGCTGTGCGACCTCTTGGGTTGTGATCCCGCCCGGGTACGCGGTCAGCAGCTCGAGTGGGTCGTCCGGCACTCCGCAGCGCTCGCCGTCCGGGATCAGGTTCGCGACGATCACGTCGTAGGCCTCGATCGTCTGCCAGCCACCGGCCTCGAGGCGCCGCCCGGCGCGCTCGAACACGAGCGACGGAGCCGTGTACCGGACGGGGCCGTCAGTGGTCGCGTGCTTGTCCTGCAGTTGGGTGGGCGAGCCGGCGGCGCTGCGTGCCTCGGCCCGGTCCCGCTGGTAGGCCTCCTCAACCGCCGGCGTGTCGATCGCGGCGATCGCCGCGTCAGCGTCGATCCCCTCCACTCCCCGCAGCACGGCCGCGATGCTGTCGTCTTCGTCGAGGAGCAGCGTGGTGGTAAAGAACCCGAACTGGAGTGCCCGGAAGGCCGCCCACTCCCGCCCCGGCGCCTGCAAGCGAACTGCCGCGATCGCTCGACAGGAGCGAGCGGTACCGAGGATCCGCGCCCGCGGGTTCGGCGCCAGAGGCATGCCGAACCGGCGGAAGCGCCGCGCGTACCCCTCAGCCGAGCGCAGCGGGGTATAGCCCCGGTCGATGTACTCCTGCGCCACGTTCGTAAGCCCGATCAGCACGAGCCTCCACTCGAGCTGCGCGCCATAGCGCCACTCGAGCACGCGGAAGGCCGGGTTCGCGGAGTACCCCCACGGACAGCCCGCGTCGTTGTACAGCGTCACCCTCACCGGCTCTGGCATTCGCCTATCCAGCCTAGTAGTCGGCAACCGGCGCCCGAGATCGCCGATGGATTGACGACACTCGGCGGCGTGTCAGACGGATTCAGATCGCGCGAAAGCTCCGGGCAGCCGAAAGCTGTGTCTCCGTAAACGGAGCAGACACTCCGTTTTTGCTAGGCTCCGATGGTGCCGACATCGCCGGGGCTGACGAAGACGCTGCGGAGTGACGCGCGCCGCAACCGCGAGCGGCTCGTTGCGAGCGCGCGCGAGCTGTTCGCGCGCTCCGGGGTCGAGGTCCCGGTCGAGGAGATCGTTCGCCACGCGGGCCTGGGGATGGGGACGCTCTATCGGCACTTCCCCACGAAGGCGGAGCTTGTCGACGCGGTGCTCGAGGAGGCATTCGGCGAGATCGTCGAGCTGGCCGAGGAGGCCGCCGCCGCGGAAGACGCATGGGCTGGCCTGGTCGGGTTCTTCGAGCGAGCACTCGCCTTGCACGCCGTGAACCGCGGGCTCAAGGATGTGCTCGCCACGCGCGAGCGCGGGCGCGAGCGGGCGGAGACGATGCGCATGCGGATCCGGCCACTGCTGCGTCGCACGATCGCACGGGCGCAGGAGCAGGGCTCCCTGCGGCACGACTTTGCGGCAGAGGATGTTCCGTTCGTGATCTGGACGGTGGGTCGCGTGATCGAGACGTCCGGGCAGGTCGCACCGGAGTACTGGCGCCGCTACCTCGGCTTTGTACTCGACGGTCTACGGGCCGCGGCGGCAACGCCGCTGCCGGCGCCTCCGTTGACGCGGTCCCAGCTCGCGCGCGCGACACGGCGGAGGGGGGCTTGACCCGTGCCGCCTGAAAGACAGCTCGAGGGGCGCGCGTTGTGGACGGTGTTCGCGGCGCTGATGCTCGGCATGTTCCTGGCCGCGCTCGACCAGACGATCGTCTCCACGGCTCTGCCAACGATCGTCGGCGAGCTCGGAGGCCTCGACCACCTCTCCTGGGTCGTCACGGCCTATCTGCTCGCAGCAACGATCTCGACGCCGCTGTACGGAAAACTCGGCGACATGCTGGGACGCAAGCCGGTCTTTCTGACGGCGATCCTGATCTTCCTCGCCGGCTCGATGCTCGCCGGCCTCGCCCAGTCGATGGGGCAGCTGATCGCCTTCCGCGCCCTGCAGGGGGTCGGAGCAGGCGGACTGATGGTCGGGGCGCAAGCGATCATCGGGGACATCGTTCCGCCACGCGACCGGGGACGCTACATGGGCCTGATCGGCTCGGTGTTCGCGGTCTCGTCGGTCGCGGGGCCGCTCCTGGGCGGCTTCCTCGTCGACAACCTCTCGTGGCGCTGGGTGTTCTACGTGAACATGCCGATCGGGGCGCTCGCGGTCCTGATCGTCGTCACCCGGCTGCACCTGCATACGCCGGCCGTCCGGCACCGGATCGACATACTCGGCGCGACGCTCTTGAGCGGCGGCGTCGGTGCCCTGATCCTGCTCACGACATGGGGCGGCAACGAGTACTCATGGGGCTCGACGACGATCGTCACTCTCGGCATCGTTGGCGTCGCGCTACTGGTCGCGTTCGTCTGGTGGGAGACAAAAGCGGCCGAGCCGATCATCCCGCTTGGGCTCTTCCGCTCACGGGTTTTCAGCGTCGCGAACGCGATGGGCTTCTCGATCGGGATGGCGATGTTCGGCGCGATTGTCTTCCTCCCGCTTTACCTCCAGCTCGTCTACGGCGCGACCCCAACCGAGTCGGGCCTACGGATGGTCCCTCTGATGGCAGGTCTCCTCCTCGCGGCGGTCGCGTCGGGCCGCGTGATCAGTCGGATAGGCCGCTACCGGCCGTTTCCAATCGCCGGCACCGCGATCCTCGTCGTCGGCATGTACCTGCTCTCGCTGCTCGCCGTCGACACTGTGCCCTGGGTCGCCTCCGTCTACATGCTCGTCGTCGGGGTCGGGATCGGCCTGGTGATGCAAGTGCTCGTGCTCGTCGTGCAGAACGACGTCGAGCCCCAGGACATCGGCGTCGCCACCTCGACCGCCACCTTCTCCCGATCGGTCGGCGGCTCCTTCGGAGTCGCGATCTTCGGCGCGATCTTCGCGTCGAGGCTCGGCGACCAGCTCGCGAAGCTTCCCGCCAGCGTCACCGACCGCCTCGGAGACGGCGTCCAGCTGAGCCCCGAGCAGGCGGGCCAGCTACCCCCGGTGATCCACGCCGACTTCCTCGAGGCCTTCGCCCACTCGCTCCACGGGGTCTTCCTCTGGGGCATGGTGCTCGCGCTCATCCCATTCGTCCTATCCTGGCTTTTGAAGGAGGTTCCCCTGCGAACCTCGCTCAGCCAGGCACCTGCCGAGCCCAACACGGAACGACCGGCAGCCCTCACGCCAACCGAACGCGTTCGCGCCAGGCCCGTCGACCAGGCCCCGCCCGCGTAATCATCGCGAGGGGGTGGTGAGGGGTCGGTGCCTCGCGCGTGCGCGATGAGAAGCGAGAGGCGCCCGCGATGAGGGGCGCTCGACTGCCTCGCTCAGCCGATGTGGCCTCGGCGGTGGCCGCCGCCGTTGCCCCTCTGGACGACTCTGATGAGCCGCCGCCGGCGAGCGAGATCCCCGGCGTCGCCGCGTCCGCCCACCCCTTGGTGCCTCGCACGAGCGCTCGGACCCGCTCCACGCCGGTCGGTATCCGGAACGTCGTTTGCGATCGAGGGTCGAGCGCACTGTGGGTCAGGTCGCGCCAGCCGAACCGCTCCCGGTCGTACCGCTGCAGCACGACGTGCGCGCCGGGTCGTGCCGGCGAAGCGGAGACGCGCAGCGTTCGCCGGCTCAGCGCGACGCGCACGATCGGCTTGAGCTGGACGCGGACGGCGGGGCTGGAGAGCCCTGCGGTGGCTGCGCGGTAGCTTCCGGGTGAGGTGACTGCGAACCGCAGCGCGAAGCTGCCGTCCGCACGCGGCTTCACCGTCTGCTCGGTCCCCGGGCCGCGAAGCGTCACCGCGGCGGTCCCCGCCGGCGCGAGGCCGGCGAACACGATGCGCCGCCCCACCGCGACGGGTGCTTCCGGCCCGGAGAGCACGAGCCCGAAGACGTCCACCTCGCCGCGCATCTGGCGGTGGATCGTGCAGCGGAACTCGTACGTTCCCTCCCGGGTGAACGTGAACGAAAACGTTCCGCCGGGCGCGATGTAGCCCGACGCGAACGCGTCGTTCTCGGCCGTGGCGGTGTGATTGACGCTGTCGTCGTTCTTCCACGCGACCGTCGTCCCGACGAGGACGTCCACGTGGGCGGGGTCGAAGAGCTTGCCGGGCATCGCGATCGTCCGCGTGGAGCGTCTGCCGACGCGGCTCCGCCGACCACGAGGAGCGCGAGGGCGACGACAACCGCGACGGCCGAGCCGCCTCATCGGCTGACCCGGTAGATCGCGATCATCCCGTTCATCATGTGCTCCTCGACGTGGCAGTGGTACAGCCACGTGCCGGGCATGTCCTCGCGCCAGCGGACGCGGAAGCTCTCCGCCGGCCCGATCACCTGGGTGTCGCGCGGCGTCCCGTCGGGCTGGATCCAGCGGTGGCCGTGGACGTGGAAGGTGTGGAAGTCGCTGCCGATCGCGAGCACGTCCCACTGGACGACGTCGCCGACGCTGGCCCGGAACACCGGCGTGTTCCCGACGAAGGCGCGCCCGTTGATCGTGTTGAAGCCGAGCTGCCCACCGAGGTAGACGACGAACTCGCGGTCCGGCGGCTCCTCGTCCCGCCCGAGGACCGACAGCGCGCCGTACAGGCCGCCCTCGATCGACTCCATCATCGAAGGAGAGTGGTCGTGGTAGGGCCAGACGCCTCGCGCGCCCGATCCCGCCTCGAGCCGGTAGGTGAAGGTCTCCCCGGGCTTCACGTTCGCGCCCGGCCCGGAGAACCCAGGGATGTAGGCGCCGTCGGAGCCGAACCGGTACCGCACGCCGTGGAAGTGCATCGAGTGCGGATGGTTCGTCAGCGTGTCGAGGTTCCGGAAGTGGACGACGATCCGGTCTCCGACTCGCGCGCGGAGCAGCGGCCCCTGGAGCCCGGGATTCCCGGGGCCGTTGGGCAGTTGCTCGCCGAAGTCCTTCGTGAACTGGCGATACGCAACGGTGCGGCATCACCGTCTGGGCGGGCAGGAACCGCTCGCCCTCGATTGCGTTCCGCTCGTTCGGGACGACGTTCCAGGTCACGGGGACGGCCGCCACCCAGTACTCGCGCACGACCGGGCGCGCGGAGGCGCCGCCCGAGGCGACCGAGGTGATCGCGCCCGTGGCGAGCACGACGAGCAGCGATCCGGCGAGGGCCGCGAGCACGAGTGCCCGCGGCCCCCAGTGAACTCGATCTTCCGGTCACTCCGGAATCGGACTGCGCCCGATCACGGTGTGACGACGACCGTCCCGCCCATGTCGGGCCCGTGGATCCAGCAGAAGTACTTGTACGTTCCCGGTGTCGAGAAGGTGACACGCGAGGCGCGAGGCAACCCGATCGGCGCCCCGGCCGTCAGCTCCGTGACGAAGAAGCCGTTGCCGTGCATCGTCGCCCCGGCGTACGCGTACGGCTTCGGGTCGGACGCGAACGGGAGAAACGGGCCACCTGGTTCGGCGACTTCGGCCCCATCGGGAAGAGGTCCGTCTGCTTCTGGATCTTCGCCACGTACTTCGGCGGGCCGAAGACGAGGTTGTGCACCTCGCTCGGCGACTTGTTCGGGATGCTCACCGTCGTCCCCGCCTTCACCCGGAGCACCTTCGGAAGGAACGCGAGCAGCGAGACCTTTCCGCCGACGCCCATCGCAAGGGTGTTCGGCGCCACTTTCGTCGAGGCGAGCATCGCCCTCCCCTTCGCCCAACCGGCGGTCTGCTGCAGCAGCGCCTGGGCCTGGACCTGGGCCGGCGTCTTCGGCACGGCAGAGCCGGCCGGCTTAACCACGATTCGCGCTTCCATGCCCGGGTGCAGGGTGCAGACCAGCTTGAAGCTGCCCGCCGTCGGGAAGGTGTAGGTCGCCGTGGCGGGCGGCGCCTTCGGTCTCTGCGGCTCAGGGCGCCGCTCGAGGCCGGCGTCTTCCCGGTGATCGTCTTCGGACCAAACGGCCCGAACGCCGCCGGGTTGTAGATGAACTTCGGGCGACCGTCGAAGTAGAAGGGCTGACCTGCCGAGTCGACGATGCTCTGGTACGTGCCCTTCGCCGGGTCTGGCATGAGAAGCGGGATCGGCTTCGGCGTGTACGTCACCGTGTGAAAGGTCGCGCTGGAGAACGTGACCTTGTCGCCGGCCGCGATGGTGAGCGTCGACGGCATGAACTGGTTGAGGGTGACGGGATACTTCTTGAACCCGCCCGGGATCTCGCTCTGCTCTCCGAGGAACACGGTGAACGTGCTCGTCGCGGAGGACGACGCGTGGGCGCCTCCCGCGATGGAGAGGATGGCGAAACCGACGCAAAGAATCAGAGCTCGTCTCAAACTAAAACCCCCCAAAGTCGATTACCGCTGGATTGCTCGCGCCCCAACCGGACGCGACGCGCGGACGATAGCCCTTCCGTCGGAAGTTGTCCAGAACAGCCCGGTAGACAGGCGGAGCGACATTCCTGCCCTGTCGGAGGGGACGCGACCATGTCCCTCGCTATGCCCAAGGCAAGGGGTGGTCCCAGCTGCAGAGATTCTTCACCTGTCGCGGTTGTCGAGCATCCGCGGCTCCAGCAACCTTCGCCTCCGACGCGACCGAGAGCCTAGCGAAGCAAGTCTCGACAGAACCGCCGAAGTCCTTGCTCCAGCCGCCAAAGCGGCGGTAAGCGCGAGGAGTAGCGCAGAAGCTCGGTCGATCGCTGCGTTCTTCTGAGCGAAGGCGCGCCCGCCAGCGACCAACCTGAGTGTGCCCTCGAGCGCAGGCGTCGAACCACCGAGCGCCGCGAGCTGTCAGGCTAGCGCGCGTAACGAGGATCTCATCCGATTAACGCGCGAGGGGCTGGGTATGAGCAAAACACCGACACGCGACTGGGGTCGCGGCGATCGTCGATGTGCTCAGTAAGAAGTTCCGCAGCCGATCCGTTGCTGTAACGAGTCCCGACGGCGGCGGCCTGGCGGACTAGGTGGTCGCGCTCGGCGACGTTCGTGGCCCGGCGGGCGGCCTCGGCGTACGCCGTGGCGGCGGCGGCAGGTCGCCGCCCAGCTCGTGCAGGTGGCCGCGGACGGCGTGCCAGCGGTGCCGCTCGCCGATCACGTCGCGCAGCCGGTCGGTCTCGCGCAGCCCGGCGGCGGCGCCGAGGACGTGGCCGACCGCGACCGCGCGCCCGAGCACGCGGCTGGGTCCTGGCGCACCGGGTCGTCGGTGAGGGCGACGAGGTCGTCGTACCAGGCGAGGATCTGCGGCCAGTCCGTCTCCTCAGCGCTTGCCGCGTCGTCGTGCAGGGCGGCGATGGCTGCCTCGACCTGGTAGCGGCCGGGGCGCCGTTCCTCCGTCTGCATCGCCAGCGCCGACTGCAGGACGCGCACGCCCTCGGCGATCTCGCGCCTGTCCCACAGGCCGCGGTCCTGCCGGTCGAGCGTGACGATTCGGCCCTCTGGGTCGACCCGCGCCGGCAGGCGCGCGTGGTTGAGGAGCATCAGCGCGAGCAGCCCGCGCGCCTCCGGTTCCTCGGTGGCGAGGGTGAGTTGACGGGCGAGCCGGATCGCCTCGCCGGCCAGGTCGACCCGGCCCGCGTGACCGGCCGTGTAGACGAGGTAGAGCACGCGCAGCACGACGGCGAGGTCGCCGGGCTGGTCCAGGCGGCGTCCCCGCAGGGTCCGCTTGGCGCGGCTGATCCGCTGCGCCATCGTCGCCTCCGGGACGTAGAAGGCGTCGGCGATCTCGCGAGTGGTGAGGCCGCCGACCGCGCGCAGGGTCAATGCCACCTGGGAGGCGGGCGCGAGCTCCGGGTGGCAGCAGCAGAAGAGCAGGAAGAGGGTGTCGTCGCCCTCCTCCGTGGCGGCGGGCCACGGCTCCGCGTACGTCTGCTCCTCGCGGCGGTGACGGGCGGCCTCGCTGCGGTGGGCGTCGACGAGCCGCCGCGTCGCCACCGTGGTCAGCCACGCGCGCGGGTCGCGCGGCGGATGCTCGGGCCACACCCGCAGCGCCTCTAGGAGCGCCTCCTGCAGCGCGTCCTCGGCGGCGTCGAAGTCCTCGCCCCGCCGGACCAGCCGCGAGCACCCGAGGGACGAGGACGCGCAGCACGCCCTCGTCCAGCGTCGCGTCGGCTCGTCGATCACGCCGGTCAGTCGTCCGAGGGCGCCTCGGACATGACCTCCCGGACGTCGATCCACTCGTATAGCGGCTCCCCGCCCGGGCCGGGCTCGGAAGAGACGTAGGCCGCGAGCTCGACTGCGCGCTCGTGCGACTCGACGTCGATCATGTACCAGCCCGCCACGAGATCGCTGGTCTCGGGCAGCGGGCCGTCGGTGGTGACGGGCGCGGCGTCCGGGCCGCCGTAGCGCACCCAGTGCGCGCCGGCGTGAGCGCCTGCGCGTCGACGTACTCGCCGTTCTCCTCGAGCAGCTCGCTGACGTGCTTGAGGAAGCCCATATGCGCCTCCACGTCCTCGGGGGCCCACTGGTCCATCGGGGGCACGGGACGGTGCGGCTCCGGGCCGCCGCGGTAGTGCTTGAGAAGCAGGTACTTCGGCATGATGGTCTCCTGATGTCGTGGGCCGCGCCTTTCGTGGCCCTTCACCTAGTGAGCGGAGCCGGTCAGAGCTTCTCGACATGAAATCACTCATCTAGCTCCGAACCAACTTGCGATCGGGACGCTTGCGCCGGTGCAGCAAAAGGGCGACGATCCTCTTTTAGGAGACCGACCAGGGCAGCTTGCGATGCCGAGAGTCACCGTCAACGGGACTGAGCTCTACCACGAGGCCCGGGGCACCGGGCCGCCGGTCCTGCTGATCATGGGATCGACCGGCGACGGCGGACACTTCGACAAGCTGGCCGACGTGTTGGCCGACGAGTTCACGGTTATCACCTATGACCGGCGTGGGAACGGGCGCAGTCCCGTCCCGGCCGGCTGGCAGACGACCTCAGCGGAGGAGCAGGCCGACGACGCGGCGGCGCTGTTGGATGCGCTCGGTGTCGGTCCCGCCGCAGTGTTCGGCACGAGCAGCGGCGGCAACTTCGCGCTGTGGTTGCTGGTCCGTCATCCCGAGGCGGTTCGCGGCGTGATCCTGCACGAACCGGGGTTGTACGCCCTGGTTGACGATTTCGACGCGGTCCGAGCACCGGTGAGGGCGCTGGTGCAGGAGGCGATGGAGGGCGGCGGGCCGGCCGCCGCGGTGGAGCGCCTCTGGTGCTACGTGGCCGGGGACGTGGACGCCTGGAATCGGCTGGCGCCCGCGCTTCGTGAGCGCATGTGCGCCACCGCCAGCACGTTGTTCGGGGTCGAGCTCGGGACCTACGAGCTGAGCCTGCCCGACGAGGAGACGTTGACCTCCCTTGCCGCGCCGGTGCGCCTGCTCGTCAGCGAGGACAGCCTTCCGTTCTACGCCGAGATCGCCGGCCGCCTGGGCGAGCGCCTCGGCGTCGACGTCGCCACCACGCCGGGTCGACACGACGCATATCACGAGTACCCATTCGAGTTCGCGGAGGCTTTGCGGCCGTTCCTGCGCGAGGTCAGTTTCGGCTGATCGGGACGCTCGATATCGAGTGGGACCGGCTCGAGCCGTGGGGGTAGGGACTACTTGCTCGAGCAGCGCGATCGTGTCACCGTTCGTCACGGTCGGTCTGCGGCTCGGAATCAAGCGGGTTGGCGTGAGCCGCCTCGTCGTCGCGGGGCGGCGTGCGTCGGCGTGATCTGACACGAATCTGACCCGAGGGTTTGCTAGTGAGGCGCCCTGGCTGGGCGACATATCTTTGTCACCACTGTCGGCCGCACGAAGCAAAAGGAGCCCGAGGTGGAGAAGATCGGCGAATGCGTGTATCACCTGCCGGACATCGTCGGAGGGCCGAGCATCTTGCTCGGCGAGACGGTCGTTCTCGTCGATACCGGAGTGCCCGCTAGCGACGAAGCGATCCTTGCCGCGGTTGAGGAGATCGGGCGCAGTGCCGCGGATGTCACGGACATCGTGATCACGCATGCCGACGGCGACCACGTGGGATCGCTCTCAGCGCTCGTCGCCCGGACCGGGGCAACGGTATGGGCCGGCGACCACGAGGCAGACGTGATCGAAGGCAAGGCGCCGGCTCGCGGCGGCGACATCAATCGAACCGCGACAGTCGACCGTCGCTTCGTGCCCGGAGAGACGCTTCCGCTGCAGGGCGGCATTGAGACGGTCGACACGCATGGCCATACCGCCGGCCACGTGTCCCTTTTCCTACCGCGGGAGCGGATTCTGATCGCGGGCGACGCAATCAACAATGTGGAGGGGCTAGGCGGATCTCGTGAGCAGTTCACGGCCAACGCAGTAGATGCACGCACGGCAGTCTCGACGCTCGCCGCGTTGGGCCCCGACTCCATCGTCTTCGGCCACGGCGCGTCGATCATTGGCGGTGCCGCCGAACAGCTCGAGGAGCTGGATCGCAGCCTGATGTGAGCAGGCGCGGCCGAGTAACGCGGCGGCTCAGCTCTGGGGTTCGAATGCGGTTTGCCCGCCGGTCGCGACGAGCTCCTGCAGCGTCGCCCGACCATCTCCGATGAGGGGATCGCCATGCGCAAGAAGGACGTGCTCGAAGTCGAGCTGGTCGAGGAGGCGCGCGTAGGCGGCGAGCAGGGCGCGCTTGGTGCCGGGAGGGTGTCGACCGGCTGCTCCGACACCGTGCTCGAAGACACAGAGTGCGGCCCGCCAGGCATCGGGCCCGCTGGTGTCGAGGTGCTCGTTCAACGCGCTGGGCGTCGGCACGAGCTCATAAGGGTTGTCTGGGTGCCTCGCGGCAGCTCGCGCTGGCTCGGGGCTCGACTTCACGCTCGCGGCGCCATGTGTGTCGCCCAGGCGATAGTGAAGATGGGCTGCCCGAGATCGTCGATGACGAGAGGTCTCCTTCGCGGCGGCAAGGCGCCCGTCTGCCGCAAGATCAATCGCACTGGCCGGATCGAGGGTGTTAGATTCCCGCCGTCGTCCAACGCAACTCGAGAAGAGGCCGTCATGACTGAAACGCTCAAGGGAGCTTGCCTGTGCGGTCGCGTGGAGTATGAGGTTCAAGATCCCGAGTCGCTGGGCTACTGTCACTGCACTCGCTGCCAGCGATGGACGGGCTCGAGTCTCGCCGGCGTGGTCGTGGCCAAGGAGAACTTCAGGTTCACGGCTGGCGAGGACTTGGTGAGGCGCTATGAGAGCGAGTTGGCGCCGCGCAACTTCTGCGGCAACTGCGGATCCAGCCTGTACGACGATCTCGGCGAGAAGTATTTCGTGGCCGCAGGGTTGATGCGCGAGCTTGCCCTCCAACCGAGCTTTCACCTCCAGGTCGCATACAAGGCCAACTGGCACGAGATCGGCGACGACGCGCCGCAGTTCGCCGAGAACCCGCCTGCCTGACCGGGGGAGCGGCGCCGAGCTCAGCGTTGGCTTGTCGCCGGTCCGCGCCACGCCAGGACACTCGAGTCGGCGCGTGCTGTCATCGCGTGGAGTCTCTATGGAGCCGAGCGGACGCAACCGGCCCCCGACCAGGCCCCATCCCGATCAGCAGCTCGACGGGGGGTAGGAGTACCGGTCTCGAGTGCGTGCGCGTGCGCTCGAGAGAAATGGGAGGCGTTTGTGAGGGCGACCCCCCGGCGACCGGGCCCCATCACCTGGACCCCCGCGAGGGGGAGGGGGGTGGGGTACCGGGTACCGGCCTCGTGTGCGCGCGCGTGCGCGCGATAGGAAGAGGTAGGCGCCGGCGAACCAGGCCATTGCCCCGCGGGCCCCGACCCGATCATCAGGTCGACGGGGGTGGGTACCGGTCAGTCCTGGTGGGCGCGCGCGGGCGGAGGTGGGCGTTCGTCGCAAGGGGCCCGGTGCCCCACGCTGGTAGAACGTGCTCATGCCCATGGTCCACAGCGGATACAAAACGCTCGTGCGCTACCCGGACGGCACATCGAAGGTCATCACCCTCTACGCCCAGCCCGTCGAAGGCCAAGTTATCGCCCACGGTTGGGAGGTCATGAACGTCGCGACGGGCGGGGACGATGATGCTGGAGTTCGGATCGCGTACGAGATCTCGGTCGCACGCCCGGCGAGCGAGGAGCCTTCGGATAGCTGAACCGGCCTGCGCTGTTAGGTCGCGATCAGGCCCCACTGCGATGACGATCGCGAGGGGGGAAGGGGTACCTTGGTGCCGCGGCGCTGGTGCTGATCGTGCCCCCGGGGACCGGGCCACCACCCGATCAGCAGGTCGAGGGTGTGACTACACACGCCATTGTGACGGCCAGCGCGAACACGCGAACCTCTTGGACGTGCGCCGCGGTCTAGCCTTCGGTGCCGTTGGACTTCTTCGTCTACAGCCGAGATGCGGCCGACACGAGAACGCTTCGGGACGACCAGGGTTTGCGGGAGGAACATTGGTCGTACATGGATCGCTTCGCGGAGTCGATGATCGCCCGCGGACCGACGCTCGACGGCGATCGCGAGAACGCAACCGGCAGCCTTCACGTCCTTGCACTTCCCGGCGTCGATGCGGCGCGCGAGTTCATGGCGGGCGAGCCGAACAACCGTGCGGGGGTCTACGGGGAGCATTTGATCTGGCGGTTCGAGAACCTGCTCGGACGCTCTATGTGGGAGTTCTCGGCTACGGCGGAGGAGCCGCGGTTCCTGATCATCGGCCGTTCGCAGCTCAGGCCTGTGCCAGTAGAGGCTCTCCCAGCTGAGCTGCTCGAGCGGCTGATCCTGTACGGAGCGCTGAGTACGCTCGATGATGCTGCGCCTGCTGGGGTCGCGCTGGCAGTTCAAGCGCGGGATCGCACGGCTGTCGATGCGCTGATGGAAGATGAGCGGTCAGGGGTTGGCGGGCACGCCGAGACCGCGGTACACAACTGGGAGTTCGGCGGCCGGCGATGAAGGCAACGCTCGATGCCGCCGGATACTGGCCCGGACCACGATGGGACACCGCTCGCGTCGACGATCGCGAGCACCCGGGATCAGGCCCCACTCGCGACGACGATCGCGCGCGGGAGGGCGGGGTACCGAGATGCACCGACTCGCCGAGTCGGGGGTCGGGGTCGACCAGCGACGGCACCCTTGCGCAGGCGACCGTCCTCCCGTTCGTTGGGCACGTCGAGTCGCGGAGGGCGTAGGTTCTCTTTGCCCGGCGCGCAGACGCGCGGCGAGCTGACCCGAAGGAGGGGCAATGCCCACAGTTATTGGCTACCACGACGTCAAGGACACGGACCACTGGCTCGCCTCGCCCAAGCGTGAGGAGTTCTTCGGGCCTCTCGGCGTGACGGGCATCCGGACGTTCGTTGATCCACAGAACCCCACGAGAGTCGGCTTGCTGATGGACGTCCCGGATATGGACGCCGTCATGGCTGCGATGGAGACGGAGGCGGCCGCCGAGGCGATGGCGCACGACGGAGTCGTCCCGGAGACGCTCGTGATCCTCGTCGAGGCCTGAACGACCCGCGCTTGCGCGGCAGCGCCGGTAGTCGGCGTCGCCCAGGGGACATTCCCGCACACGCCGTCACCGTGAACGGAGGACCTGAGGCCCAGCGACGAGGCCCCACTCAGTCGCCCCGATGAGGGGGGAGGGTGCCTACGGGGACAACGAGGGAGAGCCGGTTCCGTTGATGCCCGCGCGTCTGCGTTCTCACCGGCCAGGTAGAGCGCTGCCCTGACGCGAGCCCCGGTCAGAAGTGATCGAGTGTCGGGAACGCCGCGCTGGCCGTCAGGCAGTCGTGCAGATAGAGCGCTGTGCCGGGGTCGCCCGTCCAGAGTGTGTGGCGACCGCGGCCGTGCCGCGCAGTCGCGTGCTCGACTTGCTCGATCGCGTGCATGGCGAAGGCGCGGGCGCGTTGGAGCCACAGTTCGTCACCGGTGCGCTCGTGGAGCTTGAGGAACGCGTATCCGTTCCCCGCGGTCCCGTGACAGAGGTTCGCGCCTTGTCGCAGCGGGCCCGCCTGCCACGTCAGCTCTCCGCCCGCGCGAAGGAGGTCGCCGAGCTCGTCGTCGGTCGGCGCGAGAGCTGTGAGCGAGGCGACGATGCCCGGAGCGCCGTGGCACCACTGGACGCGTCGTGGCCGCGAGCTCGGCTCCAGCGTCGGGGGCCATTGCGCGAAGCCGTCGCCACGCACGGCGTACTTGGCGAGTGCCGCAGCGGCGCGTCGCTCGAGCTCAGCCCGGCGTGCCGGGTCGAGCAGGTCGCCGCGGGATAGCACGAGCACGTTGCCAGCAAACCCGTGTGCCGGACCGAGCACATGACATCGGTTGCCGTACAGATCCTGGCACCAGAGGTCATCCCGCCACTCCTCCCAGAGCCGATCCGCAGATGCGTTCCACGCGTCGAGCCACTGCTTCCCGCCCGTCCGCTCGTACATCACGTGGGCCGCCAGCATCGTTCCAGGTGAGCCCCACATCAGCTCCCAAGTCGGGTTCTCGGCGTTCGCCCGCACCGCCTCGAGCAGCCGCATCTCCTGCGATGCGGCAGGGGATAGCGTGTGCGCGACAAGCAGGATCCCTGCCTCCCCCATCCACAGCGACGGCACAGGCCCGTCGACGCTCGTCGGGGAAGTCGGGCTCGGCGAGATACGCCTCGGCCAGACCCGTCGCGACGTCGCTCCACTCCCGCCCGAGCTCGACGGCACCGACGCGCTGGAGCTCGTGTAGAGCCCAGATCACTCCGGCAGCGCCCAGGTAGAGGGACCTCACACGTCCGAGCGTTCCGCCGTCGAGGTCTTGCGGATGCGCGGGCCAGAGCGTCTGCCCGTCGAACGCCGCCTCGGTGCGGACGACGATGTCCGCGATCGCCACACGCGCCCGATCGGGATCCCACACGCGATCCGTAAGCGGCTCGTGGACCGACGGATCGAAGAGCACCGAGGTCATGTGAGCAACCCCGGCCGCTCACGCGAGTCGGCGCACGGGACGAGGAAGCCTTTGTACACGAGTCGAGGCTAGCGACCAAGTCGCCCGCCGAGGGGAGAAGGAGGGTGCCTACGGCGACGGCTCGGCTGAACTGCGGCCGTTGCCCAACTCGTCAGAGTGCGCGCCCGCGAGGTAGAGCAGCTGCCCCCAGGAGAGCTTCTCGACCTCCTCGACCGTCGTCGGCATGACGAACGGCTCCTCGGGCTGCTCCGGGGCGCGGCCGTACTGGTGCTCAAAGATGCGGAGCGCCGCTCGCCACGCGTCAGGTCCGCCCTTGTCGAGGTGCTCGTTCAACACCTTCAGCGCCTTCGGGACAAGCTCGTCGAGAGCAGCGCGGCGGGCCTCCTCGACGGTCGGCTTCTTGGGGCGTCCGCCGAGGCCCCCAGACCGGGCCCCATCACCATGATCACCGCGAGGGGGTGGGGTGGGTGACCGAGCGCCGACCTTGCAAGTCGGAGGTCGTATCGATTGCCCGATGGATGCTGGCGTCCCGACGGCGCGTCAGATCCAAGTCAGATCACAGCCGGCTCGAGACCGAAGTCGGTTGAAGGAGGAAGTCCCTCGCGTGCGCGCGCGTGCGCGGGATAGAGGGAGGTGCGGGCGGATCCCGCGGTCTCGAGATGACAGCTCGGGCGGCTCGAGCTCAACGGGCTCGTGCGCGCGTCACGACCGCCCCGACCCGATCAGCGAGCCGAGGGGGCGGGGACCGTCAGGATCGCGTGCGCGCATGCGAGGAGATTGGAACGCATCCCCGAGTAACGCGGCGGCTCAGCTCTCGAGTTCGAATGCCGTTTGCCCGCCGGTCGCGACGAGCTCCTGCAGCGCCGCGCGACCATCTCCGATAAGGGGATCGCCATGTGCAAGGAGGACGTGCTCGAAGTCCAGCTGGTCGAGGAGGCGCGCGTAGGCGGCGAGCAGGACCCGTTTCGTGCCGGGAGGGTCGTCCATCAGACTGTCGGGAACGAAGCCGGGTGGGCTTCCCCGGCGAGCGCGGACGACGCCGTCGGCGAGGGCGATGGCACGCTGTTCGGGGAGGTAGAGCGCAGTTTCGTCGGGGCAGATGCCAGCTATCTCGCAAGCCAGCACGCCACCGGCGAGGGTGTCCCCTGGTTCGAACCCTTCGACGGTCTCGCCGTGGCTGAACTCGTGGAGACCGGCGCGGTTGCAGTGCACGGAGCAGCCGAACGCCTCCACGAAGCGGGCGCTGTCGCGGTAGTGGTGGCGGTTGGAGAGAAGCACGGCCTTCGGGCTGCTTGTGCGCTCGGCAAACCACTCGAGCCCATGCTCCGACGGCACGAGCGGGTCGATTGCCACGCCGCCACGATCAAGCCAGTAGGACGACACCTCGATGTGGATGCGGGGGTGCAGCGTCCTCCAGTGAAAGACGCCTGGAAGGACCTCCCGCATCGACGCACGATAGCCCCGCCGCCCTGGCACCAAGCTCCGGCCCGATCATCATCGTGAGGGGTGCTGTTCAGCCTCGCGTACGCGCGCGTGCGCGCGAGAAGAAAGTGGTGGGCGTTCGCGAGCGGGGGCCCCCCGATCAGGCCCCACCACCATGATCACCGCGAGGGGGTGGGTGCGGCTTCTCATCCGTCGACCACGACGACCTCGTACTGATCGGCGGTGGGTGGGAAACCTGTGTCGAACTTCGCGTTGACGACCGCCAGTCGGCTGCCGAACCGGGCGGCGGTAGTGGGGACCTGGAACAGGACGCTCGTGATGACCTCCTCAATAACTCCGGAGGTGAGGTGCGGGCTCAGCCGAATCCTTGTCACCTGGTTGGAGTTCTGCACCGCCCAGAGCCGTCTGCCCTGGAGCACGATACCGTCGACATTCGGCACGCTCACTCCGGCGATGGTCGCGCTCTCACCGCTGGCCGGATCGACCGTGTAGAGAGATCCGTTCCCGGAATGAGCGACAACGAGGGTCTTGCCGTCGGGCGTCGCCTGGATGCCGTTGAGGTTGAACTCCCCGCTCGTGTCGGCTGCAGGACCGCTGAGCGCCAGGGTGGTAAACGGCGCCGGGACGCCGGTCGCGCTGACGGGCACGAAGTAGAGCTTGGCCTGCGCCGAATCGGTGAACCAGGCGCCTTCTGTGGTGAGAGCCACGTCGTTGATGACGGTCGCGGGTGGCGAGCCGAACTGGTAGGTGGCCACGGTGCCGCCGGTGCGAGTGTCGTAGACATACCCTTGTCCGGTGAAGCCACCGGCGACGAAGAGGAGGTCCTGGGCGACGTCGGCGGCCATGCCGAGGGCCATGCGGCCGGTGGGGGCGTCGACGAACAACTCCGCTGTGCCCTTTTGCACGTTGCCACGGAAGATGTCGCCGCCGATCAGATCCCCGGCGTAGAACGTGGTGCCGCGGCCGGCGGCGATTCCCTCGGCCGAGCTAGCACCTGGTAGCACAATGACTTCGGCTTGAGGAGCCGCGCCGGCAGACACAGCGAACGCGGACACGATCGCCACCAAGAGAAGCGGTACGACCGGCCTCCTGGCGTGCGCCAGCGACAAACCCCGCTTCGTGGTCTTAGCCATCGGAATCCTCCTCTTCAGGCAGATCCAGCGGACAGTCCATTATCGCTCGTTTGCAGACGCTTGTCAGATCACGGCCGCTCGACCAGGCGTCGACCAGCGTGGAGATCCACGCGCGTGCGCGCGCGTGCGCGCGAGTAGGACAGAGGCAGACGTTCGGGGCGGGGGCGCCCGCGACCAGGCCCCACTGCGATATCGATCGCCAGGGGGGAGGGTGGGTACCGAGATGACCGACACGTCGAGTCGGGGGTCGCCCGGAATCGCGCATGGATAGACACGTCGTGACGCTGTGTCAGACGGATGTCAGATCGTGGCGGAAGCTCAGCCGACCTGTGCCAGTGCACGAGCAACGGTCTGGCGCATGTCCGGCTCCCACCGCTCGAGCGCGCTCAGGAGCGCGCCCACTCCCTGATCGGCGACTGTGCGGATCTCGTTTGCGCACGCGAGGGCGAAGATGGCGTTCAGTTCCGCATCACTGAGCGACTGCCACTCGACAGCGGAGGTCGGAGCCTTTGCCGCGACCGGCTCTGCCTCTCCCACGCGGCCGAGACCTTCTCGGAGCAACGTCTCCACCGCCTTGATCCTTGCTCCGTGATCGGGAACGGAAATCTCCTGTCGGAAGCCCTTGCCGCACTCGGGGCACGTACAGGTCGCCCACGTCTCCCGGGTGGTGCTTGTCGCAGCCTCGAGCAGCACGCGACGGATCGTCTCGACCTCCTCGGCGGCCGTGAGCGCGAGAGCCGGGCGAACTGCCGAGGGCGAGTTCGAGGAACGCATCGTACGCTCGAGCGGCATCGACTCAGCGACCGCAGGTGAGCGTTCTCGAGCGTTCCGTCGCTTCGCATGGTCGCCGTTGACGACCGCCTCCCGGCCCAGTTCCTCGGCCAGTTCTGCGTGGTGAGCGCACAGGTCGTGGGTGGTGGCCACCGAGCGGCATTGGCTGCCGTCTCGGAGCCTCGCGCTGCACAGCGCGGCTGAGACGCTCATGACCGAATTGTGCCGAGCCTCGCGTGTGCGCGCGTGCGCGAGAGAAGGGGTGGTAGGCGTTAGCGACGATTAAGAGCCCTCGCACTACGGCTCCATCTTGTTAAGCGGCGGCGCCCGGAGCGTTGAAGGTCGTGAGTAGTTGGCGACGGCTGTGGATGCCGATCTTCTGGAACACCGACTTGAGGTGGTCTTGCACCGTGTGACGAGAGATGAAGAGGCTTTCCGTGACCGCGCGAGTGTCGAGTCCGGCGAGCACCGCCGCCACGACGTGGCGCTCGCGCCGCGTGAGGGCATAGGCGCGGCAAAGGAGATCGAATGTTTCCCGCGGAGCTGCGCCTCGAATTGTGACTGCCAGCCTGCCCCCGTCGTCACCCTCGAGCGGCGCAGCCTGGATCATTACCCATCGCCCGTCCACGGTGCGCTCGAGCGCATGTGCTCCGGTTCGGGTGGCTTGCGAGCGCGATAGCGTCGCCACGGGATAGACGGCTGCTGGAAGCATGTTCCATGCGGCGAACAGCCGCGACGCTGGGAGGGAATCGATCCACTGCGCGAGCGCTCGCAGTCCAGGTAAGAAGGCCGAGGTCCGGGTTGAGGACGACCACGCCCGGCGGGGTCGGTTCGACGGCGTGACTCTCGGTGGCGGCGATGAAGCCGCGGCGAAGCGCAGATCCCATGCTGGGGCCGAGGCTCGCCAGCAGCTCGAGGTCGCCATGTTCGAACGTGCGATCGGTGCCGTCGCGGTAAACCTCAATCCAACCCCAGCATCCGAGCGCATCACGGCACGCAACCGACGCGACATCGCCGATGCCCACCGGGCGCATGACCTCGTCCCAGCGGGGTGAGCGCGCGAGGTCGCCGCCGGTCTCCGAGCTAAGGCTCCCCGCCGGGCTCGCGCGCCGAGCCAGAACGTGCTTCGCCGCGAAATCGTTGCCCGAGAACTCCAGCTCGAGCGCGCGCCGAAGGTTGGGCCCGTAGTCGTGCTCGGCAACGCCACTTAGCGGTAGCAGCGTGTCGGGATCCGCGAACGGCCAACACCAGCGATCGAAGCCTAGGACGCGCTGGAGATGCGCGATCGCCTCGCGTTGGATTGACTCGCAGTCTTGCGTCGAGTCGCTCAGCCGCTGAAGGCGCTCTCGACAGCGCGAACGCTGCCTCTCGGTCGCCACCCCTCGCGAGTATACGCGGACGGAAAGCAGATCCCAACTTCTTGGGATTGCCTGATCAACGGAACGGCGCTGCAATTCGGCTCCAACGCTTCACGAAAGGAGTCCCATGCGCAACGCAAGACGACTTGGCCCGCTGCTTGTCCCGCTTGCCGTCCTGCTTGCGGTGGCCGCGGCCAGCGGTGCCGCCGCTTCCCCGCCGACAGAGGTGAGCGGAACCGTCGGAAACACATCAGCGACCTTCAACAGCATTCGGACGGTCGGCGAGAACCTGATCATCGACCTCAGCGCAACCGCGTCCTACACGGGCTCGTTCAGCGGCACCTCGACGATCAACGGCACCCTCATCGTCCATCCTGACGGGAGCGCCAACTTCCACGACGTCGAGGTCTTCACAGGAACCGTGAACGGCGTCGCTGGCACCGTGACCTTCAACCTCAACGGATCAAATGACGCCGCCCTCAACGTCCACGCCACGGCGACGATCGTCGACGCGACCGGCGCGCCTCGCGGGTCTACACGGCGTGCTTCACGAGGTCGGAACGGTCGTCATTCCCAACGGTCCGGTGGGCACCTACACCGGACAAATCCACTGATCAGAACGCATCCGGTGGAGGCGCACGCCGCGCCTCCACTGTCCCCGCGGGGGCGGCTCGTGCGGCCGGTCCTCCAGCGCGATCGTGACGGAGCGCTCTGTTCTTGCAAACGCGGGTCTAAGGATCGGCGCTCGCTGAGACAAAGCCCCGCCAGCCAGATGAGCACTCGACGTTGCGGGTCGGGCGCTCCCCGTCTGCGGATCGTCTCGAGCTTCTTCGGCTCTCGATTGAGGCTAGCGTGCCGCCCTCTGGGCGACCGCCTCGCGCTCACCGTCGCTTGGGTCGCCGTGTCGGGACGCGAGACCCGCTTGGGCGCCGCATCCGAGGCCACGTTCCGAGTGTCGCCTGCGTCCTGGATGCCGTTTCCGTTCAGGTTTTTCCACCGGCCTCCGAGGTAGCCGAGATAACCGGGGCCAAACTCCGTCGGCCGTTCTCGAGCAGCTGAAACTTCCCGTGCATCGGGAGCGGGTCGTTGGTGACAAACGTGTCGTAGGTAGAGGCCCTGACTGGTTACGTAGACGACGCCTGTAACAGCGGGGACCCACGGGGGTGGCATTAGCAATTTCAGTGCACTGGATTCGGGCGAGGGGGAGCAGCACGTTAGGTATCGGCCGCTGCTTGCCGTTGCGGCATTCACCGGCATGCGGATCCAGGAGGTCCTCGGGCTCACCTGGAGCGAGATCGATTTCCGTGATCGAGTCATCCGAGTGCGAGCACAGCTCAGTCGTGGCACGAAGGGCGATCCGCCACGGCGAGTCGACCTCAGGTCGAAAGCGGGACGCCGTGACATCGCGCTGGCGGGCGAGCTCGAGCCGTACTTGCGAGAACATGTTCGAGCGACCGAGTTGGCGAGCGGTCTTCCTCGGGCGGACGCCTACGTGTTCGTGACAGCCTCGGAGAGCCCGCTCAACAGGAACAACGTCGCGAATCGCGGCTTGGACAAGGCGGCGGACGCGGCGGGCCTGAACAGGGAAGGGGTCCCGAAGCTCGGGTTCCACGACCTGCGTCATACATTCGCAAGCCACCTGATTCGGGCCGGCGTTGACCGGGTCCGTGCATCACGTCAGCTCGGCCATGCGCGACCCAGTATCACTCTCGACATCTACGCGCACGAGTTCGACCATGCTCGCGGCCTCGACGACGTCCGAGATTCGATCGACGCCGCATTCGGCGCAAAGCAAATCTGACTAGATCTGACTTGAGGGCGAGGTTCGAGGATTCGGAGCAGCCCGCGTCTCTCGCTCAACCCTAATAAATGGCTTAGTTGAGCC
This sequence comes from uncultured Actinomycetes bacterium, assembly GCA_963734045.1. Taxonomy (GTDB): domain Bacteria; phylum Actinomycetota; class Thermoleophilia; order Gaiellales; family Gaiellaceae; genus Gaiella. Next base: position 175,500 of record CAVTFU010000013.1, on the reverse strand, counting down.
GTTTGTGACGATGGAGCGTGCCGGGCTCGAACCGGCGACCCCCAGCTTGCAAAGCGGGGCGGACACCACGTCCGCCCCGCCTCATTCCGTTTATCCATGCGGCGTCGCTGCGACCGGCTACCGCGGCAGTACGGGCGGATCCGGGCGGATTCGGGCGGGTTTGGGCACTGGAGTCGCCTTGTGCCGAAACGGATGGGGCAGGCCAAGACGCAATCGAGTCGGCGGATGCGCTACGACGTGCGGGCTCGCCATGAGGCCGGGCGGATCGGAGTGATTGCCGCCTGACGCGGCAAGAGCCGCTACTTCTGCGCGGGCGACCAGGCAAGGCAGCAGTCGTCCCAGCGCCGGTTCCGCGTCACGTTGTGCTGCTCAGTCCCATCGGCGTTCATGACGAAGATCTCCCAGTTGTCGGGCGCATAGAAGCCGGGGCCATTGCCAAGCGCTCTCAAATAGGCGATCTTCTTCCCGTCGGGCGACCAGAGAGGCCCTGCGTTGCCCCCGTGGCCCCAGAGCCCGTCGCGCCCGTAGCCGCCGAGCGCGAGCCGTCGCTGTCCGCTGCCGTCGGCGTTCATGACGTAGATCTCATGGATCGATCCGACACGCCGATCGAAGGCGATCGTCCGCCCGTCGGGCGACCAGTTGGGAGCGCGATCGCGCGCCGCACCGCTCGTCAGCCTGCGCTGGCCGCTCCCATCGGCGTTCATGAGCCAGATGTCGTTGCCACGCACGAAGGCGATCCTGCGCCCGTCGGGCGACCAGGCGGGATCGTTCTCGTAGGCGGGGCTGCGAGTGAGGTTCCGGGCCGGGCCGCCCTCGCCGTCGACGGCGTAGATGTCGTAGTTGAAGCCGTCAAGGGTGGCGCGGCGGACGAAGGCGATCGTCCTCCCGTCTGGCGACCACCGCGGATCGGTGCCGTGGCGCACCAGTCTTCGCTGCTCACTTCCGTCGGCGTTCATGACGAAGATGTCCCAGTCGCGCGTTGCTTGTTGTCCAGGCGCGCCCGAAGGCGATCCGCTGCCCGTCCGGCGACCAGGCAGGATGGTTGCCTATCGTCAATCTCTGCTGCCCGCTCCCATCGGCGTTCACCACGGTGAGGCCCGGCCCACTCCTTGTCTGAAATACGATCCTTCGACCGTCGGGCGACCAGGAGGGGGTGGCGTGGCCCGCCGTCTCGACCACTCTCCGCTTCCCGCTTCCATCGGGGTTCACGACGTAGAGCCCGCCGCTCCCCTGACCGCCAGCCGCGCTCTGCGTGAAGGCGATCTTCGAGTTCGCCGCAGCGCCGAGGCTGGATCGCGCCGAGAGCGCCGAGGACGCATCTTGCGACTGCGCGCTCCGTCCGAGGAGGGCGAAGAGCGCGACCCCGACGAGCGCGACGAGGATCGCGATTGCGCCGCGCCGACGGCGTCGCCGCCGCCCACGTTGCCTCGCCTCCTCGATCAGCGCCTCGACAAGGGCGTCGAACTCCTCATGCGTGACGGGATCGCTCGGGCGCGGTGGTCGAGGTGGAGCGGTGACGGTCACAACTTCCTCCGTAGTCCGATTGAGCTAGTATTACTAGGACCATGATTAGTGTCAAGGTGAACAAGGCTGACCCGACCGATCTCTACGAGCAGGTCGCGGCGGAGATACGGCGAGCAATTGCGGACGGTGAGGCGAAGCCTGGTGAACGTCTTCCCGCGGCCGTGGATCTCGCCGCCATCCTCGGGGTGAACAAGAACACCGTGCTGCGTTCTCTGCAGATCCTTCGAGAGGAAGGACTTCTCGACTTCCGGCGCGGTCGAGGCATCACGGTTGCGGGGACTCCCGAGCGCGGTGTCGTCGTGATGAAGGCACGCGAGCTTGTCGAGCTCGGTCGCAAGCACGGTTACCGCCTGGACGAGCTGGTCGAGATCATCGAAGACGTCGGCTGACAACGCCCGCCGCGCCTGGCGTTGGAGAGGAACCGTGCAGCCAGGCGCCTATGCGGGCCGGTCGGCGGGTCGAACTCCCTCGGCCGACGGGTGCTTCCCACCAGCGACCGGCCCGACCGTGAGCGTACGGCGCGATGTGTTGTCGCGCTAGACGCTCTTTCGGACATGTCCGAGTTGGCGCTGGCTCCCCCGGGACATGCAAGGAGCGATGGGGCGCGCTGTCGGCGTTGCGGCGGCAGATCACGGGCTTGACACCGGCAACATCGTCGAGAGAATCGCGACATGACCTCGACCCTTCCCCGTGCGTCGCGGCTCGCGGTACTGGAGCTGCGCGAACGAGACGCTCGCGGAGGCGGCTCAGTGAACGAAGAAACCCGCCGTTTGCAGCGGGTTTCGTAGTGGAGCGTGCCGGGCTCGAACCGGCGACCCCCAGCTTGCAAAGGACAGGCCGCACAAGGACAGCAGCCGTCAGGGGGCGTCAACCCGCATGACTGCGTGACGTTGAGAGGTGCCGTTCTGCCGCTAGACGCCACGAACGGACACCGAAACCTGCCTATCCCGTGGTGGAAACGCCCGTAACTATTTTGAAGTAGCGGCCTTGTCGTGCCTGGCCGACAGGCGTACGTTGCGTCTGTCACTAGCAAGGAGGCCGGCGTGGCCAAGGAGTTGTCGTGACGCTGCGACGCCTACTCGTCTTGTCAGGCTTGTGCGCGGTACTCCTTATCGGCCTGTCCCTCGCCGCCGCGGAGGTGCGCACCCGCGCGAAGGGCACGGCGACGAGCGACCTTCCGGGCGGCGTCGATGCGGAGGCACAGCGGCACCCACCTTCCCGTCTGTTCGGTGCGTGGCTCAAGGTCTTTAACAGCGGCGATCCACAGCAGTACGCGAGCTTCCTGAAGCGAACCTTCCCTTTCCGTTGGCCGGCCCTTAACGACGACCTCGCCCTCCGCGAGCGCACCGGCGGATACGACCTCCACAAGGTGGATCGCGTCTCCGCCACTCAGGTGAGGGGCTGGATGCAGGAGCGCCGCTCCCACGACCTTGTCGAGTTCGAACTCACGCTTGAGCCTTATCTGCAAGCCGCCACCTCTGGGCCACCGCCACCGGCCAGGCCGTACCGCATCAGTGCGCTCGACCTGAGGGGAGGGAGCGCACCCCCGACGATCTTGTGGCAAGCGCCGAGCCAACCGCAGCCGAGTAGCCAGGTGTTCTCCACCGCGAGCCCAGGAGACGCCCGCTTGGCGCCGGGGCTGTGCGAGCGCCGTCCACTTCACGGCGAGCGCGTCCTGGGTTCGCTGGGGCCGGGCTAGAGCCCGCTCGTGCTCTCCCCCGGTCATCCCGTTCGAGCCGTTCCAGCTCGGCGATCGCGGCCTCGTTTGCTGTCCGGGAACCCAAGCGGGTCGTTGGCCCTCCGACTAGGAGGAGGTTGCCTCGGTGCTAGGGCTTAGCTTCTCGCCTCGCTGCAAGCTCGTCCGCGATCCCTTGAATCTCGCGCTCGATCTCGCGAAAGTTCGAGCGGATCGTCGGCCTCCATGGCTGCGAACGCAGGAGCCTTGCCCCACCCGCGGTCAAGAAGCTCCCTCCACGCTGCAATGCGGTCAGCGGGGCGCTTCGCTGTATGAGCAATCTCCAGAAGGCCACGGGCAGCCTCCTCCGGCAGCGGCCCGACGAGCACCCCGCCCCCTCTGCGGTAGCAGCGGAGTTCGCGGGCTCAGAGCGCCTCTGCGACCGATGCAGAGTCACCCGAAGCGTGAGCGTGAACCTACGGCAACGCCTTCGCGGAGGCTCCGGTAGCGCGCTCTTTACGTGTCTTATGGCTCTATCCACCATCCGGCGCGGGGCCGGCTTGTGCAGAAACAGTCAAGGGTCAATAATCGGCCCGTCAACCCTGTGGTTCGACTTGGGGAGGGGAGGATGCGGCGGTTTTTCCGTACCGCGGTGGTCGCGGTCGCTTTGGTGGCAGCGGTTCCCGCGGCTGCGATCACGTTTGGACAGCCTGACGGCGGTCGGCACCCGTACGTGGGGGCGCTGATCGTGAAGTTGAGCGATGGGACACTGATTCCCGTCTGTAGCGGAACGATGGTGAGTGAACGAGTGTTCCTGACGGCCGGGCACTGCACGTATCTCACGGAGGTCTTTTTCGGTGAGCTGGGGTATGAGCTCGGGGTGACTTTCGTCGAGGACCTTGGCCTTGACAACGCCACGCCCAACTTCGATGAGAGCGACATCGTTTTTGGCGAACCTCATACGTATCCCGGCTTCGACGGCAAGCTCGGCGGGACAGCCAAGCGGGTCGACCTTGCCGTCGTCGTGCTCGACACGGATCCAGGTGTCGGCTTCGCACAGCTGCCGACGGAAGATTTGCTGGAGACCCTCGATTTCAAGACGACCCGTTTCACCGCGGTCGGCTACGGGATCGTCAGAGAAGACAAGACAAAGGGACCGCAGACGATCTTCAACGACGGCCTACGCCGCTTTGCAGAACAGTCCGCAACTCAGCTCAACCCCAGCTGGCTGCTGCTCTCGATGAACCCATCAACAGGCAATGGCGGCACCTGCAACGGCGACTCGGGCGGCCCCCACTTCCTCGGCGCTGGGTCAACCGCAACGAACGTCATCGTCTCGGTTACCTCCTGGGGCGATCGGTACTGCCGATCGACTGACTGGACGGCCCGCGTGGACACCGAGGCAGCCCTCGACTTCATCACCAGCTTCATCGAATAGAGCCCGGCAAGGGGCGGGGGCTGCGGTGCGGCCCCCGCCCTCGACACCTACGTTCGCGGACTGAACATGGGCTCAGCGGGAGCACCCAATGCATGAAAGCCCGTGCGGTCGCCACCAGCCTGTGCGGGGCCTCAGGGAACGCTCGCCTGGCCGTCGTGCTCTCCGGTACCTGGCGATCCCCTAGACGTTCAATCCCAGCGGGCGGATGATCACGCCGAATGCGCGAGGATCTCCCGACCGGGACAGTCACTCTTCTCTTCACGGACATCGAGGGATCGACGCGGTTGCTGCACACGCTCGGACCCGAGTCGTACGCCGAGGCGCTTGCCGAGCACCGCCGCGCGCTGCGGGACGCGTTCGCGGCGCACGGCGGCGTCGAGATTGACACGCAGGGCGACGCCCTATTCGTTGTCTTCGTGACCGCTCAGGCGGCTGCGAGCGCGGCTCGTGACGGGCAGGAAGCTCTTATGGGGGGACGGATGCGGGTGCGGATGGGGCTCCACACTGGGACCCCGATCGTCGCCGCTGAGGGCTATGTCGGCATTGATGTTCACCGTGGCGCGCGTGTCGCGGCGCTCGCCCACGGCGGCCAAGTGCTCCTCACCGAGGCAACCGCCGCGTTGCTTGCGGATGTGACGCTCACCGATCTCGGGCGCCACCGGCTAAAGGACTTCGACGGTCCGGCGCACCTCTTCCAGGTCGGCCAAAATGCGTTCCCGGCTCTGCGGACTCCCGGCGCCGTGTACCTTCCGATGCCCGCGACGCGATTCGTCGGACGCGAGCGCGAGCTCTTCGAAGCCGTTTCGCTTGTCGTCGAGCGTGACCCGCCGATTCTCACGATCCTCGGGCCCGGCGGCATTGGCAAGACGCGCTTCGCGATCGAGCTTGCGCGGCTGCTCGCTGACGAAGCGGACGGTGGCACGGTGTTCGTTCCGCTCGCGGCGGCACGCGACCCGTCGGTCGTACTGGGGGTGCTGGCGGCGCGACTCGGCGCAGAGACGCCGGAGCCTTCGTCGATCGCTGCCAGCGTGAGAGACCGGCGGACGCATGTTGTCGTCGACAACCTCGAGCAGCTGCTTCCCGACGCGGCGGCGTCGCTGGCCGTACTCGCCGATGCCGCGCCCTCGCTGCGACTGCTCGTGACCAGTAGGGAAGCGCTCGGGGTCACGGCCGAGACGCGCTTCGACTTGCCTCCGCTCGACGCGGACGAAAGCGTCGCATTGTTCCTCGAACGCGCTGGCCGCGTACGCGCGGACGTGCGGCACACACCTGCGATCGACGCGCTCTGCGACCGGCTCGATCGCCTGCCGCTCGCGCTCGAGCTCGCCGCTGCCTGGACACGCCTGCTGGCGCCAGAAGTGCTCCTCCGCCGCCTATCGGAGCGGCTAGAGGTGCCCGTTGCGCGCGGCGCCGAACCTCGCCACGCGACCCTCCGAGCCACGATCGAATGGTCTTACGACCTGCTCTCTGACGCGGACCAGCGCCTGTTCGCCAGGCTCGCGGTCTTTGACGGAGGCTGCACGCTCGCGGCTGCCGAGCAGGTCTGCGAAGCGGATCTCGACACACTCGCGTCCCTGATCGACAAGAGCCTGCTCCGGAGACGATTCGAAGAGAACGGCCCCGATCGGTACTGGATGCTCGAGACGATTCGCGAGTTCGCCGCCCCACGGCTAACGGACGACCCGGACGAGCTGGCGGTTCGTCGTCGATTGCTCGAGTTCCTGCGCTCGCTTGCGGAAGAGGCACGACTCGGCGTCGCCGATCAGCAGGCTGGGACGATCCGCCTCGAAGTCGCAGTACGCGAGCTCGACAACATCCGCGGAGCGCTGGAGTGGGCACTCGCCCACGACCCTGTCCGCGGCATCGAGCTCGCGACGGCTCTCGAGGAATTCTGGGTCATCCGCGAAGCGGTCGAAGGAGCCAACTGGTTCGAGCGATTGCTCGCTGCGGCGCCCGACTTGCCCGCGGTTGCCCGCGCCGGCGCCCTCCGGGCGTTCGGAGGCGCGCTCGACATCGAGGGCGAGCACGAGGTCGCCGCGCCCAAGTATCGCGAGAGCCTCGCGCTCTACGAAGCCATAGGGAACGAATTCGAGGTGGCCAATCTGCGTTTCCGAGTCGCCGCGAATATGGCGAACCGCGGCAAGCTCGAGGAGGCGACCGCGCTCATGGACGAGATCCTTAACGAGTTCCAGCGGCTCGGGCATCGAATCGGCGTGACCCAGGCGCTGATGTATCTCGGGTGGGTTGCGCACGTGCGAGGGGACTTCGGCGAAGCCGCCGACTACTACAGGAGAAGCGCGGAGATCGCCCACGAGCTCGACTGGACATGGTGGGAGTCCTCCACACTCGGGAACCTCGCCGAAGTCAGCCGCGAGCTCGGACGGCTCGACGAGGCCGAGCGCTACGCCCGCCGAGCCCTCGGGCTCGGGCTCCAACTCGGCGAGCGCAGGATGTGCCTCTTTGCGGCAGCCGAGCTTGCGGCAGAGGCGGCCATCAGTGGGGACGCGTCACGCGCTGGCCGCATCTGGGGTGCCGTGGAAGCCGAGGAGGAGGAGGCTGGCCCCGTGGGCATGTGGCGCCAGCACCGGGGCGAGTACGCGGCAATCGTTCTCTCCGCGGCCGGCGAGGAATTCGAGTGCGCGCGTGCCGAGGGCTGCCTCCTGACGCTCGCCAACGCCGCAGGCATCGAATGAACCCGAGTGGATCGAGCGTCTGAAGGCACGGGGTGGAGGTGCGTGTACTCGCGTTGCTTCCGGCGCCCCGAGGAGCACCCGCCCCCTCTGCGGTAGCAGCGGAGTTTCTCAAGCCGGAGCGCGCCTCTGCGACCGATGCAGAAGGTGACGAGCGCCCGAACGCCAGATGCGGAGCCGCGGTGCGCCGCTCATTACGGCACTGGCTGAGGTGGCTCGGTTTGAGGCGGTCTGCGCAGCGACCGAGGCGACAAGTCTCATAGAGGCGCGGGCCGACAGAACCGCCGCTTCTCGCCGGTGAACGGCAGACCCGCACCTCGCTTCGAGGAGCGCCCCTGCAAGTGGTCGCAACGCTGGAACGAACACCCGCCCGTTGGAACCGTCGTGTTCGGCCACGAACGCGTCATCTACCTCGGCAATGGCGAATGGAAGCCGCTGGCGAACACTTCGCACCCTGGCGAAGCCGCGGAGTCAGTACAGGCGAGGTCAGGCGGACGCGGACGGGCCGATCAGCTCGTAGACGCGGCCAGGTGTCATCCCTGGCAACTCCCGTTCGCCGAGATCCCGCAGTCCCAAGCCGGCCAGGATTTCGCCCTCGAGTAGGGCCTGGGTGGCATGCGAGACCAGTACCTGCCCCGGCTCGGCCGAGCCGCATAGCCGGAGGACGCGCCACGCTGCCAACCCGAGTTCGCCCCCCGTTACGCCCGCGAGACGGCCGGTATGAACCGCCGCAGCGAGCTCGGGCTTCTCAGTGCCTCGATCCAGTCGCGGCTCCGAAGCTCCCCCTGGATCGCCCTGATCGCGAGGAGCGCGCCCCTCGGCGATGGAAGAGACAAATCGACTGATCGGCCGCGCGTTCTACCTCTACGCCGTCGTTCAGCGCGGGCAATCTCATCGACGATGCGATGGTATTCCGCCGCAGCCGCAGCCGCTCCATCATCGCCCAGCTCGCGCAGGACACGACGCCAGCCATCGAGGTCAATGGCCAGCAGTGTCGCAATCGTCCCGCTCACAATCTTGGCGCCGAGGGCCGGGAAATCGGACGGAAGACCATCCGCGTCGATCTGGAACAGCCGCTGGGGCCGCGGGATGTCCTTCAAGTAGTGATCACCAAGGTCGCGCAGACGAACATCAAGTAGCTGGTCGTCCTCGACAATGCCCGCCGTCGCCTGAGACACCACGATCTGTCCACCGTGGGCGGCCCCGCAAATCCGCGCGGCGCGACTTACGCCTACGCCGACATAGCCCTCGGCATGAAGATGGGGCTCGTGGTATGCAGGCCGATACGCACCCGAACCACGCCCGTGGCACAAGCGCGCGCTGTACGGCGACAGCCGCCGCGACCGCATCGCTCGCACTGCTCGAAGCCGATGAAGAACGCGTCCCCCTCGGCATCCACCTCGCATCCACGATGAGCCTGGAACACCTCACGCAACACGCGACGGTGCTCCGCACGCAAGTCACCGTATGCAGCACCGTGCCGCCGTGAAAGCTCAGTCGAGCCCTCGATGTCGCTGAACAAGAAGGTCACCGTCCCGCGCGGCAGACCAGCATCCATACCGCGCGATGGTATGCCGAGGAGTCCTCCTACTAGAATGGCACAGGCGTCAGTTTTTAGCGGTCACCGCACGGCGTGACCGCGCCCTCACCATTTCTTTCCCCGACCAAAGGCTCAAGAGAGACGAGCCGGGAGAGGGCGGCGGCGCAGAGCCGCCAAACAGGGCACCGCCCCCGACTCCCGGCTCGACCTAGATGCGTGGGGGCGGCGAAACTTGCGCGGGTCGTACGACAGATGTGCTACCTGCCAAACGTCCGGTGCCACTCGGCCTGGTCCTTCCGCTCATGCCGCCACTCGATCAGCGTCGGGACGCCTCTCCAGGCGAGCCAAGCAACAGCACGGTGAGCGGGGTCAAGGCGACCAGCAGATCCGCAGCCGTCATGACTCGATCGACGATACGGCCGCTCAGACGGCCGGTCGTTGAGACGAACGGGTCAATTAGAGCCCTTCGCGCTCCCGCCAGACCTGCTCCTGTAGGAGAGTCGCCCGTAGCTCGAGCAGCTCGTCGGGACAGTCCTCGAGCACGCGCAGGATCGCCTCACGGTCGGTGGCGTCGAGGGCGACGATCCGGGCTTCGCGGTCGTAGGCGCGTTCGAGTCGTTCGGCGGTGTCGATGAGCTCGGCTTCGCGGAGGCTGGCGGCGAGACGGAGGACGGCTTTGTCGGCTACCGGGATCCCGCGAGCCACATGATGACGACCGTACACCTGTTCGTGTCCGTGCGAGTTCTCTGTTCGAACAAGGATGCAGCAGCCTTTCGACGAACCCGCATCTGACCGGATGCGACTCTCGCATCCACGCACGGGAGGCAACGATGAATACACGGAGCATGGCCGGATGGATCGGGTTTGCCGGCATCCTGATGGTGCTCCTCGGTGGTCTCAGCGTCTTTCAGGGCCTGATCGCGCTCTTGGAGGACGAGTACTACGTCGTCACACCGTCGGGCTACCTGCTCTTCGACATCACCGGCTGGGGCTGGATCATGTTGATCTGGGGCGTCGTCTTGGCGCTCGTCGGTTTTGCGTTGCTCAATGGCGCAAGCTGGGCGCGGTGGGTGTCAATCCTGCTGGTGAGCATCAACGTGTTTGGGCAACTCGGCTTTCTCGGCAACAGCAACGACCAGGTGTGGCTGCTGATCACGCTGACGCTGAACATCATCGTTCTGTATGCCTTGGTTGTCCGATGGCACGACAGCCAGCGGGAGTTACAGACGCGCTGACGACACCAAATTCCTGGCCGAGGGTCATCGGCCGCGCTGGCCCTGCGCTCTGGAGCAGGGCCAGCACATCGCTTCGGCCCGGATCCGACTGCTCTGGCCGATCCGGCGGGTGTGCACGGGGGTGTGCATCAGACGCGCAGACCCGGTAGCCAAGCCAGATCGGCTCGGCTACGCGCGTCGAGATGGGCGCACCTGGGATCGAGCGCGGAACCGAATCCTGGAATTGGTGTATGCAGGCTGCGAGTTCGCGCCCCGAGGAGCACCCGCCCCTTCCGCGGTAGCAGCGGAGTTTCTCGGGCTCAGAGCGCGCGCCTCTGACACCGATGCAGCGGGTCACGAGCACGGGAACGCCAGAAGTGGGGCGGTGCGCCGCACATTGCGGCATTAGGTGGTCGGCTAGGTTTGAGCGCGTCTGCGCAGCGACCAGAGTAATCCGGGCACGTTCAGCGATCTCCTAGCGTACTTTGACGAGGGGCTGCCCGCACCGGACGCCTAAGGAGTGCGCCGTGTCCAGGTGACGGCGCGGGGGTTTCCGTTGCGGGTTCCAGACCATCCTGCGATCTGGCCCGTGTTGTTGATGTCTGTCGCCTCGCTTGACTTGCCGCCGAGCGTTCCGAGATCGGTGATGGTGCCTCGTTCCCAGACCACGGCGTGCCTCTCCGGCTGTCGCGCGGCGACGTTGCTCCATCCGACGATCTGTCCACGAGCGTTGATGTCAACCGCTTGCCCGCGGTCGCCGCCGCTCAGTAATGGGAGTCTTTTGACGCGTCCGTTTCGCCAGATGCAGGGCATTCCGTTGCCTTTGACACGGCAGTAGCCGACAACCTGGCCAGCGTCGCTGAGGTCGAGGGCTTCGACGAGCGGTCGTAGCGACACGGTCTTCCCGCTCTGCCACAACCGGTCGCCACCAGCGATGGCTCCGCGTTCATTGATCGCCACAGGCCCACGAATGCCAATCGCCGCCATCCGATCGTTGGCCCACAGGAACCCATGCACTGTCCGCTTCCCACGTACACCGGGCAGTTCGACATCGCTCGTGCCGATGATCTGACCGCGTTCGTTGATCGCATCCGCGTCGCTGTCTTGGCCACCGAGTGTGCCCAGGTCACGCATCGACCCGGACTCCCACAAGAAGGCATGGCTATCGGCCACATTCTTGTTGCCGGCTGTCAAGGCCAGATCGCTCGAACCGACGACCTGGCCACGATCGTTGATCGCGTAGGCGATGCTTGAGAATCCCCCGAGCGTGCCCAGATCTTGCATCTTCCCGGCCTCCCAGAGAAACGCGTGAGATGCAGCTCCTAGGACCCGATCCACCTCAAGGGTGAGACTCCAGCCAATGATCTGGCCACGCTCGTTGATTGCCACAGCGTCGCTCGAGCGACCTCCCAACGTTCCAAGGTCGGTCAGTTTCCCTCTCGACCAAAGAAACCCATGCTCACGCGGAGACAGTCCCGTGAATATCACCTGGCCACGGTCGTTAATACTCGACCCAGACTGAACCTCAACCCCGAGATCCATCATCACCCAGCGGGCGGCACGTACCGAGCCTCGGGCCTGCGCCGAAGCAACAACAACCGCGGCGACGACAAAAACCAGCAACCAGCGAGACAGCGGCGACCTAGTCATGGCGCGACTGTCCCGCTCCGAGATGCCGTTTGCAACCAGGCCCGCAGTCCGACGGCGAAACGGGCCGTACGTCGACGACGAGGAGAGTGGGTCGTGGGCGACCTCAGCCGGCTCAACGCCGTTGAGTGATAGGCGGCCTCGGTGGAGGGTGTTGATCTTGCACCTGGGATCGAACGCGGAACCGATCCCGGCATTGATGTATGCAGGCTGCGGTTTACGCCCCGAAGAGCGCCCACCCCCTCTGCGGTAGCAGCGGAGTTTCCAGCGCCGCATGACGGCGCTCGCGCAGATTCGTGGCCGTTGACGGACGGCCGAATTACCGTATACGCTCGTTATCGGTAAATAGAAACGCCCCGGCGCGGCTGTAACCGCCCGGGGCACGACCACCAGGAGGGAACCCTGATGGCAGAGCAAGCGTACGCGGTCGTCGGCTACGTCAGAGTCTCGACAGCCGAGCAGGCCGACTCAGGAGCGGGACTCGAGGCCCAGCGTGCAGCGATCGAGGCCGAGGCCGCCGTCGTGGCTGGACGCTCGTCAGGACGTTCGAGGACGCCGGGGCGTCCGGGAAGTCCATGAACGGGCAGCCCAGCACGTTGCAAGTGCCTGCTCGGTGCCCAAACCACAGTCCGACCGACCGCCTCGACTTCCGAGAATCTCCTCGACCTTCACCTAACGCCCAGGCTTCTCGCAGAGGCGGAGCCCTCGCGAAAGGGCTCCGCCGACGGCAGTCGTTCAGGGAACGATGCGCCAGACGGCGCCGTTGCCCGCCGACGCGCCGTTGACCGAGACGTAGAGCGCCCCGTCATCGCCGATTACGAGGCCCGTCGCTCGAGGCAGTCCGCCCGCCACCAGCGTCGAGGTTCCGCCGCCGCCCGGCTGCACCTTCCGCACAGCGCCGGGGCCCGCGAACGGGAATGCCACGCCCGGGATCCCGGACGCGTGCTGCAGCACGTACAGCGAGCCGTCCGCGCCGAAGGCGAGGTCGGTCAGCATGGTCAGATTCCAGGCGTACGCCGTCGGCGCCTGACCCGGCACGACGCGGTAGACGGTCGCCGAGCTAGCCGTGAACGGGAAACCGGTCAGCGTCGACACGTAGTACGCGCCGTCGGGGCCGACGACGACGTCGGTCGGCACGGCGTCACGCAGTCCGAACGGCCCGGCGGGGCCACCCTCGGGAACGTCGCGATCGTCGACACGTCGCCGTTCGCCGCGACGTCGAGCAGCGAGTTGCCGCCCGCGTCCGTCACCAGCCGGTGGCCGGGCAGAGCGAGCAGCCCGTACGGATTGCTGTCGATCTGCGCGCCGTCCGGATTGGCCGAGACCTCGTAGCCGGCGAGGTCGACCAGCGCCTTCGGTTTTCCCGACGCCGGCACGTGCAGTAGGTAACCGAAGCCCAGACCGTCGAGCAGCTGTCCTGTTGCGGTTGCCTTGTTGCAGCCGCAGCCGATCGTCACGTAGAGCCCGCCGCGACCCTGAAACGAGATGTGCTGCGGCCCGGTGGCCGTGTCACCGGCTGGCTGCCCCGCAAGTGACGGCAGGCCCGTCACGACGCGCTCCTGCTGCCCGTGCCACAACCGCGAGATCGCCCCGGTCGCGCCGTAGCACCGCACGCCCGGCCCGTCCGGCAGCGGCACGCAAACTCCCGGGCCACCCTTGCCCGCTTCGGCCACGTACAGCGCTCCCTCGGGGCCCCATGCGAGCCCCCGTGGATTGTCGAGCCCCGTCATGACGGGCTCCGGCGCGGCCGTCGCAGCGAGCGGCAGCGCAAACGCAACCGCCCCCACCAGGCCGAGAATTAACCGCTTCATATTCCCCCCTTCGTTCGTGGCAACGTTAGGATGCAACTTCGATCCCACGGTCGCCCGCCGCATTGCCCGCGACGGAGCGTACTCCGGTGACACGAACAAGACAATGCGCGCTTCTTTCAGCCGTCCGCCGCCACGCCGCGGCCTGTCTCCCGCGGCACCCAACGCAATAGTTCGGGCAATATCGTGACTGCGAGTACGGCAGCCCTTTGGCGTCGGCCACTCCGAGAACGATCTACGGGGCGCCCAAGCCCATGATTCGACGGGGGGACTGTTACGCGGGTTCGATTCCCGCCGCCTCCACTTTTGGCTCAACCAAGCCCCTTTCGCCCCCGAGCGGGATGTTCGCGGGTCACGCGCGTCGAGGCGGGCCGGGACGGCCTGGGGTCTGAGGAGCCGGCGGGCTATTTCGTGCGGAAACTGCCCGTGGCGGACGACAGGCTGCCCGACGCCGTCTCGGCTCAGCACCTGGAAGAAGTACTGCGTCTTGCGGGCGAGGCCGGTGATCGTCACTGAGTGGTTGGTGACCAGCGTGCGGTCGAGGGGGGTCGACGATGCCGTAGGCTCGTGGTCGGCCCGTACTGCACCTGGCTGTCGGCCGGGACGTCGGTCGTCCAGGTGATGGTCACTCGTCCCGGGCCGGGCCGGGCGACCACCTGTGAGATGACGGGCCCCCCGGCCGCACCCGGTAGGTCGCGACGTACGAGCCCGATGCGTTCGCCACGAGGTTGTGCGTCTGGGCGCCGCCGTCCGACCAGCCGACGAACTCGTAGGCGGTCCCCCCGCTCGCCTGGGGGGACGGCGCGCTGACTGACAGCGTCGAGCCGAGGATCGCGGTGCGGGTGAACGGCGTCGGCTGGCTGGTCGATCCGACCGCCAGCGTCAACCCCGCCGGGCTCGACCCGAATGTGAGATCGACGGTCTGTGGGTCGAGTTGGACGGCTCGTCGTGTTGCTCAGGCCACCGGGATCGGTGGCTGTCAGCCGCAGCTCCAGATGCGACGGGTACTCGTGGTCGGGGGCCACGAAGCTGCCGCTCGCCGTGCCCGAGAACGTCTGGAGCGGGTGCTCATGACAGGTGGACGGGCAATGCTGCAGCACGAGCGACCACGTGAGCGCGGATGCCCCTAGCGTGCCGCTCTGGGCGTCGGTGGCGTGGCCCGAGAAGTTGATCACGTCGCCGACCTTCCAGGTCGTGCCCGCCGTCGGCGTGTCGATCACCGCAGTCGGCGGGGTGTTGCCCGCCGAGATCGTGACCGATGACGTGCCGGTCGCCCCGGAGGGATCGGTGACCCGGAGCGTGGCGGTGTACGTGCCTGGCTGGGTGTACGTGAAGCTGGCGGTCGCGGCGGCGGCGTCGTCGAAGGCGCCGTCACCGTCGAGGTCCCAGGCGTAGGTCAGCGCGTCGCCGTCGGGGTCGCTCGAGGCGGTGCCGTCGAACGCGACGGTCAACGGCGCGGCCCCGCTCGTCGGGTTGGCGGTGGCGACGGCGATCGGGGGTTGGTTCTGGTTGAAGTAGCGGATGCGGCGGATTGTGCCGCCGAGGTCCACGTAGAACAGATCGCCGCCGGGTCCGATCTGGAGGTCGACGGGTTGGGCGGCGCCGCCGACGAACGTGCGGCGCTTCGAGATGTCGGGGAGCCCGTTCGCTGCCGGTCGGGATCGCCCAGATGCACCGGCGGGTGTAGTCGGCGAAGAACAACGCGCCTCGGTACTCGGCCGGGTACGAGCCCCCGCTCGAGAACGCGAACGAGGTGCCCGCCACCGACGAGCCGCCCTTCGGGCACACGTCGTTGGGCAACACCAGGTCGTTGTGGTGGTAGCGGAAGTAGGGCGCGACGACCGCTCCGGTGCCGTCGGCGTAGAGGTTCTCGCAGATGGAGAGGTTCGCCGCGTCGTAGCCGCCCTGGCGTCCATCACCCTCGTAACACGGCCAGCCGAAGTTGTCGACCGGTGCTGAGGTCGGGCTGACGAGGCGGTTGATCTCCTCCCATTCGTTCCAGCCGACGTCACCGATCCAGACCTCGTTGGTCCCGGGCCGGGTCGTGATGCGGAACGGGTTGCGCAGGCCGTAGGCGACGATCCGCCGGGCGTTGGCGATCGCTGCTCGACGCCATCGGGTTGTCGGGAAGCCCGGCGCCGGTGGCGGGGTCGACCCGCAGGATCGCGCCGTTGAGGCCGACGGGATCGCCGTCGTGCGCACGTCCTGGCTCCGCAGCGCCCCGCCCTCCGCCGTCGGCGGCGACATCGATCCGCCGACGCCGCCGGGCGGATCGCCGCACGGGTTGACTGGCGCGCCGTCCTGTCCATAGTCGACGAAGTTGAAGCTGGCGCCGTCACCGCCGCTGACGTAGAGGGCTCCGTCCGCACCGAAAGCCATGCTCCCGATCGAGTGGCTCGGGTACTGCTGGCACCAGTCCTTCGACCAACACCTGCTCGGAGCCCACAGCGATGTTGCCGGATGCCTGGAGCCGCGAGAGGCGGCCCGAGACCACGCAGCCGTCGGCGGTCGGGCCGGGTGGCGTCGGGCAGCCGTCGGAGGTGCCGCCCACCGATCCCCACCGCGGCGCGGTCCCGCCGATGGCGGCATCGAAGGTGTAGAGCACGTAGACCCACGGGTCCGTCGGGAAGTTCGGCGCGAGCGCCAGGCCGAGCAGCCCACGATCCCAGAAGTTGTGGACCTGCGTCCGGAGGTCGGCGAAAACGGTGGGCGTGGTGTCCGACAGGTTGTCGAAGACCTTGACGATGCCGCTCTTCTCGGCCACGAACACGCGACCGTCGGGTGAGAAGCGCACCGCGGTCGGCTCGGTGAGCCCGGAGAAGACGATCTCCTCCTGGAAACCCGCTGGCACCGTCGCGGCCTGCGCCGACTCCGGCGCGGGCGGAGGCGACCCCGCAGGCGCGAGCAAAGCGATTCCGATGACCGTAGCGAGGATCACTTGCCGAACCTCGCGACGGCTGAGACGCCGCGGCCGCAGTACCTTCAACTTCTCCCCTCCCCTGTAACGATCGTAACGTACTCGTAGGGCGCGGGCAAGACCCAGCTGGACGTGCTCGGAAGACGGGTAGTCGCGAAGCCGGCGGCTGGTTGCTCGCGGATCAGCGAACTAAGAGCTGACTATTGAGACGAGTCGCGATCTATGAGTGGGACATGATCTTCGGCACTAACTGGGACTGGAGCGACGGGCGCCTCGTGGAACACCCGCCCCCTCCGCGGTAGCAGCGGAGTTTCTCGGATCAGCGCGCGCCTCTGCGACCGATGCAGAAGGTCACGAGCACGGGAACGCCAGAAGTGGAGCGGCGGCGCGGCGCACATCGCAGCACTGGCTAGGTGGTCGGCTAGGTCTGAGCCCGTCTGCGCAGCGACCAGAGTGGTCTTGTTCGCACGCTAGGCGCGGCTGCCGTCGGTCAAATCGCTCTCGATCACACCGGCAACCCTGCTGGGTCTCCCCGGGGCTACGGGCGGTGATCCGGTCTGCCTGACTAGCGGAGGGCGCGGAGCCGGCACGCCGGGGCGGAGGAACCTCACCGGGGGCCGACCCTGTGGCGGAGCTGCTTGGGAAGGCGCGCCGGCGGGTGCCGAAATGGGCGAAATAGCCGCCCGGTTCTAACGCGCCCGCCGGAGCAGCCCTGTGCTTGTACCCGGCGGCGATCAGAGAGACAATCAACGCTGTGGCGTGCCCGAACGCCGATACGCCTTCGACCATGCTGGCACAGTTGGCGGCTGAGGCAGCGGTGCTGTGCTTGATCAATGAAGCGCGTGCCGACGCCGGCGTTCAACCGCTCACTTTGAATACCAGGCTTCGAACGGCTGCGCGGAAACACGCGGAGGCGGCCAAGGCATTGAAGTGGTGGGCTGGCGGCGGTCCGGCAGTTCATGTCAATCCGCAAACGGGTTCTACACCCCAGCGCAGGATCCACGACGAGGGGTATTGCCAAGTCAACCCATCGCCACATGTTGGCGAGAACGCATACGACGGCTTCTACACGGGAGGGGCTGCGTTTCAGCAGGTCACGTCGCCTCAGGCTGCGATGGACTGGTGGATGAACAGTCCACCGCACCGCGACAACCTGCTCGACCCGACTTACAACGAGTCGGGCGTCGCAGTTGTGCTCGGGGTGGCTGAGCAAGGGCCTGAAGCTGACGCCGCCGATGGCGGCGCGATCTTCGTCCAGACCTTTGGGTTTTGCGACAAACCCGAGATCGCTGTTCAGACAGAGGCGTGGGCCTGGGGAGCCAACGGCGGGGGACAGATCGGCGACGGCACGAACCTCGAGCGAGATGTCCCGGTCCAGCCGCACGACCCGGAGAACGTGGTCGCCGTCGCGTGTGGCTACAGCCACAGCCTGTCCGTCAAGGGCGACGGCAGCGTATGGGCTTGGGGCAACAACGACTCAGGGCAGGTCGGAGACGGCACGACCACCGACCGAAACACACCCCACCACGTAAGGGGCATCGATCAGATCACAGCTGTGGCTGGGGGCGAGTTGCACAGCATTGCTCTGAGGAACGACGGAACAGTGTGGGCCTGGGGACGAAACCGCTACGGCCAACTGGGCGACGGCACCAACACGGATCGCGTGCAGCCGGTCAAAGTGGGTGGCCTTGACGGAGTGACGAAGATTTCGGCCGGTGAAAGCCACAACCTCGCGCTGAAGAGCAACGGCAGCGTCTGGGGATGGGGCTCGAATAACTTTGGGGAGTTGGGGATCGGCTCCTTCGACGACCACATCAACACGCCCCGCATGGTTCAGCCGCTATTCCACAATAGAGTGAGCGCCATCGCGGCCGGCCAGGGCTTCGGCTTCTCTCTCGCGGTCGAGGCGGGCTCCGGCAACGTGTGGGCGTGGGGCAACAACCACGAGGGGCAACTCGGCGACGGTGGAAGCCACCCGTGGGCATTGCGGCCAATGGAGATTCCCAACTTCGACGGGGTGATCGCAGTCGCCGCCGGACGCGGCCATTGCTTGGCGCTCAAGAAAGACGGAACCGTCTGGGCGTGGGGGAACAACGACTGGGGGCAACTAGGCGACAACACCACAAACCAGGCCCTCGAACCCGTTCAGGTGGTCGGTCTCAGCAACGTGATCGATGTCGCGGCCGGCATTTACTACAGCATGGCCCTGAGGAAGGACGGGACGATCTGGGCCTGGGGATGGAACATTTGGGGTTCACTGGGGGACGGGACGATGACAGAGCGACACACGCCCGTACAGGTCGCGAACGTGAGAAACGCAGTCGCCACGGACGGCGGTCTCAACCACAGCCTGGCAGCCGCACAACCCGGCCTGAAGGGATAGCCCGGCGCTAAGTTCCGTCGAGGTGCACCGGGGTGGTGTGAACGGGTGATTGCCGTGCCTTCGATCCCCGAATCCCTCCGACTTGCGCCGGTAGAAGTCCGTCACCCGGCGATGCAGCACGTCCCAGAGGTAGGAGCTGAAGCTATAGCCGTCGCCTGACTGGCTGGCGTCGTACTTGAGCGTCTCCTTGATCCCCACCTCGACGAGGTAGGAGGTCAGAGCCTCGCGCGTCTCCTCCGAGCAGTAGGGAGCGCGCCGGGCGGCATCGTTTGCGACGTGCCGCGCTAGACCGAGAAGCCTCGGCCCGCTGAAGCCATGCTCGCGGAGCGCCGCGTCGGCGTCGGCGATCACGCCGACGCCTATCGTCCGCGTCTAAACCCGACTCAGGTCCAGAGGCGTCTAGTCGAACTTCAAACGAAAGCCCCGCGTTTGCAGGGCTTTCACAGGTGGAGCGTGCCGGGCTCGAACCGGCGACCCCCAGCTTGCAAAGCTGGTGCTCTCCCAACTGAGCTAACGCCCCGGAGGGTTTCAGTGTAGAGGCCCTAGCTCGCCTGCGGCTTGCGCGTTCCTTCCTGCTCGAGCCGGCGGAAGCCGCCGCTGAAGGTTCGGGTCTGCTCGGTGGCGGTGCGCTGCGTCTCGAGCCTGCGAAGGCGGGACTCGAGCTCGCGGTAGTCGGGGCCGCCCCAGCCGTCCTCCCGCTCGTCGAGCTCACGCTCACGCTGGGCGAGCAGCTGCTCACGCGCGGTCACGGCGTCGGAGTGCTCGGCGAGCTCGCGGCGCGTGCGCAGGAAGGCCTCCTCGGCTGCGCGAAGCTCGTCGAGGCGCGCCTCGATCTGCTGGAGGCGCGAAGCGTCCGGGTCGGCCGGGATGCGCTCGCGGGCGGTGATCGCGCTCTCCCGTGACTCGAGCTCGCGCTGCTGCGCCGAGAGCGCCGTCTCGCGATCCGTGAGCGCTGCCTCGCGCTCGGCCAGCGCCTGGTCGCCGGAGCCGTTCGACACGGCCGCGTCGGCGAGCGCCGCCTCCCGCGCCGCGAGCGACCGCTCGCGCTCACCGAGCGCCGCCGCGCGCGCTGCGAGCCGATCAGCGTCGGGGTCGCCCTGAGGAGGGAGGACGACCGTCGAGGCGGACCCCGCCTGCACCTGTGCGAGCGCCGCGCGGAGCTCGTGCTCCCGCGCCTGCACTGCCGCGACACGCTCTGCGAGTTGCCGCTTCAGGTCCTCGAGAGCAGCCCGCTGCTCCATGAGCGCCTGACGCTCGTCGGCGACGGGATCCTCGCTGGCGGCCTTACGTCCGAGCACGGCCACATGGTACGGGGAAGCTGCCCCGTTCCCTGCTCGGGCTACGCGGCGCGCTCGAGCCGCTCTTCGGCTCGCGCCCGGCGCACGATCTCCTCGCGCTCCCCGAAGCGGATGCGCGCGCGCTCGGCGCGGTTCTGCTCCCACAGCGCGTGGAGGCGCGCGTCGAGCTCCCTGATCTCCTCGACCACTGCAGGATCGCGGCCGTCCGACAGCGAGTTCCAGAGGGTGACGCGCCGTTCGCTCAGCGCGTCGATCTCGTCGTGAATTCGCGGAATGATGTTCATGCAGACCTGAACGAACGACCCGCCCGCCCCATTCCCACAACCGATAATCGATCAGCGGCGACGACCGAACACGTAGAGACCGAGGACCAGAGCGCCCGCCGCGAGCGCGGCCCAGGTGAGGATCTCGAGGAAAGTCGTCACTCGTATCCGAGCTCCGACAGTCGATCCTCGTCGAGCCCGAAGTGGTGGCCGAGCTCGTGGAGCACCGTGACTCGGATCTCTTCGCGAAGCGCGTCCTCGTCGGCGAAGTCGGCCTCGAGCGGGCGACGGTAGATCGCGATGCGGTTCGGAAGCTCACCGGCTCCGGGGCCGCCTTCGGTGAGCGGGATCCCGTCGAACAGGCCGTACAGATCCGGCTCGTCCTCGTTCTCGTCCTCGATGACGACCGCGACGTTTCGCAGTGCGGCCGCCATCTCGGCGTGGAAGCGTGTCGAGCGCGGAGCGGACGACATCGTCGAAGCGCATCAGCGGACCGTGAGCGCGAGCACCGACTTGTAGGCGTGCAGGCGGTTCTCGGCCTGGTCCCAGACGAGCGAGCGCTCCCCGTACAGCACGTCCTCGGCGATCTCCTCGCCGACGTGCGCGGGCAGGCAGTGCATCGCCATCGCCTCGGGGGAGGCGAGCGCGAGCTTGTCGGCGTCGATGCGAAACGCGTCGAGATCCCGAAGCCGGCGCTCGCGCTCGGCCTCCTGGCCCATGCTGGTCCACACGTCCGTGTAGAGCACCTGCGCATCGCGTACGCCCTCGAGGGGATCGGTCACGACGTCGATGCTGCCGCCGCTGGCGGCCGCGTCCTCCCGGCAGGACGCGACGATCGCGGGGTCGGGCAGGTACCCGTCCGGGCATGCCGCGACGACGCGCATCCCGGTTCGCGCGCCGATCCGGAGCAGGGAGTGGCAGACGTTGTTGCCGTCGCCGAGATACGTGACGCGCGTGCCGGCGAGCGTCCCGAAGCGCTCGCGGATCGTCATCGCGTCCGCGAGCGCCTGCAGCGGGTGGGACGTGTCCGTGAGCCCGTTGACGACCGGGATCGAGGCGTGCTCCGCGAACTCGTCGACCTCTGCCTGCTCGAAGGTCCGGATCAGGACGGCGCTCAGGAAGCGAGAGAGGACGAGGGCGGTGTCGCGTGTCGACTCCCCGCGCGCGAGCTGGAGGTCGGCTGCCGGGACGTAGAGCGCCATCCCGCCGAGCTCGGCGATCCCGACCTCCGAGCTGATGCGGGTCCGGGTCGAGGGCTTGCGGAAGATGAGCCCGACGGTGCGGCCCGGGAGGATCCGGAGCTCGCGGCGGCGCGCCCGCTCGACCTTCAGGTCGTCGGCGAGATCGAGGGCCAGGAGGAGCTCCTCGGGACTCCAGTCGGAGACCCGCGTGAAGCTCCGTCCCTTCAGGGTTTCGGGGATTCCGGCGATCGGGCGATCGTACTTCGACCTGCCGTCTCGACGAGAAGCGGATCTCGGAGGAGGCGAAGCCTCGTCGGAAGGAGCTCGGCGCGACGCACGCCGACGTCGAGGTGTCGACGAACTCGAGGGACGCGGCGTCCGATTCGCCGGAGGCGGCTCGACCGGGCCGCCTCCGGCGTTAGAGTCCCCGCGATGTCCGGGTTCACCGACGCCCTCAACGAGCAGATCGCCCACGAGTTCGGCGCCTCGCAGCAGTACATCGCGATCGCCGTCCACTACGACGCGCAGACGCTGCCGCAGCTCGCCGCGCACTTCTACCGCCAGGCGGTCGAGGAGCGCAACCACGCGATGATGATGGTGCAGTACCTCCTCGACGCCGACGAGCAGGTCCGGATCCCGGCCGTGGAGGCGCCCCAAGGTCGAGTTCTCGGATCTCGTCGAGCCCGTGCAGCTCGCGCTCGACCAGGAGCGGCGCGTCACCGAGCAGATCAAGGAGCTCGCGATCACCGCGCGCGAGGAGGGCGACCTGGTCGCCGAGCAGTTCCTGCACTGGTTCCTCCAGGAGCAACGCGAGGAGGTCTCCTCGATGTCGTCGCTGCTCGACGTCGTCTCGCGGTCGAAGGACTCCGTCATGCACGTGGAGGACTTCCTCGCCCGCGAGGCGGGCGGCGAGAACCCGCTCGAGGCCGGTGCGCCGCCGGCTGCGGGCGGCGCGCTCTGAATCCGTGCGGACGCTGAGGGTCCGAACCGAGCGGCAGAGCCAGCTCGTCGACATCACCCGCCTCGTCCAGGAGGCGATCGCCGGCGACTCGGGTTCCGCCGCCCTCGTCTACGTGCCGCACACGACCGCCGGTGTGACGATCAACGAGCACGCCGACCCGAACGTCGCGCGGGACTTCGAGATGGCGCTCGAGCGGATCGCCCCCGAGGACTGGGGCTGGCAGCACATCGAGGAGGGGGAGGAGAACGCCCCGACCCACGTTCGCGCGGCGCTCATGGGCCCGAGCGTCCTCGTGCCGCTCCGGGAGGACGGCGCCCTGGCGCTCGGCACCTGGCAGGGCATCTTCCTCTGCGAGTTCGACGGGCCGCGCGAGCGGTCGGTCCATGTCTCGGTGCTCGCGTAGCGTCAGCCGCCCCGGAGGCGCGCCGGGGTGCGGCTACCCTCACCGTCGTGGCCGCACCGGTGCGCAAGGGCGAGGAGCTCGACGTCCGGATCGACTCCCTCGCCTACGGCGGCAACGGAGTCGGCCGCGTCGACGGCTTCGTCGTGTTCGTGCGCGGCGGGCTCCCCGGCGACCTCGTCCGCGTCCGCGCGACGAAGGTGAAGCGCGGCTTCGCCGAGGCGACCCGAACGGCGCTCCTCGAGCCCGGGCCGGATCGGGTCGAGGCCCCTTGCCGACATTTCGGCGTCTGCGGCGGCTGCCGTTTCCAGGACTACGCGTACGAGCGTCAGGTCGCGGCGAAGGAGCAGCAGGTACGCGACGCGCTCACGCGCCTCGGCGGCTTCGCCGACCCACCCGTCGAGCCGATCGTGCCGGCGCGCTCGCAGTACCACTACCGGAACAAGCTCGAGTACTCCTTCGCGCCGGTCCGGATGGGCTCGCGCTCGGCTTCCACCGCGCCGGCCGCTGGGACGAGGTGATCGACGTGGAGGAGTGCCTGCTGACGACGGATGTGGGCAACGCCGTCCGGGAGGCCGTCAAGGGCTGGGCCCGGGCCGAGGGGCTCGAGCCGTACGACCAGGACACCCAGACCGGCTACCTCCGCCACCTCGTCGTCCGCGAGGGCCGCAACACCGGACAGATGCTCGTGATGCTCGTGACCGCGCCCGGCGAGCGGTTCGACGCCGACTTCCTGATCGAGACCCTCACGCGATTCCCCGAGGTGCGCTCGATCCACTGGGCCATCAACGACCAGCCCGCGGAGGTGACGAACCTTCCGTCGCGCCTGCTCTGGGGGGAGGAGTGGATCGAGGAGGAGCTGCTCGGGCTTCGCTTCCGCGTCCGCCCGAACGCGTTCCTGCAGACGAACACCGAGATGGCCGAGACCCTCTACGAGCTCGCCCGCGAGGCGGCTGGATTGACGGGGAACGAGGTCGTCTACGACCTGTACTGCGGCACGGGGACGATCGGCCTGTCGCTCGCGCCCGACGCCGTGTCGGTGTGGGGGGTCGAGATCTCCGAGGAGTCCGTCGCCTGTGCGATCGAGAACACCCATGCCAACGACGTCGCCAATGCGTCGTTCTTCGCGGGCAACGTGGGGCAGTCGCTCGAGGAGCTGCGGGAGCGGGCCGGCCCACCCGACGTCGTCGTCGTCGATCCGCCCCGGGCAGGGCTCGCCGGGAAGGCGCTGCGGAGGACCGGCGCGCTCCAGGCGCCGCGTCTCGTCTACGTCTCCTGCAATCCGACGACGCTCGCCTCCGACCTCGCGGTGCTCCGCGACGAGTACGGCTACACGCTCGAGCGATGCACCCCGGTCGACATGTTCCCGCACACCCCGCACATCGAGAGCGTCTCGCTCCTCCGGTTGAGCGGCGATACTGTCGGCGAGGGGACAGACGGTCCCGCAGCGGCGGGGGCGACCGACGACACAGAGGTGGAAGGATGAACGCACGGAGACTTGCGGTGCTGCTCGTCGCGGCTTTGGCCCTAGTCGCTGCCGGTTGCGGCGGTGACGACGGGGAGGACTCGGCGGCCACCGCGGAGACGACCGTCGTCGAGGAGACGACCGGGACGACCGAGGACGACGGCTCCGAGATGACCGAGACCGACGACGGCTCGACCACGCTCGGCGGAGAGTGCGCCCAGTTCGCCGGGCTCTCCGCGAAGCTCTCGCAGGCGTTCGCGGGGTCGGGCGCCGATCTCGACTCCGCCAACGAGGTGTTCGAGGAGGTCGCGGACCAGGTGCCCGAGGAGATCCGGGACGACTACGAGGTGCTCGCGGCGAACTTCGGTGAGATCGCGGACGCGCTGAAGGGCAGTCGACCTCGCGAGCGGCGAGACGCCGGGCCCCGAGGCGCTCGCGAAGCTGCAGGAGCTCTCGAGCAAGCTGAGCACTCCGGAGGTGCAGGAGGCCACGCAGAACATCGAGGCCTGGGCGCAGGAGAACTGCTGAGGCACCGGGGAGGCGCGGCCGCCCGCCGCGTCTCCCCTACCCTCGAGCGGCCCTGGCCGCGCGCCAGAGCAGGTCCGCGTTCGGGACGAGGAATCCGAGCGCGATCGCGGGCAGGCCCGGGAGGCCGTTCAGCTCGAAGGCGTACGTCGCGACGAAGGTCGCCGACAGCGCGGCCGTCATGCCGAGCCAGGTCGCCGGAAGCCGCAGGCCGAAGCGGTCCGCCGTTGCGAGGAACAGCGCGAAGAAGATCACGTCGGGAGGGCCCAACCTGGCCGCGGCATCCTCCCCGGGGAATGCGAATGCCACCGCGATCAGCTCGAAGAGCCCCGGCTCGTCCTCGACCACGATGCGGGTCGGGCCGCGATAGACGGACGCGACGTCGACGAGCGGCACGACGGCGGCGACGAGGACGACCCACGAGAGCGCCTCGAAGAGCCCGAGGAACCAGAACCCGACGAGGGCGTACGCGACGAGCTTCGCGGCGTTGAACCCGCCCTCGAGGTCGGCGAGGTGGAGAAGCGCGGCGAGCGCGCCGACGCCGAGGGCCATGACGAGCAGCGCCGGCGCGTGGGCGAGCGGGAGCAAGAGCCAGACGACGGCGTACGTCGCGGGCACGAGCACGAGCGCGAGGAGCGCGACGTCCCAGTCGTCGGCGAGCGCCGGCAGCTCGACCGCCAGCGCATCCCACGCAACGAGGAACGCGAGCAGCGCGGCGAGTGCCGCAGCCCGCCTGCGGGTCAGTACGGCGGAAGCTCTGCCCACCACGTGCCGAGCGCCTTGAAGGCCGCCCAGAAGCGTGTCTTCGCGTCCTGCTCGTCGAGCGACTCGTCGATCGACGGCGTGACGAGCGCGTCGATCGTCGGGGTGAAGGACTGGATCTCGCCCGGTCTCCGCGGGTCGAGCTGCGTCGCGAGCGGGAAGCCGAGCTCGTCGAGGAACGCGACGGTCTCGTCGCCCATCGCCACCACGAGCCGCGGCTGCAC
Organism: uncultured Actinomycetes bacterium; assembly: GCA_963734045.1. Taxonomy (GTDB): domain Bacteria; phylum Actinomycetota; class Thermoleophilia; order Gaiellales; family Gaiellaceae; genus Gaiella. Next base: position 149,585 of record CAVTFU010000013.1, on the reverse strand, counting down.
GATGTGGAGCTCGCGCGTCAGCCAGCCGCGCGCCTGCGCCGGGTCCTCGGTGCCGAACTTGAGGCAGTTGGTGCCGTAGACCGCGAGCGGGTCGACGGCGAGGCGCTGGAGGGACTTCAGGAGGGCCTGGCCGGCCCGGCCGAAGAACGCGACCCCCTCGTGGATCTCGCTCTGCGTCGGCCGGTGCTTGAGCAGGAAGATGTCGCCGAGGGGATGGCCGCTTCCGAGGACGGGCACGTGGAGCTCGTCTCCGAGCGCGAGGAGCTCGTCACCGAGCTCGTTGATCTCTCCGATCGCGCGCCGGAGGTAGCGCTCGTGGATCTCGTCGGGGCTCGATCGCGCCGCGACCGAGCCTCCAGATGGCCGCTGCGTCGGGCTCGGCCGCTCGTCGGCGCTTGCCATCACATCCTCATTCGGGAGGTCTGGGCATGCTTCCTCTAACCCGAAGGAGTGAGGCGCTCGCCGACCTTCTCCTTCACCTGCGCCACCCACTTGAGCGACTGGAGGAGCGCGAGCGACTTCGGGCGGCGCAGGATGGTCGCCGTCCGGAGCGAGATCAGGAACTCCTCCGCCCCGTCGAACCGGCGCATGCGCACGGCCCCCGTCCCGACGCCCTGGAGGACGTGGGCGTCGGAGCCGGCCCCGGCGAGCAGGCCGTACTTCCGGGCGAAGCGCAGCGCCTCGTCGTTGTAGGCGTCGAAGAGCAGTCGGGCGTTGTACGCCTCGAGGACGTCGATCTCCGGAAGGTGGCGGTGCAGGGTCGCGGGAGACGGGATCGCGTGCATCCGGTCGAAGGGGTGCGGGACGTACACGACGCCCTCCTGCTCGCGGATCGCGGCCAGGGTGTCTCCGAACGGCATGCCCCGCGGGATCTCCTCGTGGAGGAAGAGCCCGATCACCTCACCGTCGCGGTCGGTCTTGATCTCCTCGCCGGGAATCACGACGAGCTCGCGGCCGCGCGCGGCGTCGACCGTCGCGAGCGCTCCGCTCAGCAGGTTGTGGTCGGTCACCGCGATCGCGCCGAGCCCCTCGGCCTCCGCATGGTCGACGAGCTCGCGGGGGTCGATCGAGCAGTCGTGCGAGTGGCTCGTGTGCATGTGGAGGTCGGCGACGATCCAGTCGCGGTCGGCCAGCGGCTCGCTCTCGGGCCGGCGGCTCGGGCGTCGCCGCCGCCGGGCGTCCGCGTACACGCTCTCCAGGCGCTCGGCGACGGCGCCGAAGCCCTGATCCGCGACGGACTCACGGCGCTTCGTGGCGTCGCGCTCGCGTGCGGCGCCGTCCTCCCCGAAGCGGAGGAGCGCGGCGGTCGCGAGCTCGGGCTGCGTCTCGACGCCCGGAGGCTCCACGAGCGCGCAGCCGGCGGCGGCCGCCTCGAAGCGGAGCCGACGCAGCCCGTCGGGCGAGGGGACGACGATCGCTGCGGCAGCCAACAGGTCGGCGCGAGCGGCTCCGGTCACCGCGGTGCGGACGTGCACGCGGTCGCGCAGCCGCATCGGGATCGACGGCCGTGCCGCCAGCCGCGCGGTTCGCAGCACGATGGCCTCCCAGCCGTCGAGGCTGCGGAGCGCACGCAGCGCGGCGCGCACGACCGGAAGGCCGCCGGCGGCCGTCTCGATGACGATGCACCGTGTCTTCGCGGCCGGCTGGAAGAGCGCGAGGTCGACGCCGGCGGGAACGATCGTGTACGAGCCGGGGAACCGCTCGGCGGCGCGTTCCGCGACGTCCGCGTCGGTGGCGACGAGGCTGTCGACCCGCGCGAGCAGCCGGTCGCGCTGCGTGCGGCGGGGTGGGAAGCCGAGACGCTCGGGATCGACGAACGTCGCCGCGGTAGACGTCTCCGCCTCGAGCAGTGCCATGTACGAGAGGCCGGGAACTCCCGGGTCGAACCCGTGCACGACGTCGAACGCGCCCTCACGGAGCGCCGTTGCGACGCTCGCGCGGACGCCGATCGGCACGCCGACCGCAGAGCGCGGTGAGACGGGCACCGCGCGACAGACCGCGACGACGCCGTCGAGCTCGCCCGCTCTGGAGCGCGCGTCGACCGGCGAGGAGATCGGCCGAGCGCGAGGATGGGGCAAGGACGACGACGTCGTGCCCGCGCTCGCGCAGCGCGTCGGCGACCCCCGCGACGTGCTCGTTCGTGTCGTGCGGCACCGACCAGGCGTGCGGCGTCGCGAGGCAGATGCGGAGCGGCACGGGACCGATTGTAGGGTGGCCGTCCCGGCCCTACGGCGTGAGCACCATCTCGTGCTGGCGGATGTCGACCTCGCCGCCGAGCGACTCGAGCGCCGCAGCGGCGGGTGCCGTCGGGCAGGTTCGCACGCCGAGCGGGTCGCCGAGGATGCGTGCCGCGGAGAGCGAACGGTCGAGTGGCTCGGCTCGCCGGCGAGCAGGACGCTGACGCCCGCCCGCCAGCGAAGCGACGCCGCCGCGCCGTCGACGTCGCCCACCGCTCGCGACCTGCCCAGGAGGCGCGCGCGCTGCCACGGCTCGCGCTCGGCGCCGGCCCGGAGCTACGCCGAGGGCCGTCGGCGGCGCGTCGCCGCCGCCCGGCCGCGACCAGACTCGACGTCGCGGACGGCCGTAGCCGAGCTCTCTCGAGGCGACCGCCCCGGTGTTCTCGACATCACCTCGAGCCAGACGCGCTCGACGGCGCGTGCGCGGCCTCGTCGTGCAGCGTCCATCACGCGCGCCCGGTGCCGCGACGCCGTCGCCAGGCGCCGCCGAGCCGCCGATCCACGCGTCAGCCGACGCAGCCGGTTGGCGAGACGACCAGCTCGCCGTCACGAGCGCGACGCGCGACGCGTCGCGGTCGAGTCGAACGTGCCGTGAGGACGAAGCCGTCCGTCGACGCGATCGGGACGAGTAGCCCTCGTAGCGGCCGTGAAGAGCGCTGCGAGCTCGTCGTCCGAGCGTCGCGGCGGAGCGACGCCGCTGCACGCGCGACCGAGCGGTCGGCGCGAGCCGCTCGCGGTCGTCGCGGCGCTGCTCAGGCGGTCGCTGCCGCCTTGGCCTTCTTCTCCCCTTGAGCGCGTTCTTCGCGATGAAGCGCTCGGTGTTCTCGTGCGCCTCGCTGTCGACGATCTGGACGGGCGGCGACTTCATCAGGTAGCTCGACGGCGCCTCGAGCGCGCCCGAGATCCCGTTGTTCAGCGCCAGCTTCGCCATCCGGACGGCGTCGATCACGATGCCGGCCGAGTTCGGCGAGTCCCACACCTCGAGCTTGAGCTCGATGTTGAGCGGCACGTCGCCGAACGACGAGCCCTCCATGCGGATGTACGCCCACTTGCGGTCGGTCAGCCACGGCACGTAGTCCGACGGGCCGACGTGGACGTTGCCCTCGCCGATGTCGTAGTCGAGCATCGACGTGACCGCGTTCGTCTTCGAGATCTTCTTCGACTCGAGCCGCTCGCGCTCCAGCATGTTGCGGAAGTCGGAGTTGCCGCCGACGTTGAGCTGCATCGTCCGGTCGAGGTGGACGCCGCGGTCCTGGAAGAGGGTCGTCAGGACGCGGTGCGAGATCGTCGCGCCGACCTGCGACTTGATGTCGTCGCCGATGATCGGCACGCCTGCCTCCTCGAAGCGCTTCTGCCAGTACGGCTCGCGCGCGATGAAGACCGGCATGCAGTTCACCATCGCGCACGCCGGCCTCGAGGATCTGCTCGGTGTACCACTTCGTCGCGGCCTCGGAGCCGACCGGCAGGTAGTTGACGACGACGTCGGTGCCCGTCTCGCGGAGGATCTTCACGATGTCGGCCGTCTCGCCGGGCGCCTTCTCGACGACCTGCGCGAGGTACTTGCCGATCCCGTCGTGCGTCATCCCGCGCGAGACCTTGATGCCGGTCTTCGGGACGTCGGCGAACTTGATCGTGTCGTTCGGATGCGCCCAGATCGCGTCGGCGAGGTCCTCGCCGACCTTGCCCTTGACGACGTCGAACGCGGCGGTGAACTCGATGTCCGAGATGTGGTAGCCGCCGAGGTCGACGTGCATCAGGCCCGGGACGGGCTCGTCGGCGTTCGCGTCCTTGTAGTACTCGACCCCCTGCAGGAGGGAGTTGGCGCAGTTGCCGACGCCGATGATCGCGACGCGCACCTTGTCCTTCGTGCGCGCGCTGCCGTTCTTCTTGCCGTTGGTCTCGGCCATGGTGTCCTTTCGGTTGCTCACCGGGGGGACGCCGAGCCCGTCGGCGAGGGCGGCGAGGATGACGTCGTTCGCGTTGGTGTCGCGACGCGACGCCTCGGCGTGGATCTCGTCCTTCAGCTCCTGCGGAACGCGCAGGAGGAGGACGGGGCTCGAGCCTGCTAGCACTTTGCGACGTCGCCCGGTCGGGGTGTACGAGACGCCGAGCTCGTCGGCGAGGATTCCGGCGGCGACGTCGTTGACGTTGGAGCCGCGTCGCGCGGTCTCGCGGACGAGCGCCCCCTTCAACGGAGCAGGCATCCTGACCAGGATGCCTGCTCGGTGTGTTTTGCTAGCAGCCAAAGTGCTAGCACCCTACCAGAGATCCGCGCATCGTGGCGCCGCTGGACGTCAGTTGATCTTGCAGCGGGCGATCGCCGCCGAGGAGCGTGCCGCTGCGCAGCGTTCGCCTGCCGCGTCGCGCGTCGGGTCGTACGGCGTCGGGTGCCGGGCCCTCCCACATCACGTCCGGTGTGACACCTGGACCGATCACGGTCGCCCGGTACTTCTTGCCGTTGCCGACCGGATGGGCCCGTGCGGGTAGAACGCCGTAACAGAACGCCGCCGGTCGGCTGGTGCGTCAGGAAGCTGTTCTCGCGCTTCCAGCCCGCGCCGTACGTGCTTCCGAACGTGTCGACGAAGACGTTCCGCCCGTAGGTGTCGAGCGGCACGCCGAAGCGGGTCGAGCTGAAGCCGAACACGCCGCCGCTCGCGATAGGTCAGCCGTCCGTAGAGGTGGTGGAAGCGGCGGTACGACCAGTCCGTCCAGATCTCGAGCTTCGGCGACGGGGCCCGACCAGTGCGAGAGCCGCAGCTCCCAGGCCGCGCGGTCGCCGGTGGCGCGCGACGCCGTAGTTCGGGAGCATCCGCTGCCACGCCTGCAGCGCCCAGTGGCTGCCGTCCGGCGCGCGTGCAGGCCGCGACCTTCCACGCGAGCGGCGGGCCCCGTGTACGGCGCCGCAGCCGTTCGGGCCGATCGAGCCTCCGTACTGCAGCTTGAACGCGACCTGCGGCGTGGCCTGGCTCGGCGGTCGCGCGTTGACGGCGCCCCACGCGAGCGAGCTGTCCGCGACTGCCCCTCGGAGCGGAACGAGATCAGCGCGCGGCCCTGCGCGTCCGCCTGGAGCCGCACATCCGTCGCGTTGCGCGCGATCAGCTCCGACGCCGCGCGACGGCGGGCAGCGAGCGGCCGACAGCAGCGCCGACGAGCGCGGCTGCGGCGCGAGCCACGAGATGCGCTCAGCTTGCGCCTCCTCCGTCGACCGCAGGAGTCGACTAGCTCGATTCGCTCGACGGGCGGCACCGCGGTCGCGCGGTGCGACGCTCCGCGCGTGGAGCTCACGCGGCTGCGCTCGGCGAGCTCGCGCAGCTGGCGCCGCACGAAGAGGATCCGCTGCCCGACGGTCAGCCAGGCGAGCGCGGCGAGCGCGTAGATCGGCCACTGCAGCCAGCCCCAGGGCGCGAAGAACGAGCCCGACGGCGATGAGCACGACGCGCTCGACCCGCGAGCCGAAGCCGACATCGCCGCGCAGGCCGAGCGCCTCGGCCTTCGCGCGGGTGTAGGAGACGAGGAACGAGCCGATCACGGCCGCGAACGAGGCGACGAGCGCGACCTCGTTCGAGTCGTGCATGAACGAGAGGCCGATCGCGGCGAGCATCGCCGCCTCGCCGACCCGGTCGAAGGTCGAGTCGAGGAAGGCGCCGAACACCGTCCCCTTGCTCGCCGCACGGGCGAGCGCGCCGTCGAGGATGTCCGCGATCGAGCCGACGACGAACAGCACGCCGCCGAGCCAGAAGAAGAGCTTCTCGTTGCGGGTCCTCGAAGCCGACGAGCACCGCGCCCGCGAGGCAGAGCGTGACGCCGGCGAGCGTCAGCATGTCCGGCGTCAGCTTCGTCCTCGCGACGCCGCGCATCGAGCGGCGCAGGATCTCCCGCGCCGCGTCGGTGTACTCCTGCTTGACGCGGTCGAGCTGGTTGACGCGCGGTGCGTCGTCGCGGGCGTCGCTCACGCAGCGCCCGGGAGGACCGCGCGGAGCCGGCCGCGGAAGAAGCACCGCGGCGACGACGAGCGCCACGGCGAACCCGGCGGCGCAGTCGAGCCAGTAGTGGTTCCCGGTGCCCATCACCGCGAACCTCACCCAGGCCGGCCACGCGAGCCAGAGCGCGCGGGCGAGCGACGACCGGCACACCGACGCCATCACGATCCCGACGATCAGCGCGTCCATCGCGTGGAGGCTCGGCATCGCGGCGTACTGGTTCGAGGCGAACGCGACGAGCCCGCTGTCGTGGTTGATCGAGCTGAACTCGGCGAGCGTGTCGGAGAAGCCCCACTCCGGGAACATCCGCGGCGGCGCGGTCGGCATCAGGACGTAGCCGAGGAGCCCGACGAGGTTCGCCCCGATCAGCCAGTTCCGGAAGTCGGCGAACCGCTCGTGGTGGCGGAAGTAGACCCAGAGGAGCGCGAGGCCGACGACCGCGAACTGCGAGAGCCAGTACGTGTACGACGTCGCCTTGACGAGCAGCTCGGACTGCTCGACGAAGTTCTGGAGGCCCGGCTCGATCGAGCGCCCGAGCTTGTTCTCGGCCTCGATCACGAGCGTCCCGTTCCAGAACGCCTCGGCGACGCCGCGGTCCGCGGCGCCGCGCGCCACCTGGTAGGCGGCGTAGAAGCCGAACCAGACCGCGAACTGGAGGGCGAGGTGCGCCCATCCGCGCGGCAGCCGGCGTGCCTCCGCGTACCCGTCACGAGGGTGCCGATTCTACCCAGGCGAGGCGGTCGCCAAGCGTCTGACAGCTGTGCGAAGATCGGCGCGGCAACCAAGGGAGTGGCATGGAACCGCTGACCATCAAGCACGACGCCGAGCTCGAGCGCGACTACGGCAAGTGGGTGCTCGTGCGGCGCTCGCTCGACATCGGCTCGTTCGGCATGAACGCCGTCGAGCTCCCTCCCGGCGAGTCGATCCCCGAGCACGACGAGACGGCGCGGTCACGAGGAGGTGTTCCTCGTGCTCGAGGGCGACGCGACGCTCGTCGTCGACGGCGCCGATCATCCGCTGCGGCCGGGTTCCTTCGCGCGGCTCGAGCCCGAGCCGAAGCGCACGGTACGGAACGACAGCGAGGCCGTCGCGCGTGTCCTGATCGTCTCGGCGCCGGTCGACAAGCGGCTACGAGCCGTTGGACTGGGCGTAGTGACACGACCCTGAGCCGGCTCAGCCGCCGATGTAGGTCATCTCGATGCGGGGCAGCTCGGAGGTCCGCTCGGTGCGGATCTCGGAGTAGCGGTCCGTTCGCTGCGTCCACACGCGCGGCGATCGCCTCGCGCGAGCTCCTCGTCGGAAGCGCCCGAGCGGAGCAGCGCGCGCAGGTCGGTGCCGCGGATCGCGAAGAGGCAGGTGAAGAGCTTGCCCTCGGCCGAGATCCGCGCCCGCGTGCAGTCGCCGCAGAACGGCTGCGTCACGGACGTGATCACGCCGATCTCGCCCGCGCCGTCGAGGTAGCGCCAGCGCTGCGCGACCTCGCCTCGGTAGGCCGGCTCGACACGGGCTCCAGAGGGAAGACGGCGCCGATCCGCTCGACGATCTCCGCGGCGGGCACGACGTCGTCGAGCCGCCAGCCGTTCGTCGTGCCGACGTCCATGTACTCGATGAAGCGGAGCGCGTGCCCGGTGCCGCGGAAGTGGCGGGCCATGTCGACGACGCCGGCGTCGTTGACGCCGCGCTTGACGACCGCGTTCACCTTCACCGGGAGCCCGACCGCGGCCGCCGCCTCGATCCCCTCGAGCACCCGCGCGACCGGGAAGTCCGCGTCGTTCATCGCCCGGAACGTCGCGTCGTCGAGCGAGTCGAGGCTGACGTTGACGCGGTGGAGCCCGGCGTCGCGGAGCGCCTCGGCCTTTCGCGCGAGAAGCGAGGCGTTGGTCGTCAGCGTGAGCTCGAGGCCCTCGATGGCCGCGAGCTGCTCGACGAGACGCTCGATCTCCCGTCGGAGGAGCGGCTCGCCGCCGGTCAGCCGGATCTTCTCGACGCCGAGCGCGGCGAACACGCGCGCGACCCGCTCGAGCTCCTCGAAGGTCAGGAGCTCCTTGCGGTCCATGAAGCGGTAGTCGTGCCCGAAGACCGACCTCGGCATGCAGTACGCGCAACGGAAGTTGCAGCGGTCGGTGACCGAGATCCGCAGATCGCGAACGGGCCGGCCGAGCGTGTCGAGCGGGTGCACCCCGACAGGGTATCCGGGGAGGTGCGCTCTCCCGGCGTGCCGGCTCGATTAGCGTTGCCCGATGCAGCGCCCTGCCGCTCCCCTGCTCGCCCTCGTGGCCGTCACCGCGATCTGGGGCTACACGTTCGTCCCGGTGCAGAAGGCGGTCGCGGTCTATCCGCTCTTCGCCTTCCTCGCCGTCCGGTTCGCCATCTCGACCGTGGCGCTCGCCCCCTTCGCGTGGAGCCGCTCCGGGCGCTGCCTCGGGCGGGCTGGGCGGCAGGGCTCGGCGCCGGCACGCTGCTCGCCGCCGCCTACGGGCTCCAGACCGCGGGCCTCGAGCTGACCACCGTCACGAGCACCGGCTTCATCACCGGCCTCTACGTCGTCCTCACGCCGCTCATCGCGCTCGCGGCGTTCCGGACGCCGGTGCCTGCACCGGTGTGGGTGGGGGTCGTCCTCTCGCTCGCCGGGCTCCTGCTCCTGAGCGGCGCTCCCGGCGGCTCGTGGGCCGGGAACCTGCTCGTGCTCGGGAACGCCGTCGCGCAGTCGCTCCAGATCGTCGCGATGGAGCGATTCGCGCCCCGCTACGACGCGCGTGCGCTGACGTTCCTCCAGATGGGCGTCGCGTTCGCCGGCTTCGCCGCCGTCGCGCTCGTCGCCGGGCAGGTGGAGGCTCCGCCGGACGCGGCGACCTGGTACGCGCTCGTCGTGACCGGCGTCTTCGCCGGCGCGCTCGGCTATCTCGTCGCGACCTGGGTCCAGTCCCGGACGACGGCAGCGCGTGCTGCGCTCGTCTTCACGCTCGAGGCGCCGTTCGCAGCGCTCTTCGGCGTGCTGCTCCTCTCCGAGCAGCTCGGCTGGGCTCGGCTGGGCCGGCTGCGTCGTGATGCTCGCGGGCATCGTCCTTGCCGAGCCGGCCGCGTCGTCCGTGCTCCGCCGGCTCGTACCCGCCAGGGCGTAGATGGACGCCGTCGCGCTCGCGCTCGTCTCGGCCGCGCTCTTCGGCGCGATGCCGGTGGCCGTGCGCTTCGCGCTCGTCCCCCCGCTCGTGCCCGCCGCCGTCGGCGCGCTCTTCATGCAGCTCGCGACGTTCGCGGTGCTCTGCGTCGCCGCTGCGATCCAGGGCGGCGTCACGCTCCACGGGCTGCTGCCGTTCCTGCTCGCAGGAGCGATCGCGCCGGGGCTCTCCAACCTTTTCATCACCGTCGCGATCCGCGAGGCGGGCTCGTCGCAGGGCATCGGTCGCCTTCGGCGTCGCGCCGCTCTTCGCGATCACGCTTGCCGTGCTCGTCTTCGACGAGCGCCCGGGGCCGGCCGTGCTCGCCGGGGCGCTCCTGATCGTGGGTGGTGGCATCGCGCTGGCCCTGGAATCGGACCGGCCCCGCCACGTCCGCAGCATCGGGATCGTGTTCGCGCTCGTCGGCGCCGCGCTCTTCGCCCTGCGAGACAACCTCGTGCGTGACCTCTCGCTGGAGACCGACGTTCCCTCGATGACTGCAGGGGCCGCGATGCTCTTCGCGGGCACCCTCGTGACGTGCGGGTTCGTGGTCGCCCGCCGCAACCGCATTGCCTGGCCTGCGCCGGTGATCGCCCGCTGGCTGCTACCCGGTGCCCTTGTCGGCCTCTCGTACATCGCGCTCTTCGAGGCCTTCTACCGGGGCACCGTGTCCGTCGTGACTCCGATCGTGGCGACCGAATCGCTGTTCGGCGTCGCCTTCTCGGCCCTCCTCCTGCACGAGACGGAGCGGGTCGGCCCGCGCCTCGTGGCGGGCGCCGCCCTCGTCGTCGCGGGCGGCGCCCTGATTGCCGTTTACCGTTAGCGCCTCAGCGCACGCGGTTGAAGTGGTGCTTGCGGATGTAGCGAGCGACCTTCCGGCCGATAACCGCCCCCTGGACGTCGGCGGTGCGGAAATGGATGCCGCCCCAGACCCGTGCGTCGATTACCTCCTGCAGTGCTTCCGAGAAGCTGTCGAAGTGGCGGGTCTCCCTCGGGTCTCCGACCGGGAAGCGGCCCGAGTGCATGTCGAAGCCGATCCTGTCGGTGCCGAAGAACTCCCGGAGCGTGTTGAGCACGGAGCCGCTGACGCAGCCGTGCCCGGACGGATGGTCCGGAAACGGCGGTGTCGCGAGCGGCGGCGTCGTCGGCGTGGACGGGTGGAACAGCGGCTCCCAGGTCGGGTCGGCCACCGTGTCCGGGTTGCCGTCGGTGGCTGCCTCATGGATCGCCGCCCTGGGGCGCCAGAAGTGCCAGTACCACTTGTCGTTCCAGCAGCTGATGGCGCCGTCCGCCGCGGCGAGGTTCACCATCGCGAGGAGTCTCGCTTCGTCGACGACGTCGAGCTGACGTGCCGCCGAGACCTCGCGGGTGAGCCGGTTGTAGAGCACTGCCGGCGGGAACTGCCAGAAGATCGCGCCTGCCGTCTGATCCGCTGTCCTCGTCGTGCTGTTCAGCGCTCCGAGCGCCTTCACCTCGTCGAAGTCCTTCGCGTACTTCCTGCTCGTGAGCGCATTGGGGCCCTTCGAGCGGAACTGCGACGGGCCCTCGATCAGGAACGGCCTCGCGTCACCAACCGAGGCGTCGGGGTCGAGTGCCGTCGGTGTCAACGGCCTCCAGTCGCCCGGGTCCGGGCCGATCACGAGGCTGAAGTCGAACGGATCGAAGTAGCCGTCGTTCTCGCGGGCCGCGAGCATCGCCGCTGCCGCGGCCTCACCGGCGCGGACGCCTTCCATCTCGACGAGCCCGTCCGGAACGCCGTCGAGCGTTGCCTGGTACGCCGTGTCGAGGCCGGCCACCTGGGCGGGCGCCACGAGCTCGACGAGCACGTGGTGCGCTGCCGTGGCAATAGCCGCGTCGGCCGATGCCCACGGCTGCACGCCGAGAGCCTGGACGTTCAGGAGATACGGCTTGTGACCGCGGTCGATGGCGTTGACGGCGTCGTAGACGGCGCCCTGGACCATTGCGATCCCCCGGGTCTGGCCCTGAGCCGTCGGCCGGAGCGTGATCGCATGGTTCTGCGCGGTCACGTTCCAGTCGTTCAGGACGTCGGCTCGCGCGACCGCCGGCGCCACGAGGGCGGCGGCTGTGACGGCGCACGCGAGGAGCGCGCGCCGGGTATGTCGGATCATGGTGCCCCCTTGTCGGTGCGATCCAGGATCCGTCGCCCGATGAGCCGAGACCATGCGATGTGCATCGCATGGTGTGTCGCCGACGCGACGGACCGAGGCGAAGGAGATATGTCCCGAATCTGCTATGGTCTGACTCAGATTTTCCCTCTGAGAAGCCTCAAGGAAGGAGCACCATTCAATGGCAAAGACCATCGGCATCGACCTCGGCACGACCAACTCCTGCATCGCCGTCCTCGAGGGTGGCGAGCCCACCGTCATCCCGAACGCCGAGGGAGGCCGCACGACGCCGTCCGTCGTCGCGTTCGCGAAGGACGGTCAGCGGCTCGTCGGGGCGCCTGCCCGGCGCCAGCAGGTGACGAACCCCGAGAACACGATCTTCTCGATCAAGCGCTTCGTGGGGCGCAAGTGGGACGAGGTCTCCGAGGAGATGACGATCGTCCCGTACGCCGTCGAGAAGGGCGAGAACGGCGACGCGCGCGTCTCGGTCGAGGGCAAGCAGTACGCCCCGCCGGAGATCAGCGCGATGATCCTGCAGAAGCTGCGCGCCGACGCCGAGGCGTTCCTCGGCGAGTCGGTCACCGACGCGGTGATCACCGTGCCCGCGTACTTCAACAACGCTCAGCGCGAGGCGACGAAGGACGCCGGCAAGATCGCCGGGCTCAACGTCCTGCGCATCGTCAACGAGCCGACGGCGGCGGCGCTCGCCTACGGGCTCGACAAGGAGGGCGCCGACCAGGTGATCCTCGTCTTCGACCTCGGCGGCGGGACGTTCGACGTCTCCGTGCTCGAGCTCGGCGACGGCGTCTTCGAGGTGAAGTCGACGAACGGCGACAACCACCTCGGCGGCGACAACTTCGACAAGGCGATCGTCGACTGGATGGCGGCCGAGTTCAAGAAGGACCAGGGCATCGACCTCTCGCAGGACAAGATGGCCCTCCAGCGGCTCTACGAGGCCGCAGAGAAGGCGAAGATCGAGCTGTCCTCGACGATGACGACGCAGATCAACCTGCCGTTCATCACTGCGACCCCGGAGGGGCCGAAGCACCTCGACCTGCAGCTCACGCGCGCGAAGCTCCAGGAGCTCACGCACGACCTGCTCGAGCGGACCGTCGGCCCCACCAAGCAGGCGCTCGCCGACGCGGGGCTCGAGGCCTCGGGGATCGACCACGTCGTGCTCGTCGGCGGGATGACCCGGATGCCGGCGGTGCAGGAGAAGGTCAAGGAGCTCATCGGCAAGGACCCGCACAAGGGCGTGAACCCGGACGAGGTCGTCGCCGTCGGCGCTGCGATCCAGGCCGGGGTCCTCAAGGGCGACGTCAAGGACGTCCTCCTGCTCGACGTGACACCGCTCTCGCTCGGGATCGAGACGAAGGGCGGCGTGATGACGAAGCTCATCGAGCGGAACACCACGATCCCGACGCGCAAGGCGGAGACGTTCTCGACCGCGGAGGACAACCAGCCCTCCGTCGAGATCCACGTTCTCCAGGGCGAGTCCGAGATGGCGACCTTCAACAAGACGCTCGGCAAGTTCCAGCTGGTCGGCATCCCGCCGGCGCCGCGCGGCATGCCGCAGATCGAGGTGTCGTTCGACATCGACGCGAACGGGATCATCCACGTCAACGCAAAGGACATGGGCACGGGGAACGAGCAGCAGATCCGGATCGAGGGCGGCTCGGGCCTCTCGGAGGAGGAGGTCTCGCGGATGGTCTCGGAGGCCGAGTCGCACGCCGACGAGGCGCGGACACTCAAGGAGCTCGCCGACACGAAGAACCTCGGCGAGACCCTCGCCTACCAGACCGAGAAGGCGCTCGCGGAGCACCGGGAGAAGCTCGACTCTGCGGACGCCGGGACGATCGAGGGCCGCGTCATGGAGCTTCGGCAGGCCCTCGAGACGAACGATGTCGCCGAGATCCGGGCGAAGACCCAGGCGCTCGAGCAGGCGGCGCAGCCCCTCGCCCAGGCGGTCTACGCGCAGGCGAGCGAGGGAGCCGCCTCCGCCCCGACCGGTGACGGGGAAAACGGCGCCGACGAGGTCGTCGAGGACGCGGACTACGAGGTGATCGACGAGGACGAGGCGGCGAAGACGTCGTGACGACCGAGCCCCAGGACGAGCTCCTACCGCAGGCCGGGGACGGCGAGCCAGGCTCGCCGTCCCTCGACGACCTCGACGGGGGAGGGCTCGACGTCGAGCCGTCCGACCTCGGCGCCGAGGAGCTGCTCGCGCGGCTCCAGGACGCCGAGCGCGATCACCAGAAGGCGATGGACGATCTCCGTCGCGTCGCAGCCGACTTCGACAACTACCGCAAGCGCATGGCGCGCGAGCAGAGCCAGCTCGTCACGCGGGCCGGCGAGCGCGTCGTCGCGAAGCTCCTGCCCGTGCTCGACGACCTCGAGCGCGCGCTCGAGGCGGCCGAGCACCACGAGGAGGCCAAGGTCCTCGAGGGCGTCCGGATGACGAAGGACGCGCTCGCCGGCGTGCTGGCCTCCGAGGGCGTCGAGGAGATCGCGGCGGAGGGCGCGTTCGACCCGCACGTCCACGAGGCGCTCCTCACGCAGCCTGCGGAGGGCGTCGAGACCGGGCACGTGGTGCAGGTCGTGCAGCGCGGGTACCGGATGGGCGACGCCGTGCTGCGCCCGGCGCGGGTCGTGGTAGCGGAGTAGTGGCCCCGAGGGACCCCTACGACGTCCTCGGTGTCGCGAAGACCGCGTCCGACGACGAGATCAAGAAGGCGTACCGCAAGCTCGCCCGCGAGCTGCATCCGGACCGCAATCCCGGCGACGCCTCGGCGGAGGAGCGGTTCAAGGACGTGCAGGCCGCCTACGACATCCTCTCCGACTCGGAGAAGCGCCAGGCGTACGACCGCTTCGGCGCCGACGGCGGCGCCGGTGGCTTCGGGCCGGGCGGCACCCGGTTCGAGAACGTCGATCTCGGCGACCTGTCGGATCTCCTCGGAGGCTTCGGCTCGTTCTTCGGGCGCGGCCAGCGTCCCGGCCGCCCGCGGGCCGAGCGCGGCGGCGACCTCGAGTCGCGGGTGCGCATCTCTTTCGACGATGCGCTCTCCGGCGTCCAGGTCCGGGTCCCGGTCGAGATCGAGACGGCGTGTCACGTCTGCGGCGGCACCGGCGCCGAGCCCGGAACCGTCCCGCGAACGTGCCCCGACTGCCAGGGGAGCGGCGTCGTCTCGGACAGCCAGGGTCTCTTCGCCCTCTCTCACCCGTGCCGGCGCTGCCGCGGCAACGGCGTCATCGTCGACACGCCGTGCAAGGCATGCCGCGGCTCCGGGCGCGAGCGCGTCACGCGCCGCTACCAGGTCAAGGTCCCGGCCGGCGCCAGGGACGGCACGCGCATCCGGCTCAAGGGGAAGGGAGAGCCGGGGCAGCACGGCGGGCCGCCTGGCGACCTCTTCGTGCGCGTCCAGGTCGACCCCTCGCCGCTCTACGAGCGGCGCGGCGCCGACCTCGTCCTCGAGGTGCCGGTGACGTACCCGGAGGCCGTCCTGGGAGCGCGCGTCGAGATCCCGACGCCCGACGGGCCCGTGTCGCTCAAGGTGCCCTCGGGCTCCGAGAGCGGCAAGCTCCTCCGGGTCAAGGGCCGCGGCGCTCCGAAGCTGAACGGCGGGGGCAAGGGCGACCTGCTCGCACGTCTGCGGGTCACGGTCCCGGGCAAGCTCTCGAAGGCCGAGCGTGAGGCGCTCGAGGCATACCAGCGTGTCGCGCGCGAGCAGCCGAGGGAGACGCTCGCCGGATGAAGGCATCCCTCTTCACGGCGGCCGGCCTGCTCGTGTGGGTCCTCTCATGGCTCGCCAACGGACAGACGGAGGAGGGCAACGTGACGTACTTCGGTCTCACGGAGGGCGAGTGGAGGGCGCTGCTCAATCCCGGCACCCTGCTGCTGGCGCTCGGCGC
Organism: uncultured Actinomycetes bacterium; assembly: GCA_963734045.1. Lineage (GTDB taxonomy): Bacteria > Actinomycetota > Thermoleophilia > Gaiellales > Gaiellaceae > Gaiella. The sequence continues at coordinate 134,175 of CAVTFU010000013.1, read as the reverse complement.
GTGGTACGGCCTGCGCGGAGCCGCGCGCTGGTTGACGCTCACAGGGCTCGGGATCCTCCTCGTCGGCAACGTCGTCGAGTTCGGGCTCCGGGGCGAGCCCCTCTGGGTCGACGGCGGCTGGCTGATCTTCCTGCTCGGCTTCCTGGTGACGCTGGCCGGGACCGCGCTCGCCGTCGTCACGACCGTCTGGAGGAGCGTGGCCCGTGCCTGACCGCCCGCGCTACATGATCTCGGTCGCCGCCGACCTCGCCGGCCTCCACCCGCAGACCCTGCGGATGTACGAGGCCCGCGGGCTCGTCCGCCCGGCACGGACGCCGGGCGGCACCAGGCTCTACTCGGAGAACGACGTCGAGCGGCTGCGGCTCGTGCAGCGGCTCACCACCGAGCTCGGGCTCAACCTCGCCGGCGTCGACCATGTCCTGCGGCTCGAGGACGAGCTCCGCCGGCTGCGCCTCCGCATGGAGCACCTCGAGCGCGAGCTCCGCGACGAGATTCGCACCACCCACAGGCAGTACCGGCGGGACATCGTGCTGTATCGCCAGCCGCAACCGCCGGCCAGGCGGAACTGAGAGGAAGCATGGATTTCAACAAGCTCACCATCAAGAGCGGGGAGGCGGTCGCGGCCGCGCAGGAGCTCGCGCGCCGGCTCGGCAACCCCGAGGTCACACCGGATCACCTGACGATCGCGCTCCTCGACCAGGAGCTCGTCCGCACGCTCGTCGAGCGGGCCGGGACCGCGCCGGAGGCGCTGCGGACCGAGGCGGAAGCCCGGCTCGGACAGCAGCCGTCCGTCTCCGGCGGCGCGCAGCCGCAGGCCGGCGGCGGGTTCCGCCGGGTGCTCGACAGTGCGTTCGACGAGGCGAAGTCGCTCGGCGACGAGTACGTCTCGGTGGAGCACCTCCTGCTCGCGCTCGCCGTCGTCCCGCGCGAGGCTCTCCTCGCAGCGCTCCAGGACGTGCGCGGCGGCCAGCGGGTCACGTCGCAGGACCCCGAGGGCTCCTACCAGGCCCTCGAGAAGTACGGCCGCGACCTCACGGCGCTCGCCGAGCAGGGGAAGCTCGATCCCGTGATCGGGCGCGACGAGGAGATCCGCCGCACGATCCAGGTGCTCTCTCGCCGTACGAAGAACAACCCGGTACTCATCGGCGAGCCCGGCGTGGGGAAGACCGCGATCGCCGAGGGCCTCGCGCAGCGGATCGTCGCCGGCGACGTGCCCGTCCGGGCTCGAAGGGCAAGCGCGTATGGGCCCTCGACGTCGGCGCGCTGATCGCCGGTGCCAAGTACCGGGGCGAGTTCGAGGAGCGGCTCAAGGCCGTCCTCGCCGAGATCACGGCGAGCGAGGGCGCAGATCATCCTGTTCATCGACGAGCTGCACACGATCGTCGGCGCGGGCGCGGCCGAGGGCGCCGTGTCGGCCGGGAACCTGCTGAAGCCGATGCTCTCGCGCGGCGAGCTGCGCGCCGTCGGCGCGACGACGCTCGACGAGTACCGCTCGCACATCGAGAAGGACGCGGCCCTCGAGCGCCGCTTCCAGCCGGTCTTCGTCGGCGAGCCGTCGGTGGCCGACACGATCGCGATCCTTCGCGGACTCAAGGAGCGCTACGAGGCCCACCACGGCGTGCGCGTCCGCGACGCGGCGCTCGTCGCGGCGGCCGTGCTCTCCGACCGCTACATCTCCGACCGCTTCCTGCCCGACAAGGCGATCGACCTCGTCGACGAGTCGGCATCGCGCCTACGCATGGAGATCGACTCGTCTCCCGTCGAGCTCGACGAGGCAGAGCGCCGCGTGACGCAGCTCGAGATCGAGCTCGCCGCGATGGCGAAGGAGTCGCCGGCGACGCGGGAGCCGCTCGAGAAGGAGCTCGCCGAGGCGAAGGCGCGGCGCGACGAGCTCGCCGCCCGCTGGGCGAACGAGAAGGACCTGCTCGACCGGGTGAAGCGAGCATCACACGGCCAGATCGACGAGCTCCGCATGGAGGCCGAGCGGGCGGAGCGCCACGGCGACCTCGCGCGCGTCGCGGAGATCCGCTACGGCCTGCTCCCGGAGCTCGAGCGCGAGCTCTCCGAGCCCGCCGAGCCGGAGGCTCGCCCCGATGGTCAAGGAGGAGGTCGACGAGGACGACATCGCAGCCGTCGTCGCCCAGTGGACGGGGATCCCGACCGATCGGCTCCTCGAGGGCGAGGTCGAGAAGCTCGTCCACATGGAGGAGCGCCTCCACGAGCGGGTGGTCGGCCAGGACGCAGCGATCGAGGCCGTCTCGAACGCGCTCCGCCGCGCGCGCTCGGGGCTCCAGGACCCGAACCGGCCGATCGGCTCGTTCGTCTTCCTCGGCCCGACCGGGGTCGGCAAGACGGAGCTCGCGAAAGCGCTCGCCGAGTTCATGTTCGACGACGAGCGCGCGATCGTGCGGCTCGACATGTCCGAGTACCAGGAGAAGCACACGGTCTCGCGGCTCGTCGGCGCGCCTCCGGGCTACGTCGGCTACGAGGAGGGCGGCCAGCTCACCGAAGCCGTGCGGCGGCGGCCGTACTCGGTGATCCTGCTCGACGAGATCGAGAAGGCGCACGCCGAGGTGTTCGACGTCCTGCTCCAGCTGCTCGACGACGGTCGGCTGACCGACGGGCACGGCCGCACGGTCGACTTCCGCAACACCGTCGTGATCATGACCTCGAACCTCCGCACGACGGAGGAGATGACGGATCGCTTCCGGCCGGAGTTCCTGAACCGGATCGACGAGATCGTCGTCTTCGAGGCGCTGACGCGCGAGCAGCTCGGCTCGATCGTCGAGATGCAGCTCGCGCCGGCTGAACGAGCGCCTCGCGGAGCGCGGCATCGAGCTCGAGCTCACCGAGGGCGCGCGCGAGCTGATCGCCGGAGGCCGGCTGGGACCCGGCCTACGGCGCGCGCCCGCTGAAGCGCGCGATCCAGCGACTGCTGGAGAACCCGCTCGCGCTGCGGCTGCTCGAGGGCGAGTTCGCCGAAGGCGACACGATCAGCGCCTACGCCGAGCTCGGCGAGATCCGCTTTGCGCACGCGGACGCCGGGGAGCCCCGAGGGGGCATCGGCCGAGCCCGCGCCGGAGCCGGTCGGGGTGGAGCACGGCCCTGAGCGTCGCCGCCCGGGTGGACGGCGGCGCTCCTTCGCGGGCTCGCCGGCGCTCGCGGCTCGCTCGTGCCCTCTACGCGCAGGACCAGCGACAGCGAGTCCGCCCCGGCCAGCTTGTAGGCGGCTCCGCCGCCGGCGAACGACACGACGATCGTCACCTGCTTGGCGCCGGCGGGCACCTTGATGCTCCGGCTCCTCGCCTGCATGTCGGTGCTCGAGATGGTCGTGTCCGGGCCGATCTTGACGGCCGCGAGGGCCTTTCCGGCGCGCGTCCTCGAACTGAGCCCGCACCTGCGCGTAGTTCTTGACGTAGTTGCCGAGCCAGCCGCTGAGCGTCGCCTTCCTGCCGGCGGCCGCCGCGGGCAGCTTGATCGTCTGCTTGCCGACCGTCCCCGGCGCCTCGACTGCCGCGCGGGTCGTTCCGCCGAAGAAGTAGTTCTTGCCCCGGTCCTTCGGGCCCTTGGACGCCTTCTGCGAACCAGCCGTTCGGGAACGCGTAGGAGGCGGCGCCGAACTGGCCTGCCTCGTTCGTCCAGCCGGGAACGGCGCCGAACGCGTCGACCGCGGTGATGCCGGCACCGCCGTCCGCGCCGGGGTTCTTGATGCAGGTTCTTGCCGCAGATGCCGCATGCGGCCCCGGGCGCCGCCGACGCCGCCGTGGCGAGCGCCGCGACGGCGACCACCAGGACGCCGGCGAAGGCGATCCGCGCCCGGTCGAGTGCGGTCGTCCCGGGCTCGAACAGACCGGATGTGGTGCTCCTGCGCATCGTTGACCTCCTTGGTCGTTGAGTAGCCGGCCGTCGAACGGGCCCGATCGCCCGGTGACGGCAGGCGGATGTGCTCACTGCTCCCACTCCGTGGGTCGCTCGACGCCGTCCCCCCGGCGGCGTCACGCCGTGGACGACGTGCGCCGGCCGCAGCACCCGGACCGTGGGCTGCACCTCACCCACCGCCTCGGCCTCGTGGCCGAGGCGGTTCGCACGAAAGCGGTCCCAGGCGGCTTCGCTCTCCCAGACGCCGATGATCCGGAACCCCTCGTCCGTGGGGCCCGCGGCATGGAGGAGGAGCCCTTCGGGCAGCGGGCCCTCGAAGGCGGCCGCGAACCGGCTCGTAGTGCTCCCAGCTCGCCGCGATGTCCTCGACGAATGCGTACGACATGCCACGATCGTCGATCCGGCCGGCATAGCCTCGGTATAGAGGCCGGCAGCACGGCTTGCCGGTCGGTCAGACTGGAGCCACGGTGGCGGGGGCGCGATTCGCGTACTCGGGCCGGTCGAGGTCGTCTCGGAGGACGGCCCGGTCCCGCTTGCCGCCAAGCAACGGTGCCTGCTGGCCGCGCTCGTCGTGGCGAGCGGGCGCGCCTGCACGATGGACGAGCTGGTGGACGCGCTCTGGGGGCCGGAGCCGCCGGCGTCGGCCCGCAAGCTCGTGCAGGTCTACGTCTCGCAGCTGAGACGATCGCTTCCTCCGTCCGCGCGGATCGTGACCCGGCCGGCCTCGTACGCGCTCGAGGTTCCGCCCGCGCTCGTCGATGCGGTGAGCTTCGAGCGCCTGGTGGAGGAGAGCGCCGCGGCACGCCGCGACGCGAATCACGCCCTCGCCCTGTCGCTCGCCGAGCAGGCGTCTCGGCTCTGGCGCGGACGTGCGTATGCCGACCTGGCGTACGCGACTTCCTCCAGCCCGAGTGCGAGCGGCTCGAGGAGCTGCGGCTGGTCGCCCTCGAGGAGCGCCTCGGCGCGCAGCTCTAGCTCGGCAGACAGGCCGAAGCGCTCGGCGAGATCCTCGCCCTCGCGGGCGAGAATCCATTGCGGGAACGACTGCAGGAGCTCGCGATGCTGGCGCTGTACCGCTCGGGACGGCAGTCGGAGGCGCTCGAGCACTATGCGGCCGTTCGCCGCCGGCTCGCCGACGAGCTCGGGCTCGAGCCGGGGCCGGAGCTCCGCGATCTGCAGCGGCGGATCCTCCAGCAGGATTCGGCGCTCGACGTCGCGGCCCCCGACCACGTCGGAAGCGCACTGCCCGAGCCGCCGAATCCGCTCGTCGGGCGCCAGTCGGACCTCGACGCCCTCACCGCGCTCCTCGCTCGCCGCGACGTCCGGCTCCTCGTCCTCACCGGCGCAGGCGGAAGCGGCAAGACGCGGCTGGCTCTCGAGGCCGCGCGCGCCGCCGCGACCTCGTACGCGAACGGTGCCGTGCTCGTGGAGCTGGCGCCGCTCCGCGAGCCCGAGCTGGTCGTCCCGACGATCGCCCAGGCGCTCGGCGTCGCCGACGCGCAGCGCCCGCTCGAGGCGCTCGCCGAGGCCCTGCGCTCGCGCGAGCTCCTGCTGGTCCTCGACAACGCCGAGCACCTGCGCGAGGCGACTCCGGCACTCGTCGAGCTTCTCGCTCGCGCGCCCCGCCTGACGCTGCTCGTCACGAGCCGGACGGTGCTCCATCTGTCGGGCGAGCACGTCTTCCCGGTTGCCCCGCTCGACACCGAGGCGGCGCAGGCGCTTTTCGAGCAGCGCGCCCGCTCTCTCCAGCCCGACTTCCGGATCACGGCGGATAATCGCGGCGCCGTCCGCGAGGTCTGCCGGCGCGTCGACGGCCTCCCGCTCGCCGTCGAGCTCGCGGCGGCGCGCGTCCGCGCGCTCAGTCCGGAGGCCGTGCTCGACCGGCTGACGGAGCGGCTGGGGTTTCTCGCCGGCGGCCCTCACGACCTCCCTGCGCGCCAGCAGACGTTGCACGAGACGCTCGACTGGAGCTACGACCTGCTCACGGATGACGAGCGAGGAATGCTCGCCCGCCTTTCCGTGTTCCGCGGCGGCGCGACGCTCGCGGCAGTGACGGAGATCTGCCTGGCCGGAGACGAGACGCGGGCCGTCGATCTCGTCGAGCGCCTCGCGGACGCATCGCTCCTCCTCGTACGGCGGCCGGAAGGCGAGCCCCGGTACGACCTGCTCGAGACCGTGAGGCAGTACGCCGCGGAGCGGCTGCAGGAGCTCGATGCGGACGAGACCAGGCGCCGTCATGCCGACTGGTACCTCGCGCTGGCCGAGAGGGCCGAGCCGGAGCTGAGCGGAGAGCACCAGGCGAGGTGGTTCACCGCGCTCGAGGCCGAGCATGACAACGCGCGGGCGGCTCTCGCCTACTTCGCCGATGCAGAGGAGCGCGAGCGGGCTCTGCGTCTGACCGCCCACCTCAGCCGCTTCTGGTACGTCCGCGGTCACCTCGACCGAGGCGCGACGCCAGCTCGAAGCCGTGCTGCCCGCGGCCACCGACCAGGATCCGCTGCTGCTGCGACGCGTGGAGACGGCCGGTGCGTCGATCGCCCTCCTCCAGGGGGACTACGCGGCGTCGACGGCGTTCGCCGAACGGGCGCTCGACTCGGCTCGACGAACCGGTGAGCAGCGGTTCGTCGCCAACGCGCTCAGCAACCTCGGTGCGATCGTCCTGGCGGGCGGTGACCAGGAGCGTGCGACCGTCGTCCTGGAGGAGGCCGTCGCGCTCGCTCGCGACGTCCGCGACGAGCGGATCACCGCGCTCGCGCTCAACAACCTCGGTGACCTCGCTCTCTCGACCGGCGACTACGGGCGCGCCGGGCCGCTGTTCGAGGAAAGCCACGCGCTCCTCCGCGCGCGGGGTGACACGGCGAACATCGCCCGCTCGCTCTTCAACCTCGGAGCGGTCGACCTCATGGTCGGCGCGTACGGTGCCGCGGAGGGCCGCTTCGGGGAAGCTCTCGAGCTCGCGCGCGCCGCCGAGGACAAGGAAGATCTCGCCTGGTGTCTGGAGGGGTTCGCCGCTCTCGCCGCCCGGGCGCGCGATTGGGAGCGGTCGGCGACGCTCCTGGGGGCCGCAGGCGAGCTTCTCGGCCGCATCGGCGCCGATTTCAAGCCGTTCGAGCGCCGTCTCCACGAGTCCACGGCGTCGGCCGTGCGGGGGGCCTGCGGCCCGACCCTCTTCGACGAGGCGCTCGAGCGGGGTGCCTCGATGCCGACGGCGGACGTCCTCGACCTCGCGCTCGGACCCGCGCCGCGGCGAGCCTGACCGGCTAGATGCGGTCGAACGCCGACGCGAACCGGAACGTCCCCCGCAGCGTCCCGTCCCAGGCGCCGAGACGCCGTACCAGGAAGACCTCGCGACCCCAGTCCTCGGCCGGCAGGATCCCGTGGTCGGCGGCCGGCTCGAAGCCGAACCGCGGGTAGTACGCGGCGTGGCCGAGGAGCACGATCGCAGGCTCGCCCAGCGCGTCGGCGGCCGCGATCACCGCGTGCATGAGGGCCGCCCCGACCCCGACGCGCTGGCGCTCGGGAAGCACGCCGATCGGCCCGAGGCCGAGGCACCGGCGCCCGTCGACCGTTGCGTAGCTGCAGACGACGTGGCCGACGATCTCGCCGTCGCGCTCGGCGACGAGCGACAGCTCGGCAACCGCGTCGCCGTCGTCGCGCAGCTCGTCGACGAGTCGCCCGTGGTCGTGCTCGGACGGGGCGAAGGCCGCCCGGTGGAGCGCGCGAATCGCGTTCGCATCCGCCGGGCGCTCGCGACGGATCAGCACGAAGGGCCCCTCATGCCGGCCAGAGCTCGTCCTCGGTCAGCTCGACCGAGTTTCCCGCGGGGTCGCGGACGTACAGCGACGTCCCTCCCTTCGCCCACTCGATCTCCTGCTCGATCGAGACGCCGCGCTCCGTCAGCGCGGCGCGCCAGCCGCCGAGCCCGCCCGCCGGGACCCGGAAAGCGACGTGTCCCGGGCCTCTTCCGCCATGCGACGGGACGGGACGTCCCGGCTCCTCCGCCCGGCGCGGGTCGAAGAGCAGGAGGACGCCTCCGTCGGGGAGCCTGATCGCGGCCGCGAGCTCGTCGGGGCCGTGGACGACGCGAAGGTCGAGCACGTCGGCATAGAAGGCGGCGAGCGCGTCTATGTCGTCGCCGTAGAGCACGGTCTCGTAGATGCCGATGATCGTCGGCACGTCCGGCGAGGAGCTCAGCCGAGGTCGTCGAGCGCGGCTTCGATGCGCTCGAGGAGACGCTCGATGGCATCGCGCGCGTCCTCGAGCCCCTGCTGGGCGTCACCCACCGCCTCGTCGATGCGGGGCTCCAGGTCGTCGCGTGCCTGCTCCAGCTCGTCGCGCGCCTCCTCGAGCTCCTCCCGGGTCGACTCCTCGAGCTCATCGACTGCGCTCCGTGCGTCGTCGAGGGTCTGCTCGACGTCGTCCGAGACCTCGGCTCGGATCTCGTCGACTGCGTCCTCGAGCTCGGAGCGCGCGTCGTCGAGCCGCGCCTCTGCCTCGGTGCGAACCGAGTCGACGGCCTCGGAGAGATCGCCGTCGTCGCTGCAGCCCGCAGCCCCGAGGCCGATCGCCAGCACTGCGGTCGCGAGCGCGAGCCGACGCATGTCCACACGGTATCGCCGCTCTGCGGCGCTCGCACCCGTCGCCGATGTGTCGCCGAGGTGACAGAGCATGCGTCGCGCTCGTGTGCGACGCGGCGCCTCGGCGCCCGTACGTTCGTGTCAACCGGATCGGGCTCGCGGCAAACGCCGAACGACTCGCCGCAAAGCAACCCGGGGCCATAGCATCGTCGCGACCCGGTGACGCGACCCGAGCCCCAGATCCTGATCGTCGCCGCGACCGACCGCGAGCTCTGTGGCTGCGACGGGCTCGTCTGCGGGGTCGGTCCGGTCGAGGCTGCCGCCGCGACCGCGCGGGCCCTGGCGCTGCGGCCCTTCTCCGCCCTGCTCCACGTCGGCCTCGCGGGCGCACGCGGGCTCGCGCCCGGCACGCTCGTCGTCGGCACCGAGGCCGTCTACGGCGACCTCGACGCCGAATGGCCGGTCGTCGACCGCGTCACACCGGACAAGCGCCTCGTCGAGATCCTCGGCGCCGCGCTCCCGGACGCCCAATCAGTTCCGATCCAGACGTCGGCGGCGGTCGGGGGCGCTTGTGACGATAAGTCACAAGCTGTGCTTGTCGAGGCGATGGAAGGGTTCGGCGTGCTCCGGGCCGCCGAGCGGGCCGGCGTCCCCGCCGTCGAGGTGCGGGTCGTCTCGAACGAGCATCGCGAGGCGGATCGGTCGCTCTGGGACCTTGCCGGCGCACTCGAGGTCCTCGAGCGCTCGCTGCCGGTGATGGTCGAGGCGGTGGCGCGAGCCTCGCGTTCCGCGCCCGGTCGCTAGGGCTCCCGGATCGTGACCGCGACCTCGAGCGTCTCGGCCGCCACGCCTCTGTACACGCCACCAAGAGGTCATCTGTATCGCGGTTACCGTGTGCCCCCGTGCCGCGCGCTCGAACCACTGAGTTGCCACCGGCGTTGCCGCCGGCAGCGCGGCCCGTGGGACAGGTCGTCGCGGAGGCGATCGCGCTCTACCAGAGACACTTCTGGCGAGCGCTGGCCCTCGGGCTTCCGCTCGCCGTCGTCGACCAGCTGATCGTCGATCGCTCGCCGACGAGTCAGATCGCGATTCTCGTGCTCGCCTCGCCGCTCTTCAGCCTCACGTACGCGGCGGCGTGCGTAATCGACCATGCCGAGCGTCCGCCGGCGAGGATATGGCTCACTGCTGTCGTCGTCGGCACGCTGACGTTCCTGCCCGTCGCGGCTGTCTTCACATGGTTCAAGCTGGCCGCGGTGCTCTGGCTCGGGGTGGCCGGCCACGCGGTTCCCGCCGTCATGGCCGAGCGTCTTCGGCCGTTGGCGGCCCTGCGGCGCTCGGGCCGACTCGCTCGGGCCGACTACATCCATGCCGCAGGCTCGTTCGCGACACTCGTGCTCCTTTTCGGGCTCACCCAAGTCGCGCTCGGGTTCGTCCTGAGAGGGCAGGCGGATGCGACGCTGCGGGCCTCGCTGTTCCTGGCGGATCTCACCCTGTCGCCGCTTCTCTATCCTCGGCGGGGCGATCGTCTACGTCGACCTTGCCGCGCGCGTCGGGCTCAGCCGCGACGAGCGGCGGCGGCTGCGCGAGGCCGCCCTGGGCGCGCGTCCGCCGGCGAAGTAGGCTCGGGTCTCCCCGACGAGAGGAGCGGCCGTGCCGACCTACCTGATGCTCACGTCGCTGACCGAGAAGGGCACCCAGACGCTCAACACGAACCCGGCCCGCCTGCGCGAGGTGAACCGCGACGTCGAGGAGCTCGGCGCGCGCGTCCTGCACCAGTGGGCCTCCCTCGGCGAATACGACTTCGTCAACGTCGTCGAGGCGCCCGACGACCTCACGATGGCGAACCTCTCGGTCAAGCTCGGCGCGCGCGGGAGCGTGAGGTTCGAGACGCTGCCGCTGATCCCGGTCGACGAGCTGCTGAAGACGCTCGAGGGCTGAGAGCCCGCATGGCACGCGACCCGACCGGGCGCCTCGCCCGTGCGTGCGCGGGTCGGCCGTGGCGCACGCTCGCGCTCTGGGGCGTCGTCCTCGTCCTCTCGATCGGCGCGATCGGCGGCCTGCTCGGCGGCGCGCTCACGACCGACTCCGAGATGACGAACGACCCGGAGTCGTACCGCGCGTACGCCCTGGCGCGAGATCACTTCCCGCCGGACGAGGATTTCGTGCACGAGCTCGTCGTCGTTCGCTCCACCACCGCGCGGGTGAGCGAGCCGGCCTTTCGCGCGAAGGTCGAGGAGCTCGCAGCGGCGATCGCGGGCACCGACGCCGTCGTGACCCCCGTCCGCACCTGGTACTCGACGGGCGACCCGACCCTTCTCGCGCCGGGGCGACGGGCGACCGTGATCCCGATCGGCCTCCTGGGTGACGGCGAGGCATCGGTCGAGCGGGTCATCGAGGTCGTCGACGCGGCCGAGGAGGAGGGGTTCGAGACCGCGATCACCGGCGAGTTCACCGCCGACCGCGACTTCTCCACGCTCTCCGAGGAGGATCTGCAGAAGGGCGAGCTCGAGTTCGGGCTTCCCGTCGCGCTCCTCGTCCTGCTGCTCGTCTTCGGCGCGGTCGTGGCCGGGCTGCTTCCCGTGCTCGTCGCACTCGTCTCGATCGTGGTCGCGCTGGGGCTGACCGCCGTGGTCGGCCAGGCGTTCGACCTGTCGGTGTTCGTGGTGAACATGATCTCGGGGATGGGCCTGGCGCTCGGGATCGACTACTCGCTCTTCGTCGTCTTCCGGTTCCGCGAGGAGCGGCGGCTCGGAAACGAGAAGCTCCGGGCGATCGGCACGGTCGGGTCGACGACGAGCCGGGCGGTGCTGTTCAGCGGCACGGCCTTCGTGCTCGCGATGGTCGGGATGGTGCTCGTCCCCGACACGATCCTCCGGAGCCTCGCCGCCGGAGCGATCCTCGTCGGCATCGTCACCGTCGTCGCGGCGCTGACGCTCCTGCCCGCCGTGATCTCGCTCCTCGGCGACCGTGTCAACGCCCTGCGCGTGCCGTGGCTCGGCAGGCGGATCGAGGAGAGCGCGGGGGCCGAAGGACGCGTGTGGTCGCGTGTGGTTCGCTCCGTCATGCGGGCGCCGGTGCTCGCGGTTCTCGTGTCCGCGGGGGCGCTCGTCGTCGCAGCGCTCCCCGTGCTCGCGATCGAGACCGGGCTCACGGGGGTTCGCGACCTGCCCGACCGCTTCGCCGCGAAGCAGGGGTTCTCGCTGCTCGAGCAGGAGTTCGGCGTGGGCACGGTCGACACCGTGGAGATCGTCGTGCGGGGCGACGTCCGGGAGGGCGGCGAGGCCTGGGAGGGCGTCGCAGCGCGTCGCTCGGCATCTCGCGGGAGATCCGACGTACCGGGATCCCGGGGTCGCGAGGAGCCCGGACGGCGAGGTCGCGGTCGTCGAGGCGCTGATCGTCGGGCGACAGCCGCGACGAGCGCGCGCTCCAGTCCGTGTCCGGCCTGCGAGACGAGGTGCTGCCGGACCTCTTCTCCGGGGTCGACGCGGAGGTGCTCGTCACGGGGGAGACGGCCGAGGTGATCGACTACCGCGAGCTGACCGACCGTTGGCTGCCGATCGTCTTCGTCTTCGTCCTCGTCCTCAGCTTCGTCCTCCTCACGGTGGCGTTCAGGTCGATCGTGCTCGCGGGCGTCGCGATCCTGCTCAACCTGCTGTCGGTCGCGGCCGCGTACGGGCTGATCGTGCTCGTCTTCCTGAAGGGCGTCGGTCGCGACCTGCTCGGGTTCACGGAGGTCGACGTGATCGCGGCGTGGCTCCCGCTCTTCCTGTTCGCGGTGCTGTTCGGTCTCTCGATGGACTACACGGTGTTCCTCCTGAGCCGGATCCGCGAACGGTACGCCGACGGGGTCCCGACCGGCGAGGCCGTGGCACAGAGCGTCGGCTCGACGGCGCGGCTCATCACCGGCGCGGCGCTGATCATCATGGCCGTGTTCATCGGCTTCGCCGCCGGGGACCAGGTCGAGTTCCAGCAGATGGGCTTCGGCGTCGCGGTGTCGCTCCTCATCGATGCGACGGTCGTGCGGCTCGTGCTGCTGCCCGCCGTGCTGGCGCTGCTGGGCGACCGCACGTGGTACCTGCCCGGCTGGCTCGAGTGGCTCCCGCACCTCGAGATCGAGGGCCGCGCAGACCCTTCTCGCTAGCGGCCCGCGAGGATCTCGTCGATCACGCCTCTCGCGCTCACGCGCCATCCGAAGCGGCGGCTGATGCGGTCTTCCTCGCCGGGTGCGAGCCTGGCATGCGTGATCAGCGCCTTCCAGAGCGCCCAGCCGCGTCCTCGCGCCCAGGTTCCCTCGTCCGGGCGGAGCGCCTCCCGGAAGGCTCGACGGCTCTCGTCGTCGAAGAGCGTCCAGGCGATCGCCAGGTCGCACGCGGGGTCGCCGACCGCCGCGCACCCGAAATCGAGGACGGCGCTCAGCTTGCCGTCGGCGACGAGGAGGTTCGCGGCCGTGACGTCACCGTGGACCCACACCGGACGGCCGCGCCACGGAGCGGCGAGCGCTTCCTCCCAGACCGCCTCGGCGGCGACCGTGTCGATCCTGCCCTCGAGCGTCGAGAGGGTCTCCCGGGTCTGGGCGTCGTAGGTCGTGAGCGGGCCGCCGCGGAAGAAGCTGTGCTCCCCGGCGGGAGGGCCGCCCGTGGGATCGACCCCGTAGAGCGCGACGAGGAATCCCGCGAGGTCGGCGGCGAACCGCTCGAGGTCGGCGATTCGCTCGACCGAGGCGGGCTCTCCCTCGAGCCATCGGTACACGGACCACGGCCTCGGGAAGCCCTTACCGGGCACACCCTGCGCAACGGGCATGGGGATCGGCAGCGGAAGCTGCGGCGCGAGGATCGGCAACCAACGCTGCTCCTTCGCGACCTGCGGCACGTACGAGTCGGCGCTCGGTAGACGCACCAAGAGGACGTCGCCGAGACGGAACGTCGTGTTGTCCCATCCGTCGAGCTCGACCGGGACGACGGGAAGCCGAGACCACCGCGGGAACTGGTCGGCGATCAGGCCCGAGGCGAGCGCCGGCGTGATCGCCGCCGTGTCCACGCGCTACGTCAGGGCCAGGAACCCGGTCTGGCGTGGCCTGACGGCCAGCGGGCTCGCCGGCAGGCCCGTCGGCGGCTCGGTGGCGTTGTAGCCGCCCGGCGCGACGTCGTTCGGTGTCGAGGGATGGAAGAGCGCTGCGAGCAGCTGGATGTGCCCCCGGCCGACCGAGAGCTCCCACTGGCCCCCGCCGTACGCGCCGATCGATTGCGATTCGCAGTAGTCGTAGGCTGCGAACAGGCGCTCGACGGTGCCGAACCGGGACGGCTTCACGTTGACGGTCTTCGGCGGCCAGCGGAGCGCCTCGATGTCCGCGACGGCGTGGATCGGCGCGTCCCACGTCACCCGCTCGGCGACCGCGTCGAGGAGCGGCTCCGTCTCGGGGGTGAGCGCCGGATCCTCGAGCCAAGCGTCCGGGAACGCATCGATCACGCGCCGGTAGAGCTCCGGGTCGGGAGGGTTGTCGACGACGGTGCCGCTGTACTGGCCCTTCAGGTCGATCGAGTCGACGCAGCCGAGCTCCTGCAGCTCGGCAAAGATCGCATCGCTCCAGTCGGGGCGTGCGTCGAGCTTGAAGCGCAGCGTCGGGTAGAGCGCGAGGAACGCGCGGAGCCGTTCGGTGGTCGGCGGATCGCCGAGGCCGCCGCTGGCGACGAACGTGACGGGCCGCGGCTCGCGTCCGACGGCCGCGCCGAGCGACAGGCTCGCCTGGCGGAGCGCAAGGTCGAGCGCCGCGCTCTCGAACGCCCACCGCCGGTAGTCGACGAACGCGTGCATCTCCGGCTCGCGCTCGAACAGGGGCAGCGTCTCGAGGTGCCGGGAGAACGAGTCGACCGTCCATTCGCCCATGAGCGGAAGGACCGACCCGCGCTGCTGCTGGGCGTCCTGCTCCGCGCCGTCGTAGGTGACGTCCTCGCCGAGGCCTTCCTCGCCCTCGCCTCGGAGGTGGACCACCGTCGTCTTGCGCGTGAACTCCGGGCCGACGACGAGCTCATGGCCGTCGAGGTCGTAGCCGTCGACGACGAGCGCGAGGTCGCGAACGCGGTCGTACAGGGCGCCGCTCACAGGGCGGCGAACGCGACCGCGACCTCGGCGGCGAGCGCGGCGTTGGCGACGATGAGGTCGCGGTTGACGCGACGCGTCTCGCCGTCGGACCGCTCGTGCAGGGCTGCGAGGACGTAGGGCGTCACGGCCTGGCCGACGATACCCCGGTGGTGGGCCTCGGCGACGATCTCCTCGATCAGGTCCGCCACGTCGAGGCTCTCGTCCGGGGGCCGACCCAGGAGCAACGTGGCGCCGCCGAGCCGCCAATGCGCGTCGGCGACGCGGGCTGCCTCGGCGGGGTCCTCGACCGCGCGCGGAGACCGGCGGCCCGCCGTCGGCTGCGTAGAAGAGCGGAAGGGAGTCGACCCGGTAGCCGAGCACCGGCACGCCGAGCGTCTCGAGCAGCTCGGCGGTCGCGCCGACGTCGAGGAGCGACTTGATTCCCGACGAGACGATCACGCTGGGGATCCGGGCGCAGGCACCGAGGTCGGCCGAGACGTCGGGCGGGGTCGGGAAGCCGCGATGAACGCCGCCGAGCCCGCCTGTTCCCAGGAAGCGGATGCCGACGGCGTGGGCGACCGCCAGCGTGCCGCCCACCGTCGTCGCGCCGACCGCGCCCTGCACGGCGCACGCAGCGAGGTCGCGCGGCCCCAGCTTGCGCGCGTCCGGGGCGAACCGCTCGAGCTCCTCGGGTCCCAGCCCGACGACGATGCGGCCGTCGAGGACGCCGATCGTCGCCGGGGTCGCTCCCGCGTCGCGCACCGCGGCTTCGCTCGCGAGGCCCACCTCGACGCCCGCGGGCGCGGGGAACCCGTGCGCGACGAGCGTCGTCTCGAGCGCGACGACCGCCCGCTGCTCGGCGAGGGCGGCCTGGACCTCGTCGCCGACGCGGATCAGGAGGTCCACGGCGGGGAGGTTAGACGTCGCGTTCCTCCATCAGCGCGAGCGGGCAGCCGTCGGGATCCTCGCCGGACGCGACGCAACGGTCGCCGCGGATCGGGCCGCACGCCACAGCAACCACCCCCAGGGGCACCCCCGGTGCCCTGATGCAACGCTATCGGCCCGCTCGGCACGAAGGTGTGCCCGCTTCGTGTCGACTCCGTGACGGCGCGCTCCCCGGTCGGCGGCCCGGGGCGGCGCGCGGTGTGACGGCTCATCGGCTTGCGGCCACCACGCGCCGTCCCGCCGGGACGTCGTCGACCGCTACGGCATCGCGCCCACACGCTGCACGCAGCGCGCCGCCGCCTCGAGCGCGAGCTCCGGTCCCCCGACGATCCAGCCGGCGGCGAGCGCGTCGCCGGCGCCGGTCGTGTCGACCACATCGGGCACGTCCAGCGCGGCCCGCTCGTCTCCATCGAACGAGCAGCCGAGCGCGCCGCGCTTGACGATCCACGTGGCGCCGGGAAGCCGGCCGCCGAAGATCCGATCCTCGTCGTCGTTCGCGAACACCACGTCGGGCGCGAGCGCGGCGACCCGGGCCCGGAACTCCGAGGCGCCGCGGTCGCGGATCGTGCTCCACGACGAAAGATCGACGCTGACGCGCGCACCGGATTCCCTGGCGAGCGCGATCGCTCGCCCCGCCGCGTGCGCGATCGGCTCCGCGAGCAGCGCGTAGCCGGAGACGTGCAGGTGGTCGCAGGACGAGCCAGTCGGGCCGCAGGTCCTCGGGGGTCAGACCGACCGCGACGCCCCGGTCGGGGAACATCGAGCGCTCGCCGGCTCGGTCGACGAGCGAGACGACGATGCCGGTCCCTTCGGACGCGACGGGCCCCACGAGCTCGACGCCGAGCTGGGCGAGCCGCTCGGCGACGAGACGGCCGGCGGCGTCGTCACCCCGCGCGCCGAGCCAGCGCGACTCGGCTCCGAGCGCCGCAACCCAGGCGGCGACGTTGGCGCCCTGGCCGCCGGGGGCGAGGAGTGTCCGCGCGGGCGTGTCCGCGCGGGGCGCGACGGCCGATTCGACCCGCACGACGACGTCGAGCGCGAGATCCCCGAGCGAGACGACCCGCATGGCCTACGATCGTCTCATGCCTCGCGACGACCCACCCGACGAGCGGCGGCGTCGCGATCGCGCCCGCTCCTTCGTCCTGGGAGGCGTGATCGGGGCGTCGGCGGTGGCGGCCGGCCTTCGCCGCGCCCGACGGCGTCGCGGCCGGCCGGTTCAGACGGGGCTCGCGGCGTTCGAGAGCGCCCCGTGCTACCGGGAGTTGCTCGAGCGGGAGCGAAGCGACGGCCCGTAGCCCCGCAGCTCGCGGGCTGCCAGGACGACGGTGCGCAGGTTGACGTCCGCGTCGCCGATCCCGAGCGACTGACCGACGAGCAGCGCTCGCGCCGAAAGGTAGAGGTAGGTCTCGGGCGTTACCGCGGCGGACCGGGAGCGAAGCAGGAGAAACGGGCCGAAGGCGTGTGCCTCGAAGAGGCCCGCGGGGTCGGGGAGCCGTTGCTCGATCTCGAGCCTGGGGCGGATGTTGTTGCGCTCGCTCGCGTCGAGCACCCAGATCCCGCGACCGAGCGGCGCGGCGCGCTCGATCACGCGCAACGCGAGCCGGTTGTCGGCCCGCGGCACGACGGTCGCCGGGAACCTCGTGCGACCCTGTTCCCACGCTCCCAGGTAGAGCGGCTCGTAGCCGAAGAGGACGTCGTCGGGAAGGGACGTGCGCGCGAGCCAGGCCTCCGCCTCGGCCCGGGCGACCTGTCGTGCGTCCGGCTCCCACTCGAAGAGCGGCGGCGTCCGCTGCCAGGCCCACCCGACCTCGGCGACGAGCAGGGCTCCGACGGCAACGGCGGCGAGCGGCGGCGACCACCGTGCGAGCCGGACGCCCGACGCGGCGACCGAGATCGCAAGGAGCGGTGCGAGAAAGATCAGGTGGCGCGACTCCGGTGCCGCCGAGCCGCCGAGCCTTGCGACGAGGAACGCGGCGAGCGCCGTGCCCACCAGGCACAGCACGAGCGCCTTCCCCCGACGGCGCAGCAGCCGGACGCCGATCGCTGCCGCCGCGACCACGAGCAGCGTCACGGGCCACCAGCCGGCGGTCGCGTCGCCCGCCGATCGCCAGAAGTAGCGGAGCACGCTGCCGGGGCCGCCGAGCTTCTCCCCGCCGCCGCCGACGCCCACATCGAACCGGCCCGCCAGGACGAGGTCGGTGAGCCAGAAGGGAATGCCGAGGATCGCGACGGCGCCACCCGCGAGAACCGCCTCGCGCACGCGGCTCCGCTCCGCGACGAGGACGTACGCGGCCTGGCCGGCGAGGAGAAGGATCGCGTACGGATGGGCGGCGACGGTCGCGAGGGCCGCCGCGACCCAGACGGCCCACCGCCCGCGCCCGCCACGCTCGAGCGCACGGAGGAGGGCGAGGGTGCACGCCAGCGAGAGGCAGAGGAAGAGGCTGTACATGCGCCCGTACACGCCGTGGAAGAGGAAGAGCCAGCTCGGCGCCAGGAGCGCGGCCGCCAGGAGGCCGACCCGAGGGCCGCCGAGCCGACGGCCCAGCGCCGCGACGAGCGGGAGGCTCGCGAGCGCGAACGCCACCGAGACGATGCGCAGCCCGCCGAGCCCGAAGCCGAGGTGTGCGACTCCCCACGCGAGCAGGAAGTGGAGCGGCGCCCCGCCCCGCTCTCGCGTGACGTGCTCGACGACCCCGGGCAGCGTGTCACGGCCGACGAAGAGCGCGAGCGTCTCGTCCTCATGGGGCGGCCAGGCCATGAGCTGGTGGAGCAGGAAGCCCAAGGCCAGGAGCGCGACGCCGCCGACCCCGAGCCACATCCAGCTGCGGCCGGCCGCGGCAACGGCAGAGGGGGCCGCGGCGGCCGTGGCCCTGGACTCCAGGCTTGCCTCGATCCCTTGCGCCATCGTGGTTTCCGTCATCCTCGCTGGTAGATTGGCCGGCCATGCCGATCTACGAGTACCGCTGCCCGAACGGCCACACGTTCGAGGTCTTCCAGCGGATGGCCGACCCGCCGTCGAGCGTCTGCGAGACGTGCGGCGCGAGCCCCGTGGAGAAGCTGCTGTTCCCCGTCGCGGTTCACTTCAAGGGCTCGGGGTTCTACTCCACCGACTACGGGCGCGGATCGCGCAAGGGGTCGAAGGACGGCGAGAGCGGCTCGCCGTCGACGGACGGCGCCGAGAAGTCCGAGAAGCCTGCGGCGAAGACGGACGCGAAGTCCTCCGAGACGAAGTCGTCCGACTCGTAGGCACGCTCAGGCTGCCCGCCGGTCGCCGACGAGGCAGCCCGGTGCGTACGGAAGCCCGCGCGGCGGCGCGAGCGGGGCCGAGCGACCGGTGAACATCGCCACTGTCGCGACATTGTCCTCGCTGCCGAGGATCACCGATTCGCCTCCCACGGTCGCCGGGTCGCCGCCCAGCCGGCAGTGGAGCGCCCGGCCGGTGTCGGCCCTGAAGAAGACCCAGCCGAGCTGGAGCAGCTGCCACGCGCTCAGGTCGGTCGCGAGCGGCGCGACGAGATCGTCGCCGACGAAGGGCAGGCGGACCGCGGTCCCGACGCTCGTGACCTTGTCGAGCGTCGCCTGCACGATCTGCTGCTGGCGGCGCGCCCGCGCGAAGTCCGTCTCGCCCGGGTCGAGAAGGTTGCGCCGGATCCGCGAGTAGACGAGCGCCCGGCGGCCGTCCATGTGCTGCGTCCCGCGCTCGAACCGCCAACCCGGCCACCGCGCGCAACGTTGGGCGGTGGCGAACGGGCAGTCGAAGCGATTCGAGCGGATCGGGCGCGGAACGTCGACCTCGATCCCGCCGACCGCGTCGATCAGCTGCTCGAAGCGGTCGAAGTCGACGACGGAGACGTGATTCACGTCCAGGCCGGTCAGCTGCCGAACCGTGCGGAGCGTCAGCGCCGGGCCGCCGATCTGATTGGCGGCGTTGATCTTCGCGAGCCCGACCTCCGGGATCTCGACCTGCAGGTCGCGGGGGATCGAGAGGTACGCGAGCCGCCGCTTCCCGGGGTCGGTGCGGATGAGCATGATCGAGTCGGAGCGGTTGGCCGCCTCGCGGCCGGGTCGCGCGCCCCCGTCCGTCCCGAGGACGAGCATCGTGCGCGGCGAGGAGACGAGCAGGCCGTCGGCCGGCGCGAGCTGCCGGCGGACACCCGCGGGCACCCGCTCGCCGGCTTCCTCGACGCCGTCCGCCACGGCGAGGTACCCACCCACGGCCCACGCGACGAGCAGCGCCACGAGAAGAAGCAGCGCGAGGACGATCCAGCGCCCGCGATGTCGACGACGGCGCGGCGTCGCAGGAGTGGGTCCGGGCGTCGGGCTGCCGGGGCGCGGCGCCGCCGGTGAGGTGCGTGCGAGTGGTACCCGCCCCTTGGCCCGGCCGCCCCGGTACACCCGGTACGGCTTGTCCTGAGCGGGCATGAGGCCGGGTATCGTAGCCGCGCGGTGGCGCCCGACCGAGTCATCGGAGTCGACGTCGGCGGGACCAAGATCCTCGCCGGAATCGTCGCACGTGACGGGTCCGTCGGCCGCATGACGGAGGTCCCCGACCCCGACCGACGGGCAGGAGCCGTTCCTGGCGGAGCTCGGCGCGACCGTGGAGGGCCTACTGTCGGACGGCGCGCAGGCGATCGGCGTCGGTGTCCCGATGAACATCGATCGCGAGACGGGCATCGCCTACCGTGCCGTGAACCTCCCGCTCGAGTCGCTCGACCTCGCCGGGCACCTCCGGGAGCGATTCTCGCTCCCCGTCGGGATCGAGAACGACGGCAACGCGATGACGCTCGCCGAATGGCGTCTCGGCGCGGGCCGCGGCAAGCGCAACCTGATCGCGCTCGGGCTCGGCACCGGAGTCGGCGGCGGGGTCGTCCTCGACGGGAACCTGTACCGGGGCTGGGCCGAGCTCGGTCACATCGTCGTCGAGGCCGACGGCCCGCCGTGCCAGGGGAACTGCCACGGCCATGGCCATCTCGAGGGATTCGTCACCGGAGAGGCGGCCGAGCGCATCGCGATCGAGCTCTGGGGCGAAGGGGCAGATGCACGGCGGCTCATCGCGGAAGCGCGCTCGGGGGACGCTGCCGCCCGGGAAGCGACCGACCGCATCGGCCACTACCTCGGCGTCGCGATCGGCTCCCTCGCGAACATCTTCGCGCCGGAGCTCGTCGTCGTCGGGGGCGGGTTCGGGATCGCTGCGTGGGAGCTTCTCGACGGGTCGGCGCTGGCAGCAGCCCGGCGCGAGGCGCTCGAGCCGGCGGACGAGACGCTCCGCATCGTCCCGGCGGAGCTGGGTGATGACGCGGGCCTCGTCGGCGCCGGCCTCGTCGGCTTCGAGGCGCTCGACGGGGAACGGTAGGCCGATCCGGTGGCGCTCGTCGTGTGCGCCACGCCGATCGGCAACCTCGGCGACGTCACGCAGCGGGTCCTCGAAGCGCTGCGCGACGCCGACGCGGTGCTCTGCGAGGACACGCGCCGCACGCAGATCCTGCTCGACCGCTACGAGATCCGTGCGCGTCGGCTCGTCAGCGTCCACCGGCACAACGAGGCGCGGCGCGTCGAAGAGCTCCTGCCCCGCCTGGCCGCGGGCGAGACGCACGCGCTCGTCTCCGATGCGGGGCTCCCGGGGGTGAACGACCCGGGCGCGAGGCTCGTCGAGGCCGCCCTTGCCGAGGGGATCCACGTCAGCGTGCTTCCTGGCCCGAGCGCCGTCGAGACCGCGCTCGTCGCGAGTGGCCTCGGCGCCGCGCAGTACCGCTTCCTCGGCTACCTCCCACGCCGCGCTGCGGAGCTCGATGCCCTCTGGGACGAGGCGCGCTCCTGGCCCTACGCGACCGTCGCCTTCGAGTCGCCGCGACGTCTGCCGCGCTCGCTCGCCCGCCTCGCGGCCGCCACGCCAGAGCGTCGCGTCGCCGTCTGTCGCGAGTTGACGAAGCTCCACGAGGAGGTCGTCCGGGGGACTGCGGCAGAGCTCGCGGAGCGGTTCTCGGAGCCGCCGCGAGGCGAGGTGACGCTCGTGGTGGCTGCCGCGGCGGCCGAGCCCGGCCCGGTCGAGGCCGTCGCCGCCGTCGCCGCCGTCGCGGAGCTCGTCGCGGCGGGCGCCGCCCACCGGTCGGCCGTCGAGGTCGTCGCCGGTCTCGCCGGCGTCCCCCGCAACGAGCTCTACCGGGCTTCGCTCGGCTCACGTGACAGCGCCTGATTGACGTCGTCCGGCGGACGCGCTACCGTTCCCCTCCCGCGTTGCCCGCGCTGAGAACGAAGGAGGTGCCACGTGCACCGTCTAGCAGTTCTAGGCGCAACCACGGTCGCCACGCTCGCCCTCTGCGGGTCTGCGGCAGCATGGTCGTGGCCCGCGGACGGCGAGGTGCTCCGCGGGTTCAGCCTCGGTGCCGACACGTACGCCGGCGGCCACCATCGCGGCATCGACGTCGCAGGAGCCGACGGCTCGCCCGTGCGAGCGCCCGCGTCCGGAACCGTCTCGTTCGCCGGCTCGCTTCCGACCCATGGCCGTGGCGTGACGATTCTCACGGCCGACGGCTACGCCGTCACGCTCGTCCACCTCGGGGCGATCGGCGTCGAGAAGGGCGCCACGGTCGCCGAAGGCGACCCGGTCGCGACCATGGGGTCGAGCGGCACGCCCGAGCACGGCGTGCCTGCCGTCCACCTCGGGATCCGGCGGGCCGACGACGACCAGGGATACGTGGACCCGCTCGGGCTGCTTCCCGCGCGATCTGTCCCACCGTCTCCGCCGGCCGCCGCCCCGAGTCCGGCGCCGGTAACAGCCCCGGCGGCCCGGCCCGTCGCCGCGGCTCCACCGGTACCGCCCGCGCCGCCCGGAGCAGCGACGGCGCCGGCTCCACCGCCGGTGGTGTCGCCGTCGTCTCCCGCCTCGCAGACGGCCTCGTCCGACCCGGCGGCCGTCACGACCACCCATCCCGTCGCGGACGTGCCCGCTGCTCCGACCGGGCCGGAGGACGCTGCCGGCGGCGCAGCGCGCGCCGCCCCGGCAGCGGCATCGCCGTCACACCCGACACCTCAGGCGACGCCGCCGTCGCCGTCGGCCGCGATCGTGCCGCATCGCGCTCCCGGGTCGGTGGCCGACCCTCGGCCCCGGCCGTTCCGCGCTGCGCGTCCGGTCGAGACGGTCGATCGCCGATCGGTCTCGAGCAAGGGTGGCCCGGCGCCGGCCGCGCACGCGAGCGGCCCCGACCGCGCGGACACGACGACCGTCGGCTCCTCGACGGTGGCGGATCGGACCGGTGGCGCCATCGTCCCCGAGGCGGTCCGGCTCGAGGGCGGCGGGCCTCGGGCTGCGCTCGGGCGCCGAGCAGACGGAGCGACCGATGCCGCGTCGTCCGCCGTCGCCTTCGCCGACCCCGGGTCGGGCCGGCGCTCTGGCCGAGAGGTCCGGCGCTCCAACAGGTCGGCTCCCGGTCCGTCGGACCGAGCGCGCTCCGTGCGGGGGCCGTCGGTCGCCGCGCCGCCCGTGTCGTTCCGCGCGCGCTCGGAGGCGAGAGAGGACGCCGGCCCGCCGCTGTTGTCGCTGCTCGCGGCGTTCGCCCTCGGTGGGTGCCTCGCGGTCGCGGGGACGTTGAGTGCCGCCCGTAGAATCGGTCGGAATGGAGCGCTACTACCTGACGACGCCGATCTACTACGTGAACTCGACGCCCCACATCGGGCACGCGTACACGACCGTGGCGGCGGACGTCTTCGCGCGACATCAGCGGCAGCGCGGCCGTGAGACGTTTCTGCTCACGGGGGTCGACGAGCATGCCTCGAAGGTCGCTCGCGTCGCCGCCGAGAACGGTCTCGCACCGCAGGAGTACGCCGACCGGATCGTGGAGGCGTGGCGGGCGCTCCCCGCCCGCCTCGGTGTCGTGCCCGACTTCTTCATCAGGACGAGCGACGACGGGCACAAGCGCTTCGTCCAGGATTTCCTGGAGAGGATCCGCGCCAACGGCCGCGACGACATCTACCAGGACGTGTACGCAGGGCTGTACTGCGTCGGCTGCGAGGCGTTCAAGACCGAGGATGAGCTTGTCGACGGCAAGTGCCCCGAGCACGATGTGGAGCCCGAATGGATCGAGGAGCGCAACTGGTTCTTCCGGCTGTCCGCCTACCAGGACGAGCTGCTCGCACTGTACGACGCCCGTCCCGACTTCGTGCTCCCGGGATTTCGGGCGAACGAGGCACGGGCGTTCATCGCGGGCGGGCTCCAGGACTTCTCGATCAGTCGGGCCGGCCAGCCGTGGGGGATCCCGATCCCGTGGGACCCCGACCAGGTCGCCTACGTCTGGGCGGACGCGCTCGTCAACTACCTGAGCGCGCTCAGCTACGCGCGCCCGGGCGAGGATCTCGTGCCACGGTTCTGGCCGGTGGCGCACCACCTCCTCGCCAAGGACATCCTGCGGTTCCACTGCGTCTACTGGCCGGCGATGCTGCTCGCGGCCGGCTACGAGGTGCCGCGGCAGCTCTTCGTGCACGGGTACCTGCTGCTGAACGATCGCAAGATCTCGAAGTCGCTCGGGAACGTCCTCGACCCGCTCGACCTGATCGACGTCTACGGCGCCGACGCCGTGCGGTTCTGGTGCGCGCGGTCGGTGTCGTTCGGCCAGGACGGCGCTGCCTCGATCGACAGCCTGCGAGAGCGCTACGAGCGTGAGCTCGGCAACGACCTGGGCAACCTGCTCTCGCGCATCACCGCGATGATCGCTCGCTACCGCGACGGCAGTCTCGCCGCGGTGCCGGAGCCGGCGTCGGACGTCGCCGCGTTTCTCGCGCCACTCGCCGCCGACGTCGCGGCACGGCTCGACGCGTTCGACCTCACCGGGGCGTTGGAGCGGATCTGGGAGGTCGTGCGCGCGCTCAACCGCCAGGTGGAGGCGACGGCACCGTGGCACATCGCCAAGGACGACACGCGTGCGGCCGAGCTCGACCGGGTCCTCTACGACCTCTCCGACGGGCTCAGGACGGTCGCGGTCGCACTCGCCGCCTACGTCCCGGCGACGTCCGAGCGCATCCTCGAGGCACTCGGCCAGCCGGTCGAGGTCGCGTGGGACGAGGTGGCGTACGGCCGGACGCGTGCAGTGACCGGGATCGAGGCGGCCCCGCCGTTGTTCCCGCGCGTCGACGAGGCGGCCACTGCGGCGTGACCGACACGCACGCGCATCTCGACGCGTGCGCGCTCGAGGCCGGCGAGCTCGTCGACCGGGCCCGCGCTGTCGGCGTGAGGCGTGTCGTGACGATCGGTACCGGGATCGAGTCGTGCCGGAGCGCGCTCGCGATCGCCGAGGCGGTCGACGGCGTCGTCGCCGCCCTCGGCATCGATCCGCACCGGGCTGCCACCCCCGAGGCGCAGCGGGTCGGCGAGCTGCGCGACCTGCTCTCGCACCCGAAGGCGGTCGCGGTCGGCGAGACCGGCCTCGACGGTCATCACGGCGCGGCAACGCTGCGCGAGCAGCGCACGCTCTTCGACGCGCAGCTCGCGCTCGCCGACGAGCTCGGGCTCCCGGTCGTGATTCACAGTCGTGAGGCGAGCGAGGAGACGGCCACGGCGCTGGCGCCGTTCGGCGGGACCGTCGTCCTCCACTGCTTCTCCGAGCCGGGGCTTCTCGGGCCGGCGCTCGAGCACGGCTACTACGTGTCGTTTGCGGGCAACGTCACGTATCCGAAGGCCGACGCGCTTCGGGACGCTGCGGCGCGTGTTCCCGACGACCGGGTTCTCGCCGAGACCGACAGCCCGTACCTCGCCCCACAGCCGGTGCGCGGACGGCCCAACGAGCCGATGCACGTCCGGCACACGCTCGCCACGCTCGCCGAGGTTCGTCAGGTCACCGTGGCCGAGCTCGAGGCCCGCCTCGACGCGAACGCGGCGGTCGCTTTCGGGCTCGCCGCGGCGTGACGAGGGTCAGGCCGAAGAAGGGGCTCGGGCAGCACTTCCTCGTCGACCGCAACGTCCTCGGCGTCATCGAGCGCATGGCCCGGCTCGACCCCGGCGATGTCGTCCTCGAGGTCGGCCCCGGCCTCGGGGTCCTCACCGTCCATCTCGCAGACCGCGTGCGGCACGTCCACGCGATCGAGCTCGACCGGTCGCTCGACGCACCGCTGCAGGAGGCGCTCGAGGGGCGGGCCAACGTATCCCTCGTGTTCGAGGACGCGCTCGCGGTCGACATCGAGAGCCTCGTGCCGCGACCCGGGAAGCTCGTCGCGAACCTCCCGTACAACGTCGCGACGCCGCTCGTCGCCGAGACGCTGGCGGCCGGGGGGCCCGTCAGGGCATGGTGCGTCATGGTGCAGCGCGAGGTCGCGGAGCGGTTCTTCGCCGAGCCGCGCACGAAGGCGTACGGCGCGGTGTCGGTCCTCGTCCAGCTCCACGCGCGCCGCACCGGCTTCCACCCGATCTCCCGAACGGTGTTCCGTCCGCCTCCGAACGTCGACTCGGCGCTCGTCGCGTTCGAGCGCATCCCGCCGCCGGCGAGAGCCGAGGAAGTGAGGCGGCTCACCGTCGCCGCGTTCGCGCATCGACGCAAGACGCTCGCGAATGGGCTCGTGCTTCGGGTCGCGCGTCGCGGGAGCGCGTCGTGGCGGCCCTCGGGACCATCGGCAGGTCGCCCGAGGCCCGGGCGGAGACACTCGAGCCGGCCGAGTTCGTAGCGCTCGAGGAGGCGCTTCGCACATGACGGCCTGGCGGACGGCGGCGGCGCCTGCGAAGGTCAATCTGGCGCTCGTGGTCGGTGAGACCCGGCCGGAGGGGAAGCACGAGGTCGTGACCGTGCTCGAGCGGCTGACGCTCCACGACACGATCTCGGTCCGACGTGGCGAGGAGACGTCGGTGTCCGGGTTCGAGGACGACACGCTCGTCCGGGCCGCACTCGACGCCCTGTCGCGGATCGCGCCCGAGAAGCCGCGCTTCGAGGCGCGTATCGAGAAGTCGATTCCCGTTGCCGCCGGGCTCGGCGGCGGCTCGAGCGATGCGGCCGTCGCATTGCGTCTCGCGAACGGCCTGCTGGGAAAGCCGCTGCCCGGGGACGAGCTGCACGACGTCGCGGCCTCGCTCGGTGCCGACGTCCCGTTCTTCCTGCGCGAGGGACCCCAGCTCGGGACGGGAGACGGATCGAGCTTGACGCCACTCGAGCTGCCGCGCGACTACGCCGTCGTGCTCGCTCTCCCGAACGGCGTGACGAAGCGCTCGACGTCCGCGGTCTACGCCGCCTTCGACGAGCGGGACGGCGGCACCGGGTTCCACGAACGCCGCGAGGCACTGCTCGCGGCGCTCCGCGGGCTCCGCACCGGGCACGACCTCGCGTCGCTGCCGCGCAACGACCTCGCCGTCTCCCCGCTGGCGGCCGACCTCGAGTCGCTCGGCGCGTTCCGGGCCGACGTGACCGGTGCCGGCCCCGTGGTGTACGGGCTGTTCGAGGACGAGTCCCGCGCGGTCGCGGCAGCTGCCGCGCTCGGCGATCGGGCGCGCACCTGGACCGCGGCACCCGGCTGATACCTTCGGGGCATGGCAGGCGAGTACCTCATCGAGCACGGCGAGAGCCGTCTTGCCCGGCGGGCTCGCCACAATCGATTGAAGGTGGCGCTCGCCGTCGCGGCGATCGAGGGCTTCCTCGTCCTCGCCGGTGCGATCCCGTGGTGGTTCGTCGTGCTCCTCGCCCTCGGCGCGCTCGCGGTCTACGCCGGGTGGGGGAGGGAGCACGAGCGAGCCGACGTGCGCGTCGTCACGTGGGCCGCGGCGGTCTCCCAGCTCGTCGTCGTGCTCGTCCCGCTCCTCGCGGGGGCGCTCGTCGCGCTCATCGCCTTCGCCGTCGTCGCGGTTGCAGTGGTGGCGCTCGCGGCGCTCGTGCTCGATCGGCGGTAACCCCGCCGGGGGTAGACTCCGCAACCCTCGCGCTGGGGCGTGGCCAAGCGGTAAGGCAACGGGTTTTGGTCCCGTGATCCCAGGTTCGAATCCTGGCGCCCCAGCCATAGAGAAATCGTGATGCCGACCACACTCGCTGCAGTCGTCATGGCCGGAGGCCTCGGCACGCGGATGCGCTCCGCCGTCCCGAAGCATCTGCATCCCGTGCTCGGCCGGCGAATGGTCGACTGGGTCGTCGAGGCCGCACGCCCGCTCGGAGCCGAGCCGCTCGTCGTGGTCGCGTCTCCCGAGACCGCCGACGACTTCACCGACCTGCTCGTCGCGGTCCAGGAGCGTCCGCTCGGAACCGGTGACGCGGTGCGCTCTGCGCGCCCGGCCGTCGCCGGCGCGGACGAGGTACTCGTCCTCTCCGGTGACACGCCGCTCCTGACCACCGGCCTCCTGGCCGGGCTCGTCGCCGCCCACCGTCACTCGGGTGCTGCGGCGACGGTCCTCTCCTTCGTCCCCGACGACGTCCGCAGCTACGGACGGATCGTGCGGGACGCCACCGGCGATCTCGTGGCGATCGTCGAGGCGGCCGACGCGTCAGCCGAGGAGCTCGAGATCGGCGAGGCGAACTCCTCGATCTACGTCTTCCGGGGCGAGAAGCTCTGGCCCGTCCTCGAGCGGCTCTCCCCGAAGAACGCCCAGGGCGAGCTGTACCTCACGGATGCCGTGCGCCTCCTCGTGGAGGCCGGCGAGCGGATCGGTGTCCACGTCGCCTCCGACCCGGCCGAGACCGAGGGCGTCAACACGCGCGTCGAGTTGGCCGCGGCGGGAGCCGCTCTCCGAGACCGGATCAACGAGGCGCACCTGCTCTCCGGGGTGACGATCGTCGATCCCACGACGACCTGGATCGAGCCGACCGTGACGCTCGAAGCCGACGCCGTCGTGCACCCGTTCACCGTCCTGCGCGGCGCCACGCGCGTCGCCGCGGGAGCCGAGGTGGGGCCTCACGTGGTGGCGATCGACGCGACGATCGGCCCCCGCTCACTCGTGGGGCCGTTCTGTTACCTTCGCCCCGGCACCGTCCTCGAGGTCTCGGCGAAGGCAGGCACGTTCGTGGAGCTGAAGAACACCGTGGTCGGCGAGGGCGCCAAGGTGCCGCATCTCGCGTACATGGGCGACGCTGACATCGGTAGCGGGACGAACATCGGGGCCGGCTCGATCACGGCCAACCTCTCGCACCATCCGGAGCGCGGCAAGACGCGGACCCGGATCGGGCGTGACGTCAAGGTCGCAGTGGACACTATGTTCGTTGCTCCGGTCACTGTGGGAGACGATGCGTGGACGGCGCCGGGGACGGTCGTCACCGACGACGTCCCTCCGAACGCCCTCGCCGGGTTCGCCCCCCGCCAGGTCAACAAGGAAGGACGAGGTGGAAAGCGGGACGATTGAGCAGAAGCTTCCCGGGCTGGACGTCGCACCCGAGAAGCCGGAGCCGAAGACCGGGCATGCGATCCCGCTGATCCCGAAGAAGCGGCTGATGGTGTTCGCCGGCCGCTCCCACCCGGAGCTCGCGCAGCGGATCGCCGAGCAGCTGGGGGTGTCACTCGGCGAGATCGAGCTGAAGACGTTCCCGAACGGCGAGACGTACTGCCGCTACGACGAGTCGATCCGCGGCGCGGATGTCTTCCTCGTCCAGACGGGATGCCCCCCGGTCGACCAGCACCTGATGGAGCTCCTGCTGATGATCCAGGCGGCGAAGCTCGCCTCGGCAAAGCGCATCACGGCTGTGATTCCGTGGTTCCCGTACTCGCGACAGGATCGCAAGGCGAAGCCGCGTGAGCCGATCTCCGGACGGCTGGTCGCGGACATGCTCCAGCTTGCGGGGGTCGACCGGCTCTTGACGATGGACCTCCACGCGGGTCAGATCCAGGGCTTCTTCACCATCCCGGTCGACCACATGACGGCGCAGCAGTTGTTCGCGCGCCACTTTCGCGACCTCGGCTTCAGCGGAGAGGGTGTCGTGTCGGTCGCTCCGGACGCCGGCCGGGCCAAGGTGGCAGTGCGGTTCGCGGAGATGCTCGAGGCGGAGTTTGCGGTGATGCACAAGACGCGCCTAGGCCCCGAGCAAGTCTCCGTGACCGAGGTGACGGGTCGCGTGCGAGACAAGGTCTGCATCGTCGGCGACGACGTGACGACCACCGGTGGAACGCTGATCGCCGGCGCGCGCGCGCTCCGCGAACACGGAGCGCGGGAGGTGTGGATCTACGTCACGCATGCGCTGCTGAGCCCCGAGGGACTGCAGCAGCTCGCCGCCGCGGAGGACATCAGCGGCATCGTGGTGACGGACACGGTGCCGATCGACCCGCGCGAGAGACCCGCGAACCTCACGGTGCTGACGGTCTCGGCGCTGCTCGCCGAGACGATCACCAACGTCTTCAGCGACGACTCGGTCTCGGCGATCTTCGGCGGCGAGAACCAGCTCTTCTGAGCGAGCCCGCCGACCGCACGCCGCCGCCCTACGCGATCCGGACGGAGAGGCTGCTCGTTCGGTGCTGGGAGCCGCGCGACGCGCCGCTGCTGAAGGACGCGCTCGACACGAGCCTCGACCACCTGCGGCCCTGGATGCCGTGGGCGCTCGAGGAGCCGAAGCCCCTCGCCGCGAAGGTCGAGCTGCTCCGAGGCTTTCGCGGCCGCTTCGACCTGGGACAGGACTTCGTCTACGGCATCTTCGACGCCGCGGAGAGCGAGGTCGTGGGCGGCAGCGGTCTCCATACGCGAGTGGGCGACGGCGCCTTCGAGATCGGCTACTGGGTGCGGGCCTCGCAGGTCGGCCGCGGCTACGCGCGCGAGACCGCGTCGGCCCTCACCCGTACCGCGTTTCTCGCCTGTGGAGTCGATCGGGTCGAGATCCGGGTCGATCCCGCGAACGCGCCGAGCCTCCGCATCCCGCGGGCGCTCGGCTTCCGCGAGGAAGGCACCCTTCGGCGGCGCCTACCCCCCGGAGGCGACGGCGTTCCGCACGACGTGACGCTCTTCACGTTGTTCCGCCACGAGCTCGAGAGCACTCCGATCGCCGCTGCGACGCTGGAGGCGTACGACGCTCGCGGCGCCCGGATCGACCTCTGAGCTCAGCTACAATCGGCCGCCGATGTCGAGCGATCGCGTCACCCTGCAGGTCACCCCCCGAGACTCCGACCAGGTCGGCTCGCGGCGCGTGCGCCGGCTCCGGAAGGAAGGCCTCATCCCCGGAGTCCTCTACGGCAAGGGGCACACGCGGGCGATCCTCGTCGGCGAGCGCGACCTCCGGACGGTGCTGACCGGGCCCTCGGGGCTCCACGCGATCGTCGATGTCGTGATCGAGGGCCAGACCACGCCCCATCACGCGGTGCTCAAGGACTATCAGCGGCACCCGATCCGCGGGACGCTCACCCACGTCGACTTCCACGAGATTCGTCTCGATCGCCCGATCCAGGCGACCGTCAGCGTGCAGCTGGTCGGTGAGGCGCCGGGGGCCAAGCAGGGTGGAGTTGTCCAGCTCGTCACGCGAGAGCTCAGGGTCGAGGCCCTGCCGACCGCGGTGCCCGAGCACATCGAGGCCGACATCTCCTCGCTCGAGCTCGGCGTCACGCTCCGCCTGGAGGAGCTGCCCGCGATCGAAGGCGTTGCGTACCTCGACGATCCCGAGACGGTGCTCGCCAACTGCTCGATCCCGCGTGCGATCGTCGAGGAGGTCGAGGAGGTCGAGGAGGCCGAGGGCGAGGAAGGTGCAGAGGGCGAGGGCGGCGCCGAGGGCGGCGACGTCGAAGCCTCCGGCGAGGACTCCGAGACCGACTCGGAGTGAGCCGTGCGCCTCTTCCGTAGGGGAGAGGACAGGACCTCGGTGGATCTTCTCGTCGCGGGGCTCGGCAACCCGGGGCGCGAGCATGCGCGCGACCGCCACAACGTCGGCTGGATGGTCGTCGACGAGCTCGCACGCCGCCACGGCGGCTCGTTCAAGGGGAAGTTCCGCGGGCGGCTTGCCGATGTGCGTCTCGGAGACACGCAAGCTCGTCCTCCTCGAGCCCGAGACGTACATGAACGAGTCGGGCGCCTCGATCCAGGCGGCGGCCGCGTTCTACAAGCTGCCCCTGGACACGGTGCTCGTCGTGCACGACGACGTCGACCTCGAGGCCGGACGGCTGCAGGCGCGCGCCGGCGGTGGGCTCGCCGGGCACAACGGCCTGCGGTCGATCGCGAACCGGCTCGGATCGCAGGACTTCCTCCGGCTCCGGGTCGGCGTCGGCCGCCCGGGTCGGGGCGATCCACGCCCGGTCGCGGACTACGTCCTCTCGCCGTTCGAGCCGGAGGAGGACGTCGAGGCGATCGTCGAGCGTGCCTGCGACGCGGTCGAGACCCTGGCGCGCGAGGGGCTCGAGGAGACGCAGCGGCGCTTCAACTGACCGGGACGCCCGGCTCGTGGCCCTGTGGGCTGCGCCGTCCGCAGCCGGTCGTCTCGACACGTTCTCTCCGGCGTTGCCGTCGTGCCGTCGACACAGACTCGACACGAAGCCGTCACGCCCGCGTGACGCATTTCGCGGATAGCGTGTCATCAGGGCACCGGGGGTGCCCCTGGGGGTGGTTGTGCGACGGGTTTCGGGCCGTTCGTAGACCCGTCGACCCGCGAGCCGCGAGGTCGTCCGTCTCGCCGCACGCTCGTCCCGACCGGCGAAGGATCGAGCCGAACGACCGCGAGTACGATGACCGCGGCGGGGCGCGATCCCCGCCGACCTGCATGGACCCGGCCGCGACCACAACCCGCACGACGCCGCTCGCCGCCTTCGTCGACGAGCTGCGCCGCCACGAGCGCTTCCAGGCGTTCGTCGGCGCGCTGCCGGCGCGCGCCCGCGTCTCCGAGCCGGTGCTCCCGCTGCTGCTCGCGGCGCTCCACGAGGAGCTCGGCCGGGGGCTCCTCGTGCTCCTGCCCGAGGATGCCGACGCGCGCGACGCCGCGGACGGGGCCGGCTGGTTCGTCGGAGCCGAGCGGGTCGCGCTCCTGCCGGGACGCGGCGTCACGTACGCCTCCGGCCTGACGCCCCCGCCGCACCTCGTCGGCGAGCGGTACCGCGCCCTCGACGTGCTCGCCGCCGGCGGGCTCGTCTGCGCATCGGCGACGGCGCTCGCCGAGGGCATGCCTCCGCTGGCTGCGCGCCCGGCGCCACTCCTCCTCCAGGCCGGCGACGAGCCCGGTGTCGACGGCCTCGCCGAGCACCTCGCCCTCGCCGGCTACGAGCGCGTCGACCGCGTCGACGAGCGTGGCCAGTTCGCCGTCCGCGGCGGGCTCGTCGACGTGTTCCCGTCGACGGGGCGGGAACCGCTCCGGGTCGACTTCTTCGGAGACGAGATCGAGCAGGTCCGGGCGTTCTCGCCGTTCACGCAACGCGCCCTCCACGTGGCCGACCAGACGGTCGTCCACCCCGCCTCCGAGCGTCGTGCCGACCTCACCGAGCTCGCGCTTCCGGACGACGAGGCCCATGACGCCGTCGTCAGCGAGGCGCCCGGAGACCTCGTTCCGGCCGTCGACCGTCCGCCCGACTTCGTCTGGCAGCCCGACGAGGTACGCGGTGTGTGGGACGAGGAAGGGCTCGCGCCGCCGCCGCTCGACGGCGTGACCGAGCTCGACCCGTTCCCGCAGGGCCAGCGCTGGGCCTTCGAGGCGCAGCGACCCGCCGTCGCCGCTCGCGGGATCGCCGAGGCGGAGAACGAGCTCCAGGGCTTCGTCCGGGCCGGGAATCGCGTCGTCGTCTCGTTCGCCCACCGCGGTGAGGCCGAGCGGCAGAAGGCGGTGCTGCGCAGGGTCGACGCCCCGTTGCTCGAGATCGGAGAGCCACTCCCCTCCGAGCCCGAGCTCCGTTTCGCGGTCGCGCCCGTCCGCCGTGGGTTCGTGTGGCGTGAGCTCGGGCTCGTCCTGCTCCCGGACACGCAGGTCTTCCGCAAGAAGCCGCCGCGCGCCGACGGACGCCTCGGGCGAGCGCTCGCGAGCTTCGCCGAGCTCCGTGTCGGCGACCACGTCGTCCACGAGGACCACGGGATCGGGAAGCTGCTCGGCTTCGACACCAAGGAGGTCGCAGGAGTCACGCGCGATTACCTCCACCTGGCCTTCCGCGGCGAGGATCGCCTCTTCGTCCCGCACGAGCAGGTCGGCAAGCTCTCGCGGTACATCGGCGCCGACGCATCGGCGCCGACGCTCTCGAAGCTCGGTGGCAAGGCCTGGCAGAACCTCAAGGCTCGCGCGCGAGCCTCCGTGCAGGAGCTCGCCGGCGAGCTCCTGCAGCTCTACGCGCAACGCCAGCGCTCCACGGGAACCGCGTTCGACGTCGAGAGCGACTGGCTCGAGCGGCTCGAAGCCTCGTTCCCGTACCGGGAGACCGACGACCAGCAGCGTGCGATCGAGGCCGTCAAGGAGGACCTCGAGTCCCCGCAGCCGATGGACCGGCTCGTCTGCGGCGACGTGGGCTTCGGCAAGACCGAAGTCGCCGTCCGGGCCGCCTTCGCGGTCGCCGTGAACGGCGGGCAGGTGCTCGTGCTCTGCCCGACGACGATCCTCGCCGAGCAGCACTGGAACACGTTCCGCGAGCGCTATCGCGACTTCCCGGTGCGAGTCGAGATGGTCTCGCGGTTCCGGCGACCCGCCGAGGTCAAGGCCACCCTGAAGGACTTCGCCGAGGGCAAGGTCGACGTGCTCGTCGGCACGCACCGGGTGCTCTCGCGCGACGTGATCCCGAAGCAGCTCGGGCTCGTCGTCGTCGACGAGGAGCAGCGGTTCGGCGTCCGGCAGAAGGAGCTCCTTCGCGCGCTGCGACTCGAGGTCGACGTGCTCTCCCTCTCCGCGACGCCGATTCCCCGGACGCTCCACATGTCGCTCTCGGGTCTGCGCGACATCTCGATCATCGAGACGCCACCCGAGGGACGGCGGCCGATCCGCACCACGGTCGGAGAGCTCGACGAGGACCTGATCAAGCTCGCCCTCGAGCGCGAGCACGCGCGCGAGGGCCAGTCCTTCTACCTCCACAACCGGGTCGAGACGATCGACGAGGCGGCCGAGAAGCTGCAGCAGCTCTGTCCCGGGCTCCGACTCCTCGTCGCGCACGGGCAGATGGGCGAGCGCGAGCTCGAGGAGCGGATGCATGCCTTCCTCGCCGGGGACGCCGACGTCCTCGTCTCCACGACGATCATCGAGTCGGGCCTCGACATCCCGCAGGCCAACACGCTGATCGTCGAACGGGCCGACGCCCTCGGTCTCGCCCAGCTCTACCAGATCCGCGGGCGCGTGGGCCGCTCCGACGTGACCGCCCACGCCTACCTCTTCTATCCCGACGCGGGCGAGCTCACGCCCGAAGCCAGGGCGCGGCTCTCGACGCTCGCCGACCACACGGAGCTCGGGGCCGGGTTCCAGATCGCGATGCGCGACCTCGAGATCCGCGGCGCCGGCGACCTCCTCGGCGCCGAGCAGTCCGGTCACGTCGCGGCGCTCGGGTTCGAGCTCTACGTCGAGATGCTGAACGAGGCCGTCGCGGAGCTGACCGGCCAGAAGCGCGTCGTCGCCCGACCCGTCCGGATCGACGCTCGCGTCGACGCGTACGTGCCCGCCGCGTACATCCAGGCCGAGGCCCTGAAGATCGACCTGCATCGCCGCATCGCGCTCGCCGAGCACGACGACGAGCTCCGCGAGCTGCGCGCCTCGACCGAGGAGCGGTACGGGCCGCTCCCGGAGCCCGTCGAGAACCTCTTTCGCCTCCAGGAGGCGCGACTCGCGCTGGCGCTCGTGGGCGCCGACTACCTCGTCCTTCGCGGCGGCCGGGTCACCGTCGGTCCCGTCGGGCTCGCGGCTGCGGAGGTGCGGGCCCTGCGCGCGCTCTCGGAGACCGCGATCTACACCTCGCAGCGTCAGGAGGTCTCGCTGCGAACCGAGGGGCTCGAGGGTGCGCTCGGCCTGGCCGCTGCTATCGTTGCCGCGCGCCGGGCTGCCTGAGCACGTGCGATCCGACCGTGCGTGGGCCCCGAATCACTTCCGAACACAGCGCAACCAGTCCCTAACACCGCGTCGCCTATAACGAGGTCTCGATGAAGCGCTCGCTCCTGCTCGCCGCCGCCGCTCTGGCCGTGCTCACCCTTCTCGCCGCCGGTTGCGGCGATTCCGACGAGGTTCCGGCCGATGCCGTCGCCGTCGTCGACGGAACCACGATCAGCAAGGACTCGCTCGACGAGCTCCTCGCACGCGCGAAGAAGTCGTACACGCAGCAGAAGCGCGAGTTCCCGAAGGCGGGCACGCCCGAGTACCAGTCGCTCCAGAACCAGGCGGTCGCCTACCTCGTGCAGCGCGAGGAGTACGCGCGCGAGGCCGACGATCTCGGCGTCGAGGTCACGGACGCCCAGATCGCGGCGAAGATCGCCGAGGTCAAGAAGCAGTTCTTCGGCGACAGCCAGGCAGAAGTTCGACGCCGGGCTGAAGCAGCAGGGCTACACGCTCGACGCGCTGCGCGAGGACATCCGCGCCCAGCTCGTCTCCGAGGGCATCTACAAGGACGTCACCCAGTCCGTCAAGCTCTCCGACGCCGACCTGCAGAAGTACTACAACGCGAACAAGGAGCGCTACTCGGTCGCCGAGTCCCGCGCAGTCCGCCACATCCTCGTCAAGACGAAGGCCGAGGCCGACAAGCTCCACGCGCAGCTCGCCGCCGGCGCCGACTTCGCGCAGCTCGCCAAGCAGAGCTCGGAAGATCCGGGCTCCAAGGACCAGGGCGGCAACCTCACGGTCTCGCGCGGGCAGACGGTCGCGCCGTTCGACAAGGCCGCGTTCTCGCTGAAGACGAACGAGCTCTCCGAGCCCGTCAAGACGGAGTTCGGCTACCACCTCATTCAGCCCCTCGCCGCCGTCAAGGCCGGCTCGGTGACACCGTTCGCGGACGTCAAGGCCCAGATCCGCACGCAGCTCCTCGAGGAGCGCAAGAGCGCCGCGGTGAACGACTGGGCGAAGGGCATCCAGGAGAAGTACGAGGGCAAGGTGACGTACGCCGCAGGTTTCGAGCCGCCGGAGACCTCGACCGGCGAAGAGACCGAGACGACCGCCGGCGAGTAGTCGCAACGGCGTGG
The DNA here is from genome assembly GCA_963734045.1 of uncultured Actinomycetes bacterium. GTDB lineage: Bacteria > Actinomycetota > Thermoleophilia > Gaiellales > Gaiellaceae > Gaiella. Next base: position 97,722 of record CAVTFU010000013.1, on the reverse strand, counting down.
CCGGCGACGCTCCGCTCGACGAGCTGCGGGAGCTGACGCGGCGGCTGCGCGCAGATTGCCCGTGGGACCGCGAGCAGACCGCTCGCACGATCGTCCCGCACACGGTCGAGGAGGCCTACGAGGTCGCGGACGCGGCGCTCTCGGAGGATCCGGCGAAGCTGCACGACGAGCTCGGTGACCTGCTCTTCCAGGTCTACTTCCTGGCGCTCCTGCTCGAGGAGCAGGGACAGGGCGACCTGGACACGATCGCCGCCGGCGTCCACGCGAAGCTCGTCCGCCGGCATCCGCACGTCTTCGGCGAGGCCGAGGCGCGCACCGCGGGCCGCGTGCGAGAGCGCTGGGAGGCGATCAAGACCGAGCAGGAAGGCCGGCGCGGCATCTTCCACGACGTTCCCGAGACGCTCCCGGCGCTCCTGCTCGCCCGGAAGGCGCAGCGCCGCGCCGCGGCGGTCGGCTTCGACTGGCCCGGCCTCGACGGCCCGAGGGCGAAGCTGCGCGAGGAGCTCGGCGAGCTCGAGGCCGAGCTCGAGCGAGCGGGCCGTCCCGCACCCGAGACCGAGGCCGACCCGCGCGTCGAGGCGGAGATCGGCGACCTCCTCTTCACGGTCGTCAACCTCGCGCGATTCGTGAACGTCGACCCGGAGCTCGCGCTGCGTCGCACGACCGCGAGGTCGCGGGAGCGGATCGAGCTCGCCGAGCGCCTCGCGTCCGAGGCGGGGGAGACCTGGGTCGAGCTCGACCTCGCGGCGAAGGACGCCTGGTACGAGCGAGCGAAAGCCGATCTCGGCTCCGGCGAGAGCGGGTAGCAGACTCGGGGCGCGGCTGAAGCCACGCCCCGGCCACGCCCCGACTAGAGTCGGCTCCCATGGCACAGAGGCAGTTGCGGCGGCAAAGCCGACGCCTACAGGGATGTGTCCCGCCGGACGCGCGGATCGAGCCGCAGGATTCGGCCCCTGCCGAATCCTGCTCGGCGAGCAAGCGATGAGCCAGATCGTCCACGTCCACGGCCGCCAGGTGCTCGACTCGAGGGGGAACCCGACGGTCGAGGTCGAGGTCGGCCTCGAGTCCGGCGCGTACGGCCTCGCGGCTGTCCCCTCCGGCGCGTCGACCGGAGAGCACGAGGCGGTCGAGCTCCGCGACGGCGGCGATGACTGGCTCGGCAAGGGCGTGACGCGCGCCGCCGGGCACGTCGACGGCGAGATCGCGGACGCCCTTCTCGGCCTCGACGCGGTCGACCAGCGGGCCGTCGACCGGACGCTCGTCGCGCTCGACGGGACGCCGACGAAGGCGCGGCTCGGCGCGAACGCCGTCCTCGGTGCCTCGCTCGCCGTCGCGAAGGCCGCAGCGACGGACGCCGGCATGCCGCTCTACCGCTGGGTGGGCGGGGCCAACGCCCACGTGCTCCCTGTCCCCCTGCTGAACGTCGTCAACGGCGGCGCGCACGCGCAGAACACGCTCGACTTCCAGGAGTTCATGCTCGTCCCGGCCGGCGCGGAGAGCTTCTCGGAGGCGCTTCGGATCGGCGCGGAGACGTACCAGCATCTCAAGCTGCTCCTCGCCGAGCGGGGCCTCGCGACCGCGGTGGGCGACGAGGGCGGCTTCGCGCCGGACTTCGCGACCGCGTACGAGGCGTGCGAGGCGATCCTCGAGGCGGCGGAGCGCGCGGGCCATCGCGACAAGGTCGCGCTCGCCCTCGACCCGGCGACGAGCGAGCTCCACCACGACGGTGCCTACCGGCTCGAGCGGCAGGGCGGGACGCTCGACACGGCCGGGATGATCGACCTCTGGGCCGACCTCTGCGAGCGCTTCCCGATCGTCTCGATCGAGGACGGGCTCGGCGAGTCGGACTGGGCCGGCTGGCAGACGCTGACCGACCGCCTCGGCGGGCGTGTCCAGCTCGTCGGCGACGACCTCTTCGTGACGAACGTGGACTTTCTGCGGCGCGGGATCGAAGAGCGCGTCGGCAACGCGATCCTCGTGAAGGTCAACCAGATCGGCACCCTCACCGAGGCGCTGGACGCCGTGGAGCTCGCGCACACGGCGGGCTACCGGGCGATCATCTCGCACCGCTCGGGGGAGACGGAGGACGCGACGATCGCAGACCTCGCGGTCGCGACGAATGCCGGCCAGATCAAGACCGGCGCGACCGCCCGCTCGGATCGCGTTGCGAAGTACAACCAGCTCCTGCGCATCGAGGAGGAGCTCGGGGACGACGCGACCTACCCCGGCTGGTCGGCCTTCCCGCGCGCGGCGAGCTGAGCCGTCTACCGTGAGCTCGATGACCGGCCACACGCGCCGCACGAAGATCGTCGCCACGATCGGGCCGAGCTCCGCGAGCGCGGAGCGGATCGCCGCCCTCATCGCAGCGGGGATGGACGGCGCGCGGCTGAACCTCTCGCACGGCACGCAGGAAGACCACGCCCGGACCGCGGCGCTCGTCCGCAAGGCGGAGGAGGACTGCGGCCGGTCGATCGCGCTGATCGCCGACCTGCAGGGCCCCAAGCTCCGCGTCGGCGACCTCGCGGTCGACGTCGAGCTCGTGACCGGCGGCTCCGTCGTGATCGCGGGCGAGGACGTGGCTCAGGGCGACGACGTGCCGGTCGCTCCGGCCGTTCTCGGCCAGATCCTGCGCCCGGGGAACGACGTGCTGATCGACGACGGTCACGTTCGCCTGCGCGTCGACCGCGTCGAGCGCGGGCGGGTTCGCTGCGAGGTTCTCGTCGGCGGCACCGTCCGTGCCCACAAGGGCGTCAACCTGCCGGGCATCCCGCTCCCGATCCCGTCCCTCACGCGCAAGGACCTCGACGACCTCGAGTTCGCGCTGGCCGAGGGGGTCGACTACGTCGCGCTCTCGTTCGTCCGCTCGGCCTCCGACGTCAAGGCGCTCAGCACGCTCATCGAGGCACGCGGCTCGCACGCCTGGGTGATCGCCAAGATCGAGAAGGCCGAGGCGGTGGCCGCGCTCGACGAGATCCTCGCCGAGGCGCACGGGGTGATGGTCGCCCGCGGCGATCTCGGCGTGGAGATCGGCGCCGCGGAGGTGCCCCTTCTCCAGAAGCGGATCATCCTCCACGCGCTCGAGCGCGGAAAGCCGGTGATCACCGCGACGCAGATGCTCGAGTCGATGATCTCCTCGCCGGAGCCGACGCGCGCCGAGGCCTCGGACGTGGCCAACGCGATCCTCGACGGCACGTCGGCGCTGATGCTCTCCGGCGAGACGGCGATCGGCGCGCACCCGGTCGAGGCCGTTGCGGTCATGGACAGGATCGCGCTCGCGATTGAGCCGAGCCTCGACTACCGGCACGAGATCCCGCTTGCGAGCGAGCAGCCCACGATCGGCCAGGCGATGTCGAACGCCGCCTGCGACGTCGCCGAGGCGCTCTCGGCGCAGGCGATTCTCGTCCCGACGTTCACGGGGCGGACGGCGTCGGCCGTCGCGCGACTGCGGCCCAAGCGCGCGATCGTCGCGCTCACCCACAAGCAGGAGTCGCTGCGCCACATGGCGCTCGAGTGGGGGGTGACGCCGGTCTGGATCCCCGAGATGGACGACGTCGAGGATCTGTGGGACCGCTCGGTGACGGCGGCGCGCGAGGCCGGGGTCGTCTCGCAGGGCGAGCGCGTCGTGATCACCGCGGGAACCGCCGTCAACATCCCCGGCTCGACCAACGTCATCAAGGTCGACATCGCGTAGCCCGGCGGAGGGGCGACGCCCGTCGCGGCGAACGTTGCGTTCGTGGCGCGTTCCCCGAGCCGTCGACAGAAGGAGCGCCGCCGGCGGAGACACGTCCGCCTGCCGGGCTGGCTGCTTCCCGTCCTCGTCTTCGGCGCCGTCGGCTTCCTCTACGTCCGGCCCATCACCTCGTACCTCGAGACCCGCGACCAGCTTGCCGGGCGGCGCGCCGAGGTGGCGTCGCTGAGCGCCGAGCGGGCACGCGTGCACGCGAGGCTCGAGCGCGCCACGAGCCTCGAGGAGCTCGCGCGCGCGGCACGCCGCATCGGCTACATCCGTCCCGACGAGCACCTGTTCATCGTCAAGGGCACGGCTGCCTGGGCGAGGCGCCACGCCGACTGAAGCGCCGGGCGCTTCCGTCTCAGGAGATCGCGCGCCATCGATCTCTCGCTACGGTCCGCGCGTGGACGACCGCGCCGCCGTCGCGCTCCAGCTCGGCCGCGAGCCTCGCGCTTTCCGGCGGGTCGTTGCCCGCTGCCCTTGGGCCTCCCCGGCTGTCACCGAGCAGGATCCGTACGGCCCGGGCGGCGAGCCGTTCCCGACGACGTACTACCTGACCTGCCGCCACCTCGTCGCTGCCGTCTCGCGCCTCGAGGCCGCCGGGGGCGTCGAGCGCTGGACGGAGGCGGTGGCGCGGGACCCCGTGCTTCGCGACGACCTTGCCCGGGCGACAGCCGAGCAGGTTGCGATCCGGCGGGAGCTCGCCGCCGACCGGATCGGGCCCGACGCCGGCGAGTCCCTCTCCTTCGGGATCGGCGGCTCGCGCAACCCGACGGCCCTGAAGTGCCTCCACGCGCACGTCGCCTTCGCCCTCGCGCGGCCGGGCTACGAGCTGGGGAGCGCGGTGCTCGCCGAGGTACCCGCCCGGTGGCCCTCGAGCTGCTGCACGCAGACGAGCCTCTAGCATCGCGCCGATGACGACCGTCGGGAATGCCCGCCGCGAGTGGGAGGAGGGGCACAGGCGGTTCGTCGAGGCGACCCGGGATCCCGCGCGCGCAGACGTGCTCCACGCCCAGCTCGACGCCGTGACGGAGGAGCTTCGGCGCCGCGTGGGAGGGACGTTCACGCTCGGCGAGCTCGCCGAGGCGTATGCCGGCGCGGAGCGCTGGCTCCTCGGGGCCGTCGACGAGCGTGTCCCGGCCCGCGGTGGAGTCCGCACGGCGACGCTCGCGGCCGACGCCGCGTTCCATGCCTACAGCCGCGGCGCTCAGGACTACCGGCCGTGAGCGACCTCGACGAGCGCCTTGCCCGCCGCCGGGCCTCGCGTCCACGGCGCTGGCCGAAGGTGCTCGCGGGCGTCATCCTCGCCGCGCTCCTGTTCCTGGCCGGGCTGGCGCTCGGGCTCGCGCTCGAGGACCGTCCCGTCCCGGGTGGCACGCAGACGTCGATCCGGACGCTCGAGCCGCTGCCTCAGCAGGAGCCGTAGCGACGATGGGGGAACCACTGGGTTCCCTCATGCGGATCAGAGGAGCTCTTCGGATGCCTGCAGGAGGCCGCCGACGATCACCGCGAGGGCGGCGGCGAGGCTGATCCAGAGTCCGACGCCGCGGCTCGCGAAGAAGAAGTCGTCCGGGATCGAGATGACGCGGATCAGGACGAGGATCGTCGCGACCGCGCCGAGGGCGATCGTCACGAGGCTGCGCGGCACCGCAGAGGGAGGCTCGACACCCACCTCGCGCAGCACGACGACGAGGACGACGACGAGGCCGAGGGCAAGGACGAGCTTCCCGAGCACGCCCGTGTTCCAGCCGAGGACGGAGATCGTCACGCCCTCTCCCTCGCCCGTGTACCAGCCCGTGAACGCCGACACCGCGAGCACCACGCCGGCGACGAGCGCAAGCCCGTCGCCGAGACCGAAGAGCCCCGGGTCGAAGCGCCGTTCCCGCACCATCACCGCGGGAGCCTATCTCGCTCGCGACGGCGCCGTCACGCCCAGCAGGCGCCTGCCGCCTATGCTTCGCGCATGGCCGATGAGGGGCGGCAGCCGGCGAGTGACGGTGTCGCGGGAACCCTCGGGCGCGACGAGTCGCCCGCGCTCGATCCCGACACCGTCCGACGGTCCTACCACGAGCATCGCGCCCGCCGCAGGGCGCGCGTCGAGCATCGGCGCCGCAGCCGGCGGGCCGGCGCGCGCTTCTGGATCGTGCTCGTGCTGCTCGTCGCAGCCTGCGTCGTGCTCGCGATGACGACGTGGCGTGAGATCGGCCGCCTCTTCGGGTTGTAGCTCCCTCGGTGCCCGCTTCCCGGAAGCCCTCGACGGTGCGATTCGTCGGGCTCGTCCTCGTCGTCCTGATCGCCGTGGCCGTGCCGCCCGCCCTCGTCGTGAACGCGCTTCGCGTGCTGGCCACAGACACCTTCGTCCGCCACGAGCTCGATCGAGAGGGCTTCCCCCCCGACCGCTTCGGCCTCTCCGCGACCGAGCGGGAAGCGCTTGCGCTCGTCGGGCTTCGCTCGATCCGTCCCGGCACCGACGGCATCGCCCTCCTCGAGCGGGCAACGCTGCCGGACGGCTCCCCGGCGTTCGACGAGCGCGAGCTCTCGCACATGGACGACGTCCGGCGGCTCTTCGGCGCGGCGCTCCGCGTGCAGCTCGTCGTCGCGGTCGCGATCGCGATCCTCGCGCTCGCACTGGCCCGGACGACGCTGCGACGCGTCGTCCCGCGCGGCCTCCTCGCCGGCGCGCTCGCGACCCTCGTCGTCGCGGTGCTCGCCGTGCCCGTGATCCTGCTCGGCTTCGACCGGTTCTTCACGCGGTTCCACGAGGTCTTCTTCGAAGGCGACTCCTGGCGCTTCTCCACCACGGACACGCTCCTGCGCCTCTACCCGGAGCGGTTCTGGGAGGACGTTTCCCGGCTCGCGGCGGCGCTCACGGTCGGCCAGGCGGTCGTGCTCGCACTCCTCGCGTGGTGGTGGCTGCGCGTGCTGCGCCGGAGCGCGGTGTGATCGAGCTCCACAGGCGCGACGGCAGGGTGCTGCGGATCGGGCACCGCGGCGCGGCCCATCTCGCGCCCGAGAACACGATCCGTTCGCTCCGCGCCGCCGTCGAGCACGGCGTCGACCTCGTCGAGCTCGACGTGCTCGACCTCCCGCGAGGGCCGCTCGTCCTTGCGCACTCGGACCACCTCGACGAGGTGACCCACGGCGCTGCGACGGGGTCGGTCCGCTCGCTCTCGCTCGACGAGCTGCGCGGCCTCGCCCCGGAGCTCCCGACCCTCGACGACGCGCTCGAGTTCTTCCACGACGAGGCGCCCGACGTCGGTCTCCACGTCGACCTGAAGCTCCAGGTCCGGCTCGACGAGCTGACCCGCTCCCTGCTTCGCTTCGGCCTGGAGCGGCGGACGGTCGTCTCGTCCTTCCACGTTCCGAGCCTTCATGCCGTCGCCCGCGAAGCGGCGAGCATCCGGATCGGCTTCACCTACCCGGAGGATCGCCTCGGCGTCTCACGCCGGCCGCTGCTGCAACCGGTGGTCGCGCTCGGGCTTTCGTCGCTCCGCGCGCTCGCGCCACGGTTCCTGCCCCGTCTGATCGCGCGTGCCGGCGCGACGGCGCTGATGCTCCAGCACCGGCTCGTCACGCCTGCGGCGGTCGAGCGCGCGCACGCCGTCGGGGCGGCGGTGCTCGCGTGGACCGTCGACACGGCCACGGATCTCGACCGCGTCGTCGCTGCAGGAGTGGACGGGGTGATCACGAACGATCCCCGGATCTTCGAGACGATCGACACGTGACGGGCTAACGGTTCGTTCATCAACACCCGCCTGTGGCCCGGCTACACTCAACACGAATGCGCCGAGGGACGCTCGTAGCGGTTCTTTCCTGCTCAGTCGCCCTTTTCGTGGCGCTCGCGGCGCCTGCGTGGGCCGACGAGACCACGCCGCCGACGGTCACCACCCCGCCGGCCACGACCAAGCCGCTCCCGCCCCCCGGCCCGAAGCTCATCCAGCCCGGCGTCACGATCGGCGGGCTGCTCGTCGGCGGGCTCACGGGACCCGAGGCGCGGGCCCTCGTCGAGGAGCGATTCCAGCGCGACGTGACACTCGTCGTGTCGCCGGCGAGGAAGCTCCGTGTGGCTCCGGCCGAGTTGGGCGCCGCGGCGCGCTTCCTGAAGGCGGTCAAGCTCGCCGTCCGGGTGCGTACCCCTGACTTCGCCGTCCCGCTGACGGTCGACGTGAAGGAGTCGAAGCTCGAGAAGTACCTCGCCGGGCTTGCGGCGCAGACCGATCGCAAGGCGGTCGACGCCTCGCTGGCGTTGCGCAACTTCCGCCCGGTCGCGCGGAAGTCCCAGCCGGGGATCCGGCTCAAGCAGACGATCGCCTTCCAGCGGCTCTCGCTCGCGATCCGCAAGCACGAGCGCGGCCCGTTCGAGCTCCCGTACCAGGCGCTCCGGCCGGCCGTGACAGAGGACGACCTCGGTCAGCTGATCGTGATCAAGCGCGAGACGCGCACGCTCCTCTACTTCGTCGGCACGAAGCTCAAGCGCTCGTTCCGGATCGCGACCGGGCAGTCGTCCTTCCCGACGCCGATCGGCGAGTTCGAGATCGTCAACATGCAGCGCAATCCCGTGGTGGTACCCACCGGAGGGCTCCGCCTGGGCGGAGGGTGCGGAGCCCGTCCCGCCGGGCCCGTCCAACCCGCTCGGCACGCGCTGGATGGGGATCTCGTCGCCGTACGTGGGAATCCACGGCACCCCGAACGCGGCGTCGATCGGCTACTCGGCCTCGCACGGCTGCGTGCGGATGCTGATCCCGCAGGTCGAATGGCTCTTCGAGCGGGTGGATGTCGGCACGCCGGTGTACATCGTCCGGGCGTGACCGGCGGCGTCCAGCGCGTCGGCCAGGCCATCGCGCTCGTCGGCGTCGCGGCCCTCCTCGGGCTCCTCGTCTGGAAGATTGCGTTCGGCGACGAACGGGGCGCCGCGGACGAGCTCGGGCAGGGAAAGACAGTCCAGGCACCCGCGTTCACGCTCGATCGGCTCGACGGCGAAGGGTCGCTCGCCCTCGCAGACCTGAAGGGCAAGGCGCTCGTCGTCAACTTCTGGGCGTCGTGGTGCATCCCCTGCCGCGACGAGGCACCCGTGCTGCAGCAGACGTACGAGCGCTACCGCGACGAGGGCCTCGTCGTGCTCGGCATCGACGTGAACGACTTCCGCCAGGACGCGAGGCGCTTCCTGCGCCGCTTCGGGCTGACCTACCCGGTCGTCTACGACGGCAAGGGCTCGACAGTCGGGAAGTGGGGGGTGCGCGGCTTCCCGGAGACGTTCTTCGTCGACCGGTCCGGGACGCTCGTCGGGGAGCGGATCTCGGGCGCGGTCGATATCGAGCGGAACCGCGACGCGTTCGAGCGCGGCGTGGCGCTCGCCCTCGGCGACGCGTCGTGAGACGGCTCGCCGTCGTGCTCCTCGTCGTGGGCCTCGTCGCGCCCGGCGCGGCCGCGGCGCGGCGCCCAATCCCGCCGACCTGGAGGCCGAGCTCGTCTGCCCCACGTGCGACACGACTCTCGACCAGTCGAACGCGCCCGTGGCCGTGCGGATGAAGCAGATCATCCGCGAGCGGATCGCGGCCGGCCGGAGCGAGGCGGAGATCAAGGCGGAGCTCGTCGACCAGTTCGGGCCGGGCGTGCTCGCCGAGCCGCCGAAGTCGGGCTTCGACCTCCTGGCCTGGGCGCTCCCGTTCGCGCTCCTGGCTGCCGGGGCGCTCGGCGTCGGGATCATCGCCTGGGGCTGGAGTCGCCGTCGCGACGGACGGGGGGACGAGAGCGTCGGCCTCGAGCCCGTCGACCCGGTGCTCGAGCGGCGGCTCGACGCCGAGCTCGAGCGCTTCGACGGGTGATCTGAGTGAGCGCGGGCCAGATTCCCGTCGCCTTGCTCGCAGGGTTCCTCTCGTTCCTCGCGCCGTGCGTCCTACCGCTCGTCCCCGGCTACCTCTCCGCCGTCTCGGCGGTGAACGCCGACGAGCTCGGGCGCCCGGGCATGGCGCGGCGGGTCGTCGCCTCCAGCATCCCCTTCGTGCTCGGCTTCACAGCGGTCTTCGTCGCCCTCGGTGTCGGCGCGTCCCTGGTGGGCGGCAGCCTGTTCCGCGACCAGTTCCTCCTCGAGCAGATCTCGGGGTTCGTGCTGGTCGTCTTCGGCCTCGCCTTCATGGGGCTGCTTCCGTGGCCGGAGCGCCTCGTCGGCGCGGGGCTCGTCCAGGGCGCCCGCTCGCGCGGCTCGCGCGTGCTCCTCGGCGGCGCGTTCGCGGTGTGCGCGGCTCCGTGCATCGGCCCCGTGCTCGCCGCGATCCTCGTCCTCGCGGGCTCGTCCGAGACCGCCCTCGAGGGCGCCGCGCTCCTCGCGGTCTACTCCCTCGGCCTCGCGATCCCCTTCGTGCTCGTCGGCGCCGCCTTCACGCGCATGATGGGCGCCTTCCGCTGGCTGCGCGACCACTACCGGGCGATCCAGTTCGCCGGCGGCCTCGTGATGGTCGTCCTCGGCCTGCTCCTCTTCTTCGGTCGCTTCTACGTCCTGCGGATCTACGTCAACCGGGCGCTCGAGTGGCTCGGCCTCGAGCCGCTGTTCTAGATCCTCACCGGGAGAAGTGCCAGCAGGCCCTCGGCGACCCGCGCCGACGCGGCCTCGACCTGGCCCAGCACCGACACGACGTCGACTCCACGGTGCTCCGGGACATACGGGGCGAGACGCCGCGCCGCCTTCTCCAGCTGGCGTGATGCACCGGGCTGGTTGCCGCGTGAGGCGTGATGCCAGGCGACCGTGACGTGGACGAGCCCCTGCAGGAAGTCCCGTTCCGGCTCGGGCGCGGCGCGCCATTCGTCCTCGAAGGCCTCGTGCGCGTCGAACCAGCGCTCCTCGCGCATGAGCGCGACTCCGTGCTCCAGGCTCACCGGATCGACTCCTCGGACCGCCGGGACCGTGCTATACCGTGGCCCATGTCGACGGTCCTGCTCGTCGGGGTCGACCTGATGTTCCGGTCGAAGCTCGAGGGCCTGCTCTCGGGACACCGTCTGGTGACGAGCGACAGCGCCGACTCGCCGGATCTCGTGATCTGCGACATCTCGCGGGTCGAGGCGGAGGACGTCGCGGACGCCTGGCCCGAGACGCCCATCCTCGGCTTCACGAACCACACGGACACCCATGGTCTCCAGCGAGCGCACGCCGCCGGCTTCGACCAGGTGATCGTCAAGTCCGCCCTCGTGGAGCGAGCGCGACAGGTCGTGGACGAGCTCGTCGGCGTCGACACGTGACCGGCGGCTCCGAGTGCCGTTGGTAGGCTCGCCCGCAGATGACGTACATCATCAGCGAGCCCTGCATCGACATCAAGGATCGCTCCTGTGTCGACGTCTGCCCCGTCGACTGCATCCACGAGTTCGAGCGGATGCTCGTCATCGATCCCGAGGAGTGCATCGACTGCGGCGCGTGCGAGCCCGAGTGCCCGGTCGAGGCGATCTTCCCGGAGGACGCCCTGCCCGACAAGTGGGAGCCGTTCGTGAAGATCAACTACGCCTTCCCGAGCGGCGCCGAGGCCGTGAACCCGCTCGTCCAGGCCTACGCCGAGGAGCACAACGTCCAGAACGAGCCGCTCGAGTAGGCCTCGCCCGTAGGGGGAGATCTATCTCGCCCTAGAGCCGGGCGGCCGAGGGGGGAAGCACGACACGGATCGTCGTGACGTCGCCCTCCCGAACTGCGTCGAAGCTCCCGTTGAGCTCCGCGGTGCGCTCGGCGAGCCCGTCGAGAACGGCCTGGCGGCGCTCGGGGGCGCCGTCGTCTGCGATCTCGAGCTCGACCCCGTCCGTCGCCGTGCGCCGGAGCGAGACCGTGACCGTCGTCGGCGGCCCACGGCGGGCCGCCTGGTCGAGCGCCTCCCGGATCACCTGGAAGAGGTTCGAGCGCGCCCCTTCGCCGAGCCCCTCGTCGTCGATCGCGACCGAGACGGCGGCCCCGCGGCGTCCTGCGACGCGCTCGGCGAGCTCTCGCACCGCCGCGGCGAGGCCGATCTCGTCGAGCGTCACCGGCTCGAGGCCCGCGACGATGCCCCGGAGCTCCTCGGCCGCCTCCCGGGCGACCGCGAGCGCGCGAACCGCGATCCGGCGACCGGCCGGGAGGTCGCCGTCGTCGAGGGCCTGAACGGCGGCGTCCACCATCTGCGAGAGCGCGGCGACGTGCTGCACCGGCCCGTCGTGGAGCTGCTCGGCGATCCGGCGCCGCTCCGCGCGCTCCGCGAGGAGCCGCTCGGCGACGAGGTGCTCGTCGTTCAATCGATCATCGCCTCGCGCAGCGCGATGGCGACCGCCTGGGTGCGGGTCTCCGCCTCGAGCTTCGCGAGGATGTGCCGGACGTGGCTCTTGACCGTCTCCTGCGAGATGAAGAGCCGTGCCGCGACGTCTGCGTTCGACATTCCGTCGGCGAGCAGCTGCAGGATCTCGCGCTCGCGCTGCGTGAGGATGTCCTGCCCGTCGCGCCCCGTGGCGAGCGACGGGATGAGCGCCGGATCGACGAACGTGTCGCCCGCGGCGACCTTCTCGATCGCCTTGAGGAGCGTCTCGTGCGGCGCCTCCTTGAGGATGTAGCCGCGCGCGCCCGACTCGAGCCCCCGCTGCAGCAACGCCCGCTCGCTGTACGCGGTGAACACGAGCACCCGCGCCTCCGGGACGCGCGTGAGGATCTCCTCGGTCGCCTCGATGCCGTCCATCTGCGGCATTCGGAGATCCATGATCACGACGTCGGGCCGGCGGCGCTCGGTGAGCGACACCGCGGTCTCGCCGTCCGCCGCCTCGCCGACGACCCGGATGTGCGAGGAGCGGAGCAGCGCGAGGCGGAGCCCCTCGCGCACGACCTCGTGGTCGTCCGCGATGAGGACGGTGATCTCCCCGTTCTCCGCCACGATCTCCCCGTTCTCCGCCACGGCGGGAGTCTACGAGGCGGAGGGGACGGATCCTGCCCGCGGGCTGGTATCGACGGCGAGACGTCTCTCGCCCCTCCCGCTACACGGCGAGCGAGAGCTGCTCCGGCTCGGGCTCGGGGCGCAGGAGCGGCCGGCGCGGGCGGGCGGCCTGGCGCGCGAGTGCCCGCACGGAAGCGCGCACCGGTTCCGTCGCGGTGGTCGGTAGGTAGGCGCGACCGTCGTAGAGCTCCTCGTAGTGCGGCAGCAGCTCGGGCCAGTCCCGGGCGAGCGCCTCGAGGAAGTGCTCCCGCGTTCCGGGTCGGAGGTAGAGGAGGTTTGCCCAGATCCCCGTCGCGCCGGCGGCGCGCGCCTCTCTGACCGCCTCCGCGAGCAGCTCGGGCGCGTCGGAGAGACCGGGAAGGAGCGGCGCGAGCGCGACGCCGGTGTCGACGCCCGCCTCGGTCAGAAGCCGCACCGTCTCGAGCCGGCGGCGTGGAGGCGCCGTACCCGGCTCGGTCGTGCGCCAGATGCGCTCGTCGAGGGTCGGAACGGAGAAGCTGACGTGGACTGCGACCCGCGTCGCCGCCTCGACGAGGACGTCGACGTCACGCCGGATCATCGGGCCGCGCGTGATGATCGAGAAGGGCGTGCGCGCCCGGGCGAGCTCCTCGATGCACGCGCGCGTCAGCCGGTATCGGCCCTCGGCCGGCTGGTACGGGTCGGTGGCCGCCCCGATCACGACGCTCTCCCGTCGCCACGACGGTCGCGCGAGCTCGGCGCGCAGGACGGCGGCGACGTTCGTCTTGACGCGGATCGAACGCCCGTAGCGGTCATCGGACGGCCGGTCGGCGCGCGCCTCGAAGGCCCGCACGTAACAGAAGGTGCAGCGGTGCGCGCAGCCGGTGTACGGGTTCAGCGACCACGCGAACGGCATGCCCTTGACGCGATTGAGCGCCGAGCGACACGGCTCCTCGCGGTAGCGCATGCCGCATGATAGAACATGTGTTCGGGTGGTGTCGAGCGGTGCGAACCGCGTCAGTCCGAGGCGTTCAGCACCATGCCGGCCCCCACCGTCTCGTTCGTCGCCTCGTCGACGAGGACGAACGAGCCGGTCGCGCGGTTCACCGTGTACGGGTCGACGAGCAGGGGCGAGGCGAGACGGAGGCGCACCCGCGCCAGGTCGTTCAGCGCGAGGCCCCGGGCGGGAGCCTGCTCGAGCCTCTCGACGTCGAGCACCGAGACGACCTCGTCGAGGATCGCCCGCGACCAGCGGGTCGTCTGCTTGACCGCCAGCCGGGCACCGGCCTCGACCGGCCGCTCGGACATCCAGCAGACCGTCCCCTCGAGCTCCCGGGCGGCGACGGGCGGGTCGTCGGGGTCGGCGAGCATGTCGCCGCGGCCGACGTCGACGTCCTCGGCGAGCCGCACGACCACGGACTGCCCCTGGACGGCGACGGGGAGCGCGCCGTCGTGCGCCTCGACCGACGTGACGGTCGTCCGCCTGCCCGAGGGAAGCACGACGACCTCGTCCCCCGCGCGCCACTCACCGCCTGCGACCTGGCCGGCATAGCCGCGATAGTCGTGGTGCTCGTCCGTCATCGGCCGGATCACCCATTGCACCGGGAAGCGCCGGTGCGCTGCGTCGCGGTCGGCGGCGATCTCGATCGTCTCCAGGCGCTCGAGGAACGTCCCGCCGTCCCACCACGGCATCCGCGCGGAAGGCTCGACGACGTTGTCGCCCGGAAGCGCGGCGATCGGGATCGCGATCTCGTCGCGGACGTCGAGCCGGTCGGAGAGGTGCCGGAGGTCGGCCTCGATCGACCGGAAGCGTTCCTCGTCGTAGTCGACGAGATCCATCTTGTTCACGGCGAAGACGATGTGGGGAATGCCGAGTGTCGCCGTGATGAAGGTGTGCCGGCGGGTCTGCTCGATGACGCCCTTCCGCGCGTCGAGCAGCACGACCGCGACGTCGGCGGTCGACGCGCCGGTGACCATGTTGCGGGTGTACTGGACGTGCCCCGGCGCGTCCGCGAGCTGGAAGCGACGTGTCGGCGTGACGAAGGAGCGATACGCGACGTCGATCGTGATTCCCTGCTCGCGCTCGGCGCGGAGCCCGTCGGTGAGGAGCGCGAGGTTCACGTACCCGTCGCCGCGCCGTTCGCTCGTCTCCTCGACGTGCTCGAGCTGGTCGGCCATCACCTGCTTCGAGTCGTAGAGCAGCCGTCCGATCAGCGTCGACTTGCCGTCGTCCACCGAGCCGCAGGTCACGAGGCGGAGGAGCTCGCTGTCCGCGGCGTCGCCGGTCAGCAGCTCGGCGAGGTCGAGCTCCGTCATCAGAAGTAGCCGACCCGCTTGCGGTCTTCCATTGCCGCCTCGGAGACCTTGTCGTCGGCGCGCGTCTCGCCGCGCTCGGTGACGCGCGTCGCGGCGATCTCGGTGACGACCTCCTCGATCGAGGCGGCCCGGGAGCGGACGCCGCCGGTGCACGACATGTCGCCGACGGTGCGGAAGCGCACCCATTCCCGGAACGGCTCCTCGTGCGAGTAGCGCTCCATGAACTCCGAGGCGGCATAGAGCATCCCGTCACGCTCGAAGACCTCTCGCTCGTGCGCGAAGTAGATCGCGGGGAGGTCGAGGTCCTCGCGCGCGACGTACTGCCAGACGTCGAGCTCGGTCCAGTTCGAGATCGGGAAGACCCGGACCTGCTCGCCCTTGCGAATCCTGCCGTTGTAGAGGTTCCAGAGCTCCGGCCGCTGTGCGCGCGGGTCCCACTGGCCGAAGTCGTCGCGGAACGAGAAGATCCGCTCCTTCGCGCGCGAGCGCTCCTCGTCGCGCCGCGCGCCCCCGATCGCCGCGTCGAAGCCGTGCTCGGTCATCGCGTCGAGCAGGGTCGTCGTCTGGAGCTGGTTGCGTGACGCGCGCGGGCCCGTCTGCTCGACGACACGTCCCCGGTCGATCGACTCCTGGACGGAGGCGACGACGAGCCGCTCGCCGAGCTCGGCGACGCGCCGGTCCCGGAACTCGATCGCCTCGGGGAAGTTGTGCCCCGTGTCGACGTGCATGAGCGGGAACGGGAAGCGCCCCGGCCGGAAGGCCTTCTCGGCGAGACGCAGGAGGACGATCGAGTCCTTGCCGCCGGAGAAGAGCAGGACGGGCCGCTCGAGCTCGGCGGCGACCTCGCGCATGATGTGGATCGCCTCCGACTCGAGCGCGTCGAGGTGGCTGAGGCGTACGGGGTCGAGGGTGCTCATCACGGCTTTCGTGCGTGTCGTCAGGCGTGCAGCCCGCACTCGGACTTGCCGGTGCCGGCCCAGCGGCCCTCCCGGCCGGTGCCGGGAGCGGTGCAGTGCGTGCAGCCGATCGAAGCGTATCCACGCTCGTGGAGCGGGTTGACGGGGAGATCGCGCTCGTGGATGTACGCCCAGACGTCGTCGTCCGTCCAGTCGGCGAGGGGGCTCGCCTTCCACAGCTCGTGGGTCTCGTCCCAGCCGAGCTTCGGGGTTCCGGCCCGGCTCGGGGACTGCTCGCGGCGGACGCCGGTGATCCATCCCTCGAGGCCCGAGAGCGCAGCGCTCAGAGGGCCGATCTTGCGGATCGAGCAGCAGAGGTCAGGATTCCGCTCCCAGAGCGCGGTCGCCGTGCGTCGCGGCCTGCCGGCCGAGCGAGGGGCCCTCGAAGACCTCGATCCGGATCCCGTAGCGCCGCTCGATCTCGCGCCACACGCCGTACGTCTCCGGGAAGAGGACGTGTGTGTCGAGCGCGAAGATCCGGGCCTTCGGGTCGTGCTCGAGCAGCATGTCGAGGAGGACGCTCTCCTCCTTCTGGAACGAGCACGCGAGCGCCACCTCGGGGTGGAGCGCCTCGAGCATGCGGCCCACGACCGCCTCGGCCGAGAGCGCCTCGACGTCCGTCTCGCCGACGAGCTCGCGACGCTGCGCTCCATCGCGCGAACGGTACCACCCATCACGGATCCTTATGCGTCGCATTAGGGATCTTCGCGACTGGTCCTCGGTCTGCCCGCGCGTGCTCGCGAGAACCGCTCCACGCTGCCGACGATCGGGCGAGGCGATGGCCGCGGCGCGCGAGATCGGTGGCAGGCACCGGTTCTCGTCAAGCCGGCCGCTTGGACGTGACCACGCGGACAGGCGCACGGCGCGTGCGTAGGGTTGACCCGTGGACGAGCTCGCCGGCGGGATCAGGCGCGTCACCCTTCCGCTGCCGACGCGGCCGGGGCACGTCCACTCGTACCTGCTGCCCGGCGAGGACGGCTGGACGCTCGTCGACACGGGGCTCGGGCTGCCCGATGCGAAGGAGCGCTGGGCGGCCGAGCTCGACGGCCTACCGGGACGGGTCGTCCGCGATCGTCGTCACGCATTTCCATCCCGATCATGTCGGCGCCGCGCGGGACGTCGCGGAGCTCACGGGCGCCCCGGTCGCGCAGGGTCGCCTCGACTACGAGCAATGCGAGCTCGTCTGGGGCGGCGACGACTGGGGCGACGTGCTCGTCGACTGGTTCGCCCGGAACGGCGTGCCCGACGAGGTCACCTCCGAGCTCGTCGAGCAAGGATCGGTGTATCGGTCGTTCATCCACTTCCAGCCCGACCCCGGCGCCTCGATCCCGGCGACGCCGTCGAGGGCTGGACGGTCGTCGCCGCGCCCGGCCATGCCGATGGCCAGCTGATGCTCCATCGCGACGGAGTCCTCGTGGCCGCCGACCACCTGCTGGACCGGATCACGCCGACGGTCGGCCTGTGGCCCCGCAGCCGGCCCGATCCACTCGGCGACTACATCGCCGCGCTCGAGGCGACGATCGCCCTCGAGCCCACGCTGGCGCTCACCGGGCACGGCGAGCTGCTGACCGACCCCGCCGGTCGCGCGCGCGAGTTGCTCGCGCACCACCGCGAGCGGCTCGCGGCGACGGCCGCCGCCCTCGACGGGGAGCCACGCAGCGGCTACGAGGTCTCGCTCCCGCTCTTCGGCGCCGACCTGAAGCCGTTGGCACGGCGGTTCGCGGTCGCCGAGACGCTCTCGCACCTCGAGCGGCTCGTCCACGAAGGTGGGGCGCGGCGCCACGAGGACGTCGACAGCGTCGCCTATACTGCCGCCTGAGTGGACGACGAGCCCCCGCCCAGTACCCAGGCCCCGGTGCTGCGGGGCGCCCGCTCTCCTGACTGGTTCTCACGAATGAGTGACGCCTGGCGCATCCTCGCCGTCGTCGCGCTCGTGGTCGGAAACGCGATCTTCGTCGCGGCCGAGTATTCACTCGTCACGGCCCGCCGGAGCCGGCTCGAGGAGCGCGCCGAAGGCGGCAACCGCCCGGCCCGGACGGCGCTGAAGCTGATGGACGAGCCGGTGCGGTTCATCTCCACGGTGCAGGTCGGGATCACCGTCTTCGGGATCGCCCTCGGTGCGGTCGGCGAGCCGCTCGTCTCGCGCTACTTCGACTTCCTCCCGCGGGGCGTCGCGTTCGTGATCTCGTTCTCCATCCTCACGTACCTGAGCGTCGTGGTCGGCGAGCTCGTCCCCAAGGCCGTCGCGCTCCAGAAGGCCGAGCTGCTGGCGCTTGCGCTGGCCGTTCCGATCGACGTGCTCTCGCGGGTTTTTGCGCCTGTCGTCTGGGTGCTCCAACACTCGTCGAACGCCGTCCTCCGCGTGTTGCGCATCAAGCCCGCGCCGGCGGGGATGATCGCCTTCACCCGGGAAGACATCCGCCACTCGGTCGCGGCCGCGGAGGACGTCGGCGAGATCCAGACCGCCGAGGAGGAGATGCTCTACAAGGTCTTCGACTTCGCGGAGAAGGAAGCCGCAGACGTGATGGTCCCCCGGCCCGACGTGATCGGGGTCTCGGTGGACATGCCCGCCGACGAGGCGCTGCGGCTCGTGCTCGACTCGCCGTACACGCGCTATCCCGTGTACCGCGGGTCGCTCGACGACGTCGTCGGCATCCTCCACGTGCGCGCGCTGGTGGCGGCGCTCGAGGACCGGGCACTCGACGCCGTCGAGCTCGAGTCGCTCCTCCACCCGGCGTACGTCGTTCCCGAGACGAAGGATCTCGGCGCGCTCCTGAACGAGTTCCGCAAGGCGAACCAGCACATGGCGGTCGTCGTCGACGAGTACGGAGCGACGGCCGGGATCGTGACGCTCGAGGACCTGCTCGAGGAGATCGTCGGGGACATCGAGGACGAGTTCGACCTCCCGGACGAGTCGGTCGAGCGGCTCGACGAGACGCGGATCCGCATCTCTGGTTCGTTCACGATCGACGACTTCAACGAGCAGTTCGGAACCGGGGTCGACGACGAGGATTACCACACGGTCGCCGGGTTCGTGTTCGGTCACCTCGGCCGGGCAGCGGAGGTCGGCGACGAGATCGTCGACGGCCGGCTTCGGTTCACCGTGCTCGAGACGAGCGGCACGCGGATCCAGCGGCTCGAGGTCGAGTTCCATCCCGCCCCGGTCGGGGTCGACGACACGCCCGAAGCCGCCTGAGAGGAGCGAAAAGTGCGACGCGCTGACGCGACGCACTTTCCGCGCGGGCTCGAACGAGTCGACGCTCGAGTCACATGAGCTCTCCCCAGGCATCGCGATTTCAGCCTTTATGTGGCCGCGACGGTCGCGACGGCATTCGCGATCGAGATGTCGTTCGTCGCGATCGGCTGGCAGGTCTACGAGATCCACCGCGACCCGCTCGACCTCGGCCTCGTCGGCCTCGCGATGTTCCTCCCCTTGCCACTGCTGGCGCTCCCCGCGGGCCACCTCGCCGACCGCTACCCCCGCAGGACGGTGCTCGCGATCGCCACGGGCCTCGACGCGGCGGTGGCCGTCGGGCTGCTCGTCGTCACGAGGCAGGGCGCCGACGCGACCTGGCCCTTCTTCGCGCTCGCCTTCTGCACGGGGATCGCGTCCGCGCTCGGGGCACCCGCTGGACGGGCCATGACGCCGTCGCTCGTCCCCCAGGAGATCCTCGTCCGAGCCCTCGCGCAGCGGTCCATCGCGTTCCAGGCCTCGGTCATCTGCGGCCCTGCGCTCGGGGGGCTCCTCTTCGCAATCCACCCGGAGCTCGTCTACGCAGCCTCGACGGCGTTCTCCGTGCTCGCGCTCGTCGCGGTGCTCGCGCTCCGGGCGGGACGGGTGGGGACGCACACGGGCTCGCCGGACCTCGCGAGCGTCTTCGGCGGCGTCCGCCTCGTCCGCCGGACGCCGGTGCTCTTCGGGGCGATCTCGCTCGACCTCTTCGCCGTGCTCTTCGGCGGCGCCGTTGCGCTGCTGCCCGTCTTCGCGCGCGACGTCCTCGAGGTCGGTCCCGCGGGTCTCGGCGTCCTGCGCGCGGCGCCTGCCGTCGGCGCCCTCTGCGCCGCGTTCGCCCTGTCCCGCTGGCAGATCCGGCGCCGGGCGGGAGGCACGCTGCTGACCGTGGTCGCGGCCTACGGCGTGACGATGATCGTGTTCGGCCTCTCCGAGACGATGTGGCTCTCGCTGCTCGCGCTGGCCGTGGGCGGCGGCGTCGACATGGTGAGCGTCGTCCTCCGCCAGACGATCCTCCCGCTCGTGACGCCCGACGAGCTCCGGGGACGGGTGAATGCCGTGGAGATGGTCTTCATCAGCGCCTCGAACGAGCTCGGCGCGTTCGAATCGGGTGTGGCCGCGGCGCTCATCGGGGCCGTTCCGGCCGTCGTGATCGGCGGGGTGTTGACCATCGGCGTCGCGCTCACCTGGGCGCGCTTCTTCCCGGATCTCCGGCACGTCGACCGTCTCGACGAGCTACGGCCCGCCGAGGCGGTCGCCTGAGCCTCAGCGTCGGGCGCCGGCGAGCAGGTCGGCCACGGAGACGCCACGGAGCGAGGCGTCGAGCAGCTCGACCGGATGCAGCGCGGGGAGCGGTGCCCGAGCCCGCCCGAGCGCCTGCGAGACCTGGACGAGGCAGCCGGGGTTTGCGCTCGCATACGCGTCCGGCTTGGCGCCGAGGACGTTCGCAGCCTTGCGATCGCCCAGCGTCCGGGCGGCCTCGGGCTGGGTGATGTTGTAGATCCCCGCCGAGCCGCAGCAGATGTCCTGCTCTGCCGGCTCGACCACCTCGAGGCCCGGGATCCGCTCGAGCAGCGGCCGCCAGGCGGCGGGCAGGCGCTGTGCGTGCCGGAGATGGCACGAGTCCTGGTAGGCAACCGTCAGCTCGAGCGGCCCGAGCCCGGGAAGCTCGGCGTGCGCCAACGCCTCGGTCACGTCGAGCGCCGGGAGGCCGTGCTCCTTGAGATGCGAGCCGCAGCCCGACGCGTTGACGACGATCGTGTCGATCTCGCCGAATGCGTCACGCAAGCGGCGCGTGAAACGCGCCGACTCCTTCGCGCGGCCCGCGTGCGCCGAGAGCGCTCCACAACAACCCTGTCGCGGCGCGACCACGTCGTATCCCGCGGCGGCGAGCACCCGTGCCGTCGCCGCGTTGACGTCGCCGAAGAGCACCGACTGGACGCACCCGGTCAGCATCCCGACGCGGCGGGACGCCGATGAGAGACCGTCGCGCGCGCTCGTGAGCGCGGCCGGGCGCTCTCGCGAGCGCCACTGCGGCGCGAGGTCGAGCATCGGGCGCGCCCAGGCAGGCGAGGGGAGTGCCCGGCCGACCGGCGCGAGTCGCAGCGCCCAGCGCATCCGCCGGGGGTACGGGAGCGTCGCGAAGAGGAGCCGCCGCTGGAGTCGCTCGCCGCGCGTGCGCGGGTGCTCCGCCTCCACGACGGCTCGCGTCTCCTCGATCAGCCGGTCGTACCGGACGCCGGAGGGGCAGCTCGAGACACAGGCCATGCACCCGAGGCAGCGGTCGAAGTGCTCCACGACGCTCGGGCTCAGACGCAGCGTGCCCTGCGCGGTCTTCTCCATGAGCTGGATGCGGCCGCGGGGCGAGTCCATCTCCTCGCTCCAGAGGACGTACGTGGGGCAGGTCGGCAGGCAGAACCCGCAGTGGACGCACGCCTTCGTCAGCTGCTCGATCTCGGTGAGGCTCACGCGAGCACCCCGGCCGGGTCGAAGCGCTCCTTGAGCGCGCGGTGGAGGCGTCGCGAGGCGGCGTCGGGAACGCCGCCGACCCGGTGTCCGACGTATGCGATCCCTGCCGCCGGCCGCACGACGGCCTCGCCCAGGGTCGAGAGCACGTTGCGGAGATCGCCCGGAGCGAAACCGAGCCGGCCGAGCGCACGGCCCTGCCGCTCCCGGCTCTCGGCCCAGACCTCGTCGTCGACGTCGCCACCGCCGACGAGCCCGCGCGCGGCCGCGAGCTGTGATGCGACTGCGCGCTCCGTCCCCTCGAAGAGCACCGCGACCCGCCCGGGATGGAGCACGTCGAGCGCGCTCGGCGCGAGGGTCGAGCGGCGCAGCGAGCGAACGGCCCCCGCGGTGTCCTCCGTGGCGACGACGAGCGTCGCCGACGAGGCCGGGAGCGGGTGGAGCCGCAACGAGACCCGCGCGATCAGGGCCAGGCGCCCCGCGGACCCGCAGACGAGCTTGCCGAGGTCGTAGCCGGCGACGTTCTTCACCACCTTCCCACCCGAGCTCGCCACCGTCCCGTCGCCCAGCACGAGCGTGACGCCGAGGACGAGGTCGCGGGGCGTCCCGAAGCGGTGCGAGAGCGGCCCGGACTGGCGGTTGGCGAGACAGGCGCCGACGGTCGGGTCGCCGGGAGGGTCGAGCGAGAGCCGCTGGCCCTCGGCGGCGAGCGCCGTGCGGAGGGCGGAGAGCCGGATCCCCGCCTCGACCGTGCACGTCAGGTCGCCGGCCTCGTGCTCGAGGACGCGGCCGAGGCCCTCGGTGACCAGGTCCTCGCCGATCCGGAGCGTCCGACCCGACGCGCTCGCCTCGGCGAGGAGCGCCGATGCCTCCTCGACGGAGGTCGGGCGCATCAGAGCCGCTCCGCGAGGCCGAGCCGCTCGAGCGGATGCGCGCGGTACGGACCGGGCACCTCGCCGCAGAGCCGTGGGGTCGGGAGCACCTTGCCGGGATTCGCGAGCCCGTCGGGGTCGAAGGCGCGGCGCAGCCGCTCGAAGGCGTCGAGGTCGCGGTCCGAGAACATCGAGGGCATCGCGCAGGCCTTGTCGACGCCGATCCCGTGCTCGCCAGTCAGCGAGCCGCCCTCGTCGACGCACGCGGCGAGGATTGCGTCGGCCAGGACCTTCGCTCGCTCCACCTGACCCTCCACGGCTGCGTCGTACAGGACGAGCGGGTGCAGGTTCCCGTCTCCGGCGTGGAACACGTTGCCGACCCGGAGGCCGTGCTCGGCCGAGAGCTCGTCGATGCGCCGCAGCACCGCGGGGAGCCGCGTGCGCGGCACGACGCCGTCCTGGACGTAGTAGTCGGGTGACACGCGCCCCATCGCCGCGAAGGCGCCCTTGCGGCCGAGCCAGAGGAGCACCCGCTCGTCGGCGTCCCGTGCCGTCCGGATCTCGAACGCCCCGGCTGCGGTGCAGAGCGCCTCGACCGCGACGGTGTCCTCCTCCACCTGGGACGCGACGCCGTCCAGCTCGACCAGCAGGACGGATCCCGCTCCCTCCGGATATCCGGGCCGGTACGCCGCCTCGGCGGCCTGGATCGTGAAGGTGTCCATGATCTCCATCGCGGACGGGAGGATCCCGGCTGCCACGATCCGCGAGACGGCGTCGCCGGCGGCGTCGACCGACCGGAACGCGGCGAGCTGCGTGACCACGACCTCCGGCTGGCGCAGGACGCGGAGGGTGATCTCGACTGCGATCCCGAGCGTGCCCTCCGAGCCGACGACGACGCCCAGCAGGTCCGGCCCCGTTCCCGCGTCGATCGCCTTCCCGCCGAGCGTGAGCAGCTCGCCGTCGGGGAGCACGATGCGGGCGCCCGTGACGTGGTTCACGGTGAACCCGTTCTTCAGGCAGTGGGCGCCGCCGGAGTTCTCCGCGAGGTTGCCGCCGATCGTGCAGACCTGCTGGCTGGACGGGTCCGGCGCATAGAAGAGGCCCTCGGCGGCGACGGCGCGGGTCACGTCGAGGTTCGTCACGCCCGGCTCGACGACGACGCGCTCGCTCTCCAGATCGATCTCGAGAATGCGGTTCATGCGCGCCACCGAGACGACGATCCCCTCGGCGACGGGAAGCGCCCCGCCGGAGAGACCGGTCCCGGCGCCCCGTGCGACGAAGGGCACGCGGTCGCGCGCGCAGAGGCGGAGCACGGCCTGGACGTCCTCGGTCGACCCCGGCAGGACGACGGCAGCGGGCTGGGCGCGCCAGCCCGTCAGGCCGTCGCAGTCGTACGTGGCGAGCTGCGCCGGCTCCGTCACGACATATGCCTCTCCGAGCGCCGACACGAGCTCGCCGACGAAACCGTTCGGTAGGGACACGGCGCGATCGTACTCCACACGATCGATCATCGATGATCGCTGGGAATTCGTTAGGGTCGGCGCATGACGGTACCGATCCCGCGCCCCGGGAAGATCATCTGCGTGGGGCTCAACTACTCCGATCACGCCGAGGAGCAGGGAGCCGAGCTGCCGGCGGCGCCGCTGCTCTTCGCCAAGTTCCCGAGCTCCCTGATCGGCCCCGGCGACCCCATCGTCATCCCCGCGATCGTGACGAAGTGCGACTACGAGGCGGAGCTCGGCGTCGTGCTCGGCGCCACCGTCAAGGACGTCTCGAAGGAGAACGCGCTCGAGGCCGTTGCGGGCTACGTCGTCGCGAACGACGTCTCGGCGCGCGACCTCCAGTTCGCCGACGGGCAGTGGACGCGCGGCAAGTCGCCCGACACCTTCTGTCCCGTAGGCCCCCTGGTCCCGGTGGACGACGTCCCGGACCCGCATGCGCTCCGGATCCGCGCGATCCTCAACGGCGAGACCGTGCAGGACTCGACGACCGCGAACCTCATCTTCGGCATCGACGAGGTGATCAGCTACGTCTCACAGACCTCGACGCTCGAGGCCGGCGATCTGATCCTCACCGGGACGCCGGCCGGCGTCGGCGTCTTCCGCAAGCCGCCCCGGCTGCTGGGCCCCGGCGACGAGATCACGATCGAGATCGACGGGGTCGGCTCGTTGACGAATCCGGTCCAGGCGGGTTGACGGCCGGCGGAGCGATGGTCGATAGTCAGCCCCGCCGTCGATGAGCGCGATCTCGAGAACCGTGCTCCGCGAGCAGGTGAAGGACATCCTGCTCCACCGCATCGTGAGCGGCGAGCTGAAGCCGGGCGAGCGGCTCGTCGAGACCAGGATCGCGAGCGAGCTGGGAACGAGCCAGGCCCCCGTCCGCGAGGCGCTGCGGGATCTCGAGCTGCTCCGGCTCGTCGAGTCCGAGCCGTTCCGCGGCGCTCGGGTGCGGGAGTTCGGTGACGACGAGCTGATCGAGGTCTATCCCGTGCGAGCTGTCCTCGAGGAGCTCGCCGCGAAGGAGGCCTGCACCCGGCTCGACGGGGACGTCGCCGTGCTCGAGCGCGAGCTCGAGGCGATGCGGGCCGCCGCGAAGCGCGGCGACGTCAATGCCCTCGTGCAGCACGACATCGCCTTCCACCGGCTGATCGTCGAGGCGTCGGCCAACGCCGTCCTCGAGCAGTGCTGGCGGACGCTCGGCGTCGAGGGCCGCATCACGATCTCGCTGTACGGCACGTACGTCGAGCCGGAAGAGGCCGCCGAGCTCCACGTCCCGATCCTCGAGGCGATCCGCAGCGGGCCGCCCGCCGCCGCGGGGCGGGCCGCCCGGAAGCACGTCGAACGGTTCGCCCGGATCGCCCGGAACCGGGCCGCGGGCCGCTGAGCTCCCGCTCGACGGTCGCGGCGCTCTCGGGCCTCTTCCTCGCGGCGCTCGCCCTGCGCCCGCAGATCGTCGGGGTCGGGCCGCTGATCGACGACATCCAGGACGATCTCGACGCCTCCCACACGCTCGTCGGCCTGCTCGGGACGATCCCGGTGCTCTGCATGGGCCTCTTCGCGCCTGTCGCGGCGTACCTCTCGGCCCGGGTCGGGACACGGCGTGCGATGACGATCGGGCTCGTGCTGATCGGCGTCGCCGGGTTGCTGCGTGCCGTCGCACCGAGCGCCTGGCTCGTCGTGCTGCTCACCTTGCCGGTGGGCATCGGGATGGGCGTCGGCAACGCGCTCGCGCCTCTTGCAGTACGCGAGACGACTCCCGAGCGGGCTGCAACCGGAACCGGTGTCTACACGACGGGCATCCAGCTCGGCTCGACGCTGGCGGCGGCGCTCGCCGTGCCGCTCGCCGCCGTCCTCGGCGGCTGGCGGGGCGCGCTCATCGCCCTCTCGGCCGTCGCCTGCGCGATCGCGGTCGCATGGGTCGTGCTCGAGCGTGGGGGAGAGGCGCACGTGCGGCCCGCCGCGCTCTTCCCGCGGCTCCCGTGGCACTCCCGCACCGCGTGGCTGCTCGTCGGGATCTTCGCGTCGATGGGATGCGGCTACTACGGGCTCAACGCGTGGCTCCCGGACGCATACGGCGAGCGCGGCTGGAGCGACGAGTCGGCCGGGCTGCTCCTCGCCGCGATGAACCTGACCGCGATCCCCTCCTCATTCGTCGTCCCCTGGCTCTCCGACCGCCGCGGCGGCCGCCGGCCGTGGCTCCTCGCGATGAGCCTCGTCTTCGCGACGGGCGCTGTCGGGCTCGTGGCGCTGCCCGCAGCCGCCTTCGGCTGGGCGCTCCTCGCGGGGATCTCGCAGGGCGGGATGTTTGCGCTCGTGATGACGCTCCCCCTCGATCTGGAGTCGAGCCGCGAGCGCATCGGGGCGCTCGTCGCCATGATGCTCGGACTCGGCTACACGACGGCGGCGCTCTCGCCGTTCGTGCTCGGCGCCGTCCGCGACCTGACGGGCTCGTTCGACGCGGTGCTCTGGACGTGCGCGGCCTTCCTCGTCGTGCTCGTCGTCCTCGTGCGGTGCCTGCCGCCGCTGCGGCCCGCCGTCTACGCCGGCGGATAGACGCCGGTCGCGTACTCCTCGACCATCCGCGCGGCCGAGAAGCGCGGGCCGTTCGTCATCAGCGAGCGCTTGACCATCGCAAGCCAGCGGCGCGGGATCCCTTCCTCGTCGCGGTCGTGGAAGAGGGGCACGACCTCGTTCTCGACCAGGTCGTACAGCGCGTGGGCGTGGCGGGAGTCCTGCGCGGCGGGATCCTCGTCCTCCGGCCCCGAGCCGTCGATCTCCCAGCCGTTCTCTCCGTCGTAGCCCTCGACCCACCAACCGTCGAGGACGCTCAGGTTGAGGCCGCCGTTGGCGGCCGACTTCATCCCACTCGTGCCGCTCGCCTCGAGCGGTGGCCGCGGCACGTTGATCCACACGTCGCAGCCGCCCACGACCGGCGCGGCGACGGAGAGGTCGTAGTTCTCGAGGAAGGCGACCCGGGAGGTGATCCCGACCGCGTTCGAGAGCCCGAAGACGTCGACGAGCATCCGCTTCGCGTTCTCGTCCAGGGGGTGGGCCTTCCCGGCGACCACCATCTGGAGGGGCGGGCCGTCGGCGAAGATCCGCCGCACGCGCTCCGGGTCGAGGGTGAGCAGGAAGAGGCGCTTGTACGTGGCGATCCGGCGCGCGAAGCCCAGCGTCAGCGTGTCGGCGGCGAAGGTCTCGGCGACTGCCGTCACGCTCGCGGGATCCTCGCCTCGCAGCAGCCGGTCCTGGATGCTCTTCGCCTTGACGTAGTCGACGAGCTGCCCGCGCGCCTCGTTCCGCGCCGCCCAGAGCTCGGCGTCGGGAATCGACGCAACGGGCTCCCAGGTGTGAGGGTCGGAGGCACGGTCGAGCCAGCCGTCGCCGAGATGGCGATCGAGGAGCGCGCGCATCGGAGCGGTCAGGAATGTCGGGAGATGGACGCCGTTCGTGACGTGGGCGATGGGGACGTCGTCGGCCGGGGCGTCGTCGAAGAGCGGTCGCCACATCGCGCGAGCGACCTCGCCGTGCCGCCTGCTGACGGCGTTCGCACCGCGGGCGAGCCGGAGCGCGAGCGGGGTCATGCCGGGCCACTCGTCGCCGTGCGGGTGGGTCTTGCAGAGCCCGAGGAACCGGTCGGCGTCTATTCCCAGCCGTGGCGGGAGGTCCGCGAACGCCTCGAGGAAGGATCCCGTCTCGTACGACTCGTTCCCCGCGGGCACCGGGGTGTGCGTCGTGAAGACGCAGCGCTGCCGCGCGGTCGCGAGGGCGTCGTCGACCGGGTCGCCGTCGGCGACGCTCTCCGCGGCGAGCTCGAGAGCGGCGAGCGCCGGATGGCCCTCGTTGAAGTGCATGACGCCGGGCTCGATGCCGAGCGCCCGCAGCGCGCGCACGGTCCCGATCCCGAGCAGGCCGTACTGGCCGAGCCGCGTCAGCGGGTTCCCCTCGTAGAGGCGGGCCGTGATCCAGCGGTCGACCGGGTCGTTCTCGTCGAGCTCCGCGTCGAGGAGGTAGAGCGGCACCCGCCCGACTTCCGCCCGCCACACGTGGAAGGCGACCTCGCGCCCGAAGAACGGGAACGCGAGACGGAGCGGCGCCCCGTCCGGGCCGACGACCTGGACGGTGGGCAGGTGTTCGGGCACGATCTGCGTCCAGTACTCGTGCTGGAGGCCCGTGCGGTCGACGCGCTGCTGGAAGTAGCCCTTCCGGTAGAGCAGCCCGACGCCGATCATCGGCAGTGCGAGGTCGCTGGCCTGCTTGAGGATGTCGCCCGCCAGCGCTCCCAGGCCCCCCGAGTAGATCGGCAGCGACGGGTGGATGCCGAACTCCGCGCAGACGAACACGACCGGGCCGCCGAGGCCGTCGATCGGGCGCTCGGGGCGCGCGCGATCCTCGTCGAGCACGCGGGCGAGCCGCGCGATGCGCTCGAGCACCTGCCCGTCCGCGGCCGCCGCCTCCGCCGCGTGAGGAGCGACGTCCTCGAGCTGCCGGACGGGGTTCCCGCCGTTGATCGCCCAGGCGTGCGGATCGAGCGACCGGAAGAGCGCGGGGCCGTCGGGATCCCAGGCCCAGCGGTAGTCGAGCGCGACGCGCGCGAGCGGCGCGAGTGGCGCGGGCAGGCGGAGCGCGAGCTGCGAGGCGCGCTCGTCCGCCTCGCGCGCGCCCGGAAGGGCCGCGATGTCGACCATGCGGGTGGTGCTCACGGCCGCTCAAGCTAGCCGAGGCCGTCGGCGTCGCGGTGGTCGACCCCCTCGGCTCTGCCGGCGGCGGTGACCTTCAGCGCACGGCGGAGCCAGAGCGCCGGGTCGTCTGCGTGGTAGACCCGCTCGCCGGGCTCGATCCGGTCCAGAAACGTCCGGTAGACGATCGCCTGGCGGAGTGCCGCGACCGGCTCCAGAAGGTGCGCCGCGCGCTCCGGCTCGGAGCCCGGCACGGCCGCCCGCCAGCGCCTCGCCCACTCCGCCCGGACGCGGTCATGCTCCGACGCGGGTGTCGAGGCCAGGAACGCCGCCTGATCGAGGAGCGGCTGGCCCACGCCGGAGTCTCCCCAGTCGAGGAGCGTCAGCCGCTCGTCGGGCCCGCGGAAGTTGCCCGGATGGAAGTCCCCGTGCACGAGGGTGTCGGGAACGCCGCAGGCGGCGATCGCCGCGAGACGCTCGGGCAGGCTCTCGACGAGGGACTCGAGGGCACGGGCCTCCTGGGGCTCCAGCTCGCCGGCCGTCCGGGTCACGACGTCGTCTGCGAGCGGGAGGAAGCTCGGCGGGCGCCAGTCGGGAGCCCCGAGCGAGAGGAGCTCGCCCACACGAGTGCTCCAGCGCTGCTGCAGGTCGACGAGGAGCGCGACCATCCGGAGCAGCGCGGCACCGCCCGCGCCGTAGCGGTCGTCGCCCGGCACCTCGTCGAGGAGCAACCGCGGCCCGTCGCTCGCCACCACCGTCGGGGCGAGCTCGGGGTCGAGGCGCGCGAGGACCCCGCCCTCGTGCGCGAAGAACGGCGGTACGACCTTGAGCCACGCCGCGCCGTCCTCGGTCGGCAGCCGCCAGAGGCTGGAGAGGTTCCATGTGCGGATCTGCTCGCGGAGCGCCGACGGGGGCGAGCCCGCGTCGTCGGAGCGCCTCGTCCGCCCACCCGAGATCGGCAGCCGGGCCGCCGGGGCGTGCCCAGGGCATCCGGAGTGGGTCGTCGGGCAGAGCCTCGTGCGGCCAGCGCGCGAGTGTGACGTTCGCGGCGCTCACGACCTCGGCCAGATACGTCACGGGCCCGCCGGCCGTGCCGATCTCGGTGGGCGCGGCGTCGAGGAGTCGCAGGACGGTGACCTCGAGCCCGTACGCCTCCCGCACCGCGTCGACGACCGGCGCGGCCTCCTGCCACCAGGGGACGGCGACCTCGAGCGGCGGCAGCGAGCCGAGGAGCGAGCCGTTCGGCCGGCACAGGACGACCGTCGCAACGCGCGGCCGGTGGCGCACGCTATGCGGCGCGGAAGTGCGCGATCGTCGCTGCGACACCGGCCGCGAGCGGTGTCCGTGGGTACGGCCCGACGTGTGTCTCGTAGCCGACCGCCTCCAGCTCGGCGGGGAACGGCAGCGGCGCGCCTGCCGCTGTGATCGTCGCGTCGGGCACCACTGCCCGGATCGCGCCGACGACGTCCTCGATCGAGGCAACGACGCCCGGTGTGTTGTACACCGCCGCTCCGGTCGTCTCCGTCCGCGCCGCTGTGAGGAACGCGCGGCCGAGGTCGGGCGCGTAGTCGTACTGCGCGCGGCCCGTGAAGCCGATCGCGTACGGCTCGCCGCCGGCGGCGGCCCGCATCGCCTCGGTCGGCCCCGAGGTCATCCCCTGGTCGCGGCCCGGCCCGTAGACGACGTACGGGCGCAGCCCGATCGACGGGAGGCCGCTGTCTGCGGCGTAGACGCGTGCCATCGCCTCGTCGGCGAGCTTCGAGACGCCGTACAGCGTGGCGGGCATCGTGCCGCCCGACTCGGGCGCGGGCGAGGGATCAGTCGGCGCGTACACGGCTGCGGAGCTCGCGTACGCCACCGCCGGGATCCGGTCGAGCCGCTTCGAGACGGCCTCGAAGACGTTGACGGTTCCCGCAACGTTGACGCGCATCCCGAGCGGCGGGTTCTCCCGCACGAACGGCACCTGGAGCGCCGCCAGGTGGACGACGCGGGTGACGCCGTGCTCGTCGAGCGCCCGCTCGAGCGCGGGAAGATCGGTGATGTCGCCCTCGACGAGGTCGATGCCGGCGGCGCGCTCGCCGAGCACGAGCCGGAGCCGGGTCGTGTCGGTCCCGAGGTCGTAGCCGACCACGTGGGCGCCGTCTTCGAGAGCGGCGGCCGCGACCCACGCGCCGACGCAGCCGAGGACGCCGGTGACGAGCAGGCGCTCACCCATCTACGAGGAGAGCGGTGCGTCCTGGTACACCGTGACGGCGTCGGTGTAGAACTCGAGCGCCGCGCGTCCCTGCTCGTGCGGCCCGAAGCCCGAGCCCTTGACGCCCCCGAACGGGACGTGGACGTCCGCCCCGGCGGTCTGCGAGTTGACGTGCAGGATGCCCGCCTGGAGCTCCTCCGAGAAGCGCTGGACGGTGTGCAGGTCGCGCGTGAAGATCGATGCCGAGAGGCCGAACGGCACCGCGTTCGAGCGCTCGATCGCCTCGTCGAGCGTTGCGTAGCGGATAGAGCGACGTGACCGGCCCGAACACCTCCTCGCAGGAGAGGTACGCGTCGTCCCCCACGTCCTCGAAGACCGTCGGCGCGACGACGAAGCCGTCGCCCGCAGCGCGCTCCCCTCCGGTCAGGACGCTGCCGCCCTCCGTGCGGCCACGCTCGATCGCGGCGAGGACGTCCTCCATCGGGCCCTCGTTGACGAGCGGGCCGACCTCCGTCGCGGGGTCGGACGGATCGCCGACCGTGCCGGCTGCAATCCGGGCGAGGAATGCGTCGCGGAACGCGTCGTAGACGCTGTCCTGGACGTAGATGCGGCGTGTCGCCGTGCACTTCTGACCCGCGGACCAGAACGCGCCCGCATACGCCGCCTCCACCGCCCGGTCGAGCTCGGCATCGGCCGCGACGACGAGCGGGTTGTGGCCGCCGAGCTCGAGCTGGACACGGCAGCCGCGCGCGATCGCCTCCGCTCGCACGCTGTGCCCGACGGCGACGGAGCCCGTGAACGAGATCGCACGCACGTCCGGGCTCGAGACGAGCTCTGCCCCGACGCTGGAGCCCGCGCCGGTGAGCACGTTGAGGACGCCCGCGGGGAGCCCCGCCTCTGCGAAGCACTCGGCGACGTGGAGGCCGGTTCGCGGCGCCTCGTAGCCGAGCTTGAGGACGACCGTGTTGCCGTGGATGAGTGCCGGGGCGAGCTTCCAGACGGGAATCGCGATGGGGAAGTTCCAGGGCGTGATCAGGCCCACGACGCCGACCGGGCGCCGCACGGTGTACAGCCGCTGGAGCGGCACGGAGGCTGCGTAGACCTCGCCGATCGGGCGCCAGGCCTCCCCCGCGGCGAAGCGCAGGATCGTGGCGGCCCGGCCCGCCTCCAGGCGCGCCTCGCGCAGGGGCTTTCCCATCTCCGCGGTCATGTCCAGGGCGATTCGCTCCGCGCGCGCGTCGATCGCGTCGGCCGCCTTCGCGAAGAACCCCGCGCGCGAGGGAGCGGGGAGCGCCGCCCAGGCGGGAGCGGCGTCCGCTGCGGCAGCGACCGCCGCGCGTGCGTCGTCCGCGCTCGAGGCCTGGAAGACCCCGGTCACCTCCGACGGGCGCCACGGGTTTCGCTTCTCGTACGTCTCGCCGCCGCCCGCGGGGTGCCAGTCTCCGCCGACGTAGTTGCGCGCCGGGGTGTGGGTGAGCGTCTCCGACATCGGGCTCCCTTCGGGTCAGACCAGGGTCGCGGCGGGGGCGACGGGATTGACGAGCGTGCCGATCTCCGGGACGTGGATCTCGACGCGGTGACCCACGACGAGCGTGAACTCGTCCGGGGGAACGAGCCCCGTCCCGGTGAGCAGGACGGTACCCGGCGCGATCGGGTTGTCGCGCACGAGCCAGGAGGCGAGCTCGGCGAACGACCGCGTCATCTTCGCCGTCGAAGTCCGGTCCTCGTAGACGACGTCGTCCCCGGCGACGATTCGCATGACGATCTCGAACTGCTCGGGCTCGTGGGCCGGCGCGTAGAGGGCGGGGCCGATCGCGCACGCGCCCGCGTATACCTTCGCCTGGGCGAGGTAGAGGGGGTTCGCGCCCTCGATCTCGCGGGACGAGACGTCGTTCCCGATCGTGTATCCGGCGATCGCGCCGCCCTCACCGAGCACGAGGCCGAGCTCCGGCTCGGGGACGTTCCAGCCCGAGTCCCCGCGGATCCCGATCGGCGCGCGCGGCCCGACAGTGCGCCTGCCGGCGGCATCCTTGAGGAAGAGCTCGGGACGGTCTGCCTCGTAGACGTCCGCGTACACGTCCCGGATCGTGCTCTCCTCCATCCGCGCGTCGCGGCTCCGCTCGTACGTGACGCCCGAGCACCACACCTCCGGCGGGTCGAGCGGCGACAGGAGCTCGAGCCCCTCCGGCAGCGCCAGCGTGTCGGCGTCGAGGGCTTCGACGACCGTGGCGTCGCTGGGTGGCGCCGCGCCGCTCAGGGCCTCGAGTGGGTCGTCCGTCGCGGCCGCGCCGAAGCTCCCGCGCACGTCCCGCTCGACCCCGATCGTGACGCTCCCGTCGGCGTCGGCCCAGCGGATCACGCGCCGCATCAGTAGACCGCCCGGCCTCCGGAGATGTCGTAGGTCGCGCCCGTCGAGAACGAGCACTCGTCGCTCGCGAGCCAGCACACGAGCGCCGCGACCTCGTCGACCTCGCCCATGCGCCCGAGCGGGATGCGCTCGACCATGTACTCGACATGCTCGTCCGACATGCCGCCGAGCATCGGCGTCTCGATGACTGCCGGTGCGATGCAGTTGACGAGCACGCCCGTCCCGGCGACGTCCTTGCCGATCGACTTCGTCATCGCGATGACCGCCGCCTTGGCGGCCGAGTACGCCGCCGCCATCGGATTCCCCTCCTTGCCCGCGATCGAGGCGACGTTGACGATCCGGCCGTACCCGCGCTCGACCATGCCGGGAAGCACCGAGCGGTTCGAGAAGAAGACGCCGTCGGCGTCGACCGCGAGCACGCGGCGCCACTCCGCGTCGGTCACGTCAACCGTGGCGAGCGAGGCGCCGGTGATCCCGGCCGAGCAGACGAGGACGTCGAGCGGGCCGAGCTCCTCGGTCGCCCGTCCCACCGCGGCCTCGACGTCCGCCGACCGCGAGACGTCGCCCTGCAGCGCGAGGACGCCGTCGGGCGGCGTGCCGTTCAGGTCGAGGGACGCGACGGCGGCGCCCTCGCGGAGCAGGCGCCGGGAGGTCGCGGCGCCGATGCCGCTCGAGCCGCCCGTCACGAGTGCGACGCGCCCGGAGAATCGAGAATCGTTCGTCTCGGGCACGCGGCTAGCCTACTGTGTGGCCGTGCGATTCGACCCGGTCACCGACTACCCGCTCGGCCTCCGCCGCCCCGACCTCGTGACGACTCCTTCGGGTCTCGGTCTGGACGCCGTCAGCCTCGAGAACGCGCGCGACGGCACGCTTCTCGCGACCGACACCAGGGCCACCGCGACCACGCTCGCGCTCCAGGCGGAGGTCGCTCGCGCGGCGGGCAGAGCGCAGCTCGCGGACGGGCTCGCCCGCGCGTCGGAGCTGACTGCGGTGCCCGACGAGGAGCTGCTCGAGATCTACACGGCCCTCCGTCCGGGACGATCGTCGCCGGACGTGCTCGAGCGCTGGGCCGAGCGTCTCGACGAGCTCGGAGCGAGCCGCTCGGCGGCGTTCGTCCGGGAGGCGATCGGCGTCTACGTGGAGCGAGGGCTGGTCGCCGGTGGCTGAGGCGCGTCGCAGCGGTCGCTTCGTCGCGCGCGAGGAGACGGCACTGCGGCGCGAGATGCTCGTCGAGCCCTGGCCCGAGCTCGGGCTCGTCGCGTCGGCCGGGCCGTCCGACCCGGAGCCGGAGCTCGTCGTCGAGCACGGCGTCGTTATCCGGCTCGACGGCCGCCCGGCCGCGGACTTCGACGTCATCGACCGGTTCCTCGTCGCGCACGGGCTCGATCTCACCGTGGCCGCCGAGGCCATGGCACTTCCCGACGAGCGGCTCGCGCGCATGCTCGTGGACATCGACGCGCCGCGGGACGAGCTCGTCCGGCTGGCGCGCGGCCTCACGCCCGCGAAGCTCGCCCGCGTCGTCGGGATGCTCGACCCCGTGGAGCTGATGATGGCGCTGAAGAAGCTTCGCGCCCGGCGCGACCCGGGGAACCAGGCGCACGTCACGAACCTCAAGGAGAGCCCGGCGCTCCTCGCCGCCGACGCGGCCGAGGCGGCCCGGCGCGGCTTCGACGAGCTCGAGACGACGGTCGGCGTCGCGCGCTACGCGCCGCTCAATGCGCTCGCGCTGCTGGTCGGGTCCCAGACCGGACGACCCGGCGTCATGACGCAGTGCGCCGTCGAGGAGCGCCGCAACCTCGAGCTCGCGATCCGCGGTCTCGTGACCTATGCGGAGACGCTCTCGGTCTACGGGACGGAGCGGGTCTTCGCGGACGGCGACGACACCCCCTGGTCGAAGGCGTTCCTCGGCTCGGCCTACGCCTCGCGCGGCGTCAAGGTGCGATTCACGTCCGGGACGGGCTCCGAGGCTCTGATGGGGCACGCCCAGGGGCTCTCGATGCTCTACCTCGAGGCGCGGTGCGTCTCCGTCGTCCGCGCGGCCGGGGCGCAGGGCGTGCAGAACGGCTCGATCTCGTGCGTGGCCCTCGTCCTCTCGGTGCCGGGCGGCACCCGCGCGATCCTGGCCGAGAACGTGCTCGCGGCCTGGCTCGACCTCGAGGTCGCGTCCGGGAACGATGCGATCGCGTCCCACTCGGCGATCCGGAAGACGGCGAAGCTCATGGGCCAGTTCCTCCCCGGCACGGACTTCGTGACGTCGGGCTACTCGGTGATGCCGAGGACCGACAACACGTTCGGCGGCGGAAACTACGACGCGGACGACCTCGACGAGTGGCTGACGATCCAGCGCGACTGGCAGGTCGACGGGGGAATCGAGCCCGTTGCCGAGGACGAGGTGCTCCGGGTCCGCGAGCGTGCCGCGCGAGCCGTCCAGGCCGCATTCGCCGAGCTCGGCCTGCCCGCCGTGACCGACGCGGAGGTGGAGGCCGCGACGGTCGGCCACTCGAGCGGAGACGTCCCGGACCGCGACAGGGCCGCGGACGTCGAGGCCGCCGACGAGCTGCTCGCGCGGGGCGTGTCTGCGCTGGACGTCGCGCTCGCTCTCGACCGGCGGGGCTTCGTCGAGATCGCCGAGGCGATCGTCGGGATGCTGCGGCAGCGCGTCGCGGCCGACTACCTGCAGACCTCCGCGGTCATCGAGCCCGACGGCCTCGTCCGCTCGGCGGTCAACGACCCGAACGCCTATCTCGGCCCCGGCACGGGCTATCGCCTCGAAGGGGAGCGCTGGGAGCTCCTCCAGGCGCTCCCGCACGTCGTCGATCCCCGCTCGCTAGGAGGCGGCTCGAACGGGGCGGCGCCTCCGCTCGAGGAGACGTGGCGCCGCGACAGCGGGCGAGGATCCGGCGGAGGTGGTGATCGCGGTCGGCCCGGCCTTCGGGGCCGACGTGAGGGAGACGATCAACGGCCTTCACCATGCCGACGTCCTCGCCGAGATCTGCGGCGGGGTCGAGGACGCGGGCGGCATCGCGCGGATCGTCCGGGTGCGCCGCGTCGGCGGATGTCGCGTTCATCGGCCACGACGGCGCGCTTCTCTCCGGCTCCGGGGTCGCGCTCGGGATCCAGTCGAAGGGGACTGCGGTGATCCACCGCGCCGGGCTCCAGCCGCTCGACAACCTCGAGCTCTTCGGGATGAGCCCGCTCTACACGCTCGGGAGCTACCGCGCGATGGGGCGAAATGCGGCCGGCTACGCGCTCGGGCACCGCGTCGGGCCCGTGCCGACGGAGCTCGACAACTTCGCGCGGGCGAAGCTCATCGTGCGCACCACGCTGCTCCATGCCCAGGAGACCCGCGCGATCGTGCCGGGCGGCGCGGCCGTCGAGGTGCGGCTCGTCGCGGCGGAGCCGTCGCCGGTCTGATCGTCCGTGCTTCGCTTCCGCCGGTTCGGGGTACACCGGCGGCGGCCGGCAGACGCCGGCTCATACGACTGAAGGAGCACGCATGTCGACGTACGAGCGCGACGAAACGCTCAAAGAGGACGTCCGCGAGGGTGCCGACGATCTCGGTGACGCCGCGAAGCGCGGCGCGGACAAGGTGGAGGACGCGACGCGGAGCGGCGCCGACAAGGTCGAGGACACGGCCCACGACGCCAAGGAAGGCGCGAAGTCGCTCACCGATCGCGCGACCGACGCGATCGAGGACGTCATCCCGGGCGACAGCGACAAGGACGGTCACTGAGTCGCTGACTCATATCGGTCGCCGGCGCGGCATGCGAGCCGCGCCGGCGACCGCTCAGTGCTCGCGGAGCCCGGCTGCGCGCTGCTCGGCGGCCAGTCGCTCCTCCGCCTCCGCCTCCTCGCGGAAGAGCCGCACGAGCAGCCAGACGATCGCGGCGAAGAAGACGAGCGCCTGCTCGGTGGACATGAGAATCCCGCCGAGGTTCTGGTCCTGCTCGGCGGTGATGCCCCAGAGCCGGTCGGAGAGCGACTCGTAGAAGTCGTAGATCGGCGGTGAGAAGGTGAGCGCGAGGCCCAGGAACGCCGAGAGCACGAACGCGGCGAAGACGTAGCCGATGCGCGTCAGCGTCGCGGCCGCGCGCGGCACGTCGCAGAGGACGGGCCACCAGAAGAGGACGCCGATCGCGATGAGGAACGCGTGCTCGACCGCGAGGAGGAGCGGGCTCCGCACCGCCGCGTCGTAGACGGCTCCGAGGTGGACGACGTACCAGCCGACGAGCCAGACCGGCAGCGCGACCTCGGGTCGTGTCAGGGCGGCGAACGGCCGACCCCCGCGCGCGGCGAGCGCGACGCGCATCGCGGGCGTCAGGCCGATGAGCAGGAGCGGCGGCGCCCAGTCGCTGATCATCACGTTCTGGAGGAGATGGAAGAGGACGAGGTACTCGGTCGCGATTGTCCCGAGCGGTGAGTTGAGCGCACCCACGACGAGCGCGATCCCCGCCGCGAAGGACCACGCCCGCCACGGAGGGCCGGACGCCACGCGCCACGCCCGCACGTAGACGACCACCGCGAGCGCCGCCAGCACGAGGAAAAGCGGCTCGAAGGAGAATCGCCAGGGGGACGGCATCAGACGGGCTCGGGGGTCGCGCCGTGGCCCCGCTCGCGCCTCGCGACCCGAACGAGGAGCACGAGCGCGAGGCCGAGGGTCAGCGCCTGCTCCACCATCATCACGACGCCTGCGAGCTTCTGGTCGGTGAGCGGCGAGAGGCCGAAGAGCCGCTCCGGCTGGTTCACGTACACGTCGTAGTACGGCTCGAATCCGAAGACGTAGACGTAGGAGAGCAGCTGGCCGACCCAGAAGAGGAGGACGGCCAGCCCGATCCGCCCGTTGACGCTCAGGCGCCCGTGCCCGGCCGGGTCGACGAGCAGCGTCCAGACGAGCGCGCCGACGAGGACGAACGAGAGGTGCTCGAGGCGGTGGAGGAACGGCTGCTCGAGCGCGGCCTCGTAGGCGGCCGGAACGTGCCAGGCGACGAGCACCACGAGCCAGAGCGACACGGCGACCGCCGGGCGCAGGAGGAAGGAGAGCGAGCGCCGCGGCCACGACGCGCGGGCGAGCGGCGAGAGGAGGTCGCGCGGGAGGAAGAACATCGAGAGCGGCCCCCGCACGGCGACGAGCGCCAGCGCGACGCCCACGTCGGCGACGAGGACGTGCTGGAGCATGTGCGCGGACTGGAGGTACTCCTCGGCGATCGCGTCGAGGGGGGAGAGGAGGCCGAGGAGCACGATCGCGACGCCGGCGAAGAAGAGCGGGATCCTCGTCCACGGCGCGAGCTCGGGGCGCCGCCGGTGCAGCCGCCGCCACCCCTGGAGGAAGAACAGCGTGGCGACCGCCGCCCCGGCGAGCACGAGGGGATCGAGCGACCAGGCCGCCCAGAGGTCTTCCTGCGCAGTGACGGCGATCGGCGTGCCCATGCCGCCGGAACGGTAGTGCGGGGACGTCGCGCTCGTTGGGCGCGGCCAGGGACGTCCTCGTGCGGGGTCATACTTCCCGGGTCGTCCACTCGAAGGAGGCTCCCCCCATGCCCCCGATTCCTCGCTCCCGAGGTCGCTCGAGCTTCGCGCTCGCGGCCCTCGTCCTCGCCGCTCTCGCGGTCGTCCTCGTGCCCGCAGGCGGCGCGCAGCTCCAGGCTCCTCCGGTCAACACCGCCCTGCCCGCGATCACCGGCACGCCCACGGTGGGTCAGACCCTCACGGCCACGCAGGGAACCTGGACCGGCGATCCGACACCGACGTTCGTGAACCAGTGGGTGCGCTGTCCCGCGTCGGGCGGAGCGGCAGACGGCAGCGATTGCGCGGCAGTCGTCGGCGCAACCACGCTCGCGTACGTCCTCTCGGCCGCCGACGTCGGCTTCCGGCTGCGGTTCCGCGT
The DNA here is from genome assembly GCA_963734045.1 of uncultured Actinomycetes bacterium. Lineage (GTDB taxonomy): Bacteria > Actinomycetota > Thermoleophilia > Gaiellales > Gaiellaceae > Gaiella. The sequence continues at coordinate 58,638 of CAVTFU010000013.1, read as the reverse complement.
CACAGCGACGTCCGGCACGGACTCGACGACGGTCGCCTCGGCCGCCACCGAGCTCGTCGCCGCCGCGGCGGTCGGCCCTCCGAACACCGCGCTGCCCACCATCACGGGAAGCCCCGTGGTCGGCTCGACGCTGACCGGCACGAACGGCACCTGGACCGGGACTGGCATCACGTTCGCCGACCAGTGGCAGCGGTGCGACGCGACCGGTGCCGCGTGCGAGGCGATCAGCGGCGCGACCGCGCTCACGTACGTCGTCGTCGCGGCGGACGTGGGCCGGACGCTCAGGCTCCGCGTGACTGCGACGAATGCGAGCGGCGCAGCCACGGCCACGTCGGCTGCGACGGCCGCGGTGACCACGCCGGCACCGGCGCCGACCGGCTGCCCGGCGACAACGGGGACCGGGCCGATCAACGTCGATCAGATCACGCTCCCGGCCCGCCTCCTCATCGATCGCCAGCGGATCACACCCTCGCCGGTGACCAGGAACACATCGGTCATCCGGATGAGCTTCCGGGTCTCCGCCTGCGGAGGCCGACCGGTGGTCGGTGCGCTGGTGTACGCGACGCCGACCCCGTACCAGCAGTTCGGCACGGCGGAACAGCCGACCGGACAGGACGGCTTCGCCGTGCTGACGGCGCGTCGCGGCCGGTACTTCCCGGCGAGCGCGCAGCAGCAGAACCTCGTCGTCTTCGTCCGCGCGCGCAAGTCGGGCGAGGACCTGCTCGGCGGGATCTCGACGAGACGGCTCGTCTCGTTCCCGGTCAGGCTCGGGTAGGGCAGCGCCGTTGCGGGGAGGGCCCTCGGGCTCTCCCCGCACTTCTCACGCCCGCGCCGGCGGCGCCGCCCAGACGCCGTCCTCGAGCGTCGCGGGATCCGGCGCCGGCGACCGCTCCGCCTCGGCGAGGCCCATCGCGATCTCGTCCGCCACATCGCCGCGGAGCCGCTCGAGCTCCTCGCCCGCGACGCCGTCGGCCGCGAGCCGTGTCGCGAGCCGCTCGACCGGGTCGCGCTCGGCGAACTCCTCGCGGAGCTCCTGCGGGACGTAGCCGCCGTCGTCGTGGGCGGCGTGCCCGTGGATGCGCAGCGTCACGGCCTCGACCGCCTGCGGCCCGGCTCCCGACCGGGCGTGCTCGACCGCCGCTCGAATCGCGTCGAACGTGACGACGGCGTCCGTGCCGTCCACCGTCTCGCAGGGAATCGACCAGCCGCCGCGGATCCGCTCGGCGAGCACGGGGTTCACCATCTGCCGGTCGAGCGGCGTCGAGTACGAGAAGTGGTTTCGCTGGAGCACGAACACCGCCGGGACCTGCCAGACACCGGCGAGCCCCAGTGCCTCGTGCGTGTCGCCGACCGAGAAGGCGCCCTCGCCGAGGAACGTGAGCGCGACCCGGCTCTCTCCCCGGCGCTTGAACGCGAGCGCGGCGCCGACGGTCACCGAGGCGAGGTCGCCGAGCATCGACACGAGCGGGAAGACGCCGCGGGAGGGGACGCCGAAGTGCATGTTCCCGTCGCGCCCGCGCGTCGGCGAGTCGGCACGCCCGAGGAAGTTGCAAAACGCCTCCGCGACCGTCACGCCCTTCGCGAAATGCGTCGCGAGCTCGCGGTTCAGGGGGCAGACGACATCGTCCGTCCCGAGCGCCAGGCCGGCTGCCGCTGCGACCGCCTCCTGCCCGCGGCCGTCGTAGAACGAGCCGGGGATGCGTCCCTGCCGGTAGAGCACCAGCGCGCGCTCCTCGAAGAGCCGTTGGCGCAGCACGAGCCGGAAGAGGTCGAGGCGCGTCGCGCCGTCGACGAGGTGCAGGTCGGCGCACGGCTCAGTAGGCAAGGAGACGCTCGAGCTCGGCCACGGTCGAGTCGACCGAGGGAAGGTACGCATCCTCCAGCTCCGGCGCGAACGGCACCGGAGTGTCCGGGGGCGCGTGCAATGCGGGTGGCGCGTCCAGGAGCTCGAAGCCGTGCCGCGCGATCAGCGAGAGCACGTGCCCCGCCGCGCCGGTCGAGCGGGCCGACTCCTGCAGGACGAGGACCCGCGAGGTCCTCTCGAGCGACTCGAGCACGGCACGGCCGTCGAGCGGCCAGACCGTGCGCAGGTCGAGGACCTCGACGTCGGCGCCGACCCGCTCGACGGCAGCGACCGCTGTCGCCACGCCCGAGCCGTACGTCACGACGGTCGCATCGGTCCCGTGCCTCGCGATCGCTGCCTCGCAGAGCGGTGTGCGCGTCCCGGGGGCCGGTTGCGGCGCCCTGAGCCTGCGGTAGAGCGCCTTGTGCTCGAAGACGAGCACCGGATCCGGGTCGTCGATCGCGGCGCGAACGAGCCCGTAGGCGTCCGCGACGGTTCCGGGGCAGACGACCTTGAGCCCCGGCTGGCCGATGAACCAGCCCTCGGGGGAGCCCGCGTGGAAGGGGCCGCCCCGGACGCCGCCGCCCGTCGGCATCCGGATCACGAGCGGCAACGCCTGGCCCGAGCGCCAGTGCGTCTTCGCCGCGACGGTCACGATCACGTCGAACGGGCAGGTGACGAAGTCCGCGAACTGCAACTCGACGACGGGACGCTCGCCCATCCAGGCGGCCCCGACAGCGGCCCCGACGAACCCCTCCTCGGCGATCGGCGTGTCGAGCACACGGTCCTCGCCGAATCGCTCCTGGAGGCCGGCCGTGGCGCCGAAGGCGCCGCCGAAGCCCCCGATGTCCTCGCCGAGCAGGAAAACGCGCTCGTCCTCGGCCAGCGCGTCCGCGAGCGCCGAGCGGATCGCCTCGAGGTAGGTGATCTCCTCGGCCGCCACCCGCCCCAGTCTCTCACGGCCGGGCCGTTCGAAACGCGGCGCTACTTCTCTACGTGGCGGGACCCGGCGAGGTCGCCGAGCACGAGGTCGCGCTCGGGGTCCGGGATGTGGTCGAGCGGCACCGGGCCGAGGGCCTCGACGAACGTGACGCCGGTCGCCGAGTGGAGCTCGTGCTCGACCCTGCGGTTGACGACGCAGACGTCGCCGGCCCGGAGCTCGCGCGTCTCGTCGCCGATCGTGACCGTGACCGCGCCGTCGAGGACGAGCATCACCTGCTCCGAGTCGTCGTGGCTGTGGCGCGCGACGCGCGTCCCGGGCTCGTACGTCACCCTGCCGAGGAAGACCTGGTCGCCCGCGATCGCCTGGAGCCCCACCCCGTCGAAGATCGGGTAGGGCTCCCGGCCGGTGAACGTCTCGAACGGCGAGTCGGCCATGGGGACGCTAGGCGGGGACCTCGAAGCGCATCCCGCCCTTCGAGACCGCGTTCACCGAGAGCTCGGCGTCGAAGACGATCGTCTTGCCGTTTCGGGCGGGCTCCGACCTCGCCTCGAGGGCCCGCAGGATCCGCTCCGGGGTGATCGGCAGCTCGGTGACCCACACCCCGACCGCGTCGAATACCGCGGCGGCGATGGCCGGCGGCTGCGCATTGTTCGCCATCTCGCCGATCCCCTTGGCGCCGTACGGGCCGTCCGAGGACGGGTTCTCGATGATGATCGTGTCGATCTTCGGAAGGTCCTCGAACCCGGGGGCGAGGTAGGAGCCGAACTGCCCGCCGCGGTGCTCGGCCGACGGGTAGTACGGGTAGCAGTTCTCGAGGATGCCCAGGCCGAGCCCTTGCACGGCGCCGCCCTCGATCTGGCCCTCGACGAGGGTCGGGTTGAGCGCCCGACCGACGTCGTAGACCTGAACGAGCCGGTCCACCGTGACGATGCCCGTCTCGTCGTCGACCTCGACCTCGGCCGCACAGGCGGCATAGGAGATCGCGGAGTGTGGTGGGAGGTCGACCTCGCCCGTCTCGGGATCGACGATCGCGGCGTACGGCTTGAGCTGCGCGCCCGTCCCCGTGATCAGCTCGCCGTACGTCCACGTGGCGGCGCCCGCGACGTCCGGCACGCCGATCTTCTTCTGCGGGGCACCCTTGGCGAGCACCTCGCCGTCGACGATCTCGAGGTCGGACGGGTCGATCTCGAGCTCCTTGCCGGCGATCTCGAGGATCTTCTCGCGCACCTTCTCCGCCGCCTTCTCGACCGCCTTGCCCGCCACGAAGGTGGCGCGGGAGGCGAACGTCCCGGTGCAGACGGGAGACGAGTCCGTGTTCGAGTTGTCGTACGTCACCCAGTCGTACGGGACGCCGATCGTCTCCGCGACGATCTGCGACTGGATCGTCTTCGAGCCGTTGCCGATGTCGGACGTGCCTGCAAAAACGTCGATGCGGCCGTCGGGCTTGACCTTGATCCACGCCTGCGACGGGTCGCCGTTCTGGTTCATACCCGTGGGGTACTCGATCGCCGCGATCCCGCGGCCCTTGTGAGTGGCCATCAGTGGTCCTCCGGATTCGCGAGCTGGCCGACGAGATGCTCGGGAAGCAGGTCGCCTTCGCGCTTGCCGCGGCCCATCGCGGCGTACTCGGGCGCGAGGTCGACCTCCATGCCGCCGGCGAGCGCCTTGACGACGGCGACGGTCGAGGGGTCGGTGTAGACGATCCGGTTCGGCGAGGTGTCGCCGACCCGGTTCGCGTTCTTCAGCCGCACCTCGTATGGATCGAGCCCCAGCTCGTGCGCGATCCGCGTCAGGTGGAGCTCGGTGGCGAACGAGATCGAGGTGACGCCGAAGCCGCGCATCGCCGTCGTCGGGACGCGGTTCGTGTAGACGACGAAGCCGTCGAACGACAGGTTCGGGATCGTGTACGCGCCCGTGTGGTGGAACGAGTGCTTCGTCAGCCCGTAGGGAGAGAAGCGCGAGTAGGCGCCCGAGTCGTGGAGGGTCAGCATCTTCCGACCCGAGGATCCAGCCGTCCTTCGTCACCGCGTCCGCGATCTCCATGTGCCATGGAGCCCGCGTGGAGGAGCAGAGGAACTCCTCCTCACGTGTCCAGCGCCACTTCACCGGACGTCCGGACTTCTGCGCCAGCAACGCGCACATCGTCTCCGTCGCGGTGTCGACCTTGCCGCCGAAGCCGCCCCCGACGGTGCCGCCGACGACCTTCAGCCTGTTGAGCGGCACCTGGAGGTGCGCGGCGACGACGCCGAGGGAGAAGTAGAGCGCCTGGGTGCACGAGTAGATCGTCAGGCGCCCGCTCGCCTCGGGTACGACGAGCGAGACCTGCGTCTCGAGCGGGACGTGCTCGATTGCCGCAGGCCGGTAGACGCCCTGGACGATCGCATCCGCCTTCTCGAACGCGTCCTCGATCGAGCCCTTGCGGATCTGGCGGCGATCCATCTCGCCCTCGAAATGGGGATACCAGTTGCCCCAGTGATGGATCTTCGGGGCGTCGTCGTCGAATGCGCGCCGGATGTCGAAGAGCGGCGTGCGCTCCTCGAGGTCGAGCGCGATCGCCTCGACGGCCGCAGTCGCCGTGTCCACGTCCTCTGCCGCGACGAGCGCGATCGGCTGGCCCTTGTAGCGAGCCTCGTCCTTGGCGAGCAGCGGCTCGTCCGCCGGGATCCCGAGCGCGGAGAGGTGGCCGTACTCGAGCAGCGGCACGTCCTCCCACGTGATGACCGCGCGAACACCGGGCATGGCCTCCGCCTTCGAGACGTCGAGGCTCTTGATCGTGGCACTGTGGACGGGCGAGCGAAGCGCCTTCGTCCAGAGCATTCCCGGGACGCGGACGTCATCGACGTACTGCGTCCGGCCGGTGACGTGCTCGATCCCGTCGTAGCGCGGCAGCCGTGCGCCTACGGCCTTCATCAGGACACACCTCCGAGGTTCGTCATGCCGGCGCTCGGCGCCGTCACGGTCAGGTCGAACTCCTCACCGCGCGCGGTCGCCGCGACGGCGTCGATGATCTTCACGTAGCCGGTGCACCGGCAGACATGGCCCGCGAGCGCCTCCTGGATCGCCTCGGGATCGTCGGTGCCGCCGTTCCGCACGTACGCCTCCGCCGCGATCAGCATCCCGGAGGTGCAGAAGCCGCACTGGGCGGCGTAGTGGTGCGTGAACGCCTGCTGGACGGGCGCGAGCGACGCGGGTGTGCCGAGACCCTCCACGGTCGTCACCTCGGAGCCGTCGATCGCCCCGACGGCGGTGAGGCACGAGCGGCGCGGCGCGCCGTCGACGAGCACGGTGCACGCGCCGCAGCCTCCCTGCTCGCACCCCGCCTTGGGGCTCGTGATGCCGAGCTCCTCGCGCAGGACGTCGAGCAGCGTCGCGAGCGGCGCGCTCTCGACCTCGCGCGCGACGCCGTTGACGGTCAGGTTCATGAAGCCTCCTCGAGCTTGGTGAGCACACGACGGACGAGCACGGGCAGGGCTCGCGAGCGGTACCACGCCGACGCCAGCGCGTCGTCGCCGAGCGACACGTCCTCGAGAGCGGCGGCCCCGGCGCGGTCGGGGTCGTCGGCCGCCGCCTCGGCGGACGGGAGGCGGCGGCCGTGGTCGGCCACCCCGGTCGCCGCGAGCCGGAGCTCGCCGCCCTTCGCCCGCACGCCGGTTACGGCGAGCACCGTGTACGCGTGGGTGTGGGGGTAGTCGACGGCCGCGAATGCCGACGCGGCCGGAGGTTCGAAGCGGACGTCGAGGAGGAGCCTGCTGTCGTGATCGGCGAGAAACTCGTCGAGCGGCTCCGAGCGCTCGCCGTCGGCTCCGACCGAGCGGGCAACGGCGCCGAGCGCGAGGAGCGGTCCCTGGAGGTCGCCGCGCGGCGCGTCGGCCCCCTGCCCGGCGCAGAGGTTTCCTCCGACCGTCGCCTGGGCCCGGATCTCGGGGTCGGCGACGTTGAGGGCGCATTCCGCGAGGGCCGGCACGTCGTCCGCGAGCTCCGCCAGCCGTGCGAGCGGCAGCCCCGCGCCGACGACGACCGACGTCCCGTCGCGCTCGATGGTGTCGAGCTTCGCCCGGGCGAGGAGAAGCGCACGGGTGGGCGCGAGCCGCCCGTACGTCATGTCCGGGACGGCGATCGTGCCGCCCGCGATCACGGTCACTCCCGCGCCGTCGCCGAACTGCGCGACGGCCTCCTCGGCCGAGGACGGGAGCAGGACCTCAGTGGCGTGCGTCATCGATGATCCTCTTCTCGTGGTTCCGACCGGGTTTTCACGCGGTCGCGTGCACAGGACAATCGATTATCGCTTATCAGGATTGCTGCTTGCCGGCGATACCCCAGTACCTCGGCTCGACGCCCTGGATCACGACCTGGATGTGAGACGGGTCGGCGCCGCTCGTCTCCGCGAGGGCCTTCGTGAGCGCGTCGATCATCTTGGGCACGGACTCCTCCGTGACGCGTCGGTCGTAGAGCTTCACTTCGATGAACGGCATCGGGCCTCCTCGGGTTGGGCTTCGTCGCTGCGAGTCTTACAACCAACTAGACGACCGGTGCGGCGACAGCCGCACGGATCGCGTCGGCCGCGCCTTCGTCGAGCGCGCGCCGCGCCGCCGCCCGCCCCGCCGCGACCGCCCGGTCGAGGGACCGGAAGTCGCGCAGCGCGATGTCCTGTGTCTCCGGCGAGATCACGAGGAGCGCCAGGGCGCGATTCTGCTCGGCCCGCTCGACGCTCCCGAGCACCGTCGCGCGCGACAGGGTCTCCATGATCGAGGGCAGCGGCGCGTTGTCCGCGCCGGACGGCTCGAGTCGGCGCACGACGTCGACGGCGACGATCGGGCCTTCTGCCGAGTCTGCCATCGCGTCGACCGGAAGGTTGTTCAGGACGCCGCCGTCGACGAGCAGGCGGCCGGCGCGCGGCAGGGGCGGCACGAGACCGGGGATCGACATGCTCGCGCCGACGGCCTCCGCGATGCTCCCCCGGCGATGGATCACGAGCCGGCTGGAGAGGAGGTCGGCGCTGACCGTGAAGAGCGGCTTGGCCAGCTCCTCGAGGGTCAGCTCCCCGAAGAGCCGCTCCAGCATCCGCCCGGCCTTGCGCGAGCGGATCAGGGCGACGCGGGGGATCGTGTAGTCGTTGAAGGGCGAGCGCCGCACGAGCTCCTCGTGGCACCGGTCGCGAATCTCGTCCGTTCGCCAGCCCGCAGCTGCCATCGCCGCGATGAACGAGCCCATCGAGCAGCCGCCGTAGCGGTCGATCTCGATCCCGTCGCGCTCGAGCTCGGCGAGCGCCCCGATGTGGGCGAACCCCCGCGCGCCGCCGCCCGAGAGGACGACGCCGAGCGCCCGCCCGACCAGCCGGCGCGCGAGCCGTGCGATGCCGGGGTCCGTCGGCTCGGTGGTCGCGAGCCGGTGATTGGCCCGAGGGGAAAGCGTGCCGAGCAGCGCGTGGAGCGTCGCGCCCTCACCCGGCCCGAGGAAGACGAGGTCCGCCGCGGGAGCGGGCGACTCCGGCGCCGCGCTCTCGTCTGTCGCGACGAGGAGCATGCGGTCGGCCTGACGGGCGCAGAGGTCGCTCCAGACACCGGCGCCGACCTCGTCGAGAAGCACCACGTGGGCGTGCTCGTCCTCGGCCCGCTCGACCGCGCCCGTGCCGGCGGCCGAGGCATCGAGCACCTCGACCGTGCCGTAGGCGCCGAGAGCCGCCGCGAGCGAGTGCGCGACCGCCCGCACCGGCACGTGGTCGCCCAGCCCGCGAACCGCGATCAGGGCCGGCCGGGTCGGCGGCGCACCCAGGCCGCCGCTCGCCTGCAGCTGCAGGGCGAGCTCGCGCGCGACGGCTGCAGCGAAGGAAGGGTCGCGCTCGAGCAGGTCGACGAAGGGCTTCCGCGCGACGCGGAGCAGCGTCGAGTCGCGCTCGGCCTGCACCGACGCGGAGCGAGCCTCGCCCGTCAGGAGCGCGAGCTCGCCGATCGCGGCGCCGGAGCCGAGGACCCGGAGCGTCCGCTCCGTTCCCTCCGCGCTCGCGACCACCCGGAGCCGTCCCCGCACGACGACGTAGAGATCGTCTGCCCGGTCGCCGGCACGGAACAGCCAGTCCCCCGCCAGGACACGGAGCGGGGACGCGTCCGCGGCGAGCTCGGCGAGGGCCTCGTGGCCCGCGCCCGAGAGCAGAGGCACGCCGGCCAGCGCCGTCCCCGTGACCCGTGTCGCGCTCTGCCGCCCCGTCGCTGTGATGGGGCGAGTGTACGCCGCTCCTCGAGCACGGGAAGAGCCGGCACGAGGCCGTCCCTTCCCTTCCGGCCAGGAGGAGGGCGCCTGGCTCGATGGGTGCGCGAGCGGGGTTTGCCGGGCCGGCCCTGCGGGCTCCGGGTACCGACCGAGCGCGTGGTGGCGTACGTACCCGTGCGAGACCCGGCCAAACGCGGCCCGGAAGGTCTCGTCTACGCTGGTTTCGTGGAGTTCGAGACGATCGACGAGCTGGAAGCGGCGCTGCGGGAGGCCGACTACCTGCCGGATCGCGGCCTCTCGACCGCGCTCTACCTGGCGCTCAGGCTCGAGAAGCCCGTCCTTCTCGAAGGCGAGGCGGGGGTCGGGAAGACCGAGGCCGCGAAGGCGCTCGCGACCGTGCTCGGTGCCCGGCTGATCCGCCTGCAGTGCTACGAGGGGCTCGACGTCGCCCACGCCGTCTACGAGTGGAACTACCCCCGCCAGCTCCTGCACATCCGCGCCGCGCAGGAAGGCACGGTCCGGGAGGAGGAGCTGTTCGGCCCCGAGTACCTCATCCGGCGGCCGTTGCTCGAGGCGATCGACTCCGACGGCCCGGTCGTGCTGCTGATCGACGAGATCGACCGCGCCGACGAGGAGTTCGAGGCGTTCCTGCTCGAGGTGCTGTCGGACTTCCAGATCACGATCCCCGAGCTCGGGACGATCGCCGCCCGGCGCAAGCCCGCGGTGATCCTGACCTCGAACCGCACGCGCGAGCTGCACGACGCGCTCAAGCGTCGCGCCCTCTTCCACTGGATCGGGCACCCGTCCGTCGAGCGGGAGATCGAGATCGTCCGGCTCCGGGTACCCGGCATCCCGGAGCGGTTGGCCGCCGAGGCGGCGGCCTTCGTGCGCGAGCTCCGCGGCCTCGACCTGGCAAAGCCACCCGGCGTCGCCGAGACGATCGACTGGGCGATGGCGCTCAACGCGCTCGGTCGGCGCGAGCTCGACGCGGAGGTCGTCGAGCAGACACTCGGCTCGGTGCTGAAGTACCGCGAGGACATCGACGCCGTCCGCGACGAGACGCTCGCCCGGCTGGTGGACGAGGCCCGCGCCGCGGCGGCCCCAGCCTCGTAGGCGTCGTGGCCACCGGCGACGCCATCGTGGGCCACGTCGTGACGTTCGGGCGCGTGCTCCGCGAGGCCGGGCTCGAGATCGGCCCCGGCCGCGTGGCCGACGCACTCCGGGCGCTCGACGCAGTCGACCTCGCACGGCAGGAGGACGTCTACTTCTCGCTACGCCAGACCCTCGTCTCGCGCCACGACGAGCTCGATCTCTTCGACCGCGCCTACGGAGCCTGGTTCCTGCGCGCGCCGGTGCTGCCGCCCGTGCGGCAGCGCACGAGCGCCGAGAAGCTGACGCGCGTGGGCGAGGCGCCGGTCGACCGCCTTCGTGCGGGTGAGCCCGACGAGGAGCCCGGCGATCCGCTCGAGCTCGGCGCGTCGGGTCACGAGCTCCTCCGTGACAAGGACTTCGCGGAGCTCACGGGCGACGAGCTGCGGCGCGTCCGGGAGTTGATCGCGCGGATCGCCCGGCTACGGCCGCAGCGCGCCTCGCGACGGAGGACCGGCGACCCCCGAGGCGACCGGCTCGACGTCCGTCGGCTGATCCGACAGTCGCTCCGCACGGGGGGCGACCCGCTCGACCGGCCCTACCGCGCCCGCAAGGATGTGCCACGGAAGCTCGTCGTGCTCTGCGACGTCTCCGGCTCGATGGACAGCTACGCGCGGGCCCTGCTCCTCTTCCTCCACGCCGCCGTCGGCGCGGGGCGGGGCGTCGAGGCGTTCGCCTTCGGCACCCGGCTCTCGCGACTGACCCCCGACCTCGCGACGCGTGATCCCGAGGCGGCCCTCGAGCGGGTCACCGAGGCAGTCGTCGACTGGGGCAGCGGCACGCGGATCGGAGCGTCGCTGCGCGAGTTCAACGAGACGTACGGCCGCCGCGCGCTGTCGCGCGGCGCGATCGTGCTCGTCGTCTCGGACGGCTGGGAGCGCGAGGATCCCGAGCTCGTCGGCCGCGAGATGGCGAAGCTCGCGCGGGCCGCCTACGCGATCGTCTGGGTGAACCCGCTCAAGGGGAACCCGGAGTACCAGCCGCTCGCCGGTGGGATGCGCGCCGCGCTCCCGTACGTCGACCGGTTCCTGCCCGGCCATAATCTGAGGAGTCTCGAAGAGCTGGCGGCCGTGCTCGCCGGCATCGAAAGGAGGCATGCGGCGTGAAGGAGATCCTGCCCGAGGTCGAGGCCTGGCGTGAGGCCGGCGAGAAGGTGGTCGTCGCGACGGTCGTCGCGACGCGCCGCTCGGCGCCCCGTCCGGTCGGCACGAGCCTCGCCGTGTCCGAGTCGGGGAAGATGTGCGGCTCCGTCTCCGGCGGCTGCGTCGAGAGCGACGTCTTCGACAAGGCGATGGAGGTCATGCAGACGGGACAGCCGCAGCTCCTGAACTACGGGATCAGCGACGACCTCGCCTGGTCGGTCGGCCTCCCGTGCGGTGGCGAGATCGACGTGTTCGTCGAGGAGGTCGCGTGAGCGCAGGCCTCGTCGGCCGCCTGGTCGCGCTCCGCGAGAGCGGCGGCCGCGGCGTGCTCTTCACCGTGGTCGAGGGGGAGGGGCTCGGCGGCAAGGCGCTCGTCGTCGAGGGCGGCGAGACGATCGGCGACGGCGTTCCGCGCGAGGTGCTCGGGCAGTTCGACGAGCTCGTGCGGCGCGGTCGCAACACGCTGGTCGAGTCGGACGGGTCGAAGGTCTTCGCGGAGTGGTACGGCCCGCCGCCGCGGCTCTTCGTCTACGGCGCGGTCGACACGGCCGAGACGCTCTGCCGGGGTGCGAGGCTGCTCGGCTGGACGGCGATCGTCGCCGACGCCCGGGCAGCATTCCTCACGCCGGAGCGCATCCCGTCCGCCGACCGGCTGATCGCGGAATGGCCCGCCGAGGCGCTCGCCCAGATCGAGCCCGACCACCAGACCGCCGTCGTCGTGCTCACCCACGACGACAAGTTCGACGAGCCGGCGCTCATCGCCGCGCTCGAGACCGAGGCGTTCTACATCGGCGCGCTCGGCTCGCGCCGCAACCAGGAGCGGCGCCGCGAGCGGCTGCTCGAGGCAGGCGTCGCCGAGGAGGCGCTCGCACGGATCCAGGGGCCGTGCGGCCTCGACATCGGCGCCGACACGCAGGCCGAGACGGCGCTCTCGATCCTCGCCGAGATCCTCGCGGTCCGGGCGGGCCGCCGCGGCGGGCCGCTACGCGAGGCCAAGCAGCGGATCCACGCCGAGGTCGCCTAGCCGCGGCAGGAACGCTGGAATCTCGCGGCGCCGAAGCAATCCTGCTCCGGCTCTAGATCTTCCAGCTCTTCCGCCCTGCCATCCAGAGCTGGAACGGCAGCAGCAGCCACAACGGCACCTCGCGCAGCGCGGCCATCTTCGACCGGCCGGGAGGAGTGGCCGAGCGGACGCGGATCCCGGTGTGGCGGAGCAGCCAGCGCAGCGCTGCCTTCGCGCGCGGCGCATGCCACGAGGAGGTCACGATGAGCACCTCGCGCGCGCCCACCCGCAGGACGTCGTTCAGGGCATTCGCCATGTTGTCGACGGTCGTCCGGGCATCCGGGTCGACGACCACCTCGCCGGCCTCGCCCCGCCATGCGGCGCGCATCAGCTCGGCCTCGGAGTGCGTCTCCGGCACCCGGGCCCAGCCCGAGAGGACGACCACGTCCTCGGCGGTCGTCACCTCGGCGGCCCGCTCGAGCCGCGCCGCGCAGACGGGATGCAGCTCGCCGACCCCACCGTCGGAGTAGCCGAGGACGACGACGACGCGGCCCGTCACGAGCGCCGTCGGCGTAGCCAGCGGAAGAAGAGCAGCGTGCCGACGACCGTCAACACGAGCTTCACCGCCTTCCGCCCCTGGAGCTTCGACTCGCCGTGCGACCGCTCGCGCATGTGGACGGCGACCTCCTCGACGCGCAGCCCGGCCCGCTTCAGCCGCAGCAGCGCCTCCACCTCCGGCGCGCCGCTGGCGTACGGCTCGGCCATGATCGGCATCGCCGCGCGGTTCACGGCCGCCATCCCGCTCGTGGGATCGTGGAACGGTCGCCCGAGCCGGAGGTGCATCGCCCGCTGGAGCAGCCCGATGCCGAACCGGCGGGACGCCGACGGCTCGTACCGGTTTGCCGCGTAGCCCTCGCCTTCCGCGAAGCGCGAGCCGATCGCCACGTCGCAGCGGCCGGCGCGCACGAGGTCGAGGAGCCGGACAAGCTCGTCGACGGGGTGCTGCCCGTCGGCGTCGACGCGGCCGCAGTAGAGGTAGCCGCGCTCGTACGCCTCCTGGTAGCCGGCCGCGATCCCGGCCCGGAGGCCGCGGTTCTCGCCGAACGAGACGACGGTCGCGCCGTAGGCGGTGGCGACGGCTGCCGTCCCGTCGGTGGAGCCGTCGTCGATCACGATCACGTCGGCCCTCGCGAGGCCGGCGCGGAGCTCGTCGAGCACCGCGGGCAGGCTGTGCTGCTCGTTCCAGGCGGGGATGAAGACGACGGTGTCCGGCGGCGGCATTCGGCCGTGAGCGTAGTCGGCCGGCGGGCGATCGATCGTCGATTCGGTCGTTATTGTCGCGCGGACCGCTACCGCGACGAAAGGAGAGGACGCCGTGCCGGGTATCGACGCCAAGTCGGACGCGATCTACGAGCTGGTCGAGGAGGCTCGGCCGTCGAGCGCCTCGCGACCGGATTCACCTTCACGGAGGGCCCGATCTGGCACCCCGGCGAGCAGTACCTCCTACTTCTCCGACATGCCCGGGCGACGTTCGGCGCAGGTACACGCTCGACGGGACGGTCACCGAGGTGCGCCATGCACCGTCCTACAAGTGCAACGGCATGACGCTACGAGGCGGACTCGACCTGCTCGTCTGCGAGCACGTCACGAGCTCGCTCGTGCGCGAGCGGGCGGACGGTGTCGCGCGAGACGCTCGCGATTCCACTACGAGGGCACGTACCTCAACAGCCCGAACGACGTCATCGTGTCACTCCGACGGGAGATCTACTTCTCCGATCCCTGGTACGGCCGCTTCCCCGGCTTCGGCGTCGAGCGGCCGCGCGAGCTCGGCTGGCAGGGCGTCTTCATTCCGCCGGGAGGCGGCCGGCGAGCCGAGCTCGCGGTCGGACGGAGGCGTTCGAGATGCCGAACGGGCTCTGCTTCTCGCCCGACGAGTCGCTCCTCTACATGAACGACACCCCCGGGGCGCATATCGAGGTCTACGACGTCGCCGACGACGGGACGCTCTCGAACGGCCGCTGTTCTTCGAGGGGATCGGGACCGGGCGTGATCGAGGAAGGCATTCCCGGACGGGATGAAGTGCGACGAGCGCGGGAACATCTGGGTCACGGGGCCGAGGGGCGTCTGGGTGGTCTCACCGGAGGGCGAGCTGCTCGGAGTCGTCGAGGTTCCCGAGGCCACCGGCAACATGACGTGGGGCGGGCAAGACTGGAGACGCTCTTCATCCCGTCCTCGACCTCGGTGTACACGATCCAGACGCTCGTCGGCCCCCGCCGCGAGCCGTACATGCGCTGCCAGGAGGAGTACTCAATGGCCGACTACACGCTCGATGCCGCGCGCTGCGCGCTCATCGTCCAGGACCTGCAGAACGACGTGATCATCGACGGGGGCGCCTTCGCCGAGTCGGGGTCGCCGCAGCACGCGAAGGACCAGAACGTCGTGGAGAACGTCAAGGCCCTCGCCGCCTTCTGTCGTGGCAAGGAGATCCCCGTGATCCATGTCTGGTACCTCGTCGAGGAGGGCGCCCCGGGCCTGAAGGTCAATGCGCCGCTCTTCGAGGGCGTGGCGGGCGGGGCGCTCGTGCGCGGGACCTGGGGTGCTGCTCCGGCCGACGGCCTCGAGCCGCAGGACGGCGACCACGTGGTCGAGAAGATGCGCATGTCCGCCTGGCAGGGCACGAAGCTCGAGACGCTCCTGGCCGGGCTCGACCGCGACACGATCATCGTCACGGGCGCCTGGACGAACATGTCGATCGAGCACACCTCCCGGACAGGGGCCGACAAGGGCTACTACATGGTCGTTCCCGAGGACGGCTGCTCGACGATGAACGCCGACTGGCACAACGCGTCGATCAACTTCGCGCTGCAGAACGTCTCGACGGTCACGACCTGCGCGGACGTCAAGGCGGCCCTGGGCGGCTAGCCCGGGCGCCGCACGACCGATGAAGACGCGCGCCGCGCTGTTCCACGCCGTCGGGCAACCGCTGGAGGTCGTCGAGCTGGACCTCGCCGAGCCGCGCCCGCACGAAGTGCTCGTGCGCATGGCGGCCGTCGGGATCTGCGGCACGGACCTGCACCAGGTGAAGGGCGAGTTCCGTCGGCCGACGCCGATGGTGCTCGGCCACGAGGGTGCCGGCGTCGTAGAGGAGGTCGGCGAGGCCGTCACCCGGGTGCGGCCCGGCGACGAGGTCGTGCTCTCGTGGGCGCCGTCGTGCGGGACGTGTGCCGGATGCCGACGAGGACGTCCCGCGACGTGCAAGGTGCTCAACGCCGCGATCCCGAACGGCACGCTTCCGGACGGAACGACCGGGATGTCGTATCGCGGAGAGACCGTCTATCGCGGTACCGCGACCGGCTGCCTCGCCGGGCACGTCGTCGTCTCCGAGCAGGTCGCCCTGCCGCTCGACGGCGAGGTGCCGCTCGACCAGGCGGCGCTCCTCGGGTGCGCGGTGCTCACCGGGGTCGGCGCGGTGCTCTACGCGGCGCGCGTGGAACCGGGCTCGTCGGTCCTCGTCCTCGGCGCCGGCGGGGTCGGCCAGTTCGTCGTCCAGGGCGCCCGGATCGCCGGCGCGGAGACGATCGTCGTGTGCGACCCCGTCCCGGCGCGCCTCGAGGCGGCGCGGCGGGCGGGGGCAACGGCCGTTGCGGGGCCGGACGAGCTCCGCGACGTCGTGCGGACCGCCCTGCCCGACGGCGCCGACTATGCCTTCGACGCCGTCGGCAACCCGGAGACGAGCTGCGACGGCGCTTCGCTTCGCCCGGGACGGCGGGACGGCTGTCATCGTGGGGCTGCCGCCGCAGGGCGCCCGGCTCGACCTCGAGCCGTTCGAGCTCATCCGGAAGGAGAAGCGCCTGACCGGCACGCTGTACGGCTCTGAGGACCCGGCCGTCTCGCTCCCCGAGATGCTCGCGCACGTCCGGGCCGGCCGGCTCGAGCTCGCGTCCTCGCTCGGTCCGTCGTTCCCGCTCGACGAGGCCGACGCGGCGGTCGAGGCGAGCCTCGCGGGTGAGCCGGGCCGCGTCCTCGTCGTGCCCTAGTCCGGGGCGGTTGGCGGCAGCGTGGTCGCCAGGGCCTGCACGACTTCGTCCTGGAGCCAGGAGAGCCAGTGGTACAGGGCGAGTCGCGGCGCGTCGGGATCAGACCGGTCGAGTGCGCCGTAGCTCTCCTCGGTGACGTCGAGCTGGGTGCCGAGCGCGAGGCGAAGGCTCTCGATCGCGCCGAGCCAGGCCCCGAGGTCGTCCTCGGTCAGGCGCTCGGCGTGGGCGGTCCGCTCGAGCTGCTCGAGCGCGCGCAGCTTGCCGTCGAGGAGGCTCGTGCCGACGAGCTGCGCGTAGTCGGCGTTCGCGGCGTCGTCGTCCGCGTGGGCCGGGGGAAAGAGGCGGAAGAGCGTCGGCTCCTCGGCCTCGAGCGCCTCGCGGAGCTGGGAGGGAAGCGCCGCGAGGATGTCGCGCTCCTCGGCGGGGAGCCGGACGCGGAAGCTTCCGTCGCGTCGGGCGTCGATGCCGCGCCGCACGTCGTCAGTCCTGCCGCATGGTTGCCCACAGGCCGTGCGCGTGGAGCTGCGAGACGTCGAGCTCCGCTTTCTCGCGCGTACCGGACGAGACGACCGCCTTGCCGTCGTTGTGCACCTGCAGCATCAGCCGGGTCGCCTTCGCCTTCGAGTAGCCGAACAGGCGCTGCAGGACGAATGTGACGTAGCTCATGAGGTTGATCGGGTCGTTCCAGACGATCACGATCCAGGGGCGGTCCTCGACCCGGTCTTCCTCGAACGACGGCTCGCGGATCTCGACGGGCGCCTCGACGACCTGGCTCATCCCCGAAGTGTGACGACAACCTCCGGCGAGGGGCGGCGCGCTAGTCCTCGCGCACGGCTGGAGCGGACGGCTCGTTCTCGGGCGTCGGCTCGGCGCTCGGCTCACCCACCGGCGTGGCGGGGAGCGGCGCGTTCGAGTAGCGCGCGAGGCGTTGGACGAGATCGGGGATCGGCTCGACGGGAGCGTCGTCGTCCGAGGCTTCGTAGTCGTCCTCGGGTTCCGGGGAGCGACCGATCAGGCGTCCGAGGCCGCCCGCCTTCGCCGTTTTCGCACGCTTGGCCGCCGTCCGTTCCGCCTCCTCCCGGCGGCGCGCCTCCTCCCGTGCCGCGGCCTCGTCGCGCTTGCGTTGCTCTGCTTCCTCCTTCGCCCTCCGCTTCGCGGCTTCCGCCTCGGCTCTGGCGCGCTGCTCGGCGAGCTCCGCATCCCGCTTCGCCTGCTCGGCCTGCTCACGCTGGCGCCGCTTCTCGTCCTCGGCGCGCTGCTTGGCCGCTTGCTTCTCCTCCGTGTCGCGCCGTGCCGTCTCCTCGCGGGCGGCGATCTCGTCGCGCTTGCGTTGCTCCGCCTCCTCCTTCTCGCGCCGCTTGGCGGCTTCGGCCTCGTCCTTGGCGCGACGACGTTCCGCTTCGGCGTCGCGCTTCGCCCGCTCCGCCTCCTCCCGCCGGCGCTGCTTCTCGTCCTCCGCACGCTGCTTCTCGGCGGCCTTCTGCTCCTTCGCTGCGCGGCGCGCCTCGCGCCACCCCGGCGACGCTGTCGCGTCGGCCTCGTCGTCGTCCACGTCGGCAGCCTGCGGAGCCTGGCTCGCCTGCGCCGCGTCCGCGGCCTCGCCGCGCGCGCGCTCCTCGGCTTCGAGCTGCGCGGCCGCCGCGGCGATCGCGATTGCATGCTCACGGGCCTCGCGGCGTGCCGCCGCCTCCGCTTCCAGCCGGGCGTGCTCCTCCGACTCGGCGCGCGCTCGCTCCGCGGCCTCGTGCTGTGCGGCGGCCTCGGCTTCCGCCGCGGCGTGGGCCCGTGCCTCGGCTTCGCGCTGCGCGGCGGCCTCGGCTTCGGCCCTCGCCCGTTCCTCCGCCTCGGCCTGGGCCTGCGCCTCTGCCTCGAGCCGGGCCTGCTCCTCGGCTTCCCGTCGTGCCTCGGCTTCGGCTTCGGCCCTCGCCCGTTCCTCCGCCTCGGCCCGGGCCTGCGCCTCTGCCTCGAGCCGGGCCCGTTCCTCGGCTTCCCGCTGTGCCTCGGCCTCGGCTCGAGCCTGCTCCTCGGCTTCGGCGCGGGCGCGCGTCTCTGCCTCTGCGCGCGCTCGTTCCTCCGCCTCACGTCGCTCCCGCTCCTCGACTTCGCGTCGTGCCGCAGCCTCGGCTTCTGCCCGGGCCTGCTCGTCGGCCTCGACGCGTGCGCGCTCCTCGGCCGCGCTCCTCGCTGCCTCCGCCTCGAGGCGCGCCAGCTCGTCGGCTTCGATCCGTGCCCGCTCCTCCGCCTCGGCGCGCGCTCTCACAGCCGCCTCGCGGCGGGCCGCCTCCTCGGCCTCGGAGCGGGCGCGTGCCTCGGCGAGCGCGCGGGCCTCGGTTTCCGCCTCGAGCCGGGCAGCCGCTTCAGCAGCGGCACGGGCGCGCGCCTCCGCCTCCTCGTCACGGGGAGCGCGGTCGGGCAGCCGGATCACGTTTGCGTCGGTCGTGACACCCTGATCGGGAAGCCCGCGGAGCTCGGCGCGGCGGATCTTCCCGCTCGCGGTCTTCGGCAGCGAGGAGACGAACTCGATCGCCCGTGGGTACTTGTACGGCGCCGTGACAGCCTTCACGTGCTCCTGGAGCTCGGCGGCGAGTGCCGGGCCTCCCTCGTGGCCTTCTCGCAGGACGACGAACGCCTTGACGACCTGCCCGCGCTCCGGGTGCGGAACCCCGACGACGGCGCTCTCTGCGACGGCGGGATGCTCGAGGAGCGCGCTCTCGACCTCGAAGGGGCCGATCCGGTAGGCGGCCGAGAGGATGACGTCGTCCGACCGTCCGACGAACCAGAGGTAGCCGTCCTCGTCGCGCGTCGCCCGGTCGCCGGTCATGTACCAGCCGTCCCGGAAGACCGCGTCGGTCTCCTCGGGCGCATCCCAGTAGCCCGAGAAGAGCGTCGGCGGCCGGCCGATGAGCGCGATGTCGCCTTCGATGCCGGGTGGGCACACGTGGCCTTCCTCATCGATGACGGCGACATCGTGCCCGGGGGTCGGAAGGCCCATCGAGCCGGGGCGGACGGTGACCCCGGGCGCATTCGCGACGAGCAGCGAGTTCTCCGTCTGCCCGTATCCGTCGTGGATCGTCAGGCCGAGCGCATCCTGGAACCGCTCGACGACCTCCGGGTTGAGGGGCTCGCCCGCGGACACGACGTGGCGAAGGCTCGGTAGGTGCGACGCCGCGAGCGTGTCCAGCTTGGCCAGGAGGCGGTACTCGGTGGGGGCCTGGCAGAGCACCGTGACGCCGAGCCGCTGGATCAGCGCGAGGCGCTCCTCCGGGTCGAACGCCCCCTCGTGGAGGACGACCTCGGCGCCGTGCGACCACGGCCCGAGGAGCACGTTCCAGATCGACTTGGCCCAGCCGGTCCCGGCTGTGCACCAGACGACGTCCTGCTCGCGTGCGTCGAGCCAGTGCTGCGCCTGCACCCGCTTCGCCCACGTGTACGCGTGGGTGTGGACGGCCCCCTTGGGGTCCTTCGTCGTGCCGGAGGTGTAGAGCAGGAGCGCGGTCTCGCCGGCGGTCGTGTCCTCCGAGGGGGCTCGTGGGACGTAGCGCAGGAGCTCGTCCCTCGCCTCGTCGAGGTACAGCACCGCGACCGTCCCCTCGACCTGATTCCGCATCTCCTCGACCTCGGCCTCGCACGACCGGTCGGCGACGACGAGCCGCGCACCGGAGTGGCGCACGCGGAACGCAAGGTCCCGGGCGCGCAGCATCTCGGAGCAGGGGACGGCGACGAGCCCGCCCTTGAGCGCGCCGAGCATGGCGCCGTGCCAGGCGGGCACCTTCCCGAGAAGCACGAGCACGCGGTCGCCGCGGTCGACCCGGGTGCGAAGCAGGTGTGCCCACCGGGCGGCGTCGCCTGCCACGTCGCCGAAGGTGCGCCGGTCGACGATTCCCTCGCGATCGATGAACGTCATCGCCTTGCGGAGAGCATCCTGCCCGGCGAGCGCCTCGACGACGTCGCGCGTGAAGTTGAAGCGCGCGGGAACCTCCCAGCCGGGCGCGAACGGGCCGGCGTGGGGGGTCGGCCCCGCGCCGGGGCGGTCTGAGCGGTGTTTGCGGCGAAGTACCACGGCGGCGGACCTCAGTCGGCGTCGAGCTCCCAGCGAGAGCGGTAGTCGTCGCGGACCGGCTGGAAGACGTCGAGGACGAGTGCCCCTTCGGGACCGCAGTAGGCCGAGTGCTCGACGCCGCCCGGCAGGACGTAGCCCTGCATCGGGCCGAGCTCGTGCGCGACGCCGTCGACCACGAGCGCCTGCATTCCCTCGAGGACGAGGCCGAGCTGCTCGTGCGGATGGCTGTGGAGAGGGACGGTCGCGCCGGGCTCGAACTCGATGACGTTCAGCATCGCTCCGGCGCCGAACAGCGGCCTCCCGGTGACGCCTGCTGCGAGCTCGAACGGACGGACGTCGTCGAAGTGCACGAAGGCCGGTTCCACGATGTGGACTCTACTGCGCGTCGCCGCGGTCGCAGCCCCCGCACGGCGGCCGCGCGGCGATCGTCCGGTGCGGTGCCGCACGGTATCGTCGCACCCGTGGCGACGACCGCGCCTGCCCTTCTGCGCACACGTGCCTTCCTCGACGGGACCTGGGTGGATGCGGACGACGGCGCGACGTTCCCGGTCCTGAACCCGGCCACCGGCGACGTCCTCGCGGACATCCCCCGGCTCGGCGCCCGCGAGACCCGCCGGGCGATCGAGGCGGCGGCGCGGGCGCTTCCCGCCTGGAAGGCGCGACCCGCGAAAGAGCGGGGCGGCGTGCTCGCGCGGCTCGCCGGCCTGATGGCAGACCACGCCGACGAGCTCGCCACGCTGATGGTGCTCGAGCAGGGCAAGCCGCTCGCCGAGGCGCAGGCCGAGATCGTGTACGCGCTCTCCTTCTATGAGTGGTTCGCCGAAGAGGCGAAGCGCGTCGACGGGCGCGTGATCCCGAGCCCCTGGCGCGACAAGCGCATCCTCGCGACCCGGGAGCCCGTCGGCGTCACGGCGGGAATCACGCCCTGGAACTTCCCGGCGGCGATGGTGACGCGGAAGTCCGCGCCCGCGCTCGCGGTCGGCTGCACGATGGTGCTCAAGCCCGCCGAGCAGACGCCGCTCTGCGCCCTCGCGATCGCCGCGCTCGCGGACGAGGCAGGCGTCCCGCCGGGCGTCTTCTCGGTCGTCACGGGCGATGCCGCCGACGCGCCGGTGATCGGCGGCGAGCTCACGTCGAGCCCGCTCGTCCGGAAGCTGGGCTTCACGGGCTCGACCGAGATCGGCAAGCTGCTCATGCGTCAGTGCGCCGACGGCATGAAGAAGGTCTCTCTTGAGCTGGGCGGCAATGCCCCCTTCATCGTCTTCGACGACGCCGACCTTGAGATCGCAGTCACGTCGGCGATCGTCTGCAAGTTCCGCAACTCCGGGCAGACCTGCATCTCCGCGAACCGGATGCTCGTCCAGGCCGGTATCTACGACGCGTTCCTCGAGCGCTTCGTCGACGCCGTCGAGGCGCTGAAGGTCGCGGACGGGTTCGCCGACGACGTCCAGGTCGGCCCGCTCATCGACGAGCCAGCGGTCGAAAAGGTCGAGGCGCACCTCGCGGACGCCCTCGACGGCGGCGCCGAGCTCGTCACGGGTGGCGAGAGGATCGAGGGCCAGTTCTTCCGGCCGTCGGTCGTCACCGGCGCGACCCCGCAGATGCGCATGAGCTGCGAGGAGACGTTCGGCCCGGTCGCGGCGATTGCGCGCTTCGAGACCGAGGCCGAGGCTGTCAGCATCGCCAACGCGACGCCGTACGGGCTCGCCGCGTATTACATGACCGGCGACCACGCTCGCGTGTGGCGCGTCGGGGAGGCGCTCGAGTACGGCATCGTCGGGGTCAACACCGGCCTCATCTCGACCGAGGTCGCGCCCTTCGGCGGCATCAAGGAGTCGGGGATCGGCCGCGAGGGCTCGAGCTACGGCGTCGACGACTGGACCGAGCTCAAGTACTGGGCCGTCGGCGGGCTCGCATGATCGTCGAGCAGCGGGACTACCACGTGACGACGGGCAAGCTCCCCGAGCTCGTCCGGCTCTACGCGGAGGAAGGGATCGCGATCCAGCAGGAGGTCCTCGGCGGGTTCATCGGGGCGTTCACGACCGACGTCGGCGCGCTCTCGACCTACACGTCGCTCTGGGGCTACCCGAGCCATGCCGAGCGCGAGGAGCGTCGGGCCACGCTCCAGGCGAGGGAGGACTGGCAGGCCTTCCTCGCGCGGATCCAGCCGCTCATCCACACGCAGCAGAACCGCATTCTCGTCCCGACCTCCTTCTCGCCGATCGCCTGATGGGCTCGCTGCGCGGGAAGGTCGCCGTCGTCACGGGCGGGGCGCAGGGGATCGGCCGTGCGATCGCCGACGGCCTCGCGGCCGAGGGGGCGCGGATCGTGATCGCCGATCTGCGCGGCGCCGAAGAGGCGGCTGCGGCCTACGACGACGGGCTCGGGCTGACGGCGGACGTCGCGGACGAGAGCGACGTCGCGCGACTCGTCGCCGAGACCGTCGAGCGCTGTGGGGCGCTCGACGTGCTCGTCAACAACGCGGGGCTCTACGCGTCGCTTCCGATGCGCCCGTTCACGGAGATCCCGCTCGATCAATGGCGGCGCGTGATGGACGTGAACGTCGCCTCGATGTTCCTGACCTGCCGGGCCGCCGTCCCCGCGATGCGGGACCGCGGCGGCGGCGCGATCGTCAACATCTCGTCCGGGACGCCGTTTCGCGGCGTGCCGTTCCTCCTCCACTACGTGACGAGCAAGGGCGCGATCGTCGCGTTCACCCGCGCCCTCGCGCGCGAGCTCGGCTCGGACGGTGTTCGTGTCAACTGCGTCGCTCCGGGCTTCACGATGTCCGACGGCGTCAGGGAGCACCCGGAGGTGCTCGAGAGGCTCCGCGACGTGTCGGTCGCGGCGCGCACGATCCAGCGCGACCAGGAGCCGGAGGACGTCGTGGGGGCGGTCGTCTACCTCGCAGGCCCGTCGGCAGCGTTCGTGACCGGCCAGACGATCGTCATCGACGGCGGCGCGTACTTCCATTGAGCGAGCTCCGGTGAGGCTCTCCCTCTACCGCTTCGAGACCGGCGTGGAGACGATCGGCGGGAACCGCGTCGTCTACGACCTCGACCGTGGGTCCGCGGCGTTCGGAGGTGCCACGGTCGAGGGACGGGCGCTCGTCTGGCAGCTCGACCGTGACGAGACCGAGGCCGAGGGGGCTCTCCTCTCACGGCCCGTGCAGCTCGACCCGTTCGCCTCGTGGGTCGCGCGCTGCGACCGGGTGGACTTCCCGCTCGGAGGCGTCGCCCGGCGGCACACGCACCCGGGGCCGGGGATCCGCTTTCTCCTGCACGGCGAGCTCGAGATCGAGACCGGGGGGCGCGCGACGTTCTACGGCCCCGGCGGCGCGTGGTTCGAGAGCGGGCCCGAGCCGGTGGTGGCCCGCGCCTCCGCGCACGTGGCGACCTCGTTCGTCCGGATGCTCGTCCTGCCCGCCGAGTGGGCAGGGAAGCGGACGATCCACTACCTCGATCGCCTCGACACGGGACCGCCGGCACAGTCCGCCACCGTCCATCTCGAGCACGCGATCGCGCTCCCGCTGTGAGCGGCTCGTGAAGCGCTCGGGCGGGCGCATCCTCGTCGACGGCCTCGCGCGCCACGGCGCCGAGCTCGCGTTCGGCGTGCCGGGCGAGAGCTACCTCGACGTGCTCGACGCGCTGCGCGACGGCCCCGTCCGCTTCGTGACGTGCCGGCACGAGGCCGGCGCCGCCAACATGGCGGAGGCGTACGGCAAGCTCACCGGGCGGCCGGGGATCTGCCTGGTCACGCGCGGGCCCGGCGCGACGCAGGCGTCGGTCGGCGTCCACACCGCGTCCCAGGACGGGACGCCGCTCATCCTCCTCGTCGGCCAGATCCCGCGGAAGGACGCGGGACGGGAGGCGTTCCAGGAGGTCGACCACCGCCTCCTCTTCGGCTCGCTCGCGAAGTGGGTCGCGCAGATCGACGCGGTCGAGCGGATTCCCGAGCTACTGGCCCGCGCGTTCCGGACCGCGACCTCGGGAAGGCCGGGGCCAGTCGTGCTGGCGCTCCCGGAAGACATGCTCTTCGACCGCGCCGACGTGCCCGACGCGTCGCCGTACGAGCCGGCGCAGGCGGCGCCGGGCGAGACGGAGCTCGAGCGGCTTCGGGACCTGCTCGCGGCCGCCGAGCGCCCACTCGCGATCGTGGGTGGGCAGCCGTGGACGGAGGCGGCCGGGCTGGAGCTCGCGACGTGGCTCGAGGCGAGCGGCGTCCCCGTCGCCGCTGCGTGGCGCTGCCAGGACTACGTGCCGAACGATGCCGCCTGCTACGCGGGGCATCTCGGCCTCGGTCAGGACGCCGCGCTGACGACGCGCGTCCGGGACGCCGACCTGCTCGTCGTCGTGGGCGCCCGTCTCGGCGACATCGAGACCGGGGGGTACACGACCGTCGAGCCGCCGGGCGTCGGGCGCGGGCTCGTCCACGTCCACCCGGACCCCGACGAGCTCGGGCGAGTCTACGAGCCGGCGCTCGGGATCGTCGCCTCCGGCCCCCGGTTCGCCGAGGCGCTCGGCCGGCTCGATCCCGTCCCGCGTCGCGACCGGGAGGACATGGCGGCGGCGCACGCGGCGTTCGAGGCGACGCTCGAGTCGCGCCGGCTCCCGGGCGCGGTGGAGCTCGGGGAGGTGATGGCCGCCCTGCGCGGGAGGCTCGGGCCCGACGCGATCGTCACGAGCGGCGCGGGGAACTTCACCGTCTGGGCTCACCGCTTCTACGTCTTCCGGCGCTACCGCACCCAGCTCGCCCCGCTCTCGGGTGCGATGGGCTACGGCCTGCCCGCCGCGATCGCCGCGAAGCTCGTCCATCCGGACCGCGACGTGGTGTGCGTCGCGGGCGACGGCGACTTCGTGATGAGCCTGCCCGAGCTCGCGACGGCCTGCCAGCACGGCGTGCCGATCGTCGTCCTTGTCGCCGACAACGGGATGTACGGGACGATTCGCATGCACCAGGAGCGGCTCTACCCGGGACGGGTGAGCGGCACGGAGCTCTCGAACCCCGATTTCGCGGCGCTGGCACGCGCCTTCGGGGCACACGGGGAGCGCGTCGAGCGGAGCGAGGACTTCCCCGCGGCGCTCGAGCGCGCGCTCACCGCGAAGCTCCCGGCCGTGCTGCACCTGCCGCTCGACCCCGACGCGTCGACGCCGCGGCAGACGCTCTCGGAGATCCGCGCGGCGGCGGGAGAGGCCGGCGGGCCGAAAGTTGCGGGTTGAGCAGGAGTTATTCCCTTTTGTCGATTTGGGAAGTACCATGCGGAGGACATGAGACGTCGAGGGGGAATATTCCTGGTTGGGCTCGCGACGGCCGCGACGGTCGCGGTGACGCTCGTCGCCACTGCGACGGGCGCGCTGAGCGCCGAGATCGCCCGCGGCGGTGGCATCGAGCTGACGCTGCCGGCCGGCTGGGCGAAGGTGCTGCCCGCGAAGCAGACACCGTCCGCCGAGCCGCAGACGCTTCTCGTGATCGGCAGCGACGGCGTGCGAGCGGTCGACACGGACTGCCAGGTGTCGTCGTATCGGGTGCCGTCGGACGGAGCCGTCGTCGTCGTCATCGGGTGGCGCGATTCGATCGGCCGCGAGGGCTTTCTGCCGCTCCACGCGATGAAGCTGCGCCGGGGCACGTTCGAGTGCTTCACCGGCCGCGGCGGCGTCGCCCAGCTGACCCGCCGCAACCGCGACTTCCAGGTCAACGTGATGGTCGGCGACCGGGCAGAGCCCGGGACGATCGCGGACGCCCTCGAGGCGGCGCGCTCGTTCGCACTCGCAGCGCGGGCCTAGCGCGCTCCTTCGATAGCGTCGCACTCGTGACGAGGCGCCGCGAGTTCCGGGTCGAGGGCCAGGCGGAGCCCATCTCCCACTTCACCGACGCCGTCCAGGCGGGCGAGCTCCTCTTCGTGAGCGGGATCGTGCCGGTCGACTCCGACCGCGAGCTGGTCGGCGGTGACGACGTCGCCGCGCAGGCGCGGGCCGTGTTCGCCAACATGGGCGAGATCCTCACCGCCGCGGGCTGCACGTTCTCGGACGTCGTCAAGGTGACGGTCTTCCTGACCTCGATCGCCGACCGGCCGCTCGTGAATCCCGTCCGGCAGGAGGTGTTCGGCGACGCCCGGCCTGCCTCGACCCTGGTCGAGGTCTCGGCGCTCGTGATCCCGGGTGCGCGCATCGAGGTCGAGGCGGTCGCGCTGATCCCGTCGTGACCGCGCAGCGCGATCGGTGGAACGCGGGGATCACCTGGCTCGAGGAGCCGCTCCACGGGGCGCCCGAGGGGCCGCTCGCCGGTCGGACGCTGCTCGTCAAGGACCTCGTCGACACCGCGGGGATCCGGACGACGTACGGCTCGCGCGTCTACGCGGAGCACGTGCCCTCGCGTCACGCGACCGTCGTCCAGCGGGCTCTCGACGCCGGCGCGACGGTCGTCGGCAAGGCCAACCTCGCCGAGTTCGCGTGGGGGGTGCTCGGCGCGAACGAGTGGTACGGCACCGTCCACAACCCCGTCCGGCCGGGACGGACGACGGGCGGCTCCTCGAGCGGCAACGCCGCCGCGATCGCGGCCGGCCTCTGCGACCTCGGGATCGGGACGGATACGGGTTGCTCGGTACGGCTGCCGGCCGCCGCGTGCGAGCTCGTGGGGCTCAAGCCGCGCCTCGGGACGATCCCGACGGACGGTGTCTTTCCCCTGTGCCCCTCGTTCGACACGGTCGGCCCGCTCGCCCGTACCGTCGAGGAGGCCGCAGCGCTCTGGTCGGTGCTCGCCGGCCGGCCGGTTCCCGCGCCGCGCCTCGACGGCCTCGCGATCGGGCTCCTCCGAGGCGCGCCGGCGCTCGGCGACGGGCGGCCGACGGAGTCGAGCGACGCAGCGGAGGCCTGGGTCGGCCGCCTCGAGTCGCTCGGGGCGCGCGTCGTCGAGGCGACGCTGCCCGTCCCAGCGGCGGACACCTGGCCGGTCTTCCAGCACGAGGCGGCGCGCTCCCACGCCGCGACGTTCCCGAGCCGTGCGGACGAGTACGGGAGCGCGATCCGCGCGAAGCTCGAGGCGGCGCAGCGCGTCGACCTTGCCGCGGTGACGGACGCGTACCGCGCCCTCCTCGACTGGCGCCAGCACGTCCCCGAGGTCGATCTCTTCGTCTGCCCGTGCGTCGCCGTCGAGTGGCCCGCGGAGGATGCCGACGAGCTCGACGTCCGCATGCCGCTCTCGTCGTTCCTGCGCTGGGTCAACCTGCTCGGCTGGGCGGGGCTCGCGATCGGGAACCTGCAGCTCGTCGCGCCCCACGAGGAGACCGTCCTCGCCGCGGGGCTCGCCTGGGAGCGCGGCTAGAATCGCGCCCCTTGCGGCGCCCGCTGACGTCCATCGGCCTCTTCCTCGTGCTTCTCGCCGCCGGCTGCGGCGGGGACGACGAGCCGGCGCGCTCCGCCGTCGCGGAGAAGCTCGCGGTGCTCTGCGAGGAGGCGCGCGCCGACATCGAGGCCCTCGGGCTTCCTGCCGAGCGCGGCATCGCGGTCGTCCGGCCGTGGGCCAACCGCGGCACGCAGCTCGCCGAGGACGTCGGTCGCCTCCGCGGCGGGACGACGGCCGAGCAGAAGGAGCTCCGCTCGCTCTCCCGCGCGCTGGACGAGTACCACGCCGGCCTCCGCCTCGGCGCGACGATCTATACCCAGACGAAGAGCCTCGACGCCTACGCCGCGACGGTGGAGCGCGCGAATGCGTTCCTCGTCGACGCCGACGCGGCTGCCACCCGCCTCGGCGTACCGGAGTGCACGGTGCGCCCGTTCCCCGACAGATGATCGAGGCACGGCACCAACTCCCGTCGGCATTGCGCGTCACATACGGCGAGGCATCCGAGGAAGGGGTCAGGCGGTGGCGGGCGGCAAGCGCGGCGCGAGGACGCGTGCCAAACAATCGATTATCGGTTGCGCGTTGAACACCCCGATATGGGTTGGTAGGTTCTCGCGGTCTTGAGGACGAGCTGCGGACGGTCTGGGTCTGGCCCGAGGCGTCTTCGCGCATGAGCGCGATCGCGTTGCAACGTCCACTGCGCATCGCCGCGCGCGTCCTCATCGGCGGAGGAATCGCATTCGCCCTCCTCTACATCCTCGTGATCGCCGAGCCCCCTCCCGAGTTCGGCGGCACCTGGCGGACGACGAGCTTCGGCTCGGCGGTCGACGACTGGCAGAGCTTCACGAGGACGTTGCTCAACGGGCTGACCGCCGCCGGGCTGCTCTTCATCGTCGCGAGCGGGTTCTCGCTGATCTTCGGGCTGATGCGGGTCGTCAACATGGCCCACGGCTCGTTCTACCTCCTCGGCGGCTACATCGCCTACGAGGTGCAGCAGGAGATGACGGGGCAGGGCTTCTCGCTCCTCGGCAGCGACGTGAACACCTGGGAATGGGTGTTCCCGGCACTCGTCGCCGTGACGGTGATCGGAGCGGTCGGCCTCGTCGTGCAGCAGGTCTTCCTCCGCTGGAACCAGGGCCAGGAGCTCCGTCAGGCGCTCATCACGATCGCGCTCTCGGTGATCATCGCCGACCAGGTCATCGCCCACTTCAACGACGGGATCGCCGTCAGCCTCACCTGGCCCGGCTGGACCGAGCGCCTGGTGGAGCTCCCGCTCCTCGGGATCGACTACTCGGTCGCGCGGCTCGTCGTGCTCTTCCTCGGGCTCGCGGTGGGCGCCTCCCTCTGGGGATGGCTGCACCGCACGCGCACCGGGATGGTGATCCGGGCGGGTGTCGACGACCAGCAGATGACCTCGGCGCTCGGCGTCAACATCCAGCGCACCTTCGCGATCGCCTTCGTCGTCGGCTCGGCGCTCGCCGCCTTCGGCGGTGTCGTCGGGGCCTCCCAGGGCGCCGTCGCCGCAGGCCAGGACGGGCAATGGCTCCTCAACTCGCTCGTCGTCGTGATCATCGGCGGGATGGGGTCCCTGCTGGGGGCGGCGGCAGGCTCGCTGCTCTATGGGCTCGTCTTCGCTTTCTCGGCCGTCTACCTGCCGACGACGGGGAACAACTGCTGCACCCAGTACTCGATCGTCGTCACGTTCGTCCTGCTTGCCCTCGTGCTCGCCGTCAGGCCGCAGGGCCTCTTCGGGAGGGAGGGATGACGCTCGACGCCAAGCAGACGACGGAACGCGCGATCGCCGTCGGCGCGCTCGTCGTCGTCGGGCTCGGTCCGGTGATCTTCAACGACTACTGGGTGGACGCGGTCCTGACCCAGGTCTTCATCGTCGGCATCGCGGCCGCGAGCCTCATCTTCCTCGCCGCCTACGGCGGGATGATCTCGCTCGCGCAGACCGCGCTCATGGGAACGGCCGGCTTCATGATCGGCAACATGGTCACCGTCGGTGGGGGCGGTGGCGAGTCGAAGGGGTTGACGCTCGGATGGGATCCGACGCTGTCCCTCGTCCTCGCGCTCCTCGGCACGACGCTTCTCGGGATGGTCTTCGGCGCAATCGCGTCGCGGAGCTTCGGGATCTACTTCCTGATGATCACGCTGACGTTCTCGGTGATCACCTTCTACTTCGTCGGCCAGGTGACGGTGGTCTCGGGGTTCTCGGGGATCGGGGGCATCAACAGCTACACGCCGGGCTTCGTCGGGGACATGGTCAACGACCGCTACCGCCTCT
The DNA here is from genome assembly GCA_963734045.1 of uncultured Actinomycetes bacterium. Classification (GTDB taxonomy): domain Bacteria; phylum Actinomycetota; class Thermoleophilia; order Gaiellales; family Gaiellaceae; genus Gaiella. The sequence goes on along the minus strand of CAVTFU010000013.1, from coordinate 28,629 downwards.
ACTACATCGCGCTGGGCGTCGCGCTCGTCGTCTACCTCTTGATGCGCTACGTCGTGCGCACGCCGTTCGGCCTCTCTCTCCAGGGGATCAGGGACGAGCACGTGCGGATGACGTCTCTCGGCTACATCGTCCCGCTCCACCGCACGCTCGCGTTCGGCTTCGCGGCGTTCCTCGCGTCGCTCGCGGGGATCCTGCTCGTCTGGTGGCAGGGGCAGATCGCGCCGGGGGATGTCGGCCTCGGCGCGACGATCGACCTGCTGATCGTCGCCGTGATCGGTGGGCTCGGACGGGTCGAGGGCGCCTGGGTCGGCGCGCTCGCCTTCATCGTGATCAACAACTACATCCGCGACAGCTGGCTGACCGAGGTCCTCGACACGGTCAGGATCGGCGGCAGCTTCAACACGATCATCGGCGTCGTCTTCCTGCTCATCGTCGTCCTCTCGCCCGACGGGCTGATGGGCCTCTGGGACCGCGCGTGGAACACAGCGCGGCGACCTCGAGGCGGGTCAGGTGCCCCGGTGGCGAGATCCGTACAGCAAGGCTGACCAAAGGAGGGGATAGGTCGGAGATGTCAGGTAGGTGCAAACGCAGCACGATCGGAAACTCAATGGTTCACAACGAAGGAGGGAAATGCGAATGAGCCGTCTCTGGCGGAGATGGAAGCTCACACTCCCGCTCGGCGTGCTCGCGATCGCGGCCTCTGTGGCAGTCTCGACGTCGCTTGCGGCGTCGAGCTCGGAGATCCGCGTCGCGATCATGACCGACTGCAAGGGAGCGTTCGGCTTCGGGTACGAGATCGACATCGGCGGCGCCCAGGCTGCGTTGGCGCAGTTCGCGGGCGGCAAGGTCAAGAACCCGAAGAAGCCGTCGGCCGGGATGACCGGCATCAAGGTCGCCGGCAAGAACGTCAGGATCGTCGGCTACGGCTGCGGCGACGACACGGTGCCGACCGCGGTGAAGGAGACCCGGCGCCTCATGGAGCAGCTCCGGGCGGACGTCATGATCGGCCCGCTGTCGGGTGACGAGGCGGTCTACGTCGCCCGGTACGCGAAGTCGCATCCGACGAAGACGTTCATCATCGGCACGGCCGGCTCGCAGGATCCAACCCTGCAGCTCGCCCAGCCGAACGTCTGGCGGTACCACGGCGATGGTGCGCAGTGGAACGCGGGAACCGGTGAGATCGCATACAAGCGCCTCGGCTGGCGCAACGCCGCGATCATCATGGACGACTACAGCTTCGGCTGGACGTCGGCCGCCGGCCTCATCGCGGACTTCTGCGCGATCGGCGGCAAGATCACGAAGCGGGTCTACCCGCCGCTCAACACGACGGACTACTCGTCCTACGTCCAGCAGCTGCCCGCGCCCGACTCGGTCGACGGGTACTTCTGGGTCATCGGCGGGACGGGCACGTCGGCGAGCCTGAAGGCGTTCGAGCAGACGTACGGGGCGCTCAAGCCGAGCCAGCACATCGGGAACCTGTTCTTCGCGTTCCTGGGTGCCGACAAGGTCGTCGCCCCGAAGGTCGTCGGCTCGTACGTCGGCGGCTTCGGCACCGGCCCCGGCCTCAAGACCCGCGCGGCAAAGGCCTACGAGGCCGTCGTCGCGAAGCACTACCCGGGCCTCAACGGCGGCAACTACGCCGACGGGTTCGTCTACAACTACTACAACGCCGCGTGGGCGCTCGTCCAGGGCCTCACGAAGTCGAACGGGCAGATCGGCAAGTCGCTCCAGTCGGCGTTGCCGCGCACGCTCAAGCCCGGATACCAGGTCACCAACAAGGGTGTCCTCCGGCTCGACCGCAACCGGCAGGCGATCCAGGATCAGTACCCGCTCCAGGTCGTCAAGAACGGGGACACGATCACGACTGCGGTCGTCGGCTACGTGCCGAACGTCGACCAGTCGTTCGGTGGGCTCTTCAAGAAGTCGAGCCCGCCGCCCGGCCGCACGCAGCCTCCGTGCGTGAAGAAGAAGACGCCTTGGCAGGGCAAGATCAAGGTCGTCAAGAACGGCGTCATCACCAACCAGACGCTCAAGTAGGTCCGTGACCGCCGAAGCACCCATGCACGACGCCGTGCCGGCCCTCCGCTTGCGGGGGGTCGGCCGGCGCTTCGGCGGCGTCCAGGCCGTGCGGGACGTCGACCTCGACGTCCCCCGCGGCCAGCGCCGTGCGATCCTCGGGCCCAACGGGGCCGGCAAGACGACGCTCTTCAACCTCGTCGCGGGCGATTTCCCGCCGAGCGCAGGCACGATCGAGGTGCTCGGCACCGACGTGACGACGCTCCCGCCGCGGACGCGTCCCGCCCTCGGGCTCTCCCGCAGCTACCAGAAGTCCCGTCTCTGCGGCGGGCTGACGGTCCTCGACAACCTCTACCTCGCGCTCCGTGGCAAGCGCGGCGGACGGCTGCGCTGGTTCCGCGGGCCGGGCGACGCCGAGATCCTCGACCGGGCCCGTCACGCGGCCGACCAGGTCGCGCTCGGAGGCGTGCTCGACACACCGGTCGGATCGCTCTCGCACGGCGAGCAGCGCCAGCTCGAGGTCGCGATGGCGCAGGTCACCGATCCCGAGGTGATCATGCTCGACGAGCCGGCGTCCGGGCTCTCCCGCGGGGAGCGCGAGCGGCTCACAGAGCTCCTGCTCGCGATCCCTCGCGACGTGACCCTCGTGCTGATCGAGCACGACATGGACGTCGCGCTCCACGTCGCCGAGTACGTGACGATGATGCACGACGGCCGCAAGATCGTCGAGGGCACGCCCGCCGAGATCCGCGCCAACGAGACGGTTCACGACCTCTATCTCGGGTCGGGGCACTACGAGTGAGCACGCTCTTCGAGATCGAGGACCTGAACGCCTACTACGGTCAGGCGCAGATCCTCGAGGGCGTCAGCCTTTCGATGGGCGCCGAGGGCGTTGCCGTGATCGGCCGCAACGGGATGGGCAAGACGACCCTCTGCGCGGCGATCATGGGAATGATGCCTCGCGCGAGCGGCTCGATCCGGTTCAAGGGCCGTGAGACGCTCGGGCGACCCTCGTACAAGATCGCGGGGCTCGGCATCGGCTACGTGCCGCAGGGACGCCGGCTCTTCCCGTCCCTCTCGGTGGACGAGCACCTCCGGATGCTCGCGCGCGGGACGCGCGGCAAGCGCTGGACCCCGGACGCCGTCTACGACCTCTTCCCGCGCCTCGCCGAGCGCAAGCGGAACGGAGGCACGCAGCTCTCCGGCGGCGAGCAGCAGATGCTCGCGATCGGGCGAGCGCTCCTCGGCAACCCCGAGCTCCTGATCATGGACGAGCCGTCCGAGGGCCTGGCGCCGACGGTCGTCGAGGGCATGGTCGAGACCTGCAAGACGCTCGTGAAGGAGGGGATGGCGGTCCTCCTCGTCGAGCAGAACCTGGGCGTCGCAACGGCGATCGCCGAGCGCCAGCTCGTGATGGTGTCCGGCCGCATCGCCACCGAGACGACCGCCGAGGCGCTCGTCGGCGACGCGGAGGCGCAGCGCCGGTACCTGGGCGTCGAGCCGCTCGCATCCTGAGAAGGAGGTCTCGTGCCAACCGTCGTCCTCGTCGGAACCCTCGACACGAAAGGCACCGAGTACGCGTTCCTCGCCGAGCGGATCCGCGAGCAGGGACTCGACGTCGTTCTCGTGGACGCCGGGATCCTGGGCGAGCCGCCGGCCGTCCCCGACATCACACGGGAAGAGGTCGCGGCTGCGGCGGGTGCCGACGTCGACGCGCTGGCCGCCGCGGGGGATCGCGGCGCTGCCGTCGAGACGATGGCGCGCGGCGCGGCCGAGGTCGTGACGCGTCTCCATGCCGAAGGGCGGCTCGACGCGATCGGCGGCCTCGGGGGCTCGGGCGGGTCCGCGCTCGTCACCCAGGCGATGCGCGCGCTCCCGATCGGGGTTCCGAAGCTGATGGTCTCGACCGTCGCCTCCGGCGACACGAGCCCCTACGTCGGCTCGGTCGACGTCACGATGATGTACTCCGTCGTCGACATCGCCGGCGTCAACCGCGTCTCGGCCAGGATCATGGCGAATGCGGCGGGAGCGCTCGCCGGCATGGCGCGCGCGGCGATACCGTCGCTCGGCGACGAGCGGCCGATCGTCGTGGCCTCGATGTTCGGCGTCACGACACCCGCGGTGACGACCGCCCGCGAGCGGCTCGAGGAGCTCGGCTACGAGGTGCTCGTCTTCCATCAGACCGGGGCGGGCGGGGGCTCGATGGAGAAGCTCCTCGAGGACGGGTACGCCGTCGGCTCGCTCGACGTGACGACGACCGAGCTCTGCGACCTCGTCGCGGGCGGCGTGCTCGCGGCCGTACCCGAGCGCCTCGAGTCGGCCGGGGCGGCGGGGATCCCGCAGGTCGTCTCGCTCGGTGCGCTCGACATGGTCAACTTCGGGCCCCTGGAGTCGGTGCCCGAGCGCTATCGCGAGCGGAACCTCTACGTCCACAACCCGACCATCACGCTCATGCGGACGACGCCCGAGGAGTGCCGCGAGATCGCGCAGATCCTCGCGCGCAAGCTCAACGCCGCGACCGGGCCGACCGTGCTCTTCCTGCCGCTTCGCGGCGTGTCGGCGATCGCGACCGAGGGCCAGCCCTTCCACGATCCCGCCGCGGACGAGGCGCTCTTCGCGACGCTCCGCGAGAAGCTCGACACAGAGAAGGTCGAGGTGCACGAGCTCGAGCTGGACGTGAACGATCCGAAGTTCGCGCTCGCGATGGCGAACCGCCTGCACGAGCTGATCGGGGCGGCGAGATGACCAGGAGCGAAGCGCTCGCCCGCCTGCGGGCCGAGATCGACGCCGGCCGTCCGGTCATCGGCGCGGGCGCGGGCACCGGGCTTTCCGCCAAATGCGCCGAGGCCGGCGGCAGCGACCTGATCATCATCTACAACTCGGGCCGCTACCGGATGGCGGGCCGCGGCTCGCTCTCGGGGATGCTGCCGTACGGCGACGCGAACGCGATCGTCGTCGACATGGCGCGGGAGGTGCTCCCGATCGTCGAGGAGACGCCGGTGCTCGCAGGCGTGTGTGGCACCGATCCCTTCCGGCTCATGGACGTCTTCCTCGACGAGCTTCGGCGGATCGGGTTCACCGGCGTGCAGAACTTCCCGACCGTCGGGCTCTTCGACGGGACGATCCGCGTCAACCTCGAGGAGACCGGGATGGGCTACGGGCTCGAGGTGGACATGATCCGCCTCGCCCACGAGAAGGATCTGCTCACCGCGCCGTACGTCTTCACCGTCGACGAGGCGGTCGCGATGGCCGAGGCCGGGGCGGACGTGCTCGTCCCGCACATGGGCCTCACGACGGGCGGTGCGATCGGAGCGGAGACCGCGAAGTCGCTCGACGACTGCGTGCCGCTCGATCCAGGCGATGCACGACGCTGCGAAGGAGGTCAACGCGGAGGTCATCGTCCTCTGCCACGGCGGTCCGATCGCGGAGCCGGACGACGCGGCCTACGTGATCGGGAAGACGCAGGGCATCGACGGCTTCTTCGGCGCCTCGTCGATGGAGCGGCTGCCGACCGAGATCGCGATGACCGAGAACATGAGGCGCTTCAAGGGAATCCCCGTGTCGTAGGGCGAGGTATCTCGCTTTACCCTCCCACCAACCACAGAGGAGCCACCGTGAGCAGATTCGTGATGCAGGACGAGGTCGAGACCACGGCGTTCGACTGGGGCAGCGCCGGGATGCGCGGCGCGCCGACGAGCACGGGCTGCGACACGTACGTCGTGATGGACGTGGAGCTCGCGCCCGGCTTCGCGCACGCGTTCCACAAGCACCCCGAGCAGGACGAGATGATCATCGTCAAGCAAGGGCGGATCGTGCAGTGGCTCGACGACGACCATCGCGAGCTCGGCCCCGGCGACTCGGTGCACATCGACCGCGACGTCGTGCACGGCTCGTACAACGACTTCGACGAGCCTGCGCACCTCCAGGTCGTGCTCGCCCCAGCGCACGGCGAGGGTGGCTACACGGCCGTCGACGTCTCCGACCAGGAGCCCTGGTCGGGCCTCCGCTCCTGAGCCGTGGCCGTCCTCCACACGAGCACCTGGAACGAGAAGGGCGGCGAGCCGGTCGTCTGCGTCCACGGCGTGACCGCCCACGGCGGGCGCTTCCGCGAGCTCGCGGCGCACCTCGAGGGCGCATACGTCGTCGCCGTCGACCTCCGTGGGCACGGCCGGTCGACCTGGGAGGCGCCGTGGACGGTGGAGACACATCTCGCCGATCTCCTCGAGACGACCGACGCGCTCGGGATCGGCTCCGCGACCTGGGTCGGGCACAGCTTCGGTGGGAGGCTCGTGGCGGAGCTCGCGGCGCGGCATCCCGACCGTGTCGGGCGCGCGGTGCTCCTCGATCCGGCGCTCCACGTCGACCCCGCGGTCGCGACGGAGCGGGCCGAGGGCATGCGAGCCGACATGGCGTTCGCGTCGCCGGACGAGGCGATCGACACCCGCCTCGGTGACGGCACGCTCTTCACGACGCCGCGTGCGGCGCTCGAGGAGGAGGCCGACGCGCACCTCGTCCGGAGCCCCGACGGCCGCTGGCGCTGGCGCTACTCCCCGGCCTCGGTGATCGCGGCGTGGAGCGTGATGGCCTCGCCGCCGCCGCCGTGGCCGGGCTGCCCGACGCTCGTCGTCGAGGGCGCCCAGTCCTGGATCTCGAACACGGTGCCGGAGCTGCCCAACCTCACGAGCGTTCTCGTGCCCGGCGGGCACACCGTCCTCTGGGACGATCCCGAGGAGACGATCGGGGCGGTCGCGAGCTTCCTCGGGAGCGCCTAGGGCGCTGCCTGCTCGGACGTGACGAGCCGGTCGTAGGCCGGCAGCGTGAGGAACTCGACGAAGTCCGGCTCCGTCGCGATCCGCTCGAAGATCTCCCGCGCCTCGTCGTACTCGGGCCCGAGCCTCGCGGACTCCTCGTCGGTGATCCGGCGCAGGTCCTCCTCGCTGACGCGCTCGTGGTGCAGCCACTGCCAGATCTGCGATCGGGAGATCTCGGCCGTCGCCGCGTCCTCCATGAGGTTGTTGATCGCGACCGCGCCCGAGCCGCGGAGCCATGCGGCGAGGTACTGGATCCCGACCGAGACGTTCGCGCGGAGCCCGTCCTCGGTGATGGCGCCCGGCGTCGCGGCGACGTCGAGCAGCGCCGCCGCACGTCCCTCGACGTCGTCGCGCCGGCGCTCGATCTGGTTCGGCCGGTCGCCGAGGACGCGGTCGAACGACTCGAGTGCGACGGGGACGAGGTCGGGGTGGGCGACCCACGTCCCGTCGAAGCCCTGCGAGGCCTCGCGGTCCTTGTCCTCCCGGACCTTCTCGAGCGCGACGGCGTTGACCTCGGCATCGCGCCGCGACGGGATGAACGCCGCCATCCCGCCCATGGCGTGGGCGCCGCGGCGGTGGCAGGTCTTCACGAGCAGCTCGCAGTAGGCGCGCATGAACGGCACGGCCATCGTCACGGCCGCCCGATCGGGCAGGACGAACTCGGGACGGTGGCCGAGCTTCTTGATGACGCTGAAGATGTAGTCCCAGCGGCCGGCGTTGAGGCCGGCGGAGTGCTCGCGCAGCTCGTGGAGGATCTCGTCCATCTCGAACGCCGCCAGGATCGTCTCGATGAGCACCGTCGCCTTGATCGTTCCCCGCGGCACGCCGAGACGGTCCTGCGACCAGGTGAAGACGTCGTTCCAGAGCCGCGCCTCGAGGTGCGACTCGAGCTTCGGGAGGTAGAGGTAGCGGCCGTTCCGCCCGTGGTTCCGGAAGAAGTAGAGCCCGAAGTCGAAGAGCGAGCCCGACATCGGCGCGCCGTCCACCTCGAAGTGCCGCTCCTCGAGATGCCAGCCGCGCGGGCGCACGAAGAGGACGGCCACCTCCTCGCCGAGCGCGTAGCGCTTCTCGCCGGTGTCGAGCGCGATCGTCCGCTCGAGCGCGTCGGTGAGGTTCCGCTGCCCCTCGATGCAGTTCTCCCACGTCGGCGAGTTCGCGTCCTCGAAGTCGGCCATGAAGACCTTCGCGCCCGAGTTGAGCGCGTTGATGACCATCTTCCGGTCGACGGGCCCCGTGATCTCGACGCGCCGGTCGGCGATCTCGTCGGGGAAGGGCGCGATCCCCCAGTCGTCCGACCGGACCGCTTCCGTCTCGGGCAGGAAGTCGGGCAGCTCGCCGCTCGAAAGGCGCCCGAGCCGTTCGGCGCGTCGCGCGAGGAGCTCGCGCCGCCGCTCGCCGAACTCCCGCTGGAGGTCGGTGAGAAACGCGACCGCCTCCGGCGTCAGGACGTCGTCCACCCGCATCGGGCGATCTTCTCAGATGCGCTGCGTGGCGACCGAGGGAGCGCTAGTCCTGCTCGTGATCCCGCTCGCAGTACTCGGGGCACGTGCACTCCGCGCGCTCCGCACGCGTCACGATCGGCGCGCGGGACTGCCGCGCGGGACTCGGCTCCGCGACGGGCTTGACCGGCTTCTCTCGGGTAAGGGTGGTCGGTGTCATGCCGCGCTCCTTTCGTGGAACTGCGCTTCCTCGGTCGAGCCGGTCAAGGCGAGGGTGGACGAGACACCTCCGGAGACCGCCTGCATCACCTGGTCGAAGTAGCCGGCCCCGACCTCGCGCTGGTGGCGGGTCGCCGTGTAGCCGGCGGCCTCGAGCGCGAACTCGCGCTCCTGCACCTCGACGTACGCCGGCATCGCCTCTGCCCGGTAGCCCGTCGCGAGCTCGAACATCGAGAGGTTGAGCGCGTGGAACCCGGCGAGGGTGATGAACTGGAACCGGTAGCCGAGCGCCGCGAGCTCCCGCTGGAAGCCGCGGATCTGCGTGTCGGAGAGGTGCTTGCGCCAGTTGAAGGACGGCGAGCAGTTGTAGGCGAGGAGCTTGCCCGGGTACCGCTCGTGGATCGCCGCCGCAAAGCGCTCGGCCTCGTCCATGTCGGGGGTCGAGGTCTCGCACCACACGAGGTCCGCGTACGGCGCATAGGCGAGGCCGCGCGCGATGGCCGCATCGATCCCGTCGCGGACGCGGAAGAACCCCTCGGCCGTCCGCTCGCCGATGCAGAACTCGCGATCGACGTCGTCCACGTCGCTCGTCAGAAGCGACGCAGAGAGCGCGTCGGTGCGCGCCACGACGAGCGCGGGCACGTCGAGGACGTCGGCCGCGAGACGCGCGGCGACGAGCGTCCGCACGAACTGGCTCGTCGGCACGAGCACCTTGCCGCCGAGATGGCCGCACTTCTTCTCGGACGAGAGCTGATCCTCGAAGTGCACCGCTGCGGCGCCCGCCTCGATGTACGCCTTCATGATCTCGAAGGCGTTGAGCGGCCCCCCGAAGCCCGCCTCCGCGTCGGCCACGATCGGCGCCAGCCAGTACGTCTCGTCGTCGCCCTCGGCGTGGGCGATCTGGTCGGCGCGCAGGAGCGCGTTCGAGATGCGCCGCGCGAGCGCAGGCCCCGAGCTCGCGGGGTAGAGGCTCTGGTCGGGGTACGTGCCGCCCACGAGGTTGGCGTCCGCCGCCACCTGCCAGCCCGAGAGGTAGATCGCCTCGAGCCCCGCCTTGACCATCTGCACCGCCTGGCCGCCGGTCAGCGCGCCCAGGGCCGGGACCCAGTCGCGCTCGGCGAGCAGGTGCCGCAGGCGGTCGGCTCCGAGCCGGGCGAGCGTGTGCTCGACGTGCACCGAGCCGCGGAGCCGCTCGACGTCCTCGGTGGTGTAGGGGCGGGTGATGGTCTCCGGCATCGTCCGTCCTCTCGGATCCAGGATTGAAGTATTTCGGATCCTAGATCGAGGCTATTGAGGAACGCAAGGGCCAGATTCGTCCTATTCTGGGATCCAGAATTCGCGATATATCAGCTGGTTTGTACACTCGGTGCCGTGAGCCTCGTCTCGACCAAGGCGGACGACATCGCGCGCGAGCTCGAGGACGAGATCGTGTCGGGCCACATCCCACCGGGAACCGTGCTGCGCCAGGAGACGCTCTCCGAGCGGTTCGAGGTCAGCCGCACGCCCGTGCGGGAGGCGCTCCGCCGGCTGGCGGCGCTCGGGCTCGTCTCCTTCGAGCCGAACCGCGGCGTGCGCGTGCGGTCGATCTCGGCGCACGAGCTCCGGGAGGCGTTCCTCGTCCGCGCCGAGCTCGAGGCCCTCGCAACCGAGGTCGCGACGCCGAAGATGACCTCGGACGACCTCGCCGAGCTCGACACGACCGAGCGCCGCTTCGGCGAGCTGACGCTCGAGCTCCGGGCGCAGGCCCGGAGCGGCGCAGCCCGGGACGCGACGCTCTTCGTCGCGTGGATGCAGGCGAACTACGCGTTCCACGACGTGATCTACCGTGTCGCCGAGCTGCCGCTCGTCGAGCGCATCGCGAAGGGAGCCCGACGCACGTTCATCGGCGACCGCGTCTGGCAGGCGCGGGCGGAGCTCGACGAGCTCTACGCGAAGAACGACCTCCAGCACCGCGCGATCCGCGAGGCGATCGGCGCCGGGAGCGCAGCCGCCGCCCGCCTGCTCGCGCGAGAGCACGTCCTCTCCTCGAACCGCCTCATCGAGGTGGTGCTCGAAACGCTCGGCGCATCGGGCCGCGAGCCGGGCTGGGGCGTGAGCGCAGACACCTGCTCTCAGAACGTGCCGTAGCGCTCGAACGCGTCGAGTGGGGACATCCCGTCACGCACGGCGTCGCGGATGACGTTCTCCGTCCCGACCTTCTGCTCGGCGGCGGCGAGTACCTCCTCCGCGACCCCGGCGGGAACGACGACCACGCCGTCCTCGTCGCCGACGACCCAGTCCCCCGGCTCGACGCGCACCGTGCCGATCGTGATCGGCACCTGGGTGGCGGTCACCTCCCAGCGCCACGTCGAGTCCTCCGGCGTGACGAACCGGGCGAAGACCGGGAAGCCGAGCTCCTCGATCAGGCGTACGTCCCGGCAGCCGCCGTCGATCACGCAGCCCGCGACGCCGCGGGCGCCGAGCGAGGTCGCGGACAGCTCGCCGAAGTGCGCCGAGCGATCGTGGCGGCACTGGTAGACGGCCACGTGACCGGCAGGCACCTCGCCGAGCATCCCGAGCGTCTTGCGGATCGCCCTGTCCCAGTCATCGTGCTCCGACGGAGCGCCCTCGACCGTGAACGCCTGCCCGGAGAGGCGCATCCCGGGCGCGAGCGCGCTGATCGACGGCGGCAGCGTCTGCTCCCGCAGCCCGAGGTCGTCCATGACGTCGACGAGCGCGGCTGTCGGCACCGCTCCGAATCGCTCCCACACCGGGCGACCCTAACCCGTTCGCGGCCCGGCGACGGTGACGAGTCGGTTGGCCGCGACGTCGTGTAGCCGCGTCACCCGCCCACCCGGGTAGCGAACGACGACCTCACGCACGCGCGACGCCTCGCCCAGCCCGAAGTGCAGGCGTGGATCCTCGGAGGAGAGGTAGCTCGAGCCGGCGCGGGCCTCGCTCACGAGCGTTCGGCCGTCCCCCAGCGTCACGGTGACTCGCGTGCCGGGAGCGAACTGCGGGAGCGCCACCTCGAGCCAGTGGCCCGTCGGGCCGTCGTTTCGCAGGAGCTGCAGCCGCCCGCCCACGGAGCCGACTGCCAGGTCGACGTCGCCGTCGTTGTCGTAGTCGGCGGCCGCGAGCCCGCGTCCGTTCCTCGGGGCGACCTCGCCGACGTCGAGCGGGCGGACGTCGCCTCCGCCTGTCGTGACGATCTGGAGTCGCTCCGCGTTCTCCGCAAGGCTCGTCACCGGGATCGCGCCGTTCGCGATGGCGAGCTCGAGTGCGACCGTCGAGGTCGAGGTCGACCCAGGTCGCGCCCCAGCCGGTCGACTTCTGGCCGAGCGCCGGCGCGAACTCGGGCCGCGCGTCCGCGTATGCGTTGTCCACGCGGCTCTCGTACGCGGCGTGGAGCTGGCCGCGCGAGTTGGTGACGAACAGGTCGTCGAGGCCGTCGCCCGAGTAGTCGCCGGCGGCGACGCCCATGCCCGCGTTGGGGTCGTCGACCCGCACGGCCTTCCCCCGCTCGACGAACCGAAAGCCGAGCGGGCAGCGCGCTGGCGCGAGCGCACGGGACGTTGACGTACAAACGGTTCGGGTCGAGGTCGTTCGCGACGTAGAGATCGAGCCGGCCGTCCCGGTCGGCGTCGAGGAACGTCGCGCCGAGCCCGTGGTCGAGCCTTCGTGGCTCGAGCCCGGCGATTCGCCCAACCTCGCGGAAGCGGGCATGCGTGCCAGGCCCGCCGGTGTTGAGGTAGAGAAGATCGCGCATGGCCGGTTGGTTCGACGGGAAGCCCGCTTGCGACCCGGGAATCTCGTTCGTGATGTCCGTGTAGCCGGCGATGAAGACGTCGAGTCGCCCGTCGCTGTTCACGTCGGCGATCGCCGCGCCCGTGTGCCAGCCGTGCGTCCGGATCCCCGCTGCCCACGCCCCCTCGGTGAACGTCCCGTCGCCGTCGTTCCAGAGCAGCGCGTCGTAGGCGTCCCGTCCCGCGTCGTAGCCGGCCGTGGTCACGACGAGATCGGTCGCGCCGTCGCCGTCGAGGTCGGCGGCGACGCACCCGCTGCCGCGGATCGCGAGACCGGCGCCGGACCGGGCCGTGACGTCCTCGAATCGACCGGCGACGTTGCGGTAGAGCCGGCTCCGCGGCAAGCCCTTCTCGCCGTAGCCCTCCAGGTCCGACTCGGCGTACCCATTGACGGCGTAGAGATCGAGCCAGCCGTCGCGGTCGTAGTCCAGCCAGCAGATGCCGCCGCCCATCATCGCGGTCTCGTCACCGGAGGGGCCGAAGCGGAACGCGCCGTGCCGGAAGTCGAGGCCGACGTCGGCCGCGACGTCGGTGAGGGTGAACGATGCCTCCGCGGTGGGAGCTCCGGCGGCTCCCGCCGCTCCCATCGCCGCGGAGACGAGGTAGCGGCCGCCGGTCTGCACGACCTCGAACGCCTGCACGACGGGTCGGGGCTCGCCCCGGCGCATCGGCGCTGCAGGCGAATCGCCGTACGTCGCCTGCAAGGTCGTCCCCGAGAGCGTCGCGACGACGCGCGGCTGGCCCTGGCCGTCTCCGGGCCGGACGCTGATCGCCACGCGTTCGGCCGAGTACTCGGGAACCTCGATCGGGCTCCCGCGCGAGTCGTCGATCGTGCGCCACAGCCCCGCGAGCCAGGAGCCGGTCGCTCCCCTCGAGGCGAGCTCGCGATCGCGGCGGCGCAGGGCCTCCGCCGCGCCGTCGAGGCCGGCGACGAGGTCGCGCGCGATCCGTCGTGCGGTCGTGTCGTCGAGCGCCTGGAGCCCGCCGGACGTCTCGACCGTCACCGCGGGCCGGGTCCCGGCAGCCGCGCCGGGCACGCCCAGCGCGCTCGTGCCGCGGGAGGGCAGGCCCGCTACGAGCAGCAGCCCCGTCGCGGCAGCGACCGCGAGCCCGCCGGTCGCGAGGCGCACTCCGCGGGGTCGGGCGCCGAGCGCGCCGACCGCGTTCCGTACGCGGTCTCCTGCCGTGAGCAGGAGGAGCGGTCTTGCGGCGCAGACCAGCGTGAGCGCTCCGAGGACGGCGAGCTTGTGCGCGAACTCGGAGGTCCAGGGCGCCATGAGGAGCGTCGCGCCGAGGCCGACGGCAATCGCGTAGGCACGCCGGCCACTCGCGCTCTCCGGGATCGTCCGCGGGTCGGTGATCATGAAGAACAGGAAGACGAGGACCTCCGGCGAGGTGACGAGGAGCCACCAGAGGTCCCGGCCGACGATCGGGCCGACGTGCCACGCGGCAGTCATCTCGTGCCCACCCACCGCGAGGACCGCGATCCCGGCGGCGAACGTCAGCCAGAAGCCGACGGCGATCCCGAGGAGGCGGAGCCGGGCCAGGATGGCGAGGCCGCCGGCGACGATCAGGACGAGCGCGACGGCGAGCCAGATCGACATCGGGCCCCACCAGAAGGGCAGCGGATCGGCGCGCTCGGGACCGAGGAGCAGGAAGCAGGCGACGAGGCCGACGTTGGACGGGTTGAAGACGTGGCGGCCGCGGAAGGTGAGCAGGTGCTTCGAGAGCAGCGCGAACGCGGCCGTCCCGGCGAAGATCCACCAGCCGTGGAGGCTCCACCAGTCGCCGTGCTCCGTCCCCGGCACGCGGAGGACGAAGGCGACGCCGTTGCCGGTGAGGAGCGCGCTCGCGGGCCACAGGATCACGCGCCGGCGGCGAAGCGCGATCGCCACCTCCAGCGCGGCGCACGTGAGCAGGGAAACCAGGATCTGCGCGATCGAGAGGTCGAAGTCGAACGCCGTCTGCCCGAGGACCTGCAACGTCACGATCACGCCCGCGAGGTGGAGGCGAGGGTCGCTCAGCCGCGGGAGCAGGACCGGGTAGTCGGTGCCGCGGATCCGCACCAGCGGCCCTCGCGCGGCCAGGGCAGGTGTGCTCATCCGGCGTTGTGTAGCAGGCGAAACGAGCGGCGGGTCGGATCGCGCCCCTACGGCGCCCAGAAGTCCTCGAAGGCGGCCGGATCGCCCGGCAGCGCGAGCACTTCCCGGACCAGGCCGCCGTCGATCCGGAAGAGCAGCACCTGGTCGAGATCGAGCCGCTTTCCGCGCCGCTCACCCGAGGCGCGGTAGACCGCGGCGGCGCGGTCGTCCGAGGCGAGGACGTCGATCAGCCTCGATCCGTACGTGCCGTCCGTCTCCTTCGGAAGCCTTGCGAGGAACCGGAAGATCGCCTCGCGTCCCCGGAACGTCCCGGCCATCACGCCCTCGCCCGGGACGAACCACGTGGCGTCCTCCGCGAAGAGCCCCCGCAGCGCGAAGCCCTGCTTCCGGGCGAACGCGTCGAAGATCCTGCGGACGACCTCGGCGTTCTCAGCCGCGGGAACGGCCCCGCTCCCAGCGATCGAGGAGGCTTTCGACGTGGCGTCGCTGTGCGTCGGAGAAGTCGAATCCCGCGAGCAGGCGGCGTACCTCCCCGGGATCGTCGTTCGCGACGGCCGCCTCGAGGTGCTCTCGCTGCGGGGTCGGCTGCCGGAGCTGCCGCCGCAGCCAGCGGAGGAGGCTCACCGCGGCGGCGTCTGCGACGGTGACCACGGGATTAGGCTACTTCCGTGGACGCGTTCCTCGCCATTGCAAGCCGTCGTGACGAACGGCGCTACACGCCGGAGCCGCTCCCCGAGGAGGTCGTCGCGCGGATTCTCGACGCCGGCCGGCTCTCCGGCTCCGCCAAGAACCGCCAGCCGTGGACCTTCGTGATCCCCGGCTCGGCGGAGAGGCGCGACCGGCTCGCGCCGGCGGTCTTCGAGCCGACGAACATCCGCTCGGCGGGCCTCGTCGTCGCGATCGTCGTGACAGGCAAGGGCCCGGTGCGGTTCGACGCGGGGCGCGCGGCCCAGAACATGCTCCTCGCCGCCTGGAACGCCGGTCTCTCTTCCTGCCCCAACGGGATCGCGGACAGCGAGCTGGTTCGCGCCGCGCTCGAGGTGGGGGACGACGAGGAGGTTGCGATCGTCCTGTCGTTCGGTGTTCCGGAGCGACCGCGCGATGTCACGGCGCGAAGCGCGGAGGACTGGAGCGCGCGGGCGAACCGCAAGCCCCTCTCCGAGGTCGTTCGGACTCTCGATTGAAAGCCGGCGTCGACCTCGGCGGCACCAAGATCCAGGCGGTCGTGGTCGGACGGGGCCCACGCGTGCGCGGCGCGGCGCGGCGGGAGACGCCGACGAGCGGCGGCCCCGAGGCGGTCGCGGCGGCGATCGCCCGCACGGCTCGAGAGGCAGCGGAGGCGGCCGGGATCGAGCCGCACGAGCTCAGCGGGGTCGGGATCGGCGCGCCGGGCAGCGTCGACCCGTCGACCGGGACCGCGGTGCAGATCACGAACATCGAGGGATGGGACGCGCCGTTCGCGCTCGCGCCGGCCGTCGCGGCCCACCTCGGCGTGCCGGTCGCGATCGGGAACGACGTCAACGTCGCCGTCGAGGCCGAGCGCCGCTACGGCGCCGGCCGGGGCCTTCGCTCGTTCCTCGGCGTGTTCTGGGGAACGGGTGTCGGCGGCGGGCTCGTCGTCGACGGCCGGGTCCTGATCGGCCGCGGCTCTGCAGGCGAGATCGGGCACATCTGCGCGCGACCGGACGGGCGCCGGTGCGCATGCGGCCTCCGGGGCTGCGTCGAGGCGTACGCGGGGCGCGGCGCGCTCGAGGAGCGAGCCCGCAAGGAGGCCGGAAGGCGCGACACCGTGCTCTTCGACCTGATGCGCAAGCGCGGCCGCGAGCGGCTCACGAGCGGCATCTGGCTCCGCGCACTCGAGGCCGGCGACACCGTGGCCAACGAGCTCCTGCACGAGGCCGTCGAAGCGCTCGGGATCGGGATCGGGTCGGCAGTGACGCTTCTCGACGTGGAGGCGGTCGTGCTCGGCGGCGGGCTCGGCGAGCGTCTCGGCCCACACTGGCTCGGGCGGATCGAGCGGGCGGCCAGGGAGCACACGTTCTTTGCGGATCCGCCCGAGTACCGCCTCGCGGAGCTCGGCGACGTCGGTGGCGCACTCGGCGCGAGCCTCCTCGTCCGGTGAGGGCCGTCCTCGTGACCGGCGCCGCACGCGGGCTCGGAGTGGCGGTCACCGAACGGCTCGCCGCGGACGGTTTCGCCGTGCTCGGCGCGGATCTCGAGGGTGCGGAGCACCGGCTCGACGTCCGCGAGGCCGGAGCGTGGGAGGTGGGTGCCCGCTCGCTCGAGGCGGCCGGGGCGCCGTGGGCGCTCGTCAACTGCGCGGCTCTGACCGTCGTCCGCGACCTCTTCGAGATCGAGCCCGAGGAGTGGGACGACGTCCTCGCGACGAACCTCCGCGGGTCGTTCCTCGGCATCCGGGCGATCGGGCCGCTCCTGGCCGCGCGAGGGGAAGGACGTATCGTGAACGTCTCGTCCGACTCCGCGCTCAAGGGCCGTGGCGTGGTCGGGGCCCACTACGCGGCCTCGAAGGCGGCGCTGCTCTCCCTCACACGGCGCGCCGCGGCGAAGCTGGCCCCGAGCGGTGTGACGGTCAACGCGGTCGTCCCCGGAACGATCGACGGCGAGACGGTCCGCGAGCTCGCCGGAGACGAGCTCGACGGCCTCGCCGCGGAAGCCGCGCTCGGCCGGCTCGCCGACCCAGCGGAGATCGCGGCGCTCGTGGCGTGGCTCGTCTCCGACGAGGCGTCGTACGTCACTGGCTCGGTGCTCGTCGCCGACGGCGGCGCAAGCCTCTGACCCTTATCCGGACGCGGCGTCCAGCACCGCCCGAACGAGCGACGTCACCGCCTCGGCCGGGAGCGCGTGCCCGCGTGCCATCGCCTCCCCGGCGTCGACGTGCTCCGCCAGCCGCTCCACGAGGCGGGCGTGGCGCTCGATCTCGTCGGGCTGGGGCACGCTGTCGATCGTCTGGAACATCTCGTCGAACGCGCCGCAGAGCACCGCCGCGTCCTCCGGGCGGCCGAGCGCGAATGCGAGCTCCGAGGCGTAGCCGACGACGTAGGCCATCACCTCGCGGTGCCCGAGCCGCTCCGTCCACGCGAGTGCCTCACCCAGACGTCGTCCCGACTCCGCGAGGTCGTCGTTGCGGAGCTCGACGAACGCCATGTTCAGCGTCGTGACCGCGAGCCCGTCCAGGTCGCCGCTCCGCTCGTAGAGCCCGAGCGCGGCCGTGGACGTCTCGCGGGCCCGATCCGGCTCTCCGAGCGCCTGGTAGACGATGGCGAGGTTCCCGAGCACCGTCGCCTGCCCGACCGGGTCGTCGACGTCCGACAGGGCCTCGCGGGCTGACTCGTAGAGGCGCCGGGCCTCGGCGAGCTCGTTCTGCGCGTGCGCCCACGCACCGAGCTCGAAACGGGCGCGGGCGATCTCACGCTGGTCGCCGAGCGCCTCGACGAGCGGCAGCGCCTCCATCCAGAGCTCGCGACAGCGGTCGTAGTCGCCGCCCGTGAACGCCATGATCCCAGCCTCGCCGAGCGTCCGGGCCCGGAGCCGCGCGTCGACGGCGCCAGAACGACCCACAGCGGCCTCGAGCCTGCGCCGGCCCTCGACGACGTAGCCGCGCACGCGCCAGAAGTAGCGGAGACCATTCGCGAGCCGCAGCTCACGTTCGACGTCGCCGGCGCGCACGCGCATGCTCGAGCGCACGTCCGGTAGTTGTCGTGCTCGAGCTCGATCCGATCGAGCCACGACGCATCCATGTCCCGCTTCCAGTACGGCCCGTCGCCTTCCACCAGCGCGAGAAACCAGCTCGAGATGCCGGTCGCGCAGCGCACGCTCCTCGCCCGACCTCGCGAGGAGCTCCGTCGCGTACTCGCGGACTGTCTCGAGCATCGCCGAACCGCGGCTCGCCCGTCGCGCCGCCGCTGCGCGTCACGAGCGCAGCGTCGAGCAGGTCCTCGAGCGCCGAGGGGACGTCGCTGCCTCGAGCGACGTCCTCGACAGCCTCGAGCGAAGCCCCGCCGCTGAAGGCGCCGAGCGCGCCGAGCACGCGAACCGCGTCGGCGTCGAGCAGCTGGACGCTCCAGTCGAGCGTCGCGCGTAGCGAGCGCTGCCGCTCGGGGAGATCGCGGGCGCCGCGCGAGAGCAGCGAGAGGCGCTCGCCGAGGCGGGCGGCTGTCCCTTCCGCCCCGAGTGTCCGGACGCGGGCAGCGGCGAGCTCGAGGGCGAGCGGGAGGCCGTCGAGCGCGCGGCAGATCCGCGACGATCGCGCCCGCGTTCTCGTCGGTGATCGCGAAGACCGGATCGGCCGCGAGCACCCGCTCGACGTAGAGGCGGACGGCCGCAACGTGCTCGATGTCTGCGCGCGGTGTCGGCGCCGACGGTCGGGCACGGGCAGCGGCTGCACCGCGTAGATCCGCTCGCGCGTGATGCGCAGTGGCGCGCGGCTGGTCGCGATCACCAGTAGCGCGGGAGAGGCGTCGAGCAGGCGAGCGACGTCGACCGCCGCATCGAGCACCTGCTCGAGGTTGTCGAGGACGAGCAGCGTCGGTCGCTCGCCGACCGTTGCAGCGACCGTCTCGACCGGATCTCCTCCGGGCGACTCGCTGACGCCGAGCGACGTGGGCGACGGTCGGGACGACGAGCGCCGGCTCTGCGACGGCCGAGAGGTCGACGAACACCGCTCGATCCGTCGGCGCCATGCCGCGCGCGACGGCGAGTGCGAGGCGGGTCTTGCCGGTGCCGCCGGGACCGATCAGCGTCACGAGCCCGGTGTCCGGCCGCCCCAGGAGGCGGTCGACCGCGGCGATCTCGAGCTCGCGGCCGACGAGTGGCGTCGTCTCCCGGGAAGCTCCGCCGCCGCCGGCGCCGCCGTCGTGCCTGGCGGCGCCGGATCGAGCGCTGGGTCCTGGCGGAGGATCTGCTGCTCGAGGGTGCGCAGCTCGGTCGAGGGCTCGAGGCCGAGCTCGTCGAGGGCGGCGCGGGCGTCGCGGTAGGCGGCGAGCGCGTCTGCCTGGCGACCCGAGCGGTAGAGCGCGAGCATCTGGTGGGCACGAAGGCGCTCGCGATGCGGATGACTCGGCGACGAGGGCCTCGAGCTCGGCAGCGAGCGCGTCGTGTCGTCCGGCGTCGAGGTCGGCGGCGATGCGGGCCTCGAGCGCGCCGAGTCGAGCTTCCTCGAGCCGCGCAGCCTCCGGCTGGGCAAACGGCTCGGAGGCGACGTCGGCGAGCGCCGGCCCGCGCCACAGCGCGAGGGCCTCGCGCGGCTGCCCCGCGGCTACGAGCTGCTCGAAGCGCTCGACGTCGCTCTCGCCCTCCTCGAGGCGGAGCATGTAGCCCGGGGCGCGGGTCAAGATCCGGTCGGCGCCGAGCGCGTTGCGAAGCGCGTGGACATGCACCTGGAGCGCGTTCGGCGCGCTGGCAGGCGGCCTCTCGCCCCAGATCCCGTCGATCAGCCGGTCGGTCGAGACCGTCTGGTTGGGGTGTAGGAGGAGCGTGGCAAGGAGCGCCCGCGGCCTCGCCCCACCGAGCGCCACCGGCGGCCCTCCTCATCGAGCACCTCCAGCGGGCCGAGCAGACGGAGCTCCATACCCCTCAGGCTTTCTCCTCTATCCGGCGGATCTCCACATCGCCGCTCGACCGCGCCGAGACGGTCGAGAGCGAGCCGTGTTGCCTCTTCCTGTCCCAGCAGCAGGCCGGCCTGGTAGTGGGCTCGAGCCTCGGCGTCGGGCATGACCGCTCGGATCCTCGCAAGAACGGGCTCGAAGTAGTCCTCGCGCTCCATCTCGAATCGATCGACGCCCATGAGCCGCAGTGTCGCCTCCGCAGCTCCGAGCAGCCACGCCGCGGCGTCGTGGTCACCGAACGCGGCGAGCGTCGCAGCCGTGACGAACAGGTTCGGCGCCAGGCTCTCCAGATCGCCGAGCTCCCCGGCAACGGGGAGCGACTGACGGAGGAGGTGCGCAGCCGCCGCGTGCTCGCCCCGTCTTTGCTCGATGTCTGCGAGAACAACGCGTGCGAAGCCGGCGCCACGGGTATTGCCGCGGGATGCGCGCAGCTCGACGGCCTCGATGGCCGCGGCGCGAGCGCGCTCCAGATTGCCCAGCCGACGGCCCGACTCAGCCGTTGCCATCAGTGCGATCCCGAGGATGTCCAGCTCGCCGCCGTCGCGCAGTACCGGCGCAGCGCGTTCGCAGAGCGCCAGCGAGCGTTCGGGATCACCGCTGGCGTTCGCGATCGACGCGAGCTGGACCAGGGCCTTCGCCTCGAGCAGCGGCTCGTCGACCGCGGCATACGAGGCTGCAGCCCGCTCGGCGTGCGAGCCCGCGCGACGCAGGTCTCCGCGGATCAACTCGATCACCGACGCGCCCAGCAACGCGTTTGCGGCTTCCAGCCGCGGGACTCGCGGGTTGTCCGAGGCAGTTGCGGCATCGAGGTGGTGATGCGCATCCTCGACGTAGCCTCGCCATCGCCAGTAGCGCCAGATCACCGCGAGAAGCCGAAACTCGGGCTCCACGGCGCTCGTCGCAGTGGCGTGGCGGAGCGCCGCCACGACGTCGGGGTAGATCGCGTCGACGATCGCGAGGTCGCCGCGATCGTTCGGGTCATCCCGTCGTGAGGCGTCCCAGTGGCGGATCGTGTCGACGATGTCGCCGAGGTGCCTCTCGCGCGTCTCGGGCTCGGCCCCGCTCGCAGCGAGGTCTGCGACCGCGTAGTCGCGGATCGTCTCGAGCATCCGAAAGCGCGGCTCGCCGGAG
The DNA here is from genome assembly GCA_963734045.1 of uncultured Actinomycetes bacterium. Lineage (GTDB taxonomy): Bacteria > Actinomycetota > Thermoleophilia > Gaiellales > Gaiellaceae > Gaiella. The sequence continues at coordinate 7,502 of CAVTFU010000013.1, read as the reverse complement.
GAATCGGCCTCCGAGATCACGAGCGAGGCGTCGAGGAGCGCCTCCATTGCGCCCGGTACGTCAGCGACGCCTTCGCCGACGACGCGCTCGATCGCGCGAGCGACGCAGGCGCCGCGAAGACACCGACGGCCCCGAACGCCGCCGGGCCGGCTCGTCGAGCAGGCGGAGCTCCACTCGATCGTCGCACGAAGTGATCGTTGGCGCTCCGCGAGGTCGGGGGCGCGACCGCGTGAGCAGCGCCAGCCGCTCGCCGATCCGCTTAGCGATGCCGTCGGGGCCGAGAACCCGGATCCGCGCCGCCGCGAGCTCGATGGCGAGGGGCAGTCCGTCCAACGCGCGGCAGATGCGCGCGACTGCAGCGGCGTTGTCGTCGCTGAGCTCGAAGCCGGGCATCGCCGCGCGCCGCTGAACGAACAACCGCACCGATTCCACGCCCTCGAGCCCGGAGACCGTCGTCTCGTGCTGCTCCGGAATCCGCAGCGGCGCGACCTGGTACTCATGCTCCGCCGTCAGGTGCAGCGGCGCTCGACTCGTGACGAGCACGCGAAGCGCCGGCCCGGAGCGGAGCAGCGTGCCCACGACCTCCGCCGCGCCGAGAAGATGCTCGAAGTTGTCGATCACGAGAAGTCGATCGAGGTCGGCGACGGATTCCGCGAGCGTCTCCTCGACCGCTCGGCCGGGTTCCTCGTCGATCTCGAGCGCCTTCGCGATCGTCGTGGCGACCAGATCGGGCTCCGAGATGGGGCCCAGCTCGACGACGACGGCGTCGGCGCCGGCGAGCTGTCGGGCAACCGCGAGCGCGAGGCTAGTCTTGCCTGTCCCACCGGCGCCCGTCAGCGTCACGAGCCGTGTGTCGTCGCGTTCCAGCAAGGAGCAGATCGCCGCAACCTCGAGCGCTCGCCCGACGAGCTCGGCGACCGGGTGACGGCCGGTCGGCGGAGGAGCCTCGCGCGGGACGAGGGGGACGAGCGCTGGGTCTTGCCGGAGGATCTGCTGCTCGAGTGTGCGCAGCTCGGTCGAGGGCTCGAGGCCGAGCTCGTCGAGGGCGGCGCGGGCGTCGCGGTAGGCGGCGAGCGCGTCTGCCTGGCGACCCGAGCGGTAGAGCGCGAGCATCTGGTGGGCACGAAGGCGCTCGCGATGCGGATGACCGGCGACGAGGGCCTCGAGCTCGGCAGCGAGCGCGTCGTGTCGTCCGGCGTCGAGGTCGGCGGCGATGCGGGCCTCGAGCGCGCCGAGTCGAGCTTCCTCGAGCCGCGCAGCCTCCGGCTGGGCAAACGGCTCGGAGGCGACGTCGGCGAGCGCCGGCCCGCGCCACAGCGCGAGCGCCTCGCGCGGCTGCCCCGCGGCTACGAGCTGCTCGAAGCGCTCGACATCGCTCTCGCCCTCCTCGAGGCGGAGCATGTAGCCCGGGGCGCGGGTCAAGATCCGGTCGGCGCCGAGCGCGTTGCGAAGCGCGTGGACATGCACCTGGAGCGCGTTCGGCGCGCTGGCAGGCGGCCTCTCGCCCCAGATCCCGTCGATCAGCCGGTCGGTCGAGACCGGCTGGTTGGGTGGAGCAGCAGGAGCGCAAGCAGCGCCCGCGGTCTCGGCCCACCGAGCGCCACCGGCAGGCCGTCCTCACCGATCACCTCCACCGGGCCGAGCAGGCGGAGCTCCACGTCAGTCTCCCCTCGCGTCGAGCCCCATCGCGAGGGAGACCGCTTGCTCCGGGCGGAGCTCGCGGCCACGCGCGAGCGCCGCCTCGGGGTCCTCCAGCCGCTCCTCGACGGAGGCGATCACGCGCGCCTGCCGCTCGGCCTCCTGGGCCTGTGGCGCAGCCTCGATCCGCTTGAGCTCTCGCGACACGCCTCGACCAGCGCCGCCGCGTCCTCGGGGAGATCGAGGCGAGCGCGAGTTCGCCGGCCACGCCGAGCGCGTAGGCCGTGAGCTCGACGAACCCGACCTCCGTCGCGACCGTGAAGCACTCGATGAGCCGGCGCTGCGACTCGGCCAGGTCGCCCTCCGCGAGGGCGATGCTGGCGAGCGCGAAGCTCATGTACGCGACTCCATCGCGGTCGCCGATCCGGCGCTGGCCCTCGAGCACCTCGAGCGCGGTCGACCGCGCCCGTGCGAGATCGCCGGTCTGCTCGTAGGACTCGGCCAGGTTGCCGAGCACGATCAGGCGGAGGAACTCCTCCTCCTTGAAGATCTCGGCCGCGACGCGCCCATATTCGATCGCCGCCACGGGATCGCCGGAGGCGTTCGAGAGCCCCGCGAGCTCGGCGTTGATCCGTGCGACCTGGAGGTCGATGCCGAGCGCCTCGTAGATCTCGAGCGCGGCGAGCCACACCGCGCGCGCGCCCTCGTAGTCCCCGACGACATCCGCAGATCGCCGTCTCGTACATGACGCTCGCACGGAGGGCCGGATCGACGTCCGCCGACGCTCGTACGCCTCTTCGAGCCGTCGACCGGCCTCGTGCCGTGGCCCCTGCACCCGCCAGAAGTGCCGCATCGACGCCACGAGTCGCAGCTCGGCCTGGAGTCCTCGCTGCTCGCGGGCGAAGTCGAGCGCAGCGCTGACGTTCGCGAGCTCGGGCGTCACGCGGTCGAGCCAGGGCTTCCCACGCTCCCAGAAGCTCGGTCCCGCGCCCTCGGCAAGCTCGAGGCACCAGGCGAGCTGTCGGCGCCCGCAGCTCCCGTAGCCGGTGTCTCGGCTCGAGCTCGGCAGCGTACGCGCGGATCGTCTCGAGCATCGTGAAGCGCGGCTCGGCTCCGCCTGCTCGAACGACGAGCTCGCGAGGCTCGCGTCGAGCAGCGCGTCCAGGGCCGCCGCGACGTCCGTGCCCGGCGTCCGCGGTCGCCTCGAGCGCCTCGAGCCTCGCGCCGCCGGGAAAGAGCGCGAGCACCGCGAGCACGTGCCGGGCGACGGGATCCAGAAGGCGTGCGCTCCAGTCGACGGTCGCCCGCAACGAACGCTGGCGCTCGGGAAGGTCGGGGGCCGTGCGGGTCAGCAGCGCGAGCGCCTCGCCGAGCCGCTTCGCCGTTCCCTCGACACCCAGCACGCGGACGCGGGCGGCAGCGAGCTCGATCGCGAGCGGCAGGCCGTCGAGCGCCCGCGTGATGCGCGCGATGCTCTCGGCGTTGCCCTCCGTGAGCTCGAAGTCGGGGACCGATTCCCGCGCTCGCTCGACGTAGAGGCGGACTGCGTCCGCGGTCGAGATCGCCTCGAGGCCTGCCGCGGGGGACGCCGGCACACCGAGCGTGGGACGCGGTACTCGTGCTCGAGCGAGAGGCGGAGCGGACCGCGGCTCGTCGCCAGGATCTGCAGCATCGGCGCCGCCTCGAGCAGCCGCCGCGAGCTCGACGAACGCGTCGGGGAGGTGCTCGAGGTTGTCGACGACGACGAGGACGCGGTCGCGGTCGGCCAGACCCCGCGCGAGGGTCGCGACCAGCCGCTCGCCGGGCTCCTCCTCGATCCCGAGTGCGTCCGCGATCGCGGAGAGCACGAGCCCGGCGTCGGCGAGGGGCGCCAGGTCGACGAACGGCGCCCCGCCGAGCGAATGCTCGCCGCGACGGCGAGCGCTCGTCTTCCCGGTGCCTCCCGGGCCGGTGAGCGTGACGAGCCGCGTGTCGGGCCGCGCCGAGCAGCGCCGTCACCGCGGCGAGCTCGAGCGAACGCCCGATCAGCGACGGCACCGCCGCCGGCGGGGGGCCGCCTGTGGGCTCCGCCCCCGGCGCGAGGGTCGGGTCGTGCTCCAGCACGCGCCGCTCGAGCGCGCGGAGCTCGGGCGAGGGCTCGAGGCCGAGCTCGTCGAGGGCGTCGCGTGCCTCCCGGTAGGCGGCCAGGGCGTCGGCCTGCTGGCCGGCGCGGTAGAGGGCGAGCATGCGCTGCGCCTGCAGCCGCTCGCGGTGGGGATGCGCGGCGACGAGCGCTCCGAGCTCGCCGACGAGCGCAGCGTGCCGCCCCCGTCCAGATCGAGGCCGATCCGGGCCTCCAGCACGGCCAGTCTGCCCTCGTCCAGTCGGGCGGCGGCGGCCTGGGCGAAGGGCTCGTAGGCGAGATCGGCGAGGGCAGGGCCACGCCACAGGGCGAGCGCGTCGCGGATCGAGGTTCCTCCCGCCGCGGCGAGGAGCTCGAAGCGCTCGCTGTCGAGCTCACCGGCCTCGACGCGGGCGAGGTACCCGGGTGCCCGGGTGACGATGCGATCGGCGCCGAGTGCCTTGCGCAGCGCGTGGACGTGCACCTGGAGGCGCACCGGCGCCGCTCGCGGGCGGCGTCTCGCCCCAGATCCCGTCGATGAGGCGGTCGGTCGAGACCGCCTCGTTCGGCTGGAGGAGAAGCTGGGCGAGCAGCGCCCGCGGCCGGGGGCCGCCGAGCGCGTACGGGCACGCCGTCGTCGTCGAGCACCTCCAGCGGCCCCAAGAGCCGGAATTCCACGCCTTAAGACCCCCTGCCTGCACTCCTTAAGCGGAGCTTGGGCGGATCCTAAGCGCGTTCCCCGATGGTGCGTCACGTCAAGTCCAGCCCGTTACCAAGGAGGCAGCAGTGATCACCACCGGACAGACCCTCAGGAACTCCGTCACCGGCGAGACGCTCGTGTTCCGCACGACGTCGGCCGACTCGAACGGCGAGCGCGTCGTCGTCGAGACGTTCGTCGAGCCCGACGGCGCCGTCGCCGCCGCGCACGTCCATCCGGCGCAGGAGGAGCTCTTCGAGGTCCTCGCCGGCGAGCTCGAGTTCCGCGTCGGCAAGCAGACGCTCGTCGCGAAGCCCGGCGACCGCGTGCTCGTCCCGGCCGGGACGGCGCACAAGTTCCGGAATGTCGGGGACGAGACCGCGCACTTCGTGTGCGAGGTGAAGCCGGCGCTCGGGTTCGAGCAGCTGATCGAGACGATGTTCTCGCTCGCCGAGGACGGCAAGGTCTCGAAGAAGGGGATGCCGAGCCCGCTGCGGCTCGCGGTCATCGCGCGTCACCACTTCGACGACGTGCGGCTGCCGTTCCCGCCGGCCTGGCTCCAGCGCCTCGGCCTCGCCTTCGGCGCGCCGCTCGGCCGGCTGCTCGGTTACAAGCCGACCTACGAGCCTGCCGCCCCGAAGGCCCCGACCGCCCTCGGCGTCTAGTCCCTCACAGCGTGAAGAGTCGTCGCGCGCCGCCTCCGGCCCGCCTGCGGTCGGGCCGGAGGCCTTCCACACCGGAGGAGCCATGAAACGTCATGCCCGTCGCGCCCTGATTCGCCTTTTCGGCCGGCTTTTCCGGCCGGCAGGCGACAGCTCCGTTCTCGCACCCATCTGACATCACACAGGAGGAGACCTTGACCACGACAACACTCGACACCGGCCTCTCGATCACCCGCCAGGGTTGGACGAAGCTGCTTGCGCCGCTCGGAGGGCTCGGCCTCGTCGCCGGGCTGATCGCGCTCCTCGTCTCGCCCGCCGGGGAGGACACGGGGGAGACAGCTGCCGAGGTCGTCGCGTATGCCACGACGCAGGAGGGATGGATCGTCGCAACGGTTCTGTACGCGCTCGCGTCGCTCGTCCTGGGTGGAGCGTTCGTCGCCGGGCTCGTGACACGGCTCCGCGGGGTCGCGACGGAGACGGAGTCCGCGCTCGTCCTCATCGGCGGCATCGTCTTCACGCTGAGCTTCGCGTTCTGCTGGATCGTCTGGGCAGGGCCGCTCGCCGACATGCCGAGCGACAACCAGATCGCCCTCGCGCATGCCGAGTCGTACCTTGCCATCGACGACATCGGGTGGTTCCTGTTCGGGGCCGCAGGTGTCGGGGCAGCCCTGATGGCCGTCCCCGCCTCGCTCGCCGCGATCCGCGCAGGCGTTCCCGCGTGGCTCGGCTGGCTCGGCGTGGTCGCCGGGATCGCCTCCCTGGGGACCGTCGCCTTCCTGGGGATGTTCGCCTGGCTGGCCTGGATCGCGGGCGCGTCGATCGTGCTGCTCGTGGCGCGCCGGGCATAACGCTCCCGGGGGAGGACGCGCCGCACTAGGGGAGCGCGGCGCGCAGGAAGCGGAGGAGGTTGCCGGCGGCGACGGCGGCGATCTCCTCCTCCTTCCACCCACGCGCGCGCAGTCCGTCGAGCAGCGCGGGGTACTGGTCGGAGCCGGTGAGCCCTTCGATCCCGAGGCCGGGCGTGAGGCCGGGTGGCATGAGGCCGTCCTTCGGCTCGGGAGGCGGCGGCATCGCCTCCCACAGGCGCTTCGTGAAGTCGCCGCCGAGGCACACCCGGTCGATGCCCATCACGGACACGGCGTGCTCGAGATGGCCGATGACGCCGTCGATCGTTCTCCGTTCCGGCCCGATCGCGATCGGGTGCAGCATCAGCCCGAGGATGCCGCCCGCGTCGCGGAGGGCGCGAAGCTGGTCGTCGTCGAGGTTGCGTGGTGTGTCGTAGACGCCCTTGCAGCCGCCGTGCGAGCAGAGCACCGGCGCGCCGTTCACGCGCTCGAGGATCTCCGCGTAGACGCCGCGTGAGGCGTGCGCGAGGTCGAGGACGATGCCGAGCGAGACGAGCCGGTCCACCAGCTCGCGTCCGAGCCGCGAGAGCCCGCCGCCCTCCTCCGCCGCGCCGTCGGCAAACGCGTTGCGCCGGTTCCACGTGAGCCCGGCCATCCGGACGCCGAGCGCATGGAAGACGTCCGCCGGCCACGTCTCGACGCCGAAGCACTCGACGCCTTCGAGCGAGAGCAGGAGCCCGATGCGCTCGCCGGACTCGACCGCGTCCAGGTCGTCCGCACGCGTCACCTGGACGAGGCGGTCGGGATTCTCCGCGAGCGCGCGATGGAACGAGGCGACGAGCGACAGCGCTTCGCGCAACGACCCCTCGGGCTGGACGACGAGGTCGACGTAGACCGGGCAGACCTGGAGCCCGACGCCGCCCTGCTCGAGGAGGGGGAGCCAGGTCGCCGCGAAGACGTCGCGTTCCCCGAGACGGCGCTCGCGGTAGGCGACCTCCATCAGGAGGTCGACGTGGGCGTCAGCGATCACGGCCGGGACGATAGATCGCGGATTGACAGCAGCGCGCGCGACACGTTAGTTTGGCCGCCCTCCATACAAACCGTATGGGAGGGACCCACGCTGGCCACCGGACGACGACCGATTGCTGCCCCGCCGGCCGGGGCGCCGCTTCCCTTCGACGGGCGGGCGCGCGGCGCGCGCGCAGACCAGACCACGGTGCGCCGGGCGAATCTCGGCATCGTCCTCCGGCACATCGCCGCCGCGCGGTCGTGCTCGCGGGCGGAGGTCGCGGCGGTCACGGGGCTGACCCGCGGCACGGTCTCCAGCCTCGTCACGAGCTCGTCGCGCTCGAGCTCGTGCACGAGACGGGCGAGACGGCAGCGCCACGAGGAGTCGGTCGTCCGGGGCGATCTCTCGAGCTCGCCGACGTCGTGGTCGGCGTCGGCCTCGAGATCAACCTCGACTACGTCGCGGTCTCGCTCGAGGATCTCACCGGCGCGGTGCGCTACGAGCAGCGCTCGTACGGCGACAACCGCGGCTCCGCGCCCGGGCCCGTGCT
>CAVTFU010000012.1:0-426154 GCA_963734045.1 uncultured Actinomycetes bacterium | reverse complement strand
GTCCCCACCCCCTGTCCCGAAGACCGCCCCGACGAGGGCTCCCACCGCGACCACGTCGTTGCGCGTCCAGCGGCGAAGCGCGAGCCCGGCCGCGCGGTACTGCGCGTTGATCCCCGCGACGTACGCGTCGATGATCCTGATCGCCCGCAGCCCCGATGCGCCACGCGCCCGGAGGAGGTCGAACTGTCGCGCGAGCACCGACTCGGTCTGGGCGCTCGGCCGGAAGGTCCTGCCCGAGAGCGCGAGCGCAAACGGATCGAGGCCGGGGGCGTCGAGCGCAGCGAGCCGGCCCGGGCCCCGGAGAAGCTCCATCAGCACCTGCCGGTCGGCCGCGGTCGCCCAGCCCGCACCGAACGCGACGTCCTCCGCCGTCCGGCCCTTGACGTGCGGAACGCCCCACCGGTCTCGCGTGATCGGACGCCCCCGCGCGCGGCCGCTCGACCCGAACGGCGCGGTCGCCCCGGGCGAGCCCGAGGGTCTCGGGCTTGAAGTACCGGCGGAGGTCGGCGTCGGTGACGTTCTCCCGGAGCCGTGTCAACCCTTCGTAGAGCGCGATCTGGTCGGTCGAGTTCCGCGTGAACGCGATGCCGCCGGCCTGGCCCGGCGGCAGCACGTTCCACGCCTGGGCGGCGTGGTCGCGCGCACCGGTCGCGTGGGCGCCCGTCATCGTCGCGGCGGCCACGAGGCACGCAGCGGCGGTGACGGCAGGCGGCGCGACGGAAACTCACTCGAGCGGGACGCTCCGGGTCGGGACGGGGCGCTGGAAGGGTACGCGCGGCCGTAGATTTGTCGCTCCATGGACGTCCTCTTGCCGTTCGCGGCCGCACTGCTCTCGTTCCGCCTCGCCGCCGAGCTGGTCCGCCGCTGGCGTCTCCGCCGCGCGCCGGAGCTGCTCGCCTGGGCCGCCTCGCTCGCCTGCTTCGCCGCTGCCTCCGGCGCACTCGCCTGGGGCGCCGCGGCCGGCTGGGACGACCGGTCGTTCCGGCTGTACTACCTCTTCGGCGGGCTCCTCACCGCCGCGCTGCTCGGCGCAGGCTCCCTGCTTCGGGCCGGGGTCCGCCTCGCCGGCCCGGCGGCGCTCGTCTACGCGGGGCTCGCGATCGGCGTCGCGCTCGCGATGCCGATCGATCCGCCGTGGCAGGTGGCGGCGATCCCGGACGCCTCGGAGCACCTCGAGCTCTTCCCGGCGCGCGTGCTCGCGCTCGTGGGGAACATCGGCGGCACGCTCGCCGCGGTCGGGGTCGCGCTGCGGGGCCTCCGCCGACGGCCGCTCGGGAACACGCTGATCATCGCCGGCGTCGTCGCGGCCGCGGTCGGCAGCGCCGCCGCAGGCCTCGGCGCAGGCGGCGGCTCGGCGTTCACGGCGCTCGCAGCGGCGCTCCTCTACGCGGGCTTCGTCGTGCCCGCGCTAGTCGCGCATCTCCGGGACGCGACCGCGACCGGTCGACCGCCGCCGGCGCTCGCGCAGCCAGATGCCCGCCGAACAGCACGACGAGCAGCACGACGACGACGCGCTCGACCGCGAGCGTGAGCCCTGTCGGATGGATGAGCGATCTAGCCGCGGGAGAGGACCCACAGGCCACCGACCGTGTAGAGCACCATCAGCACGAGCAGCGGGTACTGCGAGCGGAGCGCGTCCCGCCGGTCCGGGAAGACCGTGACGGCGCGGTCGTGCGCGACGGCCAGGCCGGCGACGTGGCCCGCGACGAGCGCCCCCACCTGGACGTACCAGGTCGTGTTCGGCGAGATCACGGCCAGGTTCGGGACGACGTCGGCGGTCCCGAACAGGTCCCAGCCACGGCCGAGCGGGTCGGAGAGGAGCGGGATCGCGAACTGGCCCTGAACGAGGAACAGCGAGAAGTAGTGGGCGACCACGTAGACGAACGCGATCGGGACGAGCGAGCGGACGAAGTCCGGGACGAGCGACCGCGGCGCGTTCACCGACGTGCGGGCGAGCGCGCAGGCGGCCTCGTAGGCGAGGGCGACCAGGAGCACGCCGACGAGCAGGCCGCCGATGCTCGCCAGCGTGACGAGCAGCTCGCCGACCCCGGGCCGGTCGACGACGTAGGGCGCCTCGATCTCGGCCATCAGGTCCTGCCAGGTGGTCGTGCGGCTGTAGCCGTCGAACAGGACCGAGCCGAGCATCACCGAGACGAAGGCGACCGATCCCGGCAGCCGCTCGGCGCCCGCCAGCCCGGTGAGGGGCCACGCGCACCCGGATCCGCCCGTCCTCCGCGTGAAGCGGCGCGACGCGCGCGAGCAGGCCGAAGAGGACGGCGAAGCCCTCGCCGGTCCGCGCCCAGGTCTCGCGCCCGAACGCCGCCATCCCGAACAGCGCGACGTACGTGTAGAGCGCGATCGCGAACGCGAGCGCACGCGGGCTCGCAGGATCGGAGTACGCGAGCTCGAGCGTGACGAAGGCGAAGATCACGAGCGCGCCCGGCCAGCGGCCCGAACCCCTCGGGGTACGCGGCGAGCGGGCGGCCTCGCGCCCCCGTCCGCTCCCGCACCCACACGAACGCGTCGGCCATCGCGCGCCAGGGCGAGAGCGCCCGCCAGACGTTTCCGAAGACGACCGACAGGGCCGGCAGGCCGAGCCAGAAGATCGACGTAGACCCAGGTCGGGGCGAGGTTGCGGAACGGGTCGCGTGTCCCCGACGAGCGCGGCCGCCCAGACGAGCCCGAAGAGCGCGACGGAGAGCAGCTGCACGACGATCCGGAGGGGGCCGAGGACGAGCCGGGAGACGGCCGCGCCGAGCGCGCGGCCGTGCTCCCTGACCGCCAGGACGGGTCGCCGCCAGAGCGCTCCGAGCAGGACGAACGAGACGACGAGGACGACCGCGGCGCCCCAGTAGAAGAGCCACGTCGGAACCGGGAGGTCCTGGACCGACCCGATGCCGTGGGCGACGAGCCGTTCACGGGCCGACACGGTCACGACGGCGAGCAGGGTGTCGGGATGGTGCAGCTCGACCTCGAAGCGCCCCGGGATCGTCGCCGTGAAGCGGGAGGCGCACCGGCTTCCCGGGCGTCACCTGCTTCTCGAGGTCGTAGCCGTGCATGTGGATCTCCTCCCCCGCGTCCGTGCGGACGACGATCACGCGCGGTCGCCCTTCTTCAGCTTGGGCCGCTGCGATCCCGCCCTGCGGCGACCCCGCCGACGACGCGGATCGCGATCGTCTTCGGCCTGGGCCCGGCGGGTGTCGTGGTCGTCTCGGCGGGCGTGGTCTCCGCCGGCGTCGTCTCGGCGGGCGTGGTCTCCGTCTCGACCGGCATGGTCGTGACGGCCTCCGTCGACTCGCCGTCGCCCGACGCGGCATCGTCGCCGCCGCATCCGGCCAGGGCGAACGCGCCGATCAGGACGGCGCAGAGCGTTGCGAAACCTCTCATGTGACACTCCTCGTGACGGCCGCGGGCCGGGTGGCCCGGGCGATGGCTCAGGTCGCGAGGAGCGCGGGTGGCGCGCGGCCCGTGCGGGCGGGCGAGACGCGTCGAGCGGGGACGCGAGACCGGCAGGTCCAGGGACCGGCAGCCACGTGTCGCCGAGCGCGGGCGGCCGCCGCACCGGGCGAACCGAGGCGAGCGTCCCGGCGACGCGCCGGGCGACGAGGACGCAGAGGACGGCGACGGGCGCCTGCAGTGCCAGCCCGACGAGGAACGCCGGCGTCGTCAGGAGCCACGGGAGCTCGCCCGTGTGGATCGAGCCGCTCCACGTGCTCCTGGCAGGCGAAGCCGGCCGGTGCGGCGAGCGCGAACGTCCAGAGCGAGCGCGAGCCGACGCCCCGCTGCTGGAGGGCCAGCCCGACGAGACCGACCGTCGCGAGGATCGCGACGATCTGCGGGACGTGGTCGAGGTACGCGTGCACCGCTCCCGTCGGCGTCCCGGTCAGACTGTAGGCCGCGGCGTGCGCGACGAGGATTCCGGCCGCTGCGAGCGGCGTGACGAGCAACCACGCGAGCACCCTGCGTGTCATCGCGCCGAATGATGCCAGCGGCTCCGGGGAGACGCCCCGGGGGCCGTCGTCAGCGGACGACGACGGGGATGCGCTGCACGGCGTTGTTCTCGTAGCCGCCGAGATTCCACTCGGGCTCGAGGGGCTGGGTGTCGCCGGTCTCGTCCGAGGCGCGCGGCGCACAGGACGTGCTCGCCTGCGACCGCGCCCCACGAGAACGACCAGCCGCACCATGCCCACGGCCCCTCGAGGTCGCGTGTCAGCGCCGCGTCGGCCCAGGACGAGCCGCCGTCCGTGCTCACCTCGACCCGTTCGATCGGCGCTCTCCCGGACCACGCACGGCCCTGGAGCAGGACGGGGCCGACGTCCAGGATGCGCCCTCGCGTCTCGAACTCGGGTATCCCCGGCGGCACCATCAGCGAGCGCGGCCGCATCCGGCGTGACCGGGCGTCCCTCCTCGTCCTCCGACTGCCGGAACCGGTACCCGGACGCCACCTGGTAGCCCGCGAACGGCTCCGTGACGACGGTGATCGTGGACACCCACTTGACGTTCGTCATGCCGTACCAGCCCGGCACGACGAGGCGGAGCGGGAACCCGTGCTGCGGCGGCAGCGCCGCCGCCGTTCATCTCGTAGGCGAGCACGGCATCCGACTCGAGGGCCTCCGCGAGCGGAAGGCTCCGTTCGTACCGCTGCTCGACGTCGCCCTCGACGCCCCGGTCGAGCCCGGCGAACACGACGTCCACGCCGGCGTCGCTCGGCGCCGCCTCTTCGAGCAGCTCGGCGAGCCGGACGCCGCGCCAGCGTGCCGTGCCGACCGCCTCTGTCAGCCACGGCTGGCTGATCGGGTCGCGGCTCGAGAAGCGCCCGACCGTTTCCGGCGCACTCCATCGTCGCCGTCAGCTCGACGGCGTCGCGGCGCGCGGAGGTCGTCGAGCGCGAGCGACGAGCGGCGTCTCGACGGCGCCTCCGACCTCGAGCGCGCCACCGCGTCGGGTCGACGAGCGGCACGTCGTAGTGGATGAGCAGGTAGTGGAGCCCGACCGGCGTGATCGGCCAGCGCAGCGCCTCGAGCGGCATCGCGTGGTTGCGCGCGGCGAGCCGCAGCTCGTCGAGGCGTGATCCCGCTGTCCTCGGCGAGCGCCATCCCGCTGACGTACAACCTGAGCGGTGCCCCGTCGGCGCGGCGCACCAGGCTACTCCGCGAGCTTCGCGCGCACGAGCTCGTTGACCGACCGCGGGTCGGCCTGGCCCTTCGTCTCCTTCATCACCTGCCCGACGAAGAACCCGAGCAGCCCGTCCTTGCCGCCGCGGTACTGCTCCACCTGAGCGGGGTTGGCCGCGAGCACCGCGTCGACGATCGGCTCGAGCGCGCGCGTGTCCGAGACCGCCTCCTGCGCCAGGTACGGCTCGGCCGAGAAGCCCGGCGTCGCCGACCTTCGCCGATCGCCTCGTCGAACGCCTTCCGCGGGATGCGCTCGCGCGCCTCGACGAGCCTCGCGAGCTCGGCGGCGTCGACGGCGGAGGGGTCGACGCCCGCCGCGACGAGCTGGTTCGCGATCACATTGCTCGCGGCGACCGGCTCCGCGCCCGCCGTCGACCGTCGCCTGCCACAGCGCGTCGAGCCCGCCCGTGACGAGCACGAGCGCCCGCTCGTGGTCGAGCGTTCCCGCGACGCGGCGATCCGCTCCGCCGGCAGCTCCGGCAGCTCGCCCCGCAGCCGCTCGACGAGCTCCGCCGGCGGCTCGACCGGGACGAGGTCGGGCTCGGGGAAGTACCGGTAGTCGTCGGCCTCCTCCTTCGCCCGCCGCGCCGTCAGCGTGCCCGAGGCCGACGTCGAAGTCGTAGGTGTGCTGCTCGACCTCGCCACCGGACTCCCAGATCCGCGATCTGGCGCGCCACCTCGGCCTCGATCCCGCGCGCGATGTGCGTGAACGAGTTCATGTTCTTGATCTCGCACCGCGTCCGCAGCTCGTCCGAGCCGGCCGGACGGACGGAGACGTTGGCGTCGACGCGCAGCGTCCCCTTCTCCATCTCGGCGTCGGAGATGCCGAGCTCGACGATCGTCTGGCGGAGCAGCTGGAGGAAGCGCTTCGCCTCCTCCGCGGAGTGGATGTCCGGCGCCGTGACGATCTCGACGAGCGGCGTGCCGCCGCGGTTGTAGTCGACGAGCGTGTACTCGGCGCCGCCGATCCGTCCTGTGCGGCCGCCGACGTGGACGTTCTTCGCCGCGTCCTCCTCGAGGTGCGCCCGGACGATTCCCACCTCGTGTTCACCTTCCTGCAGCGGTACTATCATCTTGCCATTAATGCAAGAAGGTAGATCGTACTGGGAAATCTGATAGCCCTTCGGGCAGATCGGGGTAGAAGTAGTTCTTCCGCGCGAACACCGCCCGCGGCGCGATCTCGCAGCCGAGCGCAAGCCCGAGCTTGACGACCCACTCGATCGCGACCCGGTTCGGCACCGGGAGCGCGCCGGGAAAGCCGAGGCAGACCGGGCACGTCTGCGTGTTCTCGGGCGCCCCGAACCCGGCCGGGCAGCGGCAGAACATCTTCGTCCGCGTCTTCAGCTGGACGTGGATCTCGAGCCCGATCACCGGCTCCCAGGCGACCTCCGTCATCGCAGCCGCTCCGGGACGAGATCCAGGTCGAGCGCGCGCTCGAGCGCGTGACCCGTGCGGAAGAGGCGTTCTCGCCGAACTGCGGGCCGACGAGCTGGAGCCCGACCGGCAAGCCCTCGGAGAGCCCGCACGGGACGCTCAGCCCCGGCAGCCCGGCGAGGCACGACGGGATCGTGAGCAGGTCACAGGCGTACATCGCGAGCGGGTCGGCCGCCTTGTCGCCGATCGGGAACGCGACGGTCGGCGACGTCGGCATCGCGAGGACGTCGAACCGCTCGAACGCGGACGCATGCTCGCGTACGAGCAGCGTGCGCACCTTCTGCGCCTGCCCGTAGTACGCGTCGTAGTAGCCGGCCGACAGCGCATAGGTGCCGAGCATGATGCGGCGCTTCGGCTCCGCCGCCGAAGCCCGCGTCGCGTGTCCGCTCGAGCATCGAGCGGTACGTCTCCCCCTCGCTGCGCAGGCCGTACCGCACACCGTCGTACCGCGCGAGGTTCGACGAGGCCTCCGCCGGGGCGATGAGGTAGTAGCACGGCATCCCGTAGTCGAACGAGAGGGGGAGGTCGCACTCGTCGAGCTCGGCGCCCAGCTCCGCGGCCCGCGCGAGCGCCGCGTCGAACGCGTCGCGGACGCCGGGCTCGATCGCCTCCAGGGCGACCGCCTGACGCGGGACGCCGATCCGCAACCCGTCGAGACGCTCGGCGACGGGCAGCACGACGTTCTCGGGGAGCTCCACGGTCGTGGAGTCGGCAGGGTCGCGTCCGGAGATCGTCCGGTAGAGCAGCGCGACGTCGCGCACGGTCTTCGCGACCGGCCCGACCTGGTCGAGGCTCGACGCGAAGGCGACGATCCCGTAGCGCGAGACCGTCCCGTACGTCGGACGCAGGCCCACGTTCCCGCACAGCGCCGACGGCTGCTTGATCGAGCCTCCGGTGTCGGAGCCGAGGCCCCATGGGGCGAGGCCGGCCGAGACGGCCGCCGCGGTGCCGCCGCCCGAGCCGCCCGGCACCCGCTCCGGGTCCCAGGGGTTGCGCGAAGGGCCGTAGGCCGAGTTCTCGGTGGACGAGCCCATGGCGAACTCGTCCGTGTTGGTCTTGCCGAGGATCGAGAGACCTGCAGCCCGGCAACGGCTCGTCACCGTCGCGTCGAAGACGGGGACGTAGTGCTCGAGCATGCGGGAACCGGCGGTGGTCTCGACTCCCCGCGTCGAGATGACGTCCTTGAGCGCGATGGGGATGCTCGTCGCGCCGTCGTAGTCGGTCGTCCGGAGATACGCGTGCAGCTCGGGGTCCCGCTCGCCGATCGCGTCGAGGTAGGCGCCGTGGAGCTCTGCGGCGCTGACCTCTCGCCGCTCGACGAGCCCGAGCGCGTCCTCCGCCGTGAGGCGCAGCGTGTCGACGATCGCGCTCACGTGGTCGGAGGCACCCGGAAGAGGCCGCCCTCTGCGGCCGGCGCGTTCCGCAGCGCGTCCTCGAGCGGGAGCGACGCGTGCGGCTCGTCCTCGGCCCAGGCGTTGACGAGATCGAGCGGGTGCGAGGTCGGAGGGACGTCGGCGAGATCGAGCTCGGCGACCTTGGAGACAGCGTCGAGAATCGCTGCGAGCTCGTCCGTCAGGCGCTCGACCTCGTCCTCGGAGAGGTCGAGGCGCGCGAGCCGCGCCACGTGGAGCACCTGATCGCGTGAGATCGACATCGTTGATTCATCCTTCCAGAAGACCCGTGCGCCCTCGACGTTGCCCCACGAACGAGCGGCGGGCCCTGGTCGGGCCCGCCGCGAGACCGATGGCTGCTGCGCCTACGCGGCAGCCGTGACGTTCGCGGCCTGGGCGCCCTTCGGCCCCTGGACGACCTCGAACTCCACCTTCTGCCCCTCCGTGAGGGACTTGTAGCCGTCCATGGTGATCGCCGAGAAGTGGACGAAGACGTCATCGCCGCCCTCGCGCGCGATGAAGCCGAAACCCTTCTCGTTCGAGAACCACTTCACGGTGCCCGTCTCTACCGACAACGAACGTCCTCCTGATGCGAAGCGCCGGCGACGCCGACGCGAGGTGCGCTGAACGCCGAAAAACGTACAGCTCAGAGCATCGGATACGCAAGGATCTTGCGTCGAAAGCGCGCAGCCTTGACGGCGCTCCGGAGGAGCATCGCGATCGTCATCGGCCCCACGCCCCCGGGCATCGGCGTCAGCAGCCCCGCGACCTCGGCGACGGCCTGGTCGACGTCCCCCCGGATTCCGTCGTCCGTCCGCGTGAGCCCCACGTCGAGGACGGTGGCGCCCGGCTTGACCATCTCCGGCGTCACGATGGCCGGGACGCCGACCGCTGCGACGACGATGTCCGCGCGGCGGACCTGCCCCGCGAGGTCGGCCGTGCGCGTGTGGCAGATCGTCACGGTCGCGTTCGCCTGCAGGAGCAGCATCGCGACGGGGCGCCCCACGATCTCGCTGCGGCCGATGACGACGGCCTGCTTCCCCGTGGGGTCGACGCCGTATTCGCCCAGGAGCTCCATGCAGCCCGCCGGGGTCGCCGGCACGTGGAGCGGCGTGCCGAGGTAGAGGTGCCCCGCGTTCACCGGGTGGAACCCGTCGACGTCCTTGACCGGTGCGACGGCGTACGTGACGCGCTCCTCGTCCATCTCGCCCGGGAGCGGGACCTGCACGAGGATCCCGTCGATCTCGTCGTCGGCGTTCAGCTCGGCGACGAGGGCGAGCACCTCGTCCTCCGATGTGTCGGCAGGCAGCCGGATGTCGCGCGCGTCGATCCCCGCCTCGGTGGCGGCGCGGTGCTTGTGCGTGATGTAGACGTCGGAGGCGGGGTCGTCGCCCACGAGCACCGTGGCGAGACCGACGTGCCCGAGCTCCGAGACCTCTCGCGCGACGTCGCCGCGGATCCGCGCGGCCAGCGCCTTCCCGTCCATCGGAGTCGCCGGCACGCGGCGACTCTACCCTCGCCCCTGGCGACCACTCGTACCCTTCGCTCGTGCCGCGCGCCGACCGAGACGCCGTCCAGGCCGCGGCCCGCGCGGCCGCGCTCGTGGTCGTCGTCGCCTGGCTCTTCGTCGACGACGTGCGTGCCTGGCTCCCGATCTGGCTGCCGCTCGTGCTGCTCGCTGCGACGGAGCTGGAGTTCGTGCTCCGCGGCCGCGGTCAGCGCCCCGGGCGCCGGGCTGCGGCGGGCCGTCCCGGGCCCGAGGACGCGGATCTCGGCTACGGGGAGCTCGTCGAGGTCGAGGACGGGTACCGGTACGTCCCGCCGCCGCCACGGCCGCCCCGCCCGCGCGGCCGCCGGGTCGGCTGGCTCGTCGGCGCCGCAGCCGCGGCGGTGCTCGTGGCGCTCGCGGCGCGAAGCGACCGGGCCGCGACCTGGCAGGGGCTCCCCGAGGGCGACCGCGCACGGGCGGAGGCGCGCTTCCAGGCGGAGGCACGCCGGATCGCGGGCCGACCGGTGCGGATGCGCTGCGACGACGGCTACGCGTTCACGGGCGCCGGCAGCGACACGCTCGGCATCGCGTTCCCGGCGCGCGGCCTCGCCTATCTCGATCCGTCGGTCTGCCGCTCGCTGCACGATCTCGCGTTCGGCGACGAGCGCGGCGAGCGGGCAGCCGAGGCGGTCGTCGTGCTCGCGCACGAGGCCGTGCACCTCCGCGGCGAGAGGCGCGAGGGCGTGACCGAGTGCCTCGCGCTCCAGGAGGCCGTGCCGCTCGCGACACGGCTCGGGCTCTCCGAGGAGCGTGCGCGCTCACTGCTCCGCGCGGCCTACGAGCGCCGTCTCGCCGAGCGGAACGCGATCCGCGCCGCGTACGCGCTCCCGACGAGCTGCCGCGACGGCGGGACGCTCGACCGCACCCCGGGCGACGGGCGCTTCCCGTAGGGCGGTCTCAGCCGAGCCGGGCTTCGACGCGCTCGCGGACGAGCGACGCGCTCGAGCCGCCGAGCTGCTCGCCGAGGACCGCGGAGCCGAGCGCGTTCGCCTCCGTCACGATCCGCTCACGCTCCTGTTCGAGAACCCCACGGGCGACGAAGAGCGCCGACCGGACGTGACTCGCCCATTCCGCCAGCCCGTCGAGGCCCGGGCCCGGCCGACCGGTCGCGCTCTCGGGGACGCGGTCGAGCGCCCCGATGTCAGCCGCGAGCGCCTCCGACCGCCGCTCGAGCTCGGCCTCTTCTCGCTCGACGTCCCGCTCGGACTCCTCGAGCTGCGCCACCGACCCGGCGATGCGCTGGACCCGCGCGCGCGCGTCTGCGAGCGCGTCGCGTGCCGTGGCGGCCTCCTTCTCGGCGCGCTCGAGCTCCTCCTCGCGCTTGCGGCGCGCGCGCTGCCGCTCGACGAGGCGCGCCTCCGCTTGCTCGAGCTCCGCCGTCGACTGCGTGCGCTCCGCCTCTGCTTCTCCGTGCAGCGCAGCTAGCCGCTCCCGCTCGGCAGGAAACGCCGCTCGGGCGTCTCGCAGCTCGCCGACGCGCCCGCGTAGCGACGCGACCGCGCCGGAGAGCGCGAGGACGATGTCGAGCTCGCGGGCGACGGCCGCGTCGCGCCGCTCGAGCTCGCGTGCGTGGGACAGGAGATCGGCCGCCACGGAGGCATTGTCGCAGCGGTGCGGCCCGCTGCGCCTCGTAGACTCGGATCGTGAAGACGTGCGCTGCCTGCGGCGTCGAGAACCCGGCGATCGCGAAGTTCTGCCTCGCCTGTGGCACCCCGCTCGCAGAGGCCGGCCCGGCGCAGGAGCATCGCAAGGTCGTGACCATCGTGTTCTCCGACCTGAAGGGCTCGACAGCCCTCGGTGAGGCGCTGGACTCGGAGGCGCTCCGCGAGGTGATGACGCGCTACTTCGACGCGATGCGGGGCCAGCTCGAGCTGCACGGAGGCGTGATCGAGAAGTTCATCGGCGACGCCGTGATGGCCGTCTTCGGGCTCCCGCAGCTCCACGAGGACGACGCCCTCCGCGCAGTACGGGCGGCAGCCGGGATGCAGGCGGCCCTCGAGGAGCTGAACGAGGAGCTCGACGAGATCTACGGCGTGCGGCTCGCGAACCGCACCGGCGTCAACACCGGCCAGGTCGTCGCCGGCGACCCGACGACGGGCCAGCGGCTCGTCACGGGGGACGCGGTGAACGTGGCTGCCCGACTGGAGCAGGCGGCCGGTGAGCGCGAGGTGCTGATCGGCGCCCTCACCCACACGCTCGTCCGAGACGAGGTCGAGGTCGAGGAGGTCGAGCCGCTCGAGCTGAAGGGCAAGTCCGAGCGGGTGCCCGCGTACCGGCTCGTCCGGGTGAACAGCGGCGCAAACACCGTGGTGCTGCCCAAGCGGCGCCTCATCGGCCGGGAGACGGAGCTCGGAAGGCTCATCGATGCCCTCGACACGGCCGAGCAGGAGCGCGCGGCGCAGCTCGTCACGATCGTCGCGGATGCCGGGGTCGGCAAGTCGCGGTTGACGGCGGAGTTCACGACCGGCGCGGCGGAGCGCGCGACGGTCCTCTCGGGGCGCTGCCTGCCGTACGGCGACGGAATCACGTTCTGGCCGCTCGCGGAGGCGATCCGGGCGCATGCGGGAATCATCGACGACGACGATGCGGCCGAGGCCTACGGCAAGATCCGCGCCGTCGCGGACGGTGCCGGCGACGGCGTCTCCGAGCGCCTCGCCTCCGCGATCGGCCAGACCCGCGATCCGTTCCCGATCGAGGAGCTCTTCTGGGCGGTGCGGCGGTTTCTCGAGCATCTGGCTGCCGAGCGGCCCGTCGTCGTCCTCGTCGAGGACGTCCACTGGGCCGAGCAGACGCTGCTCGAGCTCGTCGACCACCTCCTCGACACGATGGACGAGTGCCCGCTGCTGCTCGTCTGCCCCACGCGCCCGGAGCTCCTGCTCGAGCGGCCGACCTGGGGCGAGCAGGAACGCGCGACCCGCATCAAGCTATCGCCGCTCGGCGAAACGGAGAGCCGGGCGATGGTCGAGGCGCTCCTCGGCGGCACGCGGCTCGACGAGGGCGTCCTCGACCGGATCGTCGGGGCGGCCGAGGGGAACCCGCTCTACGTCGAGCAGCTCCTGCGGATGTTCACCGAGGAGGGGCTGATCGAGGAGCAGGACGGAGAGTGGCGCGCGACGCGCGATCTCTCCGAGGTCACGGTCCCCCGTCGATCCAGGCGCTGCTGGCCGCGCGGCTCGACGCGCTCGCGGGCAACGAGCGCTCCGTGATCGAGCCCGCCTCGGTCGTCGGCTACCACTTCCCCGCGGCCGCGCTCGGCGTGCTCGTCCCCGACCCGCTCTCGGAGACCGTCGGCGAGCAGCTCGTCTCGCTCGAGGCGAAGCACCTGGTGCGCCGGCTCGAGGACGGCGAGGAGGGCGCGCACCGCTTCGACCACATCATGATCCGCGACACCGCGTACGACGGCATCCTCAAGCGCGCGCGGGCGGACCTGCACGAGCGCTTCGTCGCCTGGGCCGACGTCGCCAACCAGGACCGTGGCGCCGAGTTCGAGGAGATCCTCGGGTATCACCTCGAGCAGGCGTGCCACTACCTCGCGGAGCTCGGGCCGCTCGACGCACGCGGCCGCGAGATCGGCGAGGAGGGCGCGCGGCGGCTCGCCTCGGCGGGACGGCGGGCGTTCACGCGCGGCGACATGCCGGGCGCGGTGACGCTGCTCGGCCGTGCCGCAGCCCTCTTGCCCGCGGAGAGCGGCGGCCGGCTGCGGCTTCTCCCGGAATACGGCGAGGCGCTGCTCATGGTGGGCCGGTTCGACGAGGCGAGCGCGGTGCTCCAGGAGGCGATGGACAACTCGACGATCTTCCCGGTGCCCGCCGCGCGGGCCTCCCTCGTCCTGCTCCTCGTGCGGTTGCGCACGGGCGGCGGCCCCGACGGCTGGAACCGCGAGCGCGTGGAGGAGGAGATCGCCGGGACGATGCGCGTCTTCGAGAAGGCCGACGACAGCGAGGGCCTTGCCATGGCCTGTCGCCTCCTCGCGTGGTCTGCGGGCACGGCGTGCCGGTTCGGCGAGGCGGCAGATGCATCCGAGCGTGCCGTCGAGCACGCTCGGCGCGCGAAGGACGTGCGCCAGGAGCGCCGTGCCGCCACCGCCTACGCCGCCGCCGCCTCGCTCGGCCCGACGCTCGTCGACGAGGCGATCGCGCGCTGCGAGTCGTGCCTCGAGCAGACGATCGGCGACCGGCAGTCCGAAGGGAACCTGCTGGCGGTGCTCGGCGGCCTCTACGCCGCGCAGGGGACGTTCAACCGTGCGCGCGAGCTCGTCGCCCGTGGCCGGGGGCTCCTCGTCGAGATCGGGCTCGACGTCGACGCTGCCCGCGCGGGGATCGAGGCGTGGCGGGTCGAGATGCTGGCGGGGGAATACGAGACCGCCGAGCAGGAGCTACGTACCGCGCTCGAGGCGCTGGAGGCGCTCGGCGAGCGGTACTTCCTCTCCACCGTCTACGGCCTGATGGCGCAGACCCTGCTCGAGCACGGGGCCTCGCTCGACGAAGTCGATGAGCTGTGCGCTCGGAGCCAGGAGCTTGCGACCGACGACGACGTCGCCACGCAGGCCCTGTGGCGCTGTGCCTCCGGGCGCTCGTTGGCCCGGCGCGGCTCGACGGCCGACGGCGAGGCGCGGGTGCGGGAGGCGCTGGAGCTGCTCGCGACGACCGACGCGACAGTGCTGCTGCTCGACGCGCACCTCGATCTCGGCGAGGTGCTCGAGCTGAGCGGCCGCTTCGACGAGGCGCGGGCCGCGTACGAGACGGCGCGCGGCTACGCGGAGCTCAAGGGCGGGGTCGTGCCGCTCGGGAACGTGCTGCGTCGGCTCGAGACCCTTGGCGCCGTCGAGGCGGATCAGCTCGAGGAGACGCCGGTGCCCGACTGACGTCGGGCACCGGCTCAGGTTCAGCTGCGGTCGGCTACCAGCCCCAGAGGCCGTTGCCGGGCGCCTGGGCCTCGATCAGCCAGAACTTGTTCTGGCCCTGCCCAGTCTCCTTGATCGACGTGTAGCAGCCCTGCGGCTCCGTGCTCGGGCACTTCGGCAGCGGCACCCCGTTGTGGAAGACCTGCGTGATCTTCTTGTCGTTCGGGTACAGAGCCGCCAGGGCGGCGCTCGAGATGCGGAAGGCGAACTTCGCCGGCACGGCGATCGTGAACGGGAACGGCGTGTAGCGTGCCCTCGGCGCCGCAGGTCTGCCCGAGGGTGGCGATGCACACCCGCGACCGTCCGAGGTTCGGATGACCCGCCGGGTTCGTGTCGTCCAGGTTCTCCTCGACGATCGTCGTCGCGAGCCCGAGATCGACGGTGCTCGCCTGGAACGCCGGCAGGCAGATCGTCGTCGAGACCTTGTTGGTCGTCGTGACCGTCTGGCTCGTCCCGAGGCTGCCCGCCCCGAGGGCGTTGCCGCATGCCAACGGCAGCTGGTAGCCGCCGGCCTCGACCTGGCCCGTGGCACCGGTCACGTCGAGGATGGTCGCCGTCTCGACCTTCCCGCCCGGCGGGAATGCGTCGTTCGGGTCGGCCTGGTCGTTGACGCCTTCCTTGATCGTCCAGCGGCCGTTCGTCACGAGGCACTCGGGGCAGGTGGTCGAAGTCCCCGCGGTCGTCGGGATGTTCCAGACGACGGTCAGGACCAGCTGCGGGACGCCTGCCGTCCCGGGCGTCAGCTTGCCGAAGCTGCAGACCCAGTCCGTCCCGGCCGACGTCACCACGGTCGCGGGAACCGTCGGGCACGACGACGTGACGAAGCTGGCCGTGATCGTCGAGCTGCCGACCACCGCCTTCGGCACCCGCATCCGGAAGGCTACATGGGTGAACGCGCTGCCGCCGACGTTCGTGAACGTCGCCCGGTAGGCGATTTCCTTCCCGTAGCTCGTCCGACCCGGCCCAGGAAGCGCGTCGAAAGAGTGCTCGGCGGTTCGATTCCCTGCGCCTCCCCCTCCGACCGCGACCGCCGCCGCAAGTCGCCGCCACACACACGAGCGCGAACCGCACCCACGCTGTCTTCATCCCCATCCCTCCATCCTCACCGCGTCACGCCAGCCCGCGGAACTCGTGGTCGCCACTCTCCAAGTCACGGAGTCGGAACAGCGCATCGAGACCACCGCGCGTGGCGCCCCCCACACCGACCCTGATCCCCCATTTCGAGGGAGAACCATACGCGAAGCGTGACACGACACGCAATGCGCTGCATCGAGGATCCGCTTTCGACGGTCCGTGTGGTTCAGGCGTCGCGGGTGGAGTTCCTCCGCGCGCGAGGCGCCGGCAGCCTGCGGGGCTACGATGCGGCCTCCGGGCGACGTGGCCGAGTGGTTAGGCAGAGGCCTGCAAAGCCTCGTACAGCGGTTCGAATCCGCTCGTCGCCTTCTTCCGGCGTCTTCGCGCACAGGATGGGACACCGATCATGCGCGTACCAGGAGGGGCGATGCAGGAGCGCACGCTTGGAGGTGGTCGGCTCGAGGTGTCGGCCGTCGGGCTCGGTTGCATGGGGATGAGCCAGAGCTACCCGCCGTTTCCCGAGCCGCACGCGATGATCGACCTCATTCGTGCGGCGCTGGAGCGCGGCGTGACCTTCTTCGACACCGCGCAGGTGTACGGGCCGTTCACGAACGAGGAGCTCGTCGGCGAGGCGCTCGAGCCCGTCCGCGATCAGGTCGTGATCGCCACGAAATTCGGATTCGACCTGGAGGACGGGCAGAACCACGGCACAGACAGTCGACCCGAGACGATCAGGCGCAGCGTGGACGATTCGCTGAAGCGTCTCAGGACGGAGACGATCGACCTGCTCTACCAGCACCGTGTCGACCCGAACGTTCCGATCGAGGATGTCGCAGGCACCGTGAAGGAGCTCATCGAGGCAGGCAAGGTGAGGCATTTCGGGCTTTCCGAAGCAGGCGTGCAGACGATCCGCCGCGCCCACGCCGTCCAGCCGGTGACGGCACTCCAGAGCGAGTACTCGCTCTGGTGGCGAGAGCCGGAGGCGGTAATCCTGCCGACCCTGGAAGAGCTCGAGATCGGCTTCGTGCCGTTCAGCCCGCTCGGCAAGGGCTTCCTGACCGGGACGATCGACGAGACGACGGCCTTCGAGGGCTCGGACTTCCGCAACACGATTCCCCGCTTCGACCCCGAGGCACGCAAGGCGAACCGCACTTTCGTCGAGTTGCTCGAGCAGGTGGCGGAGCGGAAGCGTGCGACGCCTGCGCAGGTCGCGCTCGCCTGGATCCTTGCTCGGAGGCCGTGGATCGTCCCGATTCCCGGCACGACGAAGCCGCACCGCCTCGATGAGAACATCGGCGCGGCTGACCTCGATCTCACAGAGGACGACGTGCGGGAGATCGAGACCGCCGCGGCGCAGATCATCCCGGAAGGCGCCCGCTACCCGGAGAGCGCGGAGCGGATGATCGACCGTTGAGCGACCTGGACCAACTCTGGGCGCTCCGAGCGACAAGCCGGCCTCGGTGCATCTCGAGAAAGAGAGCCGGGGGACATGGCGGTGTAATGCCCCCACACACACGTCGCCTCGACCCCCGGCTCTAGCGGGATAGATGCGCACGAGCGACGAAACTTGCGCGGTCGCGTAACGGGGTTGGTCGTGGAACGTCGCTCTTTGCGAGGATTGCGCGCCGATTGACGACGCCCACGTCCATGCGTGAGCGAACGCCGCGCTGATCCGGTCAGCTGTTTGGAAGACGAGCCGGGAGCGGCCGCGGCGCAGTTCGCCGCCGAACAGATGCACCGCGCCAACTCCCGGCTCTCGGGAGATAGATGCGCCGGAGCGGCGAAACTTGCGCGTTCGCGCGACGCAATCGACGCTTCCACGCGCTGACCGCTTACTCGGCCGGCGCAGATCGCCGGAAGAGCCTGCTGAGCCATGCACCCGCACCAATGACGGCCGCGAGGCCGAGGGCGATCGCATTCGTCTGGACGCACGTACGACATGCGTTGCAGCAGACAGCGGTCATCGGCGCTTGGTCGCCGAGCTTCGCGGCGGCCTGGTTGATGCGTCCGGTCGCAATCGTCCTCATGCCCTGAGTATGCGCGACCGGTGCTAGAGCCCTTCGGCGCGTCGCTGCTTCAGTTCGCGGAGGAGCGCTGCGTAGAGCTCGGAGAAGTAGGGTGGCCTGTCGGCAACCGCCCGAACGATCGCCTCGCGCTCGAATGGCCCGAATCTGACGTGAAGCGTTCTCGCGCCGAGCACTCGTTGCACCTTGTACGCGACGAACGGGTTGCCCGCCCTACGGAGTCGGGTTACCAACTCGGGTACGTGATTGGCCCGCACGCGCACACCGGCCACATCGACGTCGCTCCCCCACGACATCCTCGGATGGTATCTCGTTCTCGGCACCGTTCCAAGCACGGCCGTGTCGACATCCCTGCAAATCGGCATTTTGCGGCCACGTCTGGCCGATCCGCACGGATGCGACGCCGGACACGTCGCCGTCAGCGTGATCACCGACCCGGCTTGGCCGCGCGGCACGTTCCGTGGCATCGTCTGAACGTCTTGAAGAGCCACACCGCCCGCGCACGACACGGAAGGCACGCATGCAGGTGGCCCGCTGAGCTTCGAGATCGGGAGGGACAGGACGCTCCCTAGCCCGTGAAGGCCTCGACCGGCGCACTCGTCGCGATCGCGGCGGTCGCGATCGCCACCGCGGCGGGGTTTGCGACTCTGTACCTCACGCGAGCGCCGGACGAGACGGTGGCGGTCGGGAGGCCCTGCGGCGACCGGATCTTCGGCCATATCAGCTCGCTGGCGCGGACGAACGGCCGGTACGAGATGCGCTTCGACCCGGCGTGGTTCACGAGCGGAGTGACCGCCAACAGCGCCGCCGCCGAGGACGGCGTGATCGAGAAGGGCGAGCCGGTGCCGAACGACAACTACAGGATCGACGAGGGCCACCGACTCCTGACCTATCTCGTCTCGCCGACGGCACACGTGACGGTCTTGACCAGGAGTGGCGACCCGGCGGGGTTCGGCGCCACCCCGATCACGGTCTCGGAGCTCGCGCAGCTCGTCCGCGGGAAGAGACCCGTCGAGCTCTTCGAACCGCTCGACACCGGCGTGTGGATCCGCGTCCACGTCGACACGGCGTGCGCGATCGACCAGCAGTACCAACCCTAGGACGCGCAGGTATCCGGCGGAGGTAGAGCCGACCGCCGCGACCTTGGTTCCTCCGCGCCGGAGGGTGGCGTCTGGGTCAACGTCGAGTAGCCCAGCAGTGGTCTCGGGAGCCGGCTGTGCTACTCGGCCGGCTCCTTTCACGGACTCCTCGTTTGCGTGATTGCGCGTTTCCGTCGTTCTGCCGAGGATTTGACGGGAGGCGCGGGGTCGCCTGTTCATCCACGAAGCCCCCGCGCCGCCCCTACCCTCGCTCCCTTCGCCGCCCCGGCGGCGTCCGCCGGCGCCGCGACCCCGACCGTCAACGGCCGGTTTGCCTCCTCCGGACAGGTCTGCAATACTGAACTCAATGGTTCAGTATTCTACGACCGTCGACCGCGCGTTCGCGGCCCTCGCCGACCCGACCCGGCGCGCCGTGCTCGAACGGCTCGGCAGCGGCAGCGCGACGATCAGCGAGCTCGCCGAGCCCTTCGGCATGTCGCTGACCGGCATGAAGAAGCACGTCCGGCTGCTCGAGGACGCGAACCTCGTCGCCACGGAGAAGGTCGGCCGTGCCCGCAGATGCGTCCTCGTGCCCTATGCCTTCGAGGGCATCAGCACGTGGCTGCAGCGCCTCGACCGCTTCGCGCAGGTTGTCGAACGCACGAAAGGAGCGCGATGAGCACCACCGTCACCACCCCGAACGAGCTCGAGATCCGCGTCGAGCGGATCTTCGAGGCACCGCGTACGCACGTCTTCTCCGTCTGGACGGATCCGGCGCTGATCCCCGAATGGTGGGGCGACGGGACCGTCGTCGAGGAGATGGACGTCCGTCCCGGCGGCACGTACCGGTTCCGGACCGCCTACGGCGTCGTCGAGGGTGAGTTCCGCGAGGTCGAGCCGCCCGCGCGGCTCGTCCAGACGTTCCAGAATCACCTGCAGACGCTCGAGTTCGAGGATCTCGGCGAGCAGACGAAGCTGACCCAGACGATGCGCTTCGAGACGATCGAGCAGCGAGACACGACGATGCAGTACGGCGTCGAGGAGGGAGCGAAGGCGGGCTTCGCGCGCGTCGACGCGCTGCTGGAGACGATCGCGGCCTGAGGAGGTCGACTTCCGGGGGCGCGCGAGCGGGACGAGAAGGGGAACGCCCAGCTCGTCCCGCTCGGACGCTGCCGGGAGCAGCCTCTAGTAGATGTGCAGCCTTTCCAGGAGCGCGAGCGGGTCGTCGAGGGACTCGAACAGATCCTTGTTGTGCTTGATCATCTTGCTGCGCATGTAGACGCGAAGCCACTGCTTGTAGCTGTAGAGCTCGTAGCGATCGAGCATGTCCCTGACGGGGAGATCACGCTGCGCGATGAGTCCCGCCAGGTACATCGCGCACTCGAAGCCGAGCGAGATCGACTGGAAGTACGGAGAGCCGATGGCCGAGTCGCCGGCGAGGAACACCGGTGACGCGGCGAAGGGGTGGTCGGCCGGGCCGGCCGTGAGCCACTTCCGGCTGGTCGCGTTGCGAGCCCGATACAGATCGAGGGGGATCCGCACGATCTCGAGGTCGCCGATGATCTCGCCCTGCGTCTCCTCCTTGATCTTGTCGATGAACCGGTCCATCGACCGGGAGACCTCGGGAAAGTTGCCACGCAGCCACTCGCCGTCGAAACGGGACGGCATCGCCTCGTAGTCGTCGGCCGAGATGTTGACGATTCCCGTGACGTGGCTGACGCTGCCGTCGTAGTGCGTGCGGTGGACCATCGGAATGAACTTGTACTGAGGGTTTCCGGCGTTCTTGTAGTACTTGCAGTACTCGTTGCAGTCGTAGGGCTGGCCGTACAGAAAGGTGATGACGAGCGCATACTCGAGCCGGACGTTGAGCGTGTTCGCACCCTCACCGACCTCGCCGGAGCCGGGTGCCAGGTGATCCCGGAGTAACGAGTTGCTGCCGGTGCAGTCGATCAGGACGTCTCCCGGCTCGAGCATCGCCATGGCGTCCTCCGCCGTCACGACGGCGGCCGTGCGCTGCACGCCGTTCGACCCGCGCGTGTCGATCAGATCGCTGATGGAGTGCTCGATGGCGTTGAGGGGACAGAACCCCACCGCCCAGCTGCGAAGAAGCGCCATCAGGTCAGGCGGGATCGACTGTCTGAAGGCGAGACCCTGGTCGAGCTCGGCCGGATCGAACACGGCCTCGACGCTGTCACCGTCGATGGCATCCGCACGGTAGCTCTCCACCGAATCCGCGACGAGGTACGGCGCGAGCTGGACCATGCGTGTCCGCGTGTACTCGTGCCGCTTCTCGTAGAGGCGCACGGAGAACCCCTCCACCGACTGGAGCAGTGCCGTCAGCATGAGACCGACGGGGCCTGCGCCGAGGACGTGCACGCAGCCCCCGGAAGGAACGGTCTCCAGCGCATCGGCATCGGTGGTCAGTGCCTGCATTCGCCTCCTCGCTCGAGCCGCAGACCGGGTAACGCTCGGCGATCAGCCGGGCCACGCCTGCGAGGCACTCCCGCACATTCGCACATCGGGCCTGTCCACCCGTCGCGAAGAGGCGGGCGGGCGCCGTGACGCCGTAGGCTCGGCCCGTGACCGGATCCCCCGCCGAGCGGTACGTCCTCCTGGGGCTCCGGCTCGGCCGTCACGTCGACGGGATCGTCGATAGCTACTACGGGCCGCCCGAGCTGGCCGAGTCGGTCGCGGCCGCCGACCCCGTCGACCCGCAGGCGCTCGTCGGCGACGCCGAGGCCCTGCTCGACGAGCTCGACGACGGCTGGCTGCGCGACCAGGTGGCCGGGCTTCACACGTACGCAAGCGCGCTCGCAGGCGAGGCGCAGACCTACACCGACGAGGTCGAGGGCTGCTACGGCGTCCGGCCGCCGTTCACGGACGAGGACGTCTTCGCGGCGGCCCATGCCGAGCTGGAGCGCCTGCTTCCGGGCGACGGCGATCTGGCCGATCGGCTCGAGGCCTGGAGGCGCGCCATGCGCGTGCCCGCCGACCGCATCGAGCCCACGCTCACCGCCGTCATCGAGGAGGCACGCGCCTGGACGCGCGACGCGGTCGGGCTCCCGGACGGCGAGGGCGTCTCGGTCGAGATCGTCCACGACGTCCCATGGCTGGCGTTCTGCGAGTACCTCGGGGGACTGCGCAGCCTCATCTCGGTCAACGCCGACCTGCCGATCTCGGGCTTCGAGCTCCTGCGGCTCGCGATCCACGAGACGTACCCCGGTCACCACGCCGAGAGCTGTGGCAAGGACCAGCTGCTCGTCCGCGAGCGCCGGCTGCTCGAGGAGACGATCGCACTCGTCCCCACGCCGCAGTCGCTCGTCTCGGAGGGGATCGCGTCGCTCGCGCCCGAGCTGCTGCTCGAGGGCGGCGCCGGCCGAGCGTTCGCCTCCATCGTCGCCGACGCCGGTATCGACTTCGACCTCGATCGGGCGCTCGTGGTCGAACGCACCCTCGAGCCGTGTGAATGGGCCGTGGTCAACGGGGCCGTGCTCCTGCACGAGCGCGGTGCGGGCTCCGTCGAGGTGGAGGCGTACCTTCGGCGCTGGGCGCTCGTGACCCCGGAGATCGCCTCACATGCCGTCCGCTTCTTCGAGGAGCCGAGCTCCCGGACGTACATCCTCACGTACCCCGCGGGGCACTCGGTCTGCCGTGCGTTCGTCGCAGGAGACCTGGAGCGCTTCCGGCGGTTGCTCACCGAGCAGGTCCGGATCGGCGAGCTTCTCGCGGCCTCCGACGTCCGCGGCTAGGCCCTCTGCGGGGGCTGTAAGGGAAGCGTGAGGCCCCGCATCGCCCGCTTTCGGGCCGGGTAGGCACGCCTGCGTAGCGCCCAAGTCACCGCAGCAAGCGACCAAAGGAGCAGAAGCGAATGAGACCGCAACGACGAAGGCTGGTACCGCTCGGGCTCGCCGCACTCGTGGCGGCGCTCGGCGTGACGCTCGTGACCACGGCCGGCATTGCCGCCACCCAGGCCGTGCCGACGAACCAGCAGCCACCGACGATCACCGGCACGCCGGAGGTCGGTCGACGCTCACCGCCCGCGAGGGGCAGTGGACGGGCAACCCGACCGACTTCGACTACGCGTGGCGGCGATGCGACCAGGACGGCGGCAGCTGTGCGCTGGTCAGCGGCGCGAGCGAGAAGACGTACCTCCTGAAGCAGGTCGACCAGGGCAACACGCTGCGCGTCAGCGTGACCGCGCAGAACGCCGACGGCCGCCGCGCGGTGACCTCGGTGCCGACGGCCGTGATCCGCGCGGCGACCGTGACACCGCCGCCGACCGCCAACCCCTGCAGCAAGTCACCGGTGATCGCGAGCGAGCTGAAGCTGCCCGAGTTGCTCTCGATCGCTGGGCAGCAGGTCTCGCCGAGCGTCATCGGCGGGTCGACGCAGGAGATCGTCGCGCGGTTCCGCATCACGGCGTGCAGCGGGAAGCCCGTCCAGGGCGCGCTCGTCTACGTCACGGCGGTGCCGTACAACATGTTCTCCGTGCCGCCCGAGGCGACGACCGGCGCCGACGGCTGGGCCGAGCTGCGTATGAACCGGCAGCGCGGGTATCCGGCGACGCCGAAGCAGCAGCTGCTCGTCATGTTCGTCCGTGGCCGTGAGCCGGGCGGGAACCTCCTCGGCGGGACTCGGCCCGCCGGCTGGTCTCGTTCCCGGTCGACCTCAAGCGGTAGGCGAAGGTCGGCGACAGAGCGGGCGGCGCCGCGCGCGGCGCCGCCCGAGCGTCGCGGGCGCCCGAAGGGGAGCGGGCGCCCGCAGTCTTCTCCGCTGGTCGCAGCCCTAGCCGGCTGCGACCAGCGGGTTTGCGCGCACGCCGAAGTGGACGTACCGGGCGCCGTCTCCGAGGGCGTAGAACGTCACGGGACCCAGGTCTCGGTCTCCGGCGCCCGGATCGCGAACAGGTCGGGCTCGATCGGTACGAGTTCGTTCTCCTGCACCGGCTCCGGCACGAGCGCGGCGAGTGGCCCGGTCACGGTCGTGCGGAGCGCGAGCCCTGTCCCCCCGCTCGAAGACCTCGGTGGTGACGCCGGCCCGCTCGTAGCGACCCGTGTAGCGGCTCCGCTCGACCGCCGGCTTCGTCTCGGGCGGCTCAGCGGTGGCGGCATCGCGATGCCGGCGAGCTCCGAGAACGCTCGGCGTAGCAGGACGGCGTGCAGGTCAAGCGTCTTGCCGCCGTTCGTCAGCAGCGTGATCGCGAGCCGGTGCCCGGGGTGGATCAGGAGAAACGCCGCCTGCCCGAGCGTGTTGCCGTCGTGACCGATCAACCTCTCGCCGGACCAGCCGTAGCGCAGCCAGGCGAGCCCGATCGAGTCGCCGAGCGTCCGGCGCTCCGGGAGCTCCGCCTCGTCTCGCGTCATCGCGGCGGCCGACTCGGTCGAGAGCACCCTCGTCCCGTCGGCGGCGATCCCGCCCGCGCAGGTGCTGCGTCCGCGAACGCGAGCACGTCGCCGGCGGCTGCCGTGATCGAGCCCGGCGGGACCGACCGACCGCGGAAGCGTCCACGTGGCGGCGGGAGCCGGGCTCCTCGCCCGGCGCCGAGACGTGCCCCACGGCCGTGCGGTGGAGGAGGGCGTCCTCGGGCAGCGTGACGGTGTGCTCGAGCCCGAGCGGCTCGATCAGATGCGTCGCGGAGCGCGGCGTCCCACGTGCAGCTCGCGAAGCTGCTCGACGATGCGGCCGAGCACGATGAACCCGGAGTTGCAGTACGACCACGTCGCGCCGAGCGGATGGTTCTGCGCGACGTCGGCGAGCGCCGTCCACGTACCGCTGGACGCACTCGTCCCCGCGACCCGTGTCGGTGAAGACGTCGCCGTCGATCCCGCTCGTGTGGGTCAGCAGGTGCCGCGGCGTCACCGTGCGCGACACCACCTCGTCCGCGACGCGCGAACGTCGGCAGGACCTCGCGAACGGGCGCGTCGAGATCCAGCACGCCCTCGTCGACCAGCTGCATGACGAGCGTCGCGGTCCACACCTTCGTGATCGAGCCGATCTGGAACAGCGACTCGGGCGTGACGTCCACCTTCGTCGCCTTGCTGAGCACTCCCGCAGCCACGACGGTGGCTCGCCCTCGTGCAGGATGCCGAGCGTCGCGCCCGGAACCCGGTGCCGCCGGAGGAGCTCCTGCAGTCGGTTCTCGTAGTCCGGGGCGACGACGACGCCCGCGCTCTTCCGGCCGGCCATCCCGAGTAGCGTACGCAGCCGTGCCCGCCTCCCCGCTCCGAGCCGCCGTCGTCGGTACCAGGCCCGTCGGAGCAGTCGAGGCATGAGGCTCGGACTCCTGACGGCGGCCTTCTCGCGGCTGACCCTCGAGAAGACCGCCGCCTGGGCCTCCGCCGGCGGCTTCGAGACGCTCGAGGTCGCCTGCTGGCCGGCCGGAGGAGGCGAGCGGAGGCGCTACGCCGGCGTCGCGCACATCGACGTCGAGCGGCTCGACCCCGGGAGGGTCCGCGACCTGCTCGACCGGCATGGGCTGGAGATCTCCTCGCTCGCGTACTACCCCAACAACCTCCACCCCGACCCGGGCGAGCGCCGGGCCGCGAACACGCACCTGCGGAAGGTGATCGACGCCGCCTCGGCGCTCGCGGTGCCCACGGTCGGCACGTTCGTCGGCCGCGACCCGACGAAGAACGTGCCCGACAACCTGCGCGAGTTCCGGAAGATCTGGCCGCGGCTCGTCGACCACGCGGAGCGGCGTGGCGTCAACGTCGCGATCGAGAACTGCCCGATGATCTTCAGCTGGGACGAGTGGCCCGGCGGCACCAACCTCGCGTCGAGCCCAGCGGTCTGGGACGAGCTCTTCACGATCGTCCCCTCCGAGCGCTTCGGGCTGAACCTCGACCCCTCGCACCTCGTCTGGCTGCAGATCGACCACGAGCGCGTCGTCCACGACTACGCCTCGCGAATCCTCCACGTCCACGCGAAGGACATGGAGATCGACCGCGACGGGCTCTACCGCAACGGCGTGCTCTCGCTTGGGATGGGCTGGCAGATCCCGCGCCTGCCGGGTCTCGGCGAGGTGCGGTGGGACCGGTTCCTCTCGCAGCTCTACCGGGTGGGCTACGACGGCGTCGTCTCGGTCGAGCACGAGGACCGCGCGTTCGAGGGAAGCCTCGAACTGGTCCAGCGCGGGTTCCTGATCGCCCGCGACGCGCTGCGCCCGTACCTCCACTGACGCCGGGGTTGCCGGGTCGCATCCCGGGTAGGAAGATCCGCGAACCCCACGAGGAGGTAGCCGATGAGCGTCGTCAAGGTGATCGAGATCACGGCCTCGTCTCCCACGAGCTTCGCGGAGGCGGCGAAGGTCGGCGTCGCGAAGGCGGCCGAGACGGTGCGCAACATCAAGGCCGGCTGGGTCTCCGAGCAGATGGTCGTCGTCGAGAACGACGCGATCACGGAGTTCCGCGTCACGATGCGCATCAGCTTCGTGCTCGACTGACCGTCCTTCGCCGGTGGGACGCGGCGTCCGCCGGGTCCCACCGGCGAACGCGTTCCCTTCGCGAGCCCGGAAGACAGCCTTGTCTCCGTGGACGACCGTGCTACAAGAGGCGGATGCGCCCGTCGCCCGTCGATCCGAGGCTCGACCAGCCGCCCACCAGCGACCTGAAGGCGCGGGCGCTGATCGCGGCGATCCCGGACCCGATCTTCCGCATCGGGACCGACGGTGTCTACCGCGGCTTCAAGGTCGACAGCGAGGCCGACCTCCTGACCTCGCCCGACGACGTCCTCGGGCACTCGATCCACGAACGGCTCCCACAGGACATCGCCGACGCCGTGCTCGCCGCCGGGCGACGCGCGGTCTCCGAGAACACGCTCCAGAACATCCAGTACACCCTCGACGTCCGCGGTGAGGTGCGTGAGTACGAGGGGCGCGTGGTCGCATCCGGCGACGACGAGTTCGTCCTCATCGTGCGTGACTTCACCGAGATCGCGCGCCAGGCACGGGCGCTCGAGAGCGAGCGTGACTTCAGCCGTGCCGTCGTTCGCTCGACGCCGAGCTTCCTCGCCCTGGTCGACGAGGAGGGCACGCTGCTCGGCGTCAACCACGCGCTCGAGCGCGCCGCCGGGATCCCCGAGTCAGCCTGGGTCGGCACCGCGTTCTGGACGCGATTCATTGCGGACGAGGACGTCGAGCGCGCGAAGGCCGACTTCCTGCGCTTCCATGCAGGCGACCCGCCGGGCATCGTCGAGTACGAGCACGACGCACCGGATGGCCGGCGCCTCGTCGTCGACTGGACCGCGACGACCATCCAGGACGCCGAGGGCCGCACCCGGTACCTGCTCTGCGGCCTCGACGTCACGGCCCGCAAGGACATCGAGGAGGAGATCCGGCGCTCGCGGGCGCGCATCGTCTCGGCGAGCGACGCCGAGCGGAAGCGCCTCGAGCGCAACCTGCACGACGGGGCCCAGCAGAACCTCGTCACCGTCTCCCACGCGGTCCATCTCGCGGCGCGCACGCTGCGCACCGACCCCGACGCGGCCGAGGACCACCTCGAGCGCGCGCTCGTCGAGCTCAACACCGCCCACGAGGAGCTGCGCGAGCTCGCCCGTGGCCTCCATCCCGCAGATCCTCACGGTCCGCGGGCTCGCCGCGGCGGTGCGGTCGCTCGCGAGCCGGGCGCCCATCCCCGTCACGGTCGTCACGGTCGACGAGGTCGAGCGATGGCCCCCGCTCGTCGAGAGCGCCGCGTACTTCGTCGTCTCCGAGGCGCTGACGAACGTGCTCAAGTACGCGCGCGCGACCTCGCCACGTCCGCGTCATGCCGCGCGACGACGGTGCTCGTCGTCGAGGTGACCGACAACGGTTGCGGTGGCGCGAGCCGACGAGGGCTCCGGGCTCGGGCGGTCTTCGCGACCGCGTCGAGGCGCTCGACGGCCTCTTCGAGGTGCACAGCCCGCCGGGCCAGGGCACCCGCATCCACGCCCAGCTCCCGCTCCCGATCGAGTCCTGAGAGCCGCTCGGCGGCCCGGACGGTTACCGCTTGACAACCCTTCGGCCACCTGATTGGATGGCCGCGTCGAACCCCGTAGCTCTTCGGAGTCGCGGGGTTCGGCATTTTTTGTGGTCCTGTCGCCGGTAGCGTCAGGCGGGTGGAGGAGCCGCCGCTGATCGAGGCCCACGGCCTGACGAAGCGCTACGACGACGTCGCTCGCGGTCGACGGGATCGACTTCGCCGTCGAGCGGGGCGAGACCTTCGGCTTCCTCGGCCCGAACGGGGCGGGCAAGAGCTCGACGATGCGCATGATCGGCACGGTCTCGCCGCGTCACCGCCGGCACGCTGCGCGTGCTCGGCCGCGACCCGCAGGCGCGACGGCCCGGCCATCCGCGCAGCGGCTCGGCGTCGTCCCGCAGGAGGACAACCTCGATCTCGAGCTGCTCGTCGGCGAGAACCTCCAGGTGTACGGGCGCTTCTTCGGCCTCCCTCGCGACGTCATCGCGCGCCGCACGGAGGAGCTGCTCGAGTTCGTCCAGCTCACCGACCGCCGCGACGCGAAGGTCGACTCGCTCTCGGGCGGGATGAAGCGCCGGCTCACGATCGCGCGCGCGCTCGTCGCGAACCCCGAGCTCCTGCTGCTCGACGAGCCGACCACCGGACTCGATCCGCAGGCGCGGCACGCGCTCTGGGACCGGCTCTACCGCCTGAAGCAGCAGGGCGTGACGCTCGTCCTCACGACGCACTACATGGACGAGGCCGAGCAGCTCTGCGACCGCCTCGTGATCATGGACCGCGCGAAGATCGTCGCCGAGGGCTCCCCGCGCGCGCTGATCGACCGCCACGTCGAGCGCGAGATGGTCGAGCTGCGCTTCGGGACTCCCAGAACGGCGTGCCCTCGCTCGACGACCTCGGCGACCACGTCGAGGTGCTCCAGGACCGCATCGTGATCGGCGCGGCGAACGGCGACGCCGTCGTCGACGCCGTCCACGCGCGCGGACTCCACCCCGAGACCGTGCTCGTGCGGCGCGCGACGCTCGAGGACGTCTTCCTCCGCCTCACCGGCCGGACGCTGGTGGACTGATGGTCGTGGCCGGGAGAGTCGCCGCGGTCGTCGGCTGGCACGCCCGCAGGCGTACCGCCGGATGTGGTTCGGGACGATGACCGTCACCTTCCTCAACCCGATCTTCTTCCTCCTCGCGATGGGCGTCCTGCTCGGCACGCTCGTCGATCGCTCCGACCCCGACCTCGACGGGCTGAGCTACCTCGAGTTCGTCGCGCCGGCGCTCCTCGCGACGACGGCGATGCAGACCGCGGCCAGCGTGACGACCTTCCCCGTCCGCGCGGGGCTCAAGTGGTGGCGCACGTACCACGCGGTCGTCGCGACGCCGGTCCGCGTGCACGAGCTCGTCACCGGCGTCGTCGCCTGGGCCGGCGTCCGCGTGTCTTCTCGCCGTCACGGCGTTCGCCCTCGTGGCCGCGGTCGCCGGGGCGTTCGTCGTCGCCGCTCGCGGTCGCTCGCCCCCTTCGCTGCGCTGCTCTGCGGGCTCGCGTTCGCCGCCGTGATCGCCGCGCTGAGCGCCTGGATGAAGAGCGACCAGTACCTCGCCGCGACCTACCGGTTCGGCCTCGTCCCGCTCTTCCTCTTCTCGGGCACGTTCTTCCCCATCTCGCAGCTCCCCGAGCTGGCTCGAGCCGCTCGCCTGGGTGACGCCGCTCTGGCACGGGGTCGAGCTCTGCCGCGACCTCGCGACGGGCGAGTTGCCGCTCGGCGCGACCGCGCTCCACGTCGGCTATCTCGTCGACCCTCGTCGTCGTCGGCCTCGCGCTCGCGGTGCGCGGCTGCGCGAGGAAGCTCGAGCTGTGAGCACGTTCGACACCCCCTTCCGCATCCTGCCGCGCCTGCCGCTCGGCACGCGCCGCTCCTGGCGCCTCGTCGAGCGGAACCTCGCGAGCTCGCGCGACTCCTGGCTCGTCTTCGTCTCGGGCTTCTTCGAGCCGCTCTTCTACCTCCTCGCCCTGGGCGTCGGCGTCGGGCGCGCTCGTCGGCGACCTCGAGCTCGGAGGCGAGACGGTGTCGTACCGCGACTTCGTCGCCCCCGCGCTCCTCGCCGCCTCGGCGATGAACGGCCCGCTCTACGAGTCGGGCAACGTCTTCTTCAAGCTGAACTACGCGAAGACGTACGAGGGCGTCCTCGCGACGCCGCTCACCGTGCGCGACGTCGCGCTCGGGGAGCTGACCTACACGCTCCTGCGCGGGACGGTCTACGCGGTCGGCTTCGTCGCCGTCATGCTCGTGCTCGGCGTCGTGCACTCGCGCGTGGGCGATCTTCGCGCTGCCCGCGGCGCTGCTGATCTCGGCCGCGTTCGCCGCCGCCGGCGTCTTCTCGGTGACGCTCATGCGGAGCTGGGCCGACTTCGCGTTCGTCGAGGTCGTGACGCTGCCGATGTTCCTCTTCTCGGCGACCTTCGTGCCCGCCGACGAGTATCCCGGGCGTCGTCACGTGGCTCCTGCCGCTGACGCCGCTCTACCACGGCGTCGAGCTCCTCCGCTCGCTGACGCTCGGCGACGTCGGCTGGCTCGCGCTCGTGAACGTCGCCTACCTCGTCGCGATGACGCTCGTCTTCCTCGTGCTCGCCGACCGGCGGCTCGCGAAGCTGCTGCTCAAGTAGCGCGGGCGGCGCGTCGCTGCAGCGGGCAGTCGGCAGGGCCGCTCCGGAGCGCGCCCTACACTCGT
This sequence comes from uncultured Actinomycetes bacterium, assembly GCA_963734045.1. Taxonomy (GTDB): domain Bacteria; phylum Actinomycetota; class Thermoleophilia; order Gaiellales; family Gaiellaceae; genus Gaiella. Next base: position 395,852 of record CAVTFU010000012.1, on the reverse strand, counting down.
CGCCCATGATGGCGGCGGCCACGGCACGCGGACGCGGCGGGTCGCGACCGCGGATCGGCCCGTTGGCTCGTGCTCGTCGGGCTCGCTGCGATCGCCGGGAGTCGCGCTCCGTGTCTGGGTCCACCGCACGTCGATGGGCACGCCGGACAGCGACGAGGCGGTCGTCGGGCTGATGGCGCTCCACGTGCTCGACGGCGAGCTGACGACGTTCTTCTGGGGCCAGGCGTTCGGCGGCTCGCAGGAGGCGATCCTCACAGCACCGCTCTTCTGGGTCGTTCGGGCCGGGCTGGATCGCGCCTGCGCCTCGTCCCCGTCCTGCTCACCGCCGCCGCCGCGCCTCGTCGTCTGGCGCGTCGGCCGCCGGACGATCGGCGAGCCCGCGGCGATCGTCGCCGGCGTGCCTCGCCTGGCTCTGGCCGCCGTTCCTCGTCCACCGCCTCACGCACCAGTTCGGGTTCTACGCGGGCGGGCTCCTCTACTCCGCCCTCCTGCTCCTCGTCGGTCTCCGGCTCGTCGAGCGGCCGAGCCGGGTCCGCGCCGGCGTGCTTCGGGCTCGTGCTCGGGCTCGCGCTGTGGCAGAGCGCGCAGGTGCTGCCCGATCGCGGTCGGCGTCGTCGCGTGGACGCTGTGGAAGCAACCGTCGCTGGCTCCGCCACGTCTGGATCGCCGTGCTGCTCGCCGCGGTGGGCGCGCTGCCGTCGATCGTCTGGAACGCCCGGCACGGCTGGGGCTCGCTCGAGTCGACGATCGAGAACACGACCTCGTACGCCCACCGGCTGCGGATCTTCGCTCTCCCCCCTCCTCGGCATGCTGCTCGGTCTGCGCACGCCGTACACGCAGGAGCCGCTCCTGCCGGAGCATCGCCACGTTCCTCGTCCTACGCCGCGCTGGCAGCGCTCTTCGTCTACGGCGCCTACCGGGCGCGCGACCGCGCGGCGTCGCTCCTCTACGTCGTCGCGGCGGTCTTTCCGTTCGTCTACGCGCTCGCCCCGCAGACGCTCTTCAGCCAGGAGCCGCGCTACCTCCTCGTGCTGAGCCCGGTCGTCGTCCTCCTCGTCGCGCAGCTCGGCGACGACGTACTGGCGCGGGGTCGCCGTGCTCGGCGTCGCGCTCGCGATCTCGATCGCGACCCTCGACCGCATGGAGACGTACCTGGCGACGTCCCTCCTCAGCCGCCGAAGGCTCCCCGCGACCTCGGCCCGCTGTCGCGACGCTCGACGACCTCGGCCTCGACCGCGTCTACGCGGACTTCTGGCTCTCCTACCGCCTCACGTTCGACACCGACGAGCGGATCGTCGCGGCCCAGTCGAAGCTGGAGCGCGTCGGCCTCGTCAACGGCGAGGCGCTCGCGGCACGGCACCCGTTCAGCCGCCACCGCCCCTACGAGCGCGAGGTCGAGGCGGCGCGCGTCAGGGGTTCGTCTTCTTCCGCGAGTCGCTCGAGAGGGCGCCGACCGCGCGCCCGGAGCGCCCGCCGAAGGCGCGTCCGACAGCTCGCACGGCTGACGCATGCCCTCGAGTCCGCTGGGTATCGCGGCGTGGCCGTCGGGCCGTTCGTCGTCTATGCGCCGCCCGTGGAGCGGGCGGACGGGTAGTTTCCCGAGGTGGTCGCGAGCGAGGGCGTCGCGCGCGGAGGGGGCCTCACGCGGTGAAGCTCGCGCCGAAACGCGCCCGGATCATGACGGGCAAGGTGACGAGCACGCTCGGCGCGGGCGTCGAGAACGTCGTCTCGCGCCATCACCGCCGCCGGCTGGGGCGCATCGGCTGGGAGCACGCGTTCGACGCGACCGGGTTCGAGTACTCGCACGGGGAGTTCGAGCCGCGCAAGGGCAACAAGGTCGAGGTGCTCGTCGACGGCGCTGCGTACCTGCCGGCGGTCGCCGAGGCGATCGCGAACGCCGAGTCGCACGTGCACCTGCTCGGCTGGTGCTTCTCCCCCGATCTGCATCTGACGCGGGAGGCAGAGCCCGTCGTGCTTCGCAACCTCCTCTCGGACGTCGCCCGCCGCATCGACGTGCGTCTCCTCGTCTGGGAGGGGGCGCCGTTCCCCATCTTCAGGCCGACGAAGCGCGACGTGCGCTCCTTCATGGACGTCTTCACCGGCAACACCGGGATCCAGGCTGAGACCGACTCGTGCGTGCGTCTCAAGTACTCACACCACGAGAAGATCGTCGTCGTCGACGACCGCATCGCCTTCGTCGGCGGCATCGACCTGACCTACGACGGCGGCGACCCGATGGACACGCCGGACCACCCGTCGCACGGCCACATCGGCTGGCACGACGCCGCCATCAGGATCGAAGGGCCGGCCGTGACGGACATCGCGAACCACTTCCGGATGCGCTGGCGCGGCCCCGGCGAGGAGCGGCTGCCCGTGCCCCAGCCGCAGCCCGAGGTGGGCGACGTGGAGCTCCAGGTCGTCCGCACGATCCCGGAGGACGTCTTCTCCGGCCTGGACCGCGGCGAGTTCAGCGTGCTCGAGTCGTACCTGCGTGCGTTCCGCTCCGCCGAGCGGCTGATCTACGTGGAGAACCAGTTCCTCTGGTCACCCGAGACCGTCCATCTGCTCGTCGAGAAGCTGCGCGACCCACCGTGCGACGACTTTCGGATCGTCGCGCTGCTCCCAGCGCGGCCGAACGACGGTGCTGACGTCTCGAAGGGTGCGATCGCGGCGCTCGTCGACGCGGACGACGGCAACCACCGCTTCCTGGCCTGCACCGTGTACGCGCGGACCGGGCCGCTCCGCGACCTCATCTACGTCCACGCGAAGATCGGGATCGTCGACGACCGCTGGTTCACGATCGGCTCGGCCAACCTCAACGAGCGCTCGCTCTTCAACGACTCCGAGGTGAACGTCCTCTCCCTCGATCCGGAGCTGGCGCGACAGACGCGGCTCCGGCTCTGGAGCGAGCACCTCGAGGTGCCCGAGTCGGAGCTCCAGGGCGACCCGACGGCGATCGTCGACGAGCTGTGGCGCCCGATCGCGAAGGAGCAGCTCGACAATCTCGAGAACGGCCGCCCGCTGACGCATCGCCTGGTGATGCTCCCCGGGATCTCGCGCCGGGTGCGGCGCCTGTCCGGCGCCCTCAAGTCACGCGTCTACGACGGCTGAGCCGCCGCGGCGACCTGCTCGCCCGGAGCCCCGTTACGATCGGCCGATGGCGGACGTCGAGGAGCGACTGCGGCGGCTCGAGGACGAGCGCGCGATCCTCGATCGCCTCTACGCGTACGCCTACTCGCTCGACTACGGCGACCGCGACGAGTGGCTCGACTGCTGGACGGAGACGGCCGTCCTCGCGTGGCCGCACGAGACGTTCGAGGGCCGACAGCGGATCGGCGAGGCGTTCGACGGGCACTCCCATGCGCCGGAGGCCTTCCACAAGCACGTCCTGGTCGAGCCCCGCGTTCGGCTCGACGGCGACCGCGCGACCGTCGAGAGCTACTTCGCGCGGCTGAACGACTCGCCCGACGGCCCGGTCGTGCGCAGCTTCGGCCGCTACTTCGACGTGCTCGTCCGCGAGGCGGACGGCGCCTGGCGCATCCACGAGAGGCGGCTCGAGCGCGAGAGCCTGATCCCGGGCGCGCCCGTCACGTGAGCGCGCTCGCCGGGCGCCGCATCCTGATCACCGGTGGATCGAGCGGGCTCGGCGCTGCGCTCGCCGCGGCTTGCACGGAGGCGGGCGCACTCGTGGCGGTCGTCGCGCGCGGGCGCGACAGGCTCGACGAGGTTGCCGCGGCCACCGGCGCGCAGCCCGTCGTCGCAGACATCGGTGACCCCGGGGCCGCGGCTGCGGCCGTCGAGGCGGTCGTCGGGACTCTCGGCGGCCTCGACGTCGTCGTCAACAACGCGGGCGTGATGCTCCACAGCCCGGTCGGCGCCGGCTTCGCCGAGGACTGGGAGCGCTCGTTTCGAGCGAACGTGCTCGGCATGCTGCACGTGACGCACGCCGCGCTGCCGCACCTTCGTGCGTCTGCCGACGCGGACCTCGTCGTGATCGCCTCGACCGCGACCGACCGGGTGACGGCACCCGACTTCGGGGTCTACGCCTCCACGAAGGCCGCGCAGGGGCGGCTCACGGAGGGGCTCCGGCTGGAGCTCGCCGACGCCCCACACGTCCGGGTCACGCTCGTGAAGCCGGGCTTCATGAACACGCCCGGTCTCGGGACCGGCACGCGAGACCCGGCGCTCCAGGCGCGCGTCGTCGAGCAGAAGCGGACGATCGGCCTCCCGCCCGAGCGCGTCGCCGCCGTGATCCGCCAGCTGCTCGAGCTGCCCGCCGAGGTGAGCGTGCCGGAGATCACGATCGTCCCGACGCCGCGCGACTAGCGGTGGTGGGAGCGGCCGCGCCAGAAACGCGGCGACGGCAGCTCCCAAGTCATCGAGCCGCGTCCGCGTGACCCGTTCTCGCCGGGTCGGACGGGGCGGGGAGCACTGCCTTCCCCGCCCCGTGGGACGTACCTGCGGCTTCGTCTATCCGACTTCGACCGTGTAGTCCAGTGGGTTGGTGAGCAACAACCCTGCTCCGATGCTCCCCGCGCCACCGACGACCTCGCCGCCGTTCCCTGTGGAGACAACCCTGCCCGTGGGCTTCTGGCCCTGGTCGTCACAGGTCAGGTAGTGGTCACCTACCTTGGTGCCGGTGGTGATCGTCTTGGAGGCGTGCGGGACGCGTGCTCCTGCGAGGAGGGTCTTGATTGCGCTCACCTCGTCGAGCACCTGGAGGCTGTTTGCAGCCGCGCCGTAACAGAGCCAGTACGACCTCGGCTGGGGCAGGCAGTTGCCCTGAGCGGCGCCGGCTCCTGCGGCCAGGTACATACCGACGATCTCGGTCGCGAACTGCGCGACGCTGGGTGTCTCGATCTGGAACTGCCCGTACTTCGCGAGGCAAAGCAGGAAGTTCTCGCTCGCGACGTCGCAGAGCGGTTCATCGACCGGGTAGAACTGATCGTCCCAGATCCCCGCCTGCCCGGTCGCCTCGCAATCGTAGGCGACGGGTGGGCCGGGAACGGGGCTGTTTGCCGGCTGGGCAGCCATCGCTGCCGTTGCCGTGATCGCCATCGCGGCGAGTGCCGCAGTGAGCGCAATGAAGATCTTCACTGTCTGTACCTCCCTCTATGCAATGCCGCATCTGTTCCGTCGTTCCTGTGACCCCGTGCGGGAAGGTAGGAGGGCGCTCTAACCGGCTGCTAACGAAAGCCGACTCACGAGGTGGCTGTCGCGGCGGCGAAGCCGAGGAGATTCACGGAGCTTCGGTGACGGTTGACGCCGCCTCGAGGGTCACCCGACGCCTCGAAAGCGTGCGTTCCTCGCCCAGAATCGCCCCGAGCTCACATGCCCTTGTTCGCCACTCGCGCCAAGCGCACCAGTTGAGCGATCGACGCGGCTTTCCCTCGTCCCGCCTCGATCGTGGTCGGCCGAAGCATCCGCCCGTTGCGGTAGACGAAGACGCTGCGCGTGATCGCCGGCTTTGGTTGACCCTCGAAGAAGCTTCTCGTCTCCAGGGAGAACGCAGGTCCTCCGAACCCGCCGAGGTTGCGCTGTTCGTACTCGACCGGGGTGCCACCGTCGCCGATGCGCCTGCCGGGGCGCGTGGTACGGCGGAGTCTGTCGAAGAAGGCGCGTGGGACTTCGTAGCCCGTGACGATGATGTGTTGGTAGCCGCGCGCGTTCACTCCGCAGTCGTCTGAGCCACCGCCGCCTGCGACCACGGTCGCTGTCACACCCATCGCAGCGGTGGCGGCTCCGCCGCTGATCGAGCCCATGCAGTCGAACCCGGCCGCCGACGCCGGCTGTACGCCCCAGAAGCCGCCCAGGACGGCCGTCGCGATCATCACACCAACGGTCCGGAGCCCATGCGGCGGCGAGACGTCTGGTGTTCGAAGGTCACCGGTCTTGCCACATCGTCGGACCCCGCATTCACAAAGCCCCTCAGCGGGGCCTTTCCGTGAAGCGAACGAAGCGCCGGAGGTGGTCACGTCTCGTCGTCGCTCCCCTCGTCCCACCACGCCGGCTCGCCGGTCAGCTCGTCCGGATCCAGGGTGCCGTCTTCGAGCTCCTCTGCGAGGCGCTCGGCCCGGTCGCGGGCCTCTGACTCTTCCGCATCATCGTCGTGACGAGACAACTTGCTCACTTTCGATCTCGGGCTCTCGGCGATGCAGTCTGGATCGCGTGCCGACCGGGTCGCCGCTTCGCCGCGAACACCGTAAGGCTCGACGAAGGGCCTGGAGACTCTTGGGTTGTGGGATGGGCAATCGTCGGTCTCGTCGTCGTCGCCGTGCTCGCGATCTGGTTCATGCTCTGGTGTGTCGCGGCGATCATTCGCGTGTGCTTCGGGCTGCTTCGGCTGCTACTTGGCCGCTAGCGAGCTCTCGAGCCTGGCGGCGAGCAGGCGGGCCTCTTCGAGAAGAGCGTCGAGGAGCCCCGAGAGGCCGGCGAGGTCGTCTCGCACCCCGCTGAGCTCGGCGTGAAGTTGATCCAGGCGCGCCTCGATCCGTTCCACCGCGTGCTCGATGTCGGGATCGTCGATCACCGCCGACAACGCTACCGAACGCCTACTACGCTCCCGAGAAGACCGCGGGAGCGCCTAGCGCGGGATCCGCACGAAGCCGGTGTCGCGTGGGACACGCGGAGAGAGGCGCGTCGGCCATGTCAGGATGACGGGCGCGCCGGGAGCGGCACGCGTCGTGTAGGTCTGGAACTCGCTCTGCCAGAACCGGAGCGTCTGCCCCTTCACGCTCGGCGGAAGCACGATCGTGAACCGCCCGCGCGCGTCGGGCCAGGTGGCGGAGATGGGCTTGACGAGGCCGTTGCGACCCGAGAGGCCCACGAGCAGACCGCGGTAGATCGCGCCGGGCACTGCCGTCGTCGTGGGCAGCGGCGCCGCGATACCCGAGGCCGGGAGGCGGACGTCCATCGTCGCGCTCGAGAGCCGCTTGAAGCTCGGGTTGCGGGCGCCTGTCGTGTACGACGTCCTTCCGTACGCGATCTGCACCGCGAACTCGACCGGATCGTTGCCCGACTTGTCCGCGGCCGGGAAGAACCCGTTGTAGCGCCCGTTCGCATCCGAGGGTTCCGAGAACGTCCAGAAGTCGCGGTCGTTCGATCTCGTCACCACGGTCGCGCCGCGGATCGGGTTGCCCGCCGAGTCCGTGATCCGCCCCGACAGCCGGTACGAGAGCAGGATGACGGTTGGCACGGCGGCGCCGTCGGCGCGCGTTGCGCGGCCGCTGACGACGACGTTGCCGTTCCGCTCGCTCACGGTGACACCGCTGATCCGGTACGCGACGCTGATCCCGCTCGTCGCGCCCCGAACCGCGCGCTGCTCGGCAGCGGTGAGTGCCCGTCCGCCGACCCTCCCACGCGAGACGTCGACAACGGTCACGGGATGGCGCCGGGCGAGCGTCGAGTCGACGGGCGAGGCGAAGCGGCCTTCGCTGTCGGTCGCCCGCGGCAGCACATAACGGTCGACCGCGATCCGCGCTCCGACGACGGGCGACCCGCCGAAGACGACCCGGCCGCTGACGTTGACCAGGTTCGACGTGGACGGCGTCCAGGGCGTCAGCGAGACGGCTCCTCCTTCGATCAGGATCCGCGCCTTGCGCGGGGCGGTCGTCGCCGCGGCGACGGAACGTGTGGGAGCCGCCGCGGTGGTCGACTTCGGCGCGGCCGTCGACGCGAGGGGCTCGGAGGACGACGTCGAGAGGGGCTTCGGCGACTCGGTCTTGCTCCCGCCGATCGCGAACACCTGCAGCTGAGACGCGAGGCCGCCGCCCGAGGACGTCGGCGTCCCGCCGACGGTGATCGCGATGTACTCCTTCCCGTCGGCGGTGAAGATCGTCGGCCCGGCTGCGATCTGGCGGCCGGTCTGGAACGTCCAGAGGACCTTCCCGTTGGTGAGGTCGAAGGCGCGCAGGACACCGTCGCCGCCACCCGCGAACCCGAGCCCGCTGGCGGTCACCGTCACACCGCCACGCTCCGGCTCCGGCGTGTTGAACTTCCAGACGCGGCGTCCGGTCGACACGTTGATCGCGCTGATCGAGCCGTGATCCTTCCACCCCGCGAGCGCCGCGCCGAAAGTGCCGTTCGAGAGCCCGAGGTAGACGTCGCCGAGCAGGAGCTTGCGCTTCTTCTGCGTCGGACTGAGCCGATCCTGGATGAGGACGCCCGCCGTCTCCGCCGCCGCGTTGAAGACGAACCCCGTCTTGGGGTCGAACGCGGCCGGCGAGTAGTTGAGCCCGCCGATCGAGCCCGGGAAGATCGTGACGGGCTGACCCGGCTTGAGCGGGGGATGCTCGACGCGGTCGATCACCTTCACGCGCTGGTGGAACGGCTGGCCGGTCCTCGCGTCGAAGGCGAACCACGTGCCCTCCTTCGTCGCGACCGAGACGACCCGCCGTGTCTGACCGCCGATCCTGGTGTTGTAGACGAGCGGCGGCTGCGCGACGTCGTACTCCCACTGGTTGTTGCTCTGGATGAGCTGCCGCCACCACTTCATGCGGCCGTCACGCAGGTCGACAGCGATGAGCGAGCCCGTGCGTGGGTTCGGCCCGGGGCGGAGGGCGGGGTAGTAGACGGGAGTGGCGCTGCCGGTGCCGAAGAAGACCGTGTTGGTCGTCCTGTCGATCGTGACAGGCGTCCACACGGGCCCGCCGCCGACGAGCCGCGACCGGCGCCACCCGGTGAGGTCGGGCGGGATGGTCCAGAACGGCGACGGCCACGCCGGCTTCAGGTTCGGCGTGTACGCCATCACGAAACCGCGGTTGCCGCGCTCGGAGCCGGCGGCGCCGAAGACCAGCGTGTTGTTGGCGCACATCGGGGCGCTCGTCTGCGAGTAGCCGTAGTTGGCGGTCGCGTTCGGCACGTCCTGGCTCAGGGCAACCTCGCCGAGGACGTCGCCGTTCCTCGGGTTGATCGCGACGAGCTTCATGTCGAGCTGGAGGATGAAAAGGCGTCCACCGCAGTACGCGAGACCACGGTTCGCGGCGACGCCGAAGTTCTTGAAGACCGCGCTGTTCAGTGGCTTTCGCTGCCAGATCGTCCGCCCGGTCGGGCCGTCGATCGCGAACACGTTGGCGTCGTTCGTCGTGACGTAGAGCGTGCCCCCGATCGCGAGTGGATACGACTGCTGACCGTTTCGCACGTCGGGGTCCCGCTGCCGAAAATCGACCGTGTAGACCCGGCCGAGCTGGTCGACGTTCGCGGGCGTGATCTGTGTGAGCGGCGAGTAGCGGTTCTGGTCGGGCGTGCGACCGAACGCCGGCCAGTCACCGCTCAGCGGGGCCACGGCGTCCGAGCGGCCGAGCGCGACTCCTGCGGACACCCCGAGGACAAGGGTGACGGCAGCCATCACCATCGAGACCCGCGTCCACCGTGGCCGATTCAAACCGTGCACCGACCGAGAGCCTACTGCGCGGATATTTGCCGACGCAAATCTCTGCGAAGAGTCCGGCAGACGGCGGTCATGACGGCGAGGAGTGCGGCGAGGCCGGCGAAGTAGGGCGCAAGCGCGCGGCTGCTCGCGCGCCGTGCGACGTCGGCGACGGGTCCCTGTTCGGCGGCCTTCCGGACCGCGTCGGCGGCCTTGTCGACCTCGTCCCCGGTGAACGCTGACCCTCCTGCCGCCTCTGCGAACTGCTCGAGCGTCGATGCGGCCGCGGCGTCGGGGCGGTACTGCGCCTCGACCACGCCCGATGGACCGTAGATCCGATCGGCGTCGCTTCCCACACGGACGGCGACGAGCCGGCAGCCGCCTTGGGACGCGAGCGCGCCACCGCTCACCGAAGGGTCGATCGACGACTCGGGGACTGGCGCGGCGGTATCCGGCGCCGGAGCCGAGCGCAGGCTCGGAGCCGCAGGCGCCAGGCCGCCGCCTCCCCCGTCCTCGGGCTCGTCGCCGCCCGTCCGGGCTTCGCCGTCCGTGATGAGCACGCAGGTGCGGAAGCGTGCGTCCGGTGAGAAGAAGCCGTCCCGACCGAGCGTGGCCAGGGGCTCGAAGCTCGTCGCGACGATGCTGGACGATGTGATCGGAGGCGGCGCCTCCGGCGCGACGCTCCGCGCGAGCACGTCGTCGAACGCGCGCTGGTCGCCGGTCGGGAACACGTAGGGCAGCGCGCGGTCGGTGAGCCCGGTGAGCCCCGCCGGGACGTCCTCGACCGACGCGCGGAGCGAGCGAGCGACCGCCCGCGCCCGGTCGAGGCGCGTCGGCCCCTCAGCGCTGGAGGAGGCGCGCATCGAGCGGGAGACGTCTACGACGAACACCACTTCCGAGGCCGTCCGCTGCTTGCGCACTTCGGTCGTCTCGAGGACGGGTTGGGCGGCTGCGACCGCGCCGGTCACGCACGCGAGCCCTGCCACCGCGAGCGGCGCGAGGGCGCGCGCGAGCGGTGCCGGCGTCAGCCCCAGCGTCCTCGTCGCGGCTCTGCTCCTCACCACGACGGCAGCGCCCGCCGCTACGGGAAGCGCCGCCACGAGCGCGAGCGCGAGCATCCTCGGATCGAGCAGCTCGATCGAGAGCGCGAGCACCGTCAGTACCCCATCCCGGGCACGCCCGCGCCGGCCCCGCGCCGCGCAGGCCCACGCGCGCCCGATCCTGATCCCGGCCCCTCTCGCGTCCCGACGACGCGCGCGCGCCGCAGGATGAGCTCGAGGTTGTACGCCGCGGCCTCGTTCTGCCGGGTCTGCGCGAACGGCCGCCTCGAACGCCGCCCGGCCGCGGCTCGTCGTCGGCCCTTGGAGGTCGGTCTCCGAGAGGACACCGATGAGGTTCGACGCCTGTGACGCTGCCTCCGGGTCGCCCGCTTCTGCGACCCCGAGCCAGCGCGACTTCGGCCGCAGCTCGCATGCGTGCACGGCGCTCCCCGTTGTCGATCCCCTGAGGGACGTCGACGGCGCGCGTGAACGACTGGACGGCCCGTCGCAGCTCGAGTCGCGGCTCGACGCCGAGGATCGCGCCGGCAGGGTCGCCGGGCAGCCACGGCGCGGCCGCCCAACCGGCGCCCGACGACGCCTCGGCGTAGGCGCGATCGCCGCGCTCGATCCCGTCGTCCCACGTGCGGAGATCGCGTGCGAGTACTGACGAGACCCGCAGCGAGCAGCAGGGCGGCAACGGCCGACATCGACGCGAGGAGCGCTCACGGGCATCCTCCAGCGGACGCGCTGCGTGACGACGAGGAGCAGAGCGAGGCCGAGCGCGAGCGCGACGGTCGCGAGCGCGACGTCGGTCGCCCGTCCGGCGAGGAAGCGGCCCGAGGCGTTCTCGCGTGTCGGAGCCGCGACGAGGTCTCCCGACTCTGCGATCAGCGTCCGGATGAGATTGGCGTCCTCCGGTGCGGGACTCAGCCCCACGACATGGAGCGGGATGCCCGCGCGACGGTAGGCCAGCGCCACGTCCCTGAGCCGATCGAGGTCGCTCGTGCTGTCGTCGAGGTCGCTGACGAGGACGACCGCAGGCCGCTCGAGCCGCCGGTCGCGGATCTCGTCGAGCGCGCGCTCGAGTCCCGTGGAGATCGCGCGTCCCGGCGCTGAACGTGTCACTCCACGGGCTTCGAGGCGGATCGGGCAGCCCTCCTCCGGTCCTCGAGCGGGACGCGGAAGAAGCGCACGAACGGCCGCAGCTCGGCGGCGGCGGTGCCCGGCGGCAGTGCCATGTAGGCGGTATCCGAGAAGAGGACGAGCCCGTACCGGCCGTTCGAGTCCGCGAGCCGGTCGAGCGTCGCGACGATCCGGTCGTACGTCTCGGACGAGATGCTCGCCGAGACGTCGAGCACGACGATCGCGGTTGTCGACTCCGGCGCGAACGCGGTCGTCGACCGGTCGATCCGGAAGGCGGCCAGGAGAAGCCATGCGGCCGCTCCGAGCACGGCCGCGAGCGCGATCAGCTGGACGATTCGCGTCCGGCGCGCGGTTCTCCGGAGGCGCCTCGCGTCGGAGAGCGGGATGGCGCTCGAAGTGCTCACGGCCGCTCGCTCTCCGCCCGGTCTGCGAGGCCGCCCACCGCCGCCGCGTCAGGCTGCGGACGCGACCAGGCGACGCGGTCGGCGCTCGTGGCGAGCCCCTCCCCCACGCGCGTCCTCGCGACCCGCCCGAGGAGCCCTGCCGCCCGCCGGCGGTCCGGGCTCTGCCGGCCCTGCGACTCCCGCAGGAGCCGAACGGCGCGCTCGTACTCGTCCGCCTCGGTGCCGGCGGCACGCGCGCGGCCGCGGAGCGCCGTCGCGACGAGGACGACGGCGGCCAGGACGAGGAGCGCCGCGCCGCCTGCGGCGAGCGCGGCGAGGATGGTCGGCCGCGGCGAGAAGCCGGCGGGAGGGATCGTGGTCTGACGTCGATACGCCGGATCGCGGGCCGCGACGACGGCCGCGGGGACGCGCGGGACGACGGCGATCGACACCGTCGGCGCGGTGGTCGTGCGTCCGTCGGCGACAACGCGCCCGGCAGGGAGCGTCACGACTCGGTTCTCGCGCCCGGGCACGCACCCGGGACCGAGGCAGGCAAGCCGTTGCGTGAGACGCACCTCGCGGCCGTCACGCTCGACCGAGGAAGGCCCGACCGCCTGGAACGCACCGATCGGGGCAAGGATGCGCGCCGCCCGCGCCTCGTCCTCCGAGTCGAGCGTGGCGCGGACGACGTAGTCGAACGGCCGGCCGACCGAGGTCCGGGGCGACGACACCTCAGCGCGGATCGACGGGGCGCCGAGGGCGACCGCAGGCAGCAGGAGCCAGAGGCCGCAGAGGACGGCGACGACCCGGATCACGCCGCCGCTCGCCGAGCCCTCCGCCGTCGGACGGCCCAGCGGGTGAAGACCGCATGGACGTCCTGCGGCGCACTGGAACCGACCACGACGGGATCGAAGCCGAGGCGACCGAACCCCTCGACGGTCGTGCGCAGCCGCTCCTCGTTCTCCTGCGACCTGCGCTCGCCGCGCTCGATCCAGACGTCAGCGCGTCGTCCCGTGTCGGGATCGACGACCTCGAGCACGGTGGAGCGCACGTGCGGGAAGCGCTGCTCCCAGGTCGGGTCCTGGACGATCACGGGCGTCACGTCGAGCAGCAGCGCTCGGAACGGCGCCCAGGCACGGGCCGGCGGCAGGGCGAGGAAGTCCGAGACGACGAAGACGAAGGTGCCGACCGGGAGCAGCGTGCGCCGGCGCGTGAGGAGCTCGAGCGAGCGCGCGAGGCCGTCCTCCGGGCCCTCCCAGGGCGTCGAGGCAAGGCGCGCGGTGAGAAGACGGCCGTGCGCGGAACGGCTCGGTGGGAGCCAGGTTCCGCGTTCGGTCGCGTGGTCCGCGTAGGCGAGATCGCCGCGCTCTGCGATCGTCGACGCTGCGAGGAGCCGGAGCACCTCCTCGGCGGCGGCGGCCTTGTCGAGCCATGGAAGCGAGGCGTCGTACAGCCGCATCCCGGGTCGGCGGTCGCACACGACGACGACCCGCGGCGCCTGATCCGCGAAGAACTCGCGGGTCACGAACTCGTCCGTGCCGCGCGCCGCGGAGAGCCGGGCCGAGGCCTTCCAGTCGATCGACGACGTGTGGTCGCCCCGCCGGTACGGCCGCATCCCGGCGACCTCGTCGCCCTCGCCCCTGCGCGGGCTGCGGTGCGCCCCGAAACGGACTCCCGAGAAGCGCCGCTGCGGCACGAGCGGCACCGCGCGCTGCGCCCGGCCGGGTCATGTCACGCGTCGGCGGTCGCTGCGGCGGCGTCCCAGGTGGGCTCCGGCCGCGGGGCCTCCTGCACGCAGCCCTCCCAGACCCGCTCGACGAGCTCGCTGCCGGAGAGGCCCTCCATCACGACGTCGGTGGCGAGCACCATGCGGTGCATCACGACGAGCGGGAAGAGCCGCTCGATGTCCTCGGCGACGACGTAGTCCCGCCTCAGGACGAGCGCGAGCGCCCGCGCCATGCGCTCGAGCGCGAGGCTCCCGCGGACGGACGCACCGACCTCGACGATGTCGAGACTGCGGGTTGCGCGAACGAGCTCGACCGCCCACTGCTTGAGGAGCGGGTCGATGTAGACCTCCTCGTGCGCCGCGAACACGACCGGGAGCTCGGAGAGGGCGACGACCGGCCGGAGCGAGTCGACGGGGTGCCCGTGGAGCTGCGCGTCGACGATCGAGAGCTCGTCCTCGAGCGAGGGGTAGCCGAGCGAGCTGCGGACGATGAAGCGGTCGAGCTGCGCCTCGGGGAGCGGAAACGTCCCTTCCTGCTCGATCGCGTTCTCGGTCGCGATCAGGAGGAACGGGTCGGCCAGCGGGTGCGTGACGCCGTCGACGGTGACCTGCCGCTCGGCCATCCCCTCCAGGAGCGCCGACTGCGCCTTCGGCAACGCGCGGTTGATCTCGTCGACGACGAGGACGTTCACGAAGATCGGGCCGGGCTGGAACTCGAAGGTCCGGTCGACCGGATCCCAGACGGAGAGGCCGGTGATGTCCGTCGGCTGGAGGTCGGGCGTGCACTGGATGCGACCGACCGCGGCATCCTCGATCGACGCGCTCAGCGAACGCGCGAGCATCGTCTTCGCCGTCCCGGGGACGTCCTCGAACAGGACGTGGCCACGACAGACGAGCGCCGCGACGACCAGCTCGATCTGCGGGCGCTTGCCGAGCACGACCTGCCCGGCGTTCTCGACGAGCCGCCCGGCGATCTCGATCGCTCTGCCGACGTTCTCGTTCATGGGCGAGCAATCCTACGCACGGTGCCCCGAGGCCTCACGACAGGTTCCTCCGCCAGAGGAGATAGCCGAGCGGGACGAGGCTGAGGAGCGCGAACCACTTCCCGAGGCTGATCACGCGGAGCAGCTGCCCGCTGTCCACCTCCGGCCCGCTCCCGACCGCCGAGCGCACGGCCCGGACGACGCGGTCGATGTCTCCCGGCGACGCCTCCTTGCCGTCGGTCGCCCGAGCCAGCTGGGCGGTTCGCGCCGCGCTCGAGTCCTGAGGCCGGAAGTCCTTGACCGCCGAGCCGCCCTGCCAGACGCGGTCGCGCTTGTTCCACAGGCGGATCACGACGAAGTCGATCGGCTCGCCGGCCGCCAGCGCCTCCCGCAGAAGGCCGGAGTCGAACTGACGCGACTCGCCGTCCGTCAGCACGATCGCGACCCGGTGCTTCGCCTCCGGGCTGTAGAACGTGCCGCTCGCAAGCGTGTCGAGCGAGGAGAAGTCGGTGCCCACGTCGTCGTACCCGCGCGGGGGCGGCTGCCCGACACGGAGCGCGTCTTCGAGCGTCGCGGTCAAGACCTCGTCGTTCCCCGTCGGGAAGAGGCTCGGAACGACCCGGTCGGTCATCGTCGCGACGCCGGACGGGATGTCCGCCAGCCGCTGGTGGAGCCGCTCCGCGGTCTCGAGCGCGCGGTCGAAGCGCCGCGGGGACTCGGGCGACGGCGCGGCGGACATCGAGCGGCTCACGTCGAAGACGTAGTAGAGCTCGGCGTCGGTCCGGACGCTGTGCTCGCCCGTGTACCGGATCACCGGCTGCGCCAGCGCGACCGAGAGGAGCAGCGGGATCGCGACGAGCGAGGCGACGATCGGGACCTTCGCCCTGAGGCCCGGATCCTCGAGCCCGAGGATCGCGCGGAGCCGGTCGGAGCGTCGCTCGACCCAGGCGAGCGCGCCGAGCGGCAGCGCCACGGCGAGCACGAAGAGCGCTCCGATCGGTGAGAGAAGCTCGAGCCGCACGGGTCAGTACCCCTT
Organism: uncultured Actinomycetes bacterium; assembly: GCA_963734045.1. Lineage (GTDB taxonomy): Bacteria > Actinomycetota > Thermoleophilia > Gaiellales > Gaiellaceae > Gaiella. The sequence goes on along the minus strand of CAVTFU010000012.1, from coordinate 380,174 downwards.
CCCGCCCGGGGCGAGCCCGGCGCCACCCTTCCCTCCCCGGTCGCCGCCCCCTGGGCTCGAGCGTCCCTTGATCTCGCTCGACGACAGCTGCCGCAGGATCAGCTCGAGATTCCCCTTCGCGCTCTCGTTGGAGGGGTCGAGGAGGACGGCGTCCTGGAACGCGCCGATCGCACGCTCGGCCGGCGAGCTCTCGGGGTCGTCCGGATCCGTGAAGAAGAGAACGCCGAGCAGGTTCGCCGCCGCGGCCGCCGCGACCGGATCGTCCTCGGTGCGGCTGACCTGGCCGAGGGCGCTCTCCGCCGGGCCGCGCGGCGACGCCCCGCTCGCGGGCGCCGGGCTCGCCGCGAGCGTCGCAGCCTGGACGTACAGGCGCCGGAAGTCGAGGTCGTCGTCGATCCCGAGGAGCGACCGTGCGGGATCCCCGGGCAGGACCGGTCCCGGCCGCCCACGTTCCCGGCCCGACCACCGTCGCCTGCGCGCGCCGGTCGGCGTCCTGGATCGCCTTGTCCCAGAGCCACACGTCCCGCGCGAGGGCGAGGGCGAGAACCGCGACGACGAGGCAGAGCCCCGCGAGGACAAGCCTGAGCTTCATGTCGCCCTCCGCCAGGTCACCGGCTCCGTATAGAGCACGTTCGCGGCGAGGAGGACCACGGCCAGCGCTGCGAGGAGCGCGAACCGCGTCGGGAACGGGGACTCGACGACGAGCCGGCCGCGACCGGCGTCACCGGTCGGGATCGCGACGTTGGACAGCGAGCCCGGGCCGAGGAGCTCCGTCCAGAAGTCCCGGTCCTCGGGCTTCGGGTCGAGGGCGACGACCCGCAGCGGAATGTGCCGCTGCTCGTACTGCGCGATCGTCCGACCGAGCGGGCGGAGGTCGGTCGGGTCGTCGGCGAGGTCGCTGAAGAGGATCACGCCTCCGCGCTCGGCGCCGGTGTCCTTCAGGAGCTGCGCCGCCAGGCGCAGGCCCGACGAGATGCTCGTCCCCGCCGAGAACCACTCCTCCCACGGATTCCGCGGGAGCGGCCCGCCGTCCTTGCTGTAGTGGACCCGGTCGTCCGTGTAGAAGCGCGCGAACGACGCCAGCTCGGACGCGGGCGTCCCGGGTGGCAGCGCCGTGTAGGCGACGTCCGAGAACACGACCACGCCGACGCGCTGGTCGGTCTTGGCGAGCGACGCGAGCTCGGCTCCGATCAGCTTGTAGGTCGTCGGCCGGATGCTCGACGAGAGGTCGAGGACGACCATCGCCACCGTGTCGGCAGGCAGGAAACGGCGCCCGTGCGCCTCGGGGACGCTCGCGACCGCGCCGAGCACCACGACGACGAGCAGCCCGGCGAGCGCGAGCCGCACGGTGCGCGTGCGTCGCGCGGGGCGCTCGAGCTCGGCCGTATCGGCCAGCGGAACGGCCTCGTGCCGCCCGCCGCGCCGGAGCCATGTGACGAGCCGCTCCCGGGCATCGCGGAGGCGCTCAGCGGCCATTCGTCGAGCTCCCCACCTGGCGGGTCAGGTCGTCGAGCTCCTCCTCGGTAGGGCCGGGCGGCGACCAGGCGACGCGCGTGACCTCGTCCGCGAGATCGTCGCGGCCGCTTCGCTCGAGCTCGGCCGAGAGCCGCTCGAGCGCCTTGCGGCCGCCCTCGATGTCTCCATCGTCCAGCGCGTGGCGGGCAAGGGCGAGCGAGCGCTCGATGGCGCCCATGTTCGGCGGGAGGCGCAGGACCCGGACCCGCCGCCTCGCTGCGAGCACGCTCGCGACGAGACCGCCGGCGACGACGACCAGCGCGATCGCGAGGATCACCAGAGCCCAGCCGAGACGGCCGGGGGAGACGCGGTAGTCGACGTCGACCGCGACGAAGCGGGGCGCGGACGGCTCGCCGATCGCGATGTCATCGGCCGTGAGCCGCGAGTGGACGGTGAGCCTCGGCCAGGTCACGGGGATCCTGACGGCGACGCCGTCGTTCGTCCGCCCGCGGGCCGTCGCGTTCGGGAGCGTGATCGGAACGGTCAGCCGGCTGCCGCCGCGCTGCTCTCTCTCCATCGCGCGGATGCACTCGCCGGTCACGCACTGGAGCCCGAACGTGAACGTGACGGCGGACGCGTTCCCGACGTCGCGCACGCGTCGGCTCGACGTGAACGCCTGGAACGGCTTGAACGACGGGTCGAGCACGAGCGACTGCGGGTCGACGATCCGGTCGTCCACGACGATCCGCGCCGTCGCCTGGACACGGTCGCCGAAGAGAGCGCTCGGCGGGTCGAAGCGGGTCGCCACCACCGTCTCCGGCGGCGAGTACGTGCCGCCTTCGCCCTTCGACCAGCGGCTTGCGCCGACGAGAGCGAGCGCGACGAGCACCACCGTCGCGAGCACGACGGCAGCGACGACGCCCGAGAGTCGACCGCGGCACGTTCGCGAGCCGCATCAGAGACGTCCTCCGTGGATCAGACGTCCCTCGGCCCACCCCATGAACGCCGCGTGGATGTCGACCGGATCCGCGGAGCTGACGTCGACGTGGTCGAGCCCGACGCTCACGAACGACTCGAGCAACGCGGCCCTCCGTGCCTCGTGGCGCTCTCGCAGATCGTCCGCCTCGGCCGGTCGAGAGGCGGATCGGGAAGACGCGATCGCCGCCGACGTCGGAGAACGACGTCGCGAGGCCGCCGATGGGCGGGAAGCTGTGCTCCCAGATCGGGTCCTGGATCACCACCGGCACGACGTCCCAGCCCCGGCCCGCGAGCGCGCCCCACGCGTCCGGCGGGATGTCCACGAGGAAGTCGGAGAGGACGAAGACGAAGCTGCCCGGCGTGACGGAGCCGCGGAGGAGGCCGAGGAAGTGGAGCGCCTCGGCGACGGTCTCCTCCGGCGCGTCGCGCTCGCCTTCGGTGTACCCCACGACCGTCTCGACGAGGTCGCCGTGCCATCCGCTCGCCTGCGACCGGGGCGAGCGCCAGAACGGCTGCCCGGCGGCCGACCCGTCGTGACCCGCGTGGTCGATGTATCCGACGAGCGCCCGCTGGTTGATCGCGCTCGCCGCGAGCAGGCGGACCGTCCACGCGGTCGCCTCCGGCTTGTGCAGCCACGGGAGCTCGGGCGGGAAGAGCGCCATCTCGGGCCGGCGGTCGCAGACGATCACGACCCGCGGCATCTCCTCGGCCTGGCGGTCGCGGACGATGAACTCGTCACGCGCCCGCGCGGACGAGAGCCGGGCGGAGCCCTTCCAGTCGATCGCATGGAAGTGGTCGCCGGGCTGGTACGGGCGTGAGCCCGCCACGTCCGTGCCCTGCCCGCGCCGGATGCTCGTGTAGCCGCCGAAGGACGAGCCGAGCAGCCGGAGCCGCGGCACGAGGGGCACGGTGCCGATCGACGAGAGGGCCTGGATGTTTCGGCGCACGGGCGCTACGCCGGCGTGCCGAGGACGCGGAGCTCGTGCTCGGCGTCGGGCTCGGGACGCGGCGCACGTTCGAAGCACAGGCGCTGGAACTCCGCCAGCGCCTCGTCCCGGCCGAGGCGCCGCGCCTCGGCGAGGAAGGCGGGAGTGAACGCGACGCGGTGCGCGAGCACCGCCAGGAAGAGCGCCTCGACGTCGGCCGGCTGCGCGTAGTCGCGTCCGTCGAGCAGCGCTCTCGCCCGGGCGACCCGCTCCAGCGCGAGGCTCGCGCGGACGGAGCCGCCGACGATCGTCTCGTCGATCTCGCGCGTCGCGCGCACGAGAGCGATGATCCAGCGCAGGATCACGGCGTCGACGTAGACGTCCTCGATCGCGTGCTGCAGCTCGCGGACGTCGTCGAGCGTGACGACGGGAGCGAGCCGGTTGATGGGATGCTCCTCGCGCTGGCCGCGGACGATGTCGAACTCCTGGTCGGCGCTCGGGTAGCCGAGCTCGGTCTTGAGAAAGAAGCGGTCGAGCTGCGCCTCGGGCAGCGGGAACGTGCCCTCCTGCTCGATCGGGTTCTCCGTCGCCATGAGGAAGAACGGCGCCGGCACCTCGCGCGTCACCCCGTCGACGGTCACCTGGTGCTCGGCCATCGCCTCGAGCAGGGCCGACTGCGTCTTCGGCATCGCACGGTTGATCTCGTCGACGAGCAGCACGTTGGCGAAGACCGGGCCGGGGCGGAACTCGAACTCGCGGACGCGCTGGTCGAACACCGACAGCCCGGTGACGTCCGTCGGCTGGAGGTCCGGCGTGCACTGGATCCGGGAGGCGGTCGCGCCCTCGATCGAGCCAGCGAGCGCTCTGGCGAGGATCGTCTTTGCGGTGCCGGGAACGTCCTCGAAGAGGACGTTGCCGCCGGCCGCGAGCGCGGCGATGACGAGATCGATGCGGTCCGCCTTGCCGTATACGACCGTCTCGACGTTCGCGCGCAGCCGCTCCGCGGTCGCGGTCGCGCGCTCGAAGCGCTCGTTCGGCTCGATCGCCGTCTCGACGTTCTGCTCAGTCATAGGTTTGCCCGACTCTCCTCGGGCTGCAGCGTAACGCACGAGCGCCGTACACTTGCGGTTGCAAGCATCGGTCAGCCACCGATCCCGTAGGCGACGAGCTCTGCGATCCCCTTCTTCCCGTCCGACCGGGGCGCGCCGGCGCCGACGAGGAGCAGGTCGTCGACGATCGCGGGGCACGAGTTGATCCCGGCGCGGAGGCGGGCCTGCCAGAGGACATTTCCCGTCTCCGTCGACAGCCCGCGAATCGTCCCGTCGAACGAGGGCGCGAACACCACGTCGCGCGCGACCGTCGTGCAGCCGAAGAGCGGCGACCGCACCCGGTGCGTCCAGCGCACCTCACCCGTCTCGGCGTCGAGCGCGTAGACGATTCCCTTCCCCTGCGTCGCGGGTCGCTGGAGCACGCTCTCGGACGTGATCGCGCTCTCCCTCATGCAGAGGTCGAGAACGGGGACGAAGAGCGTGCCGTCCGCGTACGCCATCGGGCTCAGGACGCCGCCGAAGAGCCCCGGGCAGACGAGCGTCTTCTTCCGGGGCAGCGGCCCGACGTCGTTCAGGTGCCTTCCGACCGGCCGCTCCCAGACCCGCTCGCGCGTCTCCACGGTCCCAGGCGATGACCCGTCCCGCCTTGCCGGCGCCGAACACCATCGGCCGCCTGATCTGTCGCCGACCGACGCGAGCACGGGCGAGACGTGGAAGTCGTAGTCGCGGACGTCGTGGGCGAGCACCTGGTCGTACCAGACGACCTTGCCCGTCGCTCCCGTCGAGCACGACGAGCGAGTCGGTGTAGAGCGTGCTGCCCCGGAACCAGCCGCCGTTCGGGTACTTCGGCGTGCCGCCCCACGGCCCGGGATTCGCCGTGCCGACGTAGACGCGGCCCTGCGCGTCGACGGAGACCGGGTTCCAGGCCCCTCCTCCACCCGCGTCGACGTGCGGCCACGGCTTCGCGATCGTGTCGAACTTCCAGACGCGACGACCCGTCCGCGCATCGAGCGCGTACACCGCGCCCCGCCCGCCCGGCGGGAAGCCGACGGTCGAGTAGTAGACGCGCCCGCGGTCGACGACCGGGGCGATGTCGACGAACTGCTCCGTCTTGCTCGCGAGGCGCCGCGCCCAGAGGTCCCTCCCCGTACGGGCGTCGAGCGCGAACGCGGTGGTGTCCGTCGCCGCGAAGACCCGTCCGCCGACGACGGCGACGCCGTTCGGCCCGTCGTTCGGCGCCGTGGTGTTGCGTGACCATCGCACCCGGCCGGTGCGCCGGTCGAGCGCGACGACGTCCGACTTCCACGTCTGCAGGTACACGGTCTGCCCGACTACGACGGGCGTCGCCGTCAGCTGGCCGAAGTCGGTGCCCGCGCCGCGGATGCGGTACCGCCAGCGCTCGACGAGGCGCCCGACCGAGCCCGGCGTGATCCGCGACGCGGTCGCCGCGCGCGTGCTCGACGAGGTCGCCGTTCGGCTAGCGGCCAGTCGGCTGCGCGGCCGCCGAGGCGCCGCCACGGCAGCGCGTGCAGCGGCGAGCGCCAACGCTCGGCCGATGGCGGGCGCCTGCGCCACTGAGGAGACGGCGCCGCTAGACGACGCGGAAGACGCCGACGTGCTGCCTCGTTACGGGCTTCAGGACGAGACCTTGTAAGGAATACGCTGCCGCGCTCCTCGAGCGAGGCGCTGACGGTCCTCTTCCTCCCCGGGCTGATCGGGCCGGTGAGGAGCCCGCCGATGTCGACGGCGTACGGCTTCGAGCCGGTGTTGCGGACGACGAAGTGCGCCGCCCAGCCGCGCCGCGCCTTGTACCTCGACATCGTGATGCCGTGGTCGTTGACGTTGACCTTGATCGTCATCTGAACTGCCGGTGCCGTCGTCGCGGTCGCCGAGGGCAGCAACGCGAGTGCGGCCACGGACGCGACGAGTGAGCAGAGGGAGCAGATCGTGATCTCATCGATGACCTCGTGCGAATCGTAACAGGGACGGTGGGCGCTGGACGGCGGCGGAGCCGGGCCGGAGGGAGGTGCCGCCGCGCACCGTCCTCCGGCCCGGCAGCCGTTACTTGACGAGGAACCTTCCCGTCATCCCGAGCTCGGCGTGACGCGGGACCGTGCAGACGAACCGGAGCGAGCCGGACTTGCTCGCGACCATCTTGAACGACGCCGACTTCCCCTTTGTGAGGTACGCGGTGCCCTTCCTGAGACTCGGGATGTCGAAGTCGTGCGGGGCGTTGCCCCTGTTTGTGACCTTGAACGTGACGACCGACCCTTTGGGAACGCTCGTCTTGGACAGCCTGAACTTGAAGTCGACCGCCGTCACGTTGACGGTCACCGCCGCCTTGGACGCGGACTTCGCGGCCAGGGCCGACTGGGCCGAGACCGCAAGCACCACTGCGACAGCGACCACCAGGACTGCAATTCGCTTCACTAGACCCCTCCTCGGAGCGTGACGACTGATCGATTGGTGTCCCGGGGCGGCGATGCCGCCCCGGGACGTTCGTCTTCAGGGTACTTACGACGGGAGCGCGAAGGCGTAGAACCTCGAGCTGTAGTTCGGCTTCGAGCCGCCGAAGAGCGACGCGATCCCGTTGCCGCCGGCGAAGACGGCGACGTACTGCTTGTCGTTCACCTTGTAGGTGACGACGGGGGCGTTGACACCGCCCTTGAGCTCCGGCGACTGCCACATGAACCGGCCCGTCCTCGCGTTGTACGCACGGAGGCGGCCCTCGTTCGTACCGGTGAAGACCAGGTTGCCGGCCGTTGCGGTCACGCCGCTGTAGCAGATCGTCGGCCACTTCACCGACCACACGAGCCGGTTGTTGCGCATGTTCATCGCGACGAGCCGGCCTCTCGACGGGACGTTCACGCCCTCACCGGGGGTCAGGCCCTCGATCTGCGAGAAGTCGCCGAGCGCCTGGAGCTTCTGATCCTCTGCGGGAACCGCCCGCCAGGCCGACTCGGAGTCCTTCGAGCAGATGTACAGGAAGCCCGTGTCGGGGCTGTACGCCGACGGCGGCCAGTTCGCGCCGCCGAGCGCCGCGGGGGCGAAGGCGACGAAGCCGGTGTCGTCGTACGGCGTGTAGATGCAACCGACCTTCTGGTACGGCTTCCCGTCGGGCGCCTTCTTGCCGGCGTACGCGGCCTTCGTGGCGCACTGCCTCGAGAACCTGTCGCCGTTCGGGATCGGCTGGGTCGGGTACGTGTTGACGCTCTTGAGCTGCGGGACCTTCTTCTCCGGGATGCCGTAGAGGGGCTTCCCGTTCGAGCGGTTGAGGATGTACACCCAGCCCGTCTTGCCCGCGTGCGCGATCGCCTTCTTCCCGTTCAGGTTGAACAGGACGGTCGGGTTCGTCGCGTCGTAGTCCCAGATGTCGTGGTGCGTCGTCTGGAAGTACCAGCGAAGCTTCCCCGTCTTCAGCGCTGAGCGAGACGATCGAGTCGGTGAAGAGCTCCTTGCCCGGGCCGCGGATCACGCCCGAGTACGGGATCGGGTTCCCGGTCACGATGTACACCTGGTTAAGCGCCGGATCGACCGTCGTCGTGTTCCACATCGCGCCGCCGCCGAGGAACGCCTTCGGCTTCGGCCACGTCCAGTACCCCGGCTCACCCTTCTTGTCCGGGATGACGTAGAACCGCCAGTTCTCCTTGCCGGTCTTGGCGTTGAGCGAGATGACGAACCCAGCGTGCACCCGAGTCCCCGCCGGAGATGCCGGTGATGACATGTTGCCGTTGAAGTAGGTCGGCGCGTTCGTGAAGTAGTAGCCGTCCTTCCAGTCCGCGACGACGTTCTTCCACACCTGACGGCCCGTCGACTGGTTGAGCGCGGTGATGGACGCGTCGCCGAGGCCGATGAAGACCTTGCCGTCGCCCATACCGACACCGCGGCTCGGCAGGAGCGGCGTGAGCCCCTTCGGGAACTTCGCGCGGTGGACCCAGAGCCGCTCACCGGAGGTGGCGTCCATCGCCCATACGTTCCCGCTCGAGTCGGGCATGTACATCGTGCCCTTGTACACGACCGGCTGCTGCTCGGCGAACACGCCGAGAGCTCCCGACCTTCGCCTTCAGGCCCGGAATCGTCAGGTTCCTGGCCCAGGCCAGCTTAAGCGTTCCGAACGTTCGACGCGTTGATGTCGTTCAGCGTCGAGTACGCGCTGGTTGTAGACGTTCCCGTTCCACCCCACCCAGTCATCGGCACTCGGCGCCACGAGCTGGGACGCCGAGAACGCGGGCGCGGGAACCGGCGTCGCCTGGTTCCCTGCGGTCGCGGCGTAGCCTGCTACGAGACTGCCTGCGGCGACAACGACGGCGAGAACGCCGAGGCGGCGAAGCCTCACGTTGCCCCTTCTTCGTCGAAGGATCAACCGACTGTCCTCCTTAGCCTGCTCGGGCTGCCGGATGCGAGCCCACCGGCCCAGACACTAGCCAATCGGTGACGTGTCAGCCGAACGCCACGAGACGGCTCGTCGAGGGAGCCATGAAGTGGGATCCGCGCGGCATTTGTGACCCGGGCCACCACTTACTAGGCTCGCACGATGGGATTCGAGGAGCTGAAGCAACGGCACGCGGCGATGTGGGGCTCGGCGCCCTTCGAGCGAATCGCCGAGACGCTCGTCGAGATGCACGAGACGATCGTCGACGCGGTCGACGGCTCTCCGGGCAAGCGCTGGCTCGACGTTGGCTGCGGCACGGGCGAGCTCGCGTTCATGGCCGTCCGCACGGGCGCCGACGTCACGGGCTGCGACCTCTCCCCCGCGCTCGTCGAGACGGCGAGGCGGCAGGCTGCCGAGCGCGGCGTCGACGTCTCCTTCGAGGTCGGCGACGCCGAGGCGCTCCCCTACGACGACGCGAGCTTCGACATCGTGACCTCGACCGTCGGCGCGATCTTCGCTCCCGATCACCGGGCGGCCGCCGCGCGAGCTGGCACGTGTCTGCCGGCCGGGCGGCGCGCTCGCCATGACCGCCTGGACGTCGGGCGGCGAGATCGACGAGTTCTTCGAGATCATCGGCAAGTACGCGCCGCCCCCACCCGCCGGCGCCGGCGTGGCCGCCTCGTGGGGGGAGAGGGACTACGCGGAGTCGCTGCTCGGCGAGTCGTTCGAGCTGACGATCAGCGACCACGACACGCCGTGGAAGGCCGAGAGCGGCGCGGAGCTGTGGACGGAGCTCTCCGAGGCCTTCGGACCGATCAAGACGCTCCTCGGCGCGCTTCCAGAGGAGCGCGCAGAGTCGTTTCGGAGCGAGATGCTCGACTACTTCGAGCGAGAGGAGACCGACGCCGGCCTCCTGATGGACAGGCCCTACCTCCTGATCCAGGGCGTTCGGCGCGGGGCGTAGGGGCGAGACATCGCCCCTACCCGGCGGCGGCGTCGAGCGCCTCGTTCACGAGGCGGTCGGCGAGCTCGTTGTGCTCGCGCCGGACGTGCTCGTAGGTCACGCGCCCGAGCTCCCGCGCGATGCGCGAAGCGTCGAGGAAGAGCGCCTGGAGGTCCTTGTTCTTGACGCGGTACTCGCCGCGCATCTGCTTCACCATCAGCTCGGAGTCCGAGCGGACCTCGACCTCCGAGACACCGGCCTCCGCGGCACGCCGGAGGCCCGCGACGAGCGCCGAGTACTCGGCGACGTTGTTCGTCGCGACGCCGATCGCCTCACCGTGGGCGCCGAGCACCGTCCCGTCGTCCGCCTCGAGGACGTAGGCGAACGCGGCCGGGCCGGGGTTCCCCCTGGCGCCCCCGTCTGTCCAGAGTCGGGCCTTCACGGCGGCGCACTGTAGCCCTCCCTGTGGAGCGTGCACCTGATTGGATTGGGCGATGGCGGCCGTCGAGGAGCGAACGACACCGTTCGTCCGTCCGGACGGGCGCGAGAAGGTCACGGGCGCGGGCCGCTACACCGCTGACCTGACGCTGACCGGCCAGCTCCATGCCGCCTTCCGGTACGCCGACCACCCCCACGCCCGCATCCTCCGCATCGACACGACGAAGGCCCAGGCCCTGCCGGGCGTGCTCGCCGTCGTCACGCACGAGGACGTGCCCGACGTCCTCTACGGCGGCCTGGTGCAGGACCGGCGGCTCTTCGCACGGGACACCGTCCGCTTCGAGGGCGACATCGTCGCGGCCGTCGCGGCGACGACGCCCGCGCTCGCCCGCGAGGCGGCGGCGCTGGTCGAGGTGGAGCTCGAGCCGCTCCCGGTGCTCACGGACTTCGCTGCCGCGCTCGACGAGGGCGCCCCTCTCGTCCATCCCGACTGGGAGTCCTACGAGGGCGACGAGGAGCTCGGGCGCTCGCGCAACGTGCTCGGCTTCTCCACGATCGTCAAGGGCGACGTCGACGCCGCGCTCGCGGCAGCCGACGTCGTCGTCCGCGGCCGCTACGTCACCGACCCGGTCCAGGGCGTCCCGATCGAGCCGAGGGCGATCGTCGCCCAGTGGGAGGGCGACCGGGTCACGATCTGGTCGTCGACGCAGGTCCCCTACGCGGCGCGCGCCGGAGTTGCGCACACGCTCGGGATCGCGGAGGCGAACGTCCGGGTGATCGTGCCGCTCCTCGGGGGCGGGTTCGGGGCGAAGTGCGACTTCCACTTCGAGGGTCACGTCGCGGCGCTCTCCCGCGCCGCCGGCCGTCCTGTGAAGCTCGTCTTCTCCCGGCACGAGGAGTTCGTCGCCGTCGGTCACCGGCGAGAGGGAATGGTCATCGAGCTCGAGACGGGCGCCAGGCGCGACGGCACGCTCGTCGCCCGCCGCGCCCGGCTCGTGCTCGACGGCGGCGCGTACTGCGGGGAGGGCGGGTTCTTCGCGCAGATGGCCGCGATGCACGCCCTCGGGCCGTACGAGCTCGAGACGGTCGACGTCGAGTCGTCGCTCGTCTACTCGAACAACCAGCCCTCCTCGTCGATCCGGGCGCCGACGGCGCCCCAGGTCTGCTGGGCGCTCGAGCAGCACCTCGACGAGCTGGCCGAGGCACTCGAGCTCGATCCCGTCGAGCTCCGGCGGCGGACCTTGATCGAGACAGGCTCCGTCACCGCGACGGGGCAGGTGCTCGAGCACATCGCGATGAGAGAGACGCTCGAGCGCGCCGTCGAGCTGATCGGAATCGGCGCCGACCTTCCGGACGACGAGGCGATCGGGATCGCCTGCGGGTGGTGGCCGTGCTTCGCGGAGAAATCGGGCGCGTACGTCAAGCTCAACCCCGACGGCACCGGCACGATCGTCACGGGCGCCCAGGAGAACGGCACGGGCGCCGTGATGGCGATGCCGGGCTTCGTCGCCGAGGAGCTCGGGATGCAGCCGACGGACTTCTCGCTCCTCTACCAGGACACCGATGCCGCCCCGTGGGACATGGGGTCGTGCGGCTCGCAGACGACGTTCAACAGCGTCCGCGCCGTCCTCGCCGCGACCGGCGAGCTGCGCGAGCAGCTTCTCGAGGCCGCCTCGGAGCAGCTCGAGGCGGCGACCGGCGACCTCGAGCTCGTCGCGGGCTCGGTGCGCGTGAAGGGCTCACCCGACAAGGCCGTCGCGATCGCGGCGCTCGCCGCCGAGGGCACCTTCCACGGGAAGGGGTCGGGCGAGCTCCCCGACGCGCCGCCGGCGCCGGCGGACGGCTGCGTGGGGAGGCTCGGGAACGAGTCCTTCCACGCGCCGCAGCTCATCGCGCACGCGGCCCACGTCAAGGTCGACCGGGAGACGGGCGTCGTGCGGGTTCTCCGGGTTGCTGCGGTGCACGACTGTGGGCGGATCCTCAATCGCGCCGGGGCGGACGGGCAGGTCTACGGCGGCGTCGTGATGGGCATCGGCCAGGCGCTCTCCGAGGGCACCCGGCTCGACGAGCTGGGAAGGCAGCGCAATCCGCACCTCCTCGACTACAAGCTCGTCACGGCCTCCGACGCGCCTGCGATCGAGATCGACTGGATCCAGACCGACACGCCGAATGCGGGCCCGAAGGGCGCGAAGGGCGTCGGCGAGCCGCCGTGCGTGCCGACCGCCGGCGCGATCGCGAACGCCGTCGCCAAGGTGATAGGCGCGCGGGTGCGACAACTTCCGATGACGCCCGAGCGCGTGTGGGAGGCGGGCCGGTGACGGCGTTCGCGACCGCGTCGACGGTCGACGAGGCCCTGGAGGCGCTGGCCGGCGGGGCGCGCGCGGTCGCCGGCGGCACGGATCTCGTCGTCGGCGCGCGGCAGGGCAAGGCGCCGCTCCCCGAGTCGCTCGTCGCGATCCACAGGGTTGCCGAGCTGCGCGGGATCGCCGACCAGGGCGCCCTCGAGATCGGGCCGCTCGTCACCCACGCGGAGCTCGCCGCGCACCCCACCGTCCGCGCCCGCTTCACCGCGATCGCCGATGCGAGCGCGATCGTCGGCTCGCACGCGACCCGCGCCCACGGGACGCTCGGCGGGAACCTCATGAACGCCTCGCCCGCGATGGAGACCGGTGGCCCTCTCGTCTGTCTCGGCGCGACGGTCGTGCTCCGCTCGGTCGCGGGCTCCCGCACCGTGCCGGTCGCCGAGCTCCTCACCGGCCCGGGCCAGACCGTCGCGCGGGGCGACGAGCTGCTCGTGTCGATCGGCGTGCCGGAGCCCGTGCAGGGGACCGGAAGCGCGTACGTCCGCCTCGAGTATCGCCGGCAGATGGAGATCGCGGTCGTCGGCGCGACCGCGGTCCTGACACTGGAGGGGAAGATGGTGAGCGACGCACGGATCGCGATCACGGCTCTCGCGCCGACGATCCGGCGCGTGCCGGAGGCCGAGGCTGCGCTCACGGGCGCCGCCGTGAGCGCCGAGACGGTCGCGGCCGCCGCGGCCGCCGTAGCGGCCGCCTCCATCCCGATCTCCGACGTCCGTGCATCCGAGCGCTACCGCCGGGCGATGGCCGAGGTGATCGCCCGGCGCGCGATCGAGACCGCGGTCGCGCGGGCGGGCGGCACCGACGTCGCCATCCCCGCGAGCACGAGCCGCGCATGAGGGTGCCGGCCACGCTCACGGTGAACGGGATCGCCTACCCCGTGGAGGTCGACCCCGGGACAACCCTGCTCTCCGCGGTTCGCGACGTCGTCGGGCTGACGGGCTCGAAGGAAGGGTGCGACGACTCGGAGTGCGGCGCCTGCATGATGCTGCTCGACGGGCGGCCCGTGAACAGCTGCTCCTACCTCGCCCTCCAGGCCGAGGGGAGCGAGGTGACGACCGTCGAGGGCCTCGCCGACGGCCGCGAGCTGAGCGCGCTCCAGTCTGCGTTCCTCGCGCACGGCGGCGTCCAGTGCGGCTTCTGCACGCCGGGCATGCTCGTCTCGGCCACCGCGCTCCTCGCCGCCGACCCCTCACCGAGCGCGGACCAGGTTCGGATCGCGCTCTCGGGCAACCTCTGCCGCTGTACCGGCTACGACGGGATCGTCAAGGCCGTGCTTGCCGTCTCTCAGTCGACCTGAAGCCGTCAGGCGGCGGGGGCCGTCCCGAGGAGCCGTTCGACGCGAGCGACTGTCTGCCCGTCGGCGAGGCCCCGCAACGCGACCGTCGTCCGGCGCCGAAGCACGTCCTCCGCCGTCGAAGCCCACTCGTCCGACACGGCGAACGCCGCCTGCGCGACGATGTCGGGCCCGTCGGGGTGGAGCGGCTCGAGGAGCGAGGGATCCCCGGCCGCGCCGGCGAGGACCGCGGCGGCCCGGCTGCCGTAGAGGTGCCTGAGGTGCGCCTCGATCGGCGGGTCGACCTCGACCGGGAAGCCAGGCGCTGCGCCGCGCGCGCCGGGCACCAGGAACGGGCGCCTGTCCACGCGCCGGAGGCCGAGCGGCTCGCGAACCCTCTCCAGGGCGTCGAGCGCGATTCGGCGATAGGTCGTCAGCTTGCCCCCCGCGACGCTGAGCATTCCGCCGGGCCCCACCGAGAAGACGGTCTCGCGGCGGGCGTTCGCAGTCTCGCCGTCGCCGAGGGGAAGGACGCGAAGCCCGGCGAACGAGGCGCGCACGTCCGCCGGGTCGAGGAGGGACGACGGCAGCGCCCGGGCTGCCTCGTTCAGGACCTGCGTGACGTCCGCGTCGTCGGCGGCGAGCGCCCCCGGGTCTCCGTCGAAGTCGGAGTCGGTCGTCCCGAGGAGCAGAAGCCCGTACCACGGCACGGCGAAGGTCACCCGAACGTCGTCCTGCGGGATCGTGAGCGCGGCGGTCCAGTCGCCGCCGCCCGGGACGAGGACGTGCGCGCCCTTGCTGAGCCTCACCGAGGTCCCGGCGCGCGGATCCTCGAGCCGCCGGACGGCGTCGACCCAGGGCCCGGCCGCGTTGATCGTGACGCGGGCGCGCACGTCGATCGTCGCGTCGTCGCACCGCACCTCGGCGCCCGCGATGCGTCCGTCCACGATCCGCAGCCCCACGGCCTCGGCGCGGTTGAGGACGGTCGCCTCGGCCTCGGCGGCGGCGAGGACGTTCTCGAGGCAGAGGCGCGCGTCGTTCGTCCACGCGTCCGCGTACAGCGCGCAGGAGCGGAGGCCGTCGGCGCGGAGCGGCGGGACGAGCTCGCTCGCGCGCTCCGGCCGGACGAGCCAGCTCAGGCGCGACCGCGCCAGAGTCGAGTAGAGGACGATGCCGCTCTGGACGAACGCCGGGCGGAACGGCCCGCCGCGGTAGAGCGGGAGCAGGAACGGCAGGCGGTGCACGAGGTGCGGCGCCACGGCGCCCGCAAGCGTGCGCCGCTCGTGGTGCGCCTCGCGGACGAGCCGCACGTCACCGAGGCGGAGGTAGCGCAGCCCGCCGTGGACGAGCTTCGAGGAGGCGCTCGACGTCCCCGAGCCGAAGTCGCCGGCGTCGACGAGCGCGACGGTGAGGCCCGCACGCGCAGCGTGGGCGGCGATCGCGGCACCGATCACGCCGCCGCCGATCACGAGGAGGTCGAAGTCCCTCCGCTCGAGCGCCTCGCGCGCCGCCGCTCGGCGCTCGGTCGCCGCTAGCGCGGCCACAGCGGGTTCGTCCAGGCCCGGCGCCCGGCCGGGTCGACGACTTCGAGCCGCGCGAACGGCGCCGTGTCGGGGAGGTCGAGCCGCGCGGCGACGATCCAGCCGTCGGAGGTCACATCCAGGATGTCCGCGCCGTACCGGTAGCCGAGCCGACCCGCGTTCACGGCCGTGCCGCTCGTCTTCCCCATGAGGAGCGTGACCGAGCGCGCGGGCGTGCACCGGACGACGACGCCGTCGTCCGTCGTGTCGACGTCGTGGATCAGCGGCCCCGTGCTGCCGTAGAAGCAGCCGCTGCGAAGGGCGTCGAGGACGCTCGCGCGGCTGCGTTCGGCCCGGATCCACGTCCACGCGTGATCGGAGTCGAAGCCCGGGTGATGGCTGTCGTCGGTGACGAGCGCCGGGCAGAGGCGGGCGTCCTGGAGGAGCTCGTCCCAGTGCACGGACGAGAGCCCGCGCCCGACCTCGAGCTCGCACCCCGCGTTGAACACCTCGATCCCCGTGACCGACGGCGGGAGCTCGATCCCGCCCGCCCTCGCTCCGGTCCAGTACGGGTGCGCGAGGTAGGCGACGCCCCCCGCGGCGACGATCCAGTCACCCGTCGCCTCGAGGTCGCGGCGCTCGCCCTCGAGCTCTGTCGGGTCGCGCTCGATGCCGATGCCGAGGACGTGCCCGTCGCGGTCGTCGGGCAGGAGGCAGTTCAGCTCGACGCCGGGCAGCACCACGAGCTCGGGGCTCGAAGGCGCCTCGCTCAGATGCCAGTGATCCGTCAGCGCGACCACGTCGTAGCCGGCTCGCCCGTAGTGACGTGCGAGCGCGCGAGGCGGCAGCTCGCCGTCCGAGTTGCGTCGTGTGCGTGTGCAGCGCCGCCCGCAGCCAGTCGCCGTCGCGCTGCCAGGGCGAGTCCACGTGGTGAGCCTATTGCAGCGGTGCCGAACGGCCCGTACGATCGCCGGACACGGCACACACAAGACAGGAGATGCCCGTGGACGATTTCCAGGAACAGGAGTACGAGTTCCTCCGGCGGCTCGACGAGGAGCGATTCGGACGCCGTAGCTTGCTCAAGCGGGGCATTGCGACCGCCGCGGGCCTCACCATCATCTCGCTGCCCGAGACCGCGCTCGCGGCGAGGGCCACGGCGCTCGCGGATCCGCCGCTTCGGGGGACCAAGCAGAACCTTTCCGCGCTCGTCGCGGCGGCGAAGAAGGAAGGCCACCTCAACGTGATCGCGTTGCCGCCCGACTGGGCGAACTACGGCGAGATCATCTCGACGTTCACGAAGAAGTACGGAATCGGCATCACGAGCGACAACCCGAACGGGAGCTCGTCGGAGGAGAACCAGGCGATCGTCTCGCTCAAGGGCGATCCGCGCGCTCCCGACGTCGTCGACGTCAACCCGACGTTCGCGGTCGCCGGCACCGTCGCGGGCCTCTACACCCGGTACTACGTCAGCAACTACCGGACCGTCCCGCGGTCGATGAAGGACACCCGCGGGCTGTGGACGGGCGACTATTACGGCTCGGTCACGATCGGATACAACGCGAACGTCGTGAAGACGCCCCCGAAGTCGTTCGCCGATCTCCTGAAGCCGATCTACAAGAACCAGGTCGCCCTGAACGGGAGTCCCCTCACGTCCGGCTCGGCGATCGCGGGCGTCTTCGCGGCGGCGCTCGCGAACGGCGGCTCCCTCTCCAACGTCGGCCCCGGAGTGGACTGGTTCGCGAAGGCGAGGGCGGCCGGGAACTACATCCCGGTCGAGACGACCCCGCAGACGGTCGCGTCCGGACAGACGCCGATCTCGATCGACTGGGACTACAACAACTTCGCGTACGTGAAGGAGTTCCCGTCGGCGAACTGGAAGGTCGTCATCCCCTCCGACGGTCAGTACGCCGGCTACTACTGCCAGGCGGTCAGCGCGACGGCGCCGCACCCGTGGGCCGCCCGCCTGTGGCAGGAGTTCATCTACTCCGACCAGGGGCAGATCCTGTACCTGAAGGGGCATGCCCATCCTGCACGCTTCGCCGACCTCGTCGCGCGCAAGGTGATCCCGAAAAAGGTGACCGGCGCGCTCCCGGCCGCCTGGCTGAACAGCAAGGGCGCGAAGTTCGCGAGCCTCGGACAGCAGGCGAGGGCGAAGGCGGTCATCAACACCGAGTGGCCGGCCAAGCTCGGCAAGACCTAGGTCACTGGCCACGCACGCGGCAACCCGTGAAGGTCTCCGGCCGGGCCCCAGGCCCGGCCGGAGATTCTCGCTCGCCTGGGTGGGCGTCGTGCCGTTCTTCGCCTACGCCACGATCTTCCTGATCCTGCCCGCCGCCACCGTGATGATCGGAGCCTTCAGGGGCGAGAGCGGCGGCTACACGCTCGACAACGTCACGGCGATCGTCCAGACGCCGAACATCCGCGACGCGTTCTGGGAGAGCATTCGGATCAGCCTGACGACGGCGCTCCTCGGCGGGCTGTTCGGGCTCCTGCTCGCATATGCGGCGCTCCGCAGGGGAACGCCGAACTGGGTCCGATCGGCGTACGGGACCTTCTCCGGCGTTGCGGCCAACTTCGGCGGCATTCCTCTCGCCTTCGCCTTCATCGCCACGCTGGGGACGATCGGGATCGTCACCCAGCTCATCAACGACGTCTTCGGGGTCGACATCTACCAGCACGGCTTTGCGATCTGGTCGCGGAGAGGGGTCGAGCTGGTCTACCTCTACTTTCAGATCCCCCTGATGTTCCTCGTGATCGCGCCGGCGATCGACGGCCTGCGCGCGGAATGGAGCGAGGCGTCCTCGAACCTCGGCGCGAGCCGGTGGCAGTACTGGCGGCACATCGGGATGCCCGTGTTGATGCCGTCAATCCTCGGTGCGGTGATCCTCCTGTTCGGGAACTCGTTCGCCGCGTACGCAACGGCGTACTCGCTCACGAGCGGAACCGCCCTGCCGCTCGTGCCGATCCTGATCGGCAACGACCTCTCCGGCAACGTCTTCGCGAACCCGCACGAGGGCCAGGCGCTCGCGTTCGGGATGTTCGTCGTCCTGGCGGCGATGATGCTCTTCTACATCCCGCTCCAGCGCCGGGCGTCGCGGTGGGCGAAGTGAAGCTGAGAAGGCCGCACATCGCCCCGTCCGCCCTCGTCTGGCTCGTGCTCGGCGCGATCTACTTCCTCGTCCCGCTGATCGCGACCCTGCTCTTCAGCCTGAAGGACGCTCAGACCGGGAAGTGCTGCAGCCTCTCCGCCTACGGCGTGATCCTGCACGACCCGCAGTTCTGGTCGACGATCAAGGTCTCGTTCAGGCTCGCGCTGGAGACGATCGCAGTCGGGCTCGTCCTCTTCGTGCCGACCATCTACTGGGTGCACCTGAAGCTGCCGCGCCTGCGCCCCGTGGTCGGCTTTCTCGCGCTCGTGCCGTTCGTCGTGCCGCCGATCATCCTCGTGGTCGGGCTGCTGAAGTTCTTCAAGGACACGCTCCACGCCCCGTTCTGGTTCCTGGGCAAGCCCGACCTGTTCCTCGTCGGCGCGTACGTGATCCTCGCCTTCCCGTACATCTACTTCTCGCTCGACGCGGGCTTCCGCGCGATCGACGTGCACACGCTGACCGAGGCGTCGCGCAACCTCGGCGCTTCGTGGCGGACGACCCTCGGGCGCGTGATCCTGCCGAACATCCGCGTCGCGGCTCTCAGCGGGGCGTTCCTGACGCTCGCCATCGTGATGGGCGAGTTCACGATCGCGAGCCTATCGGCGTTCCACACCTTCCCGACGTACCTCCAGTACGTCAACGAGTCACAGGCCTACCCCGCGGCGGCAGCGACGCTGATGAGCTTCGGGATCACATGGGCGGCGATGCTGTCGATCCTCCTCGTCGGACGGCGCGGCGGCCAGCGCGCGGTGCGCGTGGGGATCGGCAGGTAATGGCCAACGTCGAGCTCCAGGACCTGTATCGCTCGTTCGGCCCCGTGACGGCGCTCCAGGGGATCGATCTCGCGCTCGACACCGGAGAGTTCGTCTCGCTGCTCGGCCCGAGCGGCTGTGGCAAGACGACCGCGCTGCGCCTCGTCGCGGGGTTCGATCAGCCGGACTCCGGTCGAATCGTCGTCGACGGGAAGGACCTCACGAGGACGCCGCCCAACAAGCGCGACATGGGGATGGTGTTCCAGGCCTACAGCCTGTTCCCGAACATGACCGCCGAGCAGAACGTCGAGTACGGACTCCGGATCCGCCGCAGGGCGAAGGGCGAGCGGAGGGGGCGGGTCGCGGAGCTGCTCGAGCTCGTCGGCCTTGCCCAGGCCGCCAAGCGGTATCCGCACCAGCTCTCCGGCGGCATGCAGCAGCGGGTTGCCCTCGCGCGCTCGCTCGCCATCGAGCCGAAGGTGCTTCTCCTCGACGAGCCGCTCTCGGCGCTCGACGCGAAGGTGCGAGTGCAGCTCCGCGAGGAGATTCGCCGCATCCAGCTCGAGCTGGGCATCACGACCCTCTACGTCACGCACGACCAGGAGGAGGCGCTGTCGATCTCGGACCGCGTCGCGGTGATGTGGAACGGGAAGATCGAGCAGATCGGCTCGCCTGCCGAGATGTACGGCAATCCGGCCACGCCGTTCGTCGCCGAGTTCATCGGAACCATGAACCGACTCATCGCGACGGTCGCGGACGACGGGGCGATCGACTACCACAGGCGTCCGGTTCGAGGTCGAGGCGGCCCGAGGGCTGCCACGCGGCGAGCGCGTGCTGTGTCTCCTACGTCCGGAGATCGTCGAGGTCGTCCCCGCCGACGGTACGTCCCGCGCGGGCACGCTCGCGGGCGAGGTCGTCTCGCGCATCTTCCTCGGCGCGGTGACGCGCGTTCGGGTGGAAGACGGGGAGCGAAGCCTCGTCGCCGATCTCTCTACCGCGCGCGCGGCTCCGCTCGCGGTCGGGAGCCGGGTCGTCGCGAGCTTCCCCTCCAACAGCCCCCGATTGCTCGCGCTCAGCGAGGACGCAGCGCCTCCCGTGCTCGATCCGGACAATCCGTGAAGATGCCGCTCACGCCCATCTCGGCGAGCATCCGCATCCGCGCCGCGTCGTTCACCGTGTAGACCGTCGTCTCGAGCCCGACGCTCCGGGCGCGGGCGAGGCCGCGCGAGGTGACGCGTGGATCGTGGAAGCCGACAGCCCACGCGTACTTCGCCGCCGCCCGGATGGAGACGCCGTACCCGACGTGCTGGAGCACGCGAAGCGACGGCCGGTGACGGCGCGCCTCGAGGAGCGTGCGGCGGCCGAACGAGACCACGACGTCTTCGTCGCCCAGCAGCGAAACGGTGCGCCCGATCAGGTCGTGCCTGCGGAAGAGGTGCGCGCTCTTCAGCTCGGCCATCACACCGATCCGCCCGCGGGCCAGAGCGATGACCTCGTCGAGGGTGGGGATCCCGTGCTCGCGGAGCTGGGCGAGGCATCGTCGGCGGAGCGGCCCGCGCAGCGACGTCAGCCGGTCGAGGTCGAGGTCGTGGAAGACGACGAGCGCGCCGTCCGCGGTCGCCTGCACGTCGAGCTCGATGTAGTCGGCGCCTTCCTCGATCGCCCGCTCGAACGCGGGCAGCGTGTTCTCGCGCTCGTCGGCGGAGGCGCCGCGGTGGGCGATCACCCAGGTCACGCGAGCAGCCCTTCGACGAGGTTGCGATCGATCGCGTCGACGATCCGCTCGGCGGCGACGAGCCGTTCGTCGGGCAGTGTCCCCCGCACGGCGATACAGCGGAGCCCGGCGCCCACCGCCGAGGCGATCCCTGCCTCGGTGTCCTCGAACACGACGACGTCGGCCGGACCGATGTCGGCCCCGAGCGCGGCGACCGCGCGCACGTACCCCTCGGGATCGGGCTTGCCGCGCGTGACATCGTCCGCGGCGACGATCACGGCGACGGACTCCGTCAGGGAGGCGCCTGCGAGGACGGGCTCGATCTCGCGGCGGAAGGCGCCGGAGACGATCGCGATGGGAACCCGCGTCGCGGCGTACGACACGACCTCGCGGATCGCCTGCGGAACCGTCGATCCGTCGGCGCTGCCGCAGTACCGGTCGATGCGCTGCTCGACGAGGGCCTGGAGCTCGTCCCCCTCGACACCGAGCCAGCCGCCGATGATCGCTTCCTCCGTCGACCCGGCGAGCTCGCCGTAGTAGTCCTCCTCGCGCATCGGACGCCCGTGCGCGGCGAAGAGCTCGGCGTAGATCGAGCAGAGGAGCGGCTCGTCGTGCGAGAGCGTCCCGTTGAAGTCGAACGCGAGCGCACGGGCCGTCCCCATCCGACTCGGAGCGTAGAGCCTCTAGTGTCGCGGCGTGCCGCTGGACGCCTTCGCCCTTGCCCTCGGCTCGGCGTTCCTCCACGCGCTCTGGAACCTCATCCTCGGCCGCGAGCGCGACCCGGAGGCGGCGACCGCCGTCGCGCTCGTCGTCTCCGTCGTGGTCTTCGCCCCCGTCGCCGCGCTGCGCTGGGACGCCGACAGCGGTGTCTGGCCGTACGTCGCGGTGACGTCGATGCTCCAGCTCGCGTACTTCGGCCTCCTGGCGACGGCGTACCGGCGCGCCGAGGTCTCGGTCGTGTACCCGGTCGCCCGTGGGCTCGCCCCTGTGCTCGTGCTCGTCATGGGCGTCACGGCGCTCGGCGCCGGCGTCGGCGCGGCCCAGTCGGTGGGAGTCTGCCTCGTCGGTCTCGGCATCCTCCTCGTCTGCGATCTCGGGGTCGAACGGGCCGAGAGCGCGAAGACGGGCGTCGCCTTCGGGGCGGCCGTCGCGGCGTGCATCGCGGCGTACACGCTCGTCGACAACCAGGGCGTCGAGCACGCCGACCCGATCGTCTACCTCGAGCTCGCCATGTTCCCGGCCACCGTCGGCTTCGTAGGCGTCCTGCTCGTCTCGCGACGAGGAGCGGAGCGGCTGCGCGCCGCGGCCCGCCCGTTGCCTGCGTCCGCGGGTCTGCTCTCGTTCGTCGCGTACGCGCTCGTCCTCGCCGCTCTCGTCCGGGCCTCGGCCGCGTCCGTCGCCGCCGTGCGGGAGACGAGCGTGCTGATCGCCGCCCTCCTGGCGGCGCCGCTCCTCGGCGAGCGCGTCTCGCGCACCCGCCTCGCCGGCGCCGTGCTCGTGGTCGCGGGGGTCGCTCTCGTCGCGCTCGGCTAGACCGCTGCGGCGGTCGCGTCACGGTGGCGGTACCAGCGGGCCGGCGACGGGTCGAGCGGGGTCGCGCCGCGGATCAGGTCGGCGGCCTTCTCCGCGATCATCATCGTGGGTGCGTAGAGATTCGCGTTCGTGATCGACGGCATCACGGACGCGTCGACGACCCGAAGCCCGTCGAGGCCGTGGACGCGCATCGTGCCCGGGTCGACGACGGCGAGCTCGTCGACGCCCATCCGGCACGAGCACGAGGGATGCAGCGCGGTCTCGGCGTCGCGCGCCACCCAGTCGACGATCTGCTCGTCGGTCTCGACCTCGGGCCCCGGGGAGAGCTCGCCGCCGTCGTAGGGGGCAAACGCGGGTTGTCGGAGGATCGAGCGTGCGACGCGAACCGCCTCGGGCCACTCGCGCCTGTCCTGGTCGGTCGAGAGGTAGTTGAAGCGCAGCGCCGGCTTCACACGCGGGTCCGTGGAGGTGAGCTTCACCGAGCCGACGGCGTCGGAGAACATCGGCCCGACGTGGACCTGGTAGCCGTGCCCGCCCGCCGGCTGCGTCCCGTCGTAGCGGATCGCGAGCGGGAGGAAGTGGAACATGAGGTTCGGGTGCGTCACCTCCTCGTTCGACCGGACGAACCCGCCCCCCTCGAAGTGGTTTGTCGCGCCGGGCCCGGAGCGCAGGAAGAGCCAGCGGAAGCCGACCCAGGGCCGGTTGCGCCACTTCATCGCTGGTGCGACGGACACGGGCTGGGTCGAGGCGTGCTGGACGTAGACCTCGAGATGGTCCTGCAGGTTCTCGCCGACCCCGGGGAGGTCGTGGACGACGTCGATGCCGAACTCGCCCAGCTCGGCAGCGTTCCCGACGCCGGAGAGCTGGAGCAGCTGCGGCGTGTTGATCGCGCCGCCGCAGAGAATCACCTCGCCGGCGCGGACGACCTCGCGCCTGCCTCGGTGGACGACCTCGACGCCGGTCGCGCGGAGCCCGTCGAAGAGCACCCGCGTCACGAAGGCCCGGCAGCGCACCTCGACGTTCGGACGCCTGCGGATCGGCCTCAGGTAGGCGCCCGAGGCGCTGAGCCTCCGGCCTCGGTGGATGTTCCGGTCGAACGCAGCAAACCCCTCCTGGCGCTCGCCGTTGACATCGGCGGTGAGCGGGTACCCGGCCTGCTGTACCGCTTCGAAGAACGCGCGGAAGAGCGGGCTCGACGCCGGCCCTCGCTCGAGCACGAGAGGCCCGTCTCCTCCGCGCCACTCGTCGGCGCCCGCGAGGCAGGTCTCCATCCGCTTGAAGTACGGGAGGCAGTGCGCGTAGTCCCACCGCTCGAGGCCCGGCCGGGCCGCCCAGCGCTCGAAGTCGATCGGGTTGCCGCGCTGGAAGATCATCCCGTTGATGCTCGACGAGCCGCCGAGCACCTTGCCGCGCGCGTGGTGGATCTGCCTCCCGTGCATGTGGGGCTCGGGCTCGGACTCGTAGCACCAGTCGTAGAACCGGTTTCCGATCGGGAACGAGAGCGCTGCAGGCATGTGGACGTAGACGTCCCATCGCGAGTCGGGCCGCCCCGCCTCGAGCACGAGCACGCGCGTCCCGGCGTCCGCGCTGAGCCGGTTCGCGAGGACGCAGCCCGCGGAGCCGCCGCCGACGATCACGACGTCGTACGAGCCGCTCACGCCGCGGCGAGGCGCTGCCGGCGCCAGGCCTCCGTGTCCTCGACGTCGTTGAACGTGAAGACGTGGAGCCCCGCCACCTTGCCGGTCGTGAGCACCGACCCGAGGCCGTCGACGAGCGGATCGGGGCTGAAGCCGCCGGGCCGCAGGAAGCGGCCCGCGAAGCTCCCGTTCTTGCGGAGGAACCGCAG
This sequence comes from uncultured Actinomycetes bacterium, assembly GCA_963734045.1. Taxonomy (GTDB): domain Bacteria; phylum Actinomycetota; class Thermoleophilia; order Gaiellales; family Gaiellaceae; genus Gaiella. The sequence goes on along the minus strand of CAVTFU010000012.1, from coordinate 355,863 downwards.
CGAGTCGCCGATCCCGATCCGAGAGGAGATCCGGAGCAGCTTCGCGCGACTCACCACCCCGGGGACGCCGACGTAGATCGGCAGTCGCGTGCCGCGGGCCCAGACGCTCTCGATCCACTCGGCGGTGACCGCCGGGTCGAAGCAGACCTGGCTCACGATGTACGTCGCATGACGGGCCTTCGCGAACATCGCCGCAATCGTCGCGTCGTCGTCGATGAACGGGTGGCTCTCCGGGTAGCCCGTGATGCCGACCTCGGCGAACGGCCGGCCGAGCGCGTCGAGCGCCTCGAGGAGCTCGACGGCTCCCTCGAACGCCCCGCGCGGCTGCTCGGCGTCGCCGGCGACGACGAAGACCTCGCCGACAGCTGCGTGCCGCAGGCGGGCGACGATCTCCTCGAGCTCCGCCGCGTCTGCGACGAGCCGGGCGGAGAGATGGGGCACGACCGCATATCCCTGCCGGGCAAGGGACGTGGCGAGCTCGAGCGTCGGCCCGAGGCCCTTCGTGGGCGACGCCGTGATGGTCAGCGTGACGTCGCGAGGGACGTGGGCCAGGATCTGCTCCTCGATCCCGGGGAGCGGCAGCACCTCGAATCGCGAGCGGCGCAGGATCGTCGCGAGAGGGACCGCGCCGGTGAGCTCGGTCGTCGCCATCACTCCTGGCCGTCGGGGAACGACGCCTTCCGGCGCTCGATCCACTCGCACAGCTCCTCGTCGATCGCCTCGTCGAGCGGCGGCGGCTCGTAGTCGGCCAGCGTCCGCTTCCAGACAGCATTTGCGCGCGTCTCGGCATCGCGCGAGCCTTCGCTCTCCCACTGCTCGAAGCTCGAGTTGTCCGCGGTCGGCGAGCGGTAGAAGGCCTGCTCGAAGTTCGCGAGCGTGTGCGGATGGCCGAGGAAGTGGGTGCCGGGCTCGTTGGTGAGGAACGCGTCGATGGCCTGACCGTTCTCCGAGAGGTCGACGCCGCGGGCGAACGCGTGCCACATGCCGAGCTGGTCCTCGTCGAGGACGAACTTCTCGTACCCCATCGTGAGGCCGCCCTCGAGCCAACCGGCCGCATGGAGGACGAAGTTGACACCCGCGAGCAGGGTCGGCTGCATCGTGTTCGCGGACTCGTACGCGGCCTGGGCGTCGGCGGTCTTCGACGCGGTGAAGGCGCCGCCCGACCGGAACGGGACGCCGAGGCGGCGCGCGAGCGACGCCATCACGTAGAGGACGAGCGCCGGCTCGGGGGTGCCGAACGTCGGTGCGCCGGACTGCATCGACATCGAGGACGCGAACGACCCGAGCACGACAGGTGCCCCCGGGCGGACGAGCTGGACGTACGCGAGCCCGGCGAGCGACTCGGCGAGCGTCTGGGCGCAGCACGCAGCGACGGTGGCCGGGCTCATCGCCCCGGCGAGGACGAACGGGGTCATCATCACCGCCTGGTTGGCCTCCGCGTAGGCGCGTGCCGCGCCCAGCATGGAGGAGTCCCAGACGAGCGGCGAGTTCGCGTTGACGAGGCTGAAGATCACGGTCTGCTCGTCGACGACGTCCCGTCCGAAGACGATGCGAGCCATGTCGACCGAGTCGCGGGCACGCTCGGGGCGTGTCACCGAGCCCATGAACGGCTTGTCCGAGTAGCGGATGTGCGCGTACACCATGTCGAAGTGCCGCTTGTTGACCGGCACGTCGACCGGCTCGCAGACCGTGCCGCCCGAGTGGTGCAGCCAGGGCGACGCGCACGCAAGCTTCACGAAGTTGCGGAAGTCCTCGATCGTCCCGTAGCGACGCCCTCCGTCGAGGTCACGGACGAAGGGCGATCCGTACGCCGGCGCGAAGATCGTCCCCTCCCCGCCGAACACGACGTCGTTCGCGCGATTTCGTGCGATCTGCGTGAACCGAGCCGGTGCCGTCGCCCGGACGAGCGACCGGCAGAGCCCGCGCGGGAACCGGACACGCTCACCCTGCACATCCGCCCCCGCTCCCGCGAAGAGCTCCAGGGCGTCCGGCGCGTCGTGGAACTCGATCCCGACCCGCTCGAGGATCGTGTCGGCGTTCTCCTCGAGCGTCGCGAGACCCTCGTCGGAGAGCACCTCGACCGGCGGGAGCGTCCGTGTGAGGAACGGGACGCGCTCGACGTGGGCGTGCAGCCGCGCGGCCTGCCGCGCAGCGCGGCCGCCGCTGCGCCTGCTCGGGGTGTCGCTCATACCGCTCTCCTCTCGGTCGACCGTCGGCGCCGTCCGGGTCGGTCGGAGACGACCGTCGCCGTCCGCCGCGGGGGCAGCGCCACCGTCGCGCCGAGGCGCGCGTAGGGGTCGACGTCGTGCGGGATCGCCATGGCGTTGACGAAGTGCTCCTGGAACCGAGGCTCGACCGCGGTCTCGACCTTCTCGACGAGCCGCACGACCCGCTCGATCTCGGCACGGGCGCCGCGGTCGAGGAGCGCGATGCAGGCGCCCGTCCCCGCCGCGTTCCCGGCCGACGTGACGCGCTCGGGCTCGCAGTCCGGGACGAGACCGAGAACGAGCGCATGGACGGGATCGATGTGGGCGCCGAACGCTCCGGCGAGCCGGATGCGCTCCACGTGGTCGACGCCGTAGCGCTCCATGAGGAGGCGGCAGCCCGCATGAAGGGCAGCCTTCGCGAGCTGGATCTGCCGGATGTCGTTCTGCGTGACGGTCAGCTCGGGCTCGCCCTCCCAGAGCCGGTACGCGAACGTCCGGCCGTCGGCGACGACGCGCGGCGAGCGTGCGCGGAGGGCGCCGTCGATCGTCCCGTCCGTCGTCAGGATCCCGGCGAGGTGCAGCTCGGCGACGACCTCGACGATCCCCGACCCGCACACCCCCGTCACCTGCGCTTCCGCGAAGCCCGGCTCGTCCGACCACGCCTCGCAGCCGACGACCTTGACACGCGGCTCGAGGGTCTCGGGGTCGATGCGCACGCGCTCGATCGCCCCGGGGGCCGCCCGCTGGCCGCAGCTGATCTGCGCTCCCTCGAACGCGGGACCGGTCGGGCTGGAGGCGGCAAGGAGCCGCTCGCGGTTCCCCAGCACGATCTCGGCATTCGTGCCGACGTCGACGACGAGCGTCACGTCGTCGGCGAGGTGCGGCGCCTCGGAGAGGATCACACCCGCGGTGTCTGCGCCGACGTGCCCCGCGATGCACGGGAGCACGTAGGCCCGCGCGCCGGGGTTCACGGGCAGGCCGAGCTCGGATGCGGGAAGCCGCAAGGCCGAGTCGACGGCGAGCGCGAACGGGGCTCCGCCGAGCTCCGTCGGGTCGATGCCGAGCAGCAGATGGTGCATGACGGGATTGCCGACGAGCGTCACCTCGAGGACGTCCGTGCGCTCGACGCCCGCCTCACGGCAGAGCTCCGCGGTGAGCTTCGCCAGGCACCCGCGGATGGCACGGGTCAGCTCCTTCTCGGAGCCGTCGTTGAGCATCACGTACGAGACGCGGCTCATGAGGTCCTCGCCGAAGCGGATCTGCGGGTTCATCTCGCCTACCGACGCGACCACCTCGCCGGTCGAGAGATCGCAGAGGTGCCCCGCCACCGTGGTGGAGCCGACGTCGAAGGCGATCCCGTAGGCCGTGTCGTGGAAGCCCGGCCAGACGGCGGTGACGACGGATCCGTCGTGCACGGCGACCGTCACTCGCCAGGCAGGATCGGAGCGAAGATCATTCTGGAGATTTCGCAGAATGATTAGATCGAACGAGATATCTCGCAATCCCCATTCCCGCTCGAGAGCTGCGAGGAGGCGTGCGAGGTCGCTCGAGGGCGAGGCGAGCTCCGGCGCCTCCACCTCCACGAAGTACAGGCGTACGACGGGATCGACCGCGATCGTGCGAGCGTCGGCCTCCTTGCGGACGACCTGGCGGTAGACCTGGCTCTCCGGCGGAACGTCGACGACGACGTCCGCCGCGACCCGTGCCGTGCAGCCGAGCCTTCTGCCGTCAGCGAGGCCTCGATCGGCCGCGTAGCCCCGCTCGCTCTCCGTCACCGGAGTCAGCGCAGCGCGCGTGCAGGAGATCCCGTGCTTCGCGTGCTCGCCCTCGGCGACCGCAACCTGACAGCGTCCGCAGATCCCGCGACCTCCGCAGACCGAGTCGAGGTCGACCCCGAGCCGGCGCGCAGCGTCGAGCACCGACGTGCCGCGTGCCACCCTGCCCCGGCGCCCGGAGGGCGTGAAGACCACGAGGGCGTCGTCGCTCATCCGCCCCCCGCCGAGCTCCGCCTCGCCGCGCGGCCGCCGCGACGGCCCGCGGCGGCGGCGCCGTCTCCGTTCCCGTGTCGCGCGATCCAGCCGACGCAGTGCGCGTCGTTCCCCATCAACACGTCCGCGGCCTTGATCGCCGTGAGCATCTCGCCGTGGAGCGGGCTCGTGATCGCAGAGGTGAGCCCCGACGCGATCGCCATCGGGAGGAAGGCGGCGTTGAGCCCCGTGCGATTCGGAAGCCCGAAGCTGACGTTCGAGGCACCGCACGTCGTGTTCACCCCGAGGTCGTCATGAAGCCGGCGGAGGAGGCGGAACACCTGCCGGCCGGCGGTGCCCATCGCGCCGATCGGCATCACGAGCGGGTCGACGACGACGTCCTCACGCCGGATCCCGTGATCCTCGGCGCGCGAGACGATCTTCTCCGCGACCGCGTAGCGGACGTCCGGGTCCTCGCTGATCCCCGTCTCGTCGTTCGTGATCGCGACGACCGCGGCTCCGTGCCTGGCGACGAGGGGCAGCACGCGCTCCATCTGCTCGTCCTCACCCGTCACCGAGTTGACGAGCGCCTTGCCGCGATATGCGGTGAGCCCCGCCTCGAGCGCCTCGACGATCGACGAGTCGAGCGAGAGCGGGACGTCCGTGACCGACTGCACCAGCTCCACGGTGTGGGCGAGGATCGACGGCTCGTCCGCGAGCGGGATGCCCGCGTTGACGTCGAGCATCTGCGCGCCGGCCTCGACCTGCGCGATCGCATCGGCGACGACGGTGTCGAAGTTCCCTGCGGCCATCTCGGCCGCCAGGGCCTTCCGTCCCGTCGGGTTGATGCGCTCGCCGATAACGACAAACGGCCGATCGAAGCCGATGACGACCTCCCGCGTGGGAGACGACAGGACCGTCTCCGTCATTGCGTCTCCGTCCCGCTCGCGCGCACGAGGCGCTCGAGCACGTCGTCGGTGTAGGCCGCTTGCAGCCGCTCGAGCTCCTGCGCGACCTCGGCCTCGAGGTCCTCGTCGCACGCCCGCGACTCGCGGCGCCACTGCTCGAGGTACGTATCGGATCCGATCAGGCCGGCCCGCATCGCCGCGGCGTCGATCGCGTCCTGGAAGCGCGCCGGAAGCTCGGCCGCCGAACGCGTGCGCCCGGCCTTCGCGGTCACCTGCGCCGGGATATCCCGCCACCAGATCACCGTCAGCTCAGCCACGGACGGGCTCCTCGACGAACCGTGTGAGGGTCGGGAGCAGGTCTCCGTACCCGGTTCGCGTGCGCTCGTACTCGAGCCCGAGGAAATGCGCGGCGGCCTCGGCGCGCTGATCCAGGTCGGCGTTCTCGGTCTGCGCGAGGTAGACGAGCCGCCGGTAGTTGCCGAACATCATCGGCTTGAGCTCTGGATGCGTGTCCAGCTTCAGCGCGCGCACGACGAGCGAGTCGAAGTGCCGGGCCAGGAAGTCCGTGAGGTAGAAGGTTCGCGGATCCTCCTCCTGCATCGCGTCCCAGGCGTCGTTCCCGGCGAGGAAGCCGTAGCAGTGCGCGCCGGGCAGCCTTTCGACGTTGTGGTGCCTCAGCACGATGTCGAGCGCGCCGGCCGTCCCGCAGTCGGCATAGGCGACGAAGACGCGGTCGTAGCGGCCCGCGAGCTCGGTCAGCTTGGCGTCGACCGCAGCCGGGATCCGCCCGGGCGTCGAATGGAGCTTCGCGGGCAGGCACCGAACCTCGACGTGCGTCCACCCGTTGAGCCGGATCACCGCGAGGACCTCGCGCGCGATCGCGCCGCACGCGAGCACGAGGACGCGCGCGTCGGCGCCGCCGCTCTCGAAGGCGACCTCGTCCTCGAGGAGCGACGGCGTCACGACGCTCTGGCCGCCGAGCGACGGGCGAGGACGAGCGCCTGCGCCGTCTCGGCCGCGACGGCCGCGTCGCGGCAGTACGCGTCGGCGCCGATCGCCTTGCCGAACTCCTCGTTCAGCGGCGCGCCTCCGACGAGGACGATGACGTCGTTCCGCCGCCCCTGCTCCTCGAGCGTGTCGATCACGACCTTCATGTACGGCATCGTCGTCGTGAGGAGCGCGGACATCCCGAGGATCTCGGGCTTGTGCTCGTCGAGCGCGGCCAGGTAGCTCTCCACAGGATTGTTGATCCCCAGGTCGACGACCTCGAACCCGGCGCCCTCGAGCATCATCGCGACGAGGTTCTTCCCGATGTCGTGGATGTCACCCTTGACCGTCCCGATCACGACCGTGCCCATCCGCTCGGCGCCGGATTCAGCGAGGAGCGGCCGCAGGATCTCCATCCCGGCCTTCATGGCGTTCGCGGCGAGGAGCACCTCCGGGACGAAGAGGATCCCGTCCCGGAAGTCGATCCCGACGATGCGCATGCCCTCCACGAGGGCGTCGTTCAAGGTCCTCTCGGCCGACCACCCCCGCTCGAGCAGGAGCTCGGTGCCTTCGGTGATCTCCGGGGCGAGCCCGTCGTAGAGGTCGTCGTGCATCTGCGCGACGAGATCCTCGTCCGACAAGCCGCGAAGATCGATCTCCTCGGTGCTCATCTGCCAACCTTCGGTTGGACGCTCACGCGACACCTCGCTTTCGGTCGTCGTGGCCGAGCCGGGCCGAGAGGGCATTCGCCTCCGAGACGGACAGAAGGCCGAGCTCGTGCAGCAGCCCGCGCCTGAGCCGCACCGTCGGGCCGGAGATGCTGAGTGCGGCGACGACGGCGCCGGAGCTGTCGCGCACGGGAGCCGCCACGGCCCAGAGCCCTGGCTCGAGCTCCTCGACCGCCGTGGCATAGCCGCGCGCGCGGGCCTCCTCCAGCCCGAGCTCGGCGGCGGTCGGCCGGGTCTGCGGGGCCAGCGCCTCCAGAGGGCCGGTCGGAGTCGGGAGCGCGTCGAACGCGAAGAAGACCTTGCCGAGCGCCGAGCCGTGGGCGGGGACACGGCGCCCGACCCAGCTCGGGGAGCCGAGGAAATGGCGGCTGTCGCGCTGGTCGAGGAGCTCGACCGCGCCGAGTGACGGGACGCCGATGTTGATCGTCTCGCCGCTCGCCTGCGCCAGGCGGTCGAGCGCGTCCGCGGACACGTCGACGAGCTCGGCCTCACCCGTCTCGCGGCGCGCGAACCGGACCAGCACAGGCCCCGGGCGCAACTGCCCGCTCCCGTCCGTCCGCTGGATCAGCCCCTGGCGCTCGAGCGCGCCCACGAGGCGCGAGGTCGTGCTCTTCGGGAGGCCCGTGCGCTCGGCGAGCTCGCCGACCGTCGGCGGCGTATCGGTCTCGAGCACCTCCACGACGAGCTGGGCCGCGCGGTCGATCGCCCGCGTCCCGGTCGTCACGTTGCTCGCGTTGTGGAACTCCTGTCCCACGATGTGATTCTACGGGTCTGCGGCGGCTGCCGTCAACCGGCAGCGCACGTCAGGCGAGCGTGCGCTCGATCTCGGTCGCGGCGGCTCGGAGCCTGGGCAGCAGCTCCCGACGCCGCGCCCGGCCGAGTCGGAACGTGGGACCGCTGAGCCCGATGACGCCCGCGAGCGCCCCCTGACGCCGCACGGGGGCGGAGAGCGAGGCAAGGCCCTCCTCGAGCTCGTCGGCGAGCTCGGCCCACTGGTGGCGCCGGACGCCCTCGAGCTCACGGCGGAGTGCAGCCGGATCGACGATCGTGCGCTCCGTATGCGAGGCCAGCGGCGCGACGGCGAGCCACGCGTCGAGCTCGTCCTGGTCGAGCTCGCTCAGGAGGAGCTTGCCCGCCGACGACGCGTGCAGGGGAACATCGACGCCCACCCAGTTGGCGACCCCGACATGGCGGTCGGCGTCGAGCTGGACGAGGATCTCCATTCCGGGCCGGCCTCTCGGGACGGCGAGGAGGGCGGACTCCTCCGTGTCGTCGCGAAGCCGGAGGAGCGTCGGGTGCGCGGCGTCGACCAGCTCTCGGTGGGGGTCCGCGGCCCGGGCGAGGCGCACCAGGTCGTACCCGAGCGTCCAGCCACCCTGGGTCTCGTCGACGAAGCCGAGGTCGGCCAGCGTCCTGAGCGTCCGCGCGGCGGTCGAGCGGGGGATTCCGGTCGCGCGCGCGAGCTCGGAGGCCGACCGCCCGCCGGCTGACGCACCGACCGCCCGGAGCAGCGTCACTGCGCGTCCGAGCGACTTCGTGCGTGGCGTCCCGGTGCTGCTCATCATATGAGCAGACTAGCGCGTGGTATGAGCACTCGCTAGAATCGTGCCCTTGCTCGTCGACTGCGACATCCATGTCGGCTACGAGACGCTCGCCGACCTCCTCCCCTATCTCGATCCGCCGACGCGAGAGCTCGTCGAGAGCTCCGGGACGAACGGCCTCGCGATGCCCTCGTACCCCTGGAACCACCCGACGGGGTGGATTCGCCACGACCTCTACGAGCGAGGCGCCTCCCACGACTCGAACTTCGAGTTCATGTCGCTCGACATCCTCCGCGAGCGCCATCTGGATGCGTACGACGTGACGCTCGGCATCGTCGAGCCCGACGAGGCGGCCGCGTTCTCGATCCTCCCGAACGCCCAGCTCGCCGCCCGTCTCTGCAGCGCATACAACGACTGGCTGCTCGAGCGCTGGCTCCAGGAGGAGCCGCGGCTGCGCGGGATGCTCGTCGTCCCTGCGCAGTACCCGGAGGCCGCCGCGCGCGAGATCCGGAGACTCGGAGGCCGCGACGAGTTCGTCGGCATCTTCCTCCCCGGCGCGGCCCGGATCCCGTACGGGAATCCCGTGTACGACCCGCTGTGGGCCGCGGCGAACGAGCTCGGCCTGCCGGTCGCGGTGCACACGCACTACGAGACCGTCGGGATCGGCTCGGCGCTCACCGCCGCCGGGATGCCCGACTACTACGCCGAGTACCACACGCTCTGTGGCTCCGGGATGTACGGCCATCTCGTCTCGATCCTCTGTCACGGGATCTTCGAGCGCTTTCCCGAGACACGCGTCGCCATGGTCGAGGGGGGCCTCGTCCCGTTCGTCGGGTTCCTGTGGCGGCTGGACACGAACTGGAAGGCCTGCCGCAGCGAGATCCCCTGGTGCAGGCACCGCCCCTCCGACTACGTCTGGGACCACGTTCGCTTCGCGTCCCAGCCGCTCGAGTCACCGGACGACGTCGGGCAGCTCCTCGCCGCGATCGAGTTCCTGCGGCCCTGGGACACCCTGATGTACGCGAGCGACTTCCCCCACTGGGACTTCGACGAGCCGGAGCAGACGCTTCGACTGCTGCCCGATGAGTGGCGCGACAACGTGCGCTCGCGCAATGCGGCGTCGTTCTTCCGGCTTCCGGCGCTCGCGCCGGCGTAGATGGGCACCCGGGAGGCCCGCCTGCCGCTCACCGCGGCGCCGGACGAGGGACGCGTGCTGCTCGTCGACGTCGGCAGCCAGCGCGTCGGGCTCTTTCGCGTCGGTGACGAGCTCCACGCGCTCGCCAACCGGTGTCCGCACCGCGGCGCGCCGCTCTGCCTCGGCAAGGTCGCGACTCCGATCGAGGCCGGCGAGGACGAGCTGCGGCTCGGAGCGCCGAACAGCATCGTGCGCTGCCCGTGGCACAAGTGGGAGTTCGACATTGCGACGGGCCGTTCCCGCGTCGACGCGCGCCTGCGGGTGCGCCGGTACGCCGTGCGCATCGACGGCGACGAGGTCGTCGTCAGCCTCGACCATCCATGACGCGCGACTGCGACGTGGTCGTCGTCGGCGGCGGGATCGCGGGACTTGCCGCAGCGTGGCACCTGCGCGACCTCGACGTGGTCGTGCTCGAGGCGAGCGACCGGCTCGGGGGCCGCATTCGCTCGGAACGCCGCGGCGAGTACTGGCTCAACTTCGGCGCGCACGTCTTCGCCGGTCCGGGCAGCGCCTCGCGCCGTCTGATCGACGAGGTCGGCGTCGAGACCCGACCGGTTCCCGGCCGCCTCTCGTCCGTCTCGCTCAACGGCAAGCTCGTCTCGAGCGGCCCCGTCGAGCTCTTCCCCTTCCGTCTGCCGTTGAGTCTCGGTGATCGTGTGGCGCTCGTGCGGGCAGGTATCCGGCTGCGCCTCGCCGTGCGGCGCTACGCCGCGGTCGCTCGCGGAAGGCCCGGCGAGTCCGCCGCCGAGCGGCAACAGCGAATGCTCGAGTTCATGGACGACCGCTCGTTCTCCGAGTTCATGGGCAGGCTGCCGCCAGACGTGAACGCGTTGTTCCGCTGCACGCTCACGCGCTCCTCGGGCGAGCCCGAGCAGACTCGCCGCGGGCTACGGGATCGGCTACTTCCATCTCGTGTGGAACCGCGGCGAGGGCCTTTCGACGAACATCGTCGGCGGCTCGTCGACGCTGACGGACGGGATTGCGGCCGTGCTCGGCGACCGCGCGCGCACCAACGCTCGGGTCGAGCGGGTGACGCCGGTGGACGGCGGCGTCGTCGTGACGTCGACCGCAGGAGAGCTTCGCGCTCGCGCGGCGATCGTGGCCGCGCCCGCCTATGCCACGCGCGCGATCGTCGACGGCCTTCCCGAAGAGACGGCCAACGCCCTTGCGGCGATTCCGTACGGCCCGTACGTCCTCGGCGGCTTCCTCACGAACGAGCCCGGACCGGCGCCGTGGGACGACATCTACGCTCTCGCAACGCCGAAGCGCTCGTTCGGAATCGTGTTCAACACGGGCAATGCACTGCGAATCGGCGATGGGCGAGAACCGGGCGGCTCGCTCACGGTCTCGGCGGCGGCCGACGCGGCCCGGAGCCTCGCGAGCCTCTCCGACGACGAGGTTGCCGAGCGCTTTCGGGCCGACCTCGTCGACCTCTTCCCCACCCTCGACGGCGCGATCGTCGAGACGAAGATCGTCCGCTGGGAGCGCGGCCTCCCGCATCCGACGGTCGGCCGGTCCAGGCTCCAGCCGGCCTTGACTGCGGGATCTCTCGCCGATCTTCCTCGCCGGGGACTACCTCGGCACCTGGTACACCGAGACCGCGGCGCAGACGGCCGCCCTCGCCGCGGCCGGGGCGCGCGGCGTGCTCGACACGTAGCGCGGCGTTGTCAGCCTGCCGGCTCCGGCAGCGCCTCCGCGAGCAGGACCGCGATGTCGGCGACCCGGACGTCCCCGCCCGTCTGCTTCATCCCGTCGTCGAGCATCAGCGTGCAGAAGGGGCACGCCACCGCGAGCGTCGAGGCGCCCGTTGCTTGCGCCTCGCGCGCCCGTTCCTCGTTGATCGCCGAGCCGCGCTCCTCCATCCACATGTGCGCGCCGCCCGCTCCGCAGCAGAAGGTGCGCTTGCCGCTGCGCGCCATCTCGAGCGGGCGCCCGATCCGGGCGACGAGCTCGCGCGGCGCCGCGAGGACGTCGTTGTGACGCGCGAGGTAGCAGGAGTCGTGGTAGGTGATCTGCTCCGCCCCGGCGACGGGCTCGAGGCCGCCTTCGCGGACGAGCTCCGCGAGCAGCTCGGTGTGGTGGACGACCTCGTACGAGCCGCCGAAGTCGGCGTACTCGTTGCCGAGGGTGTTGAAGCAGTGGGGGCAGCTCGTGACGATGCGCGTGACGCCCGCTTCCCCCAGCGTGGCGACGTTCTGCTGCGCCTGCGCCTGGAAGGTGAACTCGTCGCCCATGCGGCGCGCGGGGTCGCCGGTGCACGACTCCCGCGGGCCGAGGATTGCGACGTCGAGGCCCGCCGCGAGGAGGAGTGACGCGGTCGCCCGCGCGGTGGCGCGGGCACGCTCGTCGAAGGAGGCCGCACAGCCGACCCAGTAGAGGATCTCGGGCGGCGGGTCACCGGGCGCGAGCACCCGCACGTCGAGGCCCTCCGCCCATGCGGCCCGCTCCGCCTGCGCCTTCCCCCAGGGGTTGGACGAGCGCCCGACCTCGCGGAGCATCGTCCCAGCCTCCGCCGGGAAGCGGGACTCGGCCATCACGAGATGCCGCCGGAGGTCGACGATGTGGTCGACGTGCTCGATCGAGACCGGGCACTCGTGAACGCACGCGCCGCAGGTGACACAGTCCCAGACCACGTCGTCCGTGACGGCGCCGGGCACGAGCGCCGACGGCTCGCCGCCCGCGAGCACCGCGGGCCCCTCGGCGAAGAGCCGGTCGCGGAGGCCCATGACGAGGAGCTTCGGGGAGAGGTCCTTGCCGGTCGCCCAGGCAGGGCAGACGTCCTGACACCGACCGCATTCGGTGCAGGAGAGCGTGTCGAGCATCTGCTTCCACGTCATGTCGACGAGCGTCCCCGAGCCGAGCCGCAGGGCCTCCTCGTCCTCGACCGTGAAGTCGAGGGGCTCGAGCCGCCCGCGCGCCCGCGTCCGCCCGAACCACACGTTGATCCCCGCCGTTGCGATGTGCAGGTGCTTCGAGTAGGGCAGGTAGACGAGGAAGCCGAGGATCGTGAGCACGTGGAGCCACACGAAGATCCGCTCGCGCGCCTCGAGCCAGTCGCCCGGCTCCATGAGCGTCGAGATCGCATTCGAGACGGGCGACCAGTCGGCTGGCCACTCGTTGATGCCGAGCGCGATCCGCGACGCGTGCCAGCAGAGCAGCGTGACGATGATGAGCGCGATGAGCCCGAGGATCAGGTCGGCCTCGCCGAGGTGGCTTCCCTCGAACCGCGGCGGACGCTGCACCTTGCGGATCAGGAACGCCGAGGTGACGCCGACGAGGACGAGCACGCAGAAGACGTCGACGAGCAGGAAGAACCAGCCCTGGTGGCCGAGCCACGGGAACGCCCAGTCGCGGTCGGCCGCGCCGAGCAGCGCCATCACGATCGTCGGTGCCAGGACGACGAACCCCCAGAAGATGCAGGCGTGGACGAGGCCCGGGACGAGACGCTGCAGGAGCTTTCGCTGGCCGAGGACGACCGTCGCCTCGGCTCCCGCCCGGCGCGCGACGTCGCCGGAGCGGTTTGCGGGCTTTCCGAGGCGGACGATGCGGTAGAGAAGGTGCGCGCGGCGCATGAAGAGCGCACCCGCGACTCCGAGCGCCACCAGGAGTGCGAGGGCCGACGCAGCGGTGCTCATGTGCCTTGGTGTCTGGCCTCAGCCGGACGCCTGCTCGTCCTCACGCCGTCCGCGCCTCTCGGATCGCGGCCGAGAGCGCCGGCAGGATCTCGTGCAGGTCACCGATCACGGCGTAGTCGGCGCTCGCGAGGATGGGAGCCTCGCGGTCGGCGTTGACGACGAGGATGCGCTTCGCCCCCTTGCAGCCGGCCATGTGCTGGGTCGCCCCCGAGATCCCGCAGGCGACATAGAGATCGGGCGCGATCTTCGTCCCGGTCTGGCCGACCTGGTCCGTATGCGGCCGCCAGCCCGCCATTGTCACGGCACGCGAGCAGCCGACTGCTGCGCCGAGCAGGCCCGCGAGCTCCTCGACGACGGCGAAGCCCTCGGCCGAGCCGGCGCCCCGTCCCGCAGAGACCACGACCTTCGCGTCGGCGAGGGAGATCCCACCGGTCGCGGCCGCCACGCGCTCGACGACCGCGGTCGCCCGGGCCCGGTCCGAGAGCGACGGCTCGAAGCTCTCGAGCCGAGGCGCTCCGTCCGCCGTGGTCTCGATCGGAACCGCGTGGGGTTGCACCGTGAGGAGCACCGTCTCCGCGTCGACGCGTGCCTCCTCGAGCAGGCTGCCGCCCCAGCGGACGCGCGTCACCTCGGCACCGCCCTCCACCGCGGCCGCGACCGTGCAGTTCGCGGCGAGCGGCAGATCGAGAAGCGCGGCGACGTGCGCGAGCACCTCGTTCCCTCGCTCCGTGCCCGGGCCGACGACGGCCGAGGCCTCGAGCCGCGTCGCGAGCTCGACGATCGCCTCGGCGACCGCCAGCGGCGCGTGCGATCCGAACGCCTCGCCGACGGCAGCGTGCAGCACCTCGACGCCGTGGCCCACGAGCGCAGCGAGCGGCGCTTGTGACTGATCGTCACAAGCGCAGACCGCCCACACGGCGCTTCCGCCCGCGAACGCCCTGGCGAGGGTCAGCGCCTGGAGCGACGGCTCGTCGACGGCGCCGTCGGCATGCTCGACATAGGCGAGGACGGTCACACGACCCCGAGCTGCCGCATGACCTCGACGACGCGCGGCGCTGCTGCAGGCCCCTCGCCGAGGACCTCTGCCTGCTTGCGCTCGCCCTCCGGCACGACGAGCCGGAGCTTCTCCAGTCGGGCCGGCGGACGTTCCGGCGACAGCTGCTCGACCGGCTTGCGCTGGGAGCGCAGGCGGCCGGGCACCGACGGGTACCGCGGCAGGTTCAGCCCCTCCTTCACGGTGACGACGGCGGGCAGCGGCAGCACGAAGACCTCGCGCCCGCCTCCCGCCTCCTGCTCGCACCGCACCGAGGCGTCCTCGACCGAGATCGCCTTGAGACCGGTCGCAACCGGCCGCCCGAGACCGTGGGCGACCCGGATCCCGACCTGGTAGCCGCCGGTGTCCGCCGCCTCGTTGCCAAAGAAGACGAGGTCGAACGGCCCGCCGGCGGCCTCCTCCGTGCGAACGGCCTCGAGGATCGCCCCGGCGGTCGCCTGCGTGTCCCACTCCTCTCCGTCGGTGACGAGATGGATCGCACGGTCGGCGCCGATCGCCATCGCATCGCGCAACTGCTCCTCCGCTTCCGGTGGCCCCAGGGTCAGGACGACGGACTCGCCGCCGTGCGCCTCGACGAGCCGAACGGCCTCCTCGACGCCGCACTCCTCGTGCGGGCTGATCGTGAAGCCGAGATGCCGGGTCTCGATCGCCTGCCCGTCCTCGGTCAGCACGATGCGCCCGCCGGTCATCGGTACCCGCTTCACGCAGACGAGCACCCTCACGAGCGGATCCTCGCGTTGTCCGGGTCGAAGATCGGGGCCGAGCCGACGACGTCGACGGTGACGGGGTACCGCTCGTCCATGTACTCCACCGCGAGCTCGGTCGATCCCTCGACCGCGTACTCGGGCGGGAGGTACGCCATCAGGATGTACCGGCCGACCGAGGGGCCGGCGCCGGCGCTCGTCACGTACGACCGCCGCCCCTTGCGGTCGGTCAGCAGGCGTCCCGTCGCGCAGCGTGATCGGCTCACGGCCGAGCGGGTAGCGCTTCACGCCGCTCCGCGAGGTGTGGTCGTCGATCGTGAGCGTGCAGAGGATCGCGGCCGGCTCCTCCTCGCGATGTCCCACGTGCGCGTCCTTCCCGACGAAGTCCTGCTCCTTCACCCTCGGGCGCGCCATGCCGGCCTCGACGACCGTGTACTCGCTCTCGAGCTCCGCCGCGAAGGCGCGGTAGCACTTCTCGAGCCGGCCGGTCGTCCCGTAGACGCCGATGCCGCACGCCGTGAGGCCGTGCGACTTCCCGGCCTCCCAGAGCACGTCCCAGAGCCGGGCGCCCTGCTCGATCGGGACGTACAGCTCCCAGCCGAGGTCGCCGACGTAGGAGATGCGCGAGGCGAGCGCGAGCTGCGAGCCGATCTCGAGCGTCCGGCACGTCCCGAACGCGAATCCCTCGTGCGTGACGTCGTCGGAGGTGGCGCTCGAGAGGATGTCCCGCGCGCGCGGGCCCCAGAGCCCGATCGTCGTCCAGGCGGTGGTGACGTCGACGAGCGTCGCCGACCCGTCCTCGGGCAGCCCGTCGGCGAAGAGCTTGCGATCTGCCATCCCGTGCGCGCCGCCCGTGACGATCCGGAACTCGTCGTCGCCGAGTCGCATGATCGTGAGGTCCGGACTTGAACCCGCCGCCGGGGCCGAGGACGGGCGTGTACACGACGCGCCCGACCGGGACGTCCATCTGCGCGAGGACGCTCCGCTGGAGCGCCTCGAGCGCGCCCGGGCCGTTCACGTCGAAGATCGCGAAGGCGGAGAGGTCGAAGAGGCCCGCGTGCTCGCGCATCGCCAGGTGCTCCGCGTTGATGATCGGCGACCACCAGCGCGCATCCCACTCGGCTTCCCGGGAGTCGACGCCGTACCGCTCGACGAGCGGCGCATTCGCCTCGTACCAGTGCGGGCGCTCCCAGCCGGCGGCCTCGTAGAAGACGGCGCCGAGCTCGCGCTCGCGCTCGTGCATCGGCGAGAACCGGAGCCCCCGGTCGGACGACCACTGCTCGGCCGGATGGATGATCCCGTACGTCTTCGGGAACGCCTCCGTCGTGCGCGCCGTGGCATGAGCGCGCGTCTTCTGGTGGTGGTGGAAGCGCGCGACGTCCGACGAATGGAGGTCGATGTGGGACTCGCCGTGCACCATCCATTCCGCGACGGACTTGCCGACCCCGGGGCCCTCCTTCACCCACACCGCCGCCGCCGCCCAGAGACCCTTCACCTCGGGTGTCTCGCCGAGGATCGGCATCCCGTCGGGGGTGAGCGAGATGAGGCCGTTGATCGCGTACTTCACCCCGACCGACTCGTCGCCGACGATCTCGGGCATCAGGTCGAGCGCGTCGACCATCTGAGGGTCGAAGTCGGCCCGCGTGAACGGGAACTCCGTCGGCGAGAGCGCCGCGGCCTCGATGGAGGGGATCTCCTCCGGGGCGTGGACGATCGAGCGGTGCGCGTAGGAGCCGATCTCGAGGCTCGTCCCGTCCTGGCGCTCGTACATGAAGACGTCCATGTCACGGACGATCGGATACTCGATCGCGCGGGAGCTCTTCTCGAAGCGCGGGACCGGCCCGACGTCGATCATCTGGTGCACCATCGGGACGAGCGGGATGTGCGCGCCCGCCATCCGTGCGAGAAGCGGGCTCCAGACGCCGCACGCGATCACGACCGTCTCGGCCTCGATCGTCCCCTTCGAGGTCTCGACACGACGGATCCGACCACCTTCGACCGCCAGCCCGTGAACCTCCGTCGACGGCAGCACTCTCAACCCGCCTGCCTCGACCGCCCGTTCGCGCATGATCGTCCCCGCCTGCAGCGAGTCGACGACGCCGACGCCCGGCGTCGAGAAGCCGCCGAGGAGGATCGACTCGTCGATGTACGGGACGAGCTCCTTCACCTCGGCCGGCGTTACGAGCGAGACCGGCTCGATGCCCCAGGCCTTCGCGGACGCCATCCGCCGGCGCAGCTCTTCCATCCGCTCCTCGGTGCGCGCCACCTCGATCCCGCCGCACTCGGTGAAGACGCCGAGCTCCTGGTACTGCCGCACGCTCTCGAGCGTGAGCTGCGTCATCTCCTTCGAGTGGTCGACCAGGAAGATGAAGTTCGACGCGTGGCCGGTCGAGCCGCCGGGATTCGGGAGCGGCCCCTTGTCGAGCAGGACGACGTCCGACCACCCGAGGCGCGTCAGATGGTAGGCGAGACTGGAGCCGACGATGCCGCAGCCGATCACGACGGCACGCGCGCTGGCGGGGGCGTCACTCATCAGAAAGTGTCTCCGTCCGGTTGATATATCAGTCGGCGGCTGAAGATACACGAGTGCTCTCCGACGGCGCGCGGTACAGAACCGGCACGGAATCGGCACGGACCGGGCACGGAATCCCCGCTACCGTCGGATCCCCGGGGTGGGTGGGGGTTTGGGATGGGACCGACACAGCGCCACGCCCTCCGCAGCCCGGCCGTCAAAGGACGGCACGCATCGCCTGCTCGAACCCCGCGACATGGGCCCGCATGACCTCCTCCGCGCGCTCACCGTCGCGGTCGCGGATCGCCTCCAGGATCGCCCGGTGCTCGCCGATCGCGTCGTCGAGGCGCTCGACGCGATCGAGGGCGAGGAACCAGATCCGCAGCGTGAGCACGTAGTACTCCTCGAGCGTCGCCGCGAGGAAGGGATTGTGCGCGCATCGCGAGACGTGCCGGTGGATCCGCTGGTCGAGGTCGATGAGCGCGCGCTCGTCCCGCCCCTCCCCGACGCCGGCGAGCTCGGCCAGGAATGCCTCGGTCTCGATCCGATCGGCGTCGTTGCGCCGCTCCGCGGCGAGGCGCGCCGCTCGGCTCTCGAGGACGAGCCGCACCTCCGAGAGCCCGGCGATGTCGCCGACGTCGACCCGCGAGACGAAGATGCCGCGCCGCGGGAAGACGTCGACGAGCTGCTCGCGGGCGAGGTCGCGAAGCGCCTCGCGCACGGGCGTCCGCCCCACGCCCAGCTGCTCCATGAGCTCCCGCTCGCTGACGACGGATCCCGGCGCGAGCTCGAGCGTGACGATCAGCTCCCGGATCGCGTAGTACGCGCGGTCCGAGAGGGACTGCTCGTCGGGAGCCCGGGGCTGGTTGATGTGGAGGGTCGGTGTAGTCATGTCGTCGGCAGGAGCGAGGTCATCCTCGCCCCTGCCGGTCCGGTTCTCACTTGACCCAGGCGTTCACCGTCTTTGCGTTGGCCTTCACCCACTGCGCCGCGGCCTTGTCCTTCGGCATCTTCTTGCCGGAGATGAGGTTCGCGACGAAGTTCTGGTCGGCCGACGTCCACTTGAACTTCCGGATCACCTTGAGAGCAGGCGAGCCGCTCTTCAGGAAGTCCGCGCTCACGAGCTTGTCGAGCCGATACGACGGGTAGGCGCAGGCGTACTTCTTCGGGTCGCCGCCCTTCTTCTCGTCGTCCTGGCAGCCCGTGAACCGCTTGGGCAGCTGCACCTGCACGACGTCGTACTGCGCGTTCAGGTACTGCGGGTCGTACCAGTAGAAGAGGACGGGCTTCTTCTGCTTGTAGAGCTGGCTCCAGCGCGCTACCTGGGCCGGCTCGGCGCCTGCAACGACATGCTTCAGATCGAGGCCGAGGCCCTTGATCAGCGCCCGGTCCTTCTGCACATAGGACGGGTCACCGCCGAGGAACATCCCCTGCGAGCCGGACTCCGGGGACTTGAACACGGACTCCTTGCCCTTGAGCCCGCGCCACGTCCTGAAGGCCGGGTACTGCTTGAGGAGGTACCGCGGGATGTACCAGCCGATCACCCCGGTGATGCCGTTGCCGCCGAGAGGGACGACCGCCTTCGACTTCTCGTACGGGGTGCCCGGCAGGTTCTGCCAGTCCTCCATCACGACGTCGATCTTCCCGTCGGCCATCGCCTGGAAGGCGGGTTGACCCTCGGTGATGTTGAGCACCTTGACCTTGCACTTGAGCTTCGTCTCGAGGACGTTCTTCAGCACGTAGATGTTCGCGGTCGAGCCGACCCACGAGTTCTCGTTGAGGATGACCTCGTCGCAGGCGGCGGCCGCCGAGCGGGCGCCGCCTCCGAGCGCGCCCGCCGCGACGACGAGCGACGCGACGACGACGAGTGCAAGACCGGCGAGGCGCATCCGCCCCCGGCTCAGACGATCCGACATCCGACCCTCCTTGTCCTGGTTCCCTGTTGTCTTGGTGGCACGGTTCAACCGAGCCCCTCCTTTCGCTTCGCGCGCGTGCCCTGCGTCACGCGGTCGAGCGTGATCCCGAGGGCGAGGATCGCGAACGACGCGATCACGCCCTGGCCGAAGTACCCGCGGACCAGTCCCTGCGCGACCTCGTAGCCCAGCCCGCCGGACCCGACGAGACCGCCGATCACGACGACCGCGAGCACCATGATGATCCCCTGGTTGACCCCGAGCATGATCGCGTCGCCCGCCAGCGGGACCTTGACCTTCGTCAACACCTGCCGTCTCGTCGCGCCGAACGCGCCGGCCGCCTCCACGGCCTGCGGTGCGACGTCGTTGATCCCCCGCTCGACGAGGCGAACGACGACCGGGAACGCGTAGAGGACGCCCGCGACGATCCCGGGGACGATCGAGACGGGCATCAGGTAGATGAACGGGATGATGTAGACGAGCTGCGGCAGGGTCTGCAGCACGTCGTTGATCGGCCGCATCGCCCTCGACACGGTACGGCTCTCCGAGGCGGCGATCCCCAGCCCGACGCCGATCACGACCGTGATCAGGGTCGCGACCAGCACCTGCGAGAGGGTGTCCATCGCGAGCGCCCAGACGCCCGTCACGCCGATCGCCCCGAGCATCACGAAGGTCGTGATTGCCGGCCGGAGCCCCGAGACGAGGAACGCGATCAGCGTCAGCCCGAGCAGGGTCGTGAACCACGGCCCCTCGACGAGGAACTGCTGGAGCGGCAGCAGCAGCTTCTGCAGGATGAAGATCGAAGTCGGCTCGGTGATCGAGAAGACCCACGAGGTCGGGTCCTGGATGTAGTCGAGCACGCCCTGGATGCGGTCGAGGAGCCAGGCCTGGAGCGTCACCGTCCGACCTCTGGGACCAGTCTCCGGGTAGCTGCCGCTCACGTCCAGGAGCTTCGATCCGATCACCGCGCCGACGATCGCGACCGCGACCACGCCCGTCTGGAGCCGGAGCCGCCGCCGAGCCTCCGCATCGAGGTGTCGCTTCGCGGGGTCGGTCCGGTCGGCGATGGCCTCGGTCGACCGGTCGAGTGCGATCGCCATCACGACGATCACGAAGCCGGCGAGGATCGCGAGCGACGGCGTCGTGAAGAGGCCGCTGTTGACGACTGCGCCGAGCCCGCCCCCGCCGATCAGCCCGGCGATGACGACCATCGAGAGCGCGAAGAGAATCGTCTGGTTGACGCCGAGCAGGATCATCCGACGCGCGAGCGGCAGCTGCACCTTCGTCAGGATCTGGCGCGTCGTCGTGCCCATCGACGTTGCCGCCTCAACGGTGTCGACCGCGACGCCGCGGATCCCGAGTGCGGTGATCCGCACGGCCGGCGGGATCGCGTAGACCATCGTCGCCACGACCGCTGCGGCAGGCCCGACCGAGAAGAGGATCACGACGGGCATCAGGTAGGCGAATGCGGGAACGATCTGCGCTGCGTCGAGAACCGGCCGCACGACGCGCTCGACGCGGCGCGACCGGCCGACCGCGAGTCCCAGCGGAATCCCGATGAGGAGCGAGAGCGCGACCGCGACGAGCATCAGCGCGAGGGTCTCCATGCTCGCGGACCAGAGGCCGGAGAGGGCGAACGACGCGAACGCGACCAGCGTCATGGCCGCAGCCCGAAGCCCGCCGAACCGCCAGACCAGGAGCGTCCCGGCCATCGTCGCGCCGACCCACGTCAGCCACGAGAGAAGCTCGGTGAACCACGCGACGAGCTCGTCCACGAAGATGCGGAACCCATCGAAGACCGTGAAGATCAGACTCTTGTCCTCGGCCGAGCGCTGGTCGATAAGCCACGTCTGGAACTCGTCGAGCTTGAACGGCAGCGCGTTCCATGCGAGCGAGTTGGGCCACGGGTACTCGAGCCGGAGCGCCTCGTAGGCGATCCACATGCCCGCTGCGACGAGCGCGACCTGCACCGGCATCCCGCGCCACCAGGGGCGGTGCGAGAGGACGGGGGCGACGATCGGCCGTTCGGTGACGAACTCCGTCATTGCCCTTCCCCTGCGATCGCGGTGAGGACGGCGTCGCGGTCGACGATGCCCACGACCCGGTCGCCGTCGACGGCGAGCACCGGCTCCTGGCTTCCCGCCAGCACGGGCACTGCGTCGCGGACGACCGAGCCGACGTCGAGCCGCGGCCCCTGGAGCCGCTCGTCCGGCCGCGGATCGCGCATGATCCAGCGCAACGTCAGGACGTGGCTGCGCGGGACGTCGCGCACGAAGTTCTCGACGTACTCGTCGGCGGGCGACCCGACGAGCTCCTCCGGGGTTCCCAGCTGGACGATCGCGCCGTCCCGCATGATCGCGATCCGGTCGCCGAGCCGGAGCGCCTCGGGGAGGTCGTGTGTGATGAAGACCATCGTCTGGCCGGTCTCGACCTGGAGCCGGCACACCTCGTCCTGCATGTCGCGGCGGATGAGGGGATCGAGCGCGCTGAACGGCTCGTCGTAGAGCATCACCGCCGGGTTGGTCGCGAACGCCCGCGCCACGCCGACCCGCTGCTGCATCCCGCCCGAGAGCTGGTCAGGGAACTGGTTCTCGACGTCCTCGAGGCCGACGAGCTGGAGAAGCTCGCGCGCGCGGGAGAGCCGCTCGTCCTTCGCCATCCCGCGGATCTCGAGACCGAAGGCGACGTTGTCGATCACCCGGCGGTGCGCGAGCAGGCCGAAGTGCTGGAACACCATCGAGACCGAATGCCGCCGCAGCTCGCGCAGCTCGGCCGCGCTCGCAGCGGTGACGTCGCGGTCGGCGATCCGGATCGAGCCGGCGGTCGGCTCGATGAGACGGATCAGGGTGCGCACGAGGGTCGATTTCCCCGAGCCCGAGAGACCCATGACGACGAACACCTCGCCCCGCCACACGTCGAAGGACACGTCGCGAACCGCCGCGACGCAACCGGTCCGCTCACGCAGCTCCGCCCGACCCAGCTCGGCGTCGGCGGTTCCGAGGATGCGGTCCGCCTTCGGCCCGAAGATCTTCCAGATGCCCGAGGCCGCGATGAGCGGCTCGCCGGCCACGCCGTTGCCGGTCACGGCGCTGATATATCAGCCCGCGGAGGGTGTGTCCATGCCGGCGAGGCCTCGCCGCCGGTACCCGGCTTCAGTCAGGCACCTGCGCTTCGTCTCTCAGGGGCTGTCGAAGTGGATGCCCTGCGCGAGCGGCAGCTCGTCGGTGTAGTTCACGGTCGCCGTCTGCCTGCGCATGTACGCACGCCAGGCGTCGGAGCCGGACTCCCGACCTCCTCCGGTCTCCTTCTCGCCGCCGAACGCGCCGCCGATCTCCGCCCCGCTCGGCCCGATGTTGACGTTCGCGATCCCGCAGTCCGAGCCTGCTGCGGCGAGGAACGCCTCCGCCTCTCGCAGATCGGTCGTGAAGATCGAGGAGGCCAGCCCCTGCGGCACGCCGTTCTGGAGCCCGATCGCCTCGTCGAGCTCGCCGTACGCGAGCACGTAGAGGATCGGCGCGAACGTCTCCCTGGCGACGACGTCGGTCTGCGCGGGCATGCGGACGATCGCGGGCTCGGCGTACCACGCATCGGGCCACGTGTCGGCGTGGGCCCTGCCGCCGCCAACGATGACGTCGCCGCCTTCGGCCACGGCCTCGCCGAGTGCGGCCTCCATCCGCCCGAACGCCTCCCCGGTGACCAGAGGGCCGATGAGGGTGTCGGGCTCGCGCGGATCGCCGATCGCGACGCTGCGGTACGCGGTCGCGAGACGGTCGACGAGCTCGTCGGCGATCGACTCGTGGACGATCAGCCGCCGGAGTGACGTGCACCGCTGCCCTGCCGTGCCGACGGCCGAGAAGAGCACCGCCGTGACGACGAGATCGAGGTCCGCGCTGGGGGCGACGACCGCTGCGTTGTTGCCGCCGAGCTCGAGGAGTGAGCGACCGAGCCGGCCCGCCACGCGCGGGGCGAGCTCCCTGCCCATCGCCGTCGAGCCCGTGGCGGAGACGAGCGGGACGCGCTCGTCGTCCGCGAGCTGCACCGCGCGATCGGCGCCGCCGAGCAGGAGCGCGAAGAGGCCGTCCGGGGCGTCGCCGAAGCGGTCGGCGGCACGCCCGAGGAGCGCGGTCGTGGCGATCGCGGTGAGCGGGGTTCGCTCCGACGGCTTCCAGAGCACCGGGTCGCCGCAGACGAGCGCAAGCGCCGCGTTCCAGCTCCAGACGGCGACCGGGAAGTTGAAGGCGCTGATCACCGCGACCGGGCCGAGGGGATGCCACGTCTCGGTGAGGCGATGGCCGGGTCGCTCCGAGGCGATCGAGCGACCGTAGAGCTGCCGCGAGAGCCCGAGCGCGAAGTCGCAGATGTCGATCATCTCCTGAACCTCGCCGAGCCCTTCCTGGGCGATCTTCCCGACCTCGAGTGTGACGAGCGCGCCGAGCGTCTCCTTCTCGCGGCGCAGCTCCTCTCCGAGCAGTCGCACGAGCTCGCCGCGGCGCGGCGCGGGAACGTCGCGCCACGTCTCGAACGCAGCGACCGCCCGCGCGACGGCGGCATCGGTGTCCGCCTCGCTCGTGCGCGCGACGCGGCCGAGCTCCTCGCCCGTGATCGGCGTCCGGACGACGAGGTCCCCCTCGGTGACCCGCGCGGCATCGACGCCGAGACGCTCGAGGAGCGCGCTCGCCGAGGTGGAGGTGTCGAGCGTCGCCATTGCCTCAAAGTGTAGGGACGAGAAATCTCGCCTCTACCCGGGCGCTCAGACGGTGGCCAGCTCCGGCACGAGTCGCGCGGAGTCGTCGAAGCGGGCGTTCCAGCGGGCGTAGGTCGCGTCGACCTCGGTGAGGTCGTGGCCGCGGTCGGCGATCCGGACGGGCTGTGCCGCGTCGGGGGTGACGCGGTACTGGTACCAGGTGATGTCCCAGGCGAAGGTCAGGACGGTCTCTGCGTTGACGCCGGCGAGCGGGACGATGGAGACCTTCGGCTCGCCGAGGCTTCGCGCCACGCCGGCGATCGTCCGCCGAAACGTCGACTGGTTGAAGAGGTCGGCCGCCTCGACGAGGGTCAGCTCGTCGTCTGAGAGGCGGCGGAGGATCGGCTCGGAGACGACAGGCTCGGTCTCCTCCTCGCGCGCGCCGAGCAGCGCCTGCCAGAGCGTCTTCTGCCGCCGCCGGCGCGGGTGCTGCTGGAGCGCGGGCGACACCGCGTGGCCCTCGCGCACCCAGCCGTGATCGAGCGCCACCTCGCTGCAGAGCGGGCAGACGTCGACGAACTCGTGCCCGTCGGTCGAGTAGCGCAGCGTGTGCTCGCCCATCAGGAGCGTCCGCTCGCAGATCGCGCAGGTGCGCGTGACGTTCGCCTTTGTGACCCTCACGGCAGCGCCACTATAGCCCTGTGCCGGAGTTTCCACAGCTGTGGACAACCGGCGAGGGATCCGTCAGGCGTTCGCCCCCTCGCGCGCCTTCCGCGTCTCGTCGACGATCTTCTGCGCCACGTGCGTCGGCACCTGCTCGTAGCGGAGGAGATGCATCGCGTAGTCGCCGCGGCCGCCGGTCATCGAGGTGAGCGACTGCGAGTACGTGAGGAGCTCCGCCATCGGCACTTCGGCCTTGATGGTCGTCATGCCGCCCGCCGGCTCCATCCCGTTGAGGCGCCCGCGTCGCGAGTTGAGATCACCGTTGACCGCGCCGACCGCCTCGTCGGGAACGGTCACCTCGACCTCCATGATCGGCTCGAGGAGCACCGGGTCGGCCTTTGCGTACGCCTCCTTGAAGGCCATCGAGCCCGCGATCTTGAACGCCATCTCCGAGGAGTCGACGTTGTGGTACTGGCCGTCGACGAGCCTCACGCGAACGCCCTGGATCGGCGCCCCGGCGAGCTCCCCGTGCTGCATCGCCTCCCGGATCCCCTTGTCGACCGCGGGCCGGTAGCTCTGCGGGATGACGCCCCCGACGATCTTGTCCACGAACTCGTACCCCTGGTGCCCCTCGATCGGCTCGAGGACGATCTCGCAGTCGCCGAACTGGCCTCGGCCACCCGTCTGCTTCTTGTAGCGGTGTCGGGCGCGTGACTCCTTGCGGATCGTCTCGAGGTACGGGACGCGCGGCTGGTGGAGGTCGACGTCGACGCCGAAGCGCCGCCTCGCGCGCTCCAACGCGACCTCGACGTGCATCTGGCTCATCCCCGCGAGGATCTCCTCGCCCGTCTGCTGGTCCCGCCGCATGTGGAGGGTCGGGTCCTCCTCCGCGAGCCGCTTGATCGCCGAGGCGACCTTCTCCTCCTCGCCCTTGATCTTCGGCGTCACTGCGAAGCTCATCACCGGCTCCGGGAAGTCGAAGCTCGGCGGGTCGACGGTGACCTCCTTGTCGGTCAGCAGGTCACCGGTCTGGACGTCCTTGAGCTTCGCGACGCCGGCGAGGTCGCCCTCGCCGACCGTCTTGATCGGGGTCGTCGTCTTGCCCTGGAGACCGAGCAGCGACCCCATGCGCTCCTTGGTGTGAGCCCGATGCTCGACGAGTGTCGTCTCGGTGGTCACCTCGCCCTTCAGAACCCGGAAGACGTTGATCCTTCCCGCGAACGGGTCGGCGATCGTCTTGAAGACGAACGCAGCCGTGTCCGCCCCGTCGACCTCGAACGGCGCGCCGCGTTTCGCCGGTGAGGGAACACCCTCCACGAGCAGGTCGAGCAGCGCGTGCGTGCCGAGGTTCTTCGTCGCGACGGCGCACCCGACCGGGAAGATCTCGCCGCGCGTGACGCCAAGCTTCAGCGCCGCGGCAACGTCGTGGGCGTCGAGTTCCTCGCCCTCGAGGTAGCGCTCCATGAGCGCCTCGTCGATCTGGACGACCTCGTCGAGGAGCTTCTCGCGGTACTCCTGCGCAAGCTCCGTCATCGAATCGGGGACCGCGACCGGGTCGCCCTCCTTCTGCCCGTCGGGGCTCATGTAGGCGCACATGTGGAGCACGTCGACGATGCCCTCGAGCTCGTGCTCCACCCCGATGGGTATGTGGACCGCGACGCACCTCGAGGAGAACTGCTCCTGGATCTGGCCGAGGGTGCGGAAGAAGTCGGCGCGCTCCCGGTCGAGCATGTTCACGACGAGCACGCGCGCGAGACCCAGGTCCTCCGCGAGCCTCTTCATGCGCGCCGTCCCGACCTCGAAGCCCATGACGCCCGAGACGACCACGAGGGCGCCGTCGACGACACGAAGCGCGCACCGCGCCTCACCCTGGAAGGACGGATCGCCCGGACAATCGAGGAGGTTGATCTTGCGCTCCTGCCAGGTCGTGTGGGAGAGCGAGAGCGAGATCGAGAGCGCGCGCTTCTGCTCGTCCTCGTCGGAGTCGGACACCGTCGTCCCAGCCTCGATCGCGCCCAGCCGGTTGACCTCACCGGTCTGGAAGAGCAGCGCCTCGACGAGGGACGTCTTGCCGGTCCCGCGGTGACCGACGACGGCGACGTTGCGGATCTTCCCGGGCTCGGTTGCAGCCATCTGCGCGCGTTCCTCCTGTCCGTGGGTGCGTCGAATGCTAGCCCTGTCCGCACTCTCGGGATCACGTGGTCCGACCGTGCGCCGGACGGTGCCGAGAGGAGGGCGGCAGGCCGGAAAGAACCCGGACTGGTCGGGATGTTTCGAGGCTGCCCGGTTCCCCGGTCATGGAACGCGTTAACGAACCCCAAACGAGCCGCGACTACCGTCTCGAACCGTCCCGCACGCCGGGTCACCCCGTGGACAGAGCCGACGACACCGTCGCCAGTCGCTATCGCCTCCGCGAGCAGCTCGGGCGCGGCGGCATGGGCGTGGTCTGGCGCGCGAGTGACGAGCGGCTCGGCCGCGAGGTCGCGCTCAAGGTGCTCCATCCGTGGATCGCGGACGACGCCGACCTCCGCGCCCGCTTCGAGCGCGAGGCCGCGGCGCTCGCCCGCCTCGAGCACCCCAACGTCGTGCGGCTGTACGACGTCCTCGAGGATCGCGGGCAGACCGTGCTCGTGCTGGAGCTGGTCGAGGGCGACGGCCTGCACGCGATCGTCGGCGGTCGAACGCTCGACTGGGGCGAGGCGAGGCGCTACTGCGCTCCCGTCGCGGCGGCGCTCGCGCACGCTCATGCGCGCGGCGTCGTGCATCGCGACCTGACCCCGTCGAACGTGCTCGTCGAGCGGGGCACCGGCAGGATCGTCGTCACCGACTTCGGTCTCGCGCGGCTCGTCAGGGGCGCGACGGCCGCGCCGGTGTCCGGCGTCCTCGCCGGAACCCCGGAGTACTGGGCGCCCGAGCAGGCGGCGGGACGCGAGACGGGAGCGGCGACCGACCTCTACGCGCTCGGCTGCATCCTCTTCCAGCTGCTCGCCGGGCGCCTCCCGTTCGAGGGCGACGACCGACTCGCGACGGGCCTGCGGCGGGCGCACGAAGCGGCGCCCTCGCTGGCCTCAGCCGCACCGCCGGTGTCGACGGCGGCCGTGCAACTCGTCGATCGGCTGCTTGCACGCGATCCGGCTCGTAGGGGAAGCGCCGTCGACGCGGCGGCGGCGCTCGGCGCGGATCCGGCATCGCTGCCGAGCGCACCCGCGCGAGCCGCCGACCCGGCGCTGCCCGCCGGGGAAGGCCTCTCTGCTGAGTCACCGCCAAGCCCCTCACCGACGCTCGTGACGCGCGTCTTCCGTGAGCCGGCGACGATCGTCCATCGGATCCGCTCCCACCGTTCGGTGCCCCGCAGGCGGGTCGCCGCACTCGCCGTCGCCCTGCTCACCGTGCTGGGGCTCGGTGGAGGCGCCGTCCTCGCGATCGCAGGCGACGACCCCGTAGGTGTCGAGACACCGGACGTC
Organism: uncultured Actinomycetes bacterium; assembly: GCA_963734045.1. GTDB lineage: Bacteria > Actinomycetota > Thermoleophilia > Gaiellales > Gaiellaceae > Gaiella. The sequence goes on along the minus strand of CAVTFU010000012.1, from coordinate 327,701 downwards.
GTCGGTCAGAAGCTCCGGGCCGCCCGCGGCGAGCTCGTCGCCAGTGCCCGCGACTCCGAGCTGCCCGTGCCGAAGCTAAAGGTCGTCGACCGCTCGTACTCCGAGTCGGCGCCCGCGGGGGCGATCATCGCCCAGGACCCGCCGGACGGCGAGCGAATCATCGGGAACGGCGCCCTGCTCGTCTCGGTCAGCCGCGGCAGCGCCTATGCCGACGTGCCGTCGGTCGCCGGGGTCGCGGCGGCCGAGGCGTTCGCGCTCCTCGAGCGTCGGGGGTTCACTCCCACTCGCCGGTTCGGCCCGTCGACCGAGATCGAGGCCTGGCACGCGGTCGAGACCAAGCCGGTCGCCGGCAAGCGGCTGAAGCGCCCCGCCCGCGTCGAGCTCGTCGTGTCCACCGGCCCGCCGAAGCGCTCGGTGCCTGCCGTCGGGACCCTCGATGCCACCGGCGCAGAGACGGCGATCCGCGAGGCAGGCTTCTCGCCGGTCGTGGAGGAGCGCCCCGACGCGAGCGTCGAGCCCGGCACTCTGCTGGCGGTCTCGCCGCGCCCGGGCGTGCGGGTGCCTCTTGGCTCGACGGTCACGCTGATCGTCGCGCGGGCGCCGCGCTGGGAGGCGCTGTCGCGCGTCGAGGGCACCGAGGACGCGGAGCCCGACGCCCTCGTCGTCCCGGCCGGCGCTCGGCTCGTGCTCTCGACGGTCGACTCCTCGCCTCTCGGACTATGGGGCGGCAGCGTCGACGTCAAACTCGGCGAGGCGTCCGGCGAGGGCGACGATCGCGGCAAAGGCAAGGCCAAGGGGAGAGACAAGGGCGCCGACCTCGGCCAGATCGAGGTCGCCGCGGGCGACTCGGTCGTGCTGGTCGACGTCTCCGGCGAGGAGCGTACGGTCGACGTCGAGCTCGACGTCGACGGGTCCGTGCACTGGGCCCTCCTGGTCGAAGTTCCCCGATAGTGCGAGGGACGGTCCTCGCGCCTATGCGTCCGCGGTCGCGCGGACGGCGCCGGAGAGGCGTGCCTTGAGGCGGAGAACAGCCTTCGTGTGGAGCTGCGAGACCCGTGACTCGGTGACGCCGAGCACCTCGCCGATCTCGCGCAGCGTCAGCTCCTCGTAGTAGTACAGCGTGACGACGAGCTTCTCGCGCTCCGGTAGCCGGGCGATCGCCTCGGCAAGCGCGTCGTTCAGCTCCGTCTGCTCGAGCGAGAACTCGGGGCTCGCGCCCGACTGATCCTCGATCGTGTCGATGAGCGCGACCTGGTCGCCCCCGCCCTGTGGCGTCCACAGCTCGTCGAGCGCGGCCATCGAAGAGCGCGAGATGTCGGTGAGGCTGCGTTCGAGCTCGTCGCCGGAGATGCTGAGCTTCGCCGCGATCTCCTCGTCGGTCGGCGCGCGCATCAGCGTGCGCTCGAGGTCGACGATCGCCCGCTCGATCTCGCGGGCCCGCGACCGCACCGATCGCGGCACCCAGTCGAGGGAGCGCAGCTCGTCGATGATCGCGCCCTTGATCCGCATGATCGCGTACGTCTCGAACTTGATCTCGCGATCGGGGTCGTACCGCTCGATTGCGCCGATCAGGCCGAGGAGGCCGTAGGAGACGAGGTCCTGCTCGTCGACGTGCGACGGGAGGGTCGCACCGAGTCGTCCGGCGACGAACTTCACGAGCGGGGCGTAGGTCAGGATGAGGCGGTCGCGCACACCGCGATCCCGCGTGGCGCGATATTCCTGCCAGAGGGACTGCGTTCCCCCCGCGACCGGCTGAGTGCTCATGCCGGAGCGCACTCTCCTCCCCATCGGATTGACATCGCCGCTACGAGGACACAATACGCCGCGGACCTGCTGATTCATCCCGTCTGGATGGCCAGCCTTTCCCGTCAGCTTGGCCAGATTCGACGGGCTAGGTCCCCCAGCCATATGGCGACGACCGCGGCCGCCAGCGCGATCACCCAGACCCGGCCTCCCTCCAGCGCCGACCAGCCGGCTACGAGCGCGAGACCCACCGCAAGGCACGCGAACAGGAGCGAAAGGGCATACCGCTGCATGCTCGTGAGACGATGTCACAAGCCCGTCGGGCTACAATCCGGCCGCAGCCCAGGGGCGTGGCGCAATTGGTAGCGCACCGGTCTCCAAAACCGGGGGTTGCAGGTTCGAGTCCTGCCGCCCCTGCACGACGAAAGCCCTGCGTTTGCAGGGCTTTCGTGCCTTCCAGGAGGGTGTAGCGGACGAGGCGCTACTCGTCGTGCGCCCCACCGTGCGGCGCCCCATCGTCCGGCACGGCGACGCCGAACATGCGGCTCGGCGAGTTCCGCCTCCGCGCGGAAGCTGACGCCCGCGAGGTCGATGTAGCGCTGCGTCGTCGACATGTCGGAGTGCCCCGCCCCGGCCTGGAGGGCGGCGGGCGGTAGGCCGCCCCAGGCTGCCGCCGACCCGATCAGATGCCGGACCGGGTCGACTTCGTTCTTGCGCCCGAGGGCCCGGTCGAAGCCCCCGATGCCTCGGGCTAGCTCGATCAGCGGCTGGCGTAGCAGTAAAGCTCGTCTCGTCGTAGTCAGGAAGGACGAAGGGCTGCGCTGAGCCCGCGTCGATCACGAAGCGGTCCTGGTGCGGTCGCATTGACCGAAGACGTGGCCGACGCCGATCGGCCGCCTCACACACGGCCCTCGATGACCGCGGTGGGTCAGGGCACGGTGCGGCGCATGACGCAGTTCCCTGTGCCCTTGCTGCGGACGAACGTGAAGCCCGCCCGCTCGAAGAGGGTGCGCGTCCCGTTGTAGAGCACGGACTTCTTCTTGCCCTGCGTGTCGTGCGGGTAGCCCTCGACGACGCCACCGCCCGCCTCCGAGATCAGGTCGAGGGCACCCTGCAGCGCGACGGCCACAAGGCCCTTTCGCCGGTAGCGCCGGTCCACGAAGATGCAGGTGATCCGGTAGTCGGGGACGAGGTCGAGCTCCTCCTCGTACTGCTTGCGGTGGTAGATGTTCGGCAGCTCCTCGGGGCTTCCGTACTCGCACCACGCGACTGCCTCGTCCCCGTCGTAGACGAGCGCGGCATGCGCCCGGCCCTCCTCGACGAGGCGCCGCTTGAGACTCCGGTTGTCGTCGGCGTCGAACGTCTTCTCGGAGTGCATCGTGTGGAAGTAGGTGCACCAGCAGCCCCCGAACACGCCGTTGTGCCGTTGCGCGAGCCCGGCGAACCCGTCCCAGGTGTCCGGGTTGAGCGCTCTGACCATGTACTCGCTCATCCGCTCCTCCGATCCGGCCGCCACAGCCTAGTCGCGGTCGCCCGCTCTCCCACAGGTCTACGGCGGCGCCGCCGCCGCCCTCGGCGCAGGTCCTCGTCTCAACCGCCGCTCCGAGCTCATCGCGACAACGCCGGGGAGCCACACACTACGCCGTCCTTCTCCAGCCGCTTCGAGTTGACCGTCTTTCGCGTACAGACGTCACGATCGCCGCGTTTTGGCGGCGCGCCACTTTGATCACAACATGCTTCCGGAGGCTCCGGGCTCGATTCCCGTCTTGCAGCCATTAGGGTCCGAGGGGAAAGGACTTCAGAGCGCGAGACCTCGGAGCTCGTGAGCCTCCAACAGCACGATGAGCGAACGTCCGCCGATCGTGGTCGGAGTCCAGGATTTGTGATCGCCCGGGTTGGGTATCGCCACCTGATCATCGACACGTCTGAGGGGGCACGATGGCGTCAGGACTTGTCCACACCCTGCACAGCGACGGCAGCTGGAAGAACTCGGTCGAGGGGGACGGCGAGCTGTTGCCTGGCACCTTCGACACGAAGGAGGACGCGGTCGCAGCCGGCAGGGTGGAGGCAAAGCGCCGCAAGACCGAGCACGTAACCCACGACAAAGACGGATCGATCTCGTACAGCAGCGATCGAGCCGACCGTCCGGGCTGAGCCATGCACAAGCTGCACAAGCACAAGCTGCTCACCGGCGAATGGTTCATCGACCGAACCAGCGCTCGGCGGAGACGAGTGCTCCACTACTGGGCAACGATCCTCTGGCTCACCGTCGGCCTCACGGTCTGGGTGATCCTGCGGGACGCGCTCTGGTTTGTCGGGTTCATGTCGCTCTATGCGATCTGCGTCACCCACATCGCCGGCTGGGCAGCCGAGACTCCGGTCGAAGCGGAAGCCGAGCTCGAGGCTGCCTCCGAGGCGACAATCGCTCAGGATGAGATCGCAGAAGCAGAGGCAGAACCGACCTAACCAAGGGAGAAGCCGCGGGCGCTCCTACGTGCCTTCTAGCCGTCCGAGTGCCGGGCTGCGCTCGAACGTTGCCGCAGAAGGGAGCGTCCATCCGCGGCCGCCCTTCGGAGGGCCATCTCCGAGAAACCGCGCGCGAACGCGACCCACACGCCGACGTCGACCGATTCTTCCGTCGGCTCACGCGCCATGCCCTTCTCGCGCGCTGCGAGCGCGCGCCGTATTCGCTCAGCCGGATCCGCGTGCCGTCACCTCGCTGAGCGAATCAGGCAACGGGTTGCACGGGCTCGGGCCGTGCGCGCACCTGGAACAGCACGGCTGCGAGCACGATCGCGCCGCCGACGAGCGTCGTAGCGGACGGGCGCTCGGAGAGAAACACCCAAACCCACAGCGGACCGAGCACGATCTCGAGCAGCGTGATCAAGGCAACCTCGCCTGCGGGGATCAAGCGGGCACCGATCGTGAGGAACACGAAGCCGAGGCAGTACTGGGTGATCCCGAGTGTCACCAGCAGCGCCGCGTCGCGTGGCCCGGCTTCACCGAACGACGCGAACGGCGCGAACGCGACCAGGAGAACGACCTGCGAGAGGACCGTCGCCGGAGCCATCGAGATCTCACGGCGATGGCGAGTGATGACGAGGATGGCCGCAAAGGAAGCGCTCATGGTCAACGACAGCAACTGGCCCACGGCGCTCGGATGCCCTGGACCGCCGACCATGACGCCGACACCGACGACGGCGACCGCCATCGCCGCCCACGTCCTGCGATCGACGGGGTCGCCGACGAGTGTCCCGAGCGCGGCGGCGAGGATCGGCGCGAGCGCCATCATGAAGAGCACGTTCGCGACGGAGGCGTGGTTGAGCGCAGCGATGAAGGACGCCGAGGACACCGCGATGAGCGCGGCCACCGCGAGACCGCTGAGCCCGAGAGCGCGGAACGCGCGTAGCGTTCCACGGCGCTCGACGGCGACGACGTAGACGAGCAGACCAAGCGCCGCAAAGGCGGCGCGCCCTGCGACCTGTGTCGCCGTGTCGACCGAGAGCCCGCGCTGGAAGAGCCCCGCCGTCGACCAGAAAACAGCGGCGACAGCCACGAACGCGCGTCCCTTCCGCTCCTCGCTCACCGGCGAGAATCAACCACGTGGCGGCGGAACGAGCGGCGCTGAGCAGGGGCGTTGCCGGATAGGTTTCCGAGCACGATGCCGCGCCTTCGCACGATCGCTCTCATCGCGGCGATCATCGTCGTGACGGATGTCGCATGGGATGGCACGTCGTTTCGCATCTCCGTCGGCTTGCCAGGACGACGACGCATCGTCCAACTCGTCCTCCCCTAGCGATCCGGAGCATGCTCCTAGCGCGTCGGGCCGTGACGACGGTGTCGCGAATGTCTGATTCGGGTCGGCACGTTCGTCTCAGGGGTAGCGCTGACACTCGTCGACACGAAGGGAGCCCAAGTGAAGTACCTGCTGCTCGTGTGCTGGGACGCAGAGAAGATGGACAGCCAGGTCGAGCCCGAGCAGGACGACCGGCCGAGCGAGGACGACGACATGCCGTGGGTCGATGACCTACGGAAGCGGGGGACCTGGCTCACGGGCGACCAGCTGGCCCCGCCGCGCCGCGCGCGCTCGGTCCGCGTGCGAAACGGCAAGGCGATCGTCACGGACGGGCCGTTTGCCGAGACGAAGGAGGCGGTCGGCGGATTCGATCTTCTCGAGTGCGACAGCCTGGAGGAAGCCCTCGAGATCGCGGCGGCCCATCCGATCGCCCAGACCGGGACCGTCGAAGTCCGACCGCTGTGGGGATCTTGACGCGGGGGACGATTGGCGACACGCTTCGACGGGTAGTACGTTGAAGAAGGAGTGGCGGCGAGGCTGGGGGGTGGGTCATCCTGAAGAATCGTTACCGTCGCATCGTGTGGCTCGGCGGAGAGAAGGGTCAGGCAATGGGCGAGTACGCGATCGTCGTCGCGGGGATTGCGGTTGCCTGCGTTTTCCTGGCGTTGTTCCTCGGCCGCGGGATCGGTGACCTGTTCGGATCCTCGACACCGGCCGGAGGCGGCACGTTCACACCACCCACGACGACACCTGCGCCGGCGAGCCCGACGACTCCCGAGGACTGCGAGCATGGTGGGTGGCAGCTGTTTGTCAATCCGTCCTTCACGAGCGAGTCCGACTGCAAGACCTACGTCGCGAACCTCCCCTAGAGCGTCGACGTCAGTCCACGAGAAGCCGCAGCGCCGCAGCCTCGATTTCCTCCTCCGAGAGCAGCACGAGCCGGGCGGCGTCGCCGAGCGGCACGAAGGAGTCCTTGCTCGCGACGCGCGCCAGGCGCCCGGCGTAGCCGGCGTCGACGAGCTCCGCGACGATGCCCTCGCCGACCCCTCCCGTGCGACGAGTCTCGTCGACGACGAGCGTCCGGCCCGTCGCCGATGCCTCCCGCACGATCTCGTCGAGCGGGAGGGGCGCGAGCCAGCGGAGGTCGACGACGTTCGCGCCGACCCCACGCTCCATGAGCCGACGCGCAACACGCAGAGACAGGTAGAGGCCGTTTCCCCACGTGAGGAGCGTCAGGTCGTCTCCGCCTCGATGCGTGTACGCGGCACCGACCGGGACGTGCTCGACACCCGGCGCGCCGAGCCACAGCTCGTCGCCCTCTTCGTGGAGGTCGCGCGTGTGGTAGAGGGCGATCGGCTCGAGAACGACGGAGACGGTCCCGTCGGCCCTGGCGGCCGCGACGCACGTCCGCACGATCGGCCCCGCGTCCTGCGGGCGTGCGGGGATCGCAACGACGAGGCCCGGCACGTCACGGAGGACGCCGACGGCGTTGTCGTTGTGGAAGTGCCCGCCGAAGCCCTTCTGGTAGCCGAGCCCCTGGATGCGGACGACCATCCCGTTCCGGTACGCGCCCTGTGAGAAGAACTGCAGGGTCGCCGCCTCGCCGCGGAGCTGATCCTCGGCGTTGTGGAGGTAGGCGAGGTACTGGATCTCCGGGAGCGGGACGAAGCCGGAGAGAGCAGTGCCGAGCGCGAGGCCGAGGATCGACGTCTCGTCGAGCAGCGTGTCGAAGACCCGCGCGGCGCCGAACCGCGCCTGCAGCCCGCGTGTAACGCCGTAGACGCCTCCTTTCATCGCGACGTCCTCTCCGAAGAGCAGCGTCTCCGGGTGACGGTCGAGCACGTCGGCGAGTGCAGCGTTAACGGCCTGCGCGAGCGTCAGCCGCTCCGGTGCCTCCGCTGCGTCCCCGACCAGGCTCGCGACGGCTACCGGATCGCGGGGGGCCAGGGGCTCGACGATCGTGTCCGCCGCGGCGAGCTGCGGCCGCCGCGTCGCCCCGAGGGCGCGCTCCCGGACACGATCCCGGATGTCGAGGTACTCCGAGGCGAGGTCTCCCCCGGTCCGCCGACCGGTCGCGAGCCACGTGCCGAGGGCGAGCAGCGGGTCACCGGCGTAGTCGGCCCGGATCTCCTGCCCCGACCGGTAGGCGGTCTCGAGGTCGGCGCCCGCGTGGCTCAGGAAGCGCACCGTTCGCAGGTGCAGGACAGCCGGATGCCGGTGCTCGCGCACCCAGGCGGCAAGCTCCGTCGCGGTCGCGAGCGTCGCTGCCGGATCGCTTCCGTCGGCACGCTCGATCGCAAGCTCCGGTCGGGCGTGCAGTGACTGCTCGACCCACGCCTCCGCCGTCGGCACGCTGATTCCGATCCCGTTGTCCTCGCACACGAAGAGCAACGGCAAGGGCTGCCCGCCGTAGGCGAGATAGGACGCAGTGTTGAGCGCCGCCTGGGCGGTCGCATGGTTCAGCGATGCGTCCCCGAACGAGCAGACGACGACCGCGTCGAGCGGCCAGGCACACTCGAGCCCCAACTCGCGGGCCCGCTCGATGGCGAAGGCGATCCCAACGGCCCGCGGCAGGTGCGAGGCGATCGTCGAGGTCTGCGGGATGACCGCGAGCTCATGGTGCCCGAAGACCTTGTGCCTGCCCCCTGCGATCGGCTCCTCCGCGGCGGCGGCCATGCCGAGCAGGACGTCCCAGGCACCGTCCCTTCCGACCTGACCGGCGCGCGCCAGGTAGAAGCCACCCGAGCGATAGTGGAGGAGCGCCGGATCGCTCGGCCGCAGGGCGAGCGCGACGAGGGCGTTCGACTCGTGCCCGGCGGAGCCGATCGTGTAGAAGCCGAGCTTGCGGGACTGGAGCCAGCGCGCCGCGTGGTCGATCGCGCGGCTCTCGATCCCGGCCCGCCAGGCGGCTTCCGCAGCGTCGGGGAGGACGTCTTGCGACGACGCTCGCGGAAGCGCGCGAAGTGCCTCGACGAGGTGGTCTTCGAGCGGGTCGAGGGTGTCGCTCACGGTGGCGGACGGTAGCGAGTCGATCACCGTCCCGACACCCCGTGCGTGTCGACTCCGGATTACGCTTGCACCCGGCAGTTCTCTTTCACGTGGAGGAGCCCATGGCGTACTCGGTCGTCGACGTCGCGGATGTCCCGGTTCTCTGGGGCGGCTTCAAGGTCGTGCGCCACCACCTCGGTGCGACGGCGTTCGGCTTCACGCAGATCGATTTCCCGCCCGACAAGATCGGGTCGGAGCACGACGAGACCGAGTCGGGCGAGGAGGAGGTCTACCTTGCCCTCTCCGGCGGCGGGACGCGCGAGGTCGACGGCCAGACCGTCGAGATGCGACCGGGGCGCTACATCTGCGGATCGGTGCGCTCGTCGTCACGGACGAGGACGACGCCCTGCCGCCCTCGGTCGAGCAGCTGCGCCGGCTCGTCGGCCGCGAGCCCGACCTCTACGAGGAGTTCGACGCCGTCGCGTGACACGTATCGTCAGCGGCGGACGAGGCTCCGGGCGAAGAACGCGAGGTTCGCGGGACGCTCGGCGAGGCGGCGCATCAGGTACGGGTACCACTCGGGGCCGTACGGCGTCGCGACAAGAACTTTGAACCCGCGCGCCACCAGGTCGTGCTGGAGGCCCTGCCGGACCCCGTAGAGCATCTGGAGCTCGAAGCGGTCGCGGGGGATTCCTTCGCGCTCCGCGAACGCGAGCGAGCGGCGGATGAGCGACTCGTCGTGCGTCGCGATCGCCGTGTACGCGCCGCCCTGCAGCGCCTCCTCGACCAGTCGTGCGTAGGCCTCGTCGACGTCGTGCTTCGCTGCATAGGCGATGTCGGGCGGCTCGAGATAGGCGCCCTTGACGAAACGGAGGTTGGGCTCGAGCGGCAGAAGCGACTCGAGGTCGCTGGCCGTGCGGAAGAGGTACGACTGGAGCACCGTCCCGACGCGGTCGTGGCCCGCCTCGCGGAGCCGGGCGTAGATCCGGAGCGTGGCATCCACGACGCTCGACTGCTCCATGTCGATCCTGACGAAGCTCTCCAGGCGCTCGGCAACCTCGACGACGCGCGCGACGTTCTCGTACGCCAGCTCCTCGTCCAGCTCGAGCCCGAGATGCGTCAGCTTGAGCGCGACGTTGACGGGCAGTTGCTCGGCGTGGAGGCGCTCGAGGATCCGGCCGTACTCGGCCGCCACGGCTCGTGCCTCGGCAGCGTCGCGAACGCCTTCCCCGAGCAGCGTCGTGTTGGCGTGGAAGCCCTGGCCGGCGAGCCGCCGGAGCACCACCACGCACTCGTCCAGCGTCTCGCCCGCGACGAATCGCGCCGCGCCGAGCCGCATCCCGTACCGGCTCATGAACGACCGGACGTGCCGGTCGTCGGCAGCGCGGAGGATCGCGGCCCTCAACACGCCGTTCGCACGCCTCGCGAGGCTCATGCGGCGCGAGGGCCGAGCTCCTCGGCGAGCCACTTCTCGAGCTCGCCGACCTCGCGGGCGTCGAGATCCCGCAGCGGCGGCCGCACGTCGGGGCGGATCGAGACCCCTCTCCAGGCCGCGGTGCGCTTGAGCGCGGCATGGCGCGGGAACGACTCCACCCTTGCCCGGAGCGCGGCCAGGCGAGCCGCCCCCTCCTCGGTGGGGTCCCGCACGACGGCGGCGACCTCCGCGGGAAAGGCCGAGGCGAGGGCCGAGACCGCTCCGATCGCCCCCGCTTCCCGGCCGCGGTGGATGAGCGCCTCCGGCCCGACGAAGACGTCGAACCCGTCGAGGAGGTAGGGCTCGAACGCGTCCCAGGGCGTGTCCGAGACCTTCATCCCGACGACGTTGGACGCCTCCTCGCGGAGCCGGGCCAGCATCGAAAGGTCGAACGCGTACCCGGCCGTCGCCGCGAACTCGTACACGTAGAGGGGAAGGGGCGCGCACGCCCGCGCAGCCGCGAGGAGGTGGGCGCGCTGGGCGGGCGGATCGAGCTTGAAGTAGGGCGGCCCGATCACGGCGACGGCATCCGCGCCGGCCTCGGAGGCATGGGCCGCGAGGGCGACGGTCTCGTCCGTCGTCTGCGCACCGCAGTGCGCGGCGAGGAGCGCTCGCCCTGCGACTGCTTCGACCCAGAGCTCGAGCCCGCGCCGGCGCTCGTCCGCCGACAGCAGCACCGCCTCGCCGTTCGTCCCGAACGCCAGCACGCCGTCTAGCCCGGCGCCGACGAGGAAGTCCGCGTACGGCACGAACGCCGCCTCGTCCAGGCGGGACCCACCGTCGACGAGCGGCGTCGAGGCCGCGGCGATCGCACCGTGGAGGCGCGGCATCAGCGCTGCGGGTGTCCCTTGGCAGAGCGCGCGACGGTGGCGGCGACCCGGCGAGCGCGCGTCTCGGGGCGCTTTGCCTCCTCGATCCACTGCACGTACTCGCGCCGGTGCGAGAACGAGAGCGCCGCGAACCCTTTCCGTGCCTCGGCGTCCTCTGCGAGCGCAGCACGGAGATCGCGAGGGACGCGCACCGTTCGCGGCTCGGCGTCCAGCTCCATGGACACCTGTACGCGTTCGGGCGCGTCGACTCCGGTCGCCTTCTTGACGGCTCGGTTGACGACGATGTAGCCCACGCCGTCGTAGACGCCGGGCGTCGTTCGCCACGTGTGGCCACGGATCGTGACCCTCACCGGCGGGCGCGCTCGGCCGAACGCCGCACCGAGGTCGAAGGGCACGCGGAACATCGTGCCCGTCTTCTGCACCCGCTGGAGCTCCACGGTGAAGCGCTTCCCAGCCACGATCGACACCATAGGCTGTCGCGGATGGGTGCGCTTCGGCTCGAGCGGGACGACGACGTCCTGCGTGTCACGCTCGCCCGTCCCGAGACCCGCAACGCCTTCGACGCCGCGCTGATCGCCGAGCTCTCCGACGTATTCGTCGACGTGAGCACCGCCCGGGCGGTGATCCTCCGCGGCGACGGACCGAGTTTCTGCGCGGGCGCCGACGTCGAATGGATGCGCGCCTCCGCCGATCTCGACGTCGACGCCAACCTCGCCGACGCAACCGCGCTCCGGCGGATGCTCGAGGCGATCGACGGCTGCCGCGCCCCTGTGGTGGCGGCGGTCCACGGACACGCGCTCGGGGGCGGCGTGGGGCTCGTCGCGTGCAGCGACATCGTGCTCGCCCATCCACGGACCGTCTTCGCGTTCTCCGAGGTGAAGCTCGGGATCGTCCCGGCCGTGATCTCGCCCTTCGCGCTTCGCAAGATCGGCGAGAGCGCGGCGCGGCGCTTCTTCGTGACGGGCGAGAGATTCGACGCCGAGACGGCTCTCCGGATCGGTCTCGTCCACGAGGTCGCGGACGACCTCGACGCTGCACTCGCCCGGGTCGTCGCGGAGCTCCGCACGGCAGGCCCTCGGGCGGCCCGCCACGCCAAGCGTCTCGTGCTCGACCGCCCGGACGGGCCGGAGACGGCCCGCCGGATCGCCGAGCGCCGGACGAGCGACGAAGGTCAGGAGGGCCTGCGCGCGTTCCTCGAGCGTCGCCCGCCCGCCTGGGCGCCGAGGCCCGACCCGGCGGACGCAGAGCAGGTGTCCGACTGAGGTCGGACACCTCTCGAAAGTGACCGCGTTACTTGCGATCGCCTCTGCCCTGCTCGTCGGCGGGGCGGACTTCCTGGGCGGGATCACGGCCCGGCGGGCGAGCGCCGTCCGTGTCGCCGCCCTTGGGCAGCTCGCGGGTCTCGTCGTGGCGCTTCCGGTCGCGGTGCTCGTCGACTGGGAGCGAATCACGTCGGCGGACGTCGCGTGGTCGCTCGCGAGCGGTCTCGCGGTCGGAATCGGTCTGGCGCTCTTCTACCTCGCGATGGCGAGAGGGCTGATCAGCGTCGTGGCGCCCGTGGCGGCCGTCACCGGCGCGGTCGTCCCCGTCGTGTACGCGCTCGGGGGCGGCGAGCGCCCCGGCACGGGTGCGGTCGTGGGGATCGTCCTTGCGGTCGTCGCGATCGGGCTCGTGTCGGTCACCCCGGGGCACGAGAGCGGTGCGACGGGCCCGCTCGCCCTCGCGATCGGCGCCGGGCTTCTCTTCGGGCTGTTCTACGTCTCCCTCTCGCGCGTCGACGAGGACGCGGGACTCTGGCCGGTCGCGATCTCGCGGGCTGCCTCGGCGGCCGTGCTGGTGCTCCTCGCCTTCACGCTGACGCGCGGCATCCGGCTCGACCGTCGGCTCGCGCCGCGGATCGCACTGATCGGCGTGCTCGAGGTCCTCGCAGCGGCGGCGGTGCTGCTCGCGCTGCAACGAGGCCCCGTCTCGGTCGCGTCGGTGCTCGCGTCCCTCTACCCGGTCACGACCACGTTCCTCGCGGCACTCGTCCTCCGCGAGCGTCTCAGCCGGGTTCAGCTGGGCGGCGTCGTCCTGGCGCTCGCTGCGGTGACGCTGATCTCGGCGTCGTAGCCCCGCCTCAGCGTCGCTCGTCGAGGTACTTCTTGAGCCCGAGGAAGGGCAGCAGGAACGCGGCGATGAGCGCTGCGAACCAGACGATCACGGCCGCGAGGGGCCACGTGGCCACGCCGTCGATCGTGAAGCCGTCCGAGAGGAGGTCGGTGATGATCAGCGCTGCGAGCGTGGCAATGAGCGCCACCCCGCCGAGTGCAGCGGACCCGAAGCGGCGAAGTTGGACGGCGAGGAACGGCTGGAGCAGCGCGAAGACGAGGGTGAAGATGATCACCGCGACGATGAACGACGAAAAGTCGAGATCCATCTCGTCCAGCAGCAACGCGGCGACGATCAGCCCGACCGCGTTGGCGGCGACGACAATGGCTGTGCGAACGAGCAGGCGGATCATCCGGGGCCGCCTCTGCAAGATGGCGTCAACGTCAACGACACGAGCCGCAGCATGCCATGGGCGGCCGGTCGCGCTACCTGATGAGGAGCGGCGGGCTCGAGCGGCCCGTGACCGGATCGTGGAGCCGAACCCTGACACCCTTGCCGGCCCGGATCGTGCGCGTGAGATAGCCGCCGGGCGTCGTCCGCGCGGCCGAGCCGACGGCAGTCCAGCGGGTGCCGGCGAGCCGCTGCAGAACGTACGGCCGGGCACCGGCTCCAGGCCGGACCTGCCCCCAGACAGTCGTCGAGAGCCCGCGCCGCCCGATCTGGACGAGCGGCAGCCCGAAACCTGCGAGTGACGGCTTGGCCCGGCCGGAGACGGTCTCGAGCCCGCTCTGCCAGGCCGCCGTCGCCGGCTCGTCCCGGAGGAGGTACTGGACGAGGACGTCGACGCCGGCGGCACGGTACGCGCGGTACTGCGCCTCGGCGACGTACCGGGCCTGTGCTCCCCAGCCGACCCCCAGGATCCGATCGGGCGGGTTTGTCTGGAAGCCGAGCTCGGTGAGCCAGATCCGCGTGCGGGGACCGAACGCGCGCCGTGTCTCCACGAGGAGCCGCTCGAGGGTGGCCATCGAGATCGTCGTGCAGCGCGAGCAGCCCCCGGTCGACGGGGTCTCGGCCGGCGAGAGCGGGTGCGGGTGGTGCGCGTAGGCATCGAGCCGCGCTCCGGCGCGTCCCATGCCGCGGATGAAGTCGACCGGCGAGACGCCGCCGCGTCCTCCGCGGGGCGCGGTGGCTCCCCCGGCGATCGACGCCCGGGGGATCACCGCCTTGATCGCCCGGGCGGCGGGGTTCAGCAGCCGCGTGACGTAGAGCGTTGACGACGGCGGGGAGAGCCAGCGGCGCTGGTTCGGCTCGTTCCAGACGACCCAGTGCCGCACGTACGGGAAGCGCTCGGCGGCCGCCCGCGCGAACGTCGCGAACGTCGCCGCAGAGCGCGGCGGCACGTTTGCGGCCTTCCCTCCGTTTGCCCAGGCGGGCGTCCCGTAGAGCGTGACGAGCGGTGTGAGGCCGGCTAGACGCAGGGCGCCCAGCACCTCGTCGGCACGTTCCCAGTCCAGCTCGCCGCGCGCCGGCTCCGTTGCCCGCCAGTCGAGGGTCACGCGCACGAGATCGGCTCCTAGCTCGCGCAGTCGCTCGGCGCGCTCCTCGACGGCTCCTGGCCCGAACTGGAGCCACGCGTCGTCCTGGATCCCGACGCGGAGGCCGGGCGAGGCTCCGGACGGCGCGGCAAGCGAGAGAGCCGCGAGAAGCGCGCAGCCGATGACCAAGAGCCGGCCCACCCGACTGGGCCTACCCGGCCCGAGCCAGGGTCTACCGCGTCCTCGAAAGTTCCTTACGAGCCGATGCGCCGCGACTCGCCGGAGATCGAGTCGACGAGCGTCCAGACGATCCAGTTGACGAGCCAGATCACGATCGTCGCACCCACGTACGTCCAGAACCCGTCGATCGAGAAGTCGGGAGTCACCCACTCCGCGAACAGCAAGATCACCACGTTCACGAAGAAGTACGCGATGCCGAACGTGAGGAGGATCAGCGGCAGGGCGATGAACGTCACGAGCGGCTTGAGGAACACGTTCGCGAGCGCGAGCACGACACCCGCCAGCAGGAGCGGCCCCCAGCGCTCGATCGCGAAGCCGCCGAATGCCCAGTCGCACACGATGAGCGCGAGCACGTTGATCGCGCCCGCGATCAGCAGCCGGCCGACGAGGATCACCCGCCGACCGTACACCGTTGCCCGGACGAACCTGACCGATCCTCATGGGGGCTGGAAGGCAGCGAGGCAGTTGCGGGGCCGAAAGCGACGCCTTCAGGTTGTGCCCCGCCGCAGGCGGGGATCAGGCCGCGGGAATCCGCTCCTGCGGTTCCCGCTTCCCGAGCGAGGTCAGAACAGCTTCTGCAGCTTGAGGGCGGCGCCCATGTCACCCTGGATCTTGAGCTTGCCGGTCATGTAGGCGGTCGTGGCGTTCGCCTCGCCCTTCGCGATCTTGACGAGCGTCTCCTCGGTCGCCGAGATCGTGCAGTCGGCCTCGCCCGTGCCCTCGGTGACGGTGACGGTGCCGTCGTCGACGGCGACCGTCCACTGGCCCACGTCCTCGACGTCGAAGACGTACGTGTTCTGCATCCCGGCGGTCTTCTCGGGATCGGCCTTGGACGGAAGCTGCGCGAAGAACTCCTGTGCGGTCATGTGTCGTCCTCGTCTCTCGTTGACTGACGGTTCAATCGGCCAGCCTAGATGATCGCCGGCACGTGCTCCGGCACAGCCTGCCACGGCGCGGGCTTCGGCAGTGCGAGGCAGAGGACTGCGCCGAGCGCCGGCGCAGCAGCGGCGACGTAGAGCGCGGTCTCGAGGTCGATCGCGTCCGCCACGACACCGAGCGCCACAGCGGCCACCCCTCCCAGCCCCATCGCGAGGCCGACCGAGAGCCCGCTCGCCATCCCGACGTGCCGGGGCAGGTAGAGCTGGCTGAGCACCATCGTGATCCCGAATGTCCCGACCACGCACAGACCGACGAGCATCAGCGCGAGCGTGCCCGGAAGACCGCCCACCGCGACGAAGACGCCCATGAGCGGCGGGAGCGCGACCTGGGTGAGGAGCAGCGTCCGTCGCAGCCCGACGCGATCGGCGACGGGCCCGAGCACGAGCGTTCCGACGGCGCCGGCGACGAGCATAAGAGAGAGCTCCCGATTCCCCTCGCCCTCCGTGCCGCCGCCCTCGACCACCCAGAGCGGCACGAACGTCAGCAGCCCGAACCACGCCACGCTGCGCAGGGCGATCACGAGGCCGAGCACCGTCATCGCGCGCACGGTCGTCGTCGGCCTCTCCCTCCTCGTGGCTCGGACGATCCGGGACGAGCGGCGTCAACGCCGGCAGGAGCCGAAGCAGGAGCAACCCTGCGACGAGCACCGGCAGCATCGCGACGAGCCCGCCCTCGAGCCCCAGCCACAGCACGAGCGGCGTGACGACGATCGGCGCGAGGGCGTACCCGCTGTTGCCCCCGATGTTGAAGAGCGACATGCCGCTCGCGCGCTTGCGCCCGCTGGCGTACGCCGCGAACTTCGCGCCCTCGGGGTGGTAGGCGGCGATCCCGATTCCCGCGACGAACACGAGCACCACCACGACCACGTACGTCGGTGCGACGGCGGCCAGCCCGGTGGCGACCCCCGCGAGCGCGACGCCTGCCGGAAGCAGCCAGATCGCCCCTCGTCGATCCGACCACAGCCCGAAGAGCGGTTGGACGAACGAGGACGAAGCGAGCACGGCGAGCATGAGGCCCGCGGTCGCCGTGTAGCTCAGGTCGAACTTCAGGGCGAGGAACGGCAGGAGCGCCGGCACGGATCCCGACGCGAAATCCACGGCCAGGTGCCCGCTCGAGAGCGTCGCCATCGCCCTGCGATCGAGCTCCTCGGCCATCCGTCGAGGCTACTCGTTCGGTCGCGTCTCGCGGTCCGCACAGGCGCGGGCGGTGGCGAGAAACGCGTGCACGACCGGGCTGGGCTCCCCGGGTCGCGTGCAGAGGGCGACGCGGGCCGGCGCGAGCCCGACGACCGGCCGCACGACGAGCCCGGGCAACCCGAACGAGCCTGCGAGCGGCTCTGGCGGCGCCATCACCGCCTGGCCCGCCCGGACGGCGGCGAACGCGTCGTCGAAGCTCGTGATTCGGGCCCCGACCCGCAGTGGGCCGGAGCGATGCTCGGCGAGCGTCCAGAAGTCGCCGGCGACGGGATCGACGCCCTCGACCCAGACGAACGGCTCCCGCGCGAGGTCGCTCGCCCGAACGATGCTCTCCGCGGCGAGCGAATGATCCTCCGGCAGGAGCGCCACGCGCGGCACGTCGACCAGATCCTCGACGTCGAGCCCGTCACTCGCGAACGGCGTCCAGACGAGCGCGACCTCGGTCGTGCCGTCGCGGACTCCGCCGCTCGGATCGTCGAAGCCGATGCTCTTGACGGAGAGCTCGACGCGAGGCCGCGCGCCGGCGTACGCACGAAGGACCCGCGGAGTCAGGTCGAGCACGCCGGTCGCCAGCAAACCGACCGTGAGCGTTCCGGATTCCTCTCCCGCCGCTGCGCGCGCGGCGGCGACCGCGTTGTCTGCGGCCGCGATGACGTCGCGTGCACGGCCGAGCAGCTCCTGCCCCGCGGGCGTCAGCGTCACCCGGCGGGTGGTGCGCGTGAGCAACGGCGTCCCGACCCGCTGCTCGAGCTGCCGGATCTGGGCGCTCAGCGCCTGCTGTGCGATGTGGAGCCGCCCGGCAGCGCGGGTGAAGTTGAGCTCCTCCGCGACGACGACGAACGACCGGAGATGACGAAGCTCGACATTCACAAGCGGTGACTGTAGATCCGACAGCAGATCGGTGTTTCACATTCGCCTCGCGCGGCCCTACGGTCAGGCGAAATCGACGAAGGGAGCGTCATGAGCATCCACACCGAATTGCCGCAGAACCTCGCACCTGCCCCGGAGAGCTTCGCCGGCTCGCTGTTCCTCTGGCACGTCACCGCCGAGCAGACGGACGGCGCCCTCTCCGTGAGCGAGGCGTGGGTGCAGCCAGGAGCCGAGCCGCCGCTCCATGTCCACGCGCGAGAGGACGAGACGTTCTACGTCCTCGAAGGCACGGCGGTCTTCCAGCGTGGCCACGAGCGAGTCACGCTCCGTGCCGGCGAGTCGATCCTCCTGCCCCGGGGCATCCAGCACGGCTTCGCCGTCGTGGGGGCGCTGACCAGGCTGCTCACCGTCTACACCCCCGGAGGTCTCGAGGACGCTTTTCGAGCCGGGAGCGAGCGGCTCTCGGAGCGGAAGCTCCCGCCCCTGCCGGACGGGCCGCCGCAGGCGCAGGTGGTCGATGCGATGCTCCAGGCGTTCGGCGCGCACGGCGTCGAGTTCGTCGGCCCGCCCCTCTCCGCGCTGCTGTAGAAACGGAGACTCGATGTTCCGACTTCAACGCCTCGATCACGTCTCGCTCAACGTCCGCGACCGGCCGCGCTCGATCGACTGGTACCGGGAGACGTTCGGGCTCGACCAGCGCAACGAGCCGTCTGCGGACGACGAGCCCGTCTTCATGGGCGCGTTCGGTGCGTGCGTGGCGCTCTTCCAGGCGCGGTCCGCGCCGAGCTCGCCGCGTGAGCCCGAGTCCGCGGGTCTCCGCCACGTGGCGTTTGCCCTGACCCGCGCCGACTTCGACGCAGCAGACACGCACCTCACGGGCCGTAGCGTCCCGTTCCGGCGCGAGAACCACGGCTCGGCGCTCTCCCTCTACGTCGACGATCCGGACGGCAACGTCATCGAGCTGACGACGTACGAGAGGTGAGCTCGTAGGCGCCGCTGCGGCAGCGGGGCGTGGCGCCCCGGCACTAGCCTCCGTGGCGTGGCCGCCATCGAGGCACAGGGACTCGTCAAGGTCTACCGCTCGCGGAAGAGCGAGGTGCGGGCGCTCGACGGGGTCGACCTCGAGGTACCGGAGGGCACGGTTCTCGGCCTTCTGGGCCCGAACGGCGCCGGGAAGACGACGACGGTCCGGATCCTCGCCACGCTCCTCCGTGCCGACGGCGGACGCGCCAGCGTGGGCGATCTCGACGTCGCGACCCAGGCGCAAGCTGTCCGGAAGCTGATCGGGCTCTCGGGCCAGTACGCCGCGGTCGACGAGAACCTCACCGGCCGCGAGAACCTCTGGATGTTCGGGCGGCTCTACCAGCTGACGAGCGCCGAGGCGCGCCGCCGCGCCGACGAGCTCCTCGGGCAGTTCGATCTCGAGAACGCAGCCGATCGCGTGGCGAAGACCTACTCCGGGGGCATGCGGCGCCGACTCGACCTCGCGTCGGCGCTCGTCGGGCGGCCACGGCTGCTCTTCCTCGATGAGCCGACGACCGGGCTCGATCCGCGCTCGAGACTCGGCATGTGGGACGTGATCCGGAGCCAGGTGCGCGAGGGCAACACGCTGCTCCTGACCACGCAGTACCTCGAGGAGGCCGACGAGCTCGCCGATGAGATCGCCGTCGTCGACCACGGCCGGATCATCGCCCGCGGCACGGCGGACGAGCTCAAGTCCCAGGTCGGCGGCGAGCGGATCGAGGTCGTCGTCCACGACCGCGGGCAGCTCTCCCGGGCGGCGGATCTCGTCGCGCCCGACGGCTCCGGCTCGCTCGACGAGCACACGAAGCGACTGACGATCGCCGCCGACGGCGGCGCGCAGCAGCTGGTCGACGTCGTCCGCTCGCTCGGTGACGCGGGCATCGCGCTCGATGACGTCGGGCTCCGGCGCCCGACGCTCGACGACGTGTTCCTGGCGCTCACCGGACGTGCGGCGGAGGAGATCGCCGACGAGGAGGGCACATGAGCACGCTTCCCGGCGCGGTCACGGACGGCCTCGTCATCGCCTGGCGCTCGCTCAAGCGGGTGCCGCGGATCCCGGAGCTCGCGATCTTCGCGATCCTCCAGTCGATCATGTTCGTGGTGCTGTTCGCGTTCGTCTTCGGCGGCGCGATCCCACTCCCGGGAGGCGGCAGCTACCGCGAGTACCTGATGCCCGGCATCTACATCCAGACGCTCGCGTTCGCATCGATCACGACGGCGATCGCGTTCGCGGACGACATGACGAAGGGGATCATCGACCGCTTCCGCTCCCTGCCGATGGCACGGTCCGGTGTCCTCAGCGGGCGGACGTTCGCGGACGTCGTCTACACCGCGGGCATCCTCGTCGTGCTGATGCTCTCCGGCCTCCTCGTCGGCTGGCGGGTGCACTCGAGCGTCGGCGACTTTCTCCTCGCCGTGCTGCTGATGCTCGCCTTCACGTACTCGATGGCGTGGGTCGGTGTCCTCCTCGGCCTGCTTGCGCCGACGGTCGAGACCGTCCAGCAGCTCGGCTTCCTGATCGTCTTCCCGCTCACCTTCCTCTCGAACGCGTTCGTGCCGACCGAGACGCTGCCCGACGTCCTCCAGCCGATCGCCGAGTGGAACCCGATCAGCGTGCTCACGCAGGCGACACGTGAGCTCTTCGGCAACCCGAGCCCGTTCCCGTCGGGCTCCTTCCCGAGCGAGCATCCGTATCTGCTCTCGGTGCTCTGGACCATCGGGATCCTCGCCGTGTTCGCACCGATGGCGGTGCGCGCATACCGCGCAATCGATCGCTGAGCGTGGTGCGGCCCTTCGGTGGTCGCCCGGTCGCCTGCCACTAGGATCCGCGCGGCAATGGATCTCGACCTCACGCCCGAGCAGGAGCTGATCCGCGACACCGTTCGCTCCTTCGCGCGCGAGCGCGTCGCACCCGTCGCGGAGGAGCTCGATCGCGAGAGTCGCTTCCCGGTCGAGCTCGTGCGCGAGATGGCCGAGCTCGGGCTCATGGGGATCCCCATCGAGGATCGCTACGGCGGTGCCGGGGGCGACACCGTCTCCTACGCGCTCGCGATCGAGGAGCTCACCCGCGTCGACTCCTCCGTCGCGATCACGGTCGCCGCCCATACCTCGCTCGGGACGATGCCGATCGGCCTCTTCGGCTCGGACGAGCAGAAGGACCGCTGGCTCCCCGATCTCGCGTCCGGCCGCAGGCTCGCGGCGTTCGGCCTCACCGAGCCCGACGCCGGCTCCGACGCCGGTGCGACCCGCACGACCGGAGAGCTCGGGGACGGCTCGTGGATCGTGAACGGCTCGAAGATGTTCATCACGAACGCCGGGACCGAGCTGACCTGGGGCGTGACCATCACCGCCCGCACGGGCGAGGACGAGATCTCGAACCTCGTCGTCGAGAACGGGACCGCGGGCTACACGATCTCCGAGCCGCTCCACAAGCTCGGCTGGAAGGCCTCCGACACGCGTGAGCTCACGTTCGCCGGCTGCGAGGTGCCCGAAGCAAACCTCCTCGGCCCGCGCGGCAACGGCTTCGTCCAGTTCCTCGAGATCCTCGACGGCGGCCGGATCTCCGTCGCCGCGATGGGCGTCGGCCTCGCGCAGGGCGCCTACGACCTCGCCGCGGCGTACGCGAAGGAGCGCACGCAGTTCGGAAAGCCCATCGCGCGCTTCCAGGCGGTCGCGTTCAAGCTGGCGGACATGGCGGTCGAGATCGAGGCAGGACGCCAGCTCGTCCTCAGGGCGGCGTGGCTCAAGGACCGCGGCCGCCCGTTCGCGCTCGAGGCGGCGATGGCGAAGCTGTACACCGGTGAGCTGTCCCACCGGGTGGTCAACCACGCGCTCCAGATCCACGGCGGCTACGGCTTCATGGACGAGTTCCCCATCTCGCGCCTGTACCGCGACCAGAAGATCCTCGAGATCGGCGAGGGTACGAACGAGGTGCAGCGGATGGTGATCGCGAAGCACCTGGGCTTGTAGGACCTTCGCGGGCGCGGTCAGCTCAACTCGAGCCGCTCCACGACCGGGCTGTCGCGGAGTGCGGTCGTGCAGCCGCCGACCGTGTAGAGCGCGTCCCCGATCGCGAACGCCGCAAGCGCGTGGCGCGTCACCCCGGGGCGCGGTCCCTGCCGCCACCGCCGCGCGCCGGCGTCGTACACCTGGTAGGTCGACTCCCAGACGGCATGGAGCTCGTCGTCGCGCACGGCGAGGCCGAGGAGCTCCATCGGGCGCGGAAGCGAGGGGCCGCGGCGCCAGCGTTCCGTCCGCGGGTCGAGGATCCACACCTCGCGCAGGACGCGCTCGCCTCGGCGGCCGCCGACGACCCACAGACGGCCGTGGAACGCGACGGCGCCGAACGCGTGGGTCGGGCTCGGTAGCGGCGTCGTCCGCCGCCAGGCGGTGTCCCCCGGGCCGAGCACGAAGACGTCCCGCCGCTCCCGACCGTCGTGGAACCCGCCGAGGGCGTAGAGCTTCCCGGCGAGGGAGACGAGCTCATGGTTGAACCGCGGCTCGGGCAGCGACGGGAGACGCCGCCACTCGCCGCGGCGAGCGTCGAGCGACCGCACGGTCGCGACGTTGCCCGCCGCAGTCGTCCCTCCCGCGACGACGACGCGGCCGCGCCACGTCGCGGCCGCGGCGGCCCGCGTCGGCTCCGGCAACGGCGCGAGCGTCTCCCACGCGTCTGTTGCCGGCTCGTACCGCGAGACGGTCGCGAGCGGGCGGCCCGTCTCGCCCACCATCCCGCCCGCGGCGTAGATGCGGCCGCCCAGCTCGGCCGCCGCGATGTAGGAGCGTCGCTGCGAGAGCGACGCGACGCGCTCCCAGCCCGACTCGGCCGAGCGCTCGGTCTCCGTGAGCAAGCCCGCGGCGAGCCCCAGCGCGAGAGCGACGAGCGCGACCGCGGGCGATCACATCGCGACGGTGTCGCGCAGCCGTCGCCGCTCGGACTTGCGGAACTGCATCCGCTCCGGGTCCGGCACCGGGACCGACGCGAGCAGCGCGCGCGTGTACTCCTCCTTCGGGCTCGTGTAGACGGTCTCCGCCGGCCCGCTCTCGACGATCGCCCCACGGTGCATGACGGCGATGCGGTCGCTCACGGAGCGCACGACAGCGAGGTCGTGCGCGATGAAGAGGTACGCGAGCCCGAACTCGCCCTGGAGCTCCTTCAGGAGGTTGATGATCTGCGCCTGGATCGAGACGTCGAGCGCCGAGACGGGCTCGTCGCACACGATCAGCCGCGGGGAGAGGGCGAGCGCCCGGGCGATCCCGATGCGCTGGCGCTGGCCTCCCGAGAACTCGTGCGGGTAGCGGTTGACGTACGACGGATCGAAGCCGACGACGTCGAGCAGCTCGCGGACGCGCGCGCGCCGGTCTCGGCGGGAGCCGACCTTGTGGACGACGAGCGGCTCGCCGACGATGTCGCCCACCGTCATCCGCGGGTCGAGCGACGAGTACGGGTCCTGGAAGACGATCTGGAGCTCTCGGCGCACGCCACGCAGGTCGCTCCTGCCGAGCTCCGTGAGCTCCCGCCCGTCGAAGCGCACCGACCCGCTCGTCGGTTGCAGGAGCTGGAGGATGCAGTAGCCCGTCGTCGACTTGCCCGACCCGGACTCGCCGACGAGCCCGAGCGTCTTCCCGGCGGGGATGTCGAACGTCACGCCGGCGACGGCGTCGACGTAGTCGACCGTGCGGTCGACGAAGATCCCCTCCTTCACCGGGAAGCGCTTGACGAGGTCGCGAACCTGCAGGAGCGGCTCAGGCGAGGCGCTCACGACACCACCTCCGTCGCCCGCGCGGCCCGCTCGCTCGCCGGGTGCTCCGAACGGACGAAGTGCCCGGGGCGGAGCTCGCGGAGCTCGGGCATCCGCTCGGCGCAGCCGTCCCGCTCGCCGGCATGGGGGCACCGGGCGGCGAAGCGGCACCCCGGCGGCGGTTCGACGAGGTCGGGCGGGCGGCCCGGGATGGCGGTCAGGCGTCCGTGCCGGGCCGCGGAGTCCTCGAGCTGCGGCAGCGCGCCGAGCAGGGCTTCCGTGTAGGGATGCTCCGGGCGATCGAAGAGGGATTGGACCCGCGCCTGCTCGACGATCTGGCCGGCGTACATGACCGCGACGTCGTCGGCGACCTCGGCGATCACGCCCATGTCGTGGGTGATGAAGATCATCGCCATGTCGTGGCTGCGCCGGAGCTCGTCCAGGAGGTCGAGCACCTGGGCCTGCACGGTCACGTCGAGCGCCGTCGTCGGCTCGTCGGCGATCAGCAGCGCCGGGTTGCACGAGAGGGCGAGCGCGATCATCACGCGCTGCCGCATCCCGCCCGAGAGTCGATGGGGGTAGTCCTTGAGCCGCTGCTCGGCCTTCGGGAGGTGCACCTCCTCCAGCAGGTCGACGGCGCGGCGGCGCGCCTCCTGCCGCGAGACGTCCTCGTGCCGCCGGATCGTCTCGGTGAGCTGCGTCCCGATCGTGAGCGTCGGGTTGAGCGAGGTCATCGGGTCCTGGAACACCATCGCGATCTCGCTGCCCGCGCACGTCGGAGAGTCGGCGCTCGCCGAGCTTCACGAGGTCGCGGCCCTCGAACAGCACCTCCCCGCCGACGATCCGGGCAGGCGGCTTGGGGATGAGCCCCATGATCGAGAGCGCGGTGACCGACTTGCCGCAGCCCGACTCGCCGACGATCCCGAGCGTCTGGCCGCGGTCGACCGAGAAGCTGACACCGTCCACGGCGCGGACGACGCCGTCGCGGGTGAAGAAGTGCGTCTGCAGGTCGCGGACCTCGAGCAGGGCCATGACCTACGTCTCCCGCGTCCGGGGGTCGAGCGCGTCGCGGAGGCCGTCCGCGATGAAGTTCGCGCAGAGGATGAGCGTCGCGATCGCGACCGAGGGCACGATGATGATGTGCGGCGAGACGCGGTACGCGCGGTAGCCGTCCTGGGCCATCGAGCCCCACGACGCATCGGGCGGGCTGATCCCGAGCCCGATGAACGAGAGGAACGCCTCGCCGAGGATCACACCGGGCAGCTCGAGGAACACGGCGATCACGAGCACGCCGAGCGTGTTCGGCAGCAGGTGGCGCGCGAGGATGCGCATCCGGCTGGCGCCGACCGCGTGTGCAGCGCGCACGTAGTCGTTCTCCTTCAGCGTGATCACCTGGCCGCGGACGATGCGCGCCGCGGTGAACCATGATGCGATCGACAGGGCGATCACCATCGTCCAGAAGCTGGCGCCGCCGAAGATCGCGAGCACGATGATCGCGAACGGCAGGTACGGGAGCCCGTAGAGCGCGTCGAGGATTCGCATCAGGACGTTGTCGACCACCCCGCCGAGAAAGCCGGCGAGGGAGCCGTAGGTAACGCCGATCGCGAGGATCACCAGCGTGGCGGCGAAGCCGATCCCGATCGACACGCGGCCGCCGAGAGCCGTCCTCGTGAACAGGTCGCGGCCGAACTGGTCGGTGCCGAACGGATGCTCGAGGCTCGGGCCCTGGCTCCGCTGCGCGAAGTCGACCTCGTAGGGGTCATAGGGCGAGATGAGCGGCCAGAAGATGCAGTACGCCAGAAGCAGGAGGAACACCGCCCCGGCGATCACCGCGCCGCGGTTTCGGATGTAGCGGTACCACGCGTCCCGCCAGAGGCTCGATGCCTTGACGGGCGCGCCGGCGTCGCCCGGCGCGCCGAGCGGCGCCTCGGGATACCGCTGCTCCTTGCGCCGCCCCGGAAAGACGAACGGCTGGTCCTGACGCTCAGGCGTCGTCGCCATCAGCGCGCCTCACGCGTCCGCGGATCGAGGATCCCGTACAGGATGTCGACGACCATGTTCGCGACGATCACGATGATCGAGAGCAGCACGGTGAGACCCATGACGACCGAGTAGTCGCGGGCCGTGACGGCGGTCACGTAGTAGCGCCCGATTCCCGGGATCGCGAAGATCTGCTCGATCACGAACGAGCCCGTGATGAGGAAGCCGAGGATCGGCCCCGCAGCGGTGACGACAGGGATGAGCGAGTTCCGCAGGACATGCACAGCGACGATGCGCCGTTGCCGCAGTCCCTTCGCACGCGCCGTGCGGACGTAGTCCTGCTGCAGCGTCTCGAGCACGGAGCCGCGCGTCAGCCGGGCGAAGTAGGCCATCGGCCCGAGACCGAGCGCGATCACCGGCAGGACCTTGCTCTGCCACGTCGTCCAGCCGCTCGTCGGGAAGTCGAACACGTCGCCCCACCTGACCGCGAAGAAGTAGATGAGGAGCGTCGCGACGAGGAAGCTCGGCACGGCGAAGCCGACGTTCGCCACGACCATGGAGGTGTAGTCACCCGCCTTGTTCGCGTGCATCGCAGCGAACAGCCCGAGCGGGATGCCGAACACGAGCGCGAACAGCATCGCGAGGGCGCCGAGCTCGAGCGACGGCGGGAAGTGCTCGCGGACGATGTCGTTGACGTCGCGGTTCCGGAGCACGAGCGACGGCCCGAGGTCGAAGGTCGCGACGTTGCGGACGTACCGGACGTACTGCGCCCACCACGGGTCGTTCAGGCCGTACTTCTCCTCGAGGTTCTGCTGGATCGACTCGGGGATCGCCCGCTCGGAGGTACGGAACGGGTTCCCCTCGATCTGCCGCATGAGGATGAACGTCAGGAAGATGACGAGCAGGATGACGGGGATCGTCCAGAGCAGCCGACGGACGATGAGCCTCGTCATGGCAGGTAGTTACCGGGTGCGGCGCCCGCCCGGGCGCCGCACCCCGTCGGCCTTCTAGGCGTCGTCGGAGCCATCCGTCTCGACGACCTTGGTGTAGTCGGTCTGCGAGAGGAGGTTCACCTCGAGCGAGTCCTTGATCGACTCCTTCTCGAGCTGCACGTACGTGTACCAGTAGATCGGAGCCAACGGCACGGCGCCGTCCTCCCCGAAGAGCTTCTGCTCGAGCTCGGCATACAGGTCGTACCGCGCCGGGTTGTCGGGCGTCCGCCGCGCCTCTCTCGACCAGCTCGTCGTACGCGGGGTCGCAGTAGTTGGTGCTGTTGTTGCCCGACTCGCACGTCCACAGCTCGAGGAAGTTCATCGCGTCGACGTAGTCGCCGATCCAGCCGTACCGGAACGAGTCGATCGACGCGTCCGGCGGCGGCCCGACGAACTCGAGGAACTGGGCCCACTCCTGTTGCCGGATATCCACCTCGATGCCGAGCTCCTTCCACATCGACTGGACGGCGACCGCGATCTCGCGGTGGCCGGGCGAGTCGTTGAGAAGGAGCGTGACGTTCCGGTTCGGATTGGCGACCTCGCTCATGAGCTCCTTGGCCTGCTCGATGTCACCCGCTTCCGGCATCCACGGCGAGTTCGGGTTGATGGTGTCGAACCCGGGCATGCCCTCGGGCGTGAAGCCGGTCGTCGGCAGCTGATCCGCCTGCGCGATGTTGTCGATGATCGTCCGCCGGTCGATCGCCATCGACATCGCCCGGCGCTGCTTCACGTCCGGGATCGTCTTCACGTTGAAGCCGTAGAAGTAGGTGCCCAGGCCGGGGTACTGCGCGTACTCGGGCGTTTCCTTCAGCCGGGGCAGCTCCTCGGGCGGCAGGCCGGCGGTCATGTCGAGCTCGCCCGCCTCGAAGGCCTGCACGGCGGTCGTGCCCTCCGAGATCATCCGCCCGTTGATCCGCTCGAGCGAGACCTCGTCGGCGTTGCGCCAGTCGTTCCACTTCACGAGATCGAGCCGCGAGTTGTGCTGCCAGGCGTCGAGCTTGAACGGGCCGTTCGTGACGATGTTCGCCGCCTCCGTCCACTTGTTCCCGAACTTCTCGACCGTCGGCCGGTGCACGGCGATGAAGGAGTGGTGGGCGACCTGCTGGATGAACCAGGGCTGCGGCGTGGTGAGCTTCACCTCGAGCGTCTGCTTGTCGGTCGCGGTCACGCCGACCTTGTCGCGCAGCGCGGCGCAGTCCTTCTTGCAGCTGTTGTAGTCGCTGGCGCCGACGATGCCGAAGAACTGGTAGGCGTAGTCCGCGGCGAGCTCGGGCGAGATGGTCCGCTTCCAGGACCACTCGAAGTCCTCGGCCGTCACGGGATCGCCGTTCGTCCACTGCCCGTCGGTACGAAGCTTGAAGGTGACGGTCTTCCCGTCCTGTGACACGTTCCAGGACTCCGCGAGGTTCGGTACCGGCTCGAGCTTCTCGTCGAGCTTCACGAGCGGGTCCATCGTGTTCATGATCACGTCCGCCGACGTGGTGTCCGAGGCGAGGCCCGGGTCGAGCGATGGCGGCTCGGTACCCCAGTTGATGGTGATCACCTGGTCGATCACGCCGCCTTCGCCACCGGACCCGTCGTCACCGCCGCATCCGACCGCGAACGCCGCAAGGGTCGACACGATCGCGACGGCCTGAATTCCCAGCCTGGATATCCTCATCAGCACAATCCTTCCGTCGATCCGCCTGGATCAGGGCGGAGATGATCGAGTGGAGGAATGCCCCCTATCGGCGCTTCGCAAACAGGTCGGCGCTCACCCTCACGGAGTTCTCACGCACGAGCCTCGCTCGTCGCGGCGGTCGCGGCGGCACTCGTCCTGGTGGCGGACGCCCGCTCGCACGTCACCGCGTCGCCCACCTTCGTCGAGAGCGGCGCGCCGACGACCGTCGCGTTCGAGACGCCGAACGAGCGCGCGCCGCACGCCACGACCTCGCTCGAGCTCCAGGCTCCCGCCGGGTTCGAGCTCGAGGCTGCCGGCCCCCCGCCGGGCTGGAGCGTCGTCGTCAGGGGAGACACCGTCCGCTGGTCCGGCGGCCGCATCGAGGACGAGAGCCTCGTCGCCTTCTCGGTCGTCGTCACGGCGCGAACCGCTCCGGGCAGCGAGACGTTCCGGGCCCGGCAGGGCTACGACGACGGCGAGTCCGTCGAGTGGAGCACGACGCTGACGGTGCTTCCCGCGGAGACGGTGGACGCTCCCTCGCAGCGCTTCGGCCGCGCTCTCGCCGGGGGAGCCGTCGGGCTCGCCCTGATCGCCGGCAGCCTGCTCGTCGTGCGGCGTCTTCGCCGCCGGCCGCCCGCCTGACCGGGCGAGATAGCTCTCGCCCCCACTTCAGGAGACATAGCGAAGTCGGGTGCTACCGTCGCGCCGCGGTGCTCTTCGCGCAGGTCCTCAACGACGATCTCGGGTGCGCCTCCTACATCGTGGGCTGCGAGAGCGCGGAGGAGGCGGTCGTCGTCGATCCGCACCTCGCGATCGAGTCGATCCTGGGCGAGGCCGAGCGCCTCGGCGCCCGCATCGTGCGCGTGCTCGAGACGCACACCCACGCCGACCACGTCTCGGGCCACGGGCGGCTCGCGCTCGAGCACGGAATGCCGGTGGGCATCCACGCCGCCGCCGACGCGGCGTACCCGCACGAGCCGCTCGCCGACGGCGACGAGATCCGGGTCGGCACCGTGGTGCTCAGGGCGATCCACACGCCGGGACACCGGCCCGAGCACTGCTGCTTCGCCGTCGTCGACACGACCCGGGCGGACGAGCCGTGGCTCGTGCTCACGGGCGACTCGCTCTTCGTCGGCGACTCCGCCCGTCCGGACCTCGCGGTCGGCGCGGCCGAAGGCGCGGAGGGGCTTTTCCACTCGCTGCGCCGGCTGATGGAGCTCCCCGACGGTGTCGAGGTCTTTCCGGGCCATGTCGCCGGCTCGCTCTGCGGGAAGGCGATGAGCGCGCGAGGCTCGACGACCATCGGCTTCGAGCGCCGCTTCAACCCCATGGTCGCGATCGAGGAGCTCGACGCCTTCGTCGCGGAGGCGGCGGGCACGGCGGTCGCGAAGCCGCCAAACCTCGGCCGGATCGTCGAGCGCAATCGCGGGCCGTTCGCGGCAACCGCGGTACCCATTCCGCGGAGCTTGCGGCGCCGCCCGCAGGGCTCCCAGCTCCTCGACGTCCGCCCACTGGACGACCACCTCGCGGGACACCGGCCCGGCGCGATCAACGTCCCTGTCTCCGGGACGAGCTTCTCGACGAAGGCAGGTTTCGTGCTCGACCCGGACGGGCCGGTCACCGTGCTCGCCGCCGACGAGGAGGAAGCGCGGCGGGCGCTGGCCGGCCTGCGGTCGATCGCCTTCGACGACCTCGCGGGCTTCGTGCTCGGCGGCGGGGACGAGAGGACGGAGTCCTTCACGCTCGACGATCTCGACGAGGCGATCTCGGACGGCGCGGCAGTGGTCGACGTCCGGGAGAAGGACGAGCGGGACGCGGGGTACATCCCGGGGAGCCGCAACGTCCCCTACCGGCTGATGCGGCTCTGCTGCCCCGACCTTCCGGCGGACCGGCCGATCGTGACCATCTGCGGGTCGGGGCCGCGGGCCGCGATCGCGGCCAGCATCCTGCGCGCGAAGGGCCTCGACGCGCGCCCCGTCGTCGGTGGGGGCATGGACGACTGGCTCGCGCGCGGCGAGACGACCGTCAGCTTCCGCCGCTGCGGCGGCTGACGCGGGGACCCCGGTCCGGGTGGCCGACCCTCAGTCGGACACCAGCTGTCGCAAACGGGCGGTCGCCCCGAGCCCGCGGAGCAGCACGCGAGCGCGGTCGAGCTGGCTCTTCGCGCCCTCGGCGTCGCCCGTCTCCCGGAAGGCGCGCGCCGCGAGGACGCGCGCCTCCGCCTCGAGGTGCGGGGCGCCGATCGCCTCGAGGATCCGGGCGGCATCGGCGAATCGACCATCGTCGATCGCCAGCGCTGCCTCGAGGAAGCGCGACCCCTCGTGCTCGTCGAGGGTTCGAAGCGCGCCGCGGCGACCGATCGCATCCAGCGTCAAAGCGAGATACGACGTCCAGTACCCGGGCATCAGGCCGCTCGGGTTCGCACGCCGACGCGCCAGGAGCTCGTCGAGGAGGGCTTCGGCGTCGGCGGCGTTGCCTGTTCGCACCAGCAGCCATGAGGCCACGGCGAACGTCGGGTGGACGACCTGGTCGTCGCCTCGCTCTCGCGCGAGCTCGATCAGGCGCACGGCCACGGCCGCGGCGTCGTCGACGAGGTCGTCGCGGACCAGGCCGAGCTCCGCCAGCACGAACTCGAACAGTGGCTCGTGGTACTGCCCGCCGGTGCGCCGGGCGTGCTCGAGCCCCGCCGTTGCGATCTCCTCGGACTCCCCCCACTCGCCGGCCACGAAGAGCGCCTCGGTGAGGTTGCCGAGGACGAACGTGCCGAGGCCCTCGGTGGTTCCCATCCGCTCGGAGAGCGCGACTCCTTCGCGCTCCACCTCGATCGCACCGGCAATGTCACCGAGATCGAGCAGCACGGAGCCGAGATTGATGTAGGCCCGCGAGAGCTCGACCGGAAAATCGCCGCCGACGAGCGAGATCGCCTCCCTGAGGTCTCCGACCGCGCTGTCGTACGCACCGGCGTTCGCCGTGGCGGTCGCTCGGGTGATCAGCGCCGAGGCTCGTGGCCCAGGTGCGTCGACGGACACGGCGAGCGCGATCGCCTCGTCCGCGATCGCGACTGACTCCTTGTGTCGACCAGCGACCATCTTGTACCGCGCCGCCTGCGCGAGCACGTCGACGTGCTCGCGCGTCGGCCCCATTCCTGCGACGAGCTCGACTGCCCGAGCGGTCCATTTGGCTGCGCCGGTTCCGTCCCCGTGCCGCCAGAGCGCGAGCGACAGATCGCTCGCGGTGACCGCGGCCTCCGCGGTGGCCCCGTCCGCGACGAGGCGGTCGAAGGCCAGTCGCAACTCCGCCTCACCACCTGTCTGCGTGAAGCTGAGTGATCCACCGAGCACGCGCAGCGCACGCGCGTCGAGGCCACCCGGTAGCCATTCGGCCGCAGCGCGCAGGGCGCGGACCGCTTCGGGGAACGCGGCGATCGCGTACGCCCGGAGGCCCGCCTCGCGGAGCGCCGTTGCGGCCCTCGGCTCGAGCTCGGAGACGTCGAGGCCGGCGCTGCGCGCGAGCTCGATCGCCTCGAGGTAGTGATGGGCGAGAAGCTCGGCGCGATCCTCGCGTCGGTCCTCGGGGAGCGACTCGATCCATCGTGCGACGCGGACGTGGCGATCGATCCGGTCCGGACGGGGAAGCTGCCCGTAGACCGCGTCGCGGACGAGCGTGTGGATGAAGACGTGCTGCGTCGCTCCGAGCACCGCCGAGCGCCGGTCGCGGCGGAGGAACTCCTTGCGCCCGAGTGAGCGCAGCAGCCCGCCGACTGTCTCGTCGTCCTGCTCGGAGACGACGCGGAGGCCGTCTGACCAGACGACGCCGCCCATGACGGCTGCGTCCCGCAGCAGCTCCTTCTCGGCGGTCGGAAGCAGATCGACCCGCGCCGTGACGATCCCGAGGACGCTGTCCGGCAGCCCCTCGACGTCGCCCCCTGCCGCGTGCATGCGCACGAACTCCTCGGCGTAGAGCGGATTTCCGGCCGCCCGTTCGACGACCGCGTCGCGGAGCCGGTCGTCCGCCGGATCCCTGCCGAGCAACGCCTGGACGAGGTGCGCGGTGTCCTGCGGTCCGAGCGGCCCGAGCGACACCGTGAGCGCGTTCCGCTTGCCTCCACCCCAGTCCGGTCGCCGCTCGAGCAACTCGGGCCGCGCGCACGCGACGACGAGGAGCGCCACGTCCTCGACGAGATCGACGAGGCCGTCGACGAAGTCGAGCAGCCCGTCGTCGGCCCACTGGAGGTCGTCGATCACCAGCACGAGCGGCCTCCGCTCCGCCAGCGATTCGAGAAAGATCCGCCAACCGGCGAAGAGCTCGCTGCGGCGGTCGCGGAGACCGACGTCCTCCGGGACGAGACCGACGAGCGGCTCGAGGCTCGAAGCGACCCAGAGCCGCTCCGACTCCGGGACGAGATCGGCGACTTCGGCCGAGAGCTTCGCTGCCGTGACGGCGGCGTCGTCGTTCTCGTGGATGCCCACCTGCGCCTTGACGATCTCACCGAGCGCCCAGAACGAGACGCCGTCCCCGTACGGGAGGCAGCGGCCGTACCGCCACCTGATGATCTCCTCGTCCTCCTCGACTTCGCGGCCGAGCTCGGCCACGAGGCGGCTCTTGCCGATCCCCGGCACGCCGACGAGCGTCACGAGCTGGGGCGAGCGGTCGACGCGCACTCTCGCGAACGCGCCGAGGAGCAACGCGCGCTCGTGGTCGCGGCCGACGAGCGGCGAGGACGACTCGAGCTCGAGCCCACCGACCCGTCCCCTCGGCTCGATCGCCTCCCACACCTCCACGGGCTCGACCTTGCCCTTGGCCTCGATCGGAGCGTGGGCGCGGAACTCGATCGCGCGCTCCGTGACTCCGTGCGTCGCGGCCGAGACGAGGATCCCGTCGATCGGCGCCGCAGCCTGGATCCGGGCCGCGGTGTTCATCACGTCGCCGGCGACCATCGACTCGCCGGCCTCCGGCCGGGCATCGACTGCCACGAGCGCCTCGCCTGTCGCGACGCCGATGCGCACGTGGAGGTCGAGCGTCTCGTCGCGGTCGTTCAGCTCGGCGATCGAGTCGCGGGCGCTGAGCGCCGCGCGCACCGCGCGCTCGGGATCGTCCTCATGGGCCGTCGGGGCGCCGTACACCGCGACGACCGCGTCGCCGATGAACTTCTCGACGGTGCCGCCGTACCCTTCGAGCGCGCGGCGCAGCGTCTCGTGGTAACGGCGCAGGAGCGACCGCACGTCCTCCGGGTCGAGCTGCTCGGCTCGGGCGGTCGAGCCGACGAGGTCGACGAACACCGCGGTCACGAGCTTGCGCTCCTCCCGGGCGGGCACGTCCGCGGCGAGCACGGCACCGCAGCCGTTGCAGAACCGCGCGTCCTCGGGGTTCTCCCGGCCGCAGCTCGGACACCGGATCACGTCGGCGAGTGTATGGGCACCGGGCGGCTCGGCAAAGCCGACGCCGAGGGCGAGCGCGACGTCGCGCTGGGGACGCGCCCGGAGGGCCCGTCCCCGCCGCGGACCGTCTAGCTCGTGCCGGGCCGGAGCGCGCCGGCGAGCGCGTCCTTCACGATCGTGCGGAGGCTCCCGTCGTATGCGTTGTTCGACGAGTTGACCGCCACGTAGGCCTGG
Organism: uncultured Actinomycetes bacterium; assembly: GCA_963734045.1. Lineage (GTDB taxonomy): Bacteria > Actinomycetota > Thermoleophilia > Gaiellales > Gaiellaceae > Gaiella. The sequence goes on along the minus strand of CAVTFU010000012.1, from coordinate 293,990 downwards.
AAGCCGCCGGGGAACGTCAGGGCCATCGTCTTGCAGCCGTGGCCGCCGTCGTCGAAGTCCGGGCAGCCGCCGCTCTTCCACGCGTAGGTTCCGGTCGGCCCCTGCTTCGGCTCGCCGAAGCCGAGCTGCTCGGCCTTCATCTGGTCGACGAGAGGCTTCGGGACGATCGTCCCTGCGTCGAGCGCAGCGAGGAAGCCGACGTAGTCGACGACCGACATCGCGAGCTTCCCGCTCCCCGCGCGCATGAACGAGTCGAGACGCGGCGCTTCCCCCGGGTTCGCCACCTCGCACGCGCCGATGCGCGGCACGCAGCGGTAGTTGTACGAGAAGTCGCCGGAGGGATAGAAGCTCGCCTTCACGCCGGCCGGGTCGAGCACCTCGTCGAAGACGTACCGGACGAACTTCTCGGACACCCGGCGATTCAGCACCTCGCCCGTGTTCGAGCAGTCCAGCAGATCGAAGAGCGCCTTCGTGCCTGTCGTGTCGGCGACCATCGGCACGAGGACCCGGAGCAGGTCGTATGCATGGGTGTTGTACACCCGCGTCCGGGGCTGCGTGCGGCCCTCCTTGATCAGGATCAGCAGGCATTCGTACGGATCCCGGCCGTTGCACCCGATGTCTGGCAGGGCGCTCGTGTGGTCGAGGATCTGGCGGAACGTCAGCGACCCGATGTCGAAGCCCTTCTTCCAGCAGGACGGCAGGAACGGCGCGACCTTCGCGTCGACGGTCAGGCCGCGCGAGTGGAGCGCCTTGACGATCGCCGTCGCGAAGATCGTCTTGGCGGCGCTCGCCGTCTGAGCCTGGGTGCGGATCGTGAACGGCAGGTTCCCGCCGTCGAGTTGGTGGCGTCGCAGGCCGCCCGCCCCCGTGCGGATGAGCGCGCCGTCCTTCGCGAGCGCGTAGGCGTAGCCCACGACCTTGCCCTTCAGCTCGCGCTCGATCGCATACGCGAACCGTGTCCAGTCGAGCGCGTAGTCCGGGACGAGGCGCTGCCTGTCGACGCTCCCCGACTGCATCAGCCGAAGCTCGCGCTTGCCGTCCACGAGCGTCGCGGTGAAGGTGCCGGAGCCCGACTCGGTGCCCTTCGGCACGTCGACGTAGGTCCCCGTGACGTTCCCGCTCGCATCCTGGGTGCCGACGAAGACCGTGACCGAGCGGAGCCGCACGTCGGGTGTCGCAGGGGCCTCTGCGACCCAGACCACCTCGGACGACCGGTCGCGAACGTAGTGGCGGCGTCCATCGGGGGCGGTGAACACGCCGTCGAGGTCTTTCTGCGTCCGTGATTGATACCCCGCGGCCTCGTGGCCCGGCCATTGCATGCCGACGTCGAGAGACCGCGCGGAACACCTCCGCGCCGAAGTCGTCGCCCGAGCGGACCAGTCGCGCCCCGAGCTCCGAGTGGCGCAGCGAGAACGAGCCCCTCGCGAACCGCCAACCCTTCGGGACGTCCCGCCACGAGCCCGTGATCCGGTCGGCCGTGACCGTGCCGGTCAGGACGAACGCGTAGTGGAGCTCTGGATGCTCCCCGAAGCCGTAGACCGTGCTGCCGAGCTGGCGGAGGTAGAGCAGGCTGCCGTCGCTGCCGCGGTAGATCCGGGTGAGGAGGCTCGCGACCTGGGTCGTCGGAGCCGGCTGGGGCGAGGGGACGACCGGCGGTGGTGGTGGCGCGGGAGAGGTGACGACGCCGGGCCCGCCGGCTGCGGCGGCGGCCGAGACCGTCAGGAGCGCGCGAGCGCCGCGACGAGGGAGACGAGAGTCGAACGGGACATCGTGACCTCCTCAGGTCGTGTCGTGCCCTGTACGACCCCCGCGGGCCTCGATCCTTACGGTGGCGCCCGCCGGCCGCTCAGCGAAGGCGGCGCACGACGTAGCCACCGTCCGAGAGCGCGCGGATCACGCTCTGCGAATGCTCCTCGTCACGGGTCTCGAGCGTCAGCTCGGCCTCCGTCTCGAGGACGCCGATGCTGCGCCCCTCGCGATGGTGTGTGATCGCGATGATGTTCGCCCGCTCCGCGGCGATCAGGCCGACGATGCGGGCGAGCTCGCCGGGTCGGTCCGGGATCATCAGCGCGACGACGAGATGGCGTCCCGACGCGGTGAGCCCGTAGCGGATCACCGAGTTGAGCGTCGTCGCGTCGACGTTCCCGCCCGCGAGGATCGCGCACACGGGCCCGTCCCCGCCGACGCGTCCGGCGAGGAGCGCGGCGACCGGCGCCGCCCCCGCGCCTTCGACCACGAGCTTCACGCGCTCGAGGAGCAGGACGATCGCCTGGGAGATCTCCTCGTCGTCGACGACGACGATGTCGTCGAGAAGCTCGTCGAGGATCGGCCTCGTGAGAGCCCCCGGGTGCTTGACCGCGATGCCGTCGGCGATCGTCGTCCCGGTCGGAGCCTGACCGGCGAACGGCGCACACGCGGCCGCCTGGACGCCGACGACACGAAGCTCGGGTCGCAGGGCGGCGAGCGCCAGCGCGACCCCGGCCGCGAGCCCGCCGCCGCCGACGGGGACCACGACGGTGCCGGCGCCCTCGGGGAGCTCGTCGACGAGCTCGAGCCCGAGGGTCCCCTGGCCGGCGACGATCCGACGGTCGTCGAAGGCGTGGACGAATGTCGCGCCGCGCTCTTGCTCGATTGCACGGGCGGCCGCGAGCGACTCCTCGAACCCGTCGCCGACGAGCTCGACCCGAGCCCCATAGCCGCGCGCCGCCTCCACCTTCGCCATCGGCGCGCCCTCCGGGACGACGATCGTCGCCGCGATCCCGGCTTCCCGGGCAGCCCAGGCAACGGCCTGGCCATGGTTGCCCGCGCTGGCCGCGACGACGCCCGCATGCCGCTCGTCTCGGTCGAGCTGCGCGATGGTGTTGTACGCGCCCCTGATCTTGAACGCGCCCGTGCGTTGCAGGTTCTCGGCCTTGAGGAGCGTGGGGCGCCCGCTCAGCCGGGACAGCGTCTCCGACGGGTAGAGGGGCGTGACCCGCGCGACGCCCGCGAGCCGCTCGCGCGCGGCGCGGATCTCGTCGATCCACGAGTCATCGCTCACGAGTCGTTCGAGCTCGTCACGGCGGCGACGACCGCGCCGACGGCGGTCAGAGGGTCGATCTCGCGTCGTTGCACCCCCTCGACGAGCTCGCGCAGCTCCGGGTCCGAGCCGATCGACTCGCGAACGAGACCGCGCATACGTGCGACGGCGAGCGCCTCGACCTCACCGCTCAGGTTGCGCGCGCGCCGCGACTCCAGCTCGCCTCGCTCCTCGAGCGCGGCTCGACGCTGCTCCAGAGCGCTCCAGAGCTCCGGCACGCCCTCCGCCCGGAGCGCGTCGGTCAGCAGGATCGGCGGCCGACGCTCCCGGTCCGGCTCGAGCGCGACGATCGACCGCACCTCCTCGACCATCGTGCGCGCCGAGGGATGGTCCATCTTGTTGACGACGATCACGTCGGGGATCTCCATGATCCCCGCCTTGAGTGCCTGCACCGAGTCACCAGACCCCGGCATCAGGACGAGCAGGACGAGATCGGCGATCCCGATCACCTCGACCTCGCTCTGGCCGGTCCCGACCGTCTCGAGGAAGACGACGTCCTTGCCGGAAGCATCGACGAGGAGCAGCGCCTGGAGCGTCGCCTCCGCAAGCCCTCCGAGATGTCCCCGGGTCCCCATCGACCGGATGTAGACGCCCGGATCGAGGAAGTGGTCGGCGAGCCGGATCCGGTCGCCGAGCAGCGCACCGCGCGTGAAGGGACTCGACGGGTCGACCGAGACGACGCCGACGCTGCGGCCCTCTCCGCGCACGTACGCGACGAGAGCGCTGACGAGCGACGACTTCCCGACCCCAGGTGGCCCCGTGACGCCGACCGACGCCGCGCGGCCGGTCGACGGGTAGACGCGCCGGACGATCTCGGCGCTCTCCGGCGCGCGATCCTCGACGAGCGAGATCGCGCGTGCAAGCGCCTTCCGGTCGCCCTCGAGGACGCCGGTGACGAGCGCATCCTGCGTCCATCCGCGGCGTGCCACCGCAGGCATGCTACGGCGCGGACCGGCCCTCCGCGTCGCGACTGACGGCCAGGTCGACGGCCCCCGCCTGCTGCTCGCGGCGACGTGTCTCCTCGACTTCTCCCATGAGCACGCGAAGCCGTTCGAGCCCGCCGGACTCGGCCCGCAGGTCGACCTTCGGCTGGGACGCGTCTCGCGTGCGAAGCGTGAGAGCTAAGGCGAGCGCACCTGCCGCGAGGTACACCGCACCCGCGATTGCCCATGCAGTCCGTGCGCCGGCGGCGTCGACGAGGAGCCCGGCACCGGCCATCGACAGGCCGAGCACCGCGTAGTACGCGGACATCAGAACGGCCAGCGCCCGGCCGCGCATCGCATCGGGGGCGCCCCGCTGGACGAGCACCTGGTTGCAGACGATCGCGAGGCCGTTCCCGACAGTCGCGATCCCGGCGAGCACGGCCGCGACCGCGATCGTGGGCGACGCCGACGCCACGCCGAAGCCTGCGCCCATCAGCAGGAGCGCGCCGCTGTAGACCCGCGTCATCCCGAGCGACCCGAGGAGCGAGGCGGCAAAGAAGCTGCCGACGACGAGGCCGACGCCGGTCGCGCCGACGAGGAACCCCAGGCCGAGATTGCCGGCGCCGATCTCGTCCTTCGCGAGCGGCACCTCGGCGACGTTGACGCACGCCGTCGCGATGCCGGCCGTGCTCCAGACGACGAGCACGGTGACGAGATGCCGCGAGCGGAGCACGAGCCCCATGCCGTCCCGCACGTCGGCCCAGTGGCCCCGCGAGATCGGCTCGTCCGAGCGAAGCGCGCCGGACGGGATGCGCGAGACGATCGCAGCCGAGAGCACGAAGGTCGCTGCATTCGCCCAGTAGGCGATGTCCGGCCCAGAGGCGGCGAGGAGCGCCCCGGCGAGCACGGGGCCGAGTGTCCAGGCGACGTGCTCCACGGTCGAGAGGATCGACGTCGCCTCCTCCCGTTCGTCGTCGGAGACCAACGTCGGCAGCCCCGCCCAGACGGCGGGGCGGAAGAAGCCGCCCGCGATGCCGTTCACGGCCGCGAGGGCGACGATCGTCGCCGGCTCGTCGACGAACGGGAGCGCGACGAACGTGCCGGCCCGAACCAGATCCGAGACGATCATCAGGCGCCGCCGCGAGAGCCGGTCGACGAGCGGCCCGAGCGTCATCCCGATCACCACGATCGGCAGGAAGTCGGCGATCAGCAGCGCCGCAAGCCAGCGACCCGAGCCTGTCCGGTCGAGGATGTCGACCGAGAGCGCGAGCGCGGCGAGATACGTCCCGACCGACGATCCGGCCGTCGCCCAGAAGAGCAGCGCGAAGTTCCGGTTCCGGCGGAGGAGGGAAAGACGGCCTCTGGCACCCAGGGCCACGCGCGGACGCTAGCACCCGTTGCGGCGCCGCAACAGTGCCCCAAGGGGACGTGTCCGGACGTACCGAGCGACGCGCGCGGCGCCGTCTCTCAGAGGATGTGCGCCGCTCGGCGGTCGACTGCGGGCGGCTTTCGGTGGAGCCCGACCGCGCCTTCGCCGCTCCGTCGGGCGGTGGCAAGCGCCTGGCCGGCGAGGGCGTACAGCGCGAGCGGATCGCCCGCACTCGACAGGTCGCACACCCCGGCCGTGAGCCGGACGCCGTCGACGTCCTCGATCGCCGCGCACCAGCGGGCCACCGCTTCGACGCCGCCGTCACCGTCCGTGTCGGGCAGGATCCACCCGAGCTCCGAGAGGCCCGTGCGCGCGAGGTCGTCGCCCGCGCGAACGAGGCGTGCGAGCCGGTCGACGGCTACGAGCGCCTCCGGTCGCGTCGGGATCCCGTCCCTCGACGGGCCGCCGACCGAGAGCTCCGCGAGAACCACCGTCACATTGCCTCCGGCCCGCGTCGCGCGTCGCACCGCGTGACCGAGGCGCGCCTCGAACTCACGGCGGTCGAGCAGGCCGGTCTCGGGGTCACGGGCAGAAAGCTCGGTGAGCCTCGACTCTCGTCGGTGGCTTCCGGAGACGTCTCGCACGGTGAAGAGCCGGCGGCCCGCGTCGGGTCCGTTATCGACGACCCGCCCGGCGACGAGAACGCGGATCCGATCCCCCTGCCGTCGCGCGAACGTGAGCTCGCCGACGGCCGTGACGTCGGCCTCGACCGTCGCGTGCCAGGCCTCGATCTCGTGCCGGTGCTCGGGTGGCCAGAAAGGGAAGGGTGCGGCCGAGCCGAGAAGCTCTTCCCGATCGAACCCGAGAACCTCGCACAGGGCCGCGTTCACCGAGCTGATGCGGCCGTCCCGAACGAGGAGAAGCCCGTCCGGGATCGCCGCGAGCACCGATCGCGATGCGTCCCATTCGCCGTGGAGTGCCTGCGCGAGCCGTCGCCGGACAGCACCGCCGAACCAGTAGGCGAAGCCGCCCGTCAGCGCGAGCGCGAGCGCGGTTGCAGATGCGAGCCACAGGGCGGGATTCGCCGGAGCAGCCTGGCGAAGCGAGACGAACGCGGCGCCGGCGGCTGCGACCGCGACTGCGAGCAGCAGCAATTCCTCCTTGGTCCGGCGCGGAGAGGGCGCGCTCATGCGGGCTCCATGCGCACGTTGCGCTCGAACTTGTGCCAGCCCTTGTCACCCCGCAGGTAGCGCCACGTGCCCTTCACGCGCGCCCAGGCCATGAACGGCCGGTAGAGGACCATCTCGAGGGGCATCAGGAGCAGCAGGCGGGCGATGCTCGAGAGGCGATACGCACGCGACTCCAGGTCGAGCATGAGGAGCGCACCGGTCGTCAGGATGCAGTTGCCGACCGTGATCGCAAGCGTCAGCGCGGCGAATTCGGACCAGTCGACCCGGCCCGTGGCCACTCCCGTGACGAGCGTCGCGACCGCGAGCGTCTCGAAGACCGGCGCCAGGATCTCGGAGAAGAAGTAATAGGGCATGCCGAGCATGCCGACCGTGCCGTACCGGGGGTTGAGGGTCATCCGGCGGTTGGCCCAGCACGTCTCGAGAATCACCCGCTGCCAGCGCTCGCGCTGCGACACGAGCTTGCGGAGCGAGTCGGGCCCTTCCGTGACCCCGACGCAATCGGGAAGGCAGGCGATCCGGTACCTGAAGCCACGTTCCTTCAGCGTCCGATGCACGCGGAACGTGAACTCGATGTCCTCGCACGTGAAGTCGCGCGACCAGCCGCCCAGCTCCTCGACGAGATCGCGCCGCCAGACCTGGAACGCCCCGGCCGCGCAGAGCATGAAGTTGAGACGCGCCCACCCCATCCGGTTGTTGAAGAACGCCCGGAGATAGTCGAACGTCTGGAACGCGAACAGGGGCGTCGTCTCCGGCCCCGTGAAGTGGACACCGTCCGGCAGCGAGCTGAGGGGGTTGCGCGCATTCTCGTAGTAGCTCGTGAGGCCGACGACGACCTCGGGATCCTGCGCGATCTCCCGCATCGCGCGTGTCAGCGCGTTCCGTGCGAACACCATGTCCGCGTCGACGGCGCACACGTAGCGGAACCGGCAGTGGTTGAGCCCGGCGTTGAGCGCGTCCGCCTTGCCACCGTTCAGCTTGTCGACGACGAGAATCCGCCGATCGGTCGACGACCGGTAGAAGCCCACGACCGCAGCCGTCTCGACGACGTCACGAGGCGACGCCTCGACAGGCACGAGCTCGAGGTCGTCGATGAGCCGGGCGATCGTGTCGTCGGTCGAGCCGTCGTTCACGACGATCACCTCGAACGACGGGTAGTCGATCGCGAGGAGTGACCGGACGGCATCCGAGAGGCCGACGCTCTCGTTGTATGCCGGGACGATCACGCTCACCCCGGGCCCGAACCGGGACCGCGCGAGCTGATCCACGTCGTCGAGGGCGCGCTCGCGCCTCCGGCGCCTGGTCTCGATGAGACCCAGCACCATGAGGAAGATGTACGAGCCGTAGACGACGAGCAGGTATGCGACGCACGCCACCACGTTCATCCGGAGAACCGACTCGAGCGTCACGCCGATTCCACCAGCGTGTCCTCGGCTCCGAGGCGGAGCCTGAGGCGTGCACGGTCCGCGGCGGCCTGACGCAGGCGTCGCCCACCCGCATCGAGGACGCGCTCGAGCTGCTTCTGATCGTCGCCGTCGGCCAGCTCGTCGACGAGGCCGACGTCCTGCAGGACGAGCGCGGCGCCGCTCCGCAGCGTCGGGTCCGGGCTCTCGAGGGCCGGGCCGAGCGTCGCGGCGACGTCGTGACCCGCGGCGACGAGACCTTCCCTCGCGGCATCGCGCACCCACCACGAGGAGTCAGCGAGCAACGGGACAAGGTACGGCGCCGCGGCTCCGGGTGCGATGGTCGACGCCGTGCGGCTCGCGTGGGCGCGCACGAGCGGGTTGGGATCCTCGAGCATGCGGAGCGCGCAGCGCAGGGTCTCGCCAGAGGCGACGGCGCGCAGGGTCTCGAGCGCGGCGGCGCGCACGTTCGGCGACCGGTCGGAGGTCAGCGGCGGCACGTGCTGCGCGGCGAGGTGCTCGTAGCCGGCCAGCAGGCGGACGGCGTAGAAGCGGATGACGCTGCTCGGATGTGCGAGCAGCGGAGGCAGGCGTGGGCCCGGCCGAGGCGCGAGCCGATCGAGCTGCGTCGCGACCTTGACGATGTCGTCCCGTTCCTGCACGAGCGCTTCGACGAGACCGTCGATCGCCCATTCGTGCCGACCGCCGAGCCGTCCGAGCGCCGTGATCGCCGCCATGCGCAACTCGGGCTCGTCGCTTCGAAGCGCCTTGACGAGGATGAGGCGGGAGTCATCACCCGACGCGTCGGAGATCCCGACGCGCTCGAGCGTCTCCGGGGGTGCCTGCCACTCCGACGGGTCGGTCGACGACGCGGGTGCGACGGCGACGCGCCGTCGGCGGAGCCGGCCGACGAGCAGCGACAGCACGAGGGCAATCCACAGCGTGGCCGCCGACGCACAGACGACGAGAAGGGCCGCAGGGCCGTCCATGTCTTCACCATGTCGGCACCCCGGAACGAGTGACCGCTCACCCGATCGGGGGAGTCAGAGCTCGAATCGGACTGACGCCTCGTCCGCGGATTCGAGCTCTACGTCAGGCGGTGGGGCCCGTCGGGCCGGCGGCCTTGGCCATCCGCTGCGCGAGGACCGTCGCAAGGCCTCGCTCGTCGGCCTGGCCGACCGGGCGCCCGAGCGAGGTGAAGACGAGCCCCGACTGGACGCGGCCGTGCTGGAGGACGACCGCGTCGACGTAGGCGCGGACCTGACGATTGCCCTCGAGCGTCAGGATCGCGACGACCCGGAACGCCGCGGTGCGCGGCGCGACCTTCGGGAACGGGAGGCGCGTCGCCGAGACGATCCGAACCTTCTGCGCCCGGGGCGCTGAGAGCCGGATGATGTCGGCGAAGCACCGGGTCGTCTGCTTTGTCGTGCCGCGCGACCAGGAGAGGCCGGCCTCGCGCGGGGTGCGGTAGACCTGCGCGGTCGATCCCACCGTCACGTAGATCCCGGGCTGGTTGAGGGCGAAGTCGGGCGACTGCGCGTCCCCGTTGACCGTCAGGTCCGACTCGTCGAGGGCGTCGCACCGCGCTCCGTCGGGGAGCGGATCGTCGCTGCTCGGGCGCGTCGCGAATCCGCCCGTCAGGTCTCCCCGCTTGAGGACGATCGACGTTGCGGCCGCCTGCCCCTTCGAGGTCAGCGCCTTCCGGGGCTCACCGTCGGCTGCAGCGGCCGTCCCCACGCCCGTAACGGCGAGTGCGACGAGGAGAACGGCGCGTGCGCGCACGCCCCTCACCTTACTCGCGAAGCAGGAATCAGCTCTCGCGGACTCCTGCCGGCCGATCCCCGCCGCCGGCGGGGCAGATCCCCGAAGGCGTCGCCTTCGCCGCCGCAACTACTTCTTCCCGAGGCTAGCGCGGATCGTACGCGAGGTTCTGACGCAGCCAGCGCTCGACGACCGCGAGCTCCTGGCCCTTGCGTCCGGCGTAGTCCTCGACCTGGTCGCGGCCGATTCGCCCGAGCGAGAAGTACCTGGCCGAAGGGTGACCGAAGTAGAGGCCGCTCACGCCCGAGGCGGGGAGTGCCGCGTACGACTCGGTGAGCGTGAGGCCGGCGTCGCCGGCCCCGAGGAGGGCGAACAGCGTCTCCTTCTCCGAGTGGTCCGGGCAGGCCGGGTACCCGAACGCCGGCCGGATCCCGCGGTACCGCTCCGCCGCGAGGTCGTCGGCGGTCAGCCGCTCCTCGGGGGCGTACCACCCGAGACGGGTCTCACGGTGCAGCCACTCCGCAAACGCCTCGGCGAGCCGGTCCGCGAGCGCCTTCACCATGATCGCCGTGTAGTCGTCCCCCTCGCGCTCGAAGGACGCAGCGAGCTCGTCGGCGCCGTGGATGCCCACCGCAAACCCGCCGATCGCGTCGTCGAGGCTCGACTCACGAGGAGCGACGAAGTCCGCGAGCGAGCGGTTCGGGCGCGAGTCGTCGTGCGCGGCCTGCTGGCGGAGCATCGGGAACCGCGTCGAGCCGTTTCCGGTCGCAAGGACGATGTCGTCGTCCTCGGCGACCGCCGGCCAGAAGCCGTACACGCCTCGAGGATCCAGAAGCTCCTCGGCGACGATGCGGTCGAGGAGCGCCGTCGCGGCCTCGAAGAGGTCGCGGGCCGCGGCCCCTTTCGCGGGGTCGTCCAGGATTGCCGGGTAGCGCCCCTTGAGCTCCCAGGCGTGGAAGAAGAACGTCCAGTCGATGAACGGACGCAGGTCGTCGAGCGACGGCTCGACGGGCCGCCGGCCGGTGAACGGCGGCGCGGCAAGGTCCTCCGCGTGCCACGAGATCGGCGTCCGGCGCTCGCGCGCCGCGCGCAGCGGCAGGAGCGGCCGGCGCTCACGTTCTGCATGAAGGCCGCGGAGACGCTCCTGCTCGGCCCGGTTCTGCTCGTCGAGCTCCGCTCGACGAACGGGATCGAGCAGCGCACCGACGACACCGATGACGCGGGAGGCGTCGAGGACGTGCATCGTCGGCGGCGTGTACTCGGGCGCGATCCTCACCGCGGTGTGCTGGCGCGAGGTCGTGGCGCCTCCGACGAGGAGCGGCAGCTCGAACCCACGCCGCTCCATCTCCTTGGCGACGACCACCATCTCGTCGAGCGACGGGGTGATGAGACCCGAGAGGCCGACCACGTCGCAGTCCTGCTCGACGGCCGTGTCGAGGATCGTGTCCGCGGACACCATCACGCCGAGGTCGATCACCTCGTAGCTGTTGCACCCGAGGACCACCCCGACGATGTTCTTGCCGATGTCGTGGACGTCGCCCTTCACGGTTGCCAGCACCACTCGTCCCGCGGTGCGCACCGCGCCGCCCTTCTCGGCCTCCATGTAGGGCTCGAGGTACGCGACGGCGCGCTTCATCGCGCGGGCACTCTTCACGACCTGCGGCAGGAACATCCGGCCCGAGCCGAAGAGGTCGCCGACTACGCGCATACCGTCCATCAACGGCCCTTCGATCACGTCGAGCGGCCGCCCCCGCGCTGCCCGCGCCTCCTCGACGTCGACCTCGATGAAGTCGACGACTCCGTGGACCAGCGCGTGCTCGAGGCGCTTCTCGACGGGCGCCTCCCGCCAGGACAGATCCTCCTCGCGGCGCACCGCGGCGCCGTCGACGCGGCGCGCCAGCTCGACGAGGCGCTCCGTCGCGTCTGGTCGGCGGTTCCAGATCACGTCCTCGACGTGCTCGAGGAGCTCGGGCTCGATGTCCTCGTAGACCATCAGGAGGCCCGCGTTGACGATCCCCATGTCGAGGCCTGCCCGGATCGCGTGATAGAGGAAGGCGGCGTGCATCGCCTCGCGCACGGCACCGTTGCCACGGAACGCGAACGAGAGGTTCGAGATCCCGCCGCTCGTCCGGGCACCGGGACAGCGCTCCTTGATGAGCGGCACCGCCTCGATGAACGCCTTCGCGAACTCGCTGTGCTCCTCGATCCCGGTCGCGACCGCCAGCACGTTCGGGTCGAAGACGACGTCCTCCGGCGGGAACCCGGCCTCCTCGGTGAGCAGGCGGTACGCGCGCTCGCAGATCTCGACCTTGCGCACGACCGTGTCCGCCTGGCCCTGCTCGTCGAAGGCCATCACGACAACGGCGGCGCCGAACCGTCGGATCCGGCGAGCGTGCTCGAGGAAGACCTCCTCGCCCTCCTTCAGCGAGATCGAGTTGACGATCCCCTTGCCCTGGAGGCACCGGAGCCCGGCCTCGATCACCGACCACCGCGAGCTGTCGACCATGATCGGCAGCCGCGCGGCCTCCGGCTCGGTGGCGAGGAGGTTGAGGAAGCGCGTCATCGTCGACTCGCCGTCGAGCAGGTCGGCGTCCATGTTCACGTCCAGCGCGTTGGCGCCGCTTCGCACCTGCTCGAGCGCGACCTCGACGGCGGCCTCGAGATCGCCGGCCTCGACCAGCGAGCGGAACCTCGCCGATCCGGTCACGTTCGTCCGCTCGCCGATCATCACGAAGCCGGTGTCCGGCCCGATCTCGAACGGCTCGAGGCCGCTCCAGCGGGGTCGCGGCTCCCGGACCGGGATGCGCCTCGGCGAGATGCCCTCCACAGCGGCGGCGATCTGCCGGACGTGCTCCGGCGTCGTCCCGCAGCACCCGCCGACGAGATTGACCAGGCCGTCCTCGGCGAAGGCGCGGAGGAAGCGGCTGGTGTCGCCCGGCTGCTCGTCGTGCTCGCCCATCGCGTTCGGCAGCCCGGCGTTCGGGTAGCAGGCCACGTACGTGTCGGCGACGCGGGACAGACCTTCGAGGAACGGCCTCATGTCCGTGGCGCCGAGCGAGCAGTTGACGCCGACCACGAGCGGCCGCGCGTGCTCGACCGAGACCCAGAAGGCCTCCGAGGTCTGGCCCGAGAGGTTTCGCCCGCTCCGGTCGATCGCTGTGAACGAGAGCCAGAGCGGCAGCTCGGGTGCGACGTCCGCAGCCGCCACGATCGCCGCCTTGGCGTTCAGCGTGTCGAAGATCGTCTCGACCAGGAGGATGTCCACGCCACCCTCGACGAGCGCGGCGATCTGCTCGGCATAGGTCGCATGCACCTGCTCGAACGTGACGGAGCGAAACGACGGGTCGTCCACCTTCGGCGACACCGACAGCGAGACGTTGAGCGGCCCGATCGCCCCGGCGACGAAGCGGGGCCGGTCAGGCGCGCGCGCGGTCCAGGCGTCCGCGGCCTCGCGCGCGAGGCGGGCCCCGGCGCGGCTCATGTCGGCGGCGAGCCCTTCGAGCCCGTAGTCGGCCTGGCCGATGGAGGTGGCCGTGAACGTGTTCGTCGTCGCGAGATCGGCGCCCGCGTCGAAGTACGCGTCGTGGATCTCCGACACGACCTCGGGGCGCGTCAGGTTGAGGAGATCCGGGTTTCCCTGGACGTCGCGTCCGTGCCCGCGCAGGAGCTCGCCGCGGTATTCCGCCTCGGAGAGCCGGCGCCGGTGGATGAGCACGCCCCACGACCCGTCGTGGATCGCGATCCGCCGATCCATGATCTCCCCTGAGTTGGTCGGTCGCGCTCACGCCGTCTCCTTCGCAACGATGGCGACCACGCCTACGTGAGCTGACGCGCCGACCACGACGCGGGGCTCTTTAGGCGGTTTTTTAGCCTGGTCGCCAAGCTGCCTGTCAAAGCTTTCCAGGTCGAATCAGGGTAGCGCAGCTCGCTGGTGTCCGACTCGAGTCGGACACCGAGCCCACGAGGGGTCTGCGAAACTCAGCCTGTCGTGCGCCCGGAGACCGAGAGCTGGTTCTCGGCGTGGGCGATGCGCTGCTCGAGCTGCCAGCGGTCGGCGGTCGAGTCGCCCGCCTCGACCTTCTCGAGCTCGGCCTTCGCCGCTTCGAGCTGCGCGGTCGCACGGGCGTCGTCGATCTCCTTCACGTTGACCGCGTCGTCGACGAGCGCGAGCGCCCTGTCGAGCTCGACCTTGAAGAAGCCCGGCCCCGTCGCGAACTCGAGCACCTCGTTGGCGCCGACGTGGATGCGCGTGGAGCCCGCCTTCAACGTCGCGACGAGCGGCGCGTGCCGGGCGAGCACTCCGACCTCGCCGGCCGCGCCGGGGACGATCAGCATGTGCGCCTCGCCCTCGAACGCCGGCCCATCGGGCGTGACGACCGCGACCTCGAAGGGCGGGTGCTCGGTGACGTCGGCCATCGGTCGGGCTAGGCCGCGACCTGCTCGAGCTGACGCGCCTTCTCGACGACGTCCTCGATCGGCCCGACCATGTAGAACGCCGACTCGGGCAGCTCGTCGTGCTCGCCCTTGATGATCGCGTCGAACCCGGCGATCGTGTCCTCGAGCTTGACGTACTTGCCGGGCGTGCCGGTGAACTGCTCTGCGACGAAGTTCGGCTGCGAGAGGAACCGCTCCACCTTGCGGGCCCGCGAGACGACGAGCTTGTCCTCGTCGGTGAGCTCGTCCATCCCGAGGATCGCGATGATGTCCTGGAGGTCCTTGTAGCGCTGGAGGATCTGCTGGACGCTCGTCGCGACGCGGTAGTGGTCGTCCGAGACGATCCCGGGCTGGAGCGCGCGGGAGGTGGAGTCGAGCGGGTCCATCGCCGGGTAGATCCCCTTCTCGACGATCGCCCGGGAGAGCGTCGTCGTCGAGTCGAGGTGGGCGAACGTGTTCGCCGGCGCGGGATCCGTGAGGTCGTCGGCCGGGACGTAGATCGCCTGCACCGAGGTGACCGACCCCGTCGTCGTCGAGGTGATGCGCTCCTGGAGCTGCCCCATCTCGGTCGCGAGCGTCGGCTGGTAGCCGACGGCGCTCGGCATCCGGCCGAGGAGAGCGGAGACCTCCGAGCCCGCCTGCACGAAGCGGAAGATGTTGTCGATGAAGAGGAGGACGTCCTGGCCCTGGTCGCGGAAGTACTCGGCCATCGTCAGCCCCGAGAGGCCGACCCGCAGGCGCGCCCCCGGCGGCTCGTTCATCTGCCCGTAGACGAGCGCGACCTTGTCGATCACGCCCGACTCGGTCATCTCGAGCATGAGGTCGGTGCCCTCGCGCGTGCGCTCGCCGACGCCCGCGAAGACCGAGACGCCGCCGTGCTGCTGCGCGAGGTTGTGAATCAGCTCCTGGATGAGCACGGTCTTGCCTACGCCCGCGCCGCCGAAGAGGCCGACCTTGCCGCCCTTGATGTAGGGCGCGATCAGGTCGACGCACTTGAGACCGGTCTCGAAGATCTCGATCTTCGGCGAGAGGTCCTGGAACGACGGCGGATCCCGGTGGATCGGCCAGCGCTCGGCGTCGGCCTCGAGCTCGGGCCCGTCGTCGATCGACTTGCCGATCACATTCCAGAGGCGGCCGAGCGTCGGATCGCCGACCGGCACCGAGATGGGCGCCCCGGTGTCGAGGACGTCGACGCCGCGCGCGAGGCCGTCCGTCGAGTCCATGGCGACGGCGCGCACCCGGTCGTCCCCGAGGTGCTGCTGCACCTCCGCCACGAGCGTGCCGCCCCCGAGCTCGATCTCGAGCGCGGTCAGGATCTCGGGCAGGCTCTCCGGGAAGACGGCGTCGATCACGACGCCCTTGATCTCGATGATCTTGCCCAGGTTGCGGCCGGTCGTGCTGGTCGAGTCAGGCATGAGGCTCCGATGGGAGAGTCGTTGGACCGAAGGGCGCCCGCGCCGCACGCCGGCGACGGAGTCTACCGAAGCCAAATCGGCGTCCGACCGGTCTCCGGTCGACGCGTCCCTCCCGCGCTAGCAGCGCCTCGACACGCTCGGCGTGGTCGGCGCGTCAGACGTCGGAGGTGACGAAGCTCGGCATCACGAGCATGCCGGGAGCGTACGTGCGGCGCCTCGCGACGCGCACGAACAGATCCTGAACGCGGCGCTAGCCCGACTGCGGGACCGGGATGCCCGACTGGGGCGCCCAGTAGTCGACGAGCCACGCGCCGTCGTCGCCGCCGACCTGCTTGAGGCCGATGAAGAACGCCTGCGGCGCAAGCTCGCTCCCCTTCTTCGGGACGAGCAGCACCTGGAGGACGACCCGGCCGGGCGCGACCTCGTTCACGGTGAAGTTGGCGCCCCGCAGCCCGTCGGTGGGGAAGTACTGCACGTTGATGTTGCCCGTGAGCCACTCCTTCTTCGTGCAGCCGCAGTCCCGCTTGAGATCGGGATGCGCGAGCGTCCAGGCCTTCTCGAGGTCCTCGCGACCGGCGGCGGCGAGGATGAACTCGCCCGCGACCTCGCGAGCCTCCTTCGGGACGTCGCTCTCCTTCGGAGGCGTCGACCCGGGACCGGGGTCGAAGTCGGTGCCGTCGACGGTGCTCGTCGGGCTCGCCACCGCCGGCGTCGCGTCGTCGTCCGAGCCCAGCCGAACGGTCACGAAGGCCACGATCCCCGCGATGAGGATGAGAGTGGAGATCCAGAGGGCAGTGCGTGCGACGCCCGGCGTAGAGAGCCGCTCGATCACGGCGCAAGGGTAGCCGAGCTCATGTTGCAGAAACGTTGCGGCGGTAGAGCAGGATCGCCAGGGGACAGAGCGCCGCGAGCAGCGAGTGCGGTGCGAGCTGGAGGGACACGACCTGCCGGCCCTGCGGGACGAGCGCACCCGTTCCGACCCTCGAGCGCACGGCGTCGACGATGCCCTCGGTATCGCCCTCGTTCAGCACCGGTGCCTCGAGCGCACCGGCGACGCGCCGAAGCGTCCGTCCACCGGTGCGGTCGGGCCGGTACGCGGGGTTTCGGGCGCCGTTCTCCTCGAAGACCGCCTCGTCACCCCGCCAGACGTGGACGAAGACCGTCGACACGCGTCCCTCGGTGAGCCGCTCTCGCAGTGCCTCGAGGTCGACCGGAAGCGTCTCGCCGTCGCTGATCACGACCGCGACGCGGTGCGCCGTCTCGCGACGGAAGAACGCCGTGCGGCCGAGATCGCCGAGCGCGGAGAACGCCGTCGCCCGGCGGCCGCGGCGGTCGGGCGGCGGCCGCTCGATCCCGATCGCGCGGTTCACGACCGCGACGAACGCGTTCGACCCGAGTGTCGGGAAGAGGTGTGGAAGCACGCGATCGGTGAGCGAGGCGACGCCGATCCGCGTCTCCGGAAGAGCGGCCCGCAGCTCCTTCGCGACCGCGCGGCTTCGATCGAGCCGCGTCGGCTCGGAGAGCGCGCGGCGGGCGAGCATCGACCGCGTGACGTCGAAGACGACGAGCACCTCCGCGCCGTCGCGGCCGTGAGTCGCCTCCGAGCGGGAGACGACCGGCTGCGCCGCGGCGAACGCGAGGAAGAGCGCAACGAGGCCGAGCAGCCCGAGATCGATCAGCAGGCCCCGACGCTCCGCCACGGGGAGGCCGAGCGCCGCCGCGGCATCCGCGGCGCGACGCCGGGCACGGAACCGGGCCCAGACGGCGAGCCCGACCACCAGCCCGACCGCGGCTGCGAACGGCGTCAGGAAGCTGACGGACACGCTCCGCGCCCCTAGAAGCCGGCGCCTGAGGTCGACGAGCCGGCCCCCGGGCTCGGGAGCGGTGCGCGCCTGTCACCGCCCCCGGCGGAGCCGCCGCCCGTCTCGCGCAGCAGCTTGAGCGCGAGCTCGAGATCGAAGACCGCGTCGCCGTTCGACGGGTCGAGCTCCGCTGCGCGCTGGAACTGCTCGATGGCGCGCCGGAGGAACACGTACCGCTGCACGGGCGAGTTCCTCGCCTCCTCGAGAAGGAGCGCACCCCGGAGAGTCGCGAGCACGGAGCGCCGCGACGGGCTCTCGTCCGCCTCGATGAGCCGCGCGATCCGTCGCTCGGCCGCGGTGCGACGGGTGACGTCCTCGAAGACCTGGAGCGGCGCCCGCGGCTCGCTCTTCCAGAACTGGTCGACCGCGCCGCGGAACTCCACGTCGTCTCCGACTCCCAGGATCGACCGGGACACGCCGACCGGGAGCAAGGTGTCCGGTTCCCAGGTGCTCGCGGCCCGACCTGCATACGCGACGTCGGCGTCGTGCATCGTCCGGTTCCAGCGGAGCGCGTCCGCCGCCAGCGCCACGAGCACGCAGGCGACGGCGACGAGCGCGACGACGGCAGCGGCTCCAGCTGCAGGGCGGAGCCAGTGCGGCCGCTCGCTCACGCTGTCCTCCCCCACGCCAGTCGTGCGCAGACCCGCTCGTTGAGGGCGAGCAGCGCGAGCAGCGCGGCCGCGACGCAGACGAGCGCCCAGGGAGAGGAGCCGACGAGGGTGAGCTCCTCCTTGACCGACGTGTTCCGCACGAGCTCCGTGCGCTCGAGCATCGATTCCTTGCCGACGACCCGCTCGAAGAAGTCGCGGTCCTCGACGGCCGGGAAGAGGGGGATCACCCGCAGCCGGATCCCCTCCCGGTCGTATGCCGACACCTCCTCGAGCAGCGCCGAGCCGTCGAAGCCGGAGTTGTCGAGGTCGCTCAGCAGCAGGACGCCGAGCGACGGATCGCCTTCGCGGCGGATGATCGATGCGCGCCTCGGCGAGCCCGGTCGAGATCTTCGTGCCGCCGCGGAACGAGAGCGACCACGGGCTTTCCTCCGGCCGCTCGTCCGGCGTCGGCCGGTCGTCGGAGCGCCCGCGCCGGAATCCGGGCCTACCGAACCCGCCCGGCGGCGCCTCGAAGAAGCGGAGCAGTGGCCTGAGCTCCTCGCTGCGCGTGTCGGGCGGGAGCATCTCGTACGCCGAGTCGGAGAAGACGACGAGGCCGACGCGGCCCTCGGTCTCCGCCAGCGAACGGAGGACGCGCTGTGCACGCTGCGCCTTCTGCTGGTCGACGCTCGATGAGAGGTCGAGCACGACGACGCCGCCGCTGCCGGTGGCGAAATAGCTCGTGGGCAGCGCCTTGAGGTCGCGTGACACGAGCAGCGCCGCCGCGAGCAGTGCGAGTGCCCCCAGCGCGAGCCCGAGCCGGAGAACGAGCGTGCGTCGACGCTCCCGGCCGAGCTCCGCCGTGACCGAGGTCGGGAGCCGGCCACCGCGCCGGCCGAGCGGGAAGGAGCTCATGCCGCGCTCACCCCCATCGCGTCGGTGACGCGGCGGGCGAGACCACGGATCTCGTCACCGGAGGCGACGCCCGGCGACCAGGCGAGCGCCCGCGCGTCGCCGGCGAGACCGTCCTGTCCGACCGAGCCGAGCTCGCGCGCGAGGCGCTCGAGCGTCTGACGCCGGTCGCTCGGCGACGACCCGTTGCTCGAGCCGGCGACGACGAGGTCGAGCGCCTGCTCGAGCGGCGTTCGCGTCGGGCCGTCGGAGGCGGCGGTGTCCTCGGGCTCCGTTCGCCAGAGCTTCCGCCCGAGCCACAGCGCGGCGCCCAGGAGGACGAGGGCGAGCGCGACGAGGACGCCCGCGAGCGCGACCGGCCCCACGCGGAACGACGCCGCGGGCAGCGCCGTGTCGCTGGCCCGCCAGCGGAGCGCCTCGACCTCCGCGGCAGAGACGCGCGAGGCGACCTCGATCGGCGGCCACTCGAGCAGCTGCCGCCCGGGGCCCGCGCCCTCCACGAACCGGTAGCGCACGAAGCCCGGCTCGAGCTGCGCGACGCCCCGCGCGCCGCCGGCATCGCATCCCTCACGGAGGCAGCGGAGCGGGAACCGGAACACGACGTACGCGACCCGACCCGCGACGTCGCGCTCGACCGTCGGCGCGCCGTCGAGCTCGTAGGGATCGAAATCCGCCTCGAGGCGAATCGTCTCGGGCCTGATGAAGCCGGCGTCGGCGACGACCTCGGCCGTCGCCACGATCGGGTTGCCGAACGTGTGGACGTTGGGGGTCACGCTCGTCCGCACCGCGATGGTGTCCGGTGCCTCGGTCCCCGCGACGTCCGTGCCGTCGTGGGCGAGCCAGAGCTCGCGCACGCCGAGCCCGACGAGAACGGCGACCCCGACCTGGAGTGCGATCAACGCGGCGCGCTTCACGCCGCGTGTCCCCAGGCCGCCTGACGTTCCGCCGACCAGTGGAGGAAGGCGCCGAAGAGGTGCTGCCGGTCGTCGTGGGAGACGAGCACGGGCTCGATCCCGACCGACCGCATGCCGTCGAGCAGCGTCTCGAGGCGCTCGACGTGGCGTTCGCGCAGGCGCCGGGACTCGCCTTTCCGAAGCCGCACCGCACCGGTACGGCCGTCGGGCCCTTCGAGCGGGAGGACGAGCCCGTCGACGGCAGGGAAGCTCTGCTCCCAGACCGGATCCTGGATGACCACGGGGACGACGTCCCAGCCGCGATCGAGTGCCCACTCCCACGTCGCGAGAGGCGTCGGCTCGAGGAAGTCCGAGAGGACGAACACGAAGCTGGCCGACGGAACCGACCGCCGGTGCAGCGTCAGGAACTCGAACATCGTCGTGACGCCGTCCACCGGCCGCTCCCGCGCCGGAAGCTCGTGGTCGACCAGAGCGAGCGTCCTGCGACCGGAGGCCGGCGGGCACCAGCCGACCGCCTCCGGGCGCTCGTCGATGCGGAGCAACCCGATGAGCCCGCGTGACTCCGCGACGCTGTCCTCGATCATCGCGAGCGCGATGTCGGAGGCGGCGTCCTTGTGGAGGAACGGGAGGCCAGGCGGGCAGAGCGACATGCAGGAGCGTCGGTCGGCACAGACGACGACCCGCGGCGCCTCGTCCGCGAAGTACTCGCGCACGACGAACTCGTCCGTCGCGCGGGCCGCGGAGCGTCGCCCGGAGGCCGCCCAGTCGATCCGATGCGGGTCGTCTCCGGGGACGTACGGGCGCGAGCCCGCGATGTCCGAGCCCGAGCCCCGGCGCGAGCCGTGCATCGAGCCGAAAGCGAGACCGATCAGGCGACGGCGCGAGACGAGCGGGAAGGTGAGAGACGCGCCGATCATCCTGCCGCGGGAGCCTCCGCCTGGTCCTCGAGCACCGCGACCGGGGGCGGGGCGAGCGACAGGCACTCGTCGGCGAAGTCCTCCATGACCGTGGCCATTCCCCGCTGGCGCACCTCGGCGAGCTTGGTCGGGGTGAGCACGACGCGGTGGGCGAGGACGGCGACGAAGAGCCGCTCCACGTCGGTGGGGACGACGTAGTCGCGCCCGTCGAGCAGCGCCCAGCCGCGGACGGCGCGCTCGAGCGCCAGGCTGCCGCGGACCGACGCGCCGACGGCCGTCGCCGACATCTCGCGCGTCGCGCGAACCAGCCGCACGATCCACTCGGCGATCAGCGGGTCGACGTAGACGGCCGCGACCGCCTGCGAGAGCGTCTCGATCTCCTCCAGGCTGACGGTCGGCCGCAGCGAGGCGAGCGGATGCTCGTGCCGCTGGTCGCCGATCACCTGCAACTCCTCCTCCGCGGACGGGTAGCCGAGCGACGTCCGGAGGAAGAACCGGTCGAGCTGGGCCTCGGGGAGCGGGAACGTGCCCTCGTACTCGATCGGGTTCTCCGTTGCGAGCAGGAGGAACGGTCGCGGCACGGGCCGCGTCGTCCCGTCCACCGTGACCTGCCGCTCCGCCATCGCCTCGAGCAGCGCCGACTGGGTCTTCGGCATCGCGCGGTTGATCTCGTCGACGAGGACGACGTTCGCGAAGATCGGCCCCGGGCGGAACTCGAAGTCTCGGATCCGCTGGTCGTAAACCGCGAGGCCGGTCACGTCGGTCGGCTGCAGGTCGGGCGTGCACTGGACGCGCGTCCCGATTGCGCCCTCGATCGACTGCGAGACGGCGCGGGCGAGCACCGTCTTCGCCGTGCCCGGCACGTCCTCGAAGAGGACGTGCCCGTTGCACGCGAGCGCCGTCAGAACGAGGCGGATCTCGTCGCGCTTGCCGTGCACGACCGTCTCGATGTTCGCGAGCAGCCGGTCTGCGATCTCGACCGCCTCGCGCAGCTCGTCGACTCGAACAGCGGCTGACACGCCGACGAGTGTAGTCGCGCTTTCCAGGGCTCTACTAGGGGTTTATCGCCGGAAGCGCGGGCTTGCCGTGGTCGGGCGGATCGGTCTCGGGCAGCACCTGGATCTCTCCGGTGCGGAGTCCGTCGCGACGGATCTCGCGAAGGCCGGGATCGCCCGATCTGAGGTCGGCGGAGCTCGAAAGCGCCGTTCCGTGTATGGAGGGAGTGCCGGTCGGTGGCTGGGCCGCCCACGACGCACCACCGATCGCGACGGCGACGAGCGCGGCTGCCGACGCGACGTTCGCAACCACACGGATCGGAAGCCGGCGCCGTGGGAACGTCACGACGAGGGGCCGGGGAAGCGGCGCCAGGGGTGCGCTCCGAAGTGTCTCGGTGAGCCAGCGGCTCTCGCGCTCGAACGCGCTGCAGCCGGCGCACCGTGCGATGTGCACTGCGACCGTGCGCCGCTCGAGCTCCGACAGGGGAGCGTCGAGCGCACGCGAGAGCAGCGCGCGAGAGCGGTCGCAGGACGGGCTCGGGGCGCTCGTCATGTTTGGTGAGACGACGAACAAACGCGTGGGTTAGGAGCAACCGTGTTCACGCGCATCACCGCCCTCTCCTCATCCGTAGCGGCCGGAACGATACGTCTCGCGCCTACAACACATTCGTGCGAGGGTCCACGATGGCGCCGACGACGATCATCGCGAGGCCGAGCGCGAGGAACAGCCACGTCGTCGCCCGGGCGTCGGCCTTCTCGTCCGCGGTCGCCATCCGGATCCCGGTTGCGAAGATCCCGACCCCGAAGAGCCCGCCGAGGGCCTGCTGGTCCTCGTCGCCGCCCCGTGCTCGCAGTGGCCCCCGCACCCCCGCGAAGACGCCGACGAGGATCACGAAGCCACCGACGACGTAGAGGCCCGTCGCGGCGGACCGGCTCGCCGCGTTCCCGAGCAAGGCGCCGAGCGCGACCGACACGAGACCGACGACGAGGATCGCCCCGCCCGCGAGGAGGACGAACCGCCGCCCGGCCGCGAGCAGCACCGACGCCCTGGACACGCCGGTCTAGGCCGACTCGACGGGCTGGGCCTGAGCGGCCGGGCGCTCGGCGATGTTCATCGGCCAGCGCTCGAGCGGGTAGTGGCACGCGACGAGGTGATCGTCGACGATCGGATCGAGCGGCGGCGTCTCGACGTCGCAGTGCCCCTTGACGAACCGGGGGCAGCGCGGGTGGAAGTTGCAGGCCGCGGGCGGGTTGATCGGGTTCGGCACGTCGCCCTCGAGCACGACCTGCTTGCGCGCGCGGCCCAGGTCGGGGTTCGGAAGCGGCACCGCAGAGAGGAGCGCGCCCGTGTACGGATGCTTCGGGTTGACGTACAGCTCGTCGCGATTCGCGAGCTCGGCGGCCTTGCCGAGGTACATGACCATCACGCGATCCGAGATGTGCCTGACGACGTTGAGGTCGTGCGCGATGAAGACGTAGGTGAGCCCGAACTCCTTCTGGAGGTCCTTGAGGAGATTCAGGATCTGCGCCTGGACAGAGACGTCGAGCGCCGAGACGGGCTCGTCGCAGAAGATGAGCTTCGGGTTGACGGCGAGGGCCCGGGCGACGCCGATCCGCTGTCGCTGGCCGCCTGAGAACTCGTGTGGGAAGCGGTTGAAGTGCTCGGGATTGAGGCCCACCACCTCGAGCAGCTCCTGGACGCGCCGCTTGCGCTCGGTCGGCGTGCCGATCCCGTGGAGCTCGAGCGCCTCTCCGATGATGAAGCCGACCCGCTTGCGCGCGTTGAGCGAGGCATACGGGTCCTGGAAGACCATCATCATGTTGCGACGCAGCGGCCGCATCTCGCGACGCGAGAGCCCTGTGATGTCGCGCCCCTCGTAGACGATCCGGCCGGAGCTCGGCTCGAGCAGCTTGAGCAGGCACCGCACGAGCGTCGACTTGCCGCAGCCCGACTCGCCGACGATCCCGAGCGTCTCCCCCTCGCGGAGGGTGAAGGAAACGCCGTCGACGGCCTTCACGGTCGCGACCTCCTTCTGGAAGATGATCCCGCGCGTGATCGGGAAGTGCTTCTTCAGGTCCTCGACGACGAGGAGCTCGTTGCCCGTGCTCATGCCTCTGCCGCCGCGTTCAGCGTCGTGACGAGCGCGGCGGCCTCACGCGCCTTCGTCTCCTCGTCGAGGTGGCACGCCTGCTCGTGCGACGGATCGCCGGCGGCGACGGCGAGGACAGGCTCCTGCTCGCGGCAGACCGGCATCGCGTACGCGCAGCGTGGGTGGAAGCGACAGCCCGACGGAGGATTGAGCAGCGACGGAGGCTGGCCGGGGATCTGATAGAGGCGCTCCATGATCACGTCGAGCCGGGGGAGCGAGCCCATGAGGCCCCACGTGTACGGGTGGCGCGGCTCGTTGAAGATGGCGCGCACCGGGCCGCGCTCGGCGATGCGCGCCGCGTACATGACGATCACGTCATCGGCAGTCTCGGCGACGACGCCCAGGTCGTGGGTAATCATGATCACAGCCGAGCCGAAGTCGTCCTGGAGGCGCTTCAGGAGCGCAAGAATCTGCGCCTGCGTCGTCACGTCGAGCGCGGTCGTGGGCTCGTCGGCGATGATCAGGTCGGGGTCGTTGACCAGCGACATCGCGATCATCACGCGCTGCCGCATCCCGCCCGAGAACTGGTGCGGGTAGTCGTCGATCCGCCGCTCGGCGCGAGGGATGCCGACCGCCTTGAGCAGCTCGAGCGAGCGAGCGTCCGCCTCCTTGCGGCTCACATCCTGGTGGAGCAGGACCGCCTCGGCCAGCTGGCGCCCGACCCTGTGAACCGGGTTCAGGGAGGTCATCGGGTCCTGGAAGATCATCGCGATCTCGTTGCCGCGCACGTCGCGGAGCCGGCGCGACGAGGCCTTCAGCAGGTCCTCGCCGCGGAACAGCACCTCGCCGCTCGACTTCGAGAACTTCGGGTCGTTGAGCCCCATCACCGTCAGGCAGGTGACGCTCTTCCCGGAGCCGGACTCGCCCACGATCCCGAGCACCTGGCCCGACTCGACCGTGAAGCTCACCCCGTCGACGGCCTTCACGACGCCGTCGTCCGTGTGGAACTCCGTCCGCAGCTCGCGGACGTCGAGGAGCGGCTCGCTCATCGCGGCAACCTTACGTGAGCCGGATGCGCGGGTCGATCCACGCATACAGGAGATCGACGAACAGCGAGAACAGGATGATCGCGACGGCGCCGAAGATCACGACGCCCTGCAGGGTCGGGAGATCGAACTGGCCGATCGACCGGATCGCGAGGCTGCCCAGGCCGGGGAGGCCGAAGACCGCTTCGATGAAGATCGAGCCGCCGAGCAGGAGGCCGATGTCCATGCCGACCATCGTCACGACCGGCAGCATCGCGTTCCGCAGCACGTGCGAGCGGATCACGGTTCGCTCCGGCGCGCCCTTCGCGCGGGCGGTGCGGACGAAGTCCATGCTCATCGTCTCCATCACCTCGGCCCGGACGAAGCGGACGTAGGTCCCGCGACGACGATCGCAAGCGTCGTACAGGGGAGGATGAGGTGGTAGGCCCAGTCGACGAAGCCGCCGCAGACGGCCGCCTCGGGGACGTTGACGATCTGGCAGTAGCCGGAGAGCGGCGTCCAGCCGAGCTTGTAGCCGATGAAGTACGAGAGGACGAGGCCGATCCAGAACGACGGCAGCGAGATGCCGATCAGGACGTAGATCATCGAGATCCTGTCGAGCAGCGACCTCGGGCGCAGCGCGGAGAAGATCCCGAGCGGGATCGCAATCGAGAGGACGAGGATCATCGCTCCGAAGACCACCGATGCGGTGACCGGGGCTGCGTCGACGATCTGCTGGTTGACCGACTGCCGCGTCACGAACGACTGTCCGAGCGACCCGTCGGTGACGAGCCGCTCGAGGAACTTGAGGTACTGGATGTAGATGGGCTGGTCGAGGCCGAGGAACTTCTCGACCTCGCGCACCCGCTCGGGCGTCGCCGACTGGCCGGCGGCGAGTCGGGCCGGGTTCGCCGGGACGAGGAAGAAGATGACGTACGTGACGAACGTGACCGCGATGAAGAGGACAAACGCCCAGAGAAGCCGGCGGATGAGGTATCGGAACACGGTCGTCGCGGAGATTAGTGTGTTTCGGAGCCTTTGTCAGTGGGGGGAGAGCTGTTCGCTCTCCCCCCACCGGCCTTGCGTCCTTCGTCTCCTGCTGCGGTCCCTACCGGGTGCAGATCTGGGTCAGGAGGGTGCTCTGGATCGACGTGTAGCCGAAGCAGCCGACCTTGGGGCTGGTCAGGATGCGGGCGTTCGTCGAGATGTACGGAGCGACCGGCGCCTGGTCCTTCATGATGTCGCGGTCCAGGAGCCCGTACGCATTCAGGCGAGCGTTGCCTGCGAGGGCGTACGCCTTGTCCATCCGGGCGTTGTACGTCGCGTTGTTGAAGTACGACGCGTTGACGTTGTTGTCGGCCTGGATCCGGCGGCCGTCGAGCAGCACGTTGATGAAGTTCGACGGATCCGGATAGTCCATGCCCCAACCCTCGAGCCCGATGTCGAAGGGCTCACCGCGGGTGGCGATCTTCTCGTGCTCGACGACGCGGTCGAACTGCTTGATCTCGACGTCGATGCCGATCTGCTTCAGGTTGAACTGCACGGACTGTGCGATCGGCGGGCCCTGCGCGGTGTTGAACGTGTACATCACGGCCTTGCCGTCACGCGTGTTGCCCTGCGCGAGCGGCTTCGCCTTGGCGTAGTTCGGGCCCTTCAGGGAGTACAGGTCGAACTCCTTGAAGCCCGGCATCGAGTACGGAAGGAACTGGTCCGTCCGCTTCCCGGCCAGGAAGCCGTGCTGGGCGACCATGAAGCGCCGGTCGATCGCGTTCGCGACGGCCTGGCGGAGCTTCACGTTGTTCTGGAAGATCCCGCGCGACGTGTTCATCGCTATGTACCACATGGTCGTCTGCCGCTTCACGAAGAACTGGCCGTTGGCCTTGTTGATGCCGTACTTCTCGGACAGCTCCTTCGCCTGTGCGGGCGGGAACGAGCAGATGTCGGCCTCGCCGCGCTCACACATCAGGCGCTGGGTGGCCGGATCCGGCCCGACGATCCAGCGGTAGGAGTCGACGTAGTTCTTGAAGCCGAGCGACTTGAACGGCTCC
Source organism: uncultured Actinomycetes bacterium (assembly GCA_963734045.1). Classification (GTDB taxonomy): domain Bacteria; phylum Actinomycetota; class Thermoleophilia; order Gaiellales; family Gaiellaceae; genus Gaiella. The sequence continues at coordinate 267,066 of CAVTFU010000012.1, read as the reverse complement.
GCGTTGTTCTTCCAGTTGGGGTTGCGGACGGCGAGCGCCGACTTCCCCTTGTTCCACTCCTTGAGGTAGTACGGGCCGGCCGAAGGAACAGGCGCCGACACGCCCTCGGCGGTGAACGGCAGGTTGGTCGGCACCGCGGCGAAGAACATCATCGACATCCGGGAGAGGAAGTCCGGAGCGACCTTCTTCAGGGTGACCGTGAGCGTCTGGCCGTTCGCCTTGTAGCTCGCGACGTCGTCCATGAACGACGAAGCAGGCGACTGCATGTCCTTGTTGAGGCCACGGTCGAACGCGCGCTTGAAGTTCGCGGCGGTCACGTTCGTGCCGTCGTTGAACTTGAAGCCCTTCTTGACCGTGAACGTGTACGTCTTCCCGCCGTTGGAGATCCGCGGAAGCGGAGCCGCCATGCCCGTGAGCCGGCCACCTGCCGCGCCCTCGGTGTGCGGGTAGTACGTCAGCGTCAGGTTCGTGGCAGCCATCATGTTCCACGAGTGGCTGAAGTAGGCGAGCCCGGAGTCGGCGTAGTCGAAGTCACTCCGGCTGACGATCGTCAGCGTCCCGCCTGTCTTCGCCTCGGCTGCTGCCCCGGCGCCTGCCGCCGTGCCGGCGAACATCGCCGTGGCGAGCAGAGAAGCCCCGATCGCGGTCATCGCGAGCGAGGCCCAGATGCGTCCCTTCATGTCACTCCTTTCCCGAGTGCGGTCCGGCTGGGTTCCGGACCGAGGCATAGTTCGCCCGTTGTCTGTGACGAGCCTTGTCGAGGTTTGTTAGAGACCGGAGAAGAGTTTCTGTTAAGGCGCTTTCGCGCGGGCGCTCCGCGCAGGGAGGAAAAACTCGGCATGCGGGCGGGTTCTAGAGTCTCGAGCGCGGATCGAATGCGTCGCGCAGCCCGTCACCGAGCAGATTGAACGCGAGCGTTGTGAGCACGAGCGCGATGCCCGGCCAGAGCATGAGGAGCGGAACCGTCGTGTAGAAGTTCGGCGCGTCGGCGAGCAGATTCCCCCAGCTCGCGGTGGGCGGCTGGATGCCGACACCGAGGAAGGAGAGCGCCGCCTCGCTGAGCACGAGCGTCGCGACGATCAGCGTCGAGTAGACGATGATCGGGGCGAGGAGGTGCGGCAAGAGGTGCGAGCGGATGATGCGCATGTCGCCCGCGCCCGTCATGAGCGCCGCCTCGACGAACTCCTTCTCGCGCAGCGACAGCACCTTGGCGCGGATGATCCGCGCCGGGTAGTACCAGCCGAAGACCGTGAACACGAGGACGAGCGTCACGACGCCCTCGCCGAGGAGGCCGCCGAAGGTGACCCCGTTCAGCTGCGTGCCGGCGGTCGACGCGAGCGCGATCGCGAAGAGGAGCGCGGGAAAGGCCATGGTGACCTCGGTCAGCCGCGAGACGATCGTGTCGGCCCAGCCGCGGTAGTAGCCGGCGATCGCACCGGTCGTGACGCCGATCAACATCACGAAGATCGTCGAGATGACGGCGACCTGCAGCGAGACCCGACCCCCGTACAGGAGCCGCAGGAACTCGTCCCGCCCCAGGGTGCCGTCCGCACCCAGGATCAGCAGCTCCGTGCCGCCGGTCTCGAAGTTCTCCACGCGGCTCATCGGGCCGACCGGCAGGAGGCCGTCGTCGAGCGCGCTCGGGAAGATGTCGTTCGGCCCGTGCCCGAGCAGCGTCTCGGCGATCCAGGCGCCCGGGTAGACCATGACGATCAGCAGGATCAGGAACCCGACGCTCGCGAGCGCGACGCGGTCGCGCTTGAACCGGCGCCAGACCTGCTCCCAGTACCCCCTGGCCCGAATCTGCTTCTGGCCGGCCTCGGGCGCCGGCGGTGCCATCTCGTCGCCGGTGACCGGGCCGAGAAGCTCTTCGGATGTCGTGCTGGTCATCGACACGGGAGCGGGTGGAGAATAGCGCAGGAACGCCGCGTATTTCGACGCGCGAGGTTCGCTTTTTGTTTGCCTCGTGTCAAACGCCGCGCCGCCGAAGGCGATGCCTCGGTGGATGTGCTGACGCGTTGGAGACAGTTGCGGCGCCGAAGGCGAGGCCTTCAGGGATCTGCCCACCGCAGGCGGGGGACAAGCCGAAGTGACTCCGCTCCTGCGGAATCCTGCTTCGCGCAATCAGGCGAGCGCGTCGGCGCCGGCGACCACTTCCAGGATCTCCTGCGTGATCTCGGCCTGGCGGGCCCGGTTCATCTCGAGCGTCAGCCGGTCGATCAGCTCGCCCGCGTTCTTCGAGGCGTTCCGCATCGCCGTCATCCGGGCGCCCTGCTCGGATGCCGACGACTCGAGCAGCGCACGGTAGATCTGCGTCTCCACGTACACGGGCAGGAGCCGCACCAGGATCTCCTCCGGCTCCGGCTCGAAGATGAAGTCGCCGCGCAGGGCGTCGTCGCGCCGCTCCGCCTCGTCCGTCTCGAGGACGTCGGCCGCGATCGGGAGGATCTCCTGCTCGGTGACGGTCTGCGTCAGCGCGGAGACGAACGTGTTGTAGACGAGGACGACGCTGTCGACCTCACCCTCGACATAGAGCTCGGCGGCGCGGTGCGCGATCGCCTGGGCGTCCGAGTACGCGGGCGCGTCGGTGAAGCCGACGAACGCTCCGTCGAGCTCCCGACGGCGGAACGTCAGGGTCGAGCGACCCTTCTTGCCGACGCCGAGCCAGCGCACCGTCTGGCCCTCGCCGGTCAGGCGGCGGTCGAGCGCGAACGCGCGCCGCATCACCTGGGCGTTGAAGGCCCCGGCGAGCCCGCGGTCACCGGTGAGCGGGACGAGGAGCGTCGTCGCCGTCTGCTCTCGCTGCTGGAGGAGCGGCAGCGAGCGGACGGAGCCCGCGGCGCGCCCCACGCCGGCGATGAGCTCGCGCATCGTCTCGGCGTAGGGCCGCATCGCCTCGATCCGGCCCTGCGCGCGCCGGAGCTTCGCCGCCGCGACGAGCTCCATCGCGCGCGTGATCTTCCGCGTGTTCCGGACCGATCGGATCCGCCGCTTGTAGTCCTGGACGGTGGCCATGGGTCAGCCGACGAGGCCGGTCTCCTCCTGGACGTTGAACGAGTCGACGAACTTCTTCAGGGCGTCGTCGAGCTTGGCGGTCGTCTCGTCCGTGAGGTCGCCGCTCTCGCGGATCGCCTCGTAGATCGAGCCGTCCGCCCGGAGCGTCTCGCGCAGCTCCTGCTGGAACCGCGGGGCCTGCGGCACGGGCACGCCGTCGAGCGCGCCGTTGATCCCGGCGTAGATCGCGACCACCTGCTCCTCGAAGGGCCACGGCTGGAACTGCGGCTGATTCAGCGTCGCGACCATTCGCTCGCCGCGCGAGAGCGACTGCTGCGTCGCCGCGTCGAGCTCGGAGCCGAACTGCGAGAAGGCCTCGAGCTCGCGGTACTGGGCGAGGTCGAGGCGCAGCCGCCCGGCCACCTTCTTCATCGCCTTCGTCTGCGCGTTGCCGCCGACGCGGGAGACGGAGGTGCCGACGTTGATCGCCGGACGGATCCCGGAGTAGAAGAGGCTCGAGTCGAGGAAGATCTGCCCGTCGGTGATCGAGATGACGTTCGTCGGGATGTAGGCGGCGATGTCGCCCGCCTGCGTCTCGATCACCGGCAGCGCGGTGAGCGAGCCGCCGCCGAGCGCGTCGGAGAGCTTGCAGGCGCGCTCGAGCAGCCGTGAGTGGAGGTAGAAGACGTCGCCGGGGAAGGCCTCGCGCCCGGGCGGCCGGCGGAGGAGGAGCGAGAGCTGCCGGTACGCGTCGGCGTGCTTGGTGAGGTCGTCGTAGATGACGAGCGCGTGCTTGCCGTTGAAGAGGAAGTACTCGCCCATCGCCGCGCCGGAGAACGGGGCCATCCACTTGATCGGCGCGGCCTCCTGTGCGGGGGCCGAGACGACGATCGTGTAGTCCATCGCCCCGGCGTCGCGCAGCCGCTCGACGACCTGCGCCACGGTCGAGGCCTTCTGGCCGACCGCGACGTAGATGCAGATCACGTCGCCGCCGCGCTGGTTGAGGATCGTGTCGACGCCGATCGCGGTCTTGCCCGTCCCGCGGTCGCCGATGATCAGCTCGCGCTGGCCGCGGCCGATCGGGATCATCGAGTCGATCGCCTTGAGCCCGGTCTGGAGCGGCTCGACCACCGGCTGGCGCTGGATCACGCCCGGCGCCTTGAACTCGAGCGGCCGTCGCTCCGTGCCCTCGATCGGTCCCTGGCCGTCGAGCGGGCTGCCGAGCGGGTCGACGACGCGCCCGAGGAGCCCGTCGCCGACGGGGACGTCCATGACGGCGCCGGTCCGGCGCACGGGCTCGCCCTCCTTGACGTGCTGCCACTCGCCGAAGAGTGCGACGCCGACGTTGTCCTCCTCGAGGTTGAACGCGATGCCGACGACGCCGTGCTCGAACTCGAGCCGCTCGAGGGCGACGCAGTTCTCGAGGCCGTAGACGCGCGCGATCCCGTCGCCGACCTGGAGCACGGTGCCGACCTCCGAGAGGTCGGTCTCGACGTCGTACTGCTCGATCCTCTGCTTGAGGATCGAGGTGATCTCTTCTGGGCGTAGCTTCACGTCGGGATCTCCTTGGGTTCTGCCCTAGGTGCGGTTGACGAGTTCTCTGCGGAGGCGGTTCAGGCGGCCGCGCACGCTCGCATCCACGCGCAGCGAGCCGGCCTGGAGGATGAGCCCACCGATGAGCGCGGGATCGACGGCGCGGGTCGCGTCGACCGTGCGGCCCGACGCCTGCTCGATCTGGCGAACGATCGCGGCGGTCTCCTCGTCGTCGAGCTCGTACGCGGTGGTCAGCTCGACGGCGAGACGGCCCTGCTCGAGGTCGACGAGCGCCTCGAACTCTTCGACGATCGACCGGAGCTGGCCCGCCCGGCCCTTCGCCGCGACGACGCGCACGAAATTGCGGACGATCGGGTCGGCCCCGCCGGTCAGCTCGTCCAGCACGCTGGCCTTCGCGTCCGGGTCGAGCTGCGGGCTCGAGAGGAAGGCCTCGAGCTCGGGGGTCTCCTCCATCGCCCGGGCGAGCTGGCCGAGCTCGTCCTTCGCGACGTCGATGCGCCCCGCCCCGCGCGCCGCCTCGAAGAGTGCGCGCGCGTACATCCGGTGTGCGACCGCCACCCGACCCGACCTCTAGTTCCTGCCTTCGAGGGCCGAGAAGTCGAGCCCCTCGACCGCCTCGCGGACGAGGCGCCGCTGGTCCTCGGCGTCGAGCACCTTCCCGACGACCCGCTCGGTCGCCTCGATCGTGAGATCGGCGACCTCGGAGCGGATCTGGCCTATCGCGCGGACGGTCTCCGCGTCGATCTGCTTGCGGGTGTCCTCGAGGCGCCGCTGGCGCTCCGCCTCGGCCTCGGCCTTCGCGCGCTCGATCTGGGCTTCCGCGACCTTGCGTGCCTCGGCGAGGATGTCCCCCGACTCGGAGCGCGCCTGGGCGAGGATCGCGCGGTTCTGCTCGAGCAGCTCGCGCGCCTCGCTCCGGGCATTGTCGGCCTCCTCGACCGCCTTGCGGATGCGGTCGCGGCGCTCGTCGATCGCCTTCTGGATCGGGCCGAAGGCGAACTTCCGGAGGACGAAGAACGCGATCCCGAAGCAGACCAGCGTCCAGATCATCAGGCCGGGCACGACCTCGATCAGGCCGCTACCGCCCTCGTCGTTCTCCGCAGCCTGAGCGAGCAGGTTCAGCATCGAGTCCAGGCTCCTTCGATCAGATCAGGACGAAGGCGAGCAGGCCGCCGATCAGGCCGTAGAACACGACCGCCTCGACGAGCGCGAAGCCGAGCCACTGGATGCCTGTGAGCTCCGCCCGGAGCTCGGGCTGGCGTGCGACCGCCTGGATCATCGAGCCGAAGATGTTGCCGAGGCCGACGCCGGCGCCGAGCGCGCCGAGGCCGATGCCGAGGGCGAGCGCGATCGCCTTGCCGGCGTCCGCACCGTCTTCGGCGGCAGCGAGGAAGAAGAACGAGGACAGCATGGGTTGGGCTCCTCCTTAGTGCTCCGGCTCGATCGCCGAGCCGATGTAGATGGCTGACAGGGCGGCGAAGATGTACGCCTGGATCGAGACGACGATCACGACCTCGAACAGGTAGAAGGCCGTCCCCGCGACGATGGAGAGCGGGAACACGGCCCAGTGCGTCAGGAAGATGAGGCCGATGAACGTCAGGATCAGCAGGTGGCCCGCGAGCATGTTCGCGTAGAGCCGGACGGAGAGGCTGATCAGCCGCATGAACTGCCCCAGGATCTCGAGCGGGACGATCATCGGCAGAAGCGCCTTCGGAACGTCGGGGATCCAGCTCCTGAAGTACTTCCCCGCACCGTTCGCGCGAATCCCCTCGACGTGCGTGAAGACGAACGTCATCAGCGCGAGCGCGAGCGTCACGGAGAGCGTCGACGTGGCGGCGAAGATGGCGAGCGTCGGCAGCTGGATCCCGCCGATCTCGACGGTCTCGTCGGAGAGCGGCAGCGGGATGAAGCCGAGCATGTTGATCACCCAGATGAAGAGCATCAGCGAGGCCACGTACGGGAACCAGCGGCTGATCGCCTTCGTCGGGAGCCCCTGCTCGGCGACCTGCACCTGCGCGATCTCGTAGACGATCTCGCCCACCGCCTGACGCCTGGTGGGGTCCTTGCCGAACTTCACCCGCATCAGCACGATGCCCAGCACGCAGGTCACGATCGTGCCGAGGATCAGGTACGCGACCGGCTTCGTGATGTCGAGCCCGAACGGGAGGTCGACCCACGTCTGGAACTCCCACTCGTGAGCCGGGTCGAACTCCTCCTCGGCGCCTTCCGAGGTCGCGGCGAGCGCAACCGAGGGCAGCGCGACGAGGAGCGCGCCGGCCACCGTCAGGAGGCGGGTCACGCGCGGGCCTCCGCGCCGAAGTACTCGACGAGCGACGCCCCGAGCTCGACGGTGAACGCGAGCGCATAGACAGCGGCCGCGGCCAGGCCGAGGGCGTCGTCGGCGACCGTGACCACCACGAGGGGGATCCCGATCGCCATGGCCCTGAAGGTGGTGCCGATACCCCGCATCGCTGCGGCGGCGAGGTTACCCGTGTCGAGCGGCAGCCGCGCCAGCAGGAGCGCGAAGAGCTGACCGGCCGCCCAGAGCGTCGCCGCGAGGAGCCAGCCGCGGAGCGGCCAGCCCGCGACGACGAAGACCGGCAGCGCGAGCGCGACCACGGCCGTGCCGGCGAGCGCGGGGACGAGCCGTCCCGGGACGGGCCGCGGCGTGGCGAACATCCCCGCGCTCACGCGCCGGCCCGCGAGTAGACCTTGTAGACGACGGCCACCGCGAGTGGGATGCCGACGAGGGCACCGATGAGAAAGCCGATCCCTGCATCGCCGAGCAGCCAGCCGACGAGCGCGCCGATCGCCATGGCGGCGCCGACGGTTCCGAGGAGAAGGCCCGATGCGGTCGCGAGTGAGTGTGGCGAGGAGGGAGCTCCGGCGGCCATTCGGACCGGAGCATACCACCGGGCTTGTAACAGTCCGATTCCAGTACCAGAGCGGAAATCGGGTAGGTTCGTCACAATGCCCGGAGCCGGACGCCCGCGCCTCGTGCTCGTCCATGGAAGCGTCGTCGGCGGGCGCGCGACGTGGCGCGAGCAGCGTCGAAACCTGGCCGACGACGTCGAGCTCGTCGTGCTCGAGCGGCCGGGCTTCGACGTCCGACCGGTGCCCGGCTTCGGGTGGGACGGCGGCTCTCGAGTCCATCCCGCGCGTCGATTTCGACGAGCACGCGGACTGGGTCGCGGGGCGGATGGAGCCGCGGGACCACCTCGTCGGCCACTCGTACGGCGGCGTGATCGCGCTCCTCGCCGCGGGCCGGCGGCGCGACCTGGCGTCGCTGACCGTGATCGAGCCCCCGTGCACTCGCGTCGCGCTCGACGATCCCGTGGTGGCGGAGTTCGCGCGCCTCGGCGCCGAGCTCTATGCGAGCGGAACGAGCCTCGAGCCGGAGGTCTTCCTTCGGCAGTTCCTCGCAGCGGTCGGCTCGGGCTTCGACCCGCCCTCGCCGCTACCACCCGCGCTCGAGCTGGGCGCGAGGCTGCTCCAGGACGAGCGCGGGCCGTGGGAGGCGGACATCCCGCTCGAGGCGCTCGCGAGGCTCGAGCTCCGCACCCTCGTCGTCTCGGGCGCGCACCAACCCGCGTTCGACGCGATCTGCGATCGCCTCGAGGAGGCTCTCTCGGCAGAGCGTCTCGTCCTGCCGGGCTTCGGTCACAACGCCCAGCTCCACCCGGATTTCAATGCCGCGCTCCTCGGGTTCGTCAGACGACGAGCTTGACGAGCAGCACGATCGCCACGATCGCGGCCACGACGAGCACGAGCGGGACGAGCCCCATGAGAGCGAGCCGTCCGGTGCCCTTCATCGCCTCCGGGCTTTCACCGGCGATGCTCAGCTCGATGCGGCGCTCCACCTCCGCCGTGATCTTCCGGGCGAGCCGGTCGCCGAAGTCCATCGGCTCCTCCTCTCCCGCGCGAAGCGGCGGGAACGAGGTGGGCAGGCCGTCGATCTCGAGCTGGACGACGCGCTCGGGCTCGGCGATGTCCTTGAGACGGACGTCCCCCAGCGGAACCTGCCTGACGCCCGCGGGCAACCCGCCCGAGACGAGCGCCGCGCGTCGTCGCGGAGAGCAGCACCTGGCCGCCGTGCCCCGCCGAGCAGATCCGCGCCGCGCGATGCACGTCGATCCCGACGTAGCCTTCCTCGCCGACCACCGGCTCACCGGTGTGGACGCTCATCCGGACGCGAACCTCCTCACCGTCTGGCCAGGCAAACGCCCCGAGCGCCCGCTGCGCGGCGACGGCGGCGGCAACGGCGTCGCGGGCACGCTCGAACGCGTAGAAGAACGAGTCGCCCTGCGTATCGAGCTCCCGCCCGCCCCGGGCACCGAACGCGTCGCGCACGATCCGCCGGTGATCGGCGAGTGCCTCCGCGTACCGGTCGCCCAGCCGCTCGAGGAGCTTCGTCGAGCCCTCGATGTCGGTGAACACGAACGTGACCGTTCCGCCGTGCAGCGTCGTCACGCGCTGAGCCGTCCTGCTTCCTCGGCTTCGGCTTCGGCCTCGGCGCGTCGGCGACGAACCCGCGGGTTCGCGAGCTTGACGATCTCCAGGAGGTAGACGACGTAGACCGAGAAGGCCAGCGCCGCAAGGGCGATCGCCGCGACGGCGCCCGTCTCCCACGGATGCCAGTCGCCGCTTTCGCGAAACGGGATGAATCGGGTCGCCAGCGCCGCGGCGCCGAGGCTCGCCGTCCAGGCCCACATCGTCACCGCAGCACGGCGTTGCGAGAACCCGATGTCCATGAACCGGTGATGCAGGTGCGAGCGGTCGGGCGTCGAGATCGGCCGGCGGTACTTGAGGCGCTTGGCGACGACGAACGACGTGTCGATGATCGGCACGGCGAGCACGAGCAGCGGCAGGAAGAGGACGACCGTCGACGCCGTCTTCAGCAGCCCGGAGATGGAGACCGTGGCGAGCGTGAAGCCGAGCACGAGCGCCCCCGAGTCGCCCATGAAGATCCGCGCCGGGAAGAAGTTGTGCCGCAGGAAGCCGACGCATGCGCCGGCGACGACCGCGGAGAGGATCGCCGCGTCGATCTTGCCGAGCGAGAGGGCGAGGGTCGCGAACGTGAGACCCGAGATCGCGCAGACCCCCGCTGCGAGCCCGTCCATCCCGTCGAGGAAGTTGACCATGTTCATGACGGCGACGATCCAGACGACCGTCAGCGGCATCCCGACCCAGGCGGGCAGGTCGACCACGCCGAGGAAGGGGAACGTGAAGTGGTCGATCCAGACGCCGAAGGCGAGGGGCACCGAGGCGGCCGCGACCTGGCCGAGGAGCTTCGGCAGCGGCGCCAGGCCCCGGAAGTCGTCGACGACGCCGACGACACAGGCGACCGCGGCGCCGAGGACGATGCCGCGCATCTCGCCGTCGAGGGAGAGGAACGCGAGCGACGGGACGAGGATCCCGAGGAAGATCGCAAGCCCCCCGAGCCGCGGGATCGGCCGCTTGTGGATGTGCCTGCCGCCCGGGGCCGCGACGACGCCGAGGAGCCGCGCCATCCCGCCGACCGCCGGGGTCAGGAGGACGACGATCCCGAAGGCGATCAGTGCGCCCCAGAGGACTTCCGGGTTGGCTCGCAGGTCGTCGAACATTACTTCGCGGCTTCAGCCCAGACGCTCGTGCCGGCGGTGGCTGGCACAGGCCTACTTCGTCCCGTACAGCCGGTCGCCTGCGTCGCCGAGCCCGGGCACGATGTACCCCTTCTCGTTGAGGGCCCGGTCGATCGAGGCGACGACGATCGAGACGTCGGGGTGGTCGCGGTGGATCCGCTCGATGCCCTCCGGAGCCGCGATCAGCGCGATCAGCCGGACCGAGGTCGCGCCGCCGCGCTTGACCGTCTCCACGGCGGCCGCGGTCGAGTTGCCCGTCGCGAGCATCGGGTCGAGGAGGATGACGTCGCGGTCGGCGATGTCGTTCGGGAGCTTGACGTAGTACTCGACGGGCTGCAGCGTCTCCTCGTCCCGGTAGAGGCCGATGAACCCGACTCGGGCGCCCGGCACGAGCGACAGCACGCCGTCGAGCATCCCGACCCCGGCGCGGAGGATCGGGCAGACGGCGACCTTCTTCCCGGAGATGCGGCGCGCGCTCGTGTGCTCGAGCGGCGTCTCGATCTCGACCTCCTCGTCGGAGAGATGCTTCGTCGCCTCGTAGGTGAGGAGCAGCGTGAGCTCGTTGACGAGCTGCCGGAACATCTGCGTCGTGGTCGTCACGTCGCGGAGGAGCCCGAGCTTGTGCTGGACGAGCGGGTGCAGGACCTCCGTGACGGAGGTGCTACGCGTGGTCGACGGCTCCGACACGAACCCTCGCCTGGGCTTCCTCGCCGGAGTCGACGAAGGACGTGTAGCCCCGGAACCCCTCGTACAGCGGGCGGCTGTCGCAGAGAGCCTGCGCTCGGGCGCGCAGCGCGACGAGGTCCGGGTCGGCTCCCAGCGCCTCGACGGTGATCCTCCCGACCTCGCGGAAGTCGTCCACGTCGAAGCCCCGGATGGTGGCCGCGGGGGTGCCGAGCCGCACGCCCGAGGCGATCGTGGGCGGCCGCTCGTCGAACGGGACGGTGTTCCGGTTGGTCGTCAGGCCGACCTGGTGGAGCCGCTCCTCCGCATCCTTGCCGGACCAGTCGGTCGCCCGCAGGTCCAGCTGGAGAAGGTGCGTGTCGGTCCCTCCCGTCAGGAGGTCGAGCCCTCCGTCGAGCAAGGTCTCCGCGAGCGCATCGGCGTTGTCGCGCACCTGCTGCTGATAGGCGCGGAACTCGGGCGAGCCCGCGATCTTGAAGCAGGTCGCCTTCGCCGCGACGACGTGCTCGAGCGGACCGCCCTGAAGCCCAGGAAAGATCGCGCGGTCGATCGCCTGGGCGTGGTCGGAGCGGCAGAGGACGAGACCCGAGCGGGGCCCGGCGAGCGTCTTGTGGGTCGTCGAGGTGACCACGTCGCAGTCCTCGACGGGGTTCGGGTGGAGGCCCGCCGCGACAAGGCCTGCGAAATGGGCCATGTCGCACCACAGCAGGGCACCGACCTCGTCGGCGACGCGCCGGAACATCGCCGTGTCGACCCTGCGGGGGTACGCCGAGCCGCCGCAGAGGATCAGCTTCGGGCGATGCTCGAGCGCGAGCGCGCGCACCTCCTCTTCCTCGACGAGTCCCGTCTCGCGCGAGACGCCGTAGTGGACGATCGTGTAGAGCCGCCCCGAGAAGTTGACCTTCAGCCCGTGGGTGAGGTGGCCGCCGTGGTCGAGCCGGAGCGCGAGCACGGTGTCGCCGGGCTCGAGCAGACCGAAGTAGACGGCCATGTTGGCCTGGGCGCCCGCGTGCGGCTGGACGTTCGCGTGGTCGGCGCCGAAGAGCTCCTTCGCCCGGTCGATCGCGAGCTGCTCGAGCTCGTCGACGATCTCGCAGCCTCCGTAGTAGCGGCGCCCGGGATACCCCTCCGCGTACTTGTTGGTGGGGACCGAGCCGACGGCCTCGAGGATGCACGGCCACGTGAAGTTCTCCGAGGCGATCAGTTCGATCTGGTCGCGCTGCCGTTGGAGCTCCCGACCGAGCAGAGCCGCGACGTCGGGGTCGTGCTCGGCGAGCCCGCCGGTCCGCAGGCGCTCGAACTGCTCGGCCGGTGCAGCCACGGCCCGGATGCTACTTGCCCGTCAGGCGATCCTGAGCAGCGAGAGGCTCTCGTCGCGGCGGCGGTCGAGCCTGCCGCGGTCGCGACCGTCGCCCCCGAGCACGAGGTCGGCCGCTCCGTCCCGGGCTGCGACGTAGTCGTTGCCGGGCCCGCAGAGGATCCGGTCCCGGCCCGCGCCCGGACGGAGGTAGTCCGCGCCGGGGCCGCCGACGAGAACGTCGTCGCGGCCGAGGCCGAGCAGCAGGTCCGAGCCGCCGAGGCCGCAGATGACGTCTCGTCGCGACGTTCCGACGAGCCGGTCCGGCCCGTTGGTGCCCACGATCGTGCAGCGAAGCGGCCTGCCATGCTCGTCCCGCGGCCGGGCGGCGGTCCCGAACGTCGCGCCCGTACCGGTCGTCGTGCCCGCGGCGCTCGCGGCGACGACGCGGAAGCCGTAGCGGCGGCCCGGCTCGAGGCCGGCGAGCCGGAACGACACGGAGGTCGTGGCGCCCGAGGCCGGGAGACGGACCGCGGCGGTCCGCGCAGTGAAGGCGCCGCCACGGCCGAACTCGACCCAGACCTGGGTCTCGAGACCGCCGGCCGAGACGTCCGCGCGAACGAGGGCGCGCGCCAGCGAGATCCCGGACGCGCTCGCACGGCCGACGGCCGGCAGGCCGGCGGTGCGGAGGACGACGTCGGCGCCGCCCGTCGTCCCGGCCGAGCTCTGCGCGACGAGCCTGACGTGGTACTCGGTGCCCGGCGCAAGGCCCGTCACGGCCTCCGACACGGGCACTCCGCCTCGCCCCGCGCCGGCGCTCTTGGCAAGCGTGCGCGTCCCGTACGCGGTCGTCGGCCCGAGCTCGAACCACCAGTTCGTGGCGCGACCGACCGGGTCGACCGTCCCCGTGAGAACGACAGTGGTCCCGGACAGGCGCGCCGGCCCGGTGACGACGAGTGGGCCTGCGCTCGTCTTGAAGCTTCGTGTCTGGCCGTAGCTCGTTCCGGCGTCGCTCCGCGCGGCGATCCGGTAGTGGTAGGTCGTCCCGGGCTGGAGACCGGAGAGGGTCGCCGTTCGCGTCGAGGCGCCTCTCGCGAAGCCCGCGTCGCCCTCCGGCGTCTTGGTGCCGAGCGCCGTCGTCGTGCCGTACTCGAACCACGCGAGTGTGCCCCGCCCCCGCGGATCGACGCGCCCGATCAGCCGCGCCGTCGAGACGGAGATGCCGTCGACCGCGCCCGTTGCGACGGAGGGCCCGCTGTCGGTGCGGAACGAGCGGTCTGCGCCACGCGTCGTCCCGAGATCCGAGGCTGCGACGAGCCGGAAGTGGATCGTCGCACCGGCCGGAAGCCCGGTCAGGCGCACCAGGACGCCGACGGGGCTCGTGCCGGCACCCGCCGAGCGAGTGTCCGTCCGCGACCCGTAGCGGGTCGAGGTCCCGTACTCGATCCACCAGCCTGTCGAGCGGCCGTTCGGGTCGACGTTCCCGCCCACGTTCGCGGACGTCGGGCCGATCGCCGAGGCCGCGCCGGTGGCGACCTCGGGTGCGCCGCGGGTCGTGAAGGCCGTGTCCGCGCCACGGGTCGATCCGTCGGCGTTCGACGCGACGATGCGGTAGTGGTAGGTGACCCCCGTCTCGAGCCCGGTCAGGTGCTCCGAGACGTCGACGCCGGACGTGCCGTTGCCGGCGCTGCGTGCGGCGGTGCGGGCGCCGTAGGTCGTCGTCTTGCCGTATTCGACGTACCAGCTCGTGCTCTCACCGCCCGGATCGACGGCGCCGCTGACGATCGCGCTCCGTGCGCCGACCGACGTCGCCGGGCCGGTGGTCGCGGCGGGCGGATCGGCCGCTGCCGGAGCGGCGAGGAGGAGGGCGGCGACGACGGCGAGGGCGACGGGGAGTCGGCGGCTCATCTGGCGTCGAGTCTCCGCCCGCCGCGTTAGCGCCGCATGGGGCAGGCGTTAGGAGTCGGTAAGAGCTTTCCGCGCGCGCTCGAGGACGACGGACGACGGGATCGCACCTTCGCGCAGGACGCGCGGCTCGGGCCCGGTCAGATCGACCACCGTCGACGGAGTCCCGGGGAGCGCACCTCCGTCGACGACCGCCGCCGCGTGCGCGCGAATCGCCGTGGGCACGTCTTCCACCCGTCTCGGGTCGGGGCCGCCCGGGAGGTTCGCGCTCGTCGCGACGAGCGCGCCGAGTGCTTCGAGAACGGCCGCCGCCGGCCCGTCGATCCGGGGGACACGGACGCCCAGAGCGTCGGGCCGGGCCGCGTTGAGCCACTCGTAGCGCCGCGCGGGGTTCGGGAGCACCAGCGTCAGCGCGCCCGGGAGGAGGGCGCGCGCGACGCGCGCGCCCGCGGCGGAGAGCTCCGGGATTCGGTCGGCGAGAGCGTCGACGGACGCGAAGAGGAGCGCCGTCGGCTGGCTCGCCGGGCGTCCCTTCGCGGCGTAGAGCGCCCGTGCGGCGGGCTCGCTGTCCCCCGCTGCGGCGAGCCCGTAGACGGTGTCGGTCGGGAGCACGACGAGTCGCCCGGCGCGCAGGGCCTCGATCGCGGCGGCCGCGTCGTTCATCGGCGTCCCTCGACGACCCGCTCGCGGCCGGTGAGGTCGCGCGTCGTACGCACGCCGCCGTAGCCGAGCGACTCCAGCAGCCCGACGACCGCCGTCGCCTGGTCGTCCCCCACCTCGAGCACCAGCACGCCGCCCTCGACGAGCACGCCTCTCGCGCCGTGGGCGACGCCGGGCGTCGCCTCCCGTCCGAAGAGCGCGGTCGGGGGCTCCCAGTCGCGCACCTCCGGCTCGAGCGACGAGCGATCGGACGGGTCGACGTAGGGCGGATTGGAGACCACGAGCTCCCAGGGACCTTCGGGGAGGCCGTCGTCGAGATCGTGCTCGAGGAGCTCGACGGCGAGGCCGGTTCGCGCGGCGTTCTCACGCGCCAGCGCAAGCGCGTCGACCGACACGTCGATCGCCGTGACGCGCGCGTCCCGGTGCTCGTCCGCGATCGCGAGCGCGATCGCGCCGCTGCCCGTGCCGACGTCGAGCACGCGCGGCCCGGCGAGCCCGTCGAGGAGCTCGAGGCACCGCTCGACGACGATCTCGGTCTCGGGACGGGGGATCAGCGCCCGCCGGTCGACAGCGAGCATGAGGCGGCGAAAGCCCCACGAGCCGAGCACGTACTGGAGCGGCTCCCGTGCCGCTCGTCGCGCGACGAGGGCGCGAGCCTCCTCGAGCTCGCCCGGCTCGAGCGGCCTGTCGAGCCCCATGTAGAGCTCGATCCGCTCCATCCCCAGCGCGTGGGCGAGGAGGAGCTCCGCGTCGAGCCGCGGTGTCTCCGAGCCGTGCGCCGCGAGGTGCTCGGTCGACCGGCGGAGCACCTCACCGACGGTGGTGTCCGGCGTCAGCCGGGCACCTGCCCTCTGCGGGTCACACCGCGGCCTCGAGGGCCCGGCGGCGATCCTCCGCCTGCAGCGTCTCGGTGAACTCCTGGAGGTCGCCGTCGAGGATCTGGTCGAGCCGGTGCACGGTGTGCTTGACCCGGTGGTCGGTGAGCCGGTTCTCCGGGAAGTTGTAGGTGCGGACCTTCTCCGCACGCTCGCCGGTCCCGACCTGCGACCGGCGCGAGGCAGCGAGCTCGGCGTGCTGCCGCTCCCTTTCGGCCTCGTAGAGCCGTGCCCGGAGCACCCGCATCGCCTTCTGCCTGTTCTGCAGCTGCGACTTCTCGTCCTGCATCGAGACGACGATCCCCGTCGGGAGGTGGGTGATCCGCACGGCCGAGTCGGTCGTGTTGACCGACTGCCCGCCGGGCCCGGTGGAGCGGTAGACGTCGATCTTCAGGTCCTTGTCCTCGACCGTGATCTCGACGTCCTCGGCCTCGGGCATCACGGCGACGGTCGCGGTCGACGTGTGGATGCGGCCCTGGGACTCGGTCGCCGGGACGCGCTGCACGCGGTGGGTGCCGCCCTCCCACTTGAAGACGGAGTAGGCCCCGTCCCCCTTGACCGCGAAGACCGCCTCCTTGACGCCTCCGCCGTCGTTCTCGCTCGCCGAGAGGACCTCGGTGCGAAACCCGCGGCGCTCGGCGTAGCGCTGGAGCATCCGCGAGACCTCGCCGGCCCAGAGGGCCGCCTCGTCGCCTCCGACGCCCTGTCGCACCTCGACGATCACGTCCTTCGCGTCGGCAGGGTCGCGCTCGACGAGCGCGACCCGCAGCTCTTCCTCGAGTCGGGCGAGGTCCCCCTCGAGCTCGCCGGCGAGCGAGGCGAGCTCCGGGTCGTCCCTGGCCTCCACGAGGTCGTCCCGTGCCGTCCGCCACTCGCGCGCGGCCTTGACCGCCGGCTCGAGCTCCTTCAGGCGGCGGCCGAGCTCGGCGGCCTCACGGTGATCCGCGTAGACGGCGGGGTCCGACATCTTCCGCTGGAGCTCCTCGTGCGTCCGCTCGAGCTCCTCGACGAGCTGATCGAGGGGTGCCACGGCCCGATTGTAGGGGCGCGGTGTCTCTCGCCCTATGCCGTCGCAAGCGTCGCGTCGAGCGTGACCTCGGGGATCCCGGCGAGCGCCTTCGAGACGGGGCAGCCCACCTTCGCGTTCTCGGCATGCTCGACGAAGCCGGCGTGGTCGAGGCCGGCGACCGTGCCGACGACCTCGATGGCCCCCTTCACGATGCCCTCGCCGGGCTGGAAGGTGACCGTGACCGAGGTCTCGAGGCGCTCGGGTGGCGAGCCTGCGTCTGCGAGCCCCTTCGAGAGCGCCATGGAGAAGCACGAGGCCCACGCGGCCGCGACGAGCTCCTCGGGGCTCGTACGCCCGTCGGGCGTCTCGGCCCGCGAGGCCCACGTGACGTCGAGCGGGCCGAAGGCGCCGCTTCCCACTCCCTCGATCGTGCCGCTGCCCTCCGTCAGCGAACCTGCCCACGTCACCTTGGCCATGCGATCCGTCGCCATTCAGTCGCCTCCCTCGAAGTGCGTCGTGATGTCGATCGTGACGCCCGCGTCGCGCAGGAGCGTCGAGAACGAGCAGCCCGCGTGCGCGGCGTCGACGGCCGTCGAGAATCGCTCGGCGTCGGCACCCGGCACGCGACCTCGCACCGTCAGCGCCGAATGGACGACGAGATGGCCCCTTCCCTCGACCTCGTCCATCGTGATCCGGCAGTGGACGTCGAGCCGTCCCGGGGGCGTGCCTGCCCCCGTCAGCTCCCCCGCGAGGGACATCGTGAAGCAGCCGCCGTGCGCGGCCGCGAGCAGCTCCTCCGGGCTCGTCTTTCCCTCCGGTCGCGGCGATGCGCGTCGGCAGCGAGTACCCGAGCGCCTCGAACGCGCCGGACGAGGCGGCGGTGAGCGAGCCCACGCCGCGGGCGAGGTTCCCCTCCCAGCTGACCTCCGCGTCGCGAACGATCCTGGGCACTACGCCATGACCTCGACCCGGCGGTCGGCGGCCTGCTCCGCGGGGGACTCGCCGGCCTCGTGGCGGCGAACCTCCTGGATGGCGCGGATCGAGACCTCGACCTGATCGAGGGTCGGCTCGCGGGTCGTGAGGCGTTGCAGCCAGAGCCCGGGCGCGAGCAGCGTCATCAGCACGCGATTGTCCTGGTGCTTCCCCGCGTAGCGGATCAGCTCGTACGCGAGCCCGGCGATCACCGGCAGGAGCAGGATGCGGCTCGCGATCAGCCAGTACCAGACAGGGCGGCCGATGAACGCGAAGACGAAGATCCCGATCACCATCACCCAGAGCAAAAATGCTGTCCCGCAACGTGGGTGGATCAAACTGAACTTCTGCACGCGCTCGGCCGTGAGCTCGGAGCCGGCCTCGAGCGCGTTGATCGTCTTGTGCTCCGCGCCGTGGTACTGGAACACCCGCCTCAGGTCGGGCAAGAGGCCGATGAGGCCGATGTAGGCGATGAAGACCGCGACGCGGATACCTCCCTCGACGACGACGAACCACGCCGTGTCCTCGACCGGGAGCCAGCTCGTCACGAGCGCCGGCCCGACCTTGAAGAGCATCAATGCGAACCCGATCGCGATCGCGAACGAGAAGATGATCTGCCCGCGCGAGATCTCGGTGACGACGTTCCCCTCGTCGTCCTCCTCCCGGGCGGCGACGTTCGCCGAGATCGCGAGCGCCCGGAATCCGATCGCGAGCGACTCCCCGAGCGCGATGACGCCGCGGATCACCGGCAGGCGCCAGATGCGATGCCGCGTCATCGGCGAGGTGACGTCCCGAACGACCTCCTCGATGCCCCCCTCGGGCGTGCGAACGGCGACCGCCCAGCACGACGGCCCGCGCATCATCACGCCTTCGAGGACGGCCTGTCCGCCGTAGGAGGTGCTCACCGGGGCACCGTAGCCGCGCGCGAGGGCGCCAGCGCGGGGCTACCCGCGGGTGGCGGCGGCCTTCTCGAGCCGGCGCTGGAAGCGCTCGACCCGGCCACCCGAGTCCATGAGCTTCTGCTTGCCCGTATAGAACGGGTGGCACGCCGAGCAGATCTCGACGTGGAGCTCTGCCTTCGTCGAGCGGGTCGTGAACTCGTTCCCGCAGGAACAGGTCACGTGCGAGACGACGTACTCGGGATGGATGTCCGCCTTCATGAACGGGCCAGGATATCAGAGGCGATCTCGGGCCCTACGTTGCCCCCCGAGACGACAGCCGCCACGTTGCCGCCCACCTTCCCCACCAGGACGGCCGCCACCGCCGCCGCTCCCGCCGGCTCGCACGCGAGCTTTGCATCCGTGTAGAGCCGCCTCATTCCCGCCTCGATCTCGTCGTCGGAGACCGTCACGACCTCGACGCCGGCCGCCCGGCAGACCGCGAGCGCATTCGTGCCCGCGTAGGGCGCGTCGAGGCCGCTCGCGACGGTGTCGGGCACGAGCGGGACCGGGGCGCCGGCCTCGAGCGCGAGCGCGGAGCGCCGCCGATCCTTCCGGCTCGACCCCGACGACGCGGACGCCACGGGGCGCGACGGCCGCGGCGATCCCGGCGATCAGCCCACCGCCGCCGACGGGCACGACGACGGTCTCGACGCCCGGGGCGTCCTCGAGCAGCTCGAGGCCGACCGTCCCCTGGCCCGCCATCACGAGCGGGTCGTCGAAGGGGTGCACGAGGACGCATCCCGTTGCCGCGAGATGCTCCTCGAGCCGGGCGAACGCGCCGGCGGGGTCGGCGGCCTCGACGTCGATCCGCGCTCCGAACGCGCGCGCGCGGTCCAGCTTGAACGCGCTCCCGCCGGTCCAGGAGAAGACGGTGGCCTCGAGCCCCTCTGCGGCGGCACCCCAGGCGAGCGCCATCGCATGGTTCCCGGCGGACGCGCCCGCGACGCCGCGGCGACGCTCGTCCGTGCTCAGAGCCGAGAGCCGGTTCACGACACCACGTGCCTTGAACGAGCCCGTGTGCTGGAAGAGCTCCGCCTTGAGCACGAGCCCGGGCGCGAGATCCGACCCGTCGAGCAGCGGCGTCCGCCGGACGCGCCGGCGCACGGTCTCGGCCGCCCGGACGACGTCGTCCCTCGTCAGCTGCAGGTCGCTCACGAGCCGATCCTAGAAGGAGAATGCGCCGGTGAGCCGGGCTGCCGACGTCCCCGAGACGCCACACGAGGTCCGGCTCGTCGTGCACGACGACCTCGAGCGCCGCCGGCTGACGGTCCTTCTCCGTATCGTCCTCGTGCTCCCGCAGCTCGTCTGGGCGTCCCTCTACGGCGCCGCCGCGTTCACGCTCGCATTCGTCGTCTGGCTTGCCGTGCTCGTCGAACGGCAGGCGCCGGGGTCGCTGCACCGCTTCCTCGCGAGCTACACGCGCTACACCGTGCACCTGACGGCCTACGTGTGCCTCGCGGCCGACCCGTATCCCGGCTTCACCGGCGGGAAGCCGTATCCCGTCGACGTCGAGATCGACCCACCGGCGCCGCAGCGCCGCGCAGGAGCCGCGTTCCGCCTTCTGCTCGCGGTTCCGGCGTTCGCCGTGTCGTCCGCGCTCGCCGGCTCCACGGCGCTCGGCGCGGCCTACGGTGCCGCCGCGCTCGCCGGGATCGGCGGGCTCGGCGCAGCCGTCGCCGTCCTCGGCTGGCTCGCATCCCTCGCGCGGGGACGGATGCCCCGCGGCATGCGAGACGCAGCCGTCTATGCGATCGGGTACGGCGCGCAGACGACCGCGTACGCACTGATGCTGACGGACCGGTATCCGGACTCCGCTCCGGACCGAATGCTTCCCGCGCCGGAGCTCCCCGAGCACCCGGTCGCGATCCGCGTCGACGACGACCTCGCGCGCCCGCGACTGCTCGTCCTCTTCCGCGTACTGCTCTGCATCCCCCACCTCCTCTGGCTCGTGCTGTGGACGCCATTCGCCGTCGCCGCGGCACTCGTCGCCTGGCTCGCGGCGCTCGCGACCGGGCGCGTTCCCTCGTTCCTCCACCGGTTCGTCGCGGCCTACGTCCGCACGTGGTCGCACCTCACGGCGTTCCTGTATCTCGTCGGGCGGCCCTTCCCGGGCTTCGTCGGTCGCGAGGGGTCGTACCCCGTCGACCTGACGATCGCGCCGCCGGTGCGCCAGCCGCGACTCACGGTCCTCGTCCGTCTCGTCCTGCTGCTCCCGGCGCTTCTGCTGGCGGTGGTGTACGCCGGCGTCGCCTTCGTGGCCGGCGCGCTCGGCTGGCTCGCCGCCCTCGCGACCGGCCGGATGCCGTCCGGCTTTCGCGACCTCGGAGCCGCCGCCGTGCGCTACCAGGCGCAGACGTCGGCGTACGCCCTGCTTCTCACCCCTCGCTATCCCGACTCGTCCCCGGCGCTCCGGGCTTCCGAGCCCGAGCCATACGAGGCCCTCGCGTGAGGTGGCTCCCCGTCGCCGTCCTCGTCCTGCTCACGGCCGGCTGGGCGGTCGCTGCCTGGGTCCTCGGCGGCAGCGTCGTGCCCGGCGATCTCGCGCTTCCGGAGGTGGACGTCGACGCCGCATTCGGACGCCCCCTCGTCGACGAGGCAGAACGCTACGAGCGCTTTCTCCTCTTCTTGTGGGTGCTCTCTCAGGTCGTCCTCCTGGCCACCCTCGCGGCGTACGCGCGCTACGGCGGGCGGTACGCGAAAGAGTCGGCCGCCGGCCCGATCGGGACGGGGATGCTCCTCGGGATGCTGGGCCTTGCGCTCGTCTGGCTGGCCAGGCTTCCGTTCGCGCTCGCCGCCGTCTGGTGGGAGCGGCGCCACGACGTCTCCGAGGTCGGCTACCTCGAGGCGCTCGTGGAGGGCTGGCTCGGGCTCGGTGGGACGTTCGTCGCCGTGTGCATCGCCCTGCTCGTCGTGATGGCGCTCGCGCGCAGGCTCGGCAACTGGTGGTGGATCCCGGGAGCCGCCGTCTTCGCCTTGATTGCGGCCGTCGTCCTGCTCTCGGGCCCATACCTCGTGCCCGGGCTCGAGAGGTCCGGCGATCCGCGCGTCGTCGGCGCGTACGAGCGCTTCCGGCGAGCGCAGGGCGTCGAGGACGTCCCCCTGCGGATCGAGAAGGTGAGCGGCGACACCAGCCAGGCGAACGCCTATGCGTTCGGCCTCGGGCCGTCCGCCACGATCGTCCTCTGGGACACCCTGCTCGACGGGCGCTTCAGCGACGGCGAGGTCGACGTCGTGCTCGCCCATGAGCTCGCTCACCACTCGAGCAACCACCTCGCGGAGGCGGTCGCCTGGTTCGGCCTCTTCGCGCTCCCGGGTGCCCTCGTGCTGATGCTCGTCACGCGCCGGCGCGGAGGGATGGGCGAGCCGACGGCGGTGCCGCTTGCGCTGCTCGCGGCCGCCGTCTTCCAGCTCGCCGTCGCGCCGCTCCAGAACGTCGTCAGCCGCGGCTCGGAGGCGGAGGCCGACTGGAAGGCGCTCTCGACGACGCGGGACCCCGCGGCGGCGAAGGCGCTCTTCCGCTCGTTCGCCAAGTCCTCGCTCGGCGACCCGAGCCCGCCGACCTGGGCCTACGTCCTGCTCCAGACGCACCCGACGCTCGCCCAGCGCGTCGCGATGGCCGAGGCGTGGGCCGAGCGCGAGGAGCGGTAGCCCGACCTGCCCGTCAGCGCCCTGCGGCTTCGACCCTGTCTGCGACCACCTCGGCGATCGCCAGGGAGGAGGTGGCCCCGGGCGAGGGAGCGTTCCGCACGTGGACGACGCCCTCGGCCTCGTGGAAGACGAAGTCGTCGAGCAGCGTGCCGTCAGGCGCGAGTGCCTGGGCGCGGATCCCGGCAGGCCCCGGGAGCACGTCCGCGACCGAGAGCTCGGGCAGCAGCCGCCTCGCCTCGGCGACGAAGAGCCGCTTCGAGAGGTCGCGCACGGCCTCCGCGCCTCCCATGCGCCAGTGTCGCCGCGCGAGACGGCGGAAGCCGCGGTGACCGAGCGATGTCGGCGACGTCGCGCAGCGAGATGTCGCGGCGCCGGTAGCCCTCGCGTGCGAGCGCGAGGACCGCGTTCGGCCCGAGAAGCACCTCGCCGTCGAGGCGGACCGTCGTGTGGATTCCGAGGAAGGGGAACGCGGGGTCGGGCACCGGGTAGACGAGCCCCCGCACGAGGTGGCGGCGCTCGGGTCGCAGCACGAGGTAGTCGCCGCGAAACGGCACGATCCGCGGCTCGGGCGCCGCCCCGCTGAGCGAGGCGAGCCGGTCCGCGTGCGCTCCCGCGCACACGACGACACGCCCTGCCTCGACGTCCCCGGCGTTCGTCCGGACGAGCGTGGAGGCGCCACGACGCTCGAGGGCGGCGATCTCGCGCCCGAGGAGCACGTCTCCCCCAGCGGCGCGGACGTCGTCGGCGAACGCGCGCGCGACCGCCGTGAAGTCGACCACGGCAGTCTGCGGCGAATGGAGCGCGCGGAGGCCAGCGACGTGCGGCTCGAGCTCGCGGAGGCGCTCGCGCTCGATGATCGAGACGTTCGGAACGCCGTTTGCAAGCGAGCGCCGGTGGAGCTCCTCGAGTCGCGGCAGCTCTGCCTCCGTCGTCGCGACGACGACCTTGCCGCACCGCAGCACGGGGATTCCACGCTCGTCGCAGAAGTCGAGCAGCCGTGTCGCACCGGCGACGCAGAGCCGCGCCTTGAGCGAGCCCGGCGCGTAGTAGACGCCGCGGTGGACGACGCCGCTGGCACGGCCGGTCTGGTGCGTGGCGACGGTCGCTTCCTTGTCCAGGACCGCGATCCGTGCCTCCGGCCTTCGCAGCCCCAGCTCCCGGGCGACCGCCAGCCCCAGGATCCCGGCGCCGACGACGGCAATGTCGTATCGCGCGTCGCTCACGAGCCCTCAGGTCAGCGTGTACTCGGGGCCTGAGCCGCCCTCGGGTGGCGTGAGCCGGCCGCCCTTGGCGCTGATCGCTCCGCACTGGACGCAGTTCGACGGCGTCACCTCGACCCGAACCGTCCCGTCCCCGTCTGCCGCGCCCACCTCGTATACCTGCGCCGGGCACATCCAGTGCCACATCTCGGCGAGATCGCGCGGCACCTCACTCTGGATCCGGATGTGGCTGGGCTGGTCGTCACGGGTGCGGTTCCCCGACGCGAAGACCGACGAGAGCTTGTCGAAGGTGAGCTTGCCGTCCGCGGCCGGGTACCGCGCCGCACGGCCCGTGCGGAGGAGCTCGGCCTCTGCGTTCGGATGCGTCGCGAAGTCCTTGGGTGGAAGCTTGCCCTTCGTGACCGTCATCGCGCTCGCGAGCGCACCCCCCATGAAGAAGCCCTTGTCGAAGACCTGGCGCATGTTGCGGACCTCGTCGAGCTCCTTCCAGAGGTAGCTCGCCCGGATCGCGTCGTCATAGCTTGCGAGCGCGCCCCGGCGCCCGGCGACCTCGCCCGTTCGGAGTGCCGCGACGGCGGCCTCGGCCGCGAGCCGACCCGACTCGATCGCGTAGTGGACGCCCTTGAGCCGCGGCACGTTGACGAGCCCGGCGCTTTCGCCGACGAGCAGGAACCCGGGGCCGTTCAGCTGGGCCGGAAGCGAGTTGAGCCCCCCTTCCGTGATCGTCTTCGCCCCCCAGGCGACGCGCTCGCCGCCGGCGAGGAGCTTGCGCACGAGCCTGTGCGTCTTGAACTCCTGCAGCACGTCGTGCGCGGAGAGCTCGACGTCCGCGTACTCGAGCCCGAGGACGAACCCGAGCGAGACGTGCTCCTCTCCCATCGGGTAGATCCACGAGCCGCCGAACTCGCCGTAGCGCGCGCGCTTCCGCAGCGGCCAGCCGAGGGTGTGGACGATCTTGTGGAGCGGCTTCGCGACCTTCCAGACCTCCTTCACACCCAGCGCCCAGATCTGCGGTTGGCTGCCGTGGAGCCCGAAGTGATCGATCGCGGCGAGCGTGAGGTGCCCTGCCGTGCCCTCCGCGAGCACCGTGACGCGCGCGGTGACGTCGACGCCGGGCTCGTAGTTGCCGAGCACCTCCCCGTCCTTTCCCTTGCCCTTGTCGCCGGTGCGCACCCCGACGACGCGGCCGTGGTCGACGAGCAGCTTCTGGCCCGCCGTCTCGGGGAGGATCATCGCGCCGCCGGCCTCGGCCCGCTCGCCCAGGAAGCGTCCGAGCTCCGAGAGCGAGACGATCCAGTTGCCGTGGTTCATCATCGTCGGCGGGGGCGGAATGCGCAGCGCCGCGCCCTTCGTCAGCAGGTACACCGCCTCGCCCTCGACCGGGCCGTAGGTCGGCATCTCCTCGATCGGGAGGCGGCCGGCGAAGAGCTTGCGGATCGCGCGCGGGTTCATGACGGCACCCGAGAGCAGGTGCGAGCCCGGCTGCTTTCCCTTCTCGAGCACGGCGACCGGGACGTCGCCGAGGCGCTCGCGCAGCCCCGGCTCCTCGTCGAGCAGCTGACCGAGCCGGACGGCGCACGCGAGCCCCGCGGGGCCGCCGCCGACGATCAGGACCCCGACGTCGATCCGCTCGTCGGGTGCGTCGGTCGGCGGCCCGATCGCTTCGGCGGCCCCGAACGGGGGCGGGAAGTCGGCCGGGCGGATGCCGCTCACGGTGCCGCTAGCGACGCGCCCTGAGAAGCTCGGTGAGCTTCGGAGCGATCTGCGTGAGGTCGCCGACGACGCCCAGGTCGGCGAAGTCGAAGATCGGGGCGTTCGGGTCCTTGTTGACCGCCACGATCGTCCCGGAGCTCTGCATCCCGACCTTGTGCTGGATCGCCCCCGAGATGCCGAGGGCGATGTAGAGCTTGGGCGAGACGGATTTGCCCGTCTGCCCCACCTGGGCGGAGTAGGGGTACCAGCCCGCGTCCACGACCGCCCGGGTTGCCGCGACGGCACCCCCGAGCGCTCCGGCGAGCTCCTCGCAGATGGAGAAGCCCTCCGGGCCGCCGAGCCCCCGCCCACCGGCGACGATCACGTCGGCGTCCTCGATGGACGGCCCGCTCGACTCCTCCTGGAGGTGGTCGACGAGCGTCGCCTTGGCGGAGAAGTCCTGGAACATCGCCTCGACGTCCTTCACCTCGGCCGAGCCGCCGGTCTCGACCGGATCGAACGTCCCGGAGCGGATGAGGGCGAGCCGGGGCGTCGACGCCCATGCGACGTCGACGAGCACGGTGTCGCCCAGCGCGGGCCGGACACCGACGAGGTCGCCCCCGTCGACCCGAAGGTCGGTGAGATCCCAGTTGAGGCCGGCCTCGAGCCGCGCCGCGAGACCGGAGGCGACGTCGGCGGACAGCACGGAAGCCGGGAAGAGGACGTTCTCGGCCCCGCTCTCACGCACCACCGCCTCGAGCGCGTCGACCCGCGGCTGTGGCAACGGCGCCTCGAGCGCGGGGTCGTCGACGACGTACACGGTTCCCGCGCCGAACGCGCCTGCTGCCGCCGCGGTGTCACGGACGCCGCTCCCGAGGACGACGCCTGCGACGTCGCCGCCGAGCGCCGCTGCCTTCGCGAGCACGCCGAGCCCGCCCTTCGTGAGCTCGCCGTCGTGCGTCTCCAGGTAGACGAGCGTGCTCATACGAGGCGCTTGTCCGCGAGGTACTCGACGATCTTCTCCGCCGCGCTGCCGTCGTCCTCGAGCTTCACCTGGCCGCTCTTCGGGGGCGGCGGGGAGGCCGAGCGAACGACCGTCCGCGAGCCCGCCTCTCCCACCCTCTCCGGGTCGATGCCGGCGTCGGCGAGCGAGAGCGTCTCCTGCGGCTTGGCCTTCGCGCCCATGATCCCCTTGAGCGACGGGTACCGCGGCTCGTTGATCGCATCGGAGACGGCGACGACGGCCGGGAGCGGCGCGGAGATCACGTCATAGCCGAACTCGGTCTGCCGCTTGCCGGTGAGCGTCTCCCCGTCGACGGTCAGCTCGGCGACCTGCGAGACCATCGGCCGGCGCAGCCGGTCGGAGACGGCGGCCCAGAGCACGGCGCCGTCGCCGTCGCTCGCCTGCTGGCCGAAGACGACCAGGTCGGCCTCCTCGCGCTCGAGCGCGGTCGCGAGCGCGTAGCTCGTAGCGACGAGGTCGGATCCCGCCGCGGCGGGATCCGAGACGAGCACGGCGCGGTCCGCGCCCATCGCGAGGGCCTTGCGGAGCGAGTCCATCGCCTTCTCGGGGCCGAGGGAGAGGACGAGCACCTCCCCGCCGTGGGCTTCCTTCAGGCGCAGGGCCTCCTCGACGGCATTCACGTCGGTGGGGTTGAGCGAGCCTTCGCCCGACCGGTCGAGGCGATGCGTCGAGGGATCGAGCCGCTTGTGGACGGCGGCGTCGGGAACCTGCTTCACGCAGACGGCGATCTTCATCGCGGCGGACTCTAACGACGGCGTGTCGGCAGCTGTCAGGCCTGCCGCCGAGCGGCCGGGAGAGCCGGGGCGGCGCAGGCCCCGGCTCTCCCCGCACCCGGTTCTGCTACTCGTCGATCGTCAGCT
This sequence comes from uncultured Actinomycetes bacterium, assembly GCA_963734045.1. Taxonomy (GTDB): domain Bacteria; phylum Actinomycetota; class Thermoleophilia; order Gaiellales; family Gaiellaceae; genus Gaiella. Next base: position 240,110 of record CAVTFU010000012.1, on the reverse strand, counting down.
CGCTCACCATTCCGAGCGCGGCGTGCGGGGGGCCGCCGGCGCGGTTGGTGAGGAAGCAGACGAGCGCGTACCGCCCCGGCGCGAGCTCGAGGTCGCCGATCTGCTCCCGGTCGGCGTCGAGCACCGTCGTCCCCTGGAGCTTCTCGAAGTCGACCGGCGGCGGCCCGGAGTCGCTCTCGTCCGAGGTCATGAACGCCTTCACCTGGTCGAACGTCGCACCCTCGTTGATCGGAACGATGAGCGTGTGGTGCAGCTCGTTCCCTGTGTTGCGCAGAAGGAAGCGGTTCGTTCCCGCCTTCAGCCCGTCGGTCACGAACTCGAAGTCGGCCATCTCGATCGAGGCGTCGACCTCGGGCAGCTCGGCGTCGTCGTCGCCGCTTCCGACCTCGAGCGTCGCCGTCGCGCCGTTCTTCGCGTGACTCTCCACGTCGTCGCCGTCGGGAGTGCCGGTGTCGATCACGTGGTACGTGCCCTCCTCGAGCACGAGCTCGACGGCGCCGGACGCGCCGGGCTCGATCGTCCCGACGCCGCCCTCCGCCGTGAGCCAGTCCGGGATCTTGCCGTCCTCCGAGTCGATCGCGGCGAGCGCCTCCTCCACCGTGTGGCCGTCGGCGAGGCGGAGCAACTGGGCTTCCGCGCCGTCTTCGGTCCCGTTCTTGAACTCGAGCCGTACGAGGCCGGCCTCGACGGACTCGGGAACCTTCAGCTCGAATCCGTCACCGGCCGGAGCGACCTCCATTGCGACCGCCGTCGGCTCACCCCCGTCGTCGTCGCCGCCGCAGGCGGCGACGCCCACCACCAGGGCCGCGAGCAGCGCGGCCAAGAGCATTCTGTGCACCGAACCTCCCCCTTCCGGTCGACCCCCTGTGCAGGCTTGCACGCGATGCCGCCGAAGCCCGCCTTCGGCGCGACACTAGCCGCTTCCCAGGACGCGCTCCTGACCACCTGCTAGTGTCCCGCCCTTCGCGCCGCGCACCGGAGCCCCATGACTCGCCACCGGACGACAGCACGAGGGGCCTTCCTCCTCCTTCTCACCGCTCTTCTCGGCGCGGCGGTCGTCGGCGCTCCCGGTGCCGCCCCGAAGCCGGGCCTCGTCGACGGCAAGCCCATCGTCTTCCCGCTGACGGGCGACTACCCGTACGGCATGAACTACGGCGACGCCCGGGTGAACGGCAGCCACGCCGGGATCGACATCGAGAACGTCCCGTGGCGCACCCCGGTCGTCGCGGCCGAGGCGGGCCGGATCAGGTGGCACACGACGTCCTCGCGCGCCGGTTGCATGCTCTATCTCTACGGCCGCAGCGGCACGACATACCTCTATATCCATCTCAACAACGACCTCACCGAGCGCTCCGAGGATCGCGGCGGGTGCAAGCAGGACGTCTCCTACGCCGTCGCCGACGGCGCAACCGTGACGGCGGGGGAGCAGATCGCCTGGAACGGAGACTCGGGCGACGCGGAGGGGAACCACCATCTCCACTTCGAGGTGCACCCCGGCGACGGCGCCGACGTGAACCCCTACCCGTACCTGAACGCCGCCGAGAGGCTCCTGTTCCCGGCGCGGATCGGCGCGACGTTCTCGCTCGGCGTCCGCGGCGTGCCGATCGAGGCGGGCGCCGGCACGCTGACGCTTCGGGCGAGCGCCGTGCGCTGGTGGCCGGGCGGCCGCTGGACGCCACTCGTCCGCGATCGCACGGTCGAGCTGGCGCTCGGAGCGAACGCAGAGGTCGACCGGACGCTCGCCGAGGCCGTCCAGAGCCCGGAGCGACGGACGCTCCAGGCACGGGCCGCGACGGTCTTCACGGCCTACACCGCTCGCAGCAAGGTCACCGCGGCCGCTCTCCGCGGCCAGGCCGGCACCCTCGTCGCGACGCGGGTGACGCGGCCGGGCGGCGCGACCGTCGAGGCCCAGCCGACCGACGGGGTCGAGCCGACCATCGCGATCTCGTGGCCCGACCCGGGCTCGGAGGCCCAGGACGGCGAGAGCATCCGCACGTGCGTGTACCCCGACCCGGGCTGCTCCGGGTCGTAGCGCTGCGTCCTAGGCTGGGGCGAGCGAGCTGCGCAGGAAGTCCACGATCGCGCTCGTCGGCGCGCCCGGCGTGAAGACCTCGCCGACGCCGAGCCGCTTGAGCTCGTCCGCGTCCTCCGGCGGGATCGTCCCACCGACGACGACGAGCACGTCTGCGTCGTTCTCGCGCAGGCCCTCTACGATCCTCGGCACCAACGTCATGTGCGCACCCGAGAGAATCGAGATCCCGACCGCGTCCGCATCCTCCTGGATCGCGGTCTCCACGATCTGCTCCGGTGTCTGGTGGAGGCCCGTGTAGATGACCTCCATCCCGGCGTCGCGCAGGGAGCGCGCGATGATCTTGGCCCCCCGATCGTGGCCGTCGAGCCCCGGCTTCGCGATCACGACCCGAATCGTCCGCTCCACGCGGTCAGTATAGGAACGTGCGTCTCGTCGTCATCGGGTCGTCCCCGGCGTGGCCGAACGCCGGCAGCGCCCACTCGGGCTACGTCGTGGAGTCGGAGGGAAAGCGACTGCTGCTCGACTGCGGCCCGGGGGTGCTGGGGCGTCTGCGCGAGCGCGAGGCCTGGCCGACGATCGACGCGATCGCGATCACCCACTTCCACCTCGACCACTGGGGCGACCTCGTGCCGTGGGTCTGGGGGAGCTTCTACCGACGCGGGCACGACGATGTGCGGCCCCAGCTCTGGGTCTACCGCGGCGGGCGGAGCTTCCTCGAGGAGCTCGGCTCCCGCCTCGGCTTCCCGGACATGTTCGAGCGGACCTTCACCGTCTCGGAGTACGAGGCGGAGACGCCGTTCTCGGCCGCAGGGCTCGAGATCCTTCCGGTGCGCCTGCCGCACTACAAGCTCGAGACGTACGGCTTCCGGGTCACGAACGGGGCTGCGACGCTCGCCTACACGGGCGACACGGCCCCGAGCGAGCGGATCGCCGAGCTCGGACTCGACGCCGACCTCCTCGTCTGCGAGGCGACCCTCGAGCACGGCTCCGCCGACGGCGAGCCCCGGGGTCATCTCAGCGCGGAGGAGGCGCTCGACGCGTACGCCGCCTCCGGCGCCCGCGATCTGCTCCTCACCCACCGCCCGTCCGAGCTGCCTACCCCTGACGGCGTGACGCTCGCGTACGACGGGATGGAGCTCGAGGTCGCGCCGGAACGCGTCGCCGGCTGAGCGCCGAACCAGCCGAACGCCCCAACAGCCCGTTGCTCCTGCGGAATCCCGCTTCGCGAGCTAGAACACCGGCTGCTCGCGCCACGTGCCCCAAACCCGGCGCCACGCGTCGCAGATCTCGCCGAGGGTGACGCCGTCGCGGACGGCGTCGACGATCACCGGCATGAGGTTGCGGTCGGGCAGCGACGCGGCCTCGGCGAGCTCGGCGAGGCGCTCGCCGACCACGGCGGAGTCGCGGCGCGCCTTGAAGGCCCTCAGGCGCTCGATCTGCCTGCGCTCGAGGTCGGGGTCGATCCGGAGGATGTGGAGCTCCTCGTCGTCGACGGTGCGATAGCGGTTGACGCCGACGACGATCCGCTCCTCGGCCTCGACCTCCTGCTGGTAGCGGTAGGCGGCCTCGGCGATCTCCCGCTGAGGCATGTTCTGCTCGATCGCGGCGACCATCCCTCCGAGCTCGTCGATCCGGCGGAAGAGCTCGTAGGCCTCCGCTTCGAGCCGGTTGGTGAGTGCCTCGACGTGATAGGAGCCGCCGAGCGGGTCGATCGAGTTGACGACACCGGTCTCGTGGGCGATCACCTGCTGGGTTCGCAGCGCGAGCCGGACGGCGTCCTCGGTCGGGAGCGCGAGAGCCTCGTCGTAGGAGTTGGTGTGCAGCGACTGCGTCCCGCCGAGAACCGCCGCCAACGCCTCGATCGCGGTCCGTGCTACGTTCACAAGTGGCTGTTGCCACGTGAGTGACACCCCCGCCGTCTGGGTGTGAAAACGCATCAGCATCGACCGCTCGTCCCGGGCACCGTACGTCGACCGCATTTCACGGGCCCATATCCTTCGTGCGGCCCGGTACTTCGCGATCTCCTCGAAGAAGTCGAGGTGCGCGTTGAAGAAGAACGAGAGCCGCGGCGCGAAGGCGTCGACGTCGAGCCCCCGCTCGAGCGCCCACTCGACGTAGGTGAACCCGTTCTTCAGCGTGAACGCGAGCTCCTGCGCCGCGGTCGAGCCCGCCTCCCGGATGTGGTACCCCGAGATCGAGATCGGGTGCCAGAGCGGCATCTCGGCGGCGCAGAACGCGACCATGTCCGTGACGAGCCGCATCGAGGGCGCGGGCGGGAAGATGAACTCCTTCTGCGCGATGTACTCCTTGAGGATGTCCGTCTGGATCGTCCCGCGGAGCCGACCTCGCGGCACGCCCTGCTCCTCCCCCACGACGAGGTACATCGCGAGCGCGATCGCCGCCGACGAGTTGATCGTCATCGAGGTCGAGACCTCCCCGAGCGGGATCCCGGAGAAGAGGATCCGCATGTCCTCCAGCGACGCGACCGCGACGCCCTCCCGGCCGACCTCGCCTTCCGACCGAGGCGAGTCCGAGTCGAGCCCCATCAGCGCGGGCATGTCGAACGCGCACGACAGCCCGGTTTGCCCGTGGTCGAGGAGGTATCGGAACCGCTCGTTCGTCTCCTGCGCGGTGCCGAACCCCGCGAACTGACGCATCGTCCAGAGCCGGCCGCGGTACATCGACGGGTACACGCCGCGGGTGAACGGGAACGCGCCCGGGTACCCGAGGTCGCGCTCGTAGTCGACATCCGTGGTGCCGGGAGTCGCGAGCGGCTCCACCTCCGCGCCGGAGATCGACGTCTGGAGCTCGTCCTGCCGCTGGGCGCCGGCATCGAACCGTGAGCGCCAGGCGTCGAGAGCCGTCGTGCGCCGATCCTCGACCCGCGCCATGCCGCGGATGCTACCCGCCTTCCGGGGTACCTCCCGCGATCGCCAGAACGAGGGATCCTCCCTCGTTCGCGGGACGCCGATCGAGGGACATGTGAGGGTGATGGGGGCTCTTCTGACGACGATCGGCGCGGCGGCTGCGGCCGTGTGCCTCTGGCCGATCGCGCCGGGCGCGGCTGCGAGCACGGCGGCCTGCGGCTCCGGCACCCACGGTTCCCCGGGGTACGCCTACGCGGGCCACGAGTCGATCAGGGTCGGGAGCGGCGTGCGCGCCACGATCACCGCGTTGCGGGCGCCGAGCGTCTCCGCGGGCCATGCCGCCGGCTGGATCGGCCTGGGTGGCAAGGGGGCGGGCCCGAACGGCGAGACGATGTGGCTCCAGGCGGGGATCGCCGCCCTGCCGAGGACGCCCCTCATGATCTACGCCGAGATCACCCGCGCGGGCAGCGATCCCGTGTTCCTCCCACTCCGCGCCGACGTGCGCGTCGGCGACAAGCACCGGCTCGCAGTCCTCGAGATGAGCGGGCGCCCGGGCGTCTGGCGCATCTGGCTCGACGGGCAGCCCGTCACCGACCCGATCGTCCTGCCCGGCTCGCACAAGCGGTGGCAGCCCATGGCGACAGCCGAGACGTGGAACGGCGGCGTCGCGACGTGCAACGGCTTCGGCTTCCGCTTCGAACACGTCGGTGTCGCTCGAGGGCTCGGCGGCTCGTGGGCGCACGTTCGAGCCGGGATACACCTTCCGCGACCGCGGCTACGTCGTACGACAGCTCCGCCCCGCCCCCGGCGGGCAGCGCACGCTGTCCGCCGACGAGATCGCACCGTACGCGTTCGATGCCGGGTCGTCCTGACCTCGCTCACAGCCGTGACGAGCTCCCGGTGATCCGACGGAGCTATCGCTGGCGCCCGCTGCGCGCGACACGGCGCTATCGATGGCAGCCGAGCGGCTCGGGCCCGGAGCGCGCTCCGGCTCGCTCTACGCAGCGACGATCTTGACGGGCGTCCCGACGCGGACGAGCTTCCGCAACGCGAGGACGTCGCTGTTGCGGAGCCGGACGCAGCCGTGCGAGACGGCCTGGCCGATCAACCATGGCGCGTCGGTGCCGTGGACGCCGACGACGCCACCGCCGGGCCAGTCCGAGAGCTTCGAGTAGCCGCTCGTCTCGAACGCGAACGCGCCGAGGATCGGGTACTTGCGTGGCACGAACCTCGACTGGACGTAGAAGAGCCCGGTGGGCGTCTCCATCCCGCGTGCCCCGACGGCGATGGGCCCCGTGCGCCGCAGCCTGCCGCCGACGTAGAGCTCGAACTTCCGGGCGCCGCGGTAGACGACGAGCCAGCGGTCGACAGGCTCGACGTCCGCCGAGCCCGCCGGGATCCAGCCGGTCCGGCCGTTGGGACGCCCCGGGACGGTGATCCGGTACCAGCTCGGCGCTCCCGAGCGCGAGAGGCGCGCCGAGAGGGCGAGGACGGTGCGCGGGTAGAAGTCCGGCCGGAACTGGGTGAGTGTCGTCAGCACTCGCGCCGATCGACTGGGCGCGGCGCGGACGGCGACCGAACCCCAGACGAGCGGGCCGGAGCCGACCACCTCGACGCTTGCGAGCGGCGCGACCCCCGCCGTGCCACCCGCGGCCGCGGGTGCCGCACCCACGAGGGCGACGACGAGGAGCACGATCAGAGAGGCCCGTTTCACGATCTCACCCGTTTCGGTCTGTGGTCGATTCGTTCGAAGTTGAGGGTCAGCAGGGCCGTGCGGCCCTGCTGACCCATCCCCGAGGCATCGGCGTTCCCGGACCGCAGCCCGGGAACGCCGACGGAGTGCCGGCTCGGGAATCGTCAGCCGGCGACCGGTGGCTCGAAGACGCCGACGACACCGATCCGTGCGCTGTTGCACGCCTTGGCGCTCGTCACCTTCACGAGCATCAGGCCCGCCTTGCCCGGCGTCGCCTTCAGCTTCGCGACGCCCTGCGCGTTGGTCCGGACGACCCGGGCCGATCCCGGCGCCCGTGAAGCGGACGGCGATGCCCTCGACCGGAGTCGCACGCTTGCGCGTCACCTTGGCGACGACGAACTGCACCTTGCCGTTCGCCCTGATCAGCTTCGGGGTCACGTCGAGCTTCACGCAGATCACCGGCGACGCCGGCTTGGGCTTGGACGTCGGCGTCGGCTTCGGCTTCGGCTTCGCCGTGGGCTTGGGCGTCGGCGGCGTCACCGGTGCGGTGACGAGCGTCGACGCGCAGTCCATGTTGTTGGCGCCGTTCGTGTCCTTGCCGCTCCCGGTGCCTGTCGCGCAGTTGGCGTACGTCCCCGTCTGGGTGACGCGGGCCGACACGCCGATCGTCCGCTCGACACCGGGGCCGAGCGTGCCGAGCGAGCAGTTGAGCAGCGCGGCCGTGATGGTGCAGTTGCCGTTGACGGGCTGCTGCGTGACCGCGAGGAACGTGACGCCGCCCGGCGCCGCGTCCGCGAGCACGACGTTGTGCGCCTGGTTGGGCCCGTTGTTCCGCACCCGGACGGTGTAGGCGATGTCCGCCTGCCCGTTGACGAGCTGCACCTGCGCAGTCGCGTCCTTCGTCACCTGCACGTCCATCTTCTCGTCCGACGGAGGCGGAGGAGGCGGAGGCGGCGGAGGCGGAGGCGGAGGCGGAGGCGGCGTGCTCCCGCACGTCACCGTGACGCTCGCCGAGTCCGTGTCGAGCACGAAGTCGGTCTCGACCTCCGGGGTCGCCGGGTTGTCGCCGAGCAGGTCGACGACGTTCGTGCGGCCCTGGCCGGGGCACCGGAACGACTCCTCGTAGGAGAACGTGTCGTTGCCGTCGATCTCGCCCCAGCTGCGTCTCGTCGTCCACGGCCGAGACGACCTTGTTGATCTCGACCGCCGGAGCGCCGAACGTGAAGTCGGCGGTGCCGCTGTCGGAGACGTCGATCCCTTCGAGCGTGCCCGTCGCGGTCGCCGAATTCGTGCCGCCGTCGGTCGTGTCGCGCGGCGCCGAGTACGTGCACGAGATGCTGCCGTTCGCAGGCACGGTGAGCCCGGTGCTCTGCGCCCCCGGCGGTGCCGGCGTCGCAGTCGACGACAGCGCCCGCGAGCGCGTCGGTGACGGACACTCCTGTCACGGAAACGTCGTTCGGGTTCTGCACGGTGATCGTGCCCGAGACGACCGCGTTGCGAGCCGTGGAGCCCGTCTGCGTCACCGCGACGGTCCAGGTCGCGCTGCCGCTCCCGCCCGCCGGAAGGGCGAGTTGCGCGGGGTCGACCGACTTCTCGACGTCCCAGGTGTAGACCTTCTCCCAGGCGGTCGTCGCGGTCTTCGTGACGACGAGATCGTCGATCGCCGACCTCGTCCTTCGGATCGAGGCAGAAGTCGACGTGGCTGATTCCGTACGGCCTCGGCGTCGACGTTGCCGTTGGTGTTGATCGGCGTCGTGATGCCTGCGTCGGAGTCGTCGACCCCGGCACCGGCCGCGTCGTAGTAGTAGACCATCGCGTCCGGGCCGCCCTTCATGACCACGGAGGCCATGTCGTAGTCGTCGACCGTCAATGAGCTGCCCAGCTGAGCGTGCCGCCGTCGACGTCGAGCGCGGTGATCCTGATGACCGGGTTGCCGCTCGGGTACTCGCCGCCCACCGAGAGATCGCCGGCCGCGACGCGGAACGACGTGCCGCCGTTCGGCGCGCCGCACAGCGGCGGGTTGCCCGGCACCAACTCGTGCGAGTCCGCCGTGCCGTTGTAGTCGTTCCAGTGGTTGCCGCTCGCCGCGCCCGCGACCGCGAGCGTTACGAGCGCGGCGATCAGCCCGAGGCCGAGCGCTGCCCTTCTCCTGAACGTTCCCATGCTGCCCCCTTCAATGACGCCAATGAGCCAGGAACGAACGCCGCAGATGCCGCCGCACCTAGCACTCCGCACCGCACTGTATGGCTCCGAAGGGGGATGACACTCCCCCGTTCGGGTAGAGATGGCCACCCGTCCGGGGAGGGGAGCCTCCGCCGACCCGGCTACGGTTGCGGCCGTTGCGGCGCCGCGTCGTCATCGGAGCCCTCGTCGGCCTGCCCCTGGCCGCGCTCGCGGCGGCCGCCGCCGTTGCCTGGTGGCCGGGCTCGCTGCCCGATCCTCTCGCGACACCGGAGGATCCCGTCCTGCCCGACCTGGCGCTCTCGCCGCTGACGGACTTCACGGCCGGCGTCGCGGACGACGGCGACCAGTCGGTGCGATTCACCGCCTCGATCGGCAACGTCGGCGAGGGCCCCTTCATCGTCCACGCCGTGCGCGCCGACGACCGTGGAGATTGGCGCGTCTCCCAGCGCTTTCGGGAGCGGCAAGGGCCCACGAGCGAGGTGCTCACCGACGGCGACCTGACGTTCGGGGGCCACGGCCACGAGCACTGGCACGTCCAGGTCGGCGCCTCGTACTGGCTCACCCGTCCGGGCTCGACGGCGATCCTCCGGCGGTACGCGAAGGTCGGGTACTGCTTCTTCGACCAGGCGCGCCTCCTCCGACGCCCGCCCGGACGCTCCCCTCGCACCTGAGTTCGGAAAGGACGCGTGCGACGGCCGAGACACGCTCGAGCTCGAGATGGGCCTCAGCCCCGGCTTCGGCGACCCCTACCACTGGACGCTCCCCGACCAGCGCCTCCTCGTGAACGGGCTGGAGGACGGCGTCTACCGGTTGTGGGCAGACGCCGACCCGGGCGACTGGTTCCGCGAGTCCGACGAGGGCAACAACCTCACGTGGGTCGATCTGCGACTCACCGCTGAGCGTGACGCCGCCTCGCGTCGAGGTCGTCCGGCAGGGGCCTGCCGGGGCCTCGCGCTGGGTCCCGGGCTGACCCTACTCGGCGGCCGGCTCGACGAGGCCCGAGCCGGGTGTTCCGGACGCCTGCGTCACGACCGAGCGCACGTGACCGAACATCGAGAGGGCGAGCACGGTTGCGGCGACGACGGAGAGGACCATGAACGTCATGACGCTGAACGTCGTCGTGCGGATCTGCCGGTGCCGCTCGGTTCCCATCGCCGCTCCCCCAGTCGTGTCTGTGAGGCTTCAGCCGGACCTGCCTTCGCCCGCCTCTCCGACCGTACTGCCCTTCGGGTGATGCAATACCTCGCGCGAGTGACCCCGCCCGGGCCGACCGCCCCGGAAGGGCACAGGACCCGTAACGCACGACGTCGCCCTCGGATGCGACACTGCAGTCCCATGCGCGTCCTTCTCGCAGACGACCACCGCCTGATGCTCGACGGGATCCGCCGCGCCCTCGACGACGACGGCGGCTTCGAGGTCGTCGGCGAGACCCAGAACGGCGCCCAGGTGCTTCCGCTCGTCGGTCAGACGAGCCCCGACCTCGTCGTGCTCGACGTCCGGATGCCGAACATGGACGGCCTCCAGGTCCTCGAGGAGATCAAGCGCCGGTATCCCGACGTGAAGGTCGTGATGCTCTCTGCGTCGACGACGCCCGACCTGATCGAGGGCGCGCTCCGGCGCGGCGCGAGCGCGTACGTGCTGAAGACGGTCGACCCGACCGACCTGCCGTCGACGCTGCGCCAGGTGGCGGGCGGCACGGTGTTCTCGACCGTCGGCGCGACCGAGGCGGGCGCTCCCAGCGGGGCGAAGGCCGCCGGCCTCACCGACCGCGAGATCGCGATCCTCACCGAGCTCGCGAAGGGCAAGTCGAACGACGAGATCGCCAAGGAGCTGTGGGTCACCCAGCAGACGGTGAAGTTCCACCTGACGAACGTCTATCGCAAGCTCGGCGCCAAGAACCGAGCCGACGCGGTGCGCCAGGCGTACCAGCTCGGGCTCATCGAGCGCCCGCTCGGCGACGAATAGCGCCGGACGGGCGAAGGGGGCCCCCCAGGCCCCCATCGCCATCCCCCGGGTAACCGCTGCCGATGCCGCCCGATCCGCTACGCGGTGCACTCTCCCCGCTGCGATTCGGCCCCCGTTTTTCTCGGTTCGGATCCCGCTTCGGAAGCTACGCCCGTTCGGGGGATCCGACATCCGCCGAAGGAGGGGTTTCATCCCCCACCTGAGTCGAGGTCCGTAGAAACCTCGAGTCGGCCGATCAGCGGTCGGCGCGGCGCAGCGTCGTGCCGTACGGCGGCACCCGCCAGGAGCTTCTGGCGTGCAGGACGAGCAGGACGGCCCCGACAAGGGTCGTAGGCACGAACCAGACGGCCTGCATCGCGATCGCGAACGCGAGCCCTGCTTCGCGCCCGAAGCCGAACAGCATGAGCGCGGAGACGCCGAGCCACTGGTAGGTGCCGACGAAGCCGGGCGACGACGGGATCGCCACGCCGAGGTTGATCGCCGCCGTCACGAACACCGCCTCGACCACCGTGAGCTCGACGCCGACGGCGCGGGCGGTGAGAAATGCCGCGAGTGCCCAGGTGAGCCAGGCCGCGAGGCTGAGGCCGACCAGCTCGACGGTGCGCGACGAGCCGAGCGGCTCCGAGAGCCCTTCCAGCGTGTCGCGCGCGAAGCGCCGCGCCAGGGTGCGGTGCGAGCGCCTCGCGCGCGGGCGCCGCCGGGTGTACGAGCGTGCCGCGAGGATCCCGAGCCAGAGCGCGAGCAGCACGAGCACCGAGCCGGCGACGATGCGATCGACCCAGGGCTCGTCGGTGACGAACGGCAGGGTCACGAGAAGGAAGGCGGCGAGCATCAGCAGATCGAAGCCCCGGTCGAGCACGACGGTGGCGACGCCCCGCCCGTACGGAGAACGCGCCCCGCGAGACCCAGCGGGCGCGAAGGAGGTCACCGACCCGTCCGGGGAGCACGTTGTTCACGGCCACGCCGCCGACGACCATCTCGACGAACCGCCACTGACCGGCCGACGTCGCGGCGATCCGCCGCCACCGCGCCGCCTGGAACCAGTAGACGACGCCCATGCAGGCGACGGCGCCCGCGAGCGGGAGCCAGCGGACGCCCTGCAGCGTCACCCAGACCGCCCCGAGGTCGGCGCCGCGGATCGCGAGGAAGAGGAAGACGGCCGAGGCGGGAATCCCGATGACCGCGGCGATCCACACCGTGCGACGGCTGCGGTCCGGCGTCACGCCGACGCCCGGCGCTCGGACCACGTGCGGGACTGCCGACTCGGGAACCACGGTCATGGCCGAAGGATCGCTGACGAACCGGCGCGTCGAACGATTCCTCGGTCGCGATCGACCTAGCCCAATGTCCAGACAGGTCCTCCGCCCTCGAAGCGATCATGCGGCAATGCCCGACTCCGCGGAAACGGCGTCTCACCCGGTGTCCGGTTTCAGCCGGACACCTGCTCTTCGCGCGGAAGCCGCTCGCCCGGAGCCCGACCTCGGTTTGACAGCCTGCGGTGACCGGGGGCGTCCGCGGCGTTCTCGAGCGAAACCCGTTCCCGATCGCGCTCGTCTCGCTCGTCGGCATCGTCCTGCTGACGGTCTTCGCCCCGTCTCTCGTCGTCGGCGACACCTGGCTCACCCTGATGGCCGGACGGGAGATCGCCGACCACGGCCTCCCCCACACCGAGGAGATCACCATCCTCGGCGAGGGCGCGACGTGGACCGACCAGCAGTGGCTCGCCCAGCTCGTCTTCTACGGCGCCCACGGGCTCGCGGGGATGCGTGCGGTCGTCGTCCTCGACATCCTCCTCGTGCTCCTCGCGCTCTCGCTCGCCGCGGGTGCGGCACGCTCGCTCGGCGCGTCCTCGCGCTCGACCTTCCTGATCGGGCTCCTTGCCGTCCTTGCCGGCCCCTGGGGCTGGACGATCCGGGCGCAGTCGGCGGCGCTGCCGCTCTTCGCCGGGACGCTCTGGCTGCTGCTCGACGCCTACCGGAACGGGGTTCGCCGCCGAACACTGCTGGTTCTCCCGCTCCTCGTCGTGTGGGCGAACCTCCACGGCTCGGTCGTGCTGGGCGCCGCGCTCACGGCACTGCTCGCGGTGACGGTGCTCGTCCGGGACCGGGGTGCCTCGCCCGTCCTTCCCGTGCTCCTCGTGATCGCGGCCCCGCTCAGCATTCTCGCGACGCCGTACGGCTGGGACATCGTCGCGTACTACGACCTCATGCTCGATCGACGCCCCGTTCGCCGAGATCCTCCGCGAGTGGCAGTGGTCGAGGCCGAGCGGCACGACGGCGCTCTTCTGGACGCTGGCGCTCGTCGGGGCCGCGCTCGTCGCGGTTCCGCGGTGCCGGCGGAAGCTGAACACCTTCGAGCTGCTCGTCCTCGCCGTCACCTTCGTCGGCGCGGCCCAGGCCGTCCGCGGGCGTGATCTGGTTCGCGCTCGCGTGCGCGGCGATCCTGCCGGCGGCGCTCGACGGCCTCCTCACCCGCGCCGACCCGTCGGCGCGTCGCGTCAACCTCCTGATCTCCGGCGCGAGCCTTGCCGCGCTCGCCGTGGCGCTGGTGGTCACGCTCGCGCGACCACCGAGCTGGTTCTCCCAGGAGTGGCCGGAGGAGCGGGTCGCGGCCGTCCGCGAGGCGACGCGCGACCCGTCGACGCGGCTCTTGGCGACGGACGGGACGGCCGACTGGCTGCTGTGGCGCATCCCCGACCTCCGCGGCCGAATCGCCTATGACGTCCGCTTCGAGCTCTACGACCAGGCGACGCTCGACCGGATCGCGCGGTACGGGAACAGGGAGGGCGGCGCATGGAAGTCGCTCGCCGACGGCTACCCCGTCGTGATCGTCGACGAGCCGTGGGCACCCGCGCGCGTTCGCTCGCGGAGCCCGGGAGCGCGAAGCTGACATATCGCGACAGCGAGATCGCGCTCGTCTCGCGAGCCGCCGGCTAGGGCGGTCCGGCTACTCGGGCGAGTGCCGAGCACCGGCACGCCGGGTCCGTCATCCGACCGAGAGCCGTATCGCGCTCCTCGTCCGGTGCTCCCGAGACGGGCGAGCCGGGCTACCTCGGGCAGCCTCCACGAAAGAGCTCGACACGGTGTTCCGCCCGTCGACGAACGAGGTCCTCGGCAACGAGAGACGAGAACGCCGTGCCGGCCGCGCGTGTCGAACGAGGTCGTCACTGCGGCGATCCGCCCGTTGAACGCGATCGCGAGGATCTCCTTGGACCGCGCCGCGTCCAGTCGAGCGCGCCGACGACGTGCGCGGGGACGAAGCCCGAGGACCTTCGGACGTCTGCGAGCTGCGATGCTCGCAGAAGGCCGGACGCTCAGCGTCCGCCGCGACCGCTCCGCGACAGGTCGCGCCACGCGACGCCCGAGCAGCTCGCGGCTGGGGTCCCAGACGGTACAGCGAGTCCGACCCCGACCGAACAGCGCCGCGTTGCGGCGGCGATACCGAGGACCTCCGCCGCGACGGCGTCGCCCGCGCCACCGCGATCGACATCTCGTCCGCCCCGCGTTCCGACCTGCCTCTCGCTCGATCGGCCGCGCCCGGAGCGACGCCCGTCGACCGGCCAGGGGAGGCCGACGCCGATACGTCCGCGATCGTCGGGAGGATGTCGATCGTCTTCGCCGGCCGTCGATCCGACCCGGCCGCGCCTCTGGCCCGGGTACTTGACGAAGAGCGGCACGCGCGGCGATATCGGCGACGTTCGCGTCGTCGCGTGTCGCTTCCAGCCGCCGGCCGGAAGCTGATGCCGTGGTCGGCGGTCGACGATCACGAGCGCCCGGTCGTAGAGCCCGGTCTCGTCGAGCCGCTCGAGCAGCTCGACCGAGGAAGCCGATCGAGTGTAGCTCGACCTCGCAGGAGGTGACGCTGGAGGGCCTGCGCGACGAGCAGCGGCTCGCCGTCGCGCCACCGCTCGAAGTCTCCGGGCACCCAGTCGGCGATAGCCCGGAGACGAACTAGTCGCCGCCGTACCGGTGCCCGGACGGCAGCGTGAACCACGGTGCATGCGGCTGCATCGTGTGCAGGAAGTACAGCGTGCGAGCGCGGGTTCGTCGGCGGACCGGTCCCGATCGAACTCGTCGCGTGCCCGCGTGCGGTGTTCTCGATCAACGCCTGACACCCGAGCCGCTCCCGCGCGAGCCTTCGCCGATCCGCCATGTTCCCGTGGAAGCTCACGTCGGCAGCGAGCCGTGGAGGTAGTTGATCCCGAGGTCGTCGCAGAAGTGCCCGCGACGCGCGACGGCCAACGGCGTCCTCGACCGTGCTCGGGGCAGTACGTGACGGGACAGAGGCGCGTCACCGGCTCGCGACGCGGAAGGCGTACGACTCGCCGAGCAGCGTGAACAGGTTGTCGGGATGGTCCGCGAGCGTCGGCAGCGTCGCCGCTCTCGCGGGATGCGCCCGTCAGGATCGCCGGCACCGCGTGGGTCGTGAACTCGTGCGACCGTCGTCGCGTGCGAGTACCAAGTGCCCTCGCGCGCGAGCCGCCCGAAGCCGGGGTATCGCACCCCGTCGACTCGACCCGTCCGCGCGCATCAGCGAGCTCACGGGGAGCTCGTCGAACACGATGAGCACGACCGGCGTCGTCGGACGCCGACCTCGACGTGCGCGCCCTCGGCGTCCGCAATCGCCAGCGGTGCGGCCGCCACGAACACGACGAGCCCGACGACCGGGAGCACCGAGCGAGATCGAGAGAAACGTCCGGAGCGGCGCCAGCGCACGTAGGCCACGCAGCCGACATACGCGCCGACGGCCGGGACGATGAGCGCAGCGCCGGCGTGACGGATCGAACAGCGCGAGCACCTGGAGGAGCGCCGTGAAGCCGAACAGCCGCAGACGCAGAGGAGATGGGCGACGCGCGCAGACCGCGTGGAAACGCACGCCGAGCGCCGCCTCGATGCCGACGCCGCGAGCGGCGGCACGAACGCGAGCACGACGGCGAACGCGACCGCCTCGGCGCGCGACGGCCCCGTTGATGACGAGGAACTCGGGGTTCGCCTAGCAGCATCGAGAACACCGGCTGGCTGACGCCGTATCCCCACAGCGCGGCGAGGTGCGCGAAACGCCACGGATACGAGGGCAGCGCCATCACGCGGTCTCGGAGCCGTGCCGGCGCCTCGCGGATCCATGGCCCCGCGAGGCGACCAGACGCCGTCTCGCGACCGGCCAGTCGAGCTCGGTCGCGACGTTGCCGCGCACCGCGATCGCCCGGAGCTCGGCGCCCTGCACGTCGCGAACGGGAGCTCCGCGACGAATCCGATCGCGCTGCAGCCCGCGGATGCCCGACACGCCTCGGATGTCCCAGCGGTAGACCGGCGTGTCCGACGCGAACAGCAGTCGGCGCCCGGCGAAGATCAGGACGCGATCGACCCGCGCGACGTTCGCGGACGTCCGCCGCCCAGCCCCTGATCCGGACCGTCGCGCCCTCGACGGTCGACGACTCGACCGGCCCTGCGAGCCGGCCGGCAGCGAGCCGGCACGCGCTCGCCGCCCGGCAGCACGACGCTCCGCTCGTCGGCGGAGAGCGCGTAGCGCGCCTCGTTCCCGTCCCGCCCAGTCGCGTGAGCCGCGGCGCGTCCGCCGTGCGTCGCCACCAGGAACACCTCGACGTCGTTGCGCCCTTCCCGGAACACCGTCTCGGGCACGAGTGCCGCGAACCGCGATGCGCCGATCCTGGACGAAGGTTCGTCGTCGTGGCGGCGATCGCGGCCGTTGACCGCGATCGCGAGCGGTGCTCCGGGCACTGGCGCCCGGCCCTCGATCTCGCCGACGACGCGTGCCGGAACGAACCCGGAATCGAGGCCGCACGTCGGCGAAGAGCGTCTCACCGTCGAGCCGCGCCGTGGCGCGCCGGAGCCGCCGCGTCGCGACGAGCCTCGGCGCGCCGCCCGAGGAGCTCCCGATGCGGGCCGATGCGATAGAGCGAGTCGCGTCCCTCACCGAACAGCGTCGCGTTTCGCCTCGCGGTCGCGAGGACGCCGGCGTCGACGACCGCGGGCGTCGACGACCACGCGCCGCCGTCCCGCCTGCCGACCGAGATGCGACGCGCGACCGGGCTGCCGCGGAGCGAGCGACCGTCGACGCGCCAGGGGATCTCGACGCCGATGACGTCGGCGATCGTCGGCACGACGTCGGTCGTGTTCGCGCGTACGCCGGTCGATGCGCCCCGCGCGCTGCCCCGGGTACTTCACGAAGAGCGGCACCGGCGCGATGTCGGCGATGTTCTGCGCAGTCACGTAGCGCCTCGAGCCGCCCGCCTCGAAGCTCGCGCCGTGGTCCGCGGTCACGATGACGAGCGCCTGGTCGTAGATGCCCGGCCCGCTTCGAGCTGCTGCACGAGCAGTCCGAGCAGCCGGTCGGTGTAGCCGACCTGGAGCAGATGACGCTGCAGCGCCTGGTCCACGAGCCACGGCGACGACGTCCAGTCGTTGAACGCGTCGTCGAGGATCCCGTCGATGCTCGCCGCGTTGCCGTACTCGCGCCCCGACGGCAGCAGCCGGAACGGTGCGTGCGGAAGCTTGAGGTGGAGGAAGTGGAGCGTCCGCCGGGCTCGCCGCGCCGAATCGCCGGCGAGGAACCGCTCGAACTCCGTCCGCGGGTTGTGATCCTCGCTTTCGAGCGCGATGTTGACGTCCTGGATGTCGAGCGCTCCGAGCAACCGTCGCGCGCGCCCTCGCCCGCGCCGTCACCGAACCCGCCCCACCGGTCGCCGATCGGCGGGAGCTCGTCCGGAGGGCGCGCGGCAGGACGCGGTAGAGGTATGCGACGCCGGTGTCGTAGAAGAGGCCCCGTAGCGGTCTGCCCGCGGCACGCGTCGGTGCGTCTCGGGGCAGTACCGCGACGGACAGAGTCGCGTCACGGGCTCCGAGACCTTCAAACGCGTATCGCTCGCCGAGCAGGGTGAAGAGATTCTCGGGATGATCCGTGAGCGTCGGGAGCTCACCCGACTTCGGGCGCCTGCCCGTCACCACCGCAGGCACCGCCTGGGTCGTGAACTCGTGCACCGTCGTGGCACGCGGATACCAGACGCCGTCCTCGCGCGAGCCGCCCGAAGTTCGGGTACCGCACCGCGTCGAGCGATCCGTCGGCCCGGAGCAGCGAGCTCGTCGGGAGCTCGTCGAGCACGACGATCACGACCGGCGTCGTTCGTCCGAACGGCGACGTCGGCGCCCGGCCGGTCGTCGATCGCCAGCGGGACCGTCGCCACGAAGGACAGCACCCCGACGACCGGCAGCACGAGCGAGATCGAGAGGATCGAGCGGAATGCGTTCCACCTGATGTACGCGAACGCGACGAGGATCGCCGGCACGCATCGGGAGGAGGAGCGCCGCGCCCGCGCCGGGCTCGAGCAGCCGAACGAGCTGGAGCGCCGCGAGGAACGCGAAGCACCAGATCGCGACATGTGGAGCGACGCGCGAGAGCATCGCCCAGACGAGCGCCGCGACCAGCCTCGACGAGCGACGACGAGCAGCGGCGGGACGAACGCGAGCAGCGAGCGCGAACACGACGACGTCCTCGCGCGTCGATCCGCGGACGACGAGGAACTCGGGGTTGCCCTTCAGCATCGAGAACACCGGCTGGCTGACGCCGAACGCCCACAGGGCGGCCAGGTGCGCGAACCGCCACGGATACGACGGCAGCGCGATCCCGGTCGCGCGCCGGAGTCGTGCGGCGTCGCTCGTCACCGCGCGCGTCACCTCCGCGTCGGCCGGGACGAGCGACGCGAGGTAGTCGGCAGCGACGGCGGCGCTCGAGCCGACGTTGAAGACCCACCGCTCGCGCGCCGCGAGCGCCCGCTCGCGCGTCGCGGCCGCGTCGGCGAGCGCCGCCTCGATCGCGGCCGGCACGGTGTCGAGCTCGTCCTCCGGCGACGACGCGGCCGAGCTCGCGGCGGACCGCGTCCTCGAAGGGAACTGCGTCGATCTCGCGCCAGTCGGCGTTCACGGTCTTCTGCGGTGTGTCGACATACACGACCGGCCGCTGAAGCGCGAACGCGTACTCGAGCGCGGCGCCCGACCAGTCGCTGACCATGACGTCGGACGCGGAGCCACGAGTCCGATGGCGTTCATGTCCTCTTCGAGGACGAAGCCCGGGCTGCGCGCCGAAGCGCGCGCGAGCTCCGTCGACGAGCTCGGGCAGCCGTCGCACCGTCATCGGGATGCAGCCGGAGGACGGTCTCGTACCCGGCCTCGAGCAGGATGTCGACGAGCTCCGTGCCGACCGGGCGCTCGATCAGCGAGCAGTCGCCCCACGAGGGCGCGACGAGCACCTCGGCGTGCTCGTCCGTCGTCGGTCGCGGTGCCGCCGGCTCGCCGACCTCGGCGAGCACGCGTGTCGAGCTTGACGCTGCCGTGCTCGACGAGCTCCTTCGGCCGCAGCCCGTAGCGCTCCTCCGTCTTGCGGATCTCGTCGACGTGGTGCGGACCGACGCACAGGACCGTGTCGTACGCGTCGAACGCGCCCTTCGCGGTACGCGGCGTGCGTGCTGTTCATCGAGTGGAAGAGATAGACGTAGTGCACCGGGTGCCGCGATCGCTTGAGCCAGAGCTGGTCGAGGTCCGGCAGCGTCATGACGAAGTGCGCGCAGTCGATCCGCGCGAAGAGCATCGTGCGCACCGTGCCCGGCGCCGATCATGAAGCTCCGGAGCCGCGGATGGCTCGAGCGCGAGCCCGGGATCGGCGGGATCCGAGCTGAGGTAGGCGACCTTGCAGCTCGTGGTCGCGCGAGCAGCGCCTCGACGACGGGCCCGATGTGCGGCCAGTCGCCCGACCCCTCCGAGTAGAAGACGATCTCGCGGAACGAGCGGTCGAGCGACTCGAACTCCTTCACCGCGCGCCGCTCGCGAAGGAACCCGAGGCCGCTCATGCGGCGACCCCGACGCCGACGAGCTCGGCGGTCCGGCGCAGGATCGCCCGGACGTCGTCGCTCGTCGGCCGGGCGCAGGTTGTTGTCCGCGCGCGCCGGCGTGAGCATCTCCGGCGCGAGCGTCGCCGAGCGCGTCGAGCCCGTCGAGGTACCGCGGCGACGGCGTCGGCGACCTCGAGCTCGCGTAGAGCTCGACGACCGCGTCGAGGAGCGCGTCGGCGCCGGCCAGCCCGGCCCGACGCGCGAGCGGATCGAGCCGCCCGTCGTCGACCTCGAGATTGAACTCCAGCACCGCCGGGAGGACGAGCGCACAGGCGAGGCCGTGCGGGACGCCGAGGAGCGCGGTGATCGGATACGACATCGAATGGGCGAGCGCGGTTCGCGTGTGGCTGATCGCAAGCCCTGAGAGGAGCGCGGCCTCGGCCATGTGCGCCGCGCGTCGAGGAGGCCGGGATCGATCCTCAGGGCCCGCAGCGCGTCGGGGCAAGCATCGCGACCCCGCTCGGCGAGCGCGGTCGTGACCGCAGTCGCGTTGCGGTTGCAGATCGCCTCGAAGCACTGGACGTACGCGTCGAGCCCGCACGACAACGTCGTCTCCCAGTCGAGGCCGACCGTCAGGGTCGGATCGACGAGCGCGACCTCCGGGAAGAGGGCTGGCCGCGCGACCGAGAGCTTCCGCCGCTCGGCGGTGTCCCAGACCGTCGCGAAGGGCGTGACCTCGCTTCCGGTCCCGGCGGTCGTCGGCACCGCGACGAGCCGGACGGGCACGGCCAGCTCCGTCGCCTTCCGCAGGCCGGACGAGGTCGCGCACGCGCGCGCCCGGGCGTCGCCAGCGCGAGCGCCAGCACCTTGCCGGTGTCCATCGCGCTGCCACCGCCGACCGCCACGATCGTGTCGATGCGCTCGCCGCGAAGCTCCTCGATCGATGCGTCGACGCGATCGAAGCTCGGGATTGGGCTCGGCGCGATCGTGGACGACAACGCGACCGGCCCCGAGGATCGCGACGACGCGCTCCGTGAGGCCACGTCGGGTCGCGCCGGGCGTGGTGACGACCGCCACGCGCCCGTGGGCGTGCTCCCCGAGCTGATCGAGCGCACCGGCGCCGAACACGACTCGCGTCGGGTTGCGGTACGCCACCATCAGCGCTCACGAGGCGAGCTCCGCCATGAATCGGTCCTTGTTCTCCACGGGGCTCGTGGTCGGCCGCCCGGCGTCGGTGCGGGCGCGGCTCGCGACGCGGATCTCGAGCATCGCCGGGCCCGGGGCCGCGCGAGCCGCTCGACTCGCGGCTGCGATCTCTTCGAGGCCGTCGACCGACTCGGCGCTCCGGTAGCCGCAGGCGCGGGCGACCGCGCACAGGTCGATGTCGCGCGCCGCGGTGGGCTGCCCGCCGACGGAGTCGTGGGCGCCGTTGTTGATGACCACGTGTCGAAGGTTCGCGCGGCCGCTGCGTGCCGATGATCGCGAGGCTGCCCATGTGCATCGAGCACGGCGCCGTCACCGTCGAGGCAGTAGACGGTGCGCGTCGGGCCGCATGCTGCGCGACGCCCATCGCGATCTGCGACGCGTGCCCCATCGAGCCCACCGTCAGGAAGTCGCGCTCGTGCCCCTCGCCTCGCGCTTGTCGCATGGCGTAGACCTCGCGCGAGGTCATGCCGGTCGTCGAGACGACGAGGTCCGACGGGCCCAGTACCGCTCGAGCACGGCCTCCGACGGCATCCGCGCGCGTCGCCGACGCCGTCGTCGGTCGCCGACGAGTCGGACGCGTACTCGGAGAAGGCTCCCTTGCGCACGAGGAGCGCGTGCGGGCGGCTCGTTTCCTCCATGCCGCTGCGCACGCGCCGCGAGCAGCGCCGCCGACGTCGGCGTCCGCGTCGACCACGTCGTATCCCAGCTCCAGCGATTCGAGAAGGGCCGGCATGACGCGGCCCTGGGTGACGTGCTGGGGCTCGTCCGGGACGCCGGGCTCGCCTCGCCAGCCGATCACGAAGAGGATCGGGATCGCGTAGACGGCCGGATCCACGAGCGAGAGCAGCGGGTTCACGATGTTGCCGGTGCCTGAGTTCTGGAGGTACACGACCGGTATCCGGCCGGTCGCGAGGTGGTACCCGGCCGCCAGCGCCACGGCGGTGCCCTCGTTGGCGTTGATGACGTGATGCTCCGCCGGAACGTGATCGGTCGATGTACGCGCAGAGGTCCTTCAGGAGCGAGTCGGGGACGCCGGTGAAGAACGTGAAGTCCTTCGCGGCGGAGCGCCTCGTAGAAGTCCGCTCGGGTCGATCACGCTCCACCGGGGATCAGCGTGAGCACCTCGCCGATCGGCATCAGCTCGTCGTCGGTCTCGAGTGACCGACCGTGCTCGAGGATCGAGCGGGCGTGCGGACTGCATCGCCGGATAGGCGCTGCGCAGGAGGTGATTCGCGTAGATGACGACGTTGACGCCGGCCGCCTCGAGCTCGTCCTCGTGGACGCTGTTGTAGGTCGACGGGACGACGACGAGCGGCACGCGCCTGCGGGAAGGCCCGGAAGCGGTCGGCGAACTCGAGGATCTCGTCGGGCTCGCGCTGGCAGCTGTGGATCATGATCCCGTCCGCGCCGGCATCGATGTACGCCGAGGCCCGGGCCAGCGCGTCGTCCATGCCGGCGCCGAGGATCAGGCTCTCGATCCGGGCGATGATCATGAAGTCGCTCGCCGACCTGCGCCTTCTTGCCGACGCCGATGCGATGGCAGAACGCCTCGATCGTGTCCTGCGTGCTGCTCGGCCTCCGTCCCGAACAGCGAGTTCCGCTTCAGGCCGCGCTTGTCCTCGATGACGACGGCGGAGACGCCGAGGCGCTCGAGCGTCTTCACCGTGAAGACGAAGTGCTCCGGCTTGCCGCCCGTGTCGCCGTCGAAGACGATCGGCTTGGTCGTCACCTCGACGATGTCGCTCACCGTCTGCATGCGCGCCGTGACGTCGACGGCCTCGATGTCCGGCTTCCCCTTCGCCGTCGAGTCGGTGAGGCTCGAGAGCCACATGCCGTCGAACTCGCGCATGCCGTTCGGCGTCGCGACGCGGGTCTGCTCGACGATCAGGCCGGTGAGCCCGTTGTGCGCCTCCAGCAGCCGGATCAGCGGCTTCACGTCGAGCAGCCGGCGCAGGCGCTCCAGCCTGACGGCCGGCGTGACGCCGATCTCCCGCATCGACTGGTTGAGGGCCGTCGACGAGATGCCCTCGGTGTACGGCACCTCGACGAGCTCGCCGCCCCACTCCTCGAGCACCTCGATGACGCGCCGGCGCGTCGCCGCCTGGACGCCGGTCTTCCAGTCGTCGCCGTGGACGACGTAGTCGGGGCGGTAGCGCCGCAGGTTCGCCTCGTAGTCGAGCGTCTCCTGCGGCACGACGCGCGCGACGCCCTGCAGGTTCTCGACGACGACCTTCCGCTGCTCGTACGTCATGTACGGCAGGCGCTTGTAGCTCGCGATCGCCCGCGTCGGTCAGCAGCCCGATCGTCACCTCGCCGTGCTCGCGAGCGCGTGGCGAGGATGTTCAGGTGGCCGGGATGGACCAGGTCGGCGCTCATGCCGACGTAGACGGTCCTGGCAGACGGTTGGGCTCGGTCGTTCATGGGGGTATCGGAGTGCCGCGCCGATCGAGAGCTCCGGCGAAGGCGCGACGCGGAACGGCCTACTCGTCCGCCGTCTCTTGGCGCGCCGCCGAAGCCCAGGAAGCGCTTGGCGCGGCGCCAGTAGAGCTTGGCCATCACGGCTGCGCTGGCGACACCCGCCACGAGGCCCTGGATGAGCAGGCTTCCCGAGGCGGGGTCGAGGTAGGCAAGAGTGTTCACAGCAGATCACGTCCTTTCGGAGAGTTCGACGGGCGGTGAGTCGACGCACGGTGGCGCCGTGCCGTGCCGTCCGCCTTCGAAGCCCTTCGCGGCGGCGCGGTTCCAGCACGACGTTTCGTGACCCGGGTTCACCTCAGAATCATGCGCCTCAGGCGAGATGCCCGAACGCCTCTAGGGTCGAAACCGGCACTAGCCGAACGTCCAGTCCGAAGCCTTTCGGGCCATCCGCCCGTGTCATGCGAGGCCGCCCGCGTCTTCGCCGGCGTTGACGCGGCCCGCGTCGTGCGGCCGCGCCGCGACGACCCAGACGGTCACGGCGACGACGAGGAACGCCATGCCGGCAGCGAACCACAGGTCGCCGTCGGCGTGGCTTCGACCCCATGCCTGCTCGGGGACGTCCGGCGGCCGGCAGCAGACGTCTGTCGCCTCGGGCTTCGGCGCGACGACGGAGACCAGCCAGACGAGTACCCGAAGAACCAGGGAGGGGCGAGCCGGGGCCACGTCACTGCGATCGGGACGAGCAGGAGGGCGGCATAGTTCGGCCAGACGATCGGCGTCGCCAGGACGCAAGCGGCGACGAGGACCGCGAAGGCGCGGCGGTCGCCGTCCCGGCGAAGGACGACGAGCCAGGCCACGGCGAGGCACGCTGACGCCGCAGCGCGCTGACGACGAGGCGACCGAGGTGGAACCCCCAGCGCCCCGGCGACCGTCGCCAGCGAGACGCTGCGGGTCGCGTACACGTCCTGGATCTCGCCGAGGAGCGCCGGGTAGTCGGTCGAAGCCCTCGAGCCGATCAGCGCCCAGGCTGCTGCGAGGAGGACGGACCGCCGAGCACGCGGCCCAGGCGGCGGCGCGAAAGCGGCGGGTCAAGCAGCAGCCAGGCGACGAGCGGCCAGACGAACAGCTTCGCCGCGACGGCGACGCCGACGGCGAGCCCCGCCACCCGCGGCCGTGTCGCGGTACCTCCAGGCGAGCGCCAGGGGGACGAGCAGGAGCAACGGTCAGGTTGCCGTAGTAGAGGCCGTGAACGACCACGGGCGAGGTGACGAGCGAGGACGTGACAACGCCAGTCGCGCACCCCGACGATCCACATCGAGGCGAGCACGCGCCGAGCCCCAGGAGCACGAACCAGAGCCACGAGGCCGCGGTCACGGGCAGCAGCGCGAGCGGCACGGCGAGGACGATGAAGAGCGGCGGGTATGACCGCGGGTTGCCGACGACTACCGCCTCGCGTCGGCTCCGGATAGATCGCACGCACCGTCGAGCAGCGCGCGCGCGGGCTCCCAGAGCGTCCCGCGGAAGTCGAAGCCGACCGGCCACGAGGCTGCGTACCCGACGAACACGAGCGAGCATCGCGAACGTCAACGGCACGACGAGTAGCAGGAGAGGATCACGACAGCGCCGAAGCGCACCGATGAAGCCGGTCCTCCGGCTCGCTCCCGATGACTCACCGTCGCCATCCAGGTATCCCTTCGCCGTCGAGAGCGTGACTCCGATGACGCCCGCCGCGGTTCGCGGCGCCGAGCTGCTCGCTGCTCGGCGCGGTCCCGTCCTCGCGCTCGTCGCTCGCGCTCGCCGCGTACGCCGGCGACGACCGGCTCGCGCTCGACTTCCATCACGAGCTCTATCGGCAGGCCGAGGCCGTCCTCGACGGGCGCGAGGCGTACGACCCGCCCGACGCAGACCTCTCCGATCGCGCGAACTTCCTGTGGCCGATGGCGGCGGTCCTGCCGGTCGTGCCGCTCACCGCGCTGCCGCCGAGCGTCGCGGACTGGCTGGCGACGGCGATCGTGCTCGCGACCCTCGTCGCCGCGCTCTGGGTCCTCGACATCCGCGACTGGCGCGTCTACGGCGTCGTTCTGCTCTGGCCGTCGGTGATCGAGGCGGTCCAGACGGCGAACGCGTCGCTGCCGTTGACACTGCTCGTCGCGCTGATGTGGCGCTACCGCGACCGAGCCGCTGCCTCGCCGGCCTCGCGCTCGGATACGGCGTGGCGCTGAAGCTGTTCCTCTGGCCGCTCGTGGTGTGGCTCGCGCTCG
This sequence comes from uncultured Actinomycetes bacterium, assembly GCA_963734045.1. Taxonomy (GTDB): domain Bacteria; phylum Actinomycetota; class Thermoleophilia; order Gaiellales; family Gaiellaceae; genus Gaiella. The sequence continues at coordinate 214,642 of CAVTFU010000012.1, read as the reverse complement.
TGGGGCGGCGGCCGCGCGGCCGCGATCGCCGCGGTCGTGGCCTGCGCTTCGCTGCTCCTCCTGCTGCCGTTCACGACCCTCACCGACTACGTGCGACTGCTGCGGAACCTCGGGGAGACGTTCGAGCACGACGCGTACACGCCGTTCGCGCTGCTGAGCGACCTCGGCGTACCCGACACCGCGGCACGCGTGGCCACGATCGCCCTCGGGCTCGCGCTGCTCGCGCTCGCGTGGCGCCGCCGCAGCCTGGGCCTCGCGATCGCCGCGGCGCTCGTCCTGTCGCCGATCGTCTGGCGTCACTTCTTCACCCTTCTCCTCGTCCCGCTCGCCCTCTCCCGCCCACGGTTCGACGTCGTCTGGCTGATTCCGATCGGCATGTGGGTCGGCGACGGCACGTTGAACGGCGCGCCCTGGCAGACGGCGGCCGTCCTCGCGCTCGCGGCGGCGACGTTCGCGCTGTGCGAGCGTCCGCCCGCGCGAGCGAGACGCGGCCGTCGCTCACCTCCGACCCCGTGCACGCGTAGCCCATGCACCCGGCTGCCGCCCACCGCGCTCCTCCCCGTGCTCCTCCTCGGCGTGCTGCCGGTCGTCGTCGTCGTCGCGATGTTCGCGCGTCGCCCGCGCCGACAGCTCGCTCGTCGGTCGACTTCCACAACGAGCTGTACCCGGAAGCGAAGCTGCTGCTCGACTGGGAGAACCCGTTCCCGGGCCCGGACGCCGAGCTCCGAGTTCGGGCACAACCTCATCTGGCCGCCGCTCGCAGCGTTCCTCGTCGCGCCGTTCACGCTGCTCTCGCCGACCGGCGCCGACTGGGCGATCGCGATCTGTCGGCCTCGCCGCGTTCATGCTCTCGCTGCGGATCGTGGGCGTCCGCGACTGGCGCGTCTACGGCGCGTTCGCGCTCTGGCCCTCGGTGGTCGGCGAGATCCGCGTCTCGCACCTGACGCCGTTCCTCTGCCTGCTCCTCGCCGTCGCCTGGCGCTACCGCGACGCGCGCTTCGCGCCGGGGCTCGCGGTCGGGCTCGCGGGTGCGATCAAGTTCTTCCTCTGGCCGCTCGGCGTGTGGCTCGCGGCGATCGGGCGGGCGCGCGAGACGCTCGTGGCAGCCGTCGTTCGCCGGCGCGTCGCTCCTGCTCGTCCTGCCGTTCACGGGCCTCGACGACTACTTCCGCACCCTGCTCGAGCTCGGGAGGACGTTCGACCAGGACAGCTACTCGCCGTTCGGCCTCCTCGCCCAGATCGGCGCGCCGGAGAGCTTGGCCCGGGTCGTGAACTTCGCGATCGGCGCGGCGCTGCTCGTCGGCTGCTGGCGCCGAGCGAGCCTCGGGCTCGCGGTCGCCGCGGCGCTCGTCCTGTCGCCGATCGTGTGGCTCGACTACTACGCGCATCGCGGCCATGCCGCTGGCCGTCGTCCGACCGCGGTTCTCCGCTCGTCTGGCTCGTGCCGCTCGCGACCTGGGGTCTCCTCAGCGCCGGAATCGGCGCGGGCAACGGCTGGGGCAGCGCGCGCGTGCTCGTCGTGTTCGCGATCGTGTTCGCCGTGATCGTGCGCGCGGAACGCAGGAGGAGCGAGGCAGGGGGGCCACCGTCCGGGAACCGTACGGCCGCCCGCGGGCGGTCCGCCGATCCGAGGCCCAGCGCCGGCTACGTGCGTCGTGCGGCTCAGCGAGCGCGACACGGTCCTGGCTAGGCCGACATCTGACGCGGATCAGGCGACGATGTGCGTCGAAGCCCGGCGCCGGCCGGAACGACTTCGCGAGGCGCTCCGGGTCCTCGCCGCGCTGCTCGATCAGCTCCGAGCGCGACTGGCCGAGGAAGCGGCCGGCCTCCATCAGGTACTCGATCTTCTCCGGATCCATGCCCATCAGGCGCGCGCCCGTGACATCGGCCGCGACCGGGTCGCGAGACACGACGACGACGCCCGAGTGGACGGCGTCGCCTCTGATCGGGCCGTCGCCCTCCATGCCGACGATGCCGTCGACGATCGCGAGCGACGGACGAATCGCCCCCGCGATGTCGAGGATCGAGCGGGGGACGTTCCGCATGTGGAAGACGTCCTTCGGCCACCCGTAGACGCGGCCGGGCATGCAGCCGAAGCAGTTCTTCAGCGACAGCGTCACCCCGACCCAGTGGTGGGTCTTCAGCTTCGGCATCGAGACGACGATGTCCGCGTCGCGCAGGATCGTCGGGACCCAGAGCTCGCCGAGGTCGGTGTAGCGCGTGTCGAGCGGTGTCCGGACGACCGGCGCCTCGTTGAGGTCGACGAAGTCGACGCCGGCGTCGTCCAGCGCGTCGAGGAGCCCGGCCTCGTACGCGACCGCCTCCGTATCGCGGCGGTGGCCCGGCCCCTCGGCGACGACGACCGAGGACGCACCGAGGCGCCGCATCGTGTTCGCTGCGGCGACGACCATCCTCGGGTCCGTGTTGATCGCCGAGCCCTCGTGGAACTCGACGAAGTTCGGCTTGAGCACCACCGACCGCCCGCGCACGTCGCCTCGACGAGGCGGAGCCCGTCGAGCGAGCAGGCCCTCGAGGTCGCCGTCGATACCGATCGGCCGTCAGGACCGCAACGGGCGAGCGTCCCGGGGTCGGGAAGACGCTCCGGGTCGTACAGCGGCGGGGACGTCGAAGGCGCCGAGCTTGTACGCGGTGGCGAGGCCGCCGGCGCCGACCCACACGGCCGCGGCGCCGGACCGGACGAGAAGCTGCCGGCGGGTCAGGCTCATCCCGCGCCCCCGAAGGGCTCGAGGAGCTCGTCGGGGCCGGTCGCGAGCGCCGCCCACGCGAGCGCGACGCTCCGGCCGAGGAACGACCGACGCCGCGCGATCCGAGCGAGCTCGGCGCCCGCGTGGCCGGCCTCGCCGGCCATGCCGTGCAACCTGAACGCGACGAGCGCCTGCGCGGCCGTGAGGCCGCCGAGCTCCCGACGCCATGCGCGTGCGGAGGAACTCGAGGCCCGGTCGCACGAACGGGACGCGTTCGCCTCGCAGCGCGACGAGCGCGATCGCAGTCGTCTGCGCGTAGCCCGGAAAGTCCTTCTCGAGAATCGTCGCGACCCCGTGATTCCAGCCGCCGTCGACGCACTGACGCTCCTCGAGCTCCCGCAGGGCCTCTGCGCGGACGCGCCGATCGGACGGCGTCACCCGCTTGGCCGCGATCAGACACGCGGCACGTGGGCTCCACGAAGGTGCGGGCGTCCGCCGTCCACCCCCAGCCCGCGTCGCGTCTGGTCGTCCTTCCCGGGAATCGGCAGGCCGCGGTGCGCGACCGCGTATCGGAGCGACCGGCTCGCCGCGGCCCCGTCGAGCGCCAGCGCGGCAAGCGCCGCGTCGGTGGGGCTCTCGGGGCGGCCGCTCGGCGCCCGGAAGCCGCCGTCGGGACGTTGCCGGCGGGTGAGCCATGCTCGAGCCGCATCGTCGCGGAGAGCCAGGGCCGCGACGGCGGTCGGCTCGACCTCCGACTCGCCGGCCCGCATGGTGGCGAAGCCGCCGTCGGGTCGCTGGAGCGCGCGAAGCGCGGCCACGAGCTCACGGTGGAGACCTGCCGAAGCCACGTCCAAATGATGCCTCCGCCGCGCTTTCGCATGGGCCAGATCGACGCACAGCGGTTCGTCCCGAGGTCTAGCCCAGGACTAGACCCTCGGCCAGTACCGACGTCGAGGGGATGACGCACCATTCGTGGTTCTCCCGAGATCGAAACGTGCGAGGCATGACGCCGGGCAGGGCGTTCACCCGAGACACCGAGGGAGGGGACAAGCACATGACGGCACTCGTCGTGTATCTCCAGAACACCATCGCGACACCTCCGCGCGCGCGAGGAGGGCCAGACCATGGCCGAGTACGCGCTGATCCTCGGCGGCATCGCCGTCGTCGTGATCGCGGCGATCGTGTTCCTCGGCGACAACGATCGAGGACCTGTTCGAGGCCACCGGCAGCTCGGTCACGAACCCCGTCTCGTAGCGGTACCCGAGGAGGCAGTCGACGCACTGGCCGCGGTCGGGACGACTGCCGCTGCGTCAGGCGCGTGCCGATTCCGACGCTCGCGCGCCGACGAGCCGCGCTCGTGGGACAGCGCTCGCCGGCGCGTTCTGACCGTCGGCACGCTGGCACACGTTCATCTCGTCCCCGGGCTAGGGCGGGACTAGACCCTCAGGGAGTACCGGAGTCCGGACGCCGCAAGCACTATCCGTGAGCCTCCCGAACGGGGGGAACGTAAGAGGCGTAACGCTCGGGGGGGCGTTCCCCCTACCCACCAAGGAGGAACGCATCACATGACGGCACTCGTCGTGTATCTCCAGAACACCATCGCGAACCTGCGCGACCGCCAGGACGGCCAGACCATGGCCGAGTACGCGCTGATCCTCGGCGGCATCGCCGTCGTCGTGATCGCGGCGATCGTGTTCCTGGGCGGCAACATCACGAACCTGTTCGAGGCCACCGGCAGCTCGGTCACGAACCCGGTCTCGTAGCGACGCCCCTCGAGCTGGCGGCGGTCTGCCCGGCGTCTACGACGCCCGGGTCAGACCGCCGCAACTCGTTCAGGCGCGGATTGGAATCAGCACTTGAGGATCGCCGGTCAGGCGCCGATGATGGAGAAGCGGCGAGCAGAACCACAGTCCGGTTCTTGCGGCATCATGTGGCGTACCCATCAGGAGGGGGTCTTGCGGTGAGACGACGATTGACCTCAGGCGCGAGGAGGGCGTGGCGATGACCGAGTTCGCGCTCATCGTCCCCGTCTTCCTCGTGATCGTGGCCGGTCTGCTCGGCTTCGGTCGGGTGTTCTTCTACTGGATCGAGACGAACCACGAGGCGAGCGAGGCGGCGCGCTGGGCGGTCGTCGACCGCAACCCGTATCAAGACGGCCGGACGTCACGCCGCCGGAGCGACGGCTGTCAGCGCTCCAGCAGCACGCCATCGGCGGCTCGACGGTCGAGTTCACAGAGCGACGCAAGCGTCTGCATCGACTTCCCGAGGGCGGCACGCCGACCTCGGCGAGCCCGTCGGGTGCAGGATCCAGAAGCCGTTCACCTTCGTGCCGATCCTCGGCATCGGGACGATCACGATCCGGGGCACGTCGACGATGCGGATCGAGCGCTTCGACAACGGCGACTCGAGCTCCGACAGCCACACGACTCGGCACGAGCACATCGGAGCGTGCACATGAGCCGCTCTGCGAGACGAGCGCGGCGGGATCCTCGTCCTCGCCGCGGTGATGATCCCGGTGTTCCTCCTTCACGGCGCTCGTCGTCGACGTCGGCAACTGGTACACGCACAAGCGCCAGCTGCAGAACAAGGCCGATGCCGGAGCGCTCGCGGCCGGCGTCGAGTACTCTCGCAGCTCAACAACTGCGTCACGGCCCCGGCGACGACCGGACGCGATCACGCGACGTCGCGAAGCGATACGCGGGGACCGACGGAGGCGATCGCGGGCACGAAGTACAACCAGACGATCAACGAGACGGCCGACTCACGGTGCGCGATCAACGCGTCGAACGCCGACGGCCGCCGACTGGACGCGACGGCGGAAGCCCGTGCGTCGACCACACGACCGACCCGGACGCCATCAGCCCGACGGCGGCGATCTGGACCGACGTCAAGGTGCGCGAGACGAACATCGGCACGCTGTTCGGCGGCTTCGGCCTCGAACCTCCCGTCAGTCGACGCGCAGGCGCGCGTCGAGGTGAAGCAGCTCGTCGGCGTCCGCAAGGGCGGACTTCCGCTCGTCAACGAGACGGGCGACCAGTCGACTGCGTCTGGGCGCAGTTCGTCGAGCGCAGCGACGGGTCGACGAGCGGCATCCTCGCCGGCGGCGCGTCGAACCCGGTCCCGCTGACACGGATCCGAGCACGCCGCGTCGCTGGACGGCGAACGTCCCGAACGGCATCGACATCACCGAACCGCAGACGACATCGCGGTCCAGTACTGGATGGGCAGCGAAGACGGCGCGGCTCCTGCAACTTCTCGACGCAGCATCAAGGGCCTGCTGCCGCACGGCTTCGACGACAGACGGATCCGGTCCGATCAACTGGATCAACGTCTACGACGACGACGCTCGCCCGGCGGCGACGAGGCACCGATGCTGCGACCACTTCAGCTGACGCCCGAACACGTGCGGCCGACGCGCGTGGATTCATCTACACGACGAGCAGCTGCAACGATCGACTTCAGTGTCGAGGTCGACTTCAGGGCCGGCATCGACACGTACCCGAACGACGTCACGGTCGATCATCGATGCAGCCCGACCGCGAACGCGGCGATCCGGCCACGCGTCGACGCTCACGACACTGGACGCGTCGACGGTCACCGGACGCGGCCGAACTACACCGGTCGATCACGTTCAACCCCAACGAGGTGTGCAGCAGCGACCGACCGCGCTCGCAGGACTACACGCAGGTCGGGCCGACATCGGCTTCGCGTGCGCTGGGACGAAGACGACCGGTCGAGTCGGCAGCGGCGCCGTCCGGGCATCTGCACTGCCGGCGGCAGCCCGTGCACCGGCACGTTCCAGAGCGAGACCGCCGGAGTCAACTGGCAACATGCAGCACGCTACCTCGCCGATCCGCTCAACTCGAACCCCGCTCTCGGCCGAGCTCGCTGAGCGGAGCTCGCCGATGCAGAACTCCTGGGCCGCCGGCGGCCCAGACACGGGCGCCTTCACGATCGACGTTCACCAACCTCGGCGTCGACCAGACGCACATCGTCGCTCGTGCGCGAGTCCGTGCAGGCGACGGGCAACCGGACGTTGAGCGATCTGACTGCGGCGCAGGGCAGGCGGCGCGCAGCGCGCTGCGAGACGCGATCCGAGACGGCTGCCCAGTGCCGCTCGTCGATCAACCAGCGCGCGCGACTCGTGCACGCCCCGCGCCGCCGGCTCGCCGAGTCGGCGCCTGGGACTGCGTCCAGACTCGATGCAGGGCAACAAGACCTCGACGCGGCAAGGGCTCGAGGATCGGTTCACCTGCACGATGCCGAACAACTGGGACGGCTCGAGCCCGGCGAACCTCCCCGACGGCGACCAGCGCTGCGCGTACATCTTCCTCACGGGCTTCGGGCGCAGCTTCAACGTCGGCCCGAACAACGCTGGCTGCCGATCGAAGGCTTCCTCCGGATCTACGTCGACCGGCTGGGACAAGCACCGAACGACGTACGAGACCGTGCGGCGGAGACAACGACGCTCCACCGCGCGGCTACGACGACAACGGGGCGCAGCTCTGGGGTCACTTCGTCGACGTCGATCACGCTCGACCGACGACGTGATCCCGGGCGACGCCGAGTGCGACCTCGACCGTCGCGATCATCACGTGCAAGCCCGGCCTCGTCCGCTGAGCTAACGAAACTCGCTTCGATCTGCCGAAGAACTAAGTCCGACACCGAGAACCCAAGAGGAGTACAGAGCCATGTCGCAGCAAGCAGTCACAAGCCGTATCGGGAACTCCAGGAACTGGACGCTCGCGCTGGGAATCGGGGCGGCGCTGCTCGCTGCGATCCTGCTCGTCGTCTACCTCAACCGCTACCGGTCGAGCGTCAACGCGGAGAACGCCGCGACGCCCGTGCTCGTGGCGAAGAACCTGATCCCGAAGGGCACGTCGGGCACGATCATCGCGAAGCAGGAGCTCTTCCAGGTCGCGAGCCTGCCGAAGAACGACCTCAAGGTCGGCGCGATCTCCGATCCCGCCTTCCTGAACGGCCGCGTCGCGGCGACGGACATCTTCCCCGGCCAGCAGATCACGACGGCCGACCTGAGCGTCGACGACGACGGAGACCGTCCCGACGAGCCTCACGGGGACGCGAGCGCGCCGTCGCGATCCCGGTCGACGGCGCCCGCGGCCTCGTCGGCTACACGGCGCAGGGCGACCACGTCGACGTCTACGTCGTCGCTCGTCGGCGGCGGCGGGAACCTGCTCACGCTGCTCGCGCCCGACGTCGAGATCCTGCGGGCGCCGGCGCAGGGCCAGTCGTCGACGTACGTGCTGAAGGCGAACTGCCGCGCTCGCCCAGAAGCTCGCGTTCGCGTCCGACAACGGCACGCTCTGGTTCCTGCTGCGGCCGGTGGTCGGCGCCAAGAAGACGCCGCCGCTGACGATCACGATGCAGACGCTGCTCGCGCCAGGCGAACCGCAACAGAACCGTCAGGTAGATCGAGTGGCGAACGCTCACATCCGCGCGCTCGTCGCCGTCGAAGGGCTCGACCCCCTCGACGTCCAGCGAGCGCTGCCGGACGACCCGAGCTTCGAGCTCGTCGGGGTGACCGACGGCGTCGACGAGACCGTCCGGACGCTGCAGACGAGGACCGTCGACGTCCTCCTCGTGGCCTGCCAGGGCCGCGAGGACGACCGGTCGCTCCAGATCATCGACAGCGCCCACCGGTCGTCGCCGGAGCTTCCGATCATCGTCCTCTCGGCCGCGTCGCCGAACGGGTTCCTGCGCCGCGCCTTCGAGGCGGGCGCAGCGGACATGGCGCTCTTCCCGCAGACGAAGGACGAGCTGCGGTTCGCGATGAGCAAGGCGATCGCGCGTGCACCGCGCTCGGGCTACGGCGATCGGGAGCAGCGCGAGACGCGCGCCTCATCTGCGTGCTCGGCCCGAAGGGCGGCACGGGCAAGACGCTGACCTCGTGCAACCTCGCCGTCGCGCTCGCGCTCGCCGGCAAGAAGGTGCTGGTCATCGACCTCGACCTCCAGTTCGGCGACGTCGCGCTCTGCATCGGGCATCCCGCCCGAGAAGACGATGTACGACCTCGCGATCTCGGGCGGCTCGCTCGACGAGGACAAGCTCCGCGACTACGTGATGACCCACGACACCGGGGTCGACGTCCTCCTCGCGCCGGCGCGGCCGGATCAGGCGAGCGCGATCACGATCGAGCTGCTCCGCGACGTCCTCGTCGTCGCACGGCAGCAGTACGACTTCGTGATCGCCGACACGCCGCCCGGGCTTCACCGCCGAGGTGATCGCGACGATCGACGCGAGCTCCGACCTCGTCATGGTCGGGACGCTCGACTCGCTCTCGCTCAAGAACACGAAGCTCGGGCTCGAGACGCTCGGCCTGATGGAGTACGACCCGGCGAAGATCCGGCTCGTCCTCAATCGCGCCGACACGCGTGTCGGCATCAGCCAGCACGACGTCGTCACGGTGCTCGGCAGCGAGCCCGACGTCTTCATCCCGTCGGACCGCGAGATCCCGCGCTCGGTGAACGAGGGCATCCCGATCACGCTTTCGCGCCCGCAGTCGTACGCGGCGGCGTCGTTCCACGAGCTCGCCGGCGCTCTTCACCGGAGGCGAAGCCAACGGCGAGCTCGTCGCAGCCAGCGCGCCGAGCGCGAGCCGGTCCGGCCGATCCCTGTTCCGCTTCAGGAGGAAGTAGCAGCCATGGAGCTCCACGAGCGTCTCGTCACGACCAAGCCCACGGCCGCGGCCGCGCCTCCAACGCAAGGAGCCGTTCGCCGACCTCAAGAACTCGATCCACATGCTCGTGATCGGCGAGCTCGGCCCGCAGCTGACCGGCCAGGCGCTCGACCCGGTCGGCATGCGCGATCGCGTCATCGCGGACATCCGCCGCCACCTCTCGGGCGAGACGGGCATCTCCCGCGACGACCGCGAGCGGCTCACGGCCGAGATCGCCGACGACATCCTCGGCTACGGCCCGCTCGAGCGGCTCCTCGCGGACGACTCCATCACGGAGATCATGGTCAACGGGCCGAGCGAGATCTGGATCGAGCGCCAGGGCCGCCTGTACGAGACCACGGTGCGGTTCAACGACGACTCGCACCTGCGGCGGATCATCAACCGCATGGTCGCGCAGATCGGCCGCCGGATCGACGAGTCCTCGCCGATGGTCGACGCGCGGCTCCCCGACGGCTCCCGCGTCAACGCGATCATCGCGCCGCTCTCGCTCTCCGGGCCGCTGCTCACGATCCGCAAGTTCGCGCGCAAGCGCCTCGGGCTCCAGGACATGGTCAACCTCGGCTCGCATGAGCGAGGAGTCGGTCGACTTCCTGCGGCGCTGCATCCAGGCGCAGCTCAACGTCCTCATCTCCGGAGGCACCGGCTCCGGCAAGACGACGCTGCTGAACGCGCTCTCGTCGGGAATCCCCGACCACGAGCGCATCGTCACGATCGAGGACGCGGCGGAGCTCCAGCTCCACCAGCGGCACGTGCTCCGGCTCGAGGCCCGTCCCCCGAACATCGAGGGAGAGGGCGCCATCCCGATCCGCGACCTCGTGCGGAACTCGCTGCGCATGCGCCCCGACCGGATCATCGTCGGGGAGTGCCGTGGCCCGGAGGCGCTCGACATGCTCCAGGCGATGAACACGGGCCACGACGGCTCGCTCTCGACCGTTCACGCGAACGCCCCGCGCGACGCGCTCGCCCGCCTCGAGACCATGGTGCTGATGGCCGGCTACGACCTGCCCGTGCGCGCCATCCGGCAGCAGGTCTCCTCGGCGCTCGACCTGATCGTGCACATCGAGCGGATGGAGGACGGCTCCCGGCGCTGCACGGCGATCACCGAGGTCCAGCGCATGGAGTCCGACGTCATCACGCTCCAGGACATCTTCGAGTTCAAGATCGACTCCTTCGCCCCTGACGGCACGATCAACGGGCGCCTGCACGCCACCGGCCTTCGGCCCGTCTTCCTCAACAAGTTCGAGAAGCGCGGCGTCGAGCTTCCCACCGGCCTCTTCACGCACCGGCCCGTGGCGACGAACGTCGCGGACCTCCGTCGATGAGCCGCGCTCGCTGGATCCTCCCCGCGCTCGTCGCGGTCGCTGGCCTGGGTCGGCGCGACGCCTGTCCTCGCCGCCGACGAGGCGTCCGAGCCGGGTGTCGAGGTCGTCGAGGGAGGGAACGCGCTCTTCCCCGACCGGTCGTACGTCCTGACGCTTCACGACGCCCCGGGAGGCCCGCTCTGACGACCGAGGACGTGACGGTCACGGAGAACGGCACGCCCGTCAAGAACCTCAGCGTCCTCTCGTCGGCGTCCGGCGAGGGCATCGGCACCGTGCTCCTGATCGACGCGTCGAACAGCATGAAGGGCTCGATCGACGCGGCCATGGCGGCCGCGCGCGCCTTCGCGGCGCGGAACCCGGGCCAGCCGCTCTCGGTCGTCTTCTTCAGCTCGGAGCCGAAGGTCGCGCTCCCGCTCACGACCGACCGCGCGCAGGTCGCCGCGGTCCTGGCGAAGGCGCCGAAGCTGAGCGAGGGAACGCGGATCTACGACGCGCTCGCGGCGGCGGTCGCCCAGGTGCGCGGCTCGGCGCTCGGTGCCGCGCGCATCGTGCTGCTCTCGGACGGCGACGACGTCGGCAGCGTCACGACGGCCGACTCGGCGCTCTCGCAGCTCCAGGCTCAGAACATCCGCGTGTTCACCGTCGGCATCGAGTCGCCCGACTTCGTGGCGGACGACCTCGAGCGAATCGCCGAGGAGACGGGCGGAAGCTACGCGTCCGCCGGCTCCCCGTCCGCGCTGACCGACGATCTACGACGAGCTCGGCTTCAAGCTCGGAAACGAGTACCTCCTGCGCTACAGCTCCGCCGCGCGGCCCGACCAGAACGTCGACGTCGAGATCGCCGTGCAGGGCCTCGAGCCGGTGTCGTTCTCGTACGAGAGCCCCGCGGCCGGGACCGCTGGCGCCCTACCAGCCGGCGTTCCGCGACACAGTTCCTGCAGTCGTGGGTCCTCATCCCGCTCGTCGTCCTGCTGATCCTCGGCACTCGTCTTCTTCGCGGTCCGCTCGCTTCTGGAGCCTCCGCTCGAACAAGGCTCTCGTCGCGCGGCTCGGCGAGTTCGTCACGCTTCCCGAGGAGGAGCGGGCGGCGACGCGGCGCAAGGAGGTCGACCAGCTCCTCGCCTCGGTGGGCCAGCAGGGCCAGCAGCGCCGAAGCTTCCGCTGGCTCGACGGCTTCGCCGAGGACGTCGACGTCGGGCAGATCGACCGTGACCCGACGAAGATGATCTGGCTCTCCGTCCTCGCCGGCCTGGTGCTGGCGCGTGATCGGCGCCACGCTCATCGGCCCGTTCTGGGTCGTTCTCGCGATCGTGCCGCCGATCGTCCTCAACCTCGTCGTGCGCGGGAAGGCACGGAACGTGAGGAACGAGTTCGCCGAGCAGCTGCCCGAGAACCTCGACGTCCTCGCCTCCGCGCTCCGCGCCGGCCACAGCCTCGCGGGCGCGATGGGCGTCGTCGCGGACGAGGCCCCGGAGCCCTCGAAGCGCGAGTTCACCAGGGTCGTCACCGACGAGCAGCTCGGCATCCCGCTCGACGAGGCGCTCGAGGTGACGGCGAAGCGCATGCAGAACACCGACATCGACCAGGTCGCGATCCTCGCGCTCGTGCAGCGCGAGGCCGGCGGCAACACGGCGGAGGTGCTCGATCAGGTGACGACGAACATCCGCGCGCGTATGGACGTCCGACGCCTCGTCAAGGTGCTGACCGCCCAGGGCAAGTTCTCGTCGGTGGTCGTCGCGATGGTGCCGGTCGGGATCTTCCTGTTCCTGATGCTCTTCAACCCGAGCCACCTCGATCCGCTGTTCCAGGAGACCTTCGGGCAGATCTCCGGAGTCGGCGGCGATCTTCATGGTGTTCCTGGGCTTCTACGTCATCCGACGCATCGTCTCGATCGAGCTCTGATCATGATCCACTTCGTTCTCATCCTCGGTCTCTTCCTCCTCGCAGTCGCCGTGACGATGGTCGTCCGGGCGCTGACGCAGCCCGGGCGGCCCGTCGACCGAGACCATCGAGCAGATCACCGCCTACGGCTTCGCCGGCTCGCTTCCGACCACCGCTCAGTCGGAGCCGAGACGGAGCCTCCGCGCGGCGCTCGACGACTTCACGACCGCGACGGGCCGCTGGATGGGGCGGCACTTCACGCGGTTCAAGGGGCCGGACTACCGGTCGCGGCTCATCGCCGCCGGCATGTACACGACGACGCCGGAGCGCCTGCTCGGCACGCAGTTCCTCTCCGCCATCGCGGCAGGCGTTCATCTGGCTCTGGCTCGGCGCGCTGATGGGGGCGCCCGCGCTGGTTCATGATCGTGGCGACTGATCGGTGCCGTCGCGCTCGGCTGGACGCTCCCGATGTTCATCGTCGGACTCCCGCGCCAAGTCGCGGCGTGAGCAGGTCGAGCGCGCGCTTCCCGACCTGATCGACCTCCTCGTCGTCACGCTCGAAGCCGGTCTCAGCTTCCCGCAGTCGCTCCGACTCGCGGCGACGAAGATCAGGGAGCCGCTCTCGTCGGAGGTGCGCCTCACGCTGCAGGAGCAGAACATGGGCCTCACGCTGGTCGAGGCGCTCGAGAACTTCCTCGGCACGCATCGACACGCCGGGCGTCCGGATGTTCGCCCGGTCGATCGCGCAGGGCGAGACGATGGGCGTCTCGACCGGTCAGATCATGCGCAACCTCGCCGTCGAGATGCGAAAGCGTCAGCGCGCGTACGCCGAGGAGCGGGCGCAGAAGGCGCCGGTCAAGATCCTCTTCCCGATCCTCTTCCTGATCATGCCGGCGCTCTTCATCGTCATCCTGGTGCCCGTCATGATCCGGATCCTGGACGTGCTCGGCTAGGACGCGTCGATGCGCCCTGTCCCGAACCTGACGCTGCGCCGCGAGGACGGACGGGTCGTCGCGGAGTCGGTGATCGTCGCGGACTCGACGATGCGACGCCTGCGTGGTCTCCTCGGGCGGAAGGACCTCCCTTCGGGCCATGGCGTCCTGCTCCGCCCCGCGTGGTCGATCCACACGGCGTTCATGCGCTTCCCGATCGACGTCATCTTCCTCGACGCCGATCAGGTCGTGATCAAGATCGTCCCGCGGCTGACGGCGTTCAAGACCGCCTCGTGCCGCGGGGCCCGGGAGATCGTCGAGCTCCGCGCCGGCGAATGCGACCGGCGCGGGCTCTCGATCGGCGACCGGGTCGCGTGGGCGGCCCGCGCCCCCTCGGACGAGGTTCCCGCGGCGGTCACGACGGACCTCGCGGGAGAGAAGCACGGCGCCGTCGTCCTCGCGAGCCGCGACCAGCGCTACCTGAAGCTCGTCCGATTCCTGCTCGACGGCAAGGGGATCGACGTGGTCGCGAGCGTGCCGCCCTCCGGCGCGGCGGACGCGGCCGGCGGCGAGGCCGCGGACGTCGTCGTCATCGACACGGCCGACGCCAGCGTCGGAGAGGGTCTCCGACTCGCGAACGTCACGCGCGCGCGTCGGCCGGAGGCCACCGTCGTCCTGGTCGGTGAGCAGACCGGCGAGCGCGGTGAGGTCGGGATGCGGATCTACGAGAAGTGGGACGAGACGGACGACCTCGTCGCCGCCGTCGAGGAGGCCCTGGCCCAGAAGGCCGTGTAGCATCCGCCGCGCGGCAGAAGGGATCGGTAGCGACGGCGTGAATCGAGCGAAGCGATGACGGCTCGGCAGGCCATGCGACGCTGATGGCTTCCCTCGCACGCACGGGCGACGGCGTCGAGCGGGCGGACGGCCGTCCGCAGCTCGTCGTGCCGACGACGGTCGGGGGCGCCGCGCGGCTCGAGACCGCACATCGAGCCCTCCTGGCGGACGCCGAGCAACGCGTTCACCGCTTTCTGAAGGGCGCGCACCGAACCGCGATGGCGGCGTTCGCCGGCGCGGGCGCGACCGACGCCGCGGACCGGCTCGCGACCGGTGGTCTACGTCTCGCACGTCGTCGTCGCGCTCGCCGCCGAGGGAGAGCTCGACGCGACGGACGCGCGCATCGCGGTCGACACGCTCGCGGAGGCGCGCGGCGAGCCGCGCGAGGCCGCGATGTTCGATCTCTACCGCACCGCGTGCTCGAGCCCTCTGCTGGTCGAGCTGCCTCCACTCGTCGCGTGCGAGCTGCAGGTCCGGCTCCTCGTACAGCTCGGCGTCGCGAGCGAGGCATCGCTCTGGAAGGTCGAGGCGGGCAACGTGGAGCCGCTCCTCTCGATCGGTGAGGGCGCCGAGAGCCGCCGGGCGCGTGCCACCGCGCGGGCCGCACTCCGGCGCGGCGGGCTCACGCTGCTCGGCAGCCGGACGCTCCGCTCCGCGCTCGTCCTCCGGTTCTCGACGCCCTGCGCCGTCGTCGTCGCGCGCGTGTCCGAGCCCGTCTCGCGGGCGGACGCGTTCCTCGGCCTCGCCGCCTCCGCGCTCGCCCCGATCTTCGAGCGGGAGCTTCTCCTGGAGCGCTCCACCGAGCGCGAGCAGACGCTCGTGACGGCAGGCGAGCAGCGGCTGATGCGCATCGGGTTCGACCTCCACGACGGCCCGATCCAGGACGTCCTCGCGCTCGGCGCCGACATCGCTCACCTTCGGGAGCAGGTCTATCCGTTCATCCTCGACAGCCATCGCGAGCGCGCCGCCGGGCGGTTCGACGACCTGCTGGCTCGCGCCGTCGAGCTCGACCGCCAGCTCCGCGAGCTCTCGCGGTCGCTCGAGTCGCGGAGCATCGTGTCGCGGCCGCTCGGGGAGACCCTCCACCGCGAGGTCGACACGTTCGCGGAGCGCACCGGGATCGACGCGCGCCTCGAGATCCGCGGCGATCCCGAGTCCCTCACCTCGGCCCAGCGGATCGCCGTGTATCGCGCCGTCCAGGAGTCGCTCTCGAACGTTCGCGAGCACTCCGGCGCGTCGACCGTCGAGATCCGCATCCGGATGCGCCGCTCCTCGATCGAGGTGCAGGGTCGTCGACGACGGCCACGGGTTCGAGGTGGGACGGGCGCTGGCGCGTGCCGCGCAGCGGGGGCGCCTCGGGATCGTCGGGATCGGCGAGCGCGTCCGCATGCTCGGCGGCTCGTTCGAGATCGACAGCGCCCCCGGGGGGCCGACGATGCTCACGTTCGCCCTGCCGCGCGTCGTACCCGACGAGCGGCCCTGGGTCCGGTAGCCCTTCCGGGCTCGAAGCAGGTCGCGAGCTCGGCGCGCGGCCGGTAGTTGCGGCGCCGAAGGCGACGCCTTCAGGGATGTGCCCCGCCGCAGGCGGGGATCAGCGGGCAGGATTCCGCGAGACGGAATCCTGCTTCGCGAAAGAAGGGGGAGGGCTTTCGCCCTCCCCCGGTTCGCTCTCCCCACCCCCCACTGTGGGGCGAGCGAACGTCGGTCGTGGGACCCCTACGGCGCGAGTAGCCGTCCCCCGTCGGCGATGCAACGACCGAGATTCCGGTACGCGGGGCTCACCCCCGCGAGCGCTGCCGCGCACCGGGTCTTGAGAGTCGCCTCGGCCGGGCCCCCCGTGACTGCCGCCCGCTTGGCCGCCACAAGCTTCTTCGCAGTCAGGGAGACGCATCGGCCGAAGAGATTCTTCTTGTCGAGGCCGTTCCCGGTCTTCGTCACGAACGTCGCCGCGAAGCCCGTGCTGCCGGGGTACAGCTCGACAAGCTTGCTGTGCTGATTGCCGGCCTTCCACGCCTTGCACCACTGCGCGGCGTTCTTCGGGGCCGTCGGCTGCGCCGCATGCGCCGCCGGCAACGCGAAGAGCGCGAGCACGGACACGAGCAAGGTCGCTCGTGCCATGCGCCGTGCCTTCGTCGTGCCCATCACGGGGAAGACGTCGGCGGAGGGCGAAACTTGCGCGCTCGCCTGTAAAGAGTCTGTAAGGGGCATGCGCGGAGTCTGAGTTTCAGCAATGGTTCGACCAGGTGGCGGCGACCGAATCCAGTACCCGCGCGATGGCCGCGCTCGACGACCTCTACCGTCGTCACGTCGGGGACGTCTATCGCTACACGTATGCGGTGCTCGGCAACCACGCCGACGCCGAGGACGTGACGCAGACGACCTTCGTGAACGCGCTGCGCGCACTGGAGCGCGGCGAGGTGCCCCGGAACGGATCGCACTGGCTGCTTGCGATCTCGCACAATCTCGTGCGGCAGCGATGGCGGCAGGCGGCGTCTCGGCCTACGGTCGTCGAGCTCGTCCACGACGTCCCGGACGGCCACGGCGAGCAGGACGACGTCGAGCTCGACGAGCTCGTGCGCGCGCTGCAGCGCATCCCACCGTCACAGCGGGAGGCGATCGTCATGCGCGAGCTCGAGGGACGCTCGTACGCCGAGATCGGCGAGCTGCTCGGCATCACCACGGCTGCGCTCGAGACGCTCCTCTTCCGCGCTCGCCGCTCGCTCGCGGACGAGCTGGAGAACCTCGTCACCTGCCAGAACGCGGAGCTCTCGATCTCCAAGGGCATCGACGGCCGGCTGTCGCGCAAGGAGCGGAAGCGGCTCGACGAGCACCTCTCCGAATGCGAGGACTGCACCCGGCTCGCGGCGACCTCGAAGCGCCAGCGGAAGGCATTCAAGGGCCTCGCGATCCTTCCGCTGCCCGTCGGGCTCGCGCTCTTCAAGACCGCTCCCACCGCGAGCGCGGCGACCGTGCCGACCATCGGTCTCGGAGCGACAGGTGTCGGCGCTACGGGCATCGGCGCGACCGGTGCCGGCAGCGGCGCAGCGGTCGCGGCAGGCTCGACCGCGGGTGCCGGCGGCGCGATCGCCGGAGGAAGCATCCTCGGGGGCGCAGCGGCGAAGGTCGCCGCGGTCGTCGTCGCAGCGAGCGTGGCGACCGGGGTCGGGTACCAGGGCGTCAAGGCAGCTCGCGACGAGCCGGCCAAGCCGGCGACGACGCGCGCGCAGGCCGTCAAGGGAGCCTCGATCTCAGCGGCAAAGCCGCCCGTCCGCGCGAAGGCGACTAGGTCGGCCGGCGTGGTGCAGCGTGCGAGCAGCGCATCTCCTGTCGCGACGTATCGCGCCGCCTACCCGCCGCCACAGGAGACGCCGGCCGTTGCCACACCCTCCCACGGCAAGAGCTCCATCGCGAAGGAGCAGGGAGCGACAACACGCGCTGAGCGTGCCGCTCCGATCCCATCCGACACGGACGGGTCTCCCGCGAAGTCACCCGACAACGAGAAGCATGCCGCGGTGCCGGCGAACCCGACGCCTGTGCCAGGCGCGGGCGCGAACGGCAACGGGAACGGGAACGCAACCGGGGCCACCGAGTCACCGGCCGTCTCGGCGCAGCCGGGATCCGCCCCGCCGACGGCCGGCCCGCCGTCGGAGACGCCCGCGACGCCGACCCCGGCGGCCTCCGTCCAGCCCGGCCAGTCGCCGCCCGGGTCCGGCTCCCCAGGCCGACCCCGGCGACCAGGGCAATCACGGCACGAACGTCGGCGCGGGGCACGCGAAGCACGACGGCAAGCACGACGGCAAGGACGGGTAGCCCCTCCCCGGCGCCGAAGAGGCGTCAGTCCCTCGTTCGAGGCAGCCAGTCCCCCGTGTGGGTGTAGCCGCATCGCGCCGTTCCCCACGATAAGGTGCCTGATGCCCCGGGGCCCGTTGATCTTCGTCCTCGCCAGCCTCGTCGCGCTCTGCGCGACCGGCGTTGCCGCACCCGCCGGCGGGACGTCCCTCGAACGGGTCACGTCGCTCGAGACGCTCGTCCTCCGCGAGGTGAACGCGGTCCGCGCCGAGAAGGGCCTGGGCGCCCTGAGCATGTCGGCGCCGCTCTCGCGGGCCGCGATGTCCCACTCCCGCTCGATGGCTTCGAACGGCTACTTCTCGCACACCTCGCAGGACGGGACGCCGTTCTCGAAGCGCCTCACCCGGTTCTACTCCTCGCGGTCGAATGCCTGGACCGCGGGCGAGAACCTCGCGATGTTCGGCGGTGTCGCCCCGAGCGCCAAGGCGGTCGTCGCCGCCTGGATGGCGTCGCCTCCCCACCGGGCCAACCTGCTGCGCCGCAGCTTCCGTGAGGCGGGGATCGCGATCGTGCACCATCCTGCAGCAGGTGGCGTCTTCGGCGGCTTGCCCACGTGGGTGATCACGCTCGACGTCGGACGCCGCTGAAGCCCGGCCGCTCTCGCGCCGAGTGACCAGGCCTTCGCGGAGCGTGACTAGGCCGCGACGGCGCGATACGGCGTGCTGCGGGGGTCGATGGCGCTGTTGAAGCCGCGCTCCCACTCGACCACGACCGAGCCGCCTGCCTCGATGTCGCGGACGATGCCGCGATCGCCGGCCCGCAGCTGCTCGTCCGAGTCGGCGGTGAGCTCGATCCAACCCCCGATCCGCACTCCCGCAGCGATGCGGGCGGCGAGCAGGCGTGCACCTGAAGCATCCATGCTCTCTTGGTACGCGAGAACGGCAGACGCGCCCTCCCCCATTCGGTCAGGTTTGTCCCCCTCTGCGGGGAGGAAGGATCGGCCGCCCGCACGTCGAACTCGGACGCGCGTCGGCGGCTCATTCCGAATTTCGACGGCTGAGGGTGTGTCGCCGGCGCCATCGACGTACCGCCGCCGGATGCAGGAGCACGCGCGCACAGACAGACGTTGGGACGGCCGGCCCCTCGAGCGGGAGATCGGCGTCCGAGGCAGGCTGCGCTCGCTCTTCGTCGCCACGGACGCGGGCGACGCGGTCGCAGACCGCATCGCCGTGCACGGACGCGAGCTCGAGGCACGGTCGGCCGAGCTGCAGACCGCCGCGAGCGTCGTGAAGCTCCGCGAGGCGCGCGCGCGGGAGCTTCACACGCGGGTCGAGCAGATCCTCCGCGAGGGCTCGGCCGAGCTCGATCTCCGCCAGGCGGAGCTCGATGCGCGCGCGCGGGAGCTCGCTCGTCGCGAAAACGCGATCGCGGAGGCAGAGAGCGGGTGGAGGACAGGCGCCGCGAGCTCGGCGCCGTCGAGTTGCGCGGCGCCGCGGTCGGACGCCGCGAGGAGGCTCTCGACGCGCGAGAGACGGAGCTGGTGGCCCGCGCCCAGGAGCTCGCCGACCTGGCCCGGCGGCTCGACGCAGTCGGTGCGGCCCTCGCGGCGGAGCGCCCGGCGATCCGCGACGACGCGCACGTCGTGCTCTTCTCGGAGGACGGCTACCGGTTGCTCGAGCGCATCGGCGCAGCCCCCGAGCCCGGAGTGGAGCTCGATGTCGAGGACGGCCGGTTTCGCTGCGCTCGCCTGACCGGCTCGCCGTTCCCCCGCGACGACCGGCGCTGCGCGGTGCTCGAGCGCGTTCTACCCGAGCCAGGCGTCGAGTAGCGCCTCGCCGAAGAAGACCGCCACGACGCCGCCGAGCGCGAGGAACGGCCCGTACGGAAGCGTCGCCTTCCGCCCCGAGGCGCCGCGGCGCACGAGGACGAGGACGGCGGCCAGCGCGCCGAGGAGCGAGCCGACGAAGAGCGCGATCACGACGTCGCGACCGAGCCACGCTCCGAGGAAGGCCGCGAGCTTGACGTCGCCCATCCCGAGCCCCGCGGGATAGACGAGCGCCATCACGAGGAAGAACGCCCCCGCGCCGGCCGCGGCGACGACCCACTCGACGCTCGGGTCGCGAGCCGTCTGCACGACGAGCGCGACGGCGAGCGCGGGGAGGACGATTCGATTGGGGATGATGCGCCGCTCGAGATCCGTCACCGTCACCGCGACGAGCACGGCGCAGCCGCCGGCAGCGACGAGCGCCTCGAGCGAGATCCCGAAGACGACGACGCAGACGAGCGCGAGACCGATCCAGGTTGCGACAGCGGCGGCGCGAAGCGGCACGCGCCGGGATTCACCGTCCCGCTCGTCGATCCTCTCCCCCGATCGAGGGACGGACGCTCCCCCGAAGGGGTGGCGACCCATTCGCTCCCGCCGGAGAGGATCCGAGAACTGCGGAGTACGCGCCCGCTCCTGGCGTCGGGGCGCGAACAACAGAACGTGCACACCACTCTCAACCGTAAGGCTGGGCGTCGCTGGGTCTTCTGGCCCGGCGCGGCAGTCCTCGTGATCGGCGTCGGCGGAATCGCCGCGCTCGACCTGAGCAGGAGCGACCACTCCGGCCAGGCCTTCGTGATGTCGATGGCCCTCGCCGCGCTCGCGGGCGCCACGACGTCCCTACTTGTCGGCCGGCTGCTCGTGGCTCAGCGCCTTGCGCTCCGGGACCCGCTCACCGGGCTTCCGAACCGGGCGTTGCTCGAGGATCGGATCACCCAGGCGCTCGCGCGCTCGCGGCGCATGGGGGAGTCGTTCGCGCTTCTCGTCGTCGATCTGGACGGGTTCAAGGGCGTGAACGACATCAGGGGCCACGAGGCGGGAAACCAGGTGCTGCGAGCGATCGCGCGACGGCTCGAGTCGGTCGTCCGGGACTCCGACACGGTCGCGCGGGTGGGTGGAGACGAGTTCGTCGTCCTCTCGCTCGGAACGAGCGAGGACGCGGAGGCGGCGGCGCTCGTGGGGCGGCTACGGCAGGCGCTCAGGCGGCCGTACCGCGTCGAGGGAGGCACGGTCGAGCTCGATGCGTCGATCGGCTGGGCGCTCTTCCCGCAGGACGGCCTGGCTCCCGACGATCTCCTCGCGCGTGCGGATGGCCAGATGTACGCGACGAAGCGCGACACGGGCGACGAGCCGGATTTCGCCGGTCGCACCGATCGGGGTGTCCTCCGAGACCTCGAGAGCGCGCTCGAGCGTGGTCAGCTCGTCGTCCACTACCAGCCGATCGTCGACCTTCGCTCGGGAGCCGTGCGTTCGGCGGAGGCGCTCGTGCGCCTCGCCCACCCCGACCGGCTGGTCACCCCGTCCGAGTTCATTCCCTACATCGAGCGTACGCCCGTCGTGCGCGCGCTCACGATCGCCGTCGCGGCCGACGCGCTCCGTCGCGTCCGCGAATGGGAGAAGGCGGGCCACACCCTCGACGTCGCCGTCAACGTCCCCTACCGGCTGATCGACGACCTGGAGCTCGTGTCCGGCCTGCGCGGCCTGCTCGAGGAAAGCGGCGTCGACCCCAAACGGCTCACCCTCGAGGTCGTGCCGTCGGGCGCCGGCGCCGGCGCCGAGATCGACGCCAAGGTCGTGAAGCGGCTCCGCTGGCTCGGCGTCCGCCTCTCGCTCGACGACCTGGGACGCGCCGCCTCGGTCGCCGCGATCCGGATGCTGCCGCTCGATGAGGTGAAGATCGACGCGATGTTCCTCCACGAAGCGGGCCGCGGCGGCAGCTCCGACGCGATCGTCCGGTCCCTCGTCGAGCTCGCCCACCGGCTCGGCCTCGAGACGGTCGCGGAAGGCGTCGAGAGCCGGATGGCCTGGGAGGCTGCCGCCGAGCTCGGCTGCGACTTCGCCCAGGGGTTCTACCTCGGGCATCCGCTGCCGCCGGCGAAGCTCGCCGAGTGGCTCTCGAGCACCTGGCCGGTCGTCACGACCGCCTGAGCTACGCGCGGGTCGCGCCCGGCTTCCAGAGCGGCTCGTCGCGCCCCGCGCTCGCGTTCGCGACGCGGGAGAGGATGAACAGGAGATCGGAGAGCCGGTTCAGGTAGACGCCGGGAAGTGGGCTCATCTCGTGCTCCCCCGCTGCCGCGAGCGTCTCTCGCTCCGCCCGCCGGCAGATCGTGCGTGCGACGTGGAGACCGGCGGCCGCCGGCGTGCCGCCGTTCAGAACGAAGCTGCGGAGCTCGGGAAGCCCGGCGTTGAGCTCGTCGCAGTCCGCTTCGAGACGATCGACCATCGACTGCTCCACGCGCAGCCGCCCCTCCACGTCGGCGGGCACGGAAAGGTCCGCGCCCAGATCGAAGAGCTCGTTCTGGACGCGCTCGAGGACGGGCCGGACGGGCGGCGGGACGTCACCCGCGAGCACCACGCCGAGCGCAGCGTTGAGCTCGTCCACCGCCCCGTAGGCGCCGATCCTGCCGTCGAGCTTCGAGACGCGCGAACCGTCGCCGAGAGACGTCTCCCCTGCGTCGCCGCCGCGCGTATAGATCCGCGTCAGCCGGACGGGCTCGTCCTTCTTGCGAGGCATCCGGCGAGACTAGCGGCGCCCGCCGCCCGGCTTCAGCCGGGCACCTGCTCTTCTCGCACCTGTCCCAGCGCCCGCTCGTGCGTCCTCAGGAGGTCACGGGCAATGACGATCCGCTGGATCTCGCTCGTACCCTCGTAGATCTCGGTGATCTTCGCATCGCGGTAGTAGCGCTCGGCGGGGAACTCGCGGGTGTAGCCGTAGCCGCCGAGCACCTGGATCGAGTTCTGGCTCGCCCGAACGGCGACACCCGAGGCGAAGAGCTTGGCCATCGCCCCGGCTGCCCCGTGCGGCTGCCCGGTCTGCTTGAGCCACGCCGCACGGAGCATGAGCCCTCGCGCGGCGGCGATCTCGGTCGCCATGTCCGCGAGCGTGAACTGGATCGCCTGGAAGTCGGCGATCCGGCGGCCGAACTGCTCTCGCTCGAGGGCATAGGACCGCGCGGTGTCGAGCGCCGCCTGGGCGATCCCGATCGCCTGGGCTGCGATCCCGATGCGTCCGCCGTCGAGGGTGGCCATCGCGACGGCGAAGCCCTTCCGCTCCTCGTGGAGCAGGCGGTCGGCCTCGACCCTGACGCCGTCGAGGCGCAGGTCGGCCGTCGAGGAGGAATGGAGCCCGAGCTTCTCCTCCTCGCGCGTCACCTCGACGTGCGCCGCGTCGAGCACGAACGCCGACACCCCGCGCGCTCCGTCCGTCCCGGCGTCGGTGCGCGCGAAGAGCACGAACGTCGACGCGTGGCTTCCGTTCGTGCACCACTGCTTGCTCCCGCTGATCCGCCAGCCGTCGCCGTCGGGGACGGCGGTCGTTCGCAGCGATCCGGCGTCGGAGCCCGCACCCGGCTCGGTCAGCGCAAAGGCGCCGATCGACTCCCCGCGCGCGAGCGGCGGGACGAATCGCGCCTTCTGCTCGTCGGTGCCGAAGCCGACGATCGGCAGCGTCGCAGCGCTCGTGTGGACGGCGACCGTCACACCGACGCCCGCGTCTGCCCTCGAGAGCTCCTCGAGGACGAGCATGTAGGAGACGAAGTCCGCTCCCGCTCCACCGAGCTCCTCGGGCACACAGACGCCCATCAGCCCCAGCTCGCCGAGCTTCGCGAAGAGCTCTCGCGGGAACCGGTGCTCCCGGTCCCAGGCGGCGGCATGCGGGGCGATCTCCGTCTCCGCGACGTCCCGCGCGAGCGCCTGGATCTCCCGCTGCTCCTCCGTGAGGGCGAAGTCCACTCGCGAAGTGTAGGCGCCTCGCAGTCGGTGTCCGGCCCCGAGCCGGCCGCTCGTTCTCGCCCGCTCTCAGCCTCGGTGCCGCAGAGGGCGAACGCGCCGCTTGACCGTCCGGGCGAGCCCGTCAGGGCTCACGAGACGCCGGAGACGGCCGGGCGAGAGCTCCGAGCAGAGCACCGCCGACGCGGCCGGCCCTCGGTCTCCGTACCCCACGCCCTCTGCCCGGAAGGCCGGCGCGGCGCGCCAGCCCTCCGGCCCGAGCTGGTACGCCTCCTGCTCCTCGACGAAGAGGCCCGCCGTCGCATACAGGTCGTTCCAGCCCGCGATGTCGTCGAGCCGGAGCCAGCCGCGATCCGCGGGCTCCCCGAGCGGGACGGTGACGAGGAGACGGCCATCGCGACCGACCACGCGCCCGAGCTCCCGAAGCGCCTCCACACGCGAGGCAGGGTCGTCCTCGACGGGGAGCCCGTAGCCAGAGTTGTCCGCCCCGACGTGCTCCAGCGTCGAGACGAGCAGCGCCAGATCGAGGCTGCCGTCCGGCAGGGGCAGCGAGCGGACGTCCGCGACGAGCCGCTCCATCCCGTCCACCTCCCGCTCCGCGAGGTCGACGCCGACGAGCTCGACTCCCGCGCGGAGGAGTGCCGCGAGGTACGCCGCCTCGGCGTACGCGTACCCGACCTCGAGGACGCGTCCCCGGTCGGGCAGCCGGGACAGGACCCACGGCACCTCGATCGCACGCTCGTCCGTCGCGGGCGGCGCCTGGAGCCAGGTCAGCCGTTCGCCGCGGCCGCGGGCGCCGAGGCCGAGCTCGACGGCGTCGTCAAGCGTGCGCACGCGGGTCATCTCCTCCGAGGTGACGAGCTCGTGGACCAGCGTCGCGCGCGACAGCGTCCCGCTCGCGAGCTTGGCGAGCGAGCGCTCGCGCGCTTCCGGCTCTGGTGGCCGTCGCAGGAGCTCGCGGAAGGCGCGCTCCACGAACTCCGCATCGGAGTCCTCGTAGGCCGCGAGCGCGGCACCGACCAGTGGGTCCATCGCCGCTCAGCCGTAGTCGTAGAAGCCGCGACCCGACTTGCGCCCGAGCCGTCCGGCCGCGACGTACCTGCGCAGCAGCGGGCACGGCGCGTACTTGGGGTCGCCGAGCCCGTCTTGGAGCACCTCCATGATCGCCACGCACGTGTCGAGCCCGATCAGGTCGGCAAGGGCGAGTGGGCCCATCGGGTGGGCGAAGCCGAGCTTCGCGACGGTGTCGATCGCCTCTGCGTCGGCGACGCCCTCCATCAACGCGTACGCCGCCTCGTTCAGGAAGGGCATCAGGATCCGGTTCGAGACGAAGCCCGGGAAGTCGTTGACCTCCGCCGGGGTCTTGCCGAGCTCACGCGCGAGCTCGACGATCGCGGCAGCAGTCTCGTCGGAGGTCTGCTCCGCGCGGATCACCTCCACGAGCGTGAGCACCGGAACGGGATTGAAGAAGTGCATCCCGATCACCCGTTCCGGGCGCGCCGTCGCAGCCGCAAGCTCGGTGATCGGGATGGACGACGTGTTCGAGGCGAGAATCGCGTCGGGTGGCAGCGCCGCGTCGGCTTCCCGAAAGAGATCCTTCTTCGCCTGTGGATCCTCGACGATCGCCTCGACGAGAAGGTCGGCCTCGGCCAGGCTGTCGACGGTCGTGACGCGGCCCAGCACCTCGTCCGGAGGCGCGCCGCCCTTCTCGTGAAGCTTCGTGAGGCTCCGCCGCATCGTCTCGACCCCGCGCTCGGCCGCTCCGGGCACCGCGTCGTGGAGGAGCACCTCACGACCCGATCCGGCCACGACCTGCGCGATCCCGGCTCCCATCTGGCCGGCGCCGACGACGAGCACCCGGGCGAAGCTCATCCGCCGAGGCTACTGCGTTCGGCGAGCCTCCGGTGCCTGAGCCGACGCACGCAGTAGGCGAGGACGAGCGCCAGGATCACGAGCCCGATCACGACCTTGATCGCGTCGCCCCGCGGCTCGTCGCTCACCGAGAGAAGCGCTCCTGGATCGGTGAGCAGGCACGAACGGGTGACGATTCGGGCTCCTTCGACCGCGGCCATGACCCCGAGGGCCTCGTCGCGCACGATCGGCTCGTCGGCGGCGTCGACGAGGCGGGTCGGCGCGCTCACCTCGACCTCGCGGCCGATCGGGCCTTTCACACGTTGGTCGACGACGAATCGGTACACGAACCCCGGCCGCTCGGCGGCCGGGCGCTCGCTGGTCAGGCGGCCGACGAACGCCGCCTCCGCCGCCCGGAGGCGCTCCTCGAGGGGGATGTTCGGGCAGTCGAGCGCGTGGGCGGCCGGAGCGAGCGCGAGCCCTATCAGTACGACGACGACCGCGACCGCTCGGCCGGCGGCTGTCACACCTCGAGCAGGATCGCGTCGCCCTGTCCGCCGCCGGAGCAGATCGCCGCGAGTCCCAGGCCCCCGCCCGAGCGGCGCAGGTCGTGGACGAGCGTTCCGACGATCCGTCCGCCCGACGCACCGATCGGGTGCCCGAGCGCGACGGCGCCGCCGTTGACGTTGACCCGCTCCTCGTCGGCCCCGAGCATCCGCGTCGAGTTCCGCGCGACCGAGGCGAAGGCCTCGTTGATCTCCACCCGCGCCACCTGTCGATGGAGCGACCCGCGGCGGTGAGCACGCTGTCCGCCGCCCTCGCAGGGGTTCGCGCGAGGTAGGCGTACTCGTCGGCGACGTACGCATGACCGACCAGCCGCGCCAGCGGCTCGATGCCGCGCTCCGCCGCCCACTCCTCGGAGCAGACGACGACGCAGGAGGCGCCGTCGGTGACCCCCGGCGCGTTGCCGGCGGTCGTCGTGCCGTCGGGGTCGAAGACGGGCTTCAGCGAGGCGAGCTTCTCGAGTGTCGTGTCCCTCCGGATGCTCTCGTCGGCGCCGACGCCGTCGACGGCGACGATCTCCTCCTCGAAGCGACCGGCGTCCTGGGCCGCGGCGGCGCGCTCGTGCGAGCGCAGCGCCCAGGCGTCCTGGTCCTCCCGCGAGATCCCGAGCTCCCGCGAGACCGCGGAGGCCTGCTGCACCATGTGGAGGCCGTCGAAGGTCGAGGTGAGGCCGTCGAAGACCATGTGGTCGAGCACCTCGCCGTTGCCGAGCTTGTACCCGAAGCGCGCCTTCGGCAGGAGGTACGGCGCTCTCGACATGGACTCCATCCCGCCGGTCACGACGACGTCGTGCCGCCCCGCGAGGATCATGAGCTCCGCGATCTCGACCGCCCTGATCGAGGAGGCGCAGACCTTGTTGATCGTGTCGGCGGGCACCTCCTTCGGGATTCCCGCTGCGATCGCCGCCTGCCGCGCCGGCGCCTGGCCGGCGCCCGCCTGCAGCACCTGGCCCATCACGACGTAGCCGACGTCCTCCGGGGCGACGCCGCCGCGCTCGAGGCCGGCCCGGATCGCGATGGCGCCGAGCTCCGTCGCGGGGATGTCGGCAAGCCCGCCGCCGACCCGTCCGAAGGGCGTGCGCACGGCGGACACGATCACGGCGCGGGCCACGGGCGCAGGGTATCGGCGGATTGACGAGTGTCGCGCGCGAGCGGCGAAGCGAAACCGTGAGAATGACCTCACACGTGATGCCGCTCGCGACCATCCCGACAGACCTGCTGACTCCCCTCGGGGCGTACCTGCGGCTGCGGGCGATGGGCAGCGCCAGCTTCCTCCTCGAGTCCGTCGAGCGGGGACGGCTCGGTCGAAGCTCGTGGATGGGCGTGGGATCGCGGCTCGTGGACTTCGCCGAGGCAGAGACGCTCGATCTGCCCGTCGTCGGCTACCTCGCCTACGACCACGCCGCGTCGCTCGAGCCCACCGTCCCGCTGCCGGCCGACGGGCACGGCTTCCCGGAGAGCAGGCTCGTCGTCGCCGACACGCTCGTGCGGTTCGACCACGGAACGGGCACCGCCGAGGTCCTCGCCGGCGACGAGAGCGAGATCGCCGGCCGGCTCGAGGCGGGGATTCCCTGGCAGCGAGAGCCGCGCGGTGAGCCGGGCCCGTTGCGACGCTTTCCCGACAGAGCCCGCTACGAGGAGATGGTGCGTTCGGTGAAGGACCACATCGTCGCGGGAGACGTGTTCCAGTGCGTCCCGTCGCAGCGGGCCGAGCGCGCGACGTCGGCCTCGCCGCTCGACCTCTACCGGGCGCTGCGCCGCGTCAATCCCTCGCCGTACCTCTTCCTCCTCGACCTCGACGGGATGGCGCTCGTCGGCTCGTCGCCGGAGCGGCTCGTCGCCTGCGAGGACGGCCGGGCCAGCCTCTGCCCGATCGCGGGGACGACGGAGCCGACGGAAGGCGACGTGGAGCGGCTCCTCTCCTCCACGAAGGACCGCGCCGAGCACGTGATGCTGGTCGATCTCGGGCGGAACGACCTCTCGCGCGTCTGTCGCGCGGGCACCGTCCACGTGGCGCGCAGCATGGAGGTCGAGCGGTTCTCGCACGTCTCACACCTCGTCTCCGAGGTCGTCGGCGAGCTCAAGGAGGGCGTGACGCCGTTCGACGTCCTTCGCGCGTGCTTCCCGGCCGGGACGGTCAGCGGGGCACCGAAGATCCGCGCCATGCAACTCATCTCGGAGCTCGAGGGCTTCCGACGGGGCCCGTACGCCGGCGCCGTCCTCTACTCCCTTCCAGGCGGCACCATGGACGCATGCATTGCGCTCAGGACGATGGTGGTTCGGGACGGGGTCGCGTACCTCCAGGCCGGCGCGGGGATCGTCGCGGACTCGGAGCCGGCGGCCGAGCACGACGAGTGCCTTCGCAAGCTCGCGGCGCTCGAGGCCGCGATCGAGCTGGCCGAGCGCGAAGCGCCGGCAGGGGGCCGCTTGTGACGATCAGTCACAAGCGGTGAGACGCGCTGGCGATCGGGAGGCGCGAGGGCCGAGGCCGAGGCGGGTGCCGGAGCTTGCTTGTGACGATCGGTCACGAGCGATGGGGAGCGCGCGGTAGATGAAGGTGCTGATGGTCGACAACTACGACTCGTTCACCTACAACCTCGTGCACCTCTTCGAGGAGCTCGGGGCCGAGGTCGTCACGGTGCGGAACGACGAGATCACTCCCGAGGCGGCGCTCGCGCTCGCTCCCGATCGGCTCGTCGTCTCCCCCGGCCCCGGCCGGCCGCGCGACGCCGGCGTGTCCGTCGAGCTCATCCGCCGGCTCGGGCCGACGACGCCGACCCTGGGCGTCTGCCTCGGGCACCAGGCGATCGTCGAGGCCTTCGGTGGCGAGGTCGGGCAGGCCCGCGCGCTTCTGCACGGGAAGTCGAGCGTCGTCAGCCATGACGGCCGCGGCGTCTTCTCCGGGCTCCCCGGCGAGGTCGAGGTCGGCCGCTACCACTCGCTCGCGGCGACAACCGTCCCCGAGGGGCTCGTCGTCACCTCGCGCACGCCCGACGGCGAGGTGATGGGCGTGCGTCACGTCACGCACCCGATCGAGGGCGTCCAGTTCCACCCGGAGAGCGTCCTGACGCCGTCCGGCCCCGAGATGGCCAGGAACTTCCTCGCGTGATCGCGGCCGCGCTCACGACGCTGGACGACGGACGCGATCTCACGCGTGACGAGGCGCGCGCCGTGATGGGAGTCGTGATGAGCGGTGAGGCGACCCCCGAGGACCTTCGCGCCCTGCTCCTCGCGCTCGCGGCGAAGGGCGAGTCGGTCGACGAGATCACGGGCTTCGCGGAGGCGATGAGCGAGCGTGTCGTTCCCGTGCGTCCGACGCGGACGCCGCTCGTCGACATCGTCGGGACCGGCGGCGACGGTGCCGGCACGTTCAACATCTCGACGGCCGCGGCACTCGTCGCGGCGGCTGCGGGCGCGGCGGTGGCGAAGCACGGCAATCGTGCCGCGAGCTCGGCGTGCGGGTCGGCCGACGTCCTCGAGGAGCTCGGCATCGAGCTCGAGCAGGCGCCGGAGCGGATCGCCGCCTCGATCGACGCGCACGGCTTCGGTTTCATGTTCGCCCGGACTCATCATCCGGCGATGCGCCACGCGGCACCCGTGCGCCAGGAGCTCGGGATCCGCACGGTGTTCAACGTGCTCGGCCCGCTCGCGAACCCCGCCGGCGCACGCGACGGCGTGTTCGGCGTCTACGCCGCCCCGCTCGCCCGCACCTATGCGGAGACGCTGGTCGGGCTGGGGGCGCGCCGCGCGTTCGTCGTCCACGGGGACGGAGGTCTCGACGAGCTGTCACCGTCGGGCCCGAACCTCGTGCTCGAGATCGTGGACGGCGAGATCCGCGAGTGGGAGCTCGATCCCCGGGCGCTCGGGATCTATCCGGTTCCGGCGGAAGAGCTTCGCGGCGGCGACGCGAAGGCGAACGCCGACGCGATCCGGCGCGTGCTCGCCGGCGAGCGGAGCGGCAGGCGCGATGCGGTGCTCCTGAACGCCTCCGGCGCGATCGTGGCGGCCGGCCTGGCCGAAGACCTCGGAGAGGGCTTCGAGGTGGCGGCGGCCGCGGTCGATTCCGGCGCGGCGACGGTCACGCTCGAGCGCCTGGTGGCATTCTCGCGCGAGGGGGTTCCCGCCTGATGGGGCGGTTCACCGACGCCCTGCGCGCACCCGGCCTCGCGGCGATCGCCGAGATCAAGCGGCGCTCACCGTCGGCGGGCGATCTGCGGCCCGACGCCGACCCCGCCCGAATCGCACCCGCGTACGCGGCCGCCGGCGCGGCCGCGATCTCGGTGCTGGTCGACGAGCGCTTCGGCGGCACGTGGGACGACCTCCGGGCCGCGCGCGCTGCGACGGACGCGCCGCTGCTCGCGAAGGGGTTCTTCTCCACCGCGGGCGATTTGCGAACCGCGCGAGAGGCCGGCGCCGACGCAGCGCTGCTGCTCCTCCGCGACCTCGACGACGACCAGGTGGAAGCGCTCCTGGCGGAGGCCGGCAGGCTCGGGCTCGACACTCTCGTCGAAGCGCACGACGCCGACGAGGTCGGCCGCGGCATCGCGCTCGACGCGCCGGTCCTCGGGATCAACGCACGCGACCTCGAGACGTTCGCGATCGACCGCCAGAGCCAGCTCGAGCTGCTCTCCCGTGTCCCACGGGATCGGGTCGTCGTCGCCGAATCGGGCATCCACTCGCGAGCCCAGGGTGCGGCCGCAGAGCTCGCGGGGGCGAACGCGATCCTCGTCGGCTCCTCGCTGATGCGGGCGCCCGATCCGGCCGCGAAGCTGCGCGAGCTCGTCTCGCGACCCCTCGTCAAGGTGTGTGGGCTGACACGGGAGGACGACGTCGCGGCAGCTGCGGAGGCGGGAGCCGACCTCCTCGGCTTCGTGCTCGCACCGGAGAGCCCGCGCGCCGCGAGTGCGGTCCTGCCCGTCCCCGAGGACACGCTCTCGGTTGCGGTCTGGGTCGGCGAGGCGGGCTCCAGCGCTGCCGACCTCGACCAGGTGCACACGGTCGAGACGGGCAGGGTGCGCGGGCGCGAGGCGAGCGTCCTCCGCAAGGGCGAGCCCGTGGCGCGTCTGATCGACCTCCCCTGGGGAGAGGAGGATCCCTCACACTGGGAGCGCGCGGCCCGGGCCGAGGGCCGGATCGTGCTCGCCGGCGGGCTTGGCCCCGACAACGTGGCGGCTGCGATCGCGATCGTGCGGCCGTGGGCCGTCGATGCCTCCTCGTCGCTCGAGGTCTCCCCGGGTGTGAAGGACCACGGCCGCGTTCGCGCGTACGTCGAGGCGGCAAGGTCGTGACCGCCGTCGAGGAGACATACGGCCCGTATGGAGGGCGGTACGTGCCGGAGACCCTCATCCCGGCGCTCGACGAGCTCGCCGCCGCATGGGAGGCGGCGAAGCGCGACCCCGCGTATGCCGCGGAGCTCGACGAGCTCGGGCGCACGTACGTCGGCCGGCCCTCGCCGCTCACCCTCGCGTCCCGCTTCGCGCCCGACAAGCGCCTCTACCTGAAGCGCGAGGACCTCAACCACACCGGTGCTCACAAGATCAACAACGCCCTCGGCCAGGTCGTGCTCGCCCGGAGGCTCGGCAAGCAGCGCATCATCGCGGAGACGGGAGCCGGGCAGCACGGCGTCGCGACGGCCACCGCCTGCGCCCGGTTCGGGCTCGAGTGCGTCGTCTACATGGGCTCCGAGGACATGCGCCGGCAGGCTCCCAACGTCGAGCGAATGGGGCTGCTGGGGGCAACGGTGGAGCCTGTCGAGGTCGGCACGCGAACGCTGAAGGAGGCGACGAGCGCGGCGATCCGCGACTGGATCACGAACGTGGAGTCGACGCACTACGTGATCGGCTCGTGCGTCGGTCCGGCGCCGTACCCCGAGCTCGTGCGTGACCTGCAGGCTGTGATCGGCCGCGAGGCCCGAGGGCAGCTCCTCGAGGCGGAGGGGCGGCTGCCCGACGCCGTCGTCGCATGCGTCGGCGGCGGCTCGAACGCGATCGGCATGTTCGCCGCGTTCCTCGACGACGGCGACGTCAAGCTCGTCGGCGTCGAGGCAGCGGGCGCCGCGTCGCTCGGCGCGGGGCGAGCCGGTGTCCTCCACGGCTCCCGCTCGTCGATCCTCGCCGACGAGGACGGTCAGATCGCCGACGCCCACTCGATCTCCGCTGGCCTCGACTATCCGGGCGTCGGCCCCGAGCATGCCTGGCTGCGCGACTCCGGTCGGGCGACCTACCTGCCCTGTACCGACGAGGAGGCGCTCCAGGCATTCGCGAGGCTGACGCGGACCGAGGGCATCATTCCCGCGCTCGAGTCGTCGCACGCGCTGGCGGTGGTCGAGCGGCTCGATGCGGAGTACGTGGCGGTCTGCCTCTCCGGCCGGGGCGACAAGGACCTCTCCGAGGCTCTGGCGGCGCTTCGAGACGAGCGGTGACGCCCAAGCGGCTCGTCATCTACCTCGTCTGCGAGCCGGACACGCCCGAGCTTGCGCGCGCAGCGGTCGCGGCCGGCGCCGACCTCATCGAGCTCGGCTTCCCGTTCTCCGACCCGCTCGCAGACGGGCCTGTCATCCAGCGGGCCTCGGAGCGCGCGCTCGGGCGCGGAATGCGAACCGGGCGCTGTCTCGACTGCCTGGCCGAGACCCGGGCGGCCGTCGGCGAGACCCCGATCGTGCCGATGACGTACGCGGCGCTCCTCGAGGCGTACGGGTGGGAGCGCTTCGCGGCGGACGCCGCGCAACGCGGGGCCACGAGCCTGATCGTCTCGGACGTCCCCGCCGGCCAGCGGCCGGAGCTGCGCCGGATCCACCTCGTTGCGCCCACCTCGACCGAGGAGCGGCTCCGGCTCGCTGCGTCGACCACGGACGGCTGGCTCTACCTCGTCACGCTCACCGGCACGACCGGAGCACGGGCCGAGCTCTCCGACGCGCTCGGAGGCCTGGTCGAGCGGGCCCGCGCCGTCGCCGACGGCATCCCGCTCTACGCCGGATTCGGGATCTCGACGCCGGAGCACGCTGCCGCTGCGGCCGCGCTCGCGGACGGCGTGGTGATCGGCTCACGCGCGGTCGAGGTCGCCGAGGGCGGGCCGGAGTCGCTCGGCGAGTACGTCTCGAGCGTCCGTGCCGCGCTGGACGCCCTGGCGTGACCCCCGCGGGAGCCCGCGTCCACTACGGCTGGGTCGTCCTCGGCGCGACGCTCGTCGTCCTCGTCACGATGGCGGGCTTTCGCTCGACGGTCGGGGTCCTCGTCGACCCGTTGCGCGACGAGTTCGGCTGGACGACGGCGTCGATCTCGCTCGCAGCGGGCCTCAACCTGATGCTCTACGGGTTCGGTGGGCCGTTCGCCGCGGCGCTGTACGACCGCTACGGGCTACGGCGGTGCGTCGTCGTCTCGGTCGCCGTCGTCGCGTGCGGCTCGCTCGCGATGCTCGGGATGACGGCGGAATGGCAGTTCGCGCTCCTGTGGGGCGTCGTCAACGGGCTCGCGACCGGCGCTGTCTCGGTCACGCTCGCGGCCGTCGTCGCGAACCGGTGGTTCGTGGCTCGGCGCGGGCTGGCGACGGGGATCCTCACCGCTGCGAACGCCACCGGGCAGCTCGTCTTCCTCCCGGCCCTCGCCTGGGCTGCGAGCGCGCACGGCTGGCGCTGGTCGATCGGCGCCGTGGCTGCGGTCGCCATCGTGATCGTGCTGCCGACCGCGATGCTCCTGCTCCGCGACTACCCGGCCGACGTCGGCCTTCGCCCCTACGGCGCGCTCGTGGACGACCCTCCGCCGCCTCCCGCGGCTGCGAACCCGTTCCTCGCGGCGATCGGGGACGGCCTCGTGCGCGCCTCGTCGTCTCGCACGTTCTGGCTCCTCAGCGCGAGCTTCTTCATCTGCGGCGCGACGACGAACGGGCTCATCGGGACGCACCTCATCCCCGCCGCGATCGATCACGGGATTGGCGAGGTCGCCGCAGCGGGTCTCCTCGCCACGATCGGGATCTTCGACCTCGTCGGGACGCTGTGCTCGGGCTGGCTCACCGATCGCTACGACCCGCGGGTCCTGCTCGCCTGGTACTACGCGCTCCGCGGCCTCTCCCTGCTCGCGCTCCCGGTCGTCATCGAGGCGCAGGGTGCAGGCCTTGTCGCGTTCGTCGTGTTCTACGGGCTGGACTGGGTCGCGACGGTGCCGCCGACGGTCGCTCTCACCGCGGACACGTTCGGGCGGGAGCGCGTGGGCGTCGTCTTCGGTTGGATCTTCGCCGCGCACCAGGTCGGCGCGGGCGTTGCCGCGCTCGCGGCCGGGGCGGCGGAGACACTGCTCGGGACCTACGCGCCCGCGTTCGTCGGCGCGGCGCTGCTCTCGCTCGTCGCGTCGTTCCTCTCGATCCGCATCGCGAAGCCGGCCGTGCCGGCGCTGGTGCCTGCCTGACTCAGGTCGACTGTGTCACGCGGACGCGCTTCCCGCAGCGAGAGCAGCGCGCGCGCCGCTGCGTCAGGAAGAAGCGCTTCCCTTCGGGCACTCGATGCCCGAACATCCTGCAGAGGAACGCTCTCACTGCTCCGGCCCGACCCGGACCAGCATCTTCCCCACGTTCTCTCCTTCGAGCAGCCCGATGAACGCTCGCGGGGCGTTCTCGATCCCGTCGACGATCGTCTCGCGGTAGCCGAAGGAGCCGTCCGCGACGAGCGGAGCCACCTCGGCCACGAAGGCCGGCATTCGATCGCTGTGGTCGAAGACGATGAAGCCCTGCATCCGCAGCCGCTTCGTGACGACCATGAAGAGATTGCGGGGGCCGGGCAGCGCCTCGGTCGCGTTGTACCGCGAGATCGACCCACACGCGACGATGCGCCCGTGGAGGCGCATCGCCCCGATTGCGGCCTCGAGCGTCTCGCCTCCGACATTGTCGAAGTACACGTCGATGCCGTCCGGCGCATGCTCGCGCAGTGCGTCGCGCGTCGTCGTCTCCCGATAGTCGAACGCCGCGTCGATCCCGAGCTCCTCGAGCCAGGCGACCTTCTCCGGCGAGCCTGCACTGCCGATGACCCGGGCTCCTCTGAGCCGCGCCAGTTGCGCGGCGGCGCTCCCGACGGCGCCGGCGGCACCGGAGACGAAGACGGTCTCGCCCGACGTCACGCCTCCGATCTCGTCGATCCCGACGAGGGCGGTCAGGCCGGGCATCCCGAGCACGCCGAGCGTCGTGGACACGGGTGCCGGCGAGGGGTCGACGATCCGGACGCCTCGACCGTCGCTGGACGAGACCTCGCGCCAGCCCAGCCCGTGCACGACCCAGGCGCCCTCGGCGAAGCGCTCGTGGCGGGATGCGATCACCCGGCCCACGGCCCCGCCGTCGAGAGGCTCCCCCAGCTGGAACGGCGGCACGTAGGACTTGACGTCGTTCATCCGCCCACGCATGTACGGATCGACCGAGACGTAGGCGTTGCGGATCAGCAGCTCGCCGTCGCCGGGGTCGGAGAGCTCTGTCTCCACGACCTCGAAGTCGGAGAGCTCGGGACGGCCGCGCGGCCGCGCCGCGAGGCGGATCTCTCTCGAGTGAATCGGCACGACCCCGGATCCTATGCTGCGGATACGCTTCCCCCCTGTCGTCCTGCGGGTGCGCAACCCTTACGGAATCTTTGAACCTGGTCGCTAGCGTGCCGCGCTGGTCTTGTGGTCGAGAAGGCCACGACGATTCGGCCGAGGGTCGATGACCCGAACGAGGAGGCCGCTCGTCGTCGCCGAAGGGAGCTCAATGCGTCGATTTCGGATTGCCCTCACTGCCGCACTAGCTGCGTCTCTCGCGACGCTCGTCCTTGCGTCGGGCGCGCAGGCGGGAGACTTCGCCGACGAGCCGTGCTCCACGGCAGTCGGGGACAACTACATCTGTCCCCCTGCGACAGCCGGCGCGGCCTATTCGCTCGATCTCAAGCTCAAGGAGCCCTGGGACGACTGCACGACCACGACGGTGAGCTCGGGCTCTCTGCCACCCGGTCTCTCCATGTCGACAGGCGGGAACATCCGCGGCACGCCGACTGCGGCAGGGAGCTACAGCTTCTATGCCACGGTCGCCTGGAGCAACACGTCTCCGTGCGTTGGCCAGTCGTCTTCGGACCGCAAGTTCACGATCAACGTCAGCCCGCAGGTCGTCCGCCTCTTCGTCGCGACGGCGAGCCTGCCGGACGCGAACCTCGGCCAGGCCTACACGGCCCCCGCCCTGAGCGCGGCCAACGGCACCGTCAGCTCGTGGACGCTCGCCGGCGGGGCTCTGCCGCCCGGGCTCACGCTCGGGTCGAACGGCGTCATCTCCGGCACGCCGACCGGCAGCGGTGCGTACGCCTTCACCGTCCAGGCGAACGGCTCGCCGAACAACGACACGAAGCAGCTCTCGCTCTTCGTGCTCGCGCCGCTCGATCTCGGCCTCGCGCCGACGGGCACCGCCGTCGCGAGGCAACCCGTCCCCGTCAGCATGAAGCTGACGACGCCGTTCAGCTGGGGCGTCAAGGCAACGGGTGGCCGCGAGCCGTACGCGTACACGGCCGACACGCTCCCTCCGGGGATCGTGCTCAACCCCGACGGCACCTTCACCGGAACGCCGACGCGGGCCGGGCTGACGAGATCGACGATCACCGTCAAGGACGCCCGCGGCACGGCCGACACGCTGCAGGTCACGTTCACGACGAACGCGCTTCTCGCCTTCCACAAGACGAAGCAGGCGAAGGTCGGAAAGGTCGGCAAGGCGTACTCCTGGCGGCTGCCCGTCGCGGGCGCCTCCGAGACGAAGATCTACCTCGTCTCGGGCTCGGTCCCGGCCGGCCTCTCACTCGACGAGGAGACGGGGTTCCTGACTGGAACACCCCTGACCGCAGGGACGTTCAAGGTCAAGTTCTGGGCCCTGGGCGATGCCGGGACGCAGGTCTCGAAGACGTACCGGATCAAGATCCAGAACGTCAAGCGCGTCATCGCGAGCGCGTAAGCACGTCATCGGCAACCCGCCCGCCCGGCCGATGTGCCGGGCGGGCGAGAATGCCGCTGTGCGCTCGCTCCGCGGACAGCTCCTCGTCGCCGGGCCGGGCCTCTTCGACCCGAACTTCCGACGAACCGTCGTGCTCGTCGGCGAGCACGGTGACGACGGCGCGATCGGCGTCGTCCTCAACCGGCCGAGCTCGGCGCCGGTCGACGAGGCAGTGCCGCCCATGGCCGAGCTCGTCGCCGCAGGCGACGTCGTGCACCTCGGTGGGCCCGTGCAACCGGACGCCGTGCTGGTGATGGCCGATTTCGTCTCGCCGCGCGACGAGGTCTCGTACGTGCTGGAGACGGTCGGATTCCTTCCCGGCGAGGTGGAGGATTCGGCAGACCTGGGCCCCCTGAGAAGCGTCCGGGTGTTCGCCGGCTACGCCGGCTGGGCGCCCGGGCAGCTCGAGGGCGAGCTCGCGGAGGGCTCGTGGCTGGTCCTTCCCGCGCTCGTCTCGGACGTGTTCGCGGCGAGGCCGGAGCGTCTCTGGTTCGACGTCCTCCGGCGCCAGGGCGGCGCGCATGCGGCGCTCGCCCTCCTGCCGGACGATCCGGCGACGAATTAGCACGCCAAACGTAAACAATTCGTTTGGAGTCGCCCTCCGGGAATGACACGGGGCTCCCGTCCGTTCACACTTGCACAGGCGCGCCGCGACAGCTTGCGCTGGGCAGTGGCGCCTCACCTCAGGACACACCACCAAACGCGAGCCGACGTGCGGCGCGCGTCCGAGAACGAAACGAGGAACCTTGGAAACGAGCATCATCGAAATTCCCGCACTGGACGCGTTCGCCGCCGAGGCGGAGGAGCGCGGCAAGGTCGAGGCGCACGAGCTCGACGCGCTCGTGCTGGAGCACGAGCTCGACGAGGACGCGCTCACGGCGTTCAAGGCGCTCCTGACGGGGCGCGGCGTCGAGCTGCCCGCAACCGACGAGGACGACGACTTCGAGCTCGACCTGACGCCGGGCACCGGCCCGTCGACGACCGACTCGCTCGGCCTCTTCCTCTCGGAGATCGGCCGCTACCAGCTGCTCACCGCCGCCGACGAGATCGCGCTGGCGAAGCGCGTCGAGCGCGGCGATCTCTCCGCGAAGGAGCGCATGATCAACTCGAACCTGCGGCTCGTGGTCTCGATCGCGAAGCGCTACCGCGGCCACGGCGTGCCGTTCCTCGACCTGATCCAGGACGGGGTCATCGGCCTCAACCGCGCCGTCGAGAAGTTCGACTATCGCAAGGGGTTCAAGTTCTCGACGTATGCGACGTGGTGGATCCGCCAGGCGTGCCAGCGCTCGGTCGCGAACCAGTCGGCGACGATCCGCGTGCCCGTGCACGTGCAGGAGCGTCAGCAGAAGCTGAGCCGTGCCCGGCAGCGCCTCGAGGTGAGCCTCGGCCGCCAGCCGACGACCGAGGAGCTCGCCAAGGCGACGGGGCTCAAGCTCCACCACGTCCAGGAGGCGCTCGACGCCGTCGAGGCGTCGGTCTCGCTCAACCAGGCCGTGGGGTCCGACGGCGACGGCGAGCTCGGCGACCTCTTCGCCGACCGGACGGCACCGGATCCCGTCGAGGAGGCAGACGAGTCGTTCCAGCGCGAGCGCGTCCGCTCGGCCCTCTCGGGGCTCCCCGATCGTGAGCGGCGCGTCCTCGAGCTCCGGTTCGGCTTCGACGGACAGGAGAGCCTCACGCTGGAGGAGATCGGACGGGAGCTCGCGCTCACGCGCGAGCGCGTCCGCCAGCTCGAGAAGTCGGCGCTGACCCGCCTCCAGCACGCCCTCGACCACGACGCGACACCGCTCAAGCGACGCCGCGACCTGGCCACCTCGGCGTAGGAGAGCACGCCGGCGAGCGATTCTCGGGGCGGGCGCGAGCCCGCCCCGAATCATCCCCCAAGGCGTCCCATTCGGTGCTACCGTGCGGGCGTTCAATCAGGACGTGGTCCGGTCGTGCTCCTTTCATTGCATCTTCCTGCCCGTTCGTGAGTACCAGGCAAGGAGGTGTTTCATCAGATGGCAACCGGAACCGTGAAGTGGTTCGACGACGCGAAGGGGTATGGCTTCATCACCCCTGACGACGGCGGCAAGGACCTCTTCGTTCATTTCAGCGGCATCCAGGGCGACGGCTTCAAGTCCCTCCCCGAGGGCGCGAAGGTCGAGTTCGTACCGGAGCAGGGCCAGAAGGGCCCGCAGGCGACGAACGTCGTGCTCGCCGGCTGATGCGCTCGTCCGGGCGCGCCCCTTCCGGGGCGCGCCCGGTTAACTCCCTCCATGACGCCTGCCCCGCCGATCCTCTGGCAACCGGACGCAGGGCGAATCGAGCGTGCGGCGCTCACGCGGTACGCGCGCTGGCTGCGTGAGACGCGCGGCGTCGAGACGCAGGGCTACCACGAGCTCTGGCGCTGGTCGGTCACGGAGCTCGAGGCGTTCTGGGAGTCGATCTGGGAGTACTTCGAGGTGCAGGCTTCGGCGCCGTACGAATGCGTGCTCCCGTCCCGCGCCATGCCGGGCGCGGCGTGGTTTCCCGGAGCCCACCTCAACTACGCGGAGCACGTCTTCCGCCGCCGCGACCCGGATGCGGTTGCCGTGCGTCATGCCTCGGAGCTGCGACCCCTCGCGGAGACGACGTGGCGAGAGCTCGAACG
Organism: uncultured Actinomycetes bacterium; assembly: GCA_963734045.1. Lineage (GTDB taxonomy): Bacteria > Actinomycetota > Thermoleophilia > Gaiellales > Gaiellaceae > Gaiella. The sequence goes on along the minus strand of CAVTFU010000012.1, from coordinate 174,686 downwards.
CGCGACCGCGGCCCTCGCGGCAGCACTGCGAGCCTCTGGGATCGGCCCCGGCGACCGCGTCGTCGCCTACCTGCCGAACATCGTCGAGGCACTCGTCGGATTCCACGCGTGCGCCAGCCTCGGCGCCGTCTGGTCGAGCTGCTCGCCCGACTTCGGGATCCGCAGCGTCGTCGACCGTTTCGCCCAGATCGAGCCACGCGTGCTGCTCGCGGTCGACGGCTACCGCTACGGGGGACGCGACCACGATCGCCTCGACGTCGTCCGGGAGCTGCAGCGGGCGATTCCGACGCTCGAGCGGACGGTCGTCGTCCCCTACCTCGATCCCGAGCCGGACCTCGGGGGACTTCGCTCGGCGACGTCCTGGGACGCGTTCGTCGCCGAGGGTGCCGACGACGCCCTCTCCTTCGAGCAGGTGCCTTTCGATCATCCACTGTGGGTGCTGTACAGCTCCGGGACGACCGGGCTGCCGAAGGCGATCGTGCACGGGCACGGGGGGATCCTCCTCGAGCTCCTCAAGAAGCTCCACCTGCACGCCGACCTCGGCCCCGGGGACAGGCTCTTCTGGTTCACGACGACGGGCTGGATGATGTGGAACTTCCTCCTCGGCGGGCTATTGACCGAGGCCTCGATCGTGCTCTTCGACGGGAATCCCGGGCACCCGGACCTGGGCGCGCTGTGGGACCTCGCCGAGGAGGCCGGGATCACGACCTTCGGGACCTCGGCGAGCTACATCGCCGCCTGCCGCAAGGCCGGCGCCAGGCCCCGCGCGGGCCGTGACCTCGCCCGTCTCCGGGCGGTCGGCTCGACGGGCTCGCCGCTCTCTCCCGAGGGCTTCGACTGGGTGTACGAGCACCTCGGCCCGGACGTGTGGCTCTTCTCGACCTCCGGAGGCACCGATCTCTGCACGGCTTTCGTGGGCGGCGTGCCGACCCTGCCGGTCTACCGCGGCGAGCTCCAGGCGCGGGCCCTCGGCGCGAAGGTCGAGGCGTGGACTCCGGACGGCAGGTCAGTGGTCGGCGAAGTCGGGGAGCTCGTGATCACCGAGCCGATGCCCTCGATGCCGGTCCGCCTGTGGGGCGACGAGGACGGCAGCCGCTACCGGGCGAGCTACTTCGATACCTTCCCCGGCGTCTGGCGGCACGGCGACTGGATCGAGATCACCGAACGGGGCACGGCGGTCATCACCGGACGCTCCGACGCGACGATCAACCGCGGCGGGATCCGCATGGGGACCGCCGAGATCTATCGCGCCGTCCTCACGCTCGACGAGGTGGTCGATGCCCTCGTGGTCGACCTGCCCCGGCCCGGGACGCAGGGGTACATGCCTCTCTTCGTCGTCCTTCGGGACGGGCTCGAGCTCGACGACGAGCTCGCCGGTCGCATCCGGGGTCGAATCCGCGAGGACTGCTCGCCCCGCCACGTGCCCGACGAGATCCGGAGGATCGCCGAGGTGCCGCGGACGCTCTCGGGCAAGGTGCTGGAGGTCCCGGTCAAGCGGATCCTCGCCGGAGAGCCGGCAGACCGTGCGCTCAGTCGCGACTCGCTCGCGAATCCCGAGGCGCTGCGTCCGTTCGAAGAGCTCGCTGCGACGCCGGAGTGGTCGACGTCCTGACTCGATTCCAGCCGAGCTCGCGGCCGAGAAGCGCTTCGAGGCGCCGGTTCGGCTCCGCGAAGCGCTCGGCGAGCGCGGCGCGGGTCTGCTCGTCCATCGGCCCGTAGTCGCGATCGAACACCCGCGGATACTCGTCGAGCGCATGGGGCTCCGCCCCGAGGAAGGCGAGGATCGAGCCGTACGTCTCGCCGGGCCTCTCCCCCAGCTCGTCGTTCGTCACGACGAGCAGCTGCTCGCGGGGGTACACGTCGAGCCAGCGCTCCAGCTGCTCCGCGTACAGCCCTCGCGCCGCATAGGTGTGATCCCACCACGCCCGGCTGAACGCGCGGGGATCGGAGACAAGGCGGTCGACCTCGCCGCGCGTGCGCTCCTCCTCCGCGGCGAGCGCGTCGTCGAAGGAGAGCGGCTCGCGGCCGAGCGCGACCTCGTGCTGGTAATGGGAGTACGCGCGCGCGACAGGGTCGCGGAGCACGACGACGAGCCGTGCGCCCGGGACGACGGCCCGGGCCCGCTCGGGGGCGAGCGGGTGGAAGAGGTAGCTCGGGCTCGCCTCCCCGACGAGCTTCCCGGCGTGTCGCAACGGGAACTGACCCCGGTACCAGTCCTCGCCGCGGGCCCAGTGGCGGTCGAAGAAGCTGACCTCCTTCCAGGACGGGCCGGTGATCGCCGGATGCCAGCGGAGGTACGCGTAGAGCGCCGTCGTCCCGGCCTTCTGCGCCCCGATGACGAGGAAGTCCGGCAGCGACCGCCAGCGCGCGGTCGCCCGTCCGAATGTCCACACGACGTTCCGTGCGACCTTGCGGGCCGGCTCCGGGATCCGCGGGACCACCTCGGCGGGCAGGCGGCGCATCTCGCAACCCTATGGCGACGGGTGGGGATGCTCCCGCGCAACCTTCGCGCGATCTGAGACCATCCGGGCTCGACGCGAGGAAAGGAGACGCCCTGTGCCGGCCGACACGCTGACGATCATCGACAACCGCACCGGGCGGGAGTACACCCTCCCCGTCGCGGACGGGACCATCCGCGCGACGGACCTCCGCCAGATCGGTGTCGAGGACGGGGACGGCGGGCTCATGTCGTACGACCCCGCGTACCTGAACACGGCGTCGTGCCGGAGCGCGATCACGTACATCGACGGCGACGCAGGAATCCTTCGGTACCGCGGCTATCCCATCGAGCAGCTCGCGGAAGAGGCCAGCTTTCTCGAGACGGCGTTCCTGCTCCTCGAGGGCGAGTTGCCCGACCCCGACCAGCTTCATCGCTGGGAGGAGGACGTCCGGTACCACACGTACGTCCACACCAATGTCCAGAAGTTCCTCGAGGGGTTCCGCTACGACGCGCATCCGATGGGGATGCTGCTCGGCGCGGTCGGGGCGCTGTCGACGTTCTATCCCGACGCGAAGTCGATCGGCGACGGGGAGAGCCGCTACCTCCAGCGGGTGCGCCTGATGGCGAAGCTCCCGACCATCGCGGCCTTCGTGTTCCGCCATGCGCACGGGCTGCCGTACGTGCTGCCGCGCAACGACCTCGACTACATCGGCAACTTCGTCAACATGACCTTCGAGATCGGCGGCCGCCACGAGCCCAACCCGGTGCTCCAGCGCGCGCTCGAGATCCTGCTCGTTCCTCCACGCGGACCACGAGCAGAACTGCTCGACGAGCGCGGTCCGAGGTGTCGGCTCCTCACACGTCGACCCTTTCTCTGCGGTCTCGGCGGGGATCGCCGCGCTCTACGGCCCCCTCCACGGCGGGGCGAACGAGGCGGTGCTGCGGATGCTCGACGACATCGGCTCGACGGACGCGGTACCTGCGTTCATCGAGCAGGTCAAGGAGGGGAAGGGCCGCCTGATGGGCTTTGGCCATCGGGTCTACAAGAGCTACGACCCGCGTGCGAAGCTCATCAAGCGGGTCGCCGACGACGTCTTCGAGCAGACGGGCCTCAACCCCAAGCTGGAGATCGCGCTCGAGCTCGAGCGGATCGCCCTCGAGGACGAGTACTTCGTCTCGCGGCGTCTCTATCCCAACGTCGACTTCTACTCGGGCCTCATCTACCAGGCGATGGGCTACCCGACGGACTACTTCACGGTGCTCTTCGCGCTCGGGCGGCTTCCCGGCTGGATCTCGCAATGGGAGGAGATGCTCGGCGATCCCGAGCAGAAGATCTCTCGCCCGCGGCAGGTGTACGTCGGTGAGGACGAGCGGGCGTACGTCCCGCGGGCGCAACGCTGAGGGACGGCGTGAGGGTCGACCGTTGGCTGTGGGCGGCTCGCTTCTTCAAGACCCGCGGAGCAGCAACCGAGGCAGTGCTCGGCGGCCGCGTCCACGTCAACGACGAGCGCGTGAAGCCGGCGAAGGAGATTCGGCTCGACGACCGGGTCGAGGTGACGGTGGCCGACCTCCGCCGCACCGTCGTCGTCCGCGCGCTTGCCGAGAAGCGCGGCCCGGCCTCGGTCGCCGCGACGCTCTACGAGGAGACGCAGGAGTCGATCGTCCGCCGCGAGCAGCGAGCGGCCGAGCGCAAGCTCGCGAGACCGCTCGGCGCCGACCTCGGCGCCCGTCCGACAAAGCAGGATCGCCGGCGCCTCGAGGCGCTCCGGCGCGCGCAGCGGCGCGGCCGACCCTAGCGGCTCGACGTGGTCGTGCGTGCGCGGATCGCCCTGCTCACGGCACCGGAGCCCTGGCTTCCTCGACGCCGACGCGATGGTTCTTGGTTTGAACCGATCGGCGATCCGGAACGAATGGACGACGATGTCGCCGGGGGAAAAGGGTGCAACCAGCTGCCAGGTCCCGACGGGAGCTGTTGCGCCTGGGGCTTGCGGGTGCGGGAACCGTGTCGCTCGGCACGGTTCTCGCGTCCCGGCCGCCTGCCGCGAGCGCCGTCTCGCGGCCGTCCCCCGCGCTCGACGCCGAGGTCCTCGGCTACGCGCTCCTGCTCGAAGAGCTCCAGGCAGCGTTCTACGCGGCCGCCCTCGATCGGGGGAGGTTGCGCGGCGAGCTGCGGGAATTCGCCGAGGTCGTCGTCGACCACGAGCGCGATCACGTGAAGCTGCTCCGCAGCGCCCTCGGCTCCCGCGCACGCCGGGCACCGCGCTTCTCGTTCGGAGCGAGTGTCTCCGACCCGCGTCGGTTCGCCGCGGCCGCCGTCCGTCTCGAGGATCTCGGAGTCGCCGCGTACAACGGGCAAGCGGCCAACCTGAGCCGCGACGCGCTGATCGCCGCTGCGCGGATCGTGTCCGTCGATGCGCGCCACGCCGCCTGGATCCGTGCGATACAGGACCGACCGCCTGCCCGCCGGGCAACCGACCCGCCCAGGACGCGACGCTCCGTGCTCGCAGAGATCGAGCGAACGGGATTCGTGAGGGGGTAGGTGAACGTGACAGATCTCGATCGGTTCGATCGCGACGGCGCGCTTCGCGAGACGGCGGCGGCCGTCCCCCCGGAGACGCGCCGCGACTTCCTCCTCGCGACGCTCGCGGGAGGTGCCGGATTGGCTCTCCTCGGCGCCGAGCCCGCCGGGGCTGCGACGCGCGGCGACGTGGCGATCCTCAACTTCGCACTCGCGCTCGAGTACCTGCAGTCGTCGTTCTACACGGAGGCGGAGCGTCGAGGAGCGCTGAGAACGCGACCTGCCCGAAGGACCGCTCGCGTCCTCGGCGCTGTCGAGCGGGCGCACGTGAGCGCGCTCCGCGGGGCGCTCGGTGCGGCGGCGGTCAAGCGCCCATTCTTCGACTTTCGCGGTACGACCGAGGACGAGGATGCGTTCATCCGGACGGCAGTTGCCTTCGAGGATCTCGGCGTGGCCGCGTACAAGGGCCAGGCTTACCGGATCGAGTCACGGGGACTGCTCGCAGCGGCGATCTCGATCCATTCGGTCGAGGCCCGGCACGCCGCCTGGATCCGATACCTGTCGGGGGCGGCGCCGGCCACCTCGGCATTCGACGAGCCGAAGTCCATGCCGGAGGTAAACCGGCTCGTTGCTTCGACCGGCTTCGTCGTGCGCCAACCCGCGACGCGCGCAGGGAGGAGCCCGCGATTTACGGGTTGAGGCACGCCGTGCTCGCACTGGCGATTCTCACCGTGCTCGGCGCCGCCACGTACGGAGCCGCGATGCTCCTTCTCGACGGGTCGGAATCCCCGAGGAGGGCGGAGCGGAGCCTTCCCGAAGCCGCTCCCGAGGACGATCCGCTCGGGCCCGCTCCGGCCTCCGGGCTCGAAATCCCTTCGCCGCGTCTCCTCCAGGCCGACGAGGAGGTCTCGCTCTGGGCGCCTGTGCTCCGAGCCGTCGCTGTCCGCTCGTCGCCCTCCCGCGACGCCGCGGCACACGGCCGGCTTCCCGCGCGCACACCCGAGGGGACGACGAACATCGTGCTCGTCACGGGGCCGGGACGCAGGAGCGGCTCGCTGTGGATACCGGTCCGCGGCGCAGGCGTCACCGGATGGGTTCCGCGAGACGCCCTCGGCGGCTACGAGAGCGTCGATACCCGGCTTCGAGTGGATACGCGCGCGCTGACGGCGACGCTGGTCAGCGCGGGCCGGATCGTCTTCCATGCGCAGATCGGCGTCGGGACGGATGCTGCTCCGACTCCGACCGGCCGGTTCTACATCCGAAACAAGCTCACGCGGTACAGGAGCGCCGCGTACGGACCGATAGCGTTCGGGACGAGCGCGCGGTCGGAGACGCAGACCGACTGGCCTGCCGGCGGCTTCGTCGGCATCCACGGTACGGATCGGCCGGAGCTCCTGCCCGGCCGCGTATCCCACGGATGCATTCGGATGAGGAACGACGACATCGAAACGCTCGCCCGGCTGATGCCGATCGGCACACCCGTGAGGATCACGTGATCGCCCGCGCCGTCGCTGTGGCGCTCGTCGTTCTCTGCATCGTTGCGACCCCCGTCGCGGCGCAAGACGCGCCTCCGACCGAGCTCTGGTCCGAGTATCCCCTCGACCCGTCGGCGACGACGGAAGCCCCCGGGGCTCGAGCTCCGTTCGAGCCGCCCGCCGCGGCGGACTCATCCGGCGGCGCGAAGTCTCCTGTCGCCCGCGGCGATCCGGGTGGCCGGGACGCCGCCTGGTGGCTCTTGCTCCTTCCGGTGCTCGGGGTTGCGGCACTCGTGCCCTTGGTCGGCCGCAGGCGGGCGGAAGCGTCCACCGCTCCGGAGCGCTTCCCGTCGGCGGCGGCCCCTCCGTCCGAATCGCGGGTCCCTGGAGAAGCGGAGGAGGAGGACGAGACAGCCGACGCTGGTCCCCTTCCCGCCGGCGCCGCCTGTGTGGTCTCGGTGGTGGGGGACGAGCAGTCCTGCTTCGTGGCCGAGGTCGAGGACGCCGGACGGCGTCGTCGCATCGCAACGTCCCGAACGTTTCGGAGGGCTCGTAACGGTGACAGGTTCGCCCTCGACGCGGAGGGGTGGCTCGCCTGGCACGGGCTGATCGACGAGCTGGAGGTCAACGGCTGGGAGCTCGATCCCAGCTGGCACACCCGGCAAGGCGAGCCCGTCACGCCCCAGGAGGCATGTGATGCCCACCTGGTTCTGAGTGACGGTGGTGCCCGGGCCGGCAGCGAGTCGGCCTCGTTCGCCTCCGACGGGCGCTAGCCGCCCCGTAGGTGACGTCGGCGCCTTCTGCTGCGTCGGCCCCGACGAGCTCCCTCAGATGGTCGGTGGCGGGATCGGATCCGGTTCGTCGGGCGGGGTCGGATCCGGTGCAGGAAGCGGGTCTGGAGCCGGTATCGGCGGACCCGGTGCAGGTGGCAAGGGCGTCTCTCTGGGCATGAAGAGGCTCTGCCCGCCGAGCCACTACGACAAACCGGACCGCTACGGACAGCTCAGCCGAGCCGGAACGCTCTCCGGAGCATCTCGATCACGAGGAGCTGGGCCTCGTCGGCTGCGTCGAGCACGCCGCCCTGCGAGAAGAAGCCGTGCGGCACGCCGCCGAAGCGGACGCATTCGACCGGCACGCCCGCGGCCCGCAAACGCCCGGCATAGAGCTCGCCCTCGTCGCGGAGCGGATCGAGCTGCGCCGTGATGACGAGCGCCGGCGGGAGGCCCTCCAGGTCGTCGGCGAGGAGCGGCACGGCGAGCGGGTTCGAGGCATCCTCGTCTCGTGCGAGGTAGTGCGACCAGCACCATTCCATGTCGTCGGCGCCGAAGAACGCCTCGTCGGCATCGGGATGCGAAACGCGAATCGCGGCTTCGCGGGCGAGCGCCGGGTAGACGAGCACCTGCGCCGCGAGGTCGAGGTCGTCGCTTCCGCGCGCGACCAGCGTGAGCGCGGCAGCGAGGTTCGCGCCGGCGCTCGCGCCGCCGACCACGACCCGGCTCGGGTCGAGCCCGTGGTCGGCGGCGGTCTCGACGAGCCAGCGGACCGTGGCAACGACATCGTCGAGCGGAGCAGGGAACGGGTGCTCCGGCGCGAGGCGGTAGCGAACACCGGCGACGGCGCACGGCGCCGCCGACGCAACATGACGGCACATGGGCTCCGCCGACGGAAGGGTGTCGAGCACCCACCCCCCACCGGGGAACCAGACGCACACCGGGGCCGGATCCGCTCCCGGCGGCCGATAGAGACGGATCGGCACGGGGCCGTCGAGGTCGACCGTCTCGACGCCGGCGCCCTCGGTCGTGCGAACGACCTGCTCCGCGGCTTGATCGGCTCTCGCCTCGGCGACCGAGAGACCGTGCACGGGGCGCGCGCCGGCCGCGAGACGGGCGCTCCGCCACGCGGTGACCTGCGCGTCCGTCGCGCGCGGGCCGCGGAACAGGATCCCGGTCGAGCCCATCGCGGCCCCGAGGAGCGCCGCGTCGTCGAGCAGCGCAGCGGGACGAATCGCCTCGAGCGTCGTGACGTCCTCGAGCGAGTCGTGAAGCCCGCCTTCGAAGAGATCCCACGCTCGTGCTATCGACCCGCCGACGACGAGGCAGCTCGAGGCGAACGAGCGCAGCCAGGGAGCGAGCACCTCGCCCAGGGCGGTTCCGGCCTCGGCAAACGCCGCGCGAGCGCGTGAGTCGCCGCCTCGGGCGAGCTCGGCGAGGTCCTCGACGTCCAGCGACGCGTCGCCGTAGCGCTCGATCAGCGCGCGACGCGAGATGGTCTCCTCCACCGGTCGCGCCCGGTACTCGAGGAGATGGATCTCGCCGCTCGGCGGTACCGTCGCGTCGACGCTCACGATCCTCCCGTCGGCGAGGAACGCGCTTCCGAGGCCCGTCCCGACCGTCACCCCGACCGCACGGCGATGGCCTGCCGCAGCCCCTTTCCAGGACTCGCCGAGCAGGAACGCGTCGGCGTCGTTCAGGAACGAGATCGCGTCCCTCGGGAGGTCCAGACCGGCCGCCAGCGCGGCGCCGACGTCGACGCCGTAGAGCGGCTCGAGCTTGTGCCCGAGCCAGCAGATCCCGCCCGCGTAGTCGAACGGCCCGGGCACGGCGCACGCCAGGTGCGAGCCGTCGAGCACCTCGCGAGCCGCTCCCACGATCGCGTCGAGCAGGTCGGCACGACTCGCGCCGTCGGGCAGGAGGACGCGTGGGCCGCGAGCGACCGTTCCCGCTCCGATGTCCACGCGTCCCGCGACCACGTGGCTGCCGCCGAGGTCGAGCGCAGTGACCGTGCGGCTCATACGACGAACGCCTTCACGACCTTGCAATCGCGACCGCCCCGGCGTCGCAACCGGTACCCGCCGACGGACGCGGGAACGACGATCGTCTCGGCGTAGGACAGCGCGTGACGGTCGCCGGTCGCCGTCTCGAGCTCCACCTCGTCGCCTGCCACGAGATTGAGGACGTGGAAGCGACCCTGCGTGTCGTCCTCCGCAACGTCTTCGAAATCGAGTCGGTGCACGGCGAAGAAGAGGTCTGGGTGGCGACCGAGCTGGAGCTCCACGAAGCCGTCACTCCGGCGAGCCACGGTTGGCTCCCGCATGAGCTCTGCAACGGCGTCTCCGCTGCGGCGGCTGTCCAGGTTCGCGAATGCATGGTCGACGTGGACCGGTCGCAGGCTGCCGCCGAGATCCCGCCTGAGCCAGTCGTAGAAGCGAAGCGTGTACAGGTACGGCGTCGCGCTGATCTCGAGGACGACGTTCCCCGCCCCGCTCGCGTGCACGGTGCCTGCGGGGATGAGGTACAGGCGGTGCCGCTCGGCGTCGTGCGCCTGCACGAACCGCGAGGCGTCGAGCTCGCTCCCGCGCTCGGCACGTTCGGCGGCGGCCCTGAACTCCTCGAGGTCGGCGTCGGCGCGCAGGCCGAGGAACACGGACGCCCCGTGGGTCGTCTCCATCACGTAGTAGGTCTCGTCCTGCGTGTAGTCGAGCCCGAAGACCTCTCGTGCGTACGTCGTGCCGGGGTGACACTGCAGGGAGAGGTGCCCACCGTCGAGCGTGTCCAGGTAGTCGAACCGGATCGGGAACGAACGGCCGAAGCGCTCTGCGACGTCGGCGCCGAGCACCCGTTCGCTCTCCTGGGCCATCAGGAGCTCGAAGCCCACCTCGACCGCCGGCTCGCTCCCGAGCAGGATCCCGCTCTCGGGGGTGATCAGCTCGTACGACCAGGCAAGGTTCGGAGCGTCGGTCTCGATCCCGAGCGTCCGCCGAAGCCACTGACCTCCCCAGGGGCCGGGGAAGAAGCTCGGACGGGTGCGAAACGGCCGCTCGGCGAGAGCGTGGAGCGACGCGCGGAGGGAGCCCCCGTCGAGTGAGCGCGGCCGGGCGGTGTCGCTCGCATCGACGAGTCGGTCGAGCGACGGCAGGAGATCCGCCTTGTGCCGCTCCTGGAGCGGCCAGTCGACGAAGAGGAGCCGCTGCTCGCTTCCGGGCTCGACCGGCCGGTTGCCCGAGGTTGCCCGCGGCACCGCTCCGGATCGAGGCGAGCGAGGTGCGCTTGGGCACGTCCGCGTACCACAGGAGGTCGTGCGGGACGAGCCCTGCGCCAGGGCCGAAGACGATCGTCGCTCCGTCGTGATCGGGAGGCGTCGGCAACCCGTCGAACAGGTCTCGCAGAGACCCGTCCGTCGAGCCGGGCGAAGACCGGGTCGCCTGGGAGCTCGGTGTCGGCCGTTCGCCGCAGGACCTCGTCCCAGGGGACGAACGATCGACGGACGTCGAGCGTCGTTGCTCCGAGCGACTCCGCGAGCGGGGCGACGACGCTTCGCCAATCGAGGGCCGCAGGCCCGTCCAGCGCGACGAGGCGCGCGCCGCGCCGTGCAACCTCCGCGACCAGCGGCCCGAAGCCGAGCTCGACCTCTCCCCCGGAGACCGGATACCTCGGCTCAGCGTCGTACGTCACGCAGGAGGTCGAGGGTCAGGGACGCGCTCCAGGAGAAGTGCCGGCTACCGAGCGGAGCACCCGTCGTAGGCTCGTAGTACTCGGTGAACCCGGAGCGGCCGACCAGCTCGATCGTCGAGTCGCGTAGGGCAGCAGCCTCGTTGTTGAGCCCGCATCGCTCGAGACCGCGGATGAAGAACCAGTTGACGTTGATCCACACGGGCCCCCGCCAGTAGTTCCTCGGCGAGTAGGCGGAACTGGACTTCGCCACGGTCGTGAGTCCCCAGGGAGCCTGGCGCGACGGCCCGAACCGGGCCGGCTCGGCGAGGTGGGCATCGACGAGGCGGCGCGCCTGTCGCTCGTCGGGAACGCCCGCGTAGAGCGGGAAGAGATCCGCGACCGTGTCGGTGACGCGCTCCGTGTCGTGGAGGTCGCGCTCGCGGTAGCACCCGGCGTCCTCGGCCCAGGTGGAGGCGAGGGCCGAGCGGAGCGCCGCCGCGGCGCGGCGCGCGCGGGCGGAGTCGCCGCCGATCTCGTGAAGCAGCAGCGCGAGATCGTCCTCGGCCACGGCGAGGATCGAGTTCAGAGGAAGGTCGTGGTAGGCGAAGGGCACGTCGAGCGGCGACGCCGGACGGTACCCACAGGCGCGCAGGTGGGAGACGAGCGCGACATAGCGTCGGTACTCGAGGTCGCTCGGGCGCTCGGCGGCGTCGACGTGGTCCCGGTCGCTGCGGTCGGGAGGGTCGATCCCCTCGATGTCGAGGCGTTCGAGCGCGCGATCGAAGCGCGGTGCGTTGTCGGCCGATTCCCACGGGTGGAGCACCGCGACGAGGCCGTCGACGAGGCGCTCGCGCTCGAACCAGGCATGCCAGGCATCGATCGCCGGCAAGACCTCCTCCAGGAACGGACGATCCGGGTCGGCCTCGTGAAGGATGCGGATCGCGGTCGCGAGCACGGGCGGCTGCGTCAGCCCGGACGTCGGGACGGCCGGGGCGCCGTCGCACTCGGCGGACTGCCAGAGCTCCGGGCCGGGGCGATAGTCGAGGGGCTGGGGATGGAAGACGATGTGCGGCACCATCCCGTCCGCCCACTGGCCGCGCAGCAGCGACCGCACCTCCGTGCGACCTCGCTCCGGGTCGACGCCGGCAAGACCGAGCGCGACGAAGGCCGAATCCCAGTTCCACTGGAACGGATAGAGCCGCTGAGACGGCTTGACGAACTCCCCCGTGTCGTTCTCACGGAGCACTGCCCAGGCCTGCTCGGCAAGCTCCGTCGCCACGACTACCTCGCGACGACCTGTGTCGTGCGGACATGACGCTGGACGCGCTCGGGGTCCGCCGCCTGGAGGCTCCTCGGCGCGACGCCGCGGACAAGCGCCTCGAGATCGTCGACGACACGGCGTCCGATCTCCCGGAGAGCCTCCTCCACGAGCCCTGCGCGATGCGGCGACAGGACGACCCCGGAGCGCGTCGCGGATCGGGTGATCTGCAGGGAGCGGCTCGGCCGGGTACACGTCGATCGCTGCGCGGAATCGACCGGCGAGCACGAGCTCGGTCAACGCGTCGAAGTCGACGACGTGCGCTCGGCTGACGAGCACGAGCACCGAGTCCGGGTGCCAGCAGCTCGAGCAGCTCCCGTGAGAGCAGGGCCTGGTTCTCGGTCGTCGGCGCGGCGAGGACGAAGATCACCCGCGAGGTGGCGAGGAGCCGATCGAGCTCTACCGGCTCGACCCGCTCGTTCCGCAGGCAGGCGTCGGTCAGCCAGGGGTCGTACGCGCAGACGTCGCAGTCGAACGGCTCGAGGAGCGGCCTGAGGCTCCTGCCGATGTTGCCGAAGCCGACGATCCCGACGCGCTTGCCGGAGAGGAGGAAGGTGCCCAGGCCGTCGGCGGCGCTCAGCCAGCGCTCGTCCCGTAACCGCATCGCCCGATCGCCGGCCACGATGTCCCGGCCGGCGGACAGCGCAAGTCCGAGGGCCATCTCGGCCACGGCACCGGCGAACGCCGGCGCCGCCGAGAGCACGTGGATCCCTCTCTCGAAGCAGATCCCGTAGTCGAGCTCGGGCGGCCACCCGCCCGAGACCGTGAGGATCGCCCGCAGGCTGGTCGCCTCGTCGAGAACGGGGCCGTACCGCCAGCCGGAGCTCACGATCGCGAACGTGTCGGGCAGCACCTTCGCGAAAGGCGTCGACCGGCATCGGCTCGTCGCGCCCCCACGCGACGTCAACGGCGCCGGCGAGGCGCAGCGCGTCTTCGGACGAGAAGATGTCGCCCATCGCCCGGAAGTGCGGATCGACGATGACCTGGGGTCGCTGTGTCATGTCGACGGGATGACGACGGGACGGCCGTCGGCTTCGGCCGAACGGCAGGCGGCCAGCGTCAGCTCGAGCGAGAGCAGGTTGTGGCGCGCCGAGTTGTACGGCTCGCGCCGCTCGGCGACCGCCGACACGAGCTCACCGAGCGCGCCTGCGAATCCGTTCGTGTGCCACGAGCCGTCGAGCTCGAACCGCGTCGTCCGACCGTCGCGCTCGAGCTCGAGCCACTCCGATCCCGGCGTCGGGCCGGAGCCGAGCACCGCTCCCCGGATGGTCCCCTCCGAGCCGTGGATCCAGAAGGGCTTGTGGGGTCTCGACGTGGCGGCGCAGCCGACACCGCGGATCAGCGCGCTCGAGCCGTCCTCGTAGTCGATCGTCGCCCACGCGCCCCACGGCGCCCTGCTCGCGGCGGGCTGGCTCGGAGTGCGGTACTCGCGCGCCCGCACGGCGGCCGGAGCCTTGTGCTCGAGCCAGCAGCGCGTGATGTCGAACCAGTGCACCGAGTAGTCGTAGAGGACGAGATGCTCGATCTCGTCGAAGACCGTGCCGAGCGTGAAGGCGTAGTCGTGGTGGTACAGGTGGGTCACGGCGACGACGTCCCCGATCGCGCCCTGCTCGATGAGCAGGGTCGCGGTGCGCCATGCCGGTGCCCACCGGCCGTTCTGGTTGACGCAGACCTCGAGCCCCAGCCGCTCTCCTTCGTCGACGAGCTCGCGGGCCGTCTCCACGTCGCCTGCGAGCGGCTTCTGCGACAGCACATGCTTCCCCGCCCCCAGCGCCTGCCTGACGAGGGCGGGACGCACGTCCGGGTGCGTGGCGACGTCGACGATCTCGATCTCCGGGTGACCGAGGAGCTCCTCGAGCTCCCCGAAGACGGCCTCGACGCCGAACTGCTCGCGGACGCCGACCGTTGCCTCCGGCCGGACGTCGTAGACGCCGACCACACGCTGGCCGTAGCGCGCGTACCCGGGAAGGTGAGCGGAGCGGACGACCGCGCCGCACCCGACGATGCCGATCCCGGGGCGGTAGTCGTTCGGGAACGAGGGTCGGTAGTCCGCCTCGAGCGCCGGAGCCTCGGCGCTCACGTCGTCACGATCGCGGTCTCCGTCGCCAGCTCTTCCGTCCCCGTGTGAATTGCGAGGCCCGTGTCCCGATCCATCCAACGAACCCGTGCCGGCTCGATGCGCAGCCACACGTCGCTCTCCGGTTGCGGGAAGAGCTCGGGAGAGACGGACACCTTCAGCGTGTCCTCGCCGCAGCGCACCGTCAGCAGGTTGTACGAGCCGAGCGGCTCGAGCACGATCACCTTCGCCCGCACGAGCCCGTCCGCAGCCGCGGTTTCCACACCGATCGCCTCGGCCCGGATGCCGAGCAAGAGGTTGTGCCCCGCGAGGGCAGCCGTCTCGCCGGTCAGCTCGAACGAGCCTCCGCTGAGCCTGGCGCTCGAGCTGCGGCCGTTTTCCGACACCTCGGCCTCGAGGAAGTTCATGGGCGGATTGCCGATGAACCCACCGACGAAGGTGTCGGCCGGATTGTCGTACACCTCGAGCGGGTTGCCGAGCTGGACGATCTTGCCCTTGTTCATGACCGCGATGCGGTCGCCCATGCTGAGCGCCTCGATCTGATCGTGCGTGACGTAGATCGTCGTCGCCTCGAGGCCGTGCAGCAGCGACTTGAGCTCGGCTCGCATCTCCAGGCGGAGCAGTGCGTCGAGGTTCGAGAGCGGCTCGTCCATCAGCAGCACGTCGGCCTTCGTGGCGATCGCCCGGGCGACGGCCACGCGCTGCCTCTGTCCTCCCGAGAGCTGCGACGAGTAGCGGTCGAGCAGCTCCTCGATGTGCAGCAGCCCGGCGGAGGAGCGCACGCGCTCGTCGATGACGGGCTTCTTCTCCTTCTGCATACGGAGCCCGAACGCGATGTTGTCGTACACCTTCATGTGCGGGAAGACGGCGTAGCTCTGGAAGACCATCGCGATGCGCCGTCGCCGCGGCGGAAGGTCAGTGGCATCCCGGCCGCCGATGAAGACCCGGCCGTGGTCGACCCGCTCGAGCCCCGCGAGGCAGCGCAGGAGCGTCGTCTTGCCGCAGCCCGACGGGCCGAGCAGCACGATGAACTCCCGATCGTGCACCTCGAGGTCGACGCCGTCGACCGCGGCGAACTTGCCGAAGTTCTTGTGCACACCCTGGAACGTGATCTCAGCCATCGCTGGAGCGCCCCTTTCGATCCGTGGCGGCCGTCACCGGACCACCCGGCCCCAGGTCGTGAGCAGGTACTTGCGGATGAAGAAGATGACGACCAACGCGGGCGCAAGCAGGAAGAAGCCGCCGGCGAGACGGTATGGCAGTGGAGACGTGTCGAGCGCGGCCAGCATCTGGGCGGGCAACGTGCGGTTCCGGAGTGTCAGGAGCGCCGCGGCGAACACCTCGTTCCAGGTCGTCACGAAGATGAAGATCGCCGATGCGGCGACCCCTGGCAGTGCCTGCGGAAGCGCAACCCGGCGAAAGGCCGACAGCCGACTGCAGCCGAGCGTCATCGCAGCCTCCTCCAGCTCGTACGAGATCCCCGCAAAGACGCTGGCCATGACGAGCACCGTGAGGGGCAGCGTGAAGGCGATGTGCGCCATCGCGACGCCGTATACGGTGTCGTCGATGCCGAAGCGGAGATACGTCACCGCGAGCGGGATCGCGATGATGATGAGCGGGAAGGCGCGAGTGCTCACGAGCGCCAGCTGGAAGGGGTTGGCCGCCCGAAACGAGAACCGCGCGAGCGCATAGCCTGCGGGCGTGCCGATCGCGAGGCACGCGATGATCGTGATGACGGCGACGACGACGCTGCGCTGGAGCGAGTCGGTGACGCCGTCGGAGTCGAGGAAGATGTTCATCGACTCCATGGAGAGATCGCTCGGAACGAGGTTCTTCGGGTACTCGTAGACGGCGTCGAAGCTCGAGAAGGCGGAGATCGTGATGAGGTAGATCGGTGCGAGGATGAAGACCGAGATCGCCACTGCCGCGAGGTAGGCAAGCGCCCGTCCGATCCGGATGCGTTGCAACGCCATCAGCGAAGCCTCCGCTCCCGGGGTGTGCGAAGCACGATCAGCACGACTGCCGCGGCGGCGAGGGAGAGGCCGAGAATGACCGATCGAGTATGCGGCCGCGACATGCTCGTTCTCGTTGGTGACCTGCCACTTGTAGGCCTCGGCCGCGAGCACCGTGGCGCCGGACCCGTCAGCGCGATCACGACGGCGAAGACCTCGAAGGCGAAGATCAGGCGGAGGAGAACCGCGACCTGGATCGAGGGCTTGAGCATGGGCAGGATCACGTGGCGCACGCGCTGGAAGAATCCGGCGCCGAACACCTCTGCGGCCTCGACGTAGTCCCTGGGGATCGCCTGGAGCCCGGCGAAGAGGATGACCATCATGAACGTGGTCGAGCGCCAGATCTCGGCCGCGGCGACGGCGATCACGAGCTGCGTCTTCGACGTCGGGTCGAGGAAGATGAACGGCTGGTCGATCACGCCGACGCCCTCGAGGATCGTGTTGAGGTACCCGCGTTCGGTGAAGATCGCCGACCAGGCGATCCCGGCCGCGAGATCCGAGATCGCGAGCGGGAGCAGGAAGATGTAGAGGAAGAGGCCGCCGCCTCGAAGTCGCGCGTTCAGGAGGAGCGCCATGCCGAACGCGAGGACGAACTGGATCGGCAGGATCACGAGGATCAGGAGGAAGGTGAAGCTCATCGCCTCGCCGAAGGCGGCGTCGTCCACCATCGTCTCGAGCGCAGTGGTGGTCCAGTTGCCGCTCTCGTCCCGCAACGCGAGGCCGAAGCCCTGGATCATCGGCCAGACGAAGAAGAGGCCGAGGTAGACGACGGTGGGAAGGATCAGCCAGTAGGGCAGACTCTCCCACCGCCGTCGTCGGCGCGTGAGCGTCGTCTCTTGGGCGACTGTGGTCATCGCGCCGGGTCAGAGACCACGCGTTACGCGACCCTGCACCTCGCCTTCCCGCTCGACGGATCGGGCGCCCAACAGGGCGCGTTCGTCTTGGCGAAGATCTGGTCGAGAAGCTCGCCCTGCTCCTTGAGGACGGTCTGGATGTTCTCTCCGTTGCGAACGATCCGGGTGAACGTGTCGCGGTAGTACTTGCTGAAGTTGCCGCCCTCGGCGCCGATCCCGATCGGGAGCAACGCCTGGACCGCGTCCTTCGCCTGCTGCTGCTTGCGGACGGCCTCCGCCTCTGCGAGCAGCCCGGGCGAGAGCCGCTTGGACAGTCGCCCGCCGACGACCGGGAAGAATCCCGTCAGCGAGAGGATCTGCGCCTGCGCGCCGATCTTCGTCAGGTGCTTGATCAGCTCCTTCGCGCCATTCGGATTCGGCGCGTTCTTCGGAATCCCGAGCCCGACGAGGACCGGCATGTACGACCGGGACTTCGGGCCCCTCGGGACGGGGAACGCGACGAGGTCGTCGGGGCGCTGGTCGAGCGCCGTCTTCAACCGTGCGACGTGATCCCAGCCGAGCAGCACCTCCTGGCTGAGCAGCGGATCCTGCATGAACGCGTACGACAGCGACTGTGGATGCGTGTACTGCCAGAGCTGCTTCATGTACTCCCACGCCGCCACGGCCTCCTTCGAGCGGAACCCCGTGACGAAGCCGCCGGTGAACGACGGGACGAGGAAGCCCTGGAGGAACCGGTGCATCAGACCGGTCGTCGCTGGCGGGCAGCCCGAACCTGTTCTGGCCCGTGCCCCTGCGGATCGCCTTGGCCCACTGGAACAGCTGCCCGTAGGTGATGCGCGTTGATGTCGGCCCCCCTGGGCATGTACTTGAGCACGTCCTTGTTGGCGACCATCACGTACGTCGCCTGGGAGTGCGGGACGTAGTACTGCGTCTTGGTTCCCAGCTTCCCGTGCTTGACCAGCGGCGCCGGGAGGGTCTTGATCTGCCGGGCGACGTCGCCGACGCCTCGAATGAGGCCCTCGTTCTGGAACGTGACGAAGTCGCCGTGGAGCCCGACGAGAACGTCGATCCAGCCCTTCCCCGCCTTTGCCTCCGCCCGGACGCGGTCGACGAAGAGATTCGGAGCGGTGATCGGCGCGAACACGGCGTCGACGTCGCCGTTGAAGCCCTTGAAGACGTACTTCCGGATCCCCTCCTGCTCGGCGATCGCACCGAACTGGCCGAAGAAGGCGGTGACGTTTCCCGCGGCCGCGGCAGGACCGGCGCTCGCCCGTCCTGCCGTCAGCAGCCCTCCGGCCGCGAGCGCCCCGCCCGCGACGGCCGCCCTGCCGAGCAGTGTCCGCCGGTCGATCGGCTCCTCCCAGGCAGCGCGAACGCCCTGGTCTTTCACGTCAGCTCATCTCATTCCCTCCGTTCGTTGCTCGATGTGGAACTGCCGTCCACGGCAGGCGTCGCAGCGTCCGACATCGATGCTCCTCCCTCCTCAGACTCCATCTCGATGGAAAGGATGTCGAGCATGAGCCCCGCCGTCCACGCGAAGTTCTCGCCCCCGTGGCCGGCACCGGTCACGGGGCTGTAGTGCTCCCAGAACCCGCTCCGTCCGGCCAGGTCGATCATCGCGCGCCGGACCCCGGCGGCGAGCGGCGGTAAGCCGTAGCGGTCGAGCCCGCGCTGCAGGACCCAGTTGAGGATCGGCCAGATCGGCCCGCGCCAGTATCGCGTGGGCACGAAGCCGGGCTCGTCGCGGTGCGAGGCTCGTCACCGCCAAGCCCGAGCCGTCGACCTCGACCCGCGAACCTGCGAGGCGCTCGACCATCCGTGCGCGCACGCTCGACGGTCGGGCACGCCTGCGTAGAGCGGCGCGAGGCCGGCGGCGCTCCGTGCCGCGACGGCTCACCCGTTCGAACGTCGAAGTCGGCGTACAGCGCGTCAGGCTCGCTCCAGAGCCTCGTCTCCATGTCGGTCGCGGTCTGCTCGGCCCACGCTTCGGTACGGTCGCCGGATCGTCCGCCCACGACCCGTGCGATCTCCGCGAGATCCCGATTCGCCTGCACCAGCAACGAGTTGAAGAGCACGGACTGGAGCGCGAAGGGCGTCGCGTCCTGGATGCGGTCGGCGCGGTAGTCGAGCTCACGGAAGAGCCCGACGAGATAGACGTACCGGTCGTACTCCTCGTCGGTCGGACGCTCCGCCGGGTTTGCCAGCTCGACGTCGATCGCGCCGGTACGCGGGAACCTGCGCGGGAGTCAGCTCGATCCGCCGCGAGCGCGTCGTCCCAGAGCGGCGAGTTGTCCATGCCCGACTCCCACGGGTGCCAGATCTCGACCAGCCCGCCGCCGTCACGCGTTCGTTCGCGGTACAGGTACTCATGCCACGCGTGCGAGCTTCGGTGCGAGCTCTGCGAGGAACGCCGTCGCGCGGTCGCGGTCGGCCGAGCGACGGATACACCTCAACGCCGCGGTGGCGTGGATCGGCGGCTGCACGATCCCCGACGTCCTGACGCCGGCCGGCGCCTCCGGCGATCGCTCGGCCTGCCAGAACTCGGGCCCGGGGAAGTAGCGGCCGTCCCCCTCCGTGAAGACGATGTGGGGAGCCAGGCCGTTCGCCCACTGGCCCGCGAAGAGCGACCGGAGCTCCGTCTCCGCACGTTCCTGGTTCCAGCCCGCATACCCCATCGCGATGCACGCGGAGTCCCAGCTCCACTGGTGCGGGTAGAGCCGTCGCGAGGGGCGTCGTCCCGTGACCGAGCCAGTTCGCTCGAGCACCTCGAGCGCGCGCGCCGAGAGCTCGATGCTCCTTCCGCCGATCGGCCGTCCGTTCGACCACGCCTTCGCTCATCGAGCTCCCGCCAGCAGGAGTATTGTCATCCCCAAATAGCAAATGGGTTCCGCCGAGTCAAGGACTGGAGCACGCGGGCACCCGAGTAGAGTCCGTTCTCTCGAACCCGATCCGATAGCTGATGGCGATCGACCCGACCCAGCCGATCCCCCTCTACTTCCAGCTGAAGACGGTGCTTCTGGAGGAGATCCTGGGCGGCGCGTACGGCAGGGACGGACAGCTCCCGACCGAGCACGAGCTCTGCGACCGCTACGAGATCAGCCGGACCCCCGTGAGCCGCGCGCTCTCGGAGCTCGCCGAGGAGGGCGTGATCCTCCGGCACCGGCGCCGCGGGACGTTCGTCAACCCGCACTGGCTGCGTCGGCGGCCCGACCAGCCCGAGATCCGCGTCGTGGTGCCCGAGGAGGGCCCGTGGGCGAGGATGATCCGAGACGGTGTCCAGGCGAGCGGTAGAGGTGGACGTCGTCACCGTCTCGCGGCCCAGCGCTGCACCAGGCGCTGACCCATGCCGTCGCGGAAGGGCAGGCGCCCGACCTCGCGGTCCTCGACTCGGTCTGGGCGGCGGAGTTCGCCGCCGCCGGATTCCTCTATGCGCTCGAGGACCTGGACGAGAGCTGGGTGCGTGAC
Organism: uncultured Actinomycetes bacterium; assembly: GCA_963734045.1. Lineage (GTDB taxonomy): Bacteria > Actinomycetota > Thermoleophilia > Gaiellales > Gaiellaceae > Gaiella. The sequence continues at coordinate 154,097 of CAVTFU010000012.1, read as the reverse complement.
GAGCACGAGGTCGACTTCCTCGATGCGCTCGTCGCCGCGAACCGCTACGACGGCCGGACCTTCGGCGTCTCCGCGTTCGCCGACGTTGCCGGCTTCTGGTTCCGCCGGCAGCACGCTCGAGGAGCTCGAGCTCGCGCCGCCCGCGTACCTGGACCGAGCTCCGCGACGTCGCGCGGGCGCTCGCTCGGAACGGTCGGCCGCACCCGATCGTGATGCCGGGTGGCTCGCGAGGGCGGCGAGACGACCGCCTATTGCCTGATCTCGTTCCTCGCCTCCAACGCCGCCGTGGTGCTCGCGCCCGACGGCGTCACCCTCGACTCGCGCGAGACGGCGCAGACGCTTCGGTTCCTGCGGAGCCTCGTCGAAGAGGGCCTGATGGCGCCCGAGGTCGTCGCCTACGAATGGGACCGACCGGTGCGCCTGCTCGCCGAGGGCGAGGCGTCGATCAGCTTCGGCGGCAGCTACGAGGCCGCGGCCCTCGCGCGAGCGCTCGGCGTCCCGCTCGAGCAAGCTCTGGGATCACGTCGGCTTCGCGCCCGTACCGGGTGGCCCGCGAGGCGCGCCCGCGAGCGTCGCGGGCACGATGGTCTACGGGATCTTCCGCCAGGCGGCGCAACCTGCGCTGGCGATGCGCCTGCTCGAGGACGTCCTCGCCCCGGAGGCGCTCGCGCGGATCGCCCGCGCGACGGGGCGCATTCCGTCGCGCAGGTCGTCCGTCGCGCTCGCCGCGCCTCACCTGCCGTTCCTCTCGCAGACGGCGGACCTGCTCGACCACGCGGTGACGCGGCCGTCGACTCCGCTCTACCCCCGTGTCTCCGCGCAGCTGCAGGCGATGCTCGAGGCAGTCCTCACGGGACGGCTGGGGCCGGCTGCGGCGGCCCAGCGCACCGCGGAGCTCATCGCCGCGATCACGGGCCTGCCCGTGATCGACGGCTCCGAGCCCTCTCGCTCGACGGCCGGCGCCGACGTCCTCGAAGTTGGCGCCGTCGCATCGAGGCCGTGAGCACGCGCCGCGCGACGTGAGAGCTGCGCTCATGGACACCGCCGTCGCCGACGGTGATGACGTCTTCGAGATCGCAGAGCGACTCGGGTTCGGCGGCGTCGAGCTCTCCGTCGGCCGCCACGACCTGCAGTCGTCTGCCGCCGGGAGCGTTCGTGCGGCGCGCGCGAGCCACCCGCCGGAGATCCACGCCCTCGTCCTCGGTGAGCACAACCACGGCGGGATCGCGGACGACGACCAGGGCGTGGCCGCCGCGGCCGCCGAGGACGTGCGCCTGGCGATCGGTGTCTCGGCCGAGCTCGGTGCCGAGGTGATCCTCGTCCCCTTCTTCATGCGGGGCGAGCTCGTCGGGCAGGACGCGTTCGACCGCTGCGCGGCTGCCTTCGCCGCGCTCTGCCCGCTCGCCGTCCAACGCGGTGTCACGCTCTGCTTCGAGGGGCTGCTTCCCGCGAGCAAGATCCGGCTGCTCGCCGAGCGCGTCGCCTCGCCCGCCTTCGGGTGCTACTTCGACCTCGCGAACCCGCTGCGGCGCGGCCTCGACAGCCCGACGGAGATTCGCGCCCTCGGGGAGCTCGTGCGGCGGGTGCACGTCAAGGACATGCGTGTGACGCCGGGAGACGTGCGACCGGGGCTCGGGCGGGTCGACTTCGCCGAATGCGCCCGCGCGCTCGGCGAGATCGGCTACGACGGGTGGCTGACGCTCGAGACGACACCCGGCCCTCCACCGCTCATCGCACGAGATCTGAGCTTCACCCGGTCGGTCTTCCCCGGGCTCGAGCGTGAGCTCCGCTGGCCGCGCTTCGGCGCCATCTCGCACGAGCGCGACGACCGGAGCTGGGAGCACCTCGTCGACGACCTGCGGCGCGCCGGCCTCGAGTCCGTCTACGTGGGCCGCGGGCTCCTCGACGAATGCTTCGACGACCCGGAGAGCGCCGCGTCGCGGCGTGGGTCTCTCGAGGAGCACGGGATCGGGGTCGCGGGGATCGCGGGCTACCGGAACCTCGTCTCTCCCGACGCGGCGCAGCGAGACGCGAACATCGAGCATCTCGGCAGGTGCCTGGAGCTCGCACCCGAGCTCGGCACGTGGATCGTCGCGACGGAAACGGGGACCAGAGACCCGGACGGCGACTGGACGGACTCTCCCGAGAACTGGGGTGCGGAAGCCTGGCGCCTCCTGGACGATTCCCTCGAGCGACTCCTTCCCGTCGCCGAGCAGGCGGGCACGATCCTCGCTCTCGAAGCTCACGTCAAGAACGTGCTCAAGACCCAGAGTCAGATGCTCGGTCTCCTCGAGCGCTTCCCGACGCAGCATCTCCAGGTCGTCTGCGATCCGTACAACTACCTCTCGGCCCACCTCGTGCCCGGTCAGGAGCGTGCGACGGCCGAGCTGCTCGATCGCTTCGAGGATCGCTTCGTCGCCGCCCACCTGAAGGACGTCGCCTCCGGCGGCGCGGAGACCGGCACGCCCGAGCTCGGGACGGGGGTCTTCGCTCAGCGTCCGTACCTCGAGTTCCTGCGCGACCGGCGTCCCGACCTCGACCTCGTCGTCGAGCACCTGCCTGCCGGAGCATCTCCCGGCCGTGATCGAGCGGGTCGAGACACTCCTGTCCGGGTAGCGGGCACCCGCGATCGGTGAGACGACCGCCCTGGACGACGAAAAGGCCCCATGGAGCAGGGCCTTTCCAGTAGCGGGGGCAGGATTTGAACCTGCGACCTCCGGGTTATGAGCCCGGCGAGCTACCTGACTGCTCCACCCCGCGGCGTGCGACTATCGTAGCGCAATCGTGGCCTTCTGGATCGCGCTCGCAGTCCTGATCGTAGGGGTCGTCGGCGGGCTCCTGTACGCCGTCCTGCGCGGTCTTTCGCTCTGGCGCCGATTCAAGCGGACAAGCCGCGCCTTCGGCGCCGAGACGGACCGGATCGCGGCGTCCACGGCAGAGATCCAGGCACACCTCGATCGCGCAACCGCGTCTCAGGCCCGTCTCGGGGCGGCCACCGACCGCCTCGCCGAGGCGCGCGCGCGGCTCGACGTCCAGATCGCCGCGCTGCGGGAAGCGCAGTACACGATGCGACGCCTGCTCTGGTTCCTGCCCGGATCCTGAACGGGGGAGGCGGGCGCCGGCCCGTCGCGCTAGCGTCTCACGATGCGGGTTGCGGCCGTCGACCTCGGGACGAACACGACGCGCCTGCTCGTGGCCGACGTCGAGGACGGGAAGGTCGAGGAAGTGGTCCGCAGGGAGGCGATCACCCGTCTCGGGGAGTCCGTCGACCGTCGCCGGATCCTGCTCCCGACCTCGATTGCCCGCGTCCGGAACGTGCTCGTCGACTACCGGCGCGAGGCCGAGAGCCTCGGCTCCGAGCGAGTCCTCGCCGTGGGCACGAGTGCCGTGCGCGATGCCGACAACGGCGAGGCATTCCTCGGCGAGGTCGAGTGGAGCTATGCCTTCACGACGCAGCTTCTGAGCGGGGACCAGGAGGCGGCGCTCACCGTCGCCGGCGTGCTGAGTGACGGCCGGGTCGACGAGCGGACGCTCGTCGTCGACATCGGCGGAGGCTCGACCGAGCTCGTCGTCGTCGACGGCGAGGGGATCGAGTCGATGCTCAGCACCGACGCCGGGAGCGTGCGCCTCACCGAGCGCTTCCTCCACTCCGATCCGCCGCGGGGCGAGGAGCTCGCGGAATGCGAAGGGCACGTCCGCTCGCTGCTGCCGCCGCTCGGCGTGCGTCACGCCATCGGCGTCGCCGGGACGATCACCACGGCCGCGTCGGTGGAGCTCGGCGGCGCAGACACCGTCCACGGGCACGTCCTGACGCGGGAGTCCGTCGCCGACACCCTCGACCGGCTCGCGGAGCTACCGCTCGAGCGTCGCCGGCAGATTCGCGGGCTCGCCTCCGAGCGGGCACCCGTGATCGTCGCCGGCCTCGTCGTGCTCCACGCGATCCTCGCCCAATATGCGCTGGGGGGGATCATCGTCAGCGAGCGGGACCTCCTCCACGGCGTTGCCCTCGCCGCGACCGAGCTCCCGGAGGCGGAGGAGGGCCCGGCCCCGCCCGGGGCCTATGCCTGCTGCTGACGGGTCGGGAGCCTACGACAGCGCCGCGAGAAGGCCCTGGACGTAGCCGACGGCGTGCAGCCTGCCGAGCGTCGGGTAGCCCGGCACCGTCCAGGAGTCACCGGCGAGCGCAGGCGAGTGGTCGGTGCGAAGCGGTGCGTCGACGCCCGCCTCGAGGTAGGCCCGGATACAGGCGGCCATGTCCGTCGGACCGTCGTCGACGAACGTCTCGACGAACCGCTCCGGCGTTCCGCGAACGTCGCGGAAGTGGACGAAGTGGATGCGGCTCTGCGCGCCGAAGTGCCGGATCGCGCCGGGCACGTCGCCGGTCATGAGCGAGATGTTCGCCTGGCACATGGTCATCCCGTTCGCGGGACTCGGCTGGAGGTCGAATGCGCGGTCGTAGGCGTCGGTCGAGCGGATGATGCGGGCGATCCCCCGGAGCGGCGAGAGGGGCGGGTCGTCCGGGTGCAAGGCGAGGCGGACGCCGGCCTCTTCGGCCACGGGCACTGCGCGCTCGAGGAACCAGCCGAGGCTCGCCCAGAGCTGCTCCTCCTCGGCCGGCGCTCCGGGCGCGGCGGTGCCGTCCGCCCACGTCTCGAGGTCGAACCCCGTCACGAGCGCGCCGCCCCGGGACGGGACCGCCGACGACGTGCGCGACCACGGGACGACGGCCATCCAGTTGTAACAGAGCACCCCGATCCCGAGCCTGCCCATGTTCCGGAGGTAGCTCGAGCACGGTCTCGAGCTCGGCCTCCCGACCCGGCAGGCCCAACCGAAGCCGATCCATCGGCGGGTTGTCCTCGATCACCGTGAGCCGGAGGCCCGCGTCCTCGACCTCCTGGCGCAGAAGCGCCAGCGGCCCGTATCCCCACGGCGGCTCGGGAGCGTGCGCGCGCCAGTCCGTGGCCGTGCGCGGGAGGACGCCGACCGCCTCCTCGACCCCGATCTGCCGGAGCTGCGCCCACGAGGACGCCGCGCGCGGCTCGAGGAGGATCTCGGCAAGGCGAAGCATCGCGACGCCTCAGGCGGCGGTGTCGTCCTCGCGGTCGTCCGACGCCTCGGTGGCCGCCGGCTCCTCGTCCTCGGCGAGGCGCCGCCGGAGGATCGCCCGCGAGACGACGCCGACGAGCCGGCCGGCGTCCACGACCGGGACGCGCTCGGCGTCGTGCTCCTCGATGAAGCGAAAGGCGTCGTCGAGGGGCGTATCGGCCTCGATCGTGTAGTACGGCGGCTCGGCGAGCTCGGCGAGCCGGGTCTGGCCGGGGTCGCGTCCCTCGGCGACGACACGGGCGACGAGCGTCTTCCTCGTCACGACGCCGACGAGCCCGCCGTCATCGTCCACGACGTAGACGGCACGCACCTCCGGCGGGACGAGGACCTCGCCCGCCTCGCGCGCCGTCGCGGTGGCGGGCAGGGCCCTCGGCTCCGCGATCATCGCCTCGCGGACGCGCGGGGCCGCGTCTGCGCTCACGGGTAGAGCCCCCGGGCGGCGAGCGCCTGTGAGACGTCGCGGATCCCCGAGACGAGCGCGGCGGTCCTCATCGAGATCTCTCGCTCGTGGGAGATCTCCCAGACCCGGTCGAACGCGTCGTTCAGCTTCTCTGCGAGCTTGGCGCGGATCTCGTCGCGGCCCCAGAAGAGCCGTCCCAGGTCCTGCACCCACTCGAAGTACGAGACGGTGACGCCGCCGGCGTTCGTGAGGATGTCCGGGAGTACCGGGATGCCGCGCTCCCGCAGTACCGCATCCCCCTCGAGCGAGGTCGGGCCGTTCGCGCCCTCCGCGATCAGCCGGCAGCGCAGACGGCGTGCGTTGTCGCCGTGGACCTGATCCTCGCGGGCGGCGAGGACGAGGATGTCGCACTCGAGCTCGAGCAGCTGCTCGTTCGTGATACGCGACCCCGTCTCCCACCCCTCGAGCGAGCCGTGCTCGAGCGCGTATGCGCTCATCGTCGGCACGTCGAGCCCGCCGGGGTCGTGGACGCCACCGGAGATGTCCGAGACCGCGACGACGGTCGCGCCGCGGTCGACCAGCTCCTGTGCGGCGATCCCGCCGACGTTGCCGAATCCCTGCACGACGCAGCGCTGGTCGGCGAGCTTCCATCCCATCCGCTCGCACGCGCGCGCGACGACCATCACGACCCCCGCCCCCGTCGCCTCGTGACGGAACACCGAGCCGCCGATCGAGATGGGCTTCCCGGTCACGATCTCGGGCACGGCGTGCCCGCGCTGCATCGAGTACGTGTCCATCATCCACGCCATCGTCTGCTCGTTCGTGGCCATGTCGGGCGCCGGAATGTCCTCCTGGGGCCCGATGAACGGGAGGAGCTCCGACGTGAAGCGGCGGGTGAGCCTCTCGAGCTCGCCGCGAGACATCGACCTCGGATCGCAGCGCACCCCGCCCTTGGCGCCGCCGTACGGCAGGCGGAGAAGCGCGCACTTCCACGTCATCCAGACGGCGAGCGCCGCACACTCGCCGAGCGACACCTCGGTGTCGTAGCGGATGCCGCCCTTCGTCGGCCCCAGCACGCTCGAGTGCTGCACCCGGTACCCGGGGAAGACGACGCGCCGGCCGTCGTCGAGCTTGATCGGGCAGGCGACGATGATCGACCGCTCGGGATGTCGGAGCCGCTCCGCGACGCCGGGATCGACGTCTGCGTGAGGAACTGCCTGGTCGAACTGCGCGACGGCGGTTCGGTAGAGCGGCGTGTCGTACTCGAGCTGGGCGAACGACGGGACGTGCTCGGTGCTCGCCATCGCGCGGTGAGTCTATCCAGGGCCGGTCGCTAGGCTCGTGGCCACGCTGCCGGGGTGGCGGAACTGGTCAGACGCGGCCGGCTTAAAACCGGCTGTCCCTCGGGACATGGGGGTTCGAGTCCCTCCCCCGGCATCTCGCGGCTCGGCGACTACTGGCGACCGGGCAGCAGTGTGTCGGGCGGGAACCGCTCGGGCCCCTGGAACTGATAGGCGTCGAAGAACGAGGCGAACGCGGCCTCGTCGAAGGACTCGCACTTCGCAAGATGCGCGGTCCCCTTCTCCGGCTCCGACGCGCTCTCGGTCACCCAGACGCCGAGCGCGATGCGGTTGCCGAGGGACGGGTACGGGGCGAGCACGGTCCCGCGCGGGTGCTCCTGGACGAAGTCCTCGAGCTCGGCCACCGTCGCCGCAGGGACGCCCTCGCCGTACTGGATCGCGATACCGCCGTGCTCGAGGTTGTGGACGAGCTGCGCCTGATTCACAGGCTCGTCGTACGAGCCCCAGATCGCCGGGACCTCGTAGTGCGGCCCGCTCGTCGGAGGATCCGTGTTCCAGGCGTCCGACGTGCCCGCGGGGGTCGTCACGGTGTGCTGGCCCAGGAGCGCAGGGGTACTCGTGACGGTGCAGCCGACCGCCTCGAGCGCCGCGATCGCGTCCTCACCCTCCTGGTCGGAGCCTCCGAGCCCGGCCGCGAGCCCGACGGCGAGGAGCGCCACGACGACGATCCCCACGACGGCCAGGATCACGAGGAGCCGCCTGTCGAGGCGCTGCGAGGATCCGGGCGGCTTGGGGGTCTTGGGCTTGCCCTGCGGGCGCGGCTTCGGTGGCATCGGAAGCGGAAAGATAGCGGCGCCGGTGGGGAGTTCGTCCGACCTCGGCGCTAGGTTGGCTGGTCCTCATGACGGTCATCGCCTCCATCCTCGCCGGACTCGTCGGCGCCGCCGTGTGCTGGCTTGCGCTCCGACCTGCCCTGGCTCAGCGCCTGCAGCTGCGAGCGGAGCTGGATCGCCGGGAGCTCGTGTTCGAGGCGGAGCTCGCACGGCGCGAGGCGGCCCTCGACGGCGCGCGCGGGGCGCTCGTCGAGGCCCGCGCAGACGCCGCAGCGTCCACGGCGAGGCTCGCGACCCTGGAGGAGAAGCTGCCCGAGACCGTCCGGAGCATCTCCCAGGAGACGCTCGACGCATCGCGTGAGGCCTTTCTCGCACAGGCGGGTGAGCGGGTCGAGAAGACACTCCTGCCGGTGCAGCAACGTCTCGGAGACCTCCGCAAGCTCGTCGACGAGACCGAGGTGCGTCGACTCGAGGACGGCGGCCGGCTCACCGCGCAGCTCGAGCTCCTCTCGGCCGGGACGCGATCGCTCGCCGTTGCGCTCGGCAGCACGCAGTCACGCGGACGCTGGGGCGAGATCCAGCTGGAGCGGATTCTCGAGTTCGTGGGCATGGAGCAGGGAGTCGACTACTCCTGCCAGACCGGCAGCCACGGCGGCCGGCCGGACGTCGTCGTGCACCTTCCGGGCGGGAAGAACGTGGTCATCGACTCGAAGGCGCCGTTCGACGAGTTCGAGCAAGCTGCGCAGGCGAGAAGCGAGGACGAGCGTGCAGCCGCGCTCGCCGCGTTCGCCCGCAAGGTGCGCCACCACGTCCAGGAGCTGGGCCGCAAGGGGTACTGGGCGCACGTGACGCCGTCGCCCGACTTCACCTTCATGTTCCTGCCGGGTGACGCCTACCTCGCCGCTGCAGAGGAGCACGACGCCGAGCTCTTCAGCTTCGCGTACGAGCGCGGCGTGCTCCTCGCGACGCCCCGCACGATCGTCGTGATGCTGCGCACGATCCGGGTCGCGTGGCAGAACGAGAACGCGTCCGAGCACGCCGAGGCCGTCCTGAAGGTCGCGTCCGAGCTCCACGAGCGTCTGAGCACGATGGCCGAGCATCTCGCGAAGCTGGGACGCGGCCTGGACTCCGCCGTGAACGCGTACAACAAGGCCGTGGGCTCGTACGGGTCCCGGGTGCTCGTCTCGGCACGTCGACTCGAGGGCCTGGCGACGACGCGCTCGACGCTCGACGACCTGACACCGTTGACCGAGCACGCCTCGTCGCAGCTGCAGCCGCTCCAGCTCGAGGTCGTTCCCACGAGCGCCGACGCCGCGTGAGCCGGGAACATCCGCGAAGCCGACAGCGTTGGAACAATAGGAGGCAGCGGCTGGACCGCGAGCGCCTTTCCCACCACGCATCGAGGAGCACACCGGGTCGATGAGCGACGTTCGGAACCTGATCGTGATCGGCGGCGGCCCGGCCGGGTACACCGCTGCGCTCTATGCCGCCCGTGCGAACCTCGACCCGCTCGTCATCGAGGGCTTCAACTGGGGCGGCCAGCTCATGATCACCTCGGACGTCGAGAACTACCCCGGCTACGCAGACGGCGTCCTCGGACCGGCGATGATGCAGGACTTCCGGCGCCAGGCCGAGCGCTTCGGCGCGCAGTTCGTGACCGACGACGTGACCAGGGTGGACTTCTCGACGCGGCCGTTCCGGGTCTGGGTCGGCACCGACGAGTACCGGGCGGAGTCGGTCATCGTGGCGACCGGCGCCTCCGCACGGCAGCTCGGCCTCGAATCCGAGCGACGGCTCCAGGGACGGGGGGTCTCGTACTGCGCGACCTGTGACGCGGCGTTCTTCCGCGACAAGGTCGTGGTCGTCGTCGGCGGTGGGGACTCCGCGATGGAAGAGGCGCTCTTCATCTCGCGCTTCGCCAGCAAGGTCTATCTCGTGCACCGCCGCGAGGAGTTCCGCGCGTCGCCGATCATGGTCGACCGCGCTCGAGCCAACGACAAGGTCGAGCTCGTGCTCAACAGGGTCGTCGACGAGGTGCTCGGCGATCCGTCCGTGACCGCCGTGCGGCTCGTCGACACACAGACCGGCGAGCAGAGCGTGCTCGAGGCCGACGGCGTCTTCGTCGCGATCGGCCACGATCCCAACACCGGGCTCTTCCTCGACCAGCTCGACCACGAGGAAGACTCCGGCTATCTCATCACTCGCGGCAAGTCGACGGAGACGAACGTGCCGGGTGTCTTCGCCGCCGGCGACGTGCAGGATCACGTGTACCGCCAGGCGGTGACCGCAGCCGGCTCGGGCTGTGCGGCGGCGCTCGACGCGGAGCGCTGGCTGAGCGAGCAGGGCCACGCCGCCCTCTCGGTCGCCGCCGCAGCGACCTGAGGCCCCGCGAGGGCGTTACGCTCGACGGCGTGTCCCCGACGCGCAGGATCGATCTCGTCGATCCGTCCTCGACCGACCTCGTCTCCCTCGTCCCTGCCCGCCTCGACCCCGAGGCCGTCGACGCCCTCTGCGCCTCGGCCGGGGACGGCCGGGACGCGCGACCCGCGCTCGAGTCGCACGGCACCTACCTGCTCGGCGTGCTGCTCGTGCCGGGCCCGCTCGACAGCTCCATCCGGGTCGTCTACAGAGAGCTCGATCTCGTCGCGACGCCCGAGGCGCTCGTCACGGTGCGGAAGTCGGCGTCCGACGGTCAGGTCGGCCGAGCTCACCGTGCTCGACCACGCGGACACCCCGCTCACGGCAGGGCTGCTCGTCCACCGGATCGTCGACGCCGCGGCAGACAGCTACCTGGATCTCGTGGACGCCCTCTACGCCGCGATCGAGGAGCTGGAGGACCACGTCGACGACATCCCGTCGGCGACGCTTCGCCTCCGTCTGTCGAACCTCCGTCACGAGATGCTCCACGCGCGACGGAACGCGAGTGCGACGCGCGCGGCGGTCCGTCGGGTGGTGGACGGACGGCTCGACCTCGGAGCCGACGACGCGCTCTTCCCCCGTGAAGCCGAGCGAGCCTTCGCGGAGACGTACGACACCCTCGTCCGCGCGATCGAGGAGCTCGACATCGCACGCGACCTCCTCGCGAGCCTCCGGGACTACCTCCAGTCGAAGATCGCCGAGAACCAGAGCGAGGTGGTGAAGAAGCTCACGATGGTGGCGTCGCTCGTGCTCGTCCCGACCCTGATCACCGGCTTCTACGGGCAGAACTTCGCGGGGGCGTTCGACAACGAGTTCTGGTCGCTCGGCGTCTCGGTGGCGCTCATCGCGGGCTCGACCGCTGGCGCAGCTCGCCTTCTTCCGCTGGAAGCGCTGGCTCTAGGCGGCGTCCGGGACAGCCGGGGCCATCGCTAGCGTGGAACGGAGGTGAGTGTCCCGGCACACACCGCAACCCCGGTCGGCCGGTCGGACGATCTCGTGAGGCGCGCCCTCTCATCCGTCGATCGAGCTCTGCCGTACGTCGGCCCGGCGCTCGCGCTCGGCATCGGCGTGCTCGGCCTCGGACGACGCTCGCTCGACGTGGACGAGGCGACCGCCCGTCGCCGCGGCCCAGGGACCGTTCGCCGACGTCGTCGAGCGGGCGCTCGCCGACGACCCGGCGCGCGCCGGCTACCTCGCACTCCTGCAGCCGATCGCGACGCGCGACGACGCCGAGCTGTGGGTTCGCCTGCCCTCGGTACTCGCGATCGTCGTCGCGACGGTCGCGGTGTATCGGCTCGGACGCCGGTTTGCCGGGCGGCGGGCGGGTGCCGCCGCGCTCGATCGTCCTCGCCCTCTCGGCCGGCGTCGCGGAGATCTCGCGATCGGTCGGGCCGCTCGCGCTCGCGCTCGCGGCGATGCTGCTCTCGAGCGCCCTCTTCGCGCGGGCCGTCGAGCGCGGGAATGCGCTCTGGTGGGCCGTCTATGCGGTGAGCGCGGCGCTGCTGCCCCTCACGCATCCGATCGCCGCGAGCGCGCTCGTCGCGCAGCTCGCCGCGCTCGCCGTGGCCCGGCGCGAGGTGAACTTGCGGCTCGCGCTCCCGGCGGCCGGCGTCGCGGTCCTCGAGTCGGGGTTCTTCCTCGCGGCAGGCGCGCTCGACCGGGCAGATGCCGCTGACGGTGCCGGCCGTCTGGAGCTCGCCGACGTCGGCGTCGGCGTCGGTCGTGGGCTGGGATGGAACATCCTCGTGGCCGCACTCGGGACGTGGGGCATCGTGGTGCTGTACCGCCGGACGGCGCCCGGAGACGGTCGCTGGAAGCCCGTCCTCGTCGCGGGGCTCGCGCTCGCGCCGCTCGCAGCCGTCCTCGTCGCGGGGCTCGCGCTTCCGGTCTATCCACGCATCGCCCTCGTCGTGTGCGCCGGCGGCGCGTCGCTCGCAGCCGGGATCGGGCTGCTCGCCGTGCCGGGCCGCACCGAACGCCTCGGCGTCGCCGCCGCGCTGACGATCGTGGCGGTCGCGACGCTCGTCGCCGCAGCGCTGCGCGAGCCGGGGGAGGACTGGCGGCGGGCAGCGGCCGTTGTCGGCGAAGACGCGTCGCCGCAGGGCACGGTAGTCGTGCTCCCGGAGCGGGCGCGGGCCGCGCTCGCCTACTACGCACCCGAGATCCAGCTGCGGCGCGTCGGCCGTGGTGAGACGGTCACCGTCGTCGTGGCGGGCGACCCCGACAGCGCCACGGCCCTGGCGCGAACCGTCGTCTCCCCGCCACGGTACGCGCTGCTCTCACAGCGCCCGGCGGGCAGTGAGCTCGTCGTGCAGCGCTGGGTCAGGCCGGGCTAGGCGATCAGCCTCGCCGAGGGGCAGAGGTCGACCGCGAGCACGCACGCCCCGCAGAGCGGATTTCGGGCGTCGCAGACACGGCGTCCATGCCAGATGAGGAGGTGCGGGAACCGTCCCCAGTCCGCACGCGGCACGACGCGCTGGAGGTCGCGTTCGATCTTCACCGGATCCACGTTCCGCGTCAGTGCGAGTCGCTGCGAGAGGCGCCGCACGTGTGTGTCGACGACGACCCCCTGGGGATGCCCGAGCTCGGCCGCGACGACGTTCGCCGTCTTGCGGGCCACGCCCGGCAGCCGCAGCAGGTCCTCGAGCCGACGCGGGACCTCGCCGTCGAACTCCTCCAGGAGAACCCGCATGGTGCCGCGAATCGACCTGGTCTTCTGGCGGTAGAACCCGGTCGCGTAGACGTCTCGCTCGAGCTCTTTCGTGGGCACCGCGAGGTAGTCCTCGGGCCGCCGGTACTTGCGGAAGAGCGTCTCCGTGACCCGGTTCACATTCACGTCCGTCGTCTGGGCGGAGAGGATCACGGAGACGAGCAGGTCGAGGTCACTCGAGAACCGAAGGGCGATCGTCGCGTCCTCGTGCACGCGGGCCAGGCGCTCGACGATCGGGACGATTCGGTCGCGTCGCCTCCCGAGACCCCGGCGGCGGGCCTCGTGGACGTAGCTACGTGCCACGCCGGCTCTCGAAGACGGCGGTCGCCTCGTCCGCGGTGACCGCGCCGAGGAACACGTCTCGGTACCAGTCATCGGCGTATGGGAAGCCCGTCCGGGCGAGGTCGGCGAGCGCGGCCTCGCCGTCGTACGGCGTGGAGAGCAACGCGACGTCACCGTCGGTCAGGAGTGCCCAGCGCGCGTCGTGAGAGCCCTCGTAGGGCATCCCGACGCTCCCCGCGTTGACGAGCCTCGTCGTTCCCACACGGTGGTCGTACTGGACGTGCGTGTGGCCGCAGACGACGACGTCCGCCTCCGCGCCGTCGAGCGCCGCCACAGCCTCGTCCTCGGGTGTGATCGCCGTGAGGATCTCCGTGTCGGAGTGCGGCGTCGCATGACAGAACAACACGCGGCCGAGCCCCTCGACGTCGAGCTCGACCGTCAGGGGCCAGCCGCTCACGCGTGCGAGCCGCTCCGCACCGAGCCGGTTTGCTGCCCAGCGACCGATCTCGGCGAGCGCCCCCTCGTCGGGTGGCGCGACCGTCTCGCGATCGCCGTTTCCGCTGAGGAACCGCACGCGCCCCCCGTCCGCCTCGAGCCGATCGAGGCATTCCGCAGGTAGGGGGCCGGCGACCAGGTCGCCGCCGCAGACGAGCACGTCGACGCCTGCGCATCGAGGATCGCCGAGCACCGCCTCGAGAGCAGGCAGGTTCCCGTGGACGTCGTACACCGCAGCGACGCGCATGTCGCGACGCTACCCCGCGGAGGTCAGCTCGGGCAGCGGTCGGCCGTCCGGCTGCGAGCCGAGGCCCGGCCCAGCGCACACGCGATCGAGCGCGGGGCAGCCGGAGCACGCGAACGGGCTCGGTGTCGGCCGGAAGTCTCCGTCACGGATCCGTGCGATCGCTGCGCCCAGCTCGTGCTCGAGCGCGGGGACGTCGGCGGGCTGGAACGTCGCCGAGACGAGCGCTTCGGGCGCCTCGAGGAACTGGTAGACGACCTCGACATGCTCGGCGCCGGCGCGGAAGCACGCGAGCGCGTAGACGTCACGCTGGGCCCGATACTCGGCTTCCACGACGTCGGGCGGCTCGCGGCCGTCGAGGATGTTGGTCTTGTAGTCGACGACGAGCGCGCTGCCGTCCTTCCAGCGCAGCACGTCCAGGCGGCCGTTGAGGAGCACGCCGTCCACCTCGAACGCGAACGGACGTTCCACACGCACCCCGTCGAGCGTCGCGAGCCGCCGGGCGAGCGACGATCCGCAGTACGACGCGACGAGCCGCGAAACCTGCTCGAGCCCCGCGTCCGTCACGGTCGGATACCAGCTCCGAACGAGCTCGCGGAGCTCCACGGGAGGCTCGGGGCGCGTGAGGTCGATCCCCTCGAGGAGCCGGTGCACGGCGTCTCCGACCTCCGTCGCGTGGAGTCCCGCCCCGTTGCCACCCGCATCGGTCCAGGCCGCGGCGCGCATGCCCACGACGCGCTCGGCGTAGTAGCGATACGAACAGCGCTCGAAGAGCGAGAGAGCGCTGTAGGAGAGGCGTGCAAGCCGATGGAGTGGCGGCTCCGGCACGACGGTGAGCTCGCGAAGCCGCGGCGCGGGAGTCGGCAGCGCCTCGCCCGAGCCCTCGAACAGCGCCAGCTGGCCGGTCTCGGTCTGGGGGACTCCGGAAACCACAGCCGTGGCCGGCTCCGGGTCGGGTTGACCACGATCGACGCGGAGGACGACGGTCGCGGCGCCGCGCTCTATCTCGATAGGGATGGTCACCTTCCTGCCGTCGCGCCTCCTCCTCGAGGCCCAGCCGATCGAGCACCCAGCCGATCGGCGTCTCCTCGGCAGTGTCGCCGGCCATCCCGAGCGATCCCGAGACGAGGAGCCGATCCCGGGCGCGCGTCATCGCGACGTAGTAGAGGCGGAGACGCTCGGCACGCTCGGCATGGTCGTGGTGCTCCTTGACGTCGCGGTAGGACTGCGTGCCGACCCGCGTCCCGGTCGCCGGATGCGCGACCTTGAAGCCGAAGCGCCCGTCGGAGAGCGCGAGGATGTCCGAGACGGGCGGCCTGGCGCGACCCGCGTCGGCGACCACGACGACCTCGAACTCGAGGCCCTTGGCCGCGTGGATCGTCATCAGCCGCACCGCGTCGGCGCCTTCTTCCTCGGACACCGCATCCGACTCCTTGGCACCGACCGCCTCCTGACCGGCGACGAACCGCACGAAGCCCTCGAGGTCGGCTCCGCGCAGCTCCTGGTACGACCGTGCCAGCCGCCCGAGCTTGCGGAGGTTCGCGTACCGCCGCTTGCCGTCTGGCCGAGCGAGCACCGCGAGGTCGTAGTCGTGCTCGCTGAGGATGCGCTCGCAGAGCTGCTCGAGGGGCACGTGCGCCGCCAGCTCGAGCAGGCGGTCGTATCGCTGCCTGAAGGCGAGGAGCAGCCTCCGGTCGCTCTCCGGCAGGTCGCCGGGGAGCCCGCGCTCGACACCGCGGAAGATCGGCTGCCGCTGCGCGTCCGCGCGGATGAGGACCAGGGCGTCGTTCGACACTCCGACGAACGGCGAGGTCAGCACCGTCAGCAGCGCCTCGTCGTCGTACCGGTTGACCAGGAGGCGCAGATACGCGAGCAGGTCGACGACCTGCTGCTGACCGAAGTAGTTGCGGCCCGCGACCCGATAGGTGGGCAGCCCCACCGCGCGAAGCTCCTCCTCGAACCACTCGGCGTCCGTGCCGGCTGCGAAGAGCACCACGATCTCGCCGGGTGTCGCGTCGCCTGCGTCGACGAGCTCTCGAACCCGGCGCGCGACGTGACGCGCCTCGGAGCGGCGCCAGTGCACGCCGGCCTCCCCGGCCGCCTCCTTGTCGGTGACGAGCAGCTCGACGGCGTTCCGGAGCGCGGAAGGGCTCGAGCCCTCGGCCGGCTCGAGGCGCTGGAACTCGTCGCCGAACTCCGAGGAGAAGAGCTCGTTCACCGCCTCGAGGACCTCTGGCCGTGAGCGGTGGTTCTCGTTGAGCGTCAGTACGGTCGACGCAGCCTCCCGGCGCTCCCGGAAGACGGCGACGTCGGCGTGGCGGAACCCGTAGATCGACTGGAACTCGTCGCCCACGACGAGGAGGTCGCTCGCCGCGTCGGCGCCGCCGGACAGAAGGTCGAGGAGCTCGGTCTGGAGTCGATTCGTGTCCTGGAACTCGTCCACCATGATCGATCGGAAGCGCTGGCGCTCGCGCTCGCGGATCTCGGTGTGGTCCCGCAGCAGCCCCCGCGCGTAGAGCTGCAGATCCTCGAAGTCGAGCGCCGACTCGCGGCGCTTCGCCTCGGCGTACGTCCCCGCGAAGGTCGTGAGGAGCTCCTGAAGGAGATCGCGATCCCTGGCGGCCAGGCCCTCGAGGGCCGCTGCGAGAACGCCGTCCAGCGCCTCGTTGAAGGTCGCTGCGCGAGGGCCGCGCGGCTTCACGTCCGCGAGTGCCAGCAGGCGCTCGGGGAGCACCGAGCGACCTGTGAGCTCGAGGGTCGCGCGAGCGGCATTGCGCTGGAGATCGGTGGCACGATCGTCCTCGACGAGGCACGTGGCGGCTTCCCGGAGGTCGGCGACACGTTCGTCGAGCTGCGCTCTGGCGCCGGGCTCGAGCACGAGATCGCGGCCGGCCGAGCGGAGCGTCGCGTAGACCTCGACGAGCATTCGCCGCAGGCCGTCCGCGCCGTACGTCGCGAGGAGCTGCCAGCGGTCCGCCTCGTCGGCCGCACAGAAGCTCTCCAGCGCCGCCGTGAACGCCTCGGCCTGGAGGACGAGGGCCTGCGGCTCGTCGAGGACACGGAAGCTCGGGTCGACACCGGCCGCGAGTGGGTGTGCGCTCAGGAGCCGGCGGCAGAAGCCGTGGATCGTCGAGACCCAGGCACTGTCGAGCGCCAGCGCGAGATCGGGTCGGTCGCGCTCGAGGAGCCGGGCGCGGATCCGCGCTCGCAGCTCTCCCGCGGCGCGCTCGGTGTACGTGATCACGAGCAGCGAATCGACGTCGAGGCCGTCGTCGACGACCGCCCGGACGAACCGCTCCACGAGCACGGCGGTCTTTCCGGTGCCGGCTCCGGCAGCCACGAAGACGGTGCCGCGGGCATCGATCGCCGCCCGCTGCTGGGCGCTCGGGGCGGGTCTCACGGCCGCTCCTTCCGGCACATCCGCCAGAGGTCGCACCAGGGAGGGCAGGTCCCGCCCTGGGGGTCGTGCCTGACGTCACCCTCGCGGATCCGCTCGACGAGCGCGACCGCGCCTGCTCGAGCCTCGCTCACCGCCTCGTCGAACGCCTCGGGCTCGAGGTAGTCGCGTGCGCTGAAGCCGGGGACCGCGTCGTCGCCGGCCCGGAGCATGCCGCGCGGCCGGCGCCCGCCACCGACCGGGACGTACACGCCGCCGACGGGCTCGAGGCCGAGCTGGTCGCGGAGGACGAGCATGTAGAGCGGCAGCTGCAAGAGCTCGCGCTCACGGATCTGGGCGGCGGACGACGCCGCACCCGACTTGTAGTCGACCACGATGCCCCTGGCCCCCATCGGGTCGCGGTCGATCCGGTCGATCTTCCCGCTCACGACGACGCCCGGCGCGAGCTCGAACGATCGGAACGAGACCTCGAGATCTCGTGGGACGAACGGTGAGCTCGAGGTCGCCTCGTCCCGGACGAGCTGCTCGAGGTCGCGCTGGAGGCCCTGCTCGAGCTCGTGGCGGTCGAGATCCCCGGCTTCGATCCGCAGCCCGGTCTCGACCGCCCCGGCGACGCATTCGCGCATCAGGGCGACGGCGTCCTCGACGTTCGCCTCCGTGACCCGCTCCGCGCCCGGGATCACGCTCGGGAGCTGCTGGTAGAAGCGCTGCAGGGCGCTGTGGAGGATCGAGCCGCGAAGCATGCGGTCGACCTCCTTGTCGATCGTCGCGGGGCGCAGGTACCGCTCGACGAACCACGCCGACGAGCACGACGCCATCCGCTCCAGCTCGGAGACCGAGTACGCATCCCTGCCTCCGACGAGCGTCAGGGCTCGTTCGTGTTGGAGCGTCGTCGGCCGGTCGAACGCCCGCGTGGCGCGGCTCAGGCGGCGATCCCAGCCGTTCTGGAGGGCGACGGCGGCAGCCTCCCCGGGGTCTGTCGCGGCCGCCCGGGCCAGAGCCCGAAGTCGCTCCCGCTCGGTGGGAGCCGCCTCGAGCTCGCGCGTGAGCGCGGACAGCGGTCGTCGGAGCGTCGCGTGGCGCAGATCGTCCGTGTCGAAGAGCTCGCGCACCGCCTCCCAGAAGGGGCTCGGCTCACGCGGAGTGCCCTCGTCGCCGACCGCCTGCCTGACGAGGACGAGCCGCCGCCTGGGCCGCGTGCACGCCGTGGTGAAGAGGTACCGGTCCCTGCTCGCGGCATCAGGGCGCTCGAGACGCGCGCCGTGACGCTCGGCGAGCGACGCCCGGGCAGCATCGTCGAGGAACGGCTCGCTGCGCCCACGGCGCGGTAGCGCTCCCTGTTCCAGGCCGACGACGAAGACCGTGTCGTAGCGACGCGTCCTGACCTGGAGGAGGTCGAGTATCGCCACGCGACCAGGTGTGCCAGGGCCGTCGCCGCGCGCAGTCGCCCGGTCGAGTGCAACCAGCACGTCTCGGCGTCCGATCTCGATCCCGGCCGACGCGAGCGCCTCGAGCTCGTCGAGCGAGCGCTCCACGGCGTCGAGCGCGCCGAGATCCGAGCGCGCGTTCGAGCCGAGCGGCGGTGCCGCAGTCCCGTGCGCGTTTCGCAGCATCGTCGTACCGACGGCGCGGACGACCTCGACCGGAGGTGCGTCGCCCAGTGCGATGTCCAGCAACGGCAGCGTTCGCCCGCTCCGAAGCTCGACGGTCAGCTCGGCCGCTCGGTCGCCGGCCACGACCCCGCGACCCCGGAGCTTCCCCTCGACCCAGTCCACCTCCCGCCGTTGCACACCGGAGTACGGAGACCGGAGGTGGGCGAAGAGCTCTGGTCGCTCGCCGCCGAGCCACGCGAAGCGAAGGAGCTGCAGCAGTGACTGACCGAACGGCGTCGAGCGCAGCGCGACCCTGCCCTCGAACGCGACCGGCACGCCGAGGGAGGCGAACGCCGCCTCGAGCGGCGTCCTGATCGCATCGACCGACGGGCAGACGACGGCGAGCTCCTCGGGCGGGACGCCGCCGCGGATGGCACCGAGAGCCTCCTCCGCCACGAGCTCGAGCGTGCCGCGCAGGCCCGCGCCCTCGAGGAAGCGAATCGCACCGTCGAGTCGAGCACGTTCGGGTCTTCCCTCGAAGAGCTGGCGCTCGAGATGGGCGAGCGAGCTTGGTAGGAACTCGGCTCCGCGCGGCGGCAGCTCTTCGATCATGTCGCCGGCAAGGGCGGCGAGATCGGCAGCGGTACGCGCGAGCGCGGCGTATGCAGGCCGGCCGGGCTCGTAGGGCAGCGTGACGTGGACGTCCGCCCGCGCGGAGAGCGCCTCGAGCAGGCGCCATTCGGCTCCCGTCAGGTCCTGGAAGCCGTGCACGAGCACGGGGCGTCCGTCCCACGAGCCGATCTCGCTCGTGAGGCGCTCGACTGCCCGGCGCCGGAGCATGCCCCGGTCCCAGACGCCGAGGCGATCCAGCTCGGCGCGGTAGGCGCGGCCGAACGAGGAGAGCGGCTCGTCGACCTGCTGTGGGTCGAGCAGCGCGGCGTCGAGGTCGGCGAACGCGCGTGCAAGCGCGTCGGCGAAACCAGGAAACGGCTGTCCGGCCGCGCTCGCGTCCTCGACGAGGCGGCGGACGATCACTCCCCGCTCCCCCTCGCCGATCGAGCGCCGTCCGTGCTCGTCCGCGTACGCGAGCGCCTCGAAGAGCCGGTCGAACGTCCCGACGGATCCCGCGAGCAGTCCGCCGCAGCGCCGGACGAGCTCACGCTCGACGCGTTCGACGTCCGCCCGGGTGGGGACGATCAGCCAGGGATCGCGGTCGAGTCGCTCGACGAAGCGGTCGAGAAGGGTCGCAACCTTTCCGGCATGGGCCGGACCGACGACGAGTGCGAGTCCCACCGGTGCATGGTAGTCGGGTGGGATTCCCGTCCCGGCTTACGGCCGGGACGGGAAAGGCGCTCGGAGCGTCAAATCGACTCCGGTGCGGGCGACGGTATCGCTCGCCTAGGCGAGCGACTTGGGCTTGCGCCCACGGCGTGCGACCGCGGCGCCGGGCATCCCACCGGCACACGAATCGCAAAGATCCGCCTGCTTGGCGCCGCGGCGTGCGTCGTTGAACGTGACGCGTGCGACTGCGCCCTTTCCTTCACCGACCTCGGTACCACACGAGTCGCAAACGAGCACGGTCTTTCTGGCCATGATTTCCTCCGATTTCGAGTATCGCCGGGCGATCTCCGCAGATGATTGCCGGAAGCTTTCCAGGAACAATCATACGCAATCGTCCGTGCGAGTTTCCACCGGAAAGCCGTGTGAACAATCCACGACTAGACTCGGCCTCCGTGGATCCGCGAACCATCGTCGTGCTGGAGGGCGATCAGACGGGGCAGGAGCTTCTCGAGGCGGCCCTCAGAGTGCTGGCCCCGGAGGTGATCGGCGTCGAGGTCTCGCTGCCGCGGTTCGACCTCTCGCTCGAGAGCCGCCGGGCGACCTCGAACGGCGTCGTTCACGACGCTGCACGCGCGATCGCGGAGCACGGCTTCGGGCTGAAGGCGGCGACGGTGACGCCCGAGGGTGCCGGAGACGTCGGCTCGCCCAACCGGATCCTCCGCGAGGAGATCGGCGGGAAGGTGATCGTTCGGACGGGACGACGCATCCCGGGCGTGCTCCCCGTCGGCGGCGTGCACGCCCCGATCTCGGTCGTGCGGATGGCGGTCGGCGATGCATACGGAGCGAAGGAATGGCGTGAGGGAACGGGCGACGCCGAGGTGGCATTCCGTACCGAGCGGATCGAGCGCAGCGTCTGTCGCGCGGTGTCCGAGTTTGCGTTCCGCCAGGCGAAGCGCACCGGGGCGAAGGTGTTCGGTGGGCCGAAGTACACCGTCAGCCCGGTCTACGAGGGCATGCTCAAGGAAGAGATGGACGCCGCAGCGGAACGGCACCCGGACGTGCCGTACGAGCCGCAGTTGATCGACGCGACCTTCGCGCTCCTGATTTCCTCGAGCGGGGCGCCGATGGTCATTCCGGCGCTCAATCGCGACGGCGACATCCTCTCGGACCTCGTGCTCCCGCTCTTCGGCTCGATCGCCGGCTCGGAGTCGCTGCTCGTCGCCTTCGGTGACGATGCGATCGACCGGCCGACGGCGCTGATGGCGGAAGCGGCGCACGGAACCGCTCCCGCGCTCGAAGGGAAGGACGTCGCAAACCCCATGGCGATGATCCTGGCCGCGGCCGCGCTCCTTTCCCACTCCGAGGACGACGAATGCGAGCAGGCCGGGCGCGCGATCCGGGAGGCGACCCTCGAGGCGGTCGCGGAGGGGATTCGCACCGCGGATCTCTCCGGCCACCACGGCACCTCGGCGTTCACCGACGAGGTGATCCGCCGCACGCGCACGAAGCTCGAGGTCTGGTCGTCCCTCTAGCGCCGCCGCTCAGGCGGCGACGGCCGGCTCGCAGTAGGTGATCTCACCGGCCTCGAGTGCCGCCAGGAACGCATCGGCGACCACGGGGTCGAACTGACTTCCCGCGCAACGGTCGACCTCCGCCGCGGCATCGGTGACCGATCTCGATGGACGATAGGGACGCGAGGAGGTCATCGCGTCGAAGGCGTCGGCCACGGCGAGGACCCGCCCCTCGAGCGGGATCGACTCACCCGAGCGACGTGTCGGGTACCCGAGCCCGTCCCAGCGCTCGTGGTGGAACAGGACGTACGGCAACGCAGGCGCGAGCGACGGCACGCCGGCGAGCAGCCAGGTGCCCTCCACCGGGTGCGCCCGGATCTCGGCGAGCTCGAGCGCGTCCAGGCCGCCTGGCTTCGTCAGGACCTCGGTGCGAACGTTCACCTTCCCAACGTCGTGCAGCGCGGCACCGAGCCGGAGCGCGTCGAGCCTGTCGTCCGACCAGCCGAGCCGGAGCGCGACGGCCTCCGCATTGGCCGCGACACGGGCGGCGTGCGCCCCGAGAGCGGGGTCACACACCTCCATCGCCGTCGCGTACGCAGAGAGACGGGCCACGGCTCAACTGGTTCCCGTCGCGACGCCGGAACCCTTCCCGTTAGATTCGTCGCAATGCGAGTGTGCGTTCCCAGGGAGTCGAGGCCGGGCGAGCAGCGGGTGGCCCTCACGCCCGAAGCGGTGACGAAACTCCAGACGTCCGGGTTCGACCTCACCGTGGAGCGGGGCGCGGGCGTCCTGGCCGGCTTCACCGACCACATGTACGCCGAGGCCGGGGCAACGCTTGCCGACTTCCCGCAGGCGCTCGAGGGGGCCGCAGCGGTGGCGCGCGTGGGCAGCCCCTCCGCCGACGAGATCGCCGCCTACGCACCCGGCACGGTGCTCGTCGGCTTTCTCCAGCCGCACACCGACGACGACGGCCTTGCCCGGCTGCGCGAGCGGGGGGTGATCGCGTTCGCGATGGAGGCGATCCCCCGAATCACGCGCGCCCAGGCGATGGACGCGCTGTCGTCGCAGGCGACGATCGCCGGCTACAAGGGCGTGCTCCTGGCGGCCGACCGCAGCCCCAAGCTCTTCCCCCTGCTCATGACCGCGGCAGGCACCATCGCCCCCGCGAGGGTCCTCGTCCTCGGCGCCGGCGTCGCGGGCCTGCAGGCGATCGCGACGGCGCGACGGCTCGGCGCCGTCGTCTCGGCCTTCGATGTGCGCCCCGCCGTGGCGGAGCAGGTCGAGTCCATCGGCGCAACGTTCCTCGATCTCGGCGTCCGCGGCGAGGAGACCGACACCGGCTACGCGCGGGAGCTCACCGAGGAGCAGCAGCGCGCGCAGCAGGCCGCGCTCGAGGAGCGGATCCCCGAGTTCGACGTCGTGATCACGACCGCCGCGATCCCCGGGCGTCCAGCGCCGAAGCTGATCCCCACCACCGCAGTCGAGTCGATGCGGCCCGGCTCCGTGATCGTCGACCTCGCCGCAGAGACCGGTGGGAACTGCGAGGCGACGTCTCCCGGCCACGAGATCGCGCACGCCGGCGTGACGATCGTCGGGCTCACGAACGTGCCGTCCCTCATGCCCGCCGACGCGAGCCGCCTGTACGCACGCAACGTGTCGGCACTGCTCGTGCACCTCGCTCCGGGCGGCAACCTGAACCTGGACTTCGCGGACGAGATCACCGCCGGCGCCTGCGTCGCGGGCGCGCCCGCCGAGGTGGCCGCATGACGGACCTCGGGCTCGTCGTCGAGCTGACGATCCTCGTCCTCGCGATCTTCCTGGGCTTCGAGGTGATCTCGAAGGTGCCGACGATGCTGCACACGCCGCTGATGTCGGGCACGAACTTCATCCACGGGATCGTGATCGTGGGGGCGATCGTGGTACTCGGGTACGCAGACGACGGAGTGACGAAGGCGATCGGCTTCGTCGCGATGGTGCTCGCGACGGCGAACGTCGTCGGTGGCTGGTTCGTCACCGACCGGATGCTCGAGATGTTCAAGCGGCGTCCCGATCCCGCTCGCGAGCGCGAGCGATGATCTCGGACCCCGACCTCATCGGGATCCTCTATCTCGTCGCGATCGTCTGCTTCATCGTCGCGCTGCGCTTTCTCTCGTCGCCGAAGCACGCACGGAAGGGAAACTGGGTCGGCGGCGTCGGGATGCTCGTCGCGATCGGAACGACGCTCGCGCTCGACGGCATCGGCAACTGGGGGCTGATGGCCGCCGGCGCGGCGATCGGCGCCGTCGTCGGGGTCGTCGGCGCACGCACGGTGAAGATGACCGCCATGCCGCAGATGGTCGCCCTCTTCAACGGGGTCGGCGGCGGCGCGGCGGCGCTCGTGGCGCTCGCCGAGTTCCACGTCGCACTCGGGGACTTCGCGACGGACGAGACGGTCTCGATCGTGCTCTCCGCACTGATCGGCTCGATCTCGTTCTCAGGATCGCTCGTCGCGTTCGCGAAGCTCCAGGAGCTCGTCTCCGGTCGCCCGATCGTGTTCTCGGGACAGAACATCGTGAACACGGCGATCCTCGGCAGTGCGGCGGTGCTCGGCGCGGCGCTCGTGGCCGGGCTCGAGGAGCAGTGGGCGCTCGTCGCGCTGGTCGTCCTCGCGCTCGCCTTCGGCGTGATGTTCGTCCTGCCGATCGGGGGGGCCGACATGCCGGTGGTGATCTCCCTCCTCAACGCGTTCACCGGGCTCGCTGCGTCGGCGACGGGCTTCGTGCTCGACTCGACGGTGTTGATCGTCGCGGGCATGCTCGTCGGCGCCTCCGGCACGCTCCTCACGCTCCTGATGGCGAAGGCCATGAACCGATCGGTCACGAACGTCCTCTTCGGGGCCTTCGGCCAGGTTCAGGCCGCGACCGCCGGGCCGAGAGTCGACGACGGCCGCACCGTCAGGGCGACGACGCCCGACGACGTCGCCGTGCAGCTCAGCTTCGCCCGCAAGGTGATCGTCGTGCCGGGCTACGGAATGGCGGTCGCGCAGGCCCAGCACGACGTGCGACAGCTCGCGGAGCTGCTCGAGGACAAGGGCGTCGAGGTCGCGTACGCGATCCACCCCGTCGCCGGCCGAATGCCGGGTCACATGAACGTCCTCCTCGCGGAGGCGAACGTTCCGTACGACCAGCTCAAGGAGATGGACGAGATCAATCCGGAGTTCGCCCAGACCGACGTTGCGCTCGTGATCGGAGCGAACGACGTCGACGAACCCTGCGGCACGCAGCGACACGACGAGCCCCATCTACGGCATGCCGATCCTCGACGTCGACCGGGCGACGAGCGTGATCGTCATGAAACGCGGCATGAGCCCGGGGTTCGCCGGCATCGACAACGAGCTCTATCTGGATCAGAGGACGACGATGCTCTTCGGCGACGCGAAGGAGTCGGTCGTCAAGCTGATCGGCGCCGTCAAGTCGTCCTGACCGTGGTCGCGCTCTTCTCGGGGGAGGCGGTACGGGAGGCCGTCTCGCCGCTCGCGGCGTACGACGCGGTTCGCGACGCTTTCGTCGCCCACGCCCGCGGTGAGTGGACGATGCAGCCGAAGCTGTACGTCACGAACTACCCGGCCGGCGACTTCCGCGCCATGCCTGCCCTCGGCGGCGGCCATGCGCTCCTGAAGTGGGTGACGTCCTTCCCCGGCAACCCCTCGCGCGGCCTCCCCACGGTCACCGGGCTCGTGCTCCTCTCGAACGCCGAGACGGGCGAGCTCGAGGCAGTGCTCGACGCGGGCGCAGTCACCGCCCTGCGGACGGCGGCGGCGGGGGTCATCGCCGCGGACACACTGGCGCGTCCCGACGCCGCGAGCGTCGCGGTGGTCGGGTGTGGCGTCAACGGCGCCGAGACCGCCCGTCTCCTCGAAGCCCGAGGGCGCAGCCCGCTCGTATGGGACACCGACGCGGGGCGGCTCGCCTCGGCCTCGGCGGAGCTCGGCGTCCAGGCGGCCGCGAGCGTCGACGAGGCGCTCGGCGCGGATGTCGTCATCACGGTGACGCCCGGGCGGACGCCGCTCTTCGGGGAGGGAGAGCTCCGGCCGGGCCAGCACGTCTCGCTGATGGGTGCGGACGGCCCAGGCAAGGCGGAGATCGCAACCACCGAGCTCGCCCGCGGACGGCTCTTCTGCGACGAGTGGGAGCAGGCGAGCCACGGCGGCGAGCTGCAGGCCGCCGTCGAGGCGGGACTCGTCCGGCGGGACGACGTGACGGACCTCGGCCTCGTCCTGGCGGGCGGCGCGAGCGGACGCCGCTCTCCCGAGGAGATCACGCTCTTCGACTCGACCGGGCTCGCGATCCAGGATCTCGCGATCGCCAGGGCAGCTGCGGCCAGGTCCGCGGATCTCGACGTCCCGACGTTCACGCTCTAGCTCCCCGCCGGCTCCTGGCCGGTCGTCAGCCGCCGAGCAGCCGCGCCGGCTCGAAGAGGTCGAGGAGCGGGTCGCGATCGCCGAGGATCGCCCGGGCCGCGAGGCGGCCGCACGCGAACCCGAGCACGTTGCCGTGGCCCGAGTAGCCGCCCACGACCCAGGTGCCCGGCCCTCCGGGGAGCTCACCGACGACGGGCAGGAAGTCGAGCACGAGCCCGAAGATCCCGGCCCACCGATAGTCGACGCGAAGCTCCCGGCCCACGAGATCGTTCACGAACCTCGACAGCGCCTCCTGGACGTCGTCGGTCAGCGCCTCCTCGGTCGGTGAACTCGCGCTCGAGAGATACGTCCCGAAAGCCCCCTGCAACGATTCGGCCGTCCCGCGACTGGTGCCAGTAGTCGAATCCGTGCCGGCCGTAGTGAGGCTCCTCGAACAGCCGTTCCGCGAGCGGCTCGGTCGCGAGCACCTGGCCTCTCGTCGGCACGATCAACCCTTCCAGCTCGCCGAGGAGCCCACTCGGATAGCCGTCCGTCGCCACGACGACGGTGTCGGCCTCGAGCTCGGCGACATCGCGAACGCGACGGCCCTCGACGATCTCGGCGCCCGCGTCGACGGCGCTCGCAGCGAGGCGACGAACGAGCCGGGCGGGCTGTAGCACGGCATCGGTCGGGTGACGGATTCCCGCGGTGAATCGTCCTGCGAGTGGCCCACTCGGCGCGTCGACCCACTCGGCCTCGATGCCGTCGGCCCAGAGCGCCTCCACCTCGTCGCGCAGGTCCTCCCGCTCCTCGGCGTCGACCGCGAGCCGCAGGCTGCCGAGCTTCCGAAAGGCGTCCCCTCCGAGCTCGCCCATCGCACCAAGCTCCGCCTCGGTCCAGCGCCACAGCTCGAGGGCTCGCTCGCGCCCGAAGGATGCGACGACCTGATCGTACGAAGCCGCGGTGCCGCGCAACGCGAAGCCTCCGTTGCGCCCACTCGCACCTTCCGCAACCCGCCGTTCGTCGACGACGCGGACGCGACGACCGGCTTCGGCGAGGGCGAGCGCGCAGCTGCAACCGGTGATGCCCGCCCCGACGATCGCAACGTCGACGGGACCGGTTTCCTTCACCGCAGGAAGGGTGGGCGCCGCCTCGTCGAGCCAGTACGGCGTCATCGCGCGATCGTACTGCGCACCACTCCTTCGTCGATCGCGATCGCGCCCTCGAGCTCGAGGAGCGTGAGCGCGGCTGCAAGGGCTCCCGGAGGCAGGGCCGTGGCACGCGCGAGCTCGTCCGCGGTCTCCGCCCCGGCACCCAGGGACTCGAGTACCGCCGTCGCGGCCGGATCGAGAGCGAGCCTCTGTGCCGGCTGCGCGGGCTCGACTCCGAGCGCCTCGAGGAGGTCGGCCGCACACGTCACCGGAGTCGCGCCCTGCCGGAGCAACCCGTTCGTCCCCGCGCTCAGCGAGCTCGTGATCTCCCCGGGGACCGCCAGGACCTCCCGTCCGTCCTCCAGCGCGAAGTCGCTCGTGATCAGCGCGCCGGAGCGCTCTCGCGCCTCGACGACGACCGTTGCCCGGGCGAGACCGGCGATGATCCGATTGCGGGCGGGAAACCGCCACGGCGCCGGCTCGATACCCGGCGCGTACTCCGAGACGACGAGCCCACCGGCCTCCACGAGGGCGCGCGCGAGCTGCGCATGTGCCGCCGGGTAGTCCCGGTCGACACCGCAGCCGAGCACCGCCACCGTCCGTCCGCCCGCTGCCAGGGCACCGCGGTGCGCCTCGCCGTCGATCCCGCGCGCGAGCCCGCTCACGACGACCACCCCGGCTGCAGTGGCCTCGCTCGCGAGCATCCGTGCGACGGCCCGCCCGTAGCCCGAGCAGGCCCGGGCACCGACGATCGCGACGGCCGGGCCCGAGAGCAGCCCGAGGTCCGCGTCGCCGCGGAGCCAGAGGCACGCGGGCGGATCGGGAATCTCGGCGAGGAGGGCGGGGAAGCCTTGCTCGCCGCGCCGCACCCTCCGGATCGTCACGGCAGCGTCAGCTCCGCGGGCGAGCGGTACGAGAGCGCCTCGGCGACGTGCTCCGGCAGGACCTCCGACCGATCGGCGAGCGCCGCGATCGTCCGCGCAACCCGTGCGACCCGCGCGCGCCCCCGGCCGGAGAGCGGCAGCCGGTCGACGGCCCGGTCGAGCAGCTCCGACGCGGCGCGCGTCCGCCGCGGGTCGCCTCTCGAGAGACGCCGTGTGCCGTCGACGACGCGCTCCCGTACGGCGGCGGATGCCTCGCCGGGACCCGCCGCGAGCTCCTCCGCCTGCGGGCGCGGCATCGCCACCACGAGGTCGAAGCGGTCGAGGAGGGCACGCGAGACCTTCTCGCGATACGCCGCTACGCGCGCGGCCGTGCAGGCGCACTCGAGGCGCGGGTCACCGCGGCCGCCGCACGGGCAGAGGTTCATGGTGGCGACGAGCCGGAAGCGAGCCGGGAAGAGCGAGCGGCCGCCGACCCTGGCGACCGAGACGACACCGTCCTCGAGCGGCTGTCGGAGCGCTTCGAGCACCGGGCGCGGGAACTCGGGAAGCTCGTCGAGCAGCAGCACCCCGTGATGGGCGAGGCTCACCTCGCCCGGTCGTGGCACCGAGCCGCCTCCGACGATCGCGGCGGCCGAGGCACCGTGGTGTGGCGCGCGGAAGGGCGGCGAGGAGACGAGACCGCCCGTGTGTGCCAGCGTGCCGGCGACGGAGTGGATGCGGGTGACCTCGAGTGCCTCGTGGCGCCCGAGCGGCGGCAAGATCGAAGGCATCCGTCGGGCGAGCATCGTCTTGCCCGTTCCCGGCGGTCCCGCGAGCAGGAGATTGTGCGCTCCCGTGGCGGCGATCTCGAGCGCCCGGCGACCGCGCTCCTGTCCCCGGAGGTCGGCGAGATCGGGGAGGCCCGGGAGGTCCGACACGCCACGATCCGCGTCCTCCGCCGGGGCCGTCGGCACGATCTCGTCCTGCCCGAGCAGGTATCCGACGGCCTCTGCGAGGTGGCGGACGCCGACCGCCTCGATCCCGGCGAGCGACGCCTCGGCCGACGAGTCGACCGCGCAGATCACCCGGCTCAGCCCCGCCCGCGCTGCGCCCTCGGCTGCCGCGATCGTCCCGGCGACGGGCCGCACGCGCCCGTCCAGCCCGAGCTCGCCGATGCAGGCGTGCTCCTCCAGCCGGCCGGTAGGAACCTGCGCGGACGCCGCGAGCACCGTGAGGGCGATCGCTAGGTCGAATCCGGTTCCTTCCTTGCGGAGCGCGGCCGGCGCGAGGTTGACGGTGATCGCCCGACGCGGCCACTCGAGGAGGGCCGAGTCGACGCCGCTCCTCACGCGATGCTTCGCCTCCTGACACGCCCGGTCCGCGAGCCCGACGATCGAGAACGAAGGCAGGTCGCTCGAGCGGAGGTGCGCCTCGACCTCGACACGACGTGGCTCGAGCCCGACGAGCGCGAACGTGAGCGCACGGCCCAGCACGGTTCGACGGTACGAGCGAATCCGTGACCGAAGCGTGCCGACTTCGTGCCGAAAGGACGACGGCGGGGCTCGCGCCCCGCCGTCGCGCTTACACGGCTTTCAGCCGACGTAGCAGAGGACGTACAGCGTGAACGTGCTCGAGTTCCCGCTGTCGTTGCCGCCTGTCGCGCGGTAGCCGGTGACTGCGTTGTTCGTGATGATCGGCGTCAGCCGCTGCGTCCAGAGCTCGCGGTCGACGGCATCGTCGCTCCACCCCGTGCCGGCCGAGATCGCCTTCTCGTTCGCGTTGCAGCTCACGGTCACGGTCTCGGTGTCGTACGCGCCGTTCTGCGGCGCTCCGCCGGCGGGAACGGCCACGCCCGCCTGACGGACGGTGACGGCCCCGATGACGCCTGCGGGCCCAGCGGGGCCGGTCGCGCCCGCCGGGATCGAGTTCGGCGCAAAGTCGCCACGGGTCAGCGTCCCGTTGCGTACGAGCGCTCCGGTCACGGCGTTCGATGCGATCTTCGCGCCGGTCACGTTGCGGTTCTTGATCTTCGCCGCCGTGACGGCGCTTGCGCGGAGCTGTGGCGTGCCCACGGAGTTCGGCGCCAGCGCGGTCACCGCCGCCACGCTCGTTCCCGTCAGAGCGACGAGCAATGCGATGCACGCGACGACCATCGCAGGCGAGGGTCGGTACCTGATCAACGTCTGCATGTGACCTCCCGTTGGAGACATTCCGGCGCAAGCATGGACGAGCGGTGTGAGGATCCTGAAAGGACCGTCGGCACCCTCAGACGGGGCGACAGACGAGCACTGACTCGAAGTACTCGCCCGACCGGCGGCCCGTTCGCCGGTTGACGTGACGCTCGAGCCGATCATCGAGGCGAAGCGATGCCCGCCGGAGGATCTCCGGATACAGGTCGCGCCTGTCGTTCACGACGATGCACACCCGTGCGTCCGAGGCAAGCCGTCCACAGGCATTTGCGAGAACCTCGGCGACCCCTTCCACGTAGTCCCGGATCGCGTCTCGTCCCACGCCTCGGGCGGGCCGACCGAGCTCCTCGCTGCATCGCTCGCGGAGCCCGAGAAGCTCGTATGCGTACCGATGCTGCTCGTGGTAGTCGATGAGCCCCGGGTACGGCGGCGAGGTGATCACGGCATCGAAGGGGCCGCCGAGCTCGAGATTGCGCGCGTCACCGTGGTGCACGGACGCGCCCGCGTCCAGAGCGCGCACCGTCGCGAAGCGCTCGATGCGGTCGAGCGTGTCGAGGGTGTACCGGAGGAGGAACCGGCGCGCCTCCTCGACGGGGCGACAGGTTCGGCGGTGCTTGTGGCACCAGTACGGCTCGAGCTGCGGCGTGCGAGGGAAGTCGAGGTCGAAATGGGTCGTCCGCCGGGCCGAGCGCGCCGCGCGGGCGAGCACGACCCGGAGCACGTCCGCCGACGCCACCTCGTCGGCGAGCGACCGGAAGTGGATCAGCTCGGCTGCCGCCCGGGGCGCGTACCAGGCGCGAACGAAGGGCGAGGCTTCGGCCGGCATCTCTCCGTCGGGCTCGAACTCGGAGGCGCGCCCGTGAGCCCAGAGCAGGTCGCGGCGGACCGCATCGAGGTTGTAGCGGCGCGTCTTGACCCGCATGAGCAAGCAGTTGAACGCCGCGACGTCGACGCCGACGGTGTCGTACCCCGACTCGAGGGCCTGGACGAGCGTCGTTCCCGACCCGGCGAAGGGATCGAGCACGCGACCGCCCGGCGGGGCGTAGCGGCCGAGCAATGCCTCGACCAGCTGCGGGACGAACTTCCCGAGGTACGGGTGCAGCCGGTGGACGTGCTTTGTCCGCTCCCGCTCCGGGAGCTCGGACTCGGACCACGAGAGCGCGAGGTCAAGCCTGCCGTAGAGCGCCTCCTGCGTGGCCGCCATGACACCGTGTTCGGCGCTCGGAGGGGCGGTCCTTGCCGACCGGTGACGGCCTTGCTCAGCCGAACTCGACGCGCTCCAGATGCCGGCCGGTGATCGCGGCGACCTCGAAGCCGACCTCGAGCGCAGCCGCCTCGGGATGTGCGTGGAGCCAGGCGGCTGCCGCGCGGCGGACGCGCCGGCGCTTCTCCGTGTCGACCGCTCCCATCGCGCCGCCGAACCCGTCTCGAGCGCGCTCCTTGACCTCCACGAACACGAGCCGCCTCCCACGCCGGACGACGAGGTCGAGCTCGTGACCACCGGATCGCACGTTGGCGCCGAGAATGCGATAGCCGCGGAGCCGATAGTGCCTCGCGGCCAGGCGCTCTCCGCGGTTCACAGGCCGACGTAGGCGCGGGCCGCGAACGAGCGCCGGTGCTGCGGACACGGCCCGTGGGCGAGCACCGCACGGGTGTGCTCGGGCGTGATGTAGCCGACGTGCGAGGAGAATCCGTACCTCGGATAGAGCGCGTCCAGGCGGCGCATCAACCGGTCGCGCGTCACCTTGGCGATGATGGACGCAGCGGCGATGGCGGCGCTCTTCGTGTCGCCGTCGACGACGGCGGTGTGCGGAGGCGCCGCCGGCCCGAGCCGGAAGCCGTCCACGAGACACGCCTCCGCGGGCGGATGCAGCTCTCCGAGCACGGCGCGGAGCCCCCACAGGTTCGAGCGATGGAGCCCGGCCGTGTCGATCGCCGTGGAGGGGATCACGCGCACGGAGATCCGCGTCGCGGCGCCGAGCACGGCGTGGTACAGCCGCTCGCGCGCAAGCGGGTCGACCTGCTTCGAGTCGTTCAGGAGCGAGAGCGATCGGACGCGGTGCCCACGGAGCGATGCGTAGTCGAGCAGCACGCCCGCGACGACGAGCGGGCCCGCGAGCGAGCCGCGCCCGGCTTCGTCGGCGCCCGCAACGAACCGGGCGCCGAGGCCCCGGTCGTGTCGGAGCAGCCTCTGCCCGGTCGAGAGCGGCACGGGCCGAGGATAGCCCTCGCCTCCGGACGGGACCGTGACGGCTCTGTGCCGCCTCTGTGACGGGACTCTACGCCGGCAGGACGCAGCCGGCGTTCTCGGTGTCGAGCCGGATCCTCGCCTCGCGCCCGGTCGCGACGGGGACGAGCTCGACGCGGAACCAGTCGCAGCCACCCTCCGACCGGCGAGCCGCGCAGATCACGATGCCCGCCTGCCGCTCGACGAACCAGGGAGTCGGGTTCGGGGTGCAGTGCACGTCCTCGGGCTCGTACTCGTCGTTGCCCGCGAGGTGCGACTCGGTCGCCTCCCGAGCGAATCGTTGTGTCGCGTCCTCCGTGCTGCCGCATCCCGCCAGCACGAGAACGGCGACCGGAGCCGCGAGGAGGACACGCACGGAGGCGAATCTAGCCGGGATCGCGCGCCACGCGGAGCCGGCCGCCCGGCACCGGCACTAGCCCTGCCGCAACTCGCGAACGCGCGCCTTCTTGCCGACGCGCCCGCGCAGGTAGTACAGCTTCGCCCGGTTGACGTCGCCGATCATCGCGACCTCGAGCTTCTCGATCTTCGGGGAGTGGAGCGGGAACGTCCGCTCGACGCCGACGCCGAACGAGTTCTTGCGCACGGTGAAGGTCTCGCGCGCGCCGGAGCCCTGCCGCTTGATGCAGATGCCCTCGAAGACCTGGAGCCGCTGCCGGTTGCCCTCGATCACCTTGAAATGCACGCGCACGGTGTCGCCCGCCTTGAAGTCGGGGACCTCGCGCAGCTGGCGACGCTCGATGCTCTCGATGATCGTGCTCATGGCAAAGGGATCGACCGGCGGCCGGTCGCGGATGATAGCAGCGGCGGCACCGCCGCTCGTCGGGCGGCCAGCCGGACGCGGGGATCGAGCGGCGGGATCCGCGCCTGCGGAGCCCCGCTTCGCGGGCTAACGAACCGCGATTCTGTTGGGAGGCCAGTAGGTGGCGAAGACCTTGCCGATGAGGTTGCCGCGCGGCACCGACCCCCACTCCCGCGAGTCGCAGGACTGGGCGCGGTTGTCGCCCATCATGAAGTAGCCGTCCGCCGGCACCTTCACGGGGCCGAACTCCTCGCCCGAGCGGCGTCCCTCGCCGATGTACGACTCGTCCAGCTTCCGGCCGTTGACGAACACGTAGCCGTCGCCTCGCTCGAGCTTCACCTCGACCGTCTCGCCCGGGAGCCCGATGACCCGCTTCACGAACGTCCCGCCCGCCCCGCACTTGAGGCGGGCGGCATCGGGCGTCTCGAAGACGACGATCTCACCGCGTTGCGGGTCGCGAAGGTGGTAGATGAACCGATTCGCGAGCACCCGGTCGGAGAACCGTGCCTCGCATCCCGACGCGGGCTGCGCGCAGTGCAAGGTCGGCTCCATGGACGACGAAGGGATCCGGTACGGGTTCACGACGTAGGCCTTGACCAGCAGGACGATGGCGACGGCACCGACGATCGTCACGATCCAGTCGACGACGACGCGGATCGGGTCCGGGAGGCCGCGGGTCAGGCGATCGACGGGATTGCGTGAGTGCCGCCGCTGACGCTCGGCATGGCCGGCGGTCGGACGACCGTCGTCGGCGACGAGCGGTATCTCGGCCGGAGTCGTCGGCCAGCCGGTCTGGGCCGGGGGCTCGGTCGGTGCGGCGAGCTCGTGCACCCGCGGATCCTCGGCGTGCGGGGCATCCGAGCCGCCGACTGGCTCCGGCGGTGCCCCGTAGGGGGGATCGCGCTCGTCGACGTCGCTCATCGCACGCTCCTGACCCGGCTCTGCTCCAGCCGCCACTCCTCGATCCGGCCGTGGTGTCCCGAGAGGAGCACCTCGGGCACGTCCCAGCCGCGGTACGCGGCGGGACGCGTGTAGTGCGGGTACTCGAGCCCACGGTCGAGCGCCTCGGAGAAGCTCTCGAGCTCGGCGGAGCCCTCGGCGAGAGCACCGGGAAGCCGCCGGGCGATCGCGTCCAGGACGATCATCGCGGGAAGCTCGCCGCCCGACAGCACATACGGGCCGATCGAGATCGCATCGGTGCAGAGGTGGGACACGATGCGCTCGTCGAAGCCCTCGAAGCGGGAGGAGAGCAGCGCGACGTGCGGCTCGGCGGCGAGCGACTCGACGAGCGCCTGGTCGAGCTGCCGCCCCTGTGGGGTCAACGCGACGATCCGCGACGGCGCCTCGACCCCGTAGGCGGACCGGAGGGCGGCGTCCACGACGTCGACGCGCAGCACCATGCCGGCGCCGCCGCCGTACGGGTCGTCGTCGACCTGACCCGCGCGGAGTGGCGTCGTGTCGCGGTAGTTGAGGAGCCGCAGCTCGAGCTCGCCCCCGAGCACGCTCGCGAGCGGCTTCTGCTCGGTGAGCCAGCCGAACGCGTGCGGGACCTGCGTGAAGACGTCGATGCGCACGGCGACCCAGGGTACCCCCAGATGATCATCCGCCCAGAAACGCCCGGGCGACGACGATCCGCCGGCCGTCGACGTCGACCTCGAGGATCGCGTCGCCGATCATCGGGACGAGCCGTCCGTCCGCGAGCTCGAGGTTGTCGTTCGCGATCCCCGGTGCAACCTCCGCGACGGTGCTCACCGTCGTGCCTTCCTCGTCCACGACGGCCAGGCCCACGAGCTCGAACGCGTAGTAGCTGTCGTCCTCGAGCTCGGGCAGGTCGCCACGGCGGATCGCGAGCGTCGCGCCTCGCGGTACTGCGCGGTCCAGGCGAATCGCGCGGCGGCCGCCGCCGACGCGACGTACCAGCATGATCTCGGCGGAGGCGCCGTCGACGAGGACCTTCGCGCCGACATCCCACCGGCTCTCGTCGGCGCTCGCCTGCTCCACGACGAAGGCGCCGTCCGTCCCGTGAGGACGGCCGACCCTGCCGATCGGCACGAGCCGCTCCGGATCGGTCAACTCGCTAGTCCGCGATCTCGAGCAGCAGGCGCCGGTTGCTGCGGGCGCCGGCCGAGCGAACGACGGTTCGAAGGGCGCGAGCGACGCGCCCCTGCCTCCCGATCACCTTGCCAACGTCGTCGGGGGCGACGCTCAGCCTGAGCACGACGACGTCGCCTTCGTCGACACGCTCGACGCGCACGGCATCGGGCTCGTCCACGAGCCCCCGTGCGATCCAGGCGAGCAGGTCGTCCACGGCTACTCGATCCCGGCGGCCTTGATCAGCCGAGCGACGGGCTCGGACGGCTGCGCGCCCTTGGCGAGCCAGTCCTTCACCTTGTCGGCGTCGAGATCGATCGTCGAGGGGTCCGTCTGCGGGTTGTACCGCCCGACGATCTCGATGAACCTGCCGTCGCGCGGCGAGCGCGAGTCGGCGACGACGACGCGGTAGATCGGGTTCTTCTTCGACCCGACGCGCGTCAATCTCATGCGAACTGCCATCTGCGGAGCCTTTCTGTCGGTGAGAGGAAGGATTGTGCCCGAAGCCACGCGCGGGAGCCGCGTGGGAAAGGCGCCTAGCGACGGCCGCGCTTGGCGCGGGTGCCGGCCCGCACGGCGGTGCCGCCCGTCAGCTCCGGAGGCAATGCGGGCATCTTCCCCTTCCCCATCGCGCGCATCATCTTCTCCATCTGCTTGCGCGCCTGGAGCAGCCTGTTCACGTCCTCGATCGTCGTGCCGCTGCCCGCGGCGATCCGCCGGCGACGGGGGCCGTTGATCAGATGCGGGGTGCGGCGCTCGTGCGGCGTCATCGAGAGGACGATCGCCTCGACCCGCGCCATCTGGCGGTCGTCGATCTCGAGACCGTCCAGCTGCCGGCCCATCCCGGGGACGAGCTTCATGACGCCCTTCAGCGGCCCCATCTTCTTCAGCATCCGCGACGAGGCGAGGAAGTCGTCGAAGGTGAACTGCCCCGCCATGACGCGACGCTCCAGCTCGGCCTGCTCGTCCTCCTCGACCGCCTGCTCGGCCTTCTCGATCAGCGTCAGGACGTCGCCCATCCCGAGGATCCGCGAGGCCATGCGATCGGGGTGGAAGACCTCGAGCTGGTCGAGCTTCTCGCCGACCGAGGCGAACTTCACCGGCCGCCCGGTCACCGCCTTCACCGAGAGCGCCGCGCCTCCGCGCGCGTCGCCGTCGAGCTTCGTGAGCACGACCCCGTCGAAGGCGATGCGCTCCTGGAACGACCGCGCCACCGCAACGGCCTCCTGGCCGGTCATCGCGTCGAGGACGAGCAGGACGTTGAGCGGCTTGACCGCCTCGCCGACCCGCGCGAGCTCCTCCATCAGCGCTTCGTCGATCTGGAGCCGACCGGCCGTATCCACGATCACGGCGTCGCATCCCTCGGCGGTCGCGCGCTCGAGGCCCGACCGGGCGGCGGCGACTGCGTCGCTCGTCTCCGTACGGTAGACCGGCACGCCGAGCTGGCGGCCGAGCTGCTCCAGCTGGTCGATCGCCGCCGGGCGCTGGAGGTCCGCAGCGACGAGCCCGGGGGTCTTGTGCTCGTGCTTGCGGAGGTGGAGCGCGAGCTTTGCGGCCGTCGTGGTCTTGCCGGAGCCCTGGAGGCCACAGAGGAGGATCACGGTGGGCGGGCGGCCGAACACGAGCTTCGAGTCCGCCGACCCCATGAGCTCGGTGAGCTGCTCGTGGACGATCTTCACCACCTGCTGCCCGGGGTCGAGCCCCTTCAGGACGTCCTGGCCGAGCGCGCGCTCGCGCACCGCGGCGACGAACTGCTTGACGACCTCGAAGTCGACGTCCGCCTCGAGCAGGGCGAGGCGGATCTCACGCGTCGCGCGCGTGACCGTCTCCTCGTCGAGCCGGGAACGGCGACCCAGGTCGCCGAGGGCGTCCTGGAGGCGGTTGGCGAGCGCGTCGAACACGGCCTGTCAGGGTAGCGCGGCTCGCCGGGCGGGCTTTCCGCAGGGACACGCCCGCCCTAGACTCGTCGGATGCGTCCTTGTGACCATTGCGGCGAGCCGAACGAGGACGCGGCACGGTTTTGCAGCTCGTGCGGCGCGCCGCTCTCCGAACGGGTCCGCGAGGGGCTCGAGGTGCGCAAGACCGTGACGGTGCTCTTCTGCGACGTCGTCGGCTCGACGGCGCTCGGTGCAGCGACCGACCCGGAGACGACGCGCCGCGTCATGTCTCGGTACGCCGCCGCAATGGCCGAGATCGTCGAGCAGCACGGCGGGACGGTCGAGCGGTTTCGGGGCGACGAGGTGATGGCGGTCTTCGGCGTCCCGACCGCCCACGAGGACGATGCGCTCCGCGCGGTCAGGGCGGCGACCGAGATGCAGCGACGGCTCGACGTCATGAGCTCCGAGCTTCGCGAGGCGTGGGGCGTCTCCCTCGCATGTCGGATCGGCATCAACACGGGCGAGGTCGTCGCCGGTGACCCCGGGACCGGC
Source organism: uncultured Actinomycetes bacterium (assembly GCA_963734045.1). GTDB lineage: Bacteria > Actinomycetota > Thermoleophilia > Gaiellales > Gaiellaceae > Gaiella. The sequence continues at coordinate 116,379 of CAVTFU010000012.1, read as the reverse complement.
GAGACGTTCGTCACGGGCGACGCAGTCAACCTCGCGAAGCGCCTGGAGCAGGCCGCCGAGCCGGGAACGATCCTGATCGGGACGACCACCTATCCGCTCGTCCGGGACGCGGTCAAGGTCGGGCCCCGCGAACGGTTCACGGCGAAGGGCAAGAGCGAGGCCGTGGGTCGATTTCGCCTGGACGAGGTCGACGCCACGGCCTCCGGCTACGCGCGCCGGCTCGATGCGCCCCTGGTCGGACGAGCCGACGAGCTCGCGACGCTCCGCAACCTCGTCCAGGACGCGTTCCGCGAGCGTCGTTGCCGCGTCGTCCTCGTGCTCGGGGCCGCGGGGATCGGGAAGTCGCGACTCGTGCGGGAGCTCACGTCCGAGCTCGACGGGATCGCGAATGTCGCGACGGGACGCTGCCTGCCATACGGCAGCGGCATCACGTTCTGGCCCCTGCAGCAGCTGGTCGCGGACGTCGGAGGGCTCGAGGCCGTGACCGCCCTCTTCGCCGACGCGGACGATGCCGAGGTCGTGGTGGAGCGCCTCCGGGCCGCGACCGGGGGTGCGGAGACGGGTGCGCCGAGCACCGAGGTGTTCTGGGCTGCCCGACGCCTCCTCGAACGGATGTCGGAGCACCGGCCGACCCTCGTCGTCTTCGAGGACCTCCATTGGGCGGAGCCCACGATGCTCGACCTCGTCGAGTACCTCGCCGCCTTCGCGACCGGCCCGCTGGTGGTGCTCGGCATCGCGCGTCCCGAGCTGGTCGAGGAGCGGCCGAGCCTCGGCGCCGCAAGGCTCGAGCTGGAGCAGCTCGCCGACGAGCAGATCTCCGCCCTCGTCGAGAAGCTCGGGATCGAGGACGACGCGCTGCGCATGCGCATCACCACCACGTCGGAGGGCAATCCGCTCTTTGCGGAGCAACTCGCCGCGATGATCGCCGATGCCGGCCCCACCGACGCGATCGAGCTCCCCGGATCGATTCACGCGCTCCTCGCGGCCCGGATCGACAGCCTCGAGCCGCCCGAGCGCCGAACGCTCGAACGGGCGTCGATCATCGGCAGGGAGTTCTGGCCGCGCGCGCTCGTCGACCTCTCCTCGCACGGCGACCAGCCGCGCGTGACGAGCCACCTGATGAGCCTCGTGCGGAAGGGGCTCGTCGAGCCGTCGCGCTCCGAGGTGCCGGGCGAGGACGCCTACCGCTTCCGGCACTCGCTGATCTGCGACGAGACCTACGCGGGGATCCCCAAGGCCGTCCGCGCCGAGCTGCACGAGCGCTTCGCGCGCTGGCTCCAGGCACAGGCGCGTGAGGACAGAGGCTTCGGCGAGCACGACGAGATCCTCGGCTACCACCTCGAGCAGGCGTACCGCTGCCGCACGGCGCTCGGCCCGGACGACGCCCCGGCGCGGGCGCTCGCGGTCGAGGCGGGGACCCTGCTGGCCGCGGCCGGACGGCGTGCGCTGGGGCGCGAGGACGTTCCTGCCGCAATGGGTCTCTTCGAGCGGGCGTTGCACTGTTGCCGGAGGACGACCCCAACCGCAACTGCGTTCCTGACCGAGCTGGGGAGCGCCGCGATTCGGGCGGGGAGTGGGATCGCGCGCGGACGCTTCTCGAGGACGGCGATCTCGTCCGCACGGCGACGGCGACGACCGCAGGGCCGAGCTCCGCGCGACGATCGAGCTCCAGTGGCAGCGCTCCTACACGGAGCCGGACGGAGCCGCCGAGGAGGATCGGCGGGTCGCGGAGGCCGTCATCCCCGAGCTGGAGGCGATCGACGATCACCTCGGGCTCGCGAAGGCGTGGTGGCTCCTCGAGCGAGTCCCACGGGATTGCGTGCCGCTGGGGGGACCGTGCCGAGGCGCTCGAGAGGGCGATCCTCCATGCGCGCCGTTCCCCTGACGAGGGTCAGCTCCGCGTCCTCGTCGTCCAGTACGCCCAGGCCCTGTACTACGGCCCGACGCCGGTGCCCGAGGCGATTCGCGCCTGCTCCGACCTGCTCGCCGACGCTCCCGGAGACCGACGTTCGAGGCCGGACTCGCGACGACGGCTCGCTGGGCTTCGGGCGATGGAGGGACGGTTCGACGAGGCTCGCGAGCTCTACGCCGACTCCGTCGCCGTCTACCAGGAGTTCGGCCTGCGCTTCAGGCGAGCGGTTCGCTCGCTCGTCGGTGCACAGATCGAGAGCCTCGCGGGGAACCCTGCCGCCGCGGAGGGCGAGCTGCGCACTCGGCTACACCATGCTCGAGGAGATGGGCGAGCGCGGCGCCCGCTCGGCGCTGGCGGGGTTTCTCGCCGACCTCCTGGCGCAGCAGGGCAATGACGTCGAGGCCGAGGGGTTCGTCGCGGTCGCCACGCGAGACCGCCGCCGAGAACGATGTCGTGCCCCAGGTGCTCTGGAGGCGCGCCCTGGCCCGCACGATCTCGCCGGCGCGGCGACCCGCGCGCGGCCGAAGGCTGGCGCGAGAGGCCGCGCGTTGGCCGCGGAGACGGACTTCCTCGACCTCCGAGCCGGCACGCTCACCGCGCTCGGCGAGGTGCTCCAGCGAGGCAGGAAAGAGCGCGGAAGCGATCGTCGACGCCTCGACGAGGCACGGGCGCTCTACCGACGCAAGGGAAATCTCGCCGCGTTCGAGACTCGCCGCGGCGGCGAGCGAGTCGATCTCCTGACCTTCAATTCCGGCCTGCAAGGCCGTACGATCACGAGCCCAGAGGAGGTGAGACATGGAGAAGCGCAGGCGGGGGAAGTACATCGGACGCGCCTCGCGAGGCGCAGTCCGGCGACGAGCTGCCTGCTCGAGGACGCGCTCGAGGGACGCCTATCGAGACGGGCGATGGCGACGAAGCCCGACGACGAGCGGATGCCCAGCGGTGAGCCGCGGACGTTCCAGTTCAAGGTCGTCGGTATCCGGGTCGAGGGGATGAACCCGATCACCGACTACATCGTCGATCTCGACGACGTCTAGCTCGATCTGCGGCCGGTGCGGCGTCGCTAGTAGAGCGCCGCACCCGCCGCGTGCGCGGGCAGCGAGACGGCGCCGAGCCGCTCGATCGTGCCCATCTCGACGGCGTAGACGTTGTGGAGCGGCGTGACCTCGACCACGGGGTCGCTGTGGATCCCGTGCATGCGGAGCGCCGGGCCTCAAGCCGGTAGTCGAGGAACGCGCGGAAGGTCTGCTCGGTCTGCCAGATCTCCGAGATCACGACGCCGCGCTCGGCCTCGCCGGCGACGTGGAGGATCGCGCCTGCAGGCGGGTTCGCGTCGAGCTCCAACGCCGCGATCACCCGATCGTAGGTCGGCGGGTCGAGATCTGCGTATCGGGCGACGACTGCGACTGCCATGTGGCGCTCTCTCCTTCAGTTCCAGTGGACGGCGATCACTCGTCTGAGCGTAGACGCCCCGGGCGGGGTACCGCAAGAGGGGTAGCACGAATCCCTCGTTCGAGCCGCCTCACGCGCCGACGAGAGCGCGGGCGTAGTCGCCTGCATCGAAGGGCCGGAGGTCGTCGACTCCCTCCCCGACCCCGACGAGCTTGACGGGGATCCCGAGCTCGTGCGCGATCGCGATCGCGACGCCGCCCTTCGCCGAGCCGTCGAGCTTCGTCAGCGCCACGCCCGTCACGCCCGCCGCTGCGGAGAAGAGGCGGGCCTGCTGCAGGCCGTTCTGCCCCGTCGTCGCGTCGACCACAAGGAGCGTCTCGTGCGGGGCGTCGGGAATGCGCCCGGCGATCACGCGCCGGATCTTCGCGAGCTCCTCCATGAGGTTCCCCTGGGTGTGCAGGCGTCCGGCGGTGTCGACGAGCACGACGTCTCGCCCGCGTGCGCGACCCGCTTCGATCGCGTCGAATGCCACCGCGGCAGGGTCGGCGCCACGCGCGCCGCCCACGAAGTCCGCTCCGGCGCGCTCCGCCCAGATCTCGAGCTGCTCCTCGGCGGCCGCCCTGAAGGTGTCCGCGGCGCCGACGAGCACGGATCGGCCGTGATCGGTGAGCTTCCGCGCGAGCTTTCCGATCGTCGTCGTCTTCCCCGTGCCGTTGACCCCGACGACGAGGACGACTGTCGGCTTCTCGGCGGCGGCTGCGAGGAGCGGCGGCTCGCCGAGCAGTGCCCCCACCTCGTCGGAGAGCGCTGCCGGCAGATCGACGACCTCGCCGCGCGCCTCGAGGCGCCGCACGAGCTCGGCGGTCGCCGGGACGCCGACGTCGGCCCGGAGGAGGGCCTCCTCGAGCTGCTCCCAGGCTTCCTCGTCGTCGGGGTCGAGAGAGGCACCCAGCTCCGCGACGAGCGCACGCCTGCTCTTCGAGAGCGAATCGCGCAGGCGGCCGAAGAACCCGGCCCGCTCCTCGTCCTCCCTAGCCCCCGCCTCGGCATCGCCGAGCAGCTCTGCCCACGTGCGCGACATCGCGAGAACGCTAGATGAACGTCTCAGGCGATCGAGGCGGCGCGCTCGTCGCGCGGGAGTCGCCGAGAGACGATCTGGGAGATGCCGTCGTTGCCCATCGTGACGCCGTAGAGGACGTCGGCGGCCTCCATGGTGCGCTTCTGGTGGGTGATGACGACGAACTGGGCCCGGTCTGCGTACCGGCGCAGGAGCTCCACGAACCGGGTGATGTTCGTGTCGTCGAGCGCGGCCTCGACCTCGTCGAGCAGGTAGAAGGGGCACGGCTTCGCGAGGAAGAGCGCGAACAGGAACGAGATCGCGCCGAGCGCCTTCTCGCCTCCGGAGAGGAGGGTCAGCCGCGTGATCTTCTTGCCTGCCGGTCGCAGCTCGACTTCGACTCCCGCCTCTCCTGCCTCGCCGTCCTCCGGCTCGACGAGCCGAAGCCGGCCGTCGCCGCCCGGGAACAGCGTCGCCGCGACCTCCTCGAAGTTCGCGGCGACGGCGGCGAAGGTCTCGGCGAACCGCCGGTCGACCGTCTCGGAGAGCTCGTCGCGGAGCGCTTCGAGCTCGGTGAGCGAGGCTTCGAGATCCGCCCGCTGGGTTGCGAGCTCGTCGAGTCGCACCTTCTCCGTCTCGTACTCCTCCTTGGCGAGGGGGTTGACCCGTCCGAGCGCCTCCCGCCGCGACTCGAGCCGGACTGCACGTCCGGCGAGCTCGTCGCGATCGCCGGCCGTCTCCTCTGCTGCCTCGCCTTCCGCGGTCTCCGCACCCGCGGCGATCGCGTCGTCCAGGCGGCGTCGCGCCTCCGCCGCCTCGCCCTCGAGTCTCGCGAGCTCGACCTCCACGGCCGTGACCCGCTCCGACGCTTCGTCGGCTTCCTGCCGGAGCCCGACCTCGGCTGCCCCGAGACGGCGAAGCTCCGCTCCGAGCTCGGACGCTCTCGCGGCACCGCTGTCGACTCTCGCCCGTACCGGCGCCTCGAACCGGATCGCGGCTCGCGCCGCGCGGTCGACGGCAGCGCCGAGGGTGTCGGTGGCGGCAACCAGTCGCCGCAGGAGGTCGGCGTCGAGCCGGCTGCGTCGCGGCGCCCGCTCGACGAGGGCCGCATCTGCGGCGCGCGCCTCGTCGGCGGCCGCCTGCGCGCGGCGGGCGGCGTCCTCGGAGGCCGCCAGCGCGCGGCCGGCTGCGAGGGCGAGCTCCGCGGTGTCCGCGCCGCCGGGGGCCGCCGCTGCCTTCACGCCGCCCAACCGTGCGACGATCACGTCCGCCTCGGAGGCTCTTCTGCTCGCCTCCGCGGCATCGTTCCGCGCTGCGGCCTCGCTGACTGCGAGCCGTTCGAGCTCCGTGCGCAGTTCTGCGGCCTGACGCCGGGCGGCGGCGAGGCGGGCGGCGACGGGCGCTTCGAGGCGGTCGATCGCATGCTCCGCGCGCGACGTCGTGTCGCGCAGCGCCGACGCTGCCGACATGAGCCGTCCGAGCAATGCGACGTCCAGGGGGGCGCTCCGAAGGTGGGCGACCGCCGCGTAGGCCGCCTCGGCGGTCTCGGAGGCCGATGTCGCCTCCTCGGCAGCACGGGCCGCCGTCGCCGCCCGCGCTCTCAGCTCGTCCGCCTCGTCGGCCAGGGCGCGGCGGCGCGCCTCGAGCTCGAGGAGCAATGCCTCACCCGTCTCCCCTGCGAACCACAGCTCGCCCCGGTCGGCGTCGAAGCCCTGTCCGTCACGCGTGATCGCCGTGCCCTGGGTAACGTCCAGGAGGCGCTCAGCCTCGACGAGCCAGATCCCGTCGAGCAGACTCTGCGCGTCCTCGGGACCCTCGACGACCGATCCGAGCGGCCGGGCACCGTCGAAAGGCGATGCGTCGGCCGTTTGCCTGGTTCCGAAGACGACGGAGAGGCTGCCGAGGCCCTGCTCACGGGCGCGTTCGAGCAGGGAGAGCGCATGGCGGGCGTCCGGTGCGAGCAGTGCCGAGGCACGCCAGGCGAGCGCCGCCGCGACGGCCCGCTCGAAGCCGGGCTCGACCTCGAGCTCCGCGAGCGCGAGCCGCTCTCCCTCGGCGGCGAGGGCTCGTGCCGCCGGCGCGACGCCCTCTCGCTCGGCGAGCGACCGCTCCAGCGCGGCGAGTCGCTCGCGCGCCGATCGCGCCCGCTCCGCGAGATCGTCACGCTCCGTGGCGGCTCCGCGCGCCGCAAGGCGGGCGTCGTTGGCCCGCTGCTCGAGCTCCGTCGGGCTCGGGTCGCCGCCTCGCGCATGGGTCCGTGCGGCTGCATGCTCGTCCGACAGCCGGCCGGCCAGCTCCCCGGCGCTCTCGCGGCGGGCGCGGAGCCGCTCACGAGCCGTCCCGAGGGCCACGAGCGCCGTGGCGTCCGCCGAGCCTCCTGTGAGCCCGCCGAGCTCCGTGTCGCACGCATCCCGCTCGCCTCGGACCTCGTCGAGCCGTCGGGCCGCCTCGTCGGCGGCGGCGCGCTCGGCAGCGGCGAGGAGCGCGTGCGCCTGACGTGCTCGCTCCGCGGCCTGACCGCTCTCCGTCGCCGCATCGCGCGCTGCGGCACCCGCGGCCCGCGCCGCTGCCTCGAGCGCGCGGACCGACTCGTCGGTTCGGGCCAATGCCGCGCGCTCGGCGTCGGTGAGGTCGTCGCGCAGCCTCGCGACGACTGCGGCTGCAGACTCCGCGCGAACCGCGAGCCGCTCTCCTGCCCCCTGCAGGCGATACAGCGCCCCGACGGCGGCCTCGCGCGCGCCTGCCGCATCCGACAGCTCCACCTCGGCCTGCTCGCGCTCGGCGAGCACCGAGCTCAGCCTGGCCTGCGAAGCACGGCGCGCGAGCGCGGCGGCGCTGCGTCGCTCCCCGGCGCCGTCGCGCCGGTCGTCGAGGGCGGCGAGATCGAGCCGCGCGATCCGCGCGTGGAGCGCGACGATCTCGCGTCCGAGCTTCTCGGCCCGCTCGGCCGCCGTCGCCTGGAGGGCAAGCGGGCGGAGGCGTTTGCGAACCTCGTCCTCGACGTCCCGGGCTCGCTCGACCTGGAGCGCGACGCGCGCGAGCTTCAGCTCGGCGCGATGCCGGCGCCGCTTGAACTTACCGAGCCCCGCGGCCTCCTCGACGAGCGCGCGCCGGTCCTCCGGCTTCGACGCGAGGACGGCGTCGACCTTGCCCTGCGAGACGATCGAGTGCATCGAGCCGCCGAGCCCCACGTCGGCGAGCAGCTCGACGAGATCCGTTCGACGGACGGCGGCGCGGTTGACGAGATACTGGCCCTCGCCACCGCGGACGAGCCTCCTCGAGATCGAGAGCTCGCTGAAGTCGAGCGCCTCGCCGAACCCGCCGTCCTCGTTGTCGAAGACGAGCTCGACCTCGCAATGGTCGGCGGCCGGTCGCGTCGCGGACCCGCCGAAGAGGACGTCGTCGGGGCGTTCGGCGCGAAGCTCCGACGGCGTGAGCGAGCCGGCCGCCCAGACGATCGCGTCGGAGACGTTCGACTTCCCCGAGCCGTTCGGGCCGACCACGACCGCGACCCCGGGCTCGAGGCTCACCTCGACCGGGTCCGGGAACGACTTGAAGCCGCGCAGCTTGATGGAGCGCAGGTGCACCGCACGCGAACGCTAACGGCGCCGACGGACGGCGACGACGCCCGCATCGCTGATGGAGAGCCCGGTCGCGGCGGCCCCGACGCCTCAGGTATGTGCCCCCGCCAGAGGCGGGGGATCACCGCGACCGGATTCCGCTTCCTCGGAATCCAGCCTTGCCGGCAAGACACTGAGCGTCGCCAGCGCCTGCTCCGCGGCTTCCTGCTCGGCGGCTTTCTTCGTCGAGCCGCGCCCCACGCCGAGCTGGACGCCGTCGATCGAGGCGGCGCACGCAAACTGGCGCTCGTGCGGCGGCCCCTCGACCGCCAGCACGTCGTACTGCACCGACCGCCCGGTGCGTGCGAGCGCCTCCTGGAGCTCGGTCTTCGCGTCCACGTGGCCCGTGCTCGCGTACTCGATCCGCTCGTCGAACGCCTCGACGACGGCGGGCTCGACGGCCTCGAAGCCGTCCTCGAGGTACACGGCTGCGATCGCCGCCTCGAGGAGCGCGGCCAGGACGTTCCTGCTCAGGGAGATGCGATGGAGCTCCGGCTCCGGGACGTCCTGGGCGCGCTCCGCGAGCGTCGTGCCGAGCCCGAGCTCCCGTGCCACCGCGGCACAGCTCTGTCGCGAGACGACGTGCGCGCGGATCTTCGCGAGCCGCCCTTCCGACGCTTCGGGGAAGCGGTCGTAGAGCACGCGCGCGATCGCGAGCTCGAGGACGGAGTCGCCGAGGAACTCGAGCCGCTCGTAGGAGGACGACCGGTCGGGCGCCCAGGAGGTGTGCGTGAAGACCTGTTCCCGGCGCTCGGGGGGAAGGGCGTCGATCAGGCGCGCGAGCGCCTCGCCCTTCCCCGCAGGCACCTCACTGATGGTCGACGACGTAATCGACGGCCTGGCCGACGGTCGTCAGCTTCTGCGCGTCCTCGTCCGGGATCTTGATCCCGAACTGGTCCTCGAGCTCCATGATCAGCTCGACGAGGTCGAGCGAATCGGCGTCGAGGTCCTCCTGGAACGAGGCCTCGTTCGAGATCTCGGTCTCCTCGACGCCGAGCTGCTCGCCGAGCGCCGACTTGACGCGTTCGAAGACCTCATCGCGGGAAAGGGCCACTTCTGAACCTCACTGGTCGTAAGACGGGGCTGATTGAGCGGCCGACTCTAACACCACGTTCGGCGAACCGGCACGTGCCTCCGCACGCGTGGCCGGGAGCCGCGCAGCGAGGCGCTCGACGAGGCCGTGCTCGACGCCGCGGGCGGCCATTCGGGTCGCGTTCGCGATCGCCGTTCGGGAGCTCGAGCCGTGCGCGATCACGACGAGCCCGCGCAGTCCGAGCAGGTAGCCGCCGCCGTAGGTGTCGGGATCGAGCCTCGCCCGGAGGCCGCGCGCAGCCGGGCGGATCAGAAGGCCGCCGAGCTTCGCGCGCCTCGACGCGGAGATCTCGTCGCGCAGGGCTACGAGGACGCTGCGGATCGTGCCCTCGAGCGTCTTCAGCGCGACGTTGCCCGTGAACCCGTCGCAGACGACGACATCCGCGTCGCCCTCCAGGAGCCCTCGCCCCTCGGTGTTCCCCTCGAATCGCAGGTCGGCGCGCCCGAGGAGCCCATGGGCCTCGATCGTCAGCGCGTTCCCTTTCTCCGGCTCCTCGCCGATCGAGAGAAGCCGTACCTTCGGCTCTCGGACCTCGAGGAGCTCTTCCGCGAAGACCGTTCCCATGTGCGCGAACTGCACGAGGTGCTCGGGCCGCGCGTCCGCGTTGGCGCCGGCATCGATGAGGACCGTGGGGCCGCGCCGCGACGGGATCACGATCGCGATCCCGGGCCGATGGACGCCCGGGAGCCTGCGGACGTGGAGCAGGGAGGCGGCCAGCACGGCGCCGGTGTTCCCAGCGGACACGACGGCGTCGGCTTCGCCGTCGCCGACCGCCCGGACAGCCCGGACGAGGGAAGAGTCCGGTTTCGCCCGAACCGCCTCCGCGGGCTTGTCGCCCATCGCGATCTCGCCCGCGCACACCACGTGCGAGAGGCCTTCCGCCTCGAGCCACTCAGGCCCGTAGAGCACCGGCACGAGCGACTCGGAGGCCGCTGCCACCGCGCCGGCCACCACCTCGTCCGGGGCGTGGTCGCCGCCGAGGGCGTCGACCGCGACGCGGGCGGCCACGATCCGCGCTACGGGGCGGGGGCCCGCAGCGGTGAGACCTCGCGGCCGCGGTACGTCTTGCAGGTCGGGCAGACGCGGTGCGACTGCTTCGGCGACCCGCAGTTCTCGCACGTTGCGACGCGCGGCGCGGAGATGCCGTGCTGCGCCCGGCGCTTGTCGCGACGGGACTTGGAGGTCTTTCGCTTCGGGACTGCCATGAGCGCGGCCAGTGTACCGGCTGGCGTACCGCGATCGAGGGAAACGAGCGTGCCGCCGTCACATGCCCCGGTCGAGCCGGATCTCGCGGGTCGGCGCGACTGCCTCGAGAAAGCGCCGGTCGTGCGAGACGACGAGAAGCGTCCCGTCGTATCCCGCGAGTGCCTGCTCCAGTTGCTCGACCGCCTCGAGATCGAGGTGGTTGGTGGGCTCGTCGAGGACGAGGAGGTTGACACCGGCTGCCTGAAGCTCTGCGAGATGTGCCCGGGTTCGCTCCCCGGGCGACAGTGTCGCGCAGAGCCGGGCAACATGGTCCGAGCCGAGCCCGAACTTCGCCAGCAGCGTCCGAGCGTCGACAGGGGCGAGGCCGGTCCGGTCGGCGAACGTGTCGAGCAGCGGGCCGTGCACGTCGTACGCGGCGCGGTCCTGGCCGACGACGCCGGCGACGACGCCCCGCCCGAGCTCGCGGACCCCTGCGGCGAGCGGCACCTCTCCCAGGACAGCGCGGAGCAGCGTCGTCTTCCCGGAGCCGTTTGCCCCCGTCACCGCGACGCGCTCCCCAGGAAGGACCTCCACGTCGAGCGGCCCCAGCCGGAAGGCGCCACGGGTGACGACGGCGCCGGCCAGCCTCGCCACGGGCGATCCCACGCGCCCTTCGGCGCGAAGCGCCAGCCGAAGCTCCCACGGCTCGAACGGCTTCTCCGGGAGCGGATTCCGCTCCAGCAGCCGCTCTGCCTGGCGCACCTTCGTCCGCAGCGCGTTCGTCCCCCGACGGTCGGCGCCACCCGACCGCTCGCCGAGCCCGGCACCCTGCGACCTCGCCTCGGTACGGCGGCGCGAGAGAAGCGTGGTGAGCTCGCCGCGACGCTCCTGTGCATCCGCGAGCCGCGCATAGGCCGAAGCCCGCGCCTCTTCCCGGCGGCGCTCGTACTCGGACCAGCCTCCCGCCCACTCGACGATCCGATGGGAGCGCGCGTCGATCTCGGCGATCCGGTCGACCGTCGCGTCGAGGAAGGCGCGGTCGTGCGAGACGATCACGATCGCTCCCGGGAACCGCACGACGAAGCGCGTCAGGCGCGCGAGCCCGTCGGCGTCGAGGTCGTTCGTGGGCTCGTCGAGCAGCAGGACGTCGGCGCGCGTGAGCAGCACCGCGGCGAGTGAGGCCCGTGCGGCCTCGCCGCCGGAGAGGCCCGCGAGCGGGCGGTCGAGCGCGACGCCGAGCCCGAGCTCCGCGCAGGCCACGCCCGCGCGCGCGTCGAGATCGCCGCCGCCGAGGGCGAGAAACCGCGCCAGCGCCAGGTCGTAACGGTGCGACGACGCTTGAGGTGAATCACCACGAGCGTCGCGCGCCAGCGCGGCGGAGGCGGCCTCGAGCTCGCGCTCTGCGGACGCGACGCCCGTCCGTCGGGCGAGCCGTGCGCGAAGCGTCTCGCCGGGCAGCGCGTCCGGCTCCTGCGGCAGATGGGCGACAGTCGCGCTCGCGGGATCGAGCCGGACGGTGCCTTCGTCCGGCTCCTCCTCCCCCGCGAGCAGCCGGAGGACGGTGGACTTGCCGACGCCGTTCGGGCCGACGAGGCCGATCCGCGCCCGCGCTCCCACGGCCAGCGAGGCGTGCTCGAGCACGACGTGCCCTCCGTGGTACCTCGTGACATCGGCGAGCTGCGCACGCATGCGCTGGACCTCCTGACCGGACGACGGGCAGCGGCTTCTTCGTGAGCTTCGCTGCGGGGCGATGGGCGGGCGGTCAGTCCGTCATGGGCGTGCGCCGAGGCGCAGTCGGCAGCCTACCCGACCCGCCGTCGACCGGCTCGAGATCGCGGTCTACCCGGCCACATCATCGATCCGTCCGGCTCGGCCGTGCTCGAGATCCTGGCTGCCCGGGGCGCGGCCCCGAAGAGCCGCTAGCCCTCGTCGGGCCGCGTCGCGTCGGGCTCGTCGAGCGGCGCGTCCGCCTGCCAGAGATCGGAGCCGGCCAGCACCGCCCAGCGCGGGTCGATCGTCGCGTCCGCGTGGCCGTGCGGCTCGTCGTTCAGGTCCTTCCCGCACACGGGACAGAGCCCGGCGCAGTCCGGCCGGCAGAGGATCTGCTCGGGAAGGATGGCCGCCACGGCGTCGCGCGCCCACGAGTCGAGCGCGAGCTCGCCGTCGACGACGTAGTCCGAGCGCAGCTCGTCGTCGCCTGCCGCGTCGGTCGCCTGGTACTCCTGCGCGTCGACGCCGACGTCCATGCACGCAGGGGCGAGACATCGCACGCACGGCCCCTCGATCGTCGTCGCGAATCGCAGGCGGAAGACGTCTCCGCTCGTCGCGCGCTGCACGACGAGCTCGGCAGGGATCTCGGTGGGCGTCAGGACGTAGCGCTCTCCACCGAGCGAGAACGGCTCGACGGCGAGGAGAACGTCCTCCCGGTGCTCGTCGCCGGGTCGGAGCCGCAGCCGTCGCAGTGCGAATCGCGCCATGCCGCGAGGGTAGCGCCCACCGTCGACCACCCGACGTCGGGCCGCATTCGTGAGGGACGCGTCAGCAGCACGTGAGCGTTCCGTAAGACGGGTGAAGCTTCCGTTAGGAGCCCGTCTGCGTCCCGAGATCCGGGTTAGACACATCTCATCCATCGGACGAAAGGACACACGTGATGCGCACGGCACGACGCACCACCATCGTCTGGACGCTCGTCACGGCGGCACTCGCGTCGCTCGCGACCGTCCTCGCCCTGCCGAGCGGCGGCAGCGCCGTGACGCAGGCACGCCCGGAGTCGACCGCCGAGCCGCGCATCAGCGGGGCCGCGGCCGTCGGCTCGACCCTCAGCACGACGCCCGGCTCGTGGACGAACGCACCGACGAGCTACGCCTACCAGTGGGTGCGCTGCCCCCGCTCCGGCGGCCGGCCGAACGGCTCCGACTGCGCGGTCATCGGCGGTGCGTCGACCTCGAGCTATGTCGTCGCGTCCGCGGACGCCGACCGCAGGCTGCGGGTCCGTGTCACCGCGGCGAACGCCGACGGCAGCGCGACGGTTGCGTCGAACGCGACCGCGCTGATCGCGAATCCCGAATCGGGGCGGCCCACGAACGTCGCGCTCCCGACCGTCACGGGCGTTCCCTCCCAGGGCCAGACGCTCCGCGTCACCCCCGGCACCTGGAACGGCCGGCAGCCGATCACGTTCACCTTCAACTGGCTGCGGTGCGACACCGCGGGCAACAACTGCGTCGTGCAGTCGGGATTCGCGGACGACGCGTACGTGGTGCGCGAGGGTGACGTGGGCAAGACGATTCGCGCGCGCGTGAACGCGCGGAACAGCCGCGGTGACGGGAGCCGGCTCTCGGCGCAGACCGCGGTCGTCACGGGGCCGCAGGGCCCGGCGGGCCTCATCACGCTCCCGAACGGCGAGAAGTCGATCCCCGCGTCGAGCGTCCCGCCGAACGAGAGCCTCGTCGTCGACCAGACGGTGTTCTCGGCCAACCCGGTGCGATCGCGCACGGCACCGTTCCAGGTCCGGATCAAGGTGAAGGACTCGCGCGGGTACGTCGTGCGCGATGCGCTCGTCTTCTTCCGCTCGACGCCGCTCGTGACCCGGAACGCGCAAAACCAGCCCAGCGGCCAGGACGGCTGGCTGACCCTGACGGTGACCCCCGAGGTCGACTTCCCGGCGCTCCGCAACGGGTACAGCCTGCAGTTCTACGTGAAGGCGTACCGACAGGGCGATCCCGTGCTGGCCGGTGTGGGCGGCACCCGGCTCGTGCAGGTCCCGCTGGCGCAGTAGCTCACGGCTGCGGCGGGGTCCAGTGCGGATCCCGCCGCGGCCCCAGGGGCGGGATGTCCCGCCCCTACTGGTAGCTCTCGACCTCGAGAGACCCGTCGCGCTCGACGGGGCCGATGCCCGCGACGACGGTCTCCTGCGAGCGCTCGTGGAGCCGCTCGCGGCCCCGGCGCACGGCGCCGAGGAACTTGTCCAGGTTGACCTCGAGCGTCGAGAGGATCCCGTCCGCCCAGTCCTCCATCTCGAGCCGGGTCTCGCGGGCGTTCCGCCGAGCCTCCTCGACGATGTCCTGCGCCTGGCGCTCGGCGAGCTTCACGATCTCGGTCTGCGAGGCCTCGCGGACCGCCTGCTCGCGCGCCTCGCCGATGAGGCGGTCGCACTCCCGCTTCGCCTCGGCCAGCATCTCCTGGCGCTCCTTCACGATCCAGCGGGCCTGCTTGATCTCCTCGGGGATCGTCGCGCGCATCTGGTCGAGGATGTCGTAGATCTCCTCGCGATCGATGCGAACCTGGTCGGTGAGCGGCACCGCCTTGGCGTTGTGCACGAGATCGTCGAGCTTGTCGATGAGTACGAGGACGTCCATGGCGCGGATGGTACTTGCGCCGCCGGTCGTAAGGCGCGCGCTATTCCTCCGGGCTGAGCGGAGCCCCGGGACGGCCGTTGGGGTAGAGCTCGCGGAAGCGGCGTGCAACGGCGTCGGTGACGAGGCCCTCGACGTTGCCGCCGAAGGACGCGATCTCCTTGACGCCGCTCGACGAGACGAAGGCGAACTCCGGGCTCGACATGACGTACATCGTCTCGACCTCCGGCGCGAGCCGGTGGTTGAGGCGGTTCATCTGGAACTCCCACTCGAAGTCCGCGATCACGCGGAGGCCCTTCACCATCGTCCGCGCGCCGTGCTTCCGCGCGAAGTCGACCACGAGCTCGCTGAAGACGTCGACGACGACGTTGTCGAGCTCCGAGAGGGCGTCCTCGAGGAACGCGACCCGCTCCTCGACGGTGAACGTCGTCTTCTTGTGGTGCGGGTCGCGGACGACGCCGACGACGACCTGGTCGAACGTGGCCGCCGCCCGCCGGATCACGTCGACGTGGCCGAGCGTCACGGGGTCGAACGTGCCTGGGTTGATCGCGACGAGGGGCTGGCGGTCGGTCATGGTCGTGGGCCGAACAGAGTGAGACGGGCGGAACCGTACCGCCGCGTCGTCACGAGGTCGAATGGGAGCGCAGGCTCCGTCCCCGCGCCGGTCTCGACGACGAGGAGCCCCGAGCCGGACAGGACCACAGGAAGGAGACGGCCGAGGTCCTGCTCCAGCGTGGCCCAGCGCTCGTACGGCGGGTCGAGCAGGATCAGCTCGTGACGGCGCCCGGCGCCGGCCTCGTCGCGAAGGACACCGAGCGCGTCCCGCTGGAGGACGAGCGCTCCCGTGAGCTCCAGGGTCTCCAGGTTGCGCCGGATCACGCGACACGCCTCCCCGTCGGTCTCGGCGAAGACACACCGGCGCGCACCGCGCGAGAGGGCCTCGAGGCCGAGCGCACCAGAGCCCGCGTACAGGTCGAGGACGGATGCGTCGTCGACGGGGCCGACGAGGTTGAAGAGCGCCTCGCGGACACGGTCGCCGGTGGGGCGCGTGTGCGCGCCGCGGGGGGCCGCGATCCGGCGGCCGCGATGCGTTCCGGCGATGATTCTCACGGCGGCAGCCTATGCCGGGCGTCGAGCGCGGAGTCACACTTCGCCGACGTGCCCGGCCTCGCCGAGCAGGCGCTCGACGTCGGCGCCGAGAAACTCCTCGCCGACTCCCTGGTCGGCGAGCTCGCGAGCCCGTTCGAGCAGGTCGCGGTCCGCGCGCAGCCGCGTGAAGCGGAGATCGGTGAGGCCCGACTGGCGGGCGCCGACGAGCTGTCCCTCGCCGCGGATCTCGAGGTCGCGCTCCGCGAGCTCGAAGCCGTCGGTCGTCGACACCATGGCTTCGAGCCGCTCGGTCGCCGATTCCGAGAGCTCGTCGCGGTGGCGCGAGACGAGCAGGCAGAACGACTGCTCCGCACCGCGACCGACACGGCCGCGGAGCTGGTGGAGCTGCGCGAGGCCGAAGCGATCGGCCTCCTGGACGATCATGATCGTCGCGTTCGGGACGTCGACCCCGACCTCGATGACTGTCGTCGCGACGAGGACGTCGAGCTCGCCGGCGGTGAACGCTCCCATCACCGCCCGCCGTTCGGCAGTCTTCAGCCTGCCGTGCGCGCAGCCGACGCGGTAGCCGCGCAGCTCCTTCGCCCGCAGTCGCGCGGCCTCGTCCTCCGCCGCGCGCGCGAGCGTCGTCTCGGAACCCTCCACGAGCGGACAGACGACGTACGCCTGCCGACCGCCGTCGAGGTGGGTGCGGAGCCGGCTGTAGGCCTCCGAGCTGCGCTCCTCGGTGACCCACGCCGTCGTGATCGGCTTGCGGTCGGCGGGTGGCGCCGAGATCTCGGAGACGGCGAGGTCGCCGTAGACCGTGAGCGCGAGCGTCCTCGGGATCGGTGTCGCGGTCATGTGGAGGACGTGCGGGCTCCGTCCCTCCGCGAGCGCCGCGCGCTGCTCGACACCGAACCGGTGCTGCTCGTCGACGACGGCGACGGCGAGATCCGCGAACTCGACGTCCTGCTGGATGAGCGCGTGGGTGCCGACCGCGATCCCGACGTCTCCGGAGGCGACGAGCTGGTGCGAGGCCCGCCGCTCCCGCGCCGTCAGGCTCGAGGTGAGGAGGGCGACGCGGACGCCGAGCTCCGTGCAGATCCCCTCGATCGTCAGCAGATGCTGCTCGGCCAGCGTCTCCGTCGGTGCCATCAGCGCCCCCTGTCGTCCGGACTCCACCGCGCGGAGCAGGGTGTACAGCGCGACGGCGGTCTTGCCCGATCCGACGTCGCCCTGGAGCAGCCGCTGCATCGGCGTCGTGCGGCCGAGGTCGCCGTCGATCTCCGCGATCGCGCCTTCCTGCGCGTCGGTGAGGGTGAAGGGCAGCACGACGCGGTATCGCTCGACGAGCTCGCCGGCGGTGGGAAGCGGCTCTGCGACGAGGGCTTCGCGCTCCGCGGTACGGCGGCGTAGGGCGAGCTGGAGCGTCAGGAGCTCGTCGAGCGCGAGCCGGCGCCTTGCCCGCTCGGCGTCGTCCTCGCTGCGGGGCCGATGGATTCCGACGTAGGCGTCGGCCCGGAGCGGCAGGCCGTCCCCGGCGCGCACCGCGGCCGGCAACGGCTCTCCGACCGACCGCGCGAGCGGAAGCGCCGCCTCCGTCAGCCCCCGGAGCGTCTTCTGCGCGAGATCGGCCGTCGAGGGGTAGACGGGCGCGAAGTCCGAGGTCTCGATCCCGCCGCCGATGTCGGCCGACGAGACGGCGAAGCCGAACCGGTTCCGCTTGCCACGGAGGCGAACCGTCGTGCCGGGCGTGAGCTGCGACTCGAGCCACGGCTGGTTGAACCATGTCGCGCGGATCTCGCCCGTCGCATCGGCGACGTGGGCGGTGAGGATGTGGAGCCGCCCGCGCCGCCTCCCCGACGCCCGCCGGACGACGACGTCGAGCACCGCCTCCTCCTCGCCGAAGAGCGTCGCGACCGTGCGCTCGTCGGCGGCCGACTCGTAGCGCCGCGGCCGGTGCGCGAGAAGGTCCCCGACGGTTATGACCCCGAGCCGGCCGAGCTTGCGGCGCAGGGCCGGCCCGACGCCGGGCAGGCTCTCGACGGCCGCGTCGAGGAGCTCCGGATGCGGGATCGCGCGGGCCCGCGGCCAGCGGTCGGGTGGGTCCGTGCCGGCGAAACCGACGCTCGGCGCTCGACGTGGCACCCGCCCGAGTCTACGAGCGGCCCCGGCCGGGGCCTGGGCCGGTCAGTCCTGGAACCAGAAGAAGCCGACGGCGCCGGGGCCCGCGTGC
Source organism: uncultured Actinomycetes bacterium (assembly GCA_963734045.1). Taxonomy (GTDB): domain Bacteria; phylum Actinomycetota; class Thermoleophilia; order Gaiellales; family Gaiellaceae; genus Gaiella. Next base: position 98,443 of record CAVTFU010000012.1, on the reverse strand, counting down.
GCGCCCACCACCGCGCCGAGCGTCTCGACGATCTCGAGCGTCGCCCGCGGCCGGACGCCCCGTGCCATCTCCGTCAGCACCCCTACCCAGTCCGGGGCGTTCGCGTGCGCGATCGCGAGCCGCAGCCCGTCCCGGTCCTCGGTGTGCTCGGCGAAGAGCCGCGCGAACTCCTCGACGGCCTTCTGCCGGCCGCGGACGCGCCCGACGGGCTCGATGACGCCGTCGCGCACCGACAGGATCGGCTTCACGTGGAGAAGCGACCCCGCCAGCGCCTGCGCCTTCCCGATCCGGCCACCCTTCTGGAGGTACTCGAGCGTGCCGACGGTGAAGACCACGCGGTTCTCGCGCTTGAACCGCTCGACGAGCTCCTCGACCTCGGCGTCCGTGCTGCCGCGCTCGAGCCGGCGGTCGATGGCCTCCGCGAGGAGGGCACAGGCGAGCGACGCCGTCTCGGTGTCGACCACCCGCACGACATCACTCCCGAGCTGCTCGGCCGCCCGGAGTGCGGACTCGTGCGTCCCCGAGAGCTTTGAGGTCAGGTGCAGCGACCAGATCCGCTCGAAGCCCGCGGCGCGCAGCTCCTCGTAGCACGCGAGGAAGTCCGCGGGAGTCGGCTGGGAGGTCGTCGGGAGCGTCTTCGACGACGCGAGCCGCTCGTAGAACTCGGCCGGCCCGATGTCGACGTGGTCCCGGAGCGACTCGCCGTCGAACAGCACGTAGAGCGGCACGATCCGCATGTTGGGGTGGCGGTCGCGGGCATCGAAGAAGTCGGACGTCGAGTCGAGGACGATCGCCGTGTTCTCGCGCGTGAGCTCCACGCCGGGACCCTAACGCGCGGCCGCGCGGATCGCGGCGGCGAGCTCGTCCACCGAGCCGCCCTTCTCGACGAGCGCCGCCGCGCCGGCGCGGACGACCGCGTCCCGCTCCTCCGGGCTCGCCTCGGCGGTCAGGCAGACGACCGCGCTCTTCGTGGCGGCGAGCACGGCGCGCGTCGCGTCGGCGCCGTCGAGGCCCGGCAGCCGGAAGTCCATGACGACGACGTCGGCCTCGAGCCTCCTCGCGGCGTCGGCCGCGGCGTCGCCCGAGCGGACTGCGCCGACGACCTCGAGCCCGGGCTGCATCGCGAGCAGCAGCTCGAGGGTCTCGCGGAAGACGTCGTTGTCCTCCACGAGCAGGATGCGGATGCTCATCTCACTCGGCGGAGAGGAGGAGCGGATAGAGCGGCTGACCGCCCCACATGATCGCCGGCTCGAGCCCGCGCGCCTCGATCCACGCCGCGAGGTCGGGCTCCTCGGGCGCGCCGTCGCCCCGGAAGGCAGTCACGAACGACTTTCCCTCCGAGACGAACCGGGCGAGCACCTCGTCGAGCACCGCCTGCAGCTCCGGCCCCGAGGCGACGGCCCGGCCGTCGAGGAGCGCGAGGTAGTCGCCCGCCGAGACCGTCACGCCGTCGACGGTCGCGTCCCGCGAGGCGATCGTGATCTCCGCGGCAAGGACGCCGTCGAGCGCCTCGCGCATCGCGGCCTCGTTCTCGTCGAGCTCGCGCGCCGCGTCGAACGCGAAGGCGGCGGCGATGCCCTCGGGGACCGACCCGGTGGGGATCACACGGACGTCCTTCGTCGACTCCCGGGCGGCGTTGTCGGCCGCGAGCCGGACGTTCGGGTTGTTCGGCAGCACGATCACGGCGTCGGCGTTCGCGGCTGTCACGCCCTCGAGGATCTGGCCGACCGACGGGTTCATCGTCTGGCCTCCCTCGATGACCACCATCGCCCCCTCGCTGCGCAGGATGTCCCGGTTGCCTGCGCCCTGCGCGACGGCGACGAGCGCGGAGGGCACGATCGGCGCCTGCGCCGCTGCATGGAGCTGGGTGAGCCATCGCTCGCGCTCCGCGGCCTGGCTCCGCATGTCGCCGATCTCGACGTGGGAGCCGTCGACGACGCCGACCGCCCGCCCCACGTCGAGCGCTCGCTCCGGCTCGTCCGTGTGCACGTGCACCTTCGCGATCGACTCGTCCCCCGTCACGAGAAGGGAGTCCCCGAGCGGCTCCAGGCTCGCGTGGATCTCGTCGAGATCGAGCCGGGAGCCCTCGACGACGAACACCGTGCAGTACCGGAACTCAGACGCCTCGTGGTGGATCGACTCCTCTGCGAGCTCCTCGGCCACGGTCGGCGCCTCCGGGAGCGGCTCGCCCGTGAGCCCGTGGAGGACCCCGCGGAAGAGCTCGACGACCCCGACCCCGCCTGCGTCCACGACGCCCGACTCACGGAGCTTGTCCAGCATCTCGGGCGTCCGTGCCACGGCGTCCTCGCCGCGGCGAATCGCGCGGGCGAGCGCATCCGAGGGTGGGAGCGAGCGGACGTCGGGGAGCTCCGACTCCTCGGCCATCTCCCTGATCACCGTGAGCATCGTCCCCTCGACGGGCACCTTCACCGCGCGGTACGCGCTCGTCGAGCCCGCACGCAGGGCGCGGGCGAGCACCTCGCCGTCGACCGGCCGCTCCTCCCCGAGGACGCGGGCCATGCCGCGCACGATGGTGCTGAGGATCACGCCCGAATTGCCCTTCGCCTCCATCGTCGCGGCGCGCTGCACGTCCGCTGCCAGCTCGGCCGGCGAGGTCGCCTTCGACGTCTCGAGGGCGGCGACGATGCCCTGCATGGTGAGCGTCAGGTTGGTCCCCGTGTCGCCGTCGGGCACGGGGTAGACGTTGAGCGCATTGATCCGCCGGCGGTGCAGCTCGACGTTCTCGAGCGCGGATGCGGCGAGACCACGGACCCGCTCGACGTTCACTCCGCCTTCCTCGCGTCCTCGACGTGGACGTCGACCGCCGTCACCGCGAGGCCGGTGTGCCGTTCGACCTCGTACGCCACGCGCGACTGCACCATCGCGCTCACCTCGCCGAGGTTGATCCCGTAGTCGACGACGACGTGCAACTCGAGCGCGATCCCGCCGTCCGTCTCACGGACGCGGATCGCCGACCGCTTGCCGAGTCGGAGCCGCTTGCGGCGGCCGCGCTGGTCGACGACGCCGAACGACTCGTCGACCGCCCGGGACGCGATCGCCGCGATCGCGCCGGTTGTCATCACGACCCGGCCGAGGTCGCTCTCGGCCAGGACGATGCCGCCCTTCTTCACGACGGCGAGTCTATGCGTCGCGCGCTAGACGGCCTTGACGACTTTGCCCGCCTTGAGGCAGCGGGTGCAGACGTAGTCGCGGGTCGGCTTGCCGTCGAGGACGAGCCGGACGCGCTGCAGGTTCGGGTTGAAGCGGCGCTTCGTGGCGACCATGGAGTGCGACCGGCTGTTCCCGGCCGACGGCTTCTTCCCGCAGATGGCGCAGACCCTGGACATGCGACGCGCCATGGTACCTGCAACCACGTTCGCCGCTCGGGCTCAGCGAGCTGCTGCGGCGCGCAGGTTCGCGAAGAGATCGGCCATCTCGAGCGCGGTGCGGACGGCTTCGGCGCCCTTCTCGAAGCGGGGCGCCGCCTGGTCGGGCCGGTCGAGCGTGAGGAGGCCGAACGCGACCGGGACGCCGGTCTCGATCGCCGCGAGCTGCAGCCCCGAGGCGGCCTCGCTCGCCACGTAGTCGAAGTGCGGTGTGTCGCCCCGGATCACGCAGCCGAGTGCGACGACGCAGGCGAACCGCCGCGTCTTGGCGAGCGCCATTGCCGCGATGGGAAGCTCGAACGCGCCGGGGACCGGCATGACCGTGATCGAGCCCGGCCCCACATCATGGGCTGCGAGCTCCTCCAGCGCCGACGCGAGCAAGGCGCCGGTGACCTCGCCGTTGAAACGGCTCACCACGATGCCGACGGCCCGCCGCGCACCACGTGCCTCGCCTTCGAGCACGGAGTAGCCCGGCGGCACGACGAGCTCGCCGGGTGCGTGCTCCGAGCTCACGCGCTCCTCGTCCGGCTCCGGCTCGGAGGTGGTCGGGGCCGCCGCCCCCGGCTCCTGCGCTGGCTCAGCCTCGTCTCGCCACGGCTCGCCGTCAGCCGGGAACGCGGCCTCGTCGTCCGTGGGGGAGGCGGCATCGTCGTCGGCCTCGGCGGGAACCCCCACGCTCTCGGGCAAAGCCTCCACGGCCGGTTCGGCGGGGTCCTCCGCGGCTGGTTCGGCGGGCTCCGATTGGGTCGGCTCCGACGCGGGGGGCTCCGAGGGCCAGCCCTCGAAGACGTTCTCCGTCGCGCGGTCGAGATCGTCGCCGCCCTCGGCGGCCTCCCGGGAGCCGCGTTCCGGATCGTCCATGCCGCTCACCCGCCCCACCCCCGCCAGCCGTTCTCGGGGGCGTACCGCTCGTTCTGGTGATTGAGCGAGCCGATCCGGTGGCCGAGCTTGTCGCGCTTCGTCTCGAGGTAGTCGCGGTTCTCGTCGTTCGGCTCGACCTCGATCGGCTCCTGGGAGACCGCCGTGAGCCCGAAGCCGCTGATCCCGGAGATCTTCCTCGGGTTGTTCGTCAGGACGCGGATCGTGGTGAGCCCGAGGTCGGCGAGGATCTGGGACCCGATGCCGTACTCGCGCGGGTCCGCCTGGAAGCCGAGCTCGAGGTTCGCCTCGACCGTGTCACGGCCCTGCTCCTGCAGCTCGTAGGCGCGAAGCTTGTTGAGCAGCCCGATCCCGCGTCCCTCCTGGGCGAGGTAGAGCAGCACCCCGAGCCCTTCCGCGTCGATGCGCGCCAGCGCGCGCTCGAGCTGCTCGCCGCAATCGCAGCGCCGCGAATGGAAGACGTCGCCCGTGAGGCACTCGGAGTGGACGCGGACGAGGACGTCCTCCTGCCCGGCGACGTCGCCCTTCACGAGCGCGATGTGCTGCTTCCCCGTGAGCGTCTCGGCGTATGCGACCGCCTGGAACTCGCCGTGGTCGGTGGGGAGCCGAACGGAGACGACCCGCTCGACGAGCTTCTCGGTCCGCTTCCTGTACTCGATCAGGTCGGCGACGGTCACGAGCTTGAGGCCGTGCCGCTCGCAGTACGCGACGAGGTCCGGGACCCGGGCCATGGTGCCGTCTTCCTTCATGATCTCGCAGACCACGCCCGCGGGCTGGAGCCCCGCAAGCCGGGCGAGGTCGACGGCCGCCTCGGTCTGTCCCGCGCGCTGCAGGACGCCGCCCGCGCGAGCCCGCAGCGGGAAGATGTGGCCGGGGTGGACAACGTCGTGGGGGGTCGAGGTCGGATCGACGGCCACCTGGATGGTGTGGGCGCGATCGGCCGCCGAGATGCCGGTCGAGACGCCCTCGCGCGCCTCGATCGTGACCGTGAACGCGGTCCCGAACTGCGCCTCGTTCTGGTCGGTCATCTGACGGAGGCCGAGCTCGTCGCAGCGCTCCGGCGTCAGGCACAGGCAGATGAGCCCGCGCGCGTGGGTCGCCATGAAGTTCACCGCCTCGGGCGTGACGAACTGGGCGGCGATCGTCAGGTCGCCCTCGTTCTCGCGATCCTCGTCGTCGACGACGACGACGAAGCGGCCCGCGCGGATCTCGTCGATCGCCTCCTCGATGGAGGCGAACGGGCTCGTCTCGCGCTCGGTCGTGACGCTCATCGCCGTCATCGTAACCTCGGCGCCACGAGCCTCTCGACGTACTTGGCGAGCACGTCGACCTCGAGGTTCACGGCGCCCGCCGCTGCCGCGGCGCCGAGCGTCGTCGCCGCGAGCGTGTGCGGGACGAGCGCGACGGTGAAAGTCTCGTCGTCGAGCGCCGCGACCGTCAGCGAGACGCCGTCGACGGTGATCGAGCCCTTCTCGACGCAGTAGCGCAGCACCTCGGGCGGCGCGTCGACCGTGATCCGCACGCCGTTCCCGTCCGGCTCCACCGACCGCACGGTCCCGATCCCGTCGACGTGACCCTGGACGAGGTGCCCGCCCAGCGGCTCGCCCGCCCGCAGAGCGGGCTCGAGGTTCACCGCTTCACCGCCCCGCAGGGAGCCCAGCGTCGTCCTGGCCAGCGTCTCCGGGACCGCCTGGAAGCGGACCACATCGCCTTCCACCGCCTCGGCGGTCAGGCAGACCCCGGCGATCGCGATCGAATCGCCGACGCCCGTCGTGCCGGCCGTCGCGGGAGCGGCGACACGCAACATGAGCCCGTCGTCGTCGCCCGAGGTCTCGACGATGCGGCCCACCTCGCGCACGATTCCCGTGAACATCGCCCGAGGCTAGCGCGGTCGCACCACATGCCGGTTCTCCTCACGCCTCCTGGAGCCGCACGTCGAGGAGCACGTCGTCGCCGAAGCGTTCGATCTCGGGCGCGCCCAGCTCGATCGGCGCCGGGAGCGAGCCGAGCATCGTCGGCCCGCCGCCGGCGAGGACGGGCGCGAGGAAGACGAGCAGCCTGTCCACCAGGCCCGCTGCCAGGAACGCGCTCGCGAGCGTCGGCCCGCCCTCGAGGAGGAGGGACTGCACGCCGTCGCCCGCGAGCGCCGCGAGCTCCTCGTCGAGCGGGCCGCTCCGGAGCTCGAGCTCGGACCCCCCGGGCAACGGCCCACGGCCGAACACAAGCCGGCGCGGCTGCCGTTGCGCATCGACGTCACGCGCGTCGAGGCGCGGGGCGTCTGCCCGAACGGTGCCCATCCCGACCGCGACCGCATCGACCTCGGCACGGAGCTCGTGGACGCGGCGCCGTGCCTCCTCACCGGTCACCCACCGACGCCCCGGAACGACGGCTCGCCCGTCGAGCGACACCGCGAGCTTCAGCAGCACGTGAGGACGACCGGACGAGGCCCAGGTGCGCCACGCCTCGTTCTGCCGCCTCGCCCCGGCCAGGTCGAGCTGCTCGACGGCGATCCCGGCGTGCCGCAATGCCTCCGCGCCCCCGCCCGCGTCCGGCGACGGGTCTCGCGAGCCGGCCACGACTCGGGCAACCCCGGCCGCGACGACGGCGTCCACGCACGGAGGCGTGCGGCCATGGTGCGCGCACGGCTCCATCGTCACGAAGAGCGTCGCGCCTCGGGCGCGGCCGCCCGCCTCGTCCAGCGCGACGATCTCGGCGTGCCGTCCCCCGGCCGGCTCGCTGACGCCCTCCCCCGCGACGGCGCCGCCGGCATCCACGAGCACGGCGCCGACCGTCGGATTCGGGTACCCGCGCTGCGGTGTCTGCTCGACGAGCTCGAGCGCGCGCTCGAGGCTCATCTCGCGGCGGCGACCAGCCGCCGGTATGCGTCGGGCGGGCTCGGCTCTGCGAAGACGGCGCTGCCGGCGACGAGCAGCGACGCGCCCGCCTCGCGAACCGCCCGGATGTTCTCCTCCCCCACCCCGCCGTCCACCTGGATCGGGAGATCGACGATGGAGGCGAGCGCCGCGATCCGCTCGAGCCCGTCGGGCATGAAGTCCTGTCCCGAGTACCCGGGCACGATGCTCATGCAGAGGACGAGCTCCGCGTCGGCGGCCTGCGCGGCCTCGGCAGCGGCCTCCGGGCTCGTACCGGGATTGAACGCGATCCCGACCGCGAGGCCGCGGCGCCTCGCCTCGGCCGCCACTGCAGCGGGATCGCCGGTCGCCTCGACGTGGAACGTGATCGAGTCCGCGCCCGAGGCCGCGAACTCCTCGAGGTGATGGGCGGGATCGGCGACCATCAGGTGACAGTCGAGCACGGCACCGGCGGCGTGGATGCCCGGCGCGAGCGATCGCAGGACGACGGGGCCGATGGTCACTGGCGGCACGAAGTGGCCGTCCCCGCAGTCGAAGTGGAAGATCCGGCAGCCGGCGTCGAGGAGCCCGTCCACCTGCTCGCCGAGCCGCCGGAAGTCGGCCGCGTAGAGGGAAGGCTCGATCTCGAGCCCGTCGCGGATCCAGCCGCTCCATCCCACACGGCGATCCTAGGCCGCGGCGAGAAGCTCGGCGCAGCGCACCATGTCCGCCTCGAGCTTCCCGCCGCTCACGCCCCAGGCGAGCGCGTGGACGACGCCCCAGAGGCGGAGCCGCTCGCGGTCGCAGCCGGTCGTCTCGGCGAGGATGTCGAGCCGCCGCCGCAGCCTGCGCAGGTCGTCGGCCTCGCCGAGGGCCCAGCGCCGATCGCGGAGCAGCGAGCCGGCGTCGAAGGCCGGGTCGCCGACGAGCGGCTTCGGATCGATCGCCAGCCAGCCGCGCTCGCCTGCGTCGAGGACGTTCCCACCGTGGAAGTCCTGGTGGAGAACGACCTCCTGCGCCGGAGTCTCGGCGAGCGAGACGCACGCGTCGACAGCGAGCTCCACCAGTGCACGCGGGTAGGCACGGCCGGTCGCGCGCCAGTCCGTGGGAATCGTCTCCCGCCAGCGGCCCGCGACGTCGTTGAGGGACCGGAACGGGTGACCGTCCGGCGCCGCACGGTGGAGCCGGGTGAGGAGCGCGCCGCCGATCAGCGTCGTCTCCTCGTCGTCTTCCAGGGACCAGAGCTTCGTCCCGGGCTCCAGCCGCTCGAGGAGGAGTGCGCGATGCACGTCGTCCCGCTCGAGCAGCGCGACGGCCTCGCGCCCGTCCCACAGCGCGAGCGCATCCGCCTCGTGCTCACTCTCCTCGTCGGGGAACGAGACCTTCAGGACGACCGGGCGGCCGTCGGAGGTCGTCGCGGCGAGGACGAGTGCGACGTTGCCGCCGGCGAGGGGCTCGCCGAGCTCGAGCGACCAGCGCGCCTCGCACGCCGAGACGACGGCGGGGAGCCCGTCCAGCCAGCCCGCACCGCCCGGAACACGGCGCCACCAGTCGAGCTCGGCGGGAACCCTCACGGAACGCGCAGCCGCGCCACGAAGAACCCGCTCGTCCGGTGGATATGGGGCAGCGTGCGGAGGAACTCGGTCCGGAGCGAATGCCGAAAGGCCGGCCATTCCACGCCGAGCGTCGCGTCGATCGTCGCGCCGCCGTCGGCGACGACGGCGTCGACCACGTCCTCGCACTCCTCGGCGTTGACGGTGCAGGTCGAGTAGACGACGGTCCCCCCGGGCCGCGTCCGGGCGATCGCGGCGCGCAACAGCTCCTGCTGGAGCTCGGGGAGCGGCTCGGCACGCCACCGGAGATCCGGGCGCGACGCGAGAACGCCGAGGCCCGAGCACGGCGCGTCGACGAGCGCGCGGTCGAAGCCGGCCAGCTCCTCCGGGAGCGCGCGGGCGTCCGCGACGACGACGCGCACGCGGGTGGCGCCGAGCCGGCGCGCGTTCTCGCCGAGCTGCGCCGCCCGTGCCTCGTCGATCTCGACCGCGACGACCTCTCCGGCGAGCATCGTCGCCTTCCCACCCGGTGCCGCGCACAGGTCGAGCGTCCGCTCACCGGGCCGTGCTCCCACGACGTGGCCGACGAGCTGGGAGCCGCGGCTCTGCGGCCAGATCCGCCCCTCGTCGAGCGCTTCCTCGTCGACCCGCTCGACGAGCCAGGCGCCATCGAGCAGCGGGTCCTCCTGTCCGGCGATCGTCCCGCGCACGAGCCGCACCGCGAGCTCGGGCTCCTCGTTCTGGGCGATCATCAGCGCCCGCGCGTCCTCGGCCCCGAGCTCGCCCCACCAGGTCTCGGCGACCCAGTCCGGGTACGAGTGGCGAAGCGCAGCCTCCACGGCCGTCCGCTCGGGAAGCGCCTCGCACAGCGCGCGAGCCCCGTCGGCCAGGCGCCGGAGCACGGCGTTCGTGAACGGGACCGCTCGCTCGAGACGGGCGCCGCGAACGAGCTCGACGGACTCGTTGACCGCCGCGTAGCGCGGGATGCCGTCGAGGAACGCCAGCTGGTAGGCGCCGAGCCGGAGCGCGGCGCGAACCGGCGGGTCGAGCTTTCGCACGGGGCGCCGGCCCAGCGTCTCGATCGCGTGGTCGAGCGTCCGCGAGCGCTGGATCGCGCCGTAGGCCAGCCGGCGCGCGAGCGCTCGATCGCGCTCGTCCAGCCCGGCCGCCTCCGCCCGCAGCGCCCGGTCGGCGTAGGCGCCGTCCTCGAAGACCCGCCGCAGGACGGTGAAGGCGACCCGGCGCGCGGGCGAGATCGTGCTCACCGAAGCCCTCGTCGCCATGCGTCGGCCGACATCGCGGCGACCACCGTCGGGCTGCACCTCGAGAGGCTCGAACGCGCCGTCCGACCCGACGCGGGCGCGCCAGACGGTGACGGGGCGGCCTTCGAGGACGGCGCGGGCTCCGATGTGCGGGCTGAGCGCGCGGACGACGCGCACGAGCTCCGCCGCGGGCCGCTCGAGGTCGAGACGGCGATCGGCCGGCGCGATCTTCTCGGCATAGGTCGCCTCGCCCTGCTGCGGCTCGAAGACCGGCGCCGGGTCGTCGAGAACGTCGTCGAGCAACCGGGCCGCGACGTCGGCCGCCTTCGCGTACACGGCGCCGGCGTCGTCCTCGGGCCCGATGCGAAACGCCTCCCGTGCGGCGATGGGGCCTGCGTCGAGCTCGGCGACCGTCTCGTGGATCGTGACGCCCGTCTCTCCGTCGCCGGCGATGAGCGCTCGCTCGACCGGCGCGGCGCCTCGCCAGCGCGGCAGGAGCGACGGATGGACGTTGAGCCAGCTCCGCTCGGCGAGGAGCGGCTCCGCGATGAGCAGCCCGTACGCGCAGACGACGACGGTGGGTGCGTCGAGCGGGAGGCCGGCGGTCGGCCGCTCCGGCTGGAGCACCGGGATGCCGAGGCGCTCCGCGACCGCCTTCGCGGGCGGCGGCGCGAACCTGCGCCCGCGGCCGGCGGCGGCGTCCGGCCTCGTCAGCAGAGCGACGACGTCGTGCCGTCGAGCGAGCCGCTCGAGCACGTCTGCGCCGAAGGGCGCCGTCGCGGCGACGGCGATGCGGGCCATGGACCTAGGCCAGGACGAGCCGCGGGCGGAGCTGCTTCATGGCCTCGCGGCGCGCTTCCGGATCGGTCCGGTCGACGATCAGCGTCCCGTCGAGATGGTCGAGCTCGTGCTGGACGACCCGCGCGTCGACGCCTTCCAGCTCGAGCCTGACGGGCTCGCCGGCCTCGTCATGCGCCTCGACCCGGACACGGACTGCTCGCTCCACCGGCAGGCGGAGCGGCCCGAGCGACAGGCAGCCTTCCTGGTCGAGCTCGGTCTCGGCACCGACGGGCGTCACGACCGGGTTGACGAGCACCAGGTCCTCGCCGTCGAGCGTGCAGACGAAGAAGCGGCGCAGGATCCCGACCTGCGTGGCGGCGAGGCCGACGCCCTCGGCGTCGTGCATGAGCCCCCGCATCCGCTCGGCCACGCGCTGGAGCTCGTCGTCGAACGCCTCGACCTCCTGGCCGCGCATGCGCAGGACGGGGTCTCCGTACTGACGGATCTGTGCGAGCGCGACGTCCTTCCGGACGAGGCGCTCTGCCTCTGCACGCGCCTCCGCCTCGGTCAGCTCGGGCTCGTCTTCGTGGTCGTGCTCGTCGTGCTCGTCGTGATCGTGCTCGTGACCCGCCACGGCGCGAGTGTAGTCGAGCCCCCTCAGGCCTCGATCACGGCCTGGGTCTGGAGCGTGCGCGTGACGAGCCGTCCCGCGTCGTCGGTGACGTCGACCTGGACGACGATGGTGCGGCGCCCGGCGTGGACGAGCTCGGCGCGCGCCGTCACGAAGCCGTCGCGCACGGCCGCGAGGAAGTTCGTCTTCGCCTCGATGGTCGCGGTCGTCGCGCCCCGCGGGAGGTTGAGGAAGGCGAGCGTGGCCGCCGCCGCGTCGGCGAGGGTCATGAGGTAGCCCCCGTGGAGGGCGCCTGCGGCCGTGCAGTGCTCGGCTGCCCAGACACCACGCAGCACGACCGCCTCCTTGCCGCCCTCCACGCCCTCGAAGCCGAGATGTGCGGCGAGCGGCATCGCCTCGCGGATCGTGGCGGTGAGCGCCGTGTCCACGAGCGGTTTCTACAGCGACTGAGGATCGACGTCCACGACGACCGTGAGCCCGTGACGGCGCATCGTCGGCGCAGCCGCCGCGAGCAGGGCCGACGCGTGACGTGCCACCGAGCGAGGCTGGAGCGTCTTCGCGACGAGCTGCGCACGGTGTCGCCCTCGGAGCCGGAGCACGGGGGCCGGCCCGAGCAGCTCGGCCTCGACCCCCGCCGCCTCGAGGCGGGCACGCAGCTCCTGCAGCGCCGCGAGGGGTGCGCCGGCCTCCGGGCCGGCGACGAGGATCGAGACCAGGTGGCGGAAGGGCGGGTAGCCGAGCGCCTCACGCCGTTCCAGCTCGCCGGCCAGGAAGCCGGCGACGTCGTGGTTGACGGCGTGGCGGAGCGGCGTCGCATCCGGCTGGAACGTCTGCACGAGGACGCGGCCCGGCGCATCCCGGCCACTTCGTCCCGCGAGCTGCGTGACGAGTTGGAACGTGCGCTCCTCGGCACGGAAGTCCGGCAGCGAGAGGCCCGTGTCCGCGTCGATCACCGCGGCCAGGGCGACGCCCGGGAAGTGATGCCCCTTCGCCACGATCTGCGTGCCGATGAGGACCGCTCGGTTCGCCTGGCGGAATCGCTCGATCGCCGCACGAAGCTCTCCGGGACGGCTCGAGACGTCCGCATCGAGCCGGATCCGCTCGAGCTCCGGCAGCTGGCGCGCGAGCTCTGCCTCGAGGCGCTGGGTACCGGCGCCGATCCGCGCGAGCTCGACCGAGCCGCACCCCGGGCACCGGCGTGGCACCGCCTCGGAGCGGCCGCAGTGATGGCAGTGGAGGACGTCGTCCGCATGCAGCGTGAGCGCGACGTCGCACGCCGTGCAGCGCCGCGAGACCCCGCAGGCGCGGCAGTGGATCGCGGGCGCGACCCCGCGGCGGTTGAGGAGCAGGATCGCGCGCCCGCCGGCCTCCACGAGCCCGCCGAGGGACTCGAGGAGCGGCGCGGAGAGGGGGTATCCGGCCTCCCGACGGAGGTCGACGAGCCGGACGCGCGGCAGGGGCGCGCCGATCCGCGCGCCGAGCGAGGCACGGCGGAGCCGGGCCCAGCTCTCGGGCCGCGGCGTGGCCGAGCCGTAGACCGCGACCGCCCCCTCGAGCGACGCCCTTTTCGCCGCGACCGAGCGCGCGTCGTAGCGCGGGTCGGATTCCTGCTTGTAGGCCGAGTCGTGCTCCTCGTCGACCACGATCAGGCCGACGCCGCGCATCGCCGCGAAGACCGCGGAGCGAGCCCCGACGACGATGCGCGCCTCGCCGCGCGCGATCCGGTCGCGCTCGTCGCGGCGCTCTGCGCCCCCGAGCGAGGAATGGAGGATCGCGACGATGTCGCCGAAGCGCTCGCGAAACCGCCCCACGGTCTGCGGCGCGAGCGCGATCTCCGGGACGAGCACGATCGTCCCGAGGCCGCGCTCGAGGGCCGCCGCGCACGCCTGGAGGTAGACCTCGGTCTTGCCGCTCCCGGTCGGCCCTGCGAGGAGGATGTGCTCGCCGACTCCCTCGTCGAGCGCTGCGACGATCCGCTCGACGGCCTCGCGCTGGTCGTCGGTCAGCGCCGCCGGCTCGGGCTCTCCGGCGAGCGCCTCGCGGATCGCAGGCGAGGGGCGCTCCCCGCGCGGTGCCCGTCGCGTGGGAGCGACGAGCTCGAGCGCACGCGCCGGCGTCGAGCCGTAGTAGTCCGCGATCCAGAGCGCGAGGTCGACGAGCGGGGCCGGGACCTCGTCGAGCAGCTTCCCGACGTCGACGGGCTCGACCCCCGGCGGCGCCGCGACCCCGACGTCGCCGACGACGCCCCTCACCGTCCGGCGCCCGAGGCGGACCGAGACGACGGCGCCCTTGCGCGTTCCCTCCGGGACGACGTAGGTGAACGGCCGCGCGAGCGAGCGAGTCGTGACGAGCGGGTACACCGAGGCGAGCGGCACTCCGGCGAGCGTACCCCTGCCCTCCGACGAGGCCGCGTCGGGCGGCGGGCTAGACTGCCCGGCGTGGCGGGCCATGGGCATTCGATCGACGAGTACCTCGAGGTCATCTACTTCCTCGCGTTCCCGATCGGCGAGTACCGGCCGGCGGGCGAGAACGCGATCGCGGCCCGCGTCGCGGAGATGCTCGGCGTCTCCCGCGCCTCGGCCGGAGAGATGCTCAAGCGTCTCGAGGCGGAAGGCCTCGTCGAGCGCGGCGAGCAGAAGGAGGCGCTCCTCACCGCCTCCGGCATCGAGCGCGCCGAGCGCGTCGTCCGCAAGCACCGGATCATCGAGCGCTTCCTCACGGACTTCATGGGCTACACGGCCTCCGAGTCGCACGTGCACGCCGACGAGCTCGGCGACACCTTCACCGAGGAGATGATCGACCGGATGTACGAGCGGCTCGGCAAGCCCGACCGCTGCCCGCACGGCTGGCCCGTGTCCACCGAGATGGAGCAGTCAGAGAACGAGGGCCTCGTGGCGCTGGCCGAGCTCGAGCCCGGCCAGGCGGGCGAGATCGTCCGGCTCGCCGAGCACGACGGCGACCTGCTCCACTGGTTCTACGACGAGGGGTACGTCCCCGGCTCCCACGTCGAGATGCGCGCCACGCACCCTGCCGCAGGCCAGCTCTCGGTCGTGCTCGACGAGGGCGAGCGAGCAATCGCCGAGAAGGCCGCCCAGGGCCTGTACATCCGCCTCGCCGCCTGAGCGTCGGCCCGGGTCGGCTTACACGCCCTTTACCACGCGCCTATCGACATCTCACGAACGATGGGTTCGATATGAGCACACGCTCACGAAAAGGAGTCCAACGGATGCGTATCACCACCCTCGTCGCCGCGGCGCTCGCGGCGATCGTCGTCGGGACCGGCGCGTCGAGCGCGCTCGCTGCAGAGCGGCCGTCGCTCGCCGACGACATCGCGGCCAGGCTCGGCGTCTCGGGAGCCGACCTCCGCGCGGCCGTCAAGGCGACGCTCGTCGCACGCATCGACGCGGCCGTCGCAGCCGGGCGGCTCACGCCCGAGCAGGCCTCGAAGCTGAAGACGCGGATCGAGAAGGCGAACGGGCTCGGCCTCGGCGCGCGCCGCGCGTTCGCCGAGAAGCACAAGGAGTTCGCGAAGCGCCTCAAGAGCCAGGCTCGCGACCGTGGTCCCGCCGCGGAGTACCTCGGCCTGACCCGGGCAGAGCTTCGGGCCGAGCTGCGCAAGGGTCAGTCGCTCGCCCAGATCGCGAGGGCGAAGGGCAAGAGCGTCGACGGCCTCGTCGCCGCGCTCACCGCCCACGTGAAGGCACGGCTCACGAAGGCCGTCGAGTCGGACAGGCTGACCCGGCAGCGCGCGGACGAGCTTCTCGACCGCCTGACCGACCGGATCGAGAAGCTCGTGCAGAAGCAGTTCGCGGCCAGGCAGCGCTAGGACCTGCCGTCGTCCTCCTCGACGGTCGGGAAGTCGAGGAGGACGACGGTGCCGCCGTCATCGGCGGCCATGACGGTCGCGGTGCCGTCGGGGTTCGTGCTCGACACCGAAGGCCACATCCTCACGAACGCCCACGTCGTCGACGGAGCCACCTCGCTGAGCGTCCGGTTCGCCGGCGGCGACCAGGCGAGGGCGACGCTGGTCGGGACCGATCCGTCGACCGACCTCGCCGTGCTCGACGTGGACGTCTCCGCCTCCGAGCTCGAGCCGCTCGAGCCGGCCGACGAGGCATCGGTTGAGGTCGGCGACGCCGTCGTCGCGATCGGCAGCCCGTTCGGGCTCGCCGGGACCGTGACGGCGGGGATCGTCAGCGCGCTCGACCGGACGATCGAGGCTCCGAACGGCTACGCCATCGACGGGGCGATCCAGACGGACGCCGCCATCAACCACGGCAACTCGGGCGGCCCGCTGCTCGATGCGTCGGGCCGCGTGATCGGCGTCAATGCGCAGATCGCGAGCGAGTCCGGCGGCAACGACGGCGTCGGCTTCGCGATCGGCATCGACACCGTCGAGGAGGTCGCCGGCGCTCTCGCAGACGGCGAGGACGTCAGCCACGCCTACCTCGGCGTCTCGCTGGCCGCCGGCGACGAGGGCTCGCAGGTGTCCGCGGTGAGCACCGGGGGACCGGCCGCGTCGGCCGGGCTCCAGGCGGGAGACGAGATCGTGTCGATCGAAGGCCGGTCGGTTGACTCGGCGGACGAGCTCCGCGCGGCGATCGACGACCGCGAGCCGGGCGAGAAGGTCACGCTCGGGATCCTTCGCAACGGCGGACGCCGCGAGCTCGAGGTGACGCTGGGCACGAGGCCTGCGTAGCCGGTATCCGTGGTGGGTGTCCGGCCGTCGGCCGGGCACCTGCTTCCTCGAATCGCTACGCGGGTGTTGCGGCGGTGACCCCGGCCGCCGCGCGCAGCGCATCGGCCTTGTCCACGCGCTCCCAGGTGAAGTCGGCGTCGGCGCGGCCGAAGTGGCCGTACGACGCCGTCTTCCGGTAGATCGGCCGGAAGAGGTCGAGATCGCGGACGATCGCGCCGGGACGGAGGTCGAAGTGCTCGTGGACGAGCCCGGCGATCAGCTCGTTCGACAGGCCCTCCGCCTCGGTGCCGAAGCAGTCGACGAGGACGCTCATCGGGTGGGCGACGCCGATGGCATAGGCGACCTGCACCTGGCAGCGCTCGGCGAGGCCCGCCGCGACGACGTTCTTCGCGACGTACCGCACCGCGTAGGCCGCCGAGCGGTCGACCTTCGTCGGGTCCTTCCCGGAGAAGGCGCCGCCGCCGTGGGGCGCCGCGCCGCCGTAGGTGTCGACGATGATCTTGCGGCCCGTCAGGCCGGTGTCGCCCATCGGGCCACCGATCACGAACTTGCCGGTCGGGTTGACGTAGAGGAAGTCCTTGGCGCCGAGCCGGCCGTCGTCGTAGAGGTCGCGGTAGTCCGCGTGGAGCACCGGCTCGACGACGTGCGCGAGCAGATCGGGCTTGATGAGGGACTCGGCGTCGAGACCGTCGCGGTGCTGCGTCGAGACCAGGACGCGCTCGATCTCC
Organism: uncultured Actinomycetes bacterium; assembly: GCA_963734045.1. Classification (GTDB taxonomy): domain Bacteria; phylum Actinomycetota; class Thermoleophilia; order Gaiellales; family Gaiellaceae; genus Gaiella. The sequence continues at coordinate 81,673 of CAVTFU010000012.1, read as the reverse complement.
ACCGGCCGCTGGCGGCCGTGCTCGTCGACCTCGTAGCGGACGGTCACCTGGGCCTTCCCGTCCGGCCGCAGGTACGGCAGGACCTCAGCCTTGCGTACCTCGGCGAGCCGTCGCGTGAGCTTGTGGGCGAGCACGATCGGGAGCGGCATCAGCTCCACGGTTTCGTTCGAGGCGTAGCCGAACATCATTCCCTGGTCGCCGGCGCCGATCCTGTCGAGCGGGTCGGTATCGCCGTGCTGCGCCTCGAACGACTCGTCGACGCCCTGCGCGATGTCCGGGGACTGGTCGTCGATCGCGACCATCACGCCGCAGGTCTCCGCGTCGAAGCCGTACTTGGCGCGCGTGTAGCCGATGTCCTTGATCGTGTCGCGGACGATCGAGCGAACGTCGACGTATGTCTCGGTCGTGATCTCCCCCGCGACGACGACGAGGCCCGTCGTGATGAGCGTCTCGCACGCCACGCGCGCGTTCACATCGTCTCCGATCACCGCGTCGAGGACGGCGTCCGAGATCTGGTCGGCGATCTTGTCGGGGTGCCCCTCCGTCACCGACTCCGACGTGAACTGGAAGCTGCGCGCGGCCACTGCGCCGGAACAGTACCCGCCCCCGGTCACGACGACGCGCGAACGGGCACGACGAGCGGCGAGCCACCGGCGGGGCTCTCTGCGACGATCATCCGCTGGCCGAACACGCGCTCGAGGACGTTCTCGTCGAGCGTCGACCAGGGCGTCCCCGACGTGAGGATCCGGCCGTGATGGAGAAGGCAGATGCGGTCGGCGTAGGCGGCCGCGAGGTTGAGGTCGTGCGCGACGACGAGCACGCCACCACCGTCGTCGGCCACGGCGCGTGCGATTCGCATCACCCGCTCCTGGTGATACAGGTCGAGCGAGGCGGTCGGCTCGTCGAGAAGGAGGACGGGCGTGCACTGGGCGAGCACGCGCGCGAAACCCCCCCGGGTAGCGGTACGCGCGTGCGTGGGCGCCGCGAACGAGCGAATCGGCCTCCGCTCTGCTGTCAGACTGTGTAAGCACATCCTCTCGCTTCTTGTAAGGTATCCCTTACTTAAAGGGTGAGGTTATACAGACACGGTCTCCCCCGGTGCGCTTCACCCGCCGGCGGCGCGGAGCTACTCGACCGTCGGCTCGCGGCGCATCAGCTGGGCGAGAAGCTCGGTGAGCGGCACGCCGTCCAGGACGGCGCAGACGCCCTCCGCGATCGGCATCTCGATCTCCAGCCGGTGCGCGACCTCCCGGAGCACGGGCGCGGTCGTCAGGCCCTCGACGACCATTCCGATCTCCCGGACGGCCTCGGCGGGCGTGGCGCCTCGGGCGACGAGCTCGCCGCAGCGCCGGTTCCGTCCGGACGGGGACCAGCAGGTGACGATCAGGTCGCCCATCCCGGCCAGACCGGCGAAGGTCTCTGGGCGCGCGCCCGACACCTCGGCGAGCCGCCCCATCTCGGCGAGCCCGCGCGACACGAGCGCGGCCTTCGCGTTGTCGCCGAGCTCGAGCCCGTCAGCGCCTCCCGCGGCGAGCGCGATGACGTTCTTCGCCGCGGCGCAGAGCTCGACGCCCACGACGTCGTCGGTCACGTAGACCCGGAACGCCGTCGAGTTGATCGCGAGCTGGAGCTGAACTGCGAGCGGCAGGCTCTCGCAGGCGATGACCGCCGCAGCCGGGAGCCCGCGCACGACCTCCTCCGCGATGTTCGGGCCCGAGAGCACCGCGACCGGTCGGTCGGCGACGAGCGTCGAGAGACGCTGCCCCGTCGCGGGATCGAGCCCCTTGGTCAGGCTCAGGACGGGAGAGGTGCCGGGCAGGCCCGCGACGACGACGCCGAAGGCGGCACTCGGGACGGCGACGACGACGAGGTTGGCGTCGGCGACCGGCGCCGACTCGATCGTGGTCGCCCGGACCTCGCCGAGGTCGACGCCGGTCAGGTATCTCGGGTTCCTGCCGGTGGCCCGGATCGCCTCCGCCTGCGCGGCGTCGCGGCAGGCGAGCGTCACCTCGTGGCCGTGGTCGACGAGCAGCTTCGCGAACGCGGTCCCCCACGATCCGCCACCCACCACGACGATGTTCACGCGCGCCCGCCTTTCACCGGCACCCCGATCCGCTGTGGGCGCGAGGCATCTCTCGCCTATTCCGAGCGTTGGAAGTCGATCGAGACGGGCACGCCCTGGAGACCGAACGTCGTCCGGAGCTCGTTCTCGACCCAGTAGGCGTAGTCGCGGGTGACGAGGCCCGGGTCGTTGACGAAGATCCGGAGCCGCGGGGGCCGGGTCGAGGTCTGCGTCCCGTAGAGCAGCTTGAGACGGCGGCCCCGCGCGCCGGCGGGACCTGGCCGTGCGACCTTGAGCTCACCGAGCGCGCGGTTGAGCACCGGCGTCGGGATCCGCGCGACGTGCTTCGCGAAGAGCGTCTCGACATGGTCGAGAAGCCGCCCGAGCCCGCGCCCGGTCGCGGCAGAGACGGCGATGGCGGGCGGCCGCTGGCGCAGGCGCCGGTTCAGGCGCCCGCGGGTCTCTTCCAGGTCGAGCTCGCCGATGTCCCACTTCGAGAGCACGACGAGCGTCGAGCAGCCGGCCTTGCGGGCGACGTCCGCGACGGCGAGATCCTGCTCGACGACGCCCTCCGAGGCGTCGACCAGCACGAGCGCGACGTCCGCGCGCTCGGCCGCCTCGAGGGCACGCAGCTCCGAGTAGTACTCCACCCCCTGCCGCTGGCGGCGCTTGCGCCGCAGCCCCGCGGTGTCGACGAGCACGAAGGTCGCGTCGCCGCGCACGAGCACCGTGTCGATCGTGTCGCGCGTCGTGCCGGGCACGTCCGAGACGATCACGCGCTCCTGCCCGAGCAGCGCGTTCAGGAGCGACGACTTCCCGACGTTCGGGCGGCCGAGGATCGCGACCCGAATCGCCTCGTCGCCGACGACGGGCTCGTCGCGCCCCGGCAGCAGCGCCACGATGTCGTCGAGGAGGTCGCCCGTCCCGTGACCGTGGAGCGCCGACAGCGGCACCGGGTCTCCCAGGCCGAGTCGGTGGAACTCGAGGGCGTCGACGTCCCGGCGCGGGTCGTCGATCTTGTTCGCCAGCACGATCACCGGCTTCGCGGCCGCTCGCAGGATCGTCGCGATCTCCTCGTCGCCGGGCGTCACGCCGGCACGCGCGTCGACGACGAAGAGCACGAGGTCAGCTTCCCCGACGGCGGCGCGCGCCTGCGCCGCGATGTGCCGCCCGAAGGGGCCGGCGTCCGCCTCGTCGACGCCGCCGGTGTCGACAACGCGGAACGTGACTCCGTTCCAGTCGCAGAGGAGCTCCTTCCGGTCGCGCGTCACGCCCGAGGTCTCGTGGACGACCGCGGCGCGGCTCTCCGTGAGGCGATTGACGAGGGTCGACTTCCCGACGTTCGGGAAGCCGACGATGGCGACGGTGCCGGCGCTCCTGAGCTCGGCGGGCTCGTCGGCGGCTGTGCTCGGCTCGTCCATGCCCTTAGCTGCGTCCCGCCGCCGGCGGGACGCCGTCGGGGCGCCCGACCGCGTGCAGCTCGACCAGCCACTCCCACAGACGCCGGATCTCCGCCTCGACGAGCGTCGACGCCTCCCGGTAGCCCTTCCCGCCCTTCGGCAGGCCCGTGAGCATCATGGGCTCGCCCCAGGCGATGGAGACGGGCTGGAAGCCGCCGGGCTTCCACGTCTGCGTGCCGTGGATGGCGACGGGGACGACGGGAACGTCCTCCTGGAGCGCAACCATCGCCGCCCCGGGCTGCACCGGGCCCGGCACGCCCGCACGCTGGCGGGTGCCCTCGACGAAGAGGCCGAGCGCGTGGCCCTCGACGACGATCCTGCGCATCGTCCGGACTGCCTCGCGATCCGATTCGCCGCGACGGACCGAGAAGCACCCGAAGCTACGGATGAACGCGCCGAGCCCGGGCACGCGGTGCGCCTCGATCTTCGCCATGTAGTAGAGGACGCGGGGGCTCGCGGAGCCGAGGACGAGCGGATCGAGCCACGAGAAGTGGTTCGAGGCAACGACGCAGCCCCCGGAGAGCGGCACGCGCTCCGTGCCGTAGACGCGCAGGCGCGAGAACAGGCTCGCGGCGCCTCCGAGCGTCGGCCGTCCCAGCGCCCAGGCGATGTCGGGGCCGTTCAGCGCGCGCTCCCGACGTTCCCGACGAGCCCCACGATCTGCTCGATCACGTCGTCGAGCGAGAGCCGGGTCGTGTCCACCTCGACCGCGTCGGGCGCGCGATGCGTGTTGACCGCGTCGTGCTCGTCGCGGCGGCGAAGCTCGGCCGCGAGCTCCTCGGCGTCGCGTCCGTCGCGCTCGGCGTGCCGGCGGCGGGCGCGCTCGGCCGGGTCGGCCACGAGCCAGATCTTCACCTCGGCCTCGGGTGCGACGACGACACCGATGTCGCGACCCTCGATCACGGAGTCCCCCGAGCGGGCGAGCTCGCGCTGCCGTTCCCGCATCACCGTTCGGACCTCCGGATGTCGCGCGACCACGGGCACGGCGGCGTCGATCTGCGGCTCGCGGATCAGCAACGTGACGTCGTCGCCCGCCATGGTGACCCGTCCATCACCCTCGAAGCCGACCGGATGCTCGACGGCCAGCGCCCGCAGGCTCGGCCCGTCGTCGAGTGCCACCCCCTCCCGTAATGCGAGCCACGTCAGCGCGCGGTACATGGCGCCCGTATCGAGGTAGCGGAAGCCGAGCCGCGCCGCGAGAGCGCGCGCGACCGAGCTCTTCCCCGCGCCCGCGGGACCGTCGATCGCCACGATCATCGCCGGTCATCCTCCACGACGGCGGACGTGCGCCGCAGCTCGTCAAGCATGCCGAAGAACCCGGGAAAGCTGACGGCGGCGCACTCGGCGTCCGCGATGCGCACGCCCTCCCGGGAGGCGAGGCCTGCGACTGCGCCGAGCATCGCGAGCCGGTGGTCGCCGCGACTCTCGACGCGTCCGCCCCGGAGCCGTGCCGGGACGCCGGTGACCGTCAGGCCGTCCTCCCGCGCGCGAGCCCGGACGCCGAGGGCGCGCAGTGCGTCCACGGTCGCCTCGATCCGGTCGGTCTCCTTCGCGCGGAGCTCCTCGGCCCCGGTGAGCGTGCTCTCCCCGCGGGCGAACGCGGCGGCGAGCGCGAAGAGGGGGAGCTCGTCGATCGCGACGGGCACCTCTGCAGCGCCGACCGTCGTCCCCACGAGCGGGGCCGAGTGCACCTCGAGGTCGCCGCCGGGCTCGCCCCCGATCTCGCGTCGGTTGTAGACCGTGAGCTTCGCGCCCATGCGCTCGAGGATCGCGAGCAGGCCGGTTCGACGCGGATTGAGGTTCACCCCGTGGACGTGGAGCTCCGACCCGGGAACGAGCGTCGCGGCGACGAGGAACGGCGCCGCGGAGGAGAAGTCGCCGGGCACCTCGACCTCGTCGAGCGAGAGCCGGTCGGCGGGGCCGACGGTGACGCTCGTCGGGCGGGCGACGACGGCCGCGCCCGCCGCGCGCAGCAGCCGCTCGGTGTGATCGCGCGTCGGTGCGGGCTCGACAATCGTGGTCTCGCCGTCCGCGAAGAGGCCCGCGAGGAGCACGGCCGACTTCACCTGGGCGCTCGCGACGGGAAGGGCGTAGTCGATTCCGCGGAGCGGGTGCCCGTGGATCGTCATCGGCAGACAGCCGTCGGTCGTCTCGACTCGCGCGCCCATCCGCGCGAGCGGCTCGGCGATGCGGGTCATCGGACGGCGCGAGAGCGACTCGTCGCCGGCGAGCTCGAACTTCTCGCCGAGTTGCCCGGCGAGGATCCCTGCGAGCAGCCGCACGAGCGTGCCGGAGTTCTCGCAGTCGATCGGGCCGTCGGGCGCTCCGAGCCCGCGAAGTCCCTTGCCGAAGATCCGCAGCGTATCGTCCCCGTGCTCGTAGACCTCGACCCCGAGCGCACGGACCGCTGAGATCGTCGCCTCGGTGTCGGCCGAGCGGCCGAAGCCGGCGACTCGCGTCTCGCCGTCGCAGAGAGCGCCGATGAGCACCGCCCGGTGGGAGATCGACTTGTCCCCGGGTACCGCGATGTGACCGACGAGCCGCGTGACCGGCTCAACGACCGTCGAGCCGGGCGCCGACGGCGCAGCGGTCACTCGTCGATCACCGGCGCGGCGACGACGCCGTAGCCCTGCTCCTCGAGAAGCTGCGCCGCGCGCCCCGCCTCGCCCTCGCCGGAGACGAGCATCGTGAGCGTGCCGCCGCGCTCGGTCGAGACGTGGTCGAGCTCGAAGTCCTCGACGTTGATCCGGGCGGCGCCGAGGGCCTGGAAGATCCCCGCGAGCACACCCGGCCGGTCGGGGATGTGCGTGCGGAGGCGGTAGAGCGTCCCGGGGTCGGCGAACGCCGTCGCCAGCATCCGGCGCCGGTGGCCGCTCGCCTCGCCGATCCAGCGCGCGAGGAAGCCTGCGTCCTCGGTCGCCAGCGCCTCCTCGACCTGCTCGAGGAGGCGCCGCTGCTCGGCGAGCGCCGCCCGGAGCGCCTCCCGATTGTCGAGGAAGATGTCGACCCAGATCCGCGGGTTCGCGCCGCCGATCCGCGTCATGTCGCGGAGCGACCCGCCGGCCGCGCGGAGCGGGTCGTGCCCCTCGATCCGGGCCGAGCCCGCCTGGTTGAGCAGCACGTTCGCGAGGACGTGTGGCAGGTGGCTCGTGACCGCGACGAGCCGGTCGTGCGCGTCCGGGCCGATCGCGACGGGCCGCGCGCCGAGCGCGGCGACGAAGCCGTGCACGAGCCGCAGCCGCTCCGGAGCGGTCGCGGCGTTCGGCGTCAGGAACCAGGTCGCCCCGTCGAAGAGCTCGGCGGTCGCCCGGCCGGGGCCCCGCGTCTCGGCGCCGCAGATCGGATGGCCGCCGACGAACCGCGGATCGCCGGCCGCGGCAGCGCATACCGGACGCTTCGTCGAGCCGACGTCCATGATCGTGCTCCCGTTGGGCGCCCGATCGAGGAGCTCGCGGACCGTCGCCGGGAGCTCGCCGACGGGGACCGCCGCGAGCACGAGCTCCGCCTCGGAGATCGCGGTCCCGAGGTCGGCGCGCGGGTCGACTGCGCCTCGTTCCGCGGCGATGCCCAGTGCCTCGGGGTCGGGATCCCAGCCCGTGACCGCGGAAACCCCGGCGCGCCGGGCCGCGAGGGCCGCGGACGCGCCGATGAGGCCCGTGCCGACGATCGCGAGCCGCTCGACGGAGGTCGTCATAGAGCTCGTCTGGCCGCAGGATCGCCGCAGGCGATCATGCGGCCCGCATCAGCTCGGCGACGCGGAACGCGAGGTCGAGCGACTGGCGCGCATTCAGCCTCGGGTCGCAGAGGGTCTCGTAGCGGTGGTCGAGCTGGGCCTCGATGACCTCCTCCGAGCCGCCGAGGCACTCCGTCACGTCCTCACCCGTGATCTCGACGTGCACACCGCCGGGCCAGGTGCCCACCTCGCGGTGGGCTGCGAAAAAGCCCTCGAGCTCACCCATGACGTCGTCGAAGCGGCGCGTCTTGTGCCCCGAGGGCGTGACGAAGGTATTGGCGTGCATCGGGTCGCACACCCAGAGCACGGGGATCCCCGACTCGCGCACGGCACGGACGAGAGGCGGGAGCGCCTCCCGCACCCGGCTCGCACCGAGACGCGCGACGAGCGTCAGCCGTCCCGGCACGCGGTCGGGATTGAGGCGCTCGCACAACGCGACCAGCTCCCCGGGCGTCGCCGCCGGCCCCACCTTCGCCCCGACGGGGTTCTCGACCCCGGCGAGGAAGGCGACGTGCGCGCCCTCGGCGGCGCGGGTCCGCTCGCCGACCCAGAGGAAGTGCGCCGAGCAGGCGTACCAGTCGCCGGTCGTGGAGTCGCGCCGGACGAGCGGCTCCTCGTAGTCGAGCAGGAGCGCCTCGTGGCTCGTCCACACGTCCACCTCGTGGATGGTGCGCTCGTCGCCGAGGTCGATCCCGATCGCCTGCATGAAGCGGAGCGCCCGGCCGATCTCGTTCGCGATCGTCTCGTACCTTCTTCCTTCCAGCGAGCTCGAGACGAATTCCTGGTTCCACGTTTGCACCTGCGTGAGATCCGCGAAGCCGCCCTTCGTGAAGGCGCGCAGGAGGTTCAGCGTCGAGACGGCCTGGTAGTACGCCTGCACCATCCGCTCCGGATCGGCGACGCGAGCCTCCGGCGTCGCCTCGTCCGAGTTCACCGCGTGCCCGCGGAACGAGGGCAGCTCCACCCCGTCGACGAGCTCGGTGGCGGCAGAGCGCGGCTTTGTGAACTGCCCGGCGATCCGGCCGACCTTGACGACCGGGAGCGTGGCGCCGTACGTCAGCACGGCAGACATCTGGAGGATGACCTTGAGGCGCTCGCGGATCGCGACCGCCGAGACCTGGTGAAAGGACTCGGCGCAGTCCCCGGCCTGGAGGAGGAATGCACGGCCCTCCACCGCCTCGCCGAGCGCGCGCTGGAGCGCCCGCGCCTCGCCCGCGAACACGAGCGGCGGAAGCTGGCCAAGCCGCTCGCGGACGGCCTCGACGGCCGCCGGGTCCGGCCAGTCGGGCTGCTGCAGGGCGGGCAGCGTCCGCCACGACGACGGCGTCCAGGGCTCGGCGAGGGCCATGCGGCGAGTGTATCCCGGCCCGTTTTGACGCTCGGTGCCAAAACGGCTAGAACAGCCGGGTGCCCGACATCGACCGCCACCATCTCTTCTGGCGCGCTCTCGCGCCCATGTCGACATGTCGCGGCCGGCAGCTCCTCTAGCCCGTTCGGTCGAGACGCGAGCGAAAGGACCTTCGTGAGGATCTTCTCGGGCATCCAGCCGACCGGCGACAAGACGCTCGGCAACTACATCGGCGGCTTCCGCCAGTACGCGCGCACGCAGGAGCAGGGCGAGGCGTTCTTCTGCATCGTCGACCTCCACTCGATCACCGTCGAGTACGACCCGCGCGACCTGCACGACCGCACGCTCGACCTCTTCGCAATGCTCGTCGCGACGGGTCTCGACCCCGAGCGCTCGACGGTGTTCGCGCAGAGCCACGTCACGGCGCACCCAGAGGCGAGCTGGCTCCTCTCGTCGGTTACGAGCTACGGCCAGCTCGGTCGGATGACGCAGTTCAAGGAGAAGGCCGAGCGGCGCGAGTTCGTCTCCTCGGGCCTCTTCACCTACCCGGTGCTGATGGCCGGCGACATCCTGCTCTACCAGACCGACATCGTCCCGGTCGGTGACGACCAGCGACAGCACATCGAGCTGGCCCGCGACATCGCGGAGCGGTTCAACGCGCGGTTCGGTCAGACGTTCGTCGTGCCGCAGGGCGTCTTCCCCGAGGTCGGCGGGCGGATCATGGACCTCCAGGAGCCGACGAAGCGCATGTCGACGACGAGCGGGACCCCGCAGGGCACGGTGCGCGTGCTCGACGAGCCCGACGTGATCCGGAAGAAGTTCCGCGGCGCCGTCACCGACTCGGGACGAGAGATCACGCGGGGCGACGACAAGCCCGGCATCACGAACCTCATCGCGATCTTCTCCGTCGCGACCGAGCGCACGCCGGAGACGATCGAGGGGGACTACGCCGGCGCCGGGTACGGCGACCTGAAGCGGGACGTGGGCGACGCGGTCGCCGAGATGCTGAGCCCGGTCCGCGACCGCTACCTCGAGCTGCGTGCCGACGAGCCCGAGCTGCTGCGGCTGCTCGAGCGGGGCGCCGACAAGGCTCGCGGCGCCTCCGCCCCGACCCTGGCGACGATGTACGAGCGCATGGGCTTCGTCCGGCGGGCGTCCGTTTGAGCCGACCTCCCAGGGGTAGGATCGCGAGCGATGCCCGACGATCGCCGCGACGACGAGTGGGTCGACGAGGAACGGACGATCGAGGAGCGCACCGTCGAGACGCGGGGGGGCGTCCCGGAGCCGCCGGGGTACCCGTTCGAGGGAGACGTTGACGCCGAGGCGGCCGTGATCCACGAGAGCGAGCAGGTCCGCCGCCTCCCCGACGGATCGCTCGAGCGCGACACCGTGCGCGTCGAGGAGCGCCGCCGGCGCTCTCGCGACCCGGTCGCCATCGCGCTCGCCGCACTCTTGCTCCTTCTCGCCGCCGGTGCGGTCGCCTGGTACTTCCTCGCCCAGGAGGACACGAAGGACGTCCCGACGGTCGTTGGCCTGCCGCTCGAGCAGGCGGTCGGGCGCCTCGAGAGCGAGGGCTTCGACGTCGACACCTTGACCGAGGCGAACGACGCGCCCGAGAACACCGTGTTCGCACAGGATCCGAGCGGCGGCGCCGAGGCGGACGAGGGCTCGACGGTCCGGATCAGCGTCTCCGGGGGGCCTGACACCGCGGCGGTGCCGAACGCCGTCGGCCTCGCGGAGGCCGAGGCCCGCGACCGACTCGTCGACGCCGGGTTCCAGGTCGACTCGACCGAGGTATTCGCCGAGCGCGACCCCGGCACCGTCGTCTCGCAGGAGCCGCCCGCGGGCGCCGAGGCAGAGACCGGCTCGACCGTCACGCTCAAGGTGTCGAAGGGGTCCGGCCTCGTCGCGGTGCCGAACGTCGTCGGCCTGACGCGCGGCGAGGCCGAGGCGCAGCTGTCCGACGCGAAGCTCGAGGCGAACGTCGTCGAGGTGCCGTCGGACGAGCCGGTCGGGACGGTCGTGGCGCAGAACCCGGTCGGCGGCCAGCGCCAGCAGGGCTCGGCGATCCGCCTGAACGTCTCCGCCGGCCGCTAGCGCGACCGCGACAGCCCGACGAGCCGGCGCAGGCGCGCAACCTCGTCGCGGGTCAACTCCCGTGACGCGCCGCGCGGCAACCGGCCGACAGCGAGCCCGGCGTAGCGGCTCCGGCGCAGACGCCGGACGGGATGGCCCACCGCCTCGAGCATCCGCTTCACCTGCCGGTTCCGACCCTCGTGCAGGGTGAGCTCGAGCCGACCGGGACCGAGCGCCCGGACCCGCGCCGGCGCCGTCGGGCCGTCCTCGAGCTCGACGCCCTCGGCGAGGGCCCGTATCGCGTGGTCGCCCGGCTCGCCCTCGACGTCGGCGACGTAGACCTTCTCGACCCGGTAGCGCGGGTGGGCGAGCCGGTGGGCGAGATCACCGTCGTTCGTGAGCAGGAGCACCCCGGTCGTGTCCCGGTCGAGCCTCCCGACGGGCACGACGCGGATCGCGCCCCCCACGAGATCGACGACGGTCGGACGTCCTTCGGGATCGCGGGCCGTGGTGATGGTGCCGCGCGGCTTGTGGAGGAGGACGTACCGCAGCCGCTGCTTCCCGACCTCGCGCCCGTCGAGGCGCACGGCATCGCCGCTCGCCACAAAGGTGTGGAGCTCGCCGGGGGAGCCGTTCACCGTCACGCGCCCCGCCTTGATGAGCTCGTCCGCGCCCCGCCGCGAGGCGACGCCCGCGCGGGCGAGATAGGCATTCAGGCGCACGAGCGCATTGTCACCCCGCTACGCTCCCGCGCGTGCCCGACGTCGCCACGCTCACGCGCCGGCTCGCCGAGCTCGCCGTCGACTTCGGTGCGAACGTCCAGCCGGGGCAGATCGTCGGCGTGACGACGGCGCCGGAGAAGGAAGCACTCACGCGCGAGATCGCCGCCGTCGCCTACGAGCGAGGCGCCCGGTGGGTGGACGTCTTCGTCTGGGACCCCTGGATCAAGCGCGCGCGCCTCGAGCACGCCGACGAGTCGACCCTTGACTTCGTGCCGCCGTGGATGATGGCCCGGCTCGACTGGCTCTCCGACGAGCACGCTGCCCGGATCACGCTCACGGGGCCGGCGGCTCCGGAGGCGCTGGACGGCATCGACGCGGCGCGCTCCGGGCGCGACGTCCTGCCGTACCTGCCGAATATCGGCGAGGTGATCAACAAGGCGACCACGAACTGGACGATCGTGCCGGCACCGACTCCCGGCTGGGCGAAGCTCGCCCACCCCGAGCTCGAGCCGGACGAGGCGTACGAGCGACTCTGGGAGGAGGTCGCGCACGTCTGCCGTCTCGACGAGGACGATCCGGCGGCAGCCTGGCGAGAGCGGGCGCGGACCCTCGAATCCGTCGCGGCCCGGCTGACCGAGCGGCGATTCGACGCGATCCGCCTCCACGGCCCCGGAACGGACCTGACGGTTGGCCTCTTCCCCTCGTCCCTCTGGCACGCGGCGGACTTCGAGACGGCTGACGGCCTGCGCCACTTCCCGAACATCCCGAGCGAGGAGATCTTCACGACCCCGGATCCGACGCGCGTCGACGGACACGTGACGGCGACCCGCCCGCTCGAGGCGTACGGCGCGATGATGGACGGGATCCGCGTCGAGTTCGCAGGCGGCCGGGCCGTCGGCATCGACGCGGACCGCGGCGCCGACGCGCTCCGCTCGCTCGCCGCCCAGGACGACGGCGCCTCACGTCTCGGCGAGCTCGCGCTCGTCGACGGCGAGGGCCGGATCGGGCCGCTCGGAACCGTCTTCTTCGAGACGCTCCTCGACGAGAACGCGGCGAGCCACATCGCGCTCGGGAACGGGTACGGCCTGGGTGTCGATGCGGACGGAGACCGTGAGCGTGTGAACGAGAGCAAGATCCACATCGACTTCATGATCGGCTCGCCGGAGCTCTCGGTCGACGGGATCACACGGGATGCCGACGTCGTGCCGCTGCTGCGGGGCGGCGCCTGGCAGCTCTAAGGATTCGGGTTACGCCGCCCGGACGTGGTCGACCCGCTCCGTGATCGCCCGGCGCGCCCGCGCGAGCGGGAGCGGGCTCTGCGCGATGACGAAGTCGGCGTTCGCAGTGAGCAGGTAGGCGTGCACCTCGAAGGCGAGCTGGGCCGTGTCGGCACCCGCTTCGAGCTCACCGCGCGCCTTCGCGTCCTCGAGCGCGGCCTCGATGAGAGCGCCCCACTGCGCGACGGTGCCGAGCGCAAGGTCGCGGACGGGCCCCGGTCGCGCGCCGAGCTCCGCGACGACGGAGGCGAAGAAGCACCCGCCCGGAAAGACCCCGTCCTCCACGTGGCGGAGGAAGCCCTCGGTCAGCAGGGAGAGACGTTCGAGCCCCTCCGGCGCCTCGAGCGCGGGATTCACGACGAGCTCGTCGAAGATCGCGCCCGCCGCCTCGACCGTCGCGATCTGCAGCTCCTCCTTCGAGCCGAAGTGCGCGAAGAGGCCCGCTCTTGCTCATCCCGACCTCGTCGGCGAGCCGCCCGAGCGAGAGGCCGTCCAGGCCCTCGATCGTGGCGAGCCGTGCTGCCTCCCGCAGGATCGCCTCGCGCGTCCGCGCCCCGTCGCTCCGACTACACAGGCGGCTCGGGGTCGTACTGGATGTAGCGGCGGACCTCGCGCGCTCGCTCGACCGAGCCCAGCCGCGCGACGAGCGCGAGTGCCATGTCGATCCCGGCGGAGACTCCGGCGGCCGTGACGACGTCGCCGCTGTCGACGAAGCGGTCGTCCGGGCGGACCTCGATCGTCGGGTCGAGCTCGGCGAGCCTGTCGAGCGCTCCCCACCACGTCGTCGCGGGCCGGTCGCGCAGCAAGCCTGCCGCCGCGAAGACGAGGGCGCCGGTACACACGCTCGTCATCAGCGTGCCCGCCTCGCGAAGCTCCCGCAGACGACCGAGCACGACGGGGTCCTCGAGCTCGCGGCGGGTGCCGAAGCCACCCGGGTAGACGAGGACGTCGAAGGGCGGCGCCGTCTCCCACGTGTAGTCCGGAAGCACGCGGAGCCCCTTCGCGCACGTCACCGCATCCGCCGTGCCCGCGACCGTGAACACCTCGGCGCCGTCGTCCGGCCACTGCCGCGCCCACGCGGCGAGCACCTCCCATGGCCCGGCGAAGTCCAGCTCCTCCGCGCCGTCGAAGAGGGCGACCGCGATCCGCGTCACGACGCGCGAGCTGCGGCGACCTCGAGGAGGCGCTCTCGGATCGCCTCGGCTTCGCCGCCGAGATCATCGAGCCGGGGAAGCTCGGCGAGCGTGTCGAGCCCGAAGACGCGCTCGAAGAGCGGTGTGACGCGGTACCGCACCGCACCCGCCGCGCCGCCCTCGCGACCCGCCTCCGCGATCAGGCCGCGCTCGACGAGCGAGGCGACGGTCGAGTCGGCGGCGACGCCCCGGATCCGGGCGAGCTCGGGCCGCGACACGGGGCCGAGGTACGCGACGATCGCGAGCGTCTCGAGCGCCGCCTGGGAGAGGCCGCGCTCCACCGGGCGCTCGAAGAGCCGACCGCACGCCTCCGACGCCTCCCGCGCGGCGCGGAAGGCGTACCCACCACCCGTGCGCTCCAGGACGATGCCGCTGCGTCCCTCGCTGTAGCGCTCGCGCAGCAGGCCGAGCGCCGTCTCGATCCGCTCCGGATCCTCCTCGGCCGCCGCCGCGAGCTCGTCGACGGCGAGTGGTTGGGACGTCACGACGAGCAGGCCCTCGATCGTCCGCGCGAGCGCGTCGATCGGGGAGAACGTGTCGGTGGAGATCAGGCGGAGCGAACGGTCCACTGCGAGGTCCTTTCGGTGTCGGGACGGGCGACCCGGATCGGGGCGAACGGGGCGGCTTGCGCGAGGGCGACCTCTCCGGACTTGCGAAGCTCGAGCAGCGCCAGGAAGGCCACCGCCTGCTCGACGCGCGAGAGGCCTGCGACCTCGCCGTCGAAGTCGAACACCCGGCGCCGGCGCAGGACCGCGCGGAAGCGCTCGAGGAACTGCGCGACGGGCGGGAAGCGGAGCGCCATGTGGGAGAGGGACACCTTCGGCGGCGGGACCGCCAACCCTCTCAGCGCGTCCGCGAGCGCCCCGGGCGGCTGCGGCGCGAGCCGGCGCTCCACCCGCGGCGCAAGCGGTGCCGGGCCGAGCCGGAAGAACCGATCGCGCTCGGCTGCGAGCCGCTCGCGGAGCCAGCCGGCAGCCTCCTTCATGCGCCGGTACTCGGCGAGCCGCCTGGCGAGCTCCTCGGCCGCCTCCTCGGGCTCGAGCTCCGCCAGCTCGGCGCCCTCCTCGGGGAAGAGCTGGCGCGCCTTGATCTCGAGCAGCGCTGCGATGAGGACGAGGAACTCGCCGCACGCGTCGAGATCGAGCTCGTCCCGCCTCGTGAGGTGCTCCACGAACGCGACCACGATGTGCGCCACGTCGATCTCCGCCGGCTCCAGCTGGTCCTTGAGGACGAGGGTCAGGAGGAGGTCGAACGGGCCCTCGAACGCGTCGAGGTCCAGCTCGAGATCGCGAACCGCCGAGGCCACCCGGCGAATCTAGCCGCGAGGTCGGACGCGTCCACCCGGGACGGCCATGCGCCGCTTCGGCGCCGGCGGCTTCGCCGTGCGGGGCCGCGGGGTCCGGCCGCGTCGTTGCGAGAGGACGTACCACGTCACGCCGGCGACGATGCCGACGAGCGAGACCCAGGCGTTGAGCCGGAGTCCGAGGATCTCGTGGGCCGGATCGATGCGAATCAGCTCCATCACGAAGCGTCCGGTGCAGTAGAGGGCGATGTACGCCGCGAAGAGACCGGGCGGCCGTGGACGGAAGCGTCGTTCGATCACGAAGACGAGGATCGCCGCGGCGGCGAAGTCCCAGAGGAGCTCGTAGAGAAACGTCGGATGGAACGTCTCGGTGTCGAGGTACTCGAGCGGGCGGTTGACGGGGTCGATCTCCAGTCCCCACGGGAGATCGGTCGGCCTCCCGAAGAGCTCCTGGTTCCACCAGTTGCCGAGCCGCCCGAGCCCCTGTGCGAGCAGGAGACCGGGCGCGAGGCAGTCGGCGAGGAGCCAGACGTCCGCCCCGGCGCGTTTCGCGACGAGGCCGCCGACGAGGCAGCCCGCGGCGATGCCGCCCCACACGCCGAGCCCACCCTTCCAGATCGCGAACGGCCCCCACCACTCGTCGGGCACCTCGTCCCAGCTCGTGACGACGTGGTAGAGGCGGGCGCCGACGATCCCCGCGGCGACTCCCCAGACCGCGCAGCGGAAGATGAGGTCCCAGTCGCCGCCGCGGGCGACCCAGCGCCGTCCGGCGACGTACGTCGCGAGCGCGATTGCGGCGAGCAGCGTCAGCCCGTACATGTGCACGGTGAACGGGCCGAGATCGAGCGTGCCCGAGCCCGGCGAGGAGATCGATGCGAGAGGGCTCACCGCGCGGGCATTCTGCCCGGTCGCGCAGCGGCCTGTCCGGTCAAGGGCCGGAAGAGTGGCGCGTGCGTCGCGCTAGGCAAGACCCTTCTTTCGCAGCTCGGCGAGCGCTGCGTCGGTCTTGCCGAGCTCCGCGAGCCCCATCCCGGCGAGCACCGCCGGCGCCTTTGTGAACTGGATCTCGCGGTAGTCGACGACCTGAAGGAGATTGCCCCACGGGTCGCGCACGTCGACGGCCGGAGGAGCCGAGACGTCGAGCCCGGCCGCGAGCGCGGCGGCTCGAACAGCCTCCTTGTCGTCCACGACGATGCCGACATGGCGGTGCACGTCGGCGGTCTGCGTCCGCGGCTCGGCGAGCGCGACGAACTGGTCGCCCATGTCGACGAAGGCCATCCGGGCGAGCCGCCCGCGCAGCGTCAGCGGGCCGAAGAGGGATTCCCAGAAGGCGAGTGCCTCCTCGATCGAGCCCACCTCGAGCGCGACGTGGTTGATGCCGACGAGCCGCGCCACGACCCGACCATAGACGCTCGGACCTCCCTCGGGAACCGCGCCGTACCCTGTGGTGTAGAGCAGGTGACCGAAAGGAGCTCGTGATGCGAAAGCTCGTCGTGACAGGCGCCGTGCTCGCTCTGCTGGCGCCGGCCGTCGCCCTCGCCGGAGGATGGGCGACGGTACAGCTCAGCTCCACGCCCGCCAAGCAGCGCGCCGGCGTGCCGTGGGTCGTGAACCTCACCGTCCTCCAGCACGGCGTCACACCGCTCGCCGGGATCGAGCCACAGGTGCAGATCGCACAGGGGACCTACTCCCGCTCGTTCGCCGCGCGTCCCACCGCGAAGACGGGCGTCTACCGCGCCCGCGTCGTCTTCCCGCGCGCCGGCACCTGGCGGTGGTCGATCTGGGACGGCTTCAGCCGCACCCACACCTACAAGGCCGTGAAGGTGGCGCCGAACGCCGTTTGACGAACGAGGCCCATGAGGGAGGGCGCGGCGTCCCCGCCCTTCCTCTCAGCCTCGGCGCCTTCCGAGGCCTTTCGAGCAGGTGCGGCCGAAGGGACGCCCTCAGGGATCTTCCCCCGCCGAAGGCGGGGATCAAGCCGCAGGATTCGGCTGCTGCCGAATCCTGCCTGGCGGACAAGCGCTACACCGCATCCGAATGCAGTCGCTCGCCAAGTGACTGCAGAACCTTCGTGGCCATCGACGGCATCTGCTCGAGCAGACCCCGGAAGGCGCGGTCGGTGACGACGAGGAGGCGCACCGGCGAGGTGGACGTGACCGTCGCGGTTCGCGGCACGTCGGCGACGAGGGCGATCTCGCCGATGAAGTCGCCCGGGCCGAGGTCGCGGACGTGCTTGCTGCCGCGCGTCACCTTGACCGTCCCCTCGGCGACGACGATGAACTCGCGCCCGCGCTCGCCCTCGCGGATCAGGGTCGCGCCCTCCCCCAGGTCGAGCTCGTCGGCGAGGGAGGCGATCCGTTGCAGCTCCGCCTTCGAGCAGCCTCCGAAGAGCGGGACGCCGGCCAGCAGGTCGATCTTCGCGTCGCGGTGGAGCCGCACGGCGCGATCCTACGAATCGGGAGGCTGTTGCCGCAAGTCCGGCCGGCGACCGAGGATTAACACCCCCTTCACCGGCCCAACGCAATTCCCAGACGTCGATGCACTACAACGAGGGTCATCCGATCGAGTCGCTCGTGCGAATACCCGAACGAGAGCCCCGATCGAGAAGGAAACGGATGTCCGCTGCACACGTCACCGAGCCGGCCTACGAGATAGAGATCGTCGAGCGCTGGCGCCTCGACTCGCTCGAGCGGGCCGGGTACGACGCGGAGTCCGCTGCGGTGCTTGCGGCATCCCCGGAGGTCGACCTGCACCTCGCCGTCTCGCTCCTCCAGCGCGGCTGCTCCGTCGCCCTCGCGCTGCAGATCCTTCTCTAGACCGTCGCGCGTCGCACGTGCGTTGGAACCGCGAAGCGGGCACCGCCAGGGACTGCCACGCCGCCGGCGGGGATCGAGCCGTGGAATCCGGCTCCTGCCGAATCCCACTTGGCGGAACTAGGTCAGCGCGGCGCCGCCGAGCAGCGCTTTCGCCTCGGCGATGAAGTCTGCATCCGGCCGGACGCGGAACTCGGGACCGAGCGCGTACGTCTTCGGGCCCTCGGAGGTGTCGAGCGCGAGGAGGACCGGTGACTCGCCGGGGAACTCGCGGACGAGCCGGGCGAGCTCGCGGATCACGCCTGCCGGCGCCTCGCGGGCATCGAGCGCGAACCGGACCTCGCGGCGCTCCGAGACGGCCTCGAACCCCGAGACCTCGATCGCGACGAGCTTCGTCTCGCCCTGCTGCTTGTGGTCGACGCGACCCTTGACGACGAGGATCCGGTCGGCGACGCAGAGCTCCCGCGCCCCCTGGTAGCAGGAGTTGAAGACGACCACCTCGGCCGACCCGGTCGGGTCGTCGAGGGTCAGGAAGACCATCAGGTCGCCCCGCTTCGTCGTCAGCTGCTTCACGTCGGAGACGATGCCCCCGACCGTCAGGACCTCCCCGTCCCTCCGGCGCTCGAGCTCCGCGAGCGTCGCGTCGGTCTTCCGCCGCAGCTGGTCGCGCACGCCCGAGAGCGGGTGCTCGGAGACGTACAGGCCGAGCGTCTCCTTCTCGAGCCGGAGGAGCTCCTGCTTCTCGAACTCGTCGGTCGGGAGGGTCGGGTGGTGGACGCCGGTCGCCGGCGCCGCGTCCCCGAGCATGCTCTCGAAGAGGGAGGACTGGCCCATCAGCCGGTCCTGGGCGAGCTTCTGCCCGTGCGCGAGCGCCTGCTCGAGCACGCCGAGCATCCCGAGCCGCGACGCGCCGGTCGAGTCGAGCGCACCGCACTTGACGAGCGACTCGAGGGAGCGCTTGTTGACGACCTGCGGGTCGACGCGCTCGGTGAAGTCCCAGAGCGAGGTGAACGGACCGCCCTCCGTCCGCGCAGCGACGATCCGCTGCGCGGCGGACTCGCCGACGTTCTTCACCGCGTTGAGACCGAACCGGATCTTCCCCTCGACGACCGCGAAGTCGACGGCCGACGAGTTCACGTCGGGCGGCAGCACCTCGATCCCCAGCTCGTCGCACGCGTTGACGTAGAAGGGCACGCGGTCCTTCGTGTTCATGACACTCGAGATGAGGGCGGCCATGTACTCGCACGGATGGTTCGCCTTCAGCCAGGCGGTTCGGTAGGCGATCAGCGCGTAGCACGCCGAGTGCGCCTTGTTGAACGAGTAGTCCTGCGAGGACTCCATGTCCTTCCAGAGCTGGTCGGCGACCGCAGGCGTGACACCGTTCGACGCACAGCCCTCGAGGAACTTCCCCTTGAGCGACGCCATCAGCTCGTGGATCTTCTTGCCGATCGCGCGCCGGAGCGTCTCCGCCTCGGCAGGCGAGAAGCCGGCGAGCTGCTTCGCGATCTGCATGTACTGCTCCTGGTAGATGCAGATCCCGTACGAGTCGCCCGTGATCGGCTTCAGGCGCTCGTCGATGTACGTGACCGCCTCGCGCCCGTTCTTCCGGGCGGCGTAGCTGGGGATGTACTGCATCGGCCCGGGGCGGTACAGGGCGACGAGCGCGATCATGTCCTCGAACTCCGTCGGCTTCACCTGGCGCAGCGCGTCGCGCATCCCCGACGACTCGAACTGGAACACCCCGGCGGCGTCGGCGCGCGCGAGCATCTCGTACGTCCTCCGGTCGTCGAGCGGGATCTCGCCGATGTCGAGCCCACCGCCGACGAGGGCGACGGCCTTGTCGATCACGTCCAGGTTCCGGAGGCCCAGGAAGTCCATCTTCAGCAGCCCGAGCGCCTCGACGTTCTTCATCGAGAACTGGGTGACGATCTCCTGGTCGGACCCCTTCTGCTGGAGCGGCACGATGTCCATGAGCGGCTGCGCGCCGATCACGACACCCGCAGCGTGGATCGAGTCGGCCCGGGTCAGCCCCTCGAGCGGTCTCGCGAGGTCGACGATCTCCTTCGCCACCGGGTCGTCCCGGACGGCGTTCGCGAGCTCGGCGCCCGGCTTCATCGCCTCCTCGAGCGTCTGGCCCGGCCCTTCCGGGATGAGCTTCGCGATCCGGTCGACGACGCCGTACGGGATCTCGAGCACGCGGCCTGCGTCGCGCACCGCGGCGCGCGCCGCCATCGTCGAGAAGGTGATGATCTGGGCCACGCGGTCGCGGCCGTACTTCTCGGTGACGTAGTTGATGACGCGCTCGCGGCCCTCGACGGCGAAGTCGAGGTCCATGTCGGGCATGTCCTTCCGCGCCGGGTTGAGGAATCGCTCGAAGAGGAGCCCGTACCGCATCGGGTCGATGTCCGTGATCCCCAGGCAGTACGCGGCGAGCGAGCCCGGCCGCGCTCCCGCGGCCCGGGCCGACCGAGACGCCGTCCCGCCGCGCGAAGCCGATGAAGTCGGCGACGATCAGGAAGTAGTCGGCGAACCCCATCTCGCGGATGGTCTTGAGCTCGAAGCGCAGCCGCTCGTCGAGCTCCGGGTTCGACGAGCCGTAGCGCCGGAGGAGGCCCTTCTCGCACTGCTCGAGGAGCTCGTCGAAGGCATCGCGCCCCTCAGGAAGCGGGAACTGCGGCAGCAGGATCCGACCCAGCTCGATCTCCACGTTGCAGCGCTCCGCGATCTCGAGGCTCCGCCGCATCGCCTCCTCGTGCCCGGGGAAGTCGAGCGCCATCTCGGCCGCCGTCTTGAAGTAGAACTCGTTCGACTCGAACTTCCAGTGGTTCGGGTTCTTCAGCGAGTCCCCCGACTGGATGCAGAGCAGCGCCTCGTGCGCGTACGCGTCGGCAGCGTCGAGGTAGTGGACGTCGCCGGTCGCGACGACGGGAAGCCCCCGCTTCGCCGCGAGCGCGGGCAGCGACTCGAGGAGCGGCTGCTGGATGTCGACGTGCCCGTTCTGGAGCTCGACGTAGGTCGAGTCGCGGCCGAAGATCTGCGCGAGCCGGTCGAGGTCGGCCTCTGCATCGCCCGGGCGGTGCTCCACGAGCGCGCGCGAGACGCGCCCGCCGAGGCAGCCGGAGAGGGCGAGCATGCCCTTCGCATGGCGCTCGAGCAGCTCCCAGTCGACGCGGGGCTTGTAGTAGTAGCCCTCGAGGTAGCCGAGCGAGCAGAGCTTGATGAGGTTGCCGTAGCCGACGTTGTCCGACGCGAGGAGCGTCAGGTGGGCGTAGCCCTTGTGCTGCTTCCGGCGATCGTCGACGACGTAGACCTCGCAGCCGACGATCGGCTTGATCCCCTGCTCCTTTGCGGCCTTGAAGAGCTCGATCGCGCCCGCCATCGACCCGTGGTCGGTGAGGGTCACCGCCGGCATCTCGAGCTCCGCTGCCTTCCTCGCCAGGGCCGGGACCCGGCACGCCCCGTCGAGGATCGAATACTCGGAGTGGACGTGCAGGTGGACGAACGGCGGGCTCACGGGAAGGCCATGGTAGTTCGGCGGTCCGCTGGACAAACCCGGCGAATCTGCCGATAACCGGTGTATGCGGCACTTTCCTCTTTCACTGAAGCTCATCGCCGTCGTGAGCCTCCTCGCCGAGGCGACGGCGGCGGCGCTCGTCTTCTGGCACACCGGCCCGCGGGCGCGGTAGACCCCGAAGCTGGCGCGACCTGGCCCCGGATGCCGGCCTCCGGCATACTGGACCGGTCCCCGACGAAGGAGGTCGCCGCGATGACGAAGACTGCTTCCTCCTGGCCGCGCCCCGCGCGGCCCGTCGGCTCCTGAAGAAGACGGGTCTCTCGCGACGGGCGCGCCGCTCCGCGTCCTGTCACACGTAGTCCGAGAGGAGACCATCGCTCGTGTCCGACCTCACCGCACTCGGCTGGGACGATGCCCGCGCCGAGGAGTTCGAGCCACACGCCGCCGCCGGCCTGACCCCCGGCCGCGTCGCCGTGCAGCACCGCGGCGCCTACGACGTCCTGACGGAGGCGGGCGAGCTCCGCTGCGACGTCGCCGGCCGCCTCTACGACGAGGCCGGCTCGCCCGCCGAGCTGCCGGCCGTCGGCGACTGGGTCGCCGTCGCTGCCCGACCCGACGAGGCCGGCGGCACGGTGCAGGCCGTCCTCCACCGCCGCACGAAGTTCTCGCGCAAGACGGCCTGGCAGGCCGCAGAGGAGCAGGTGCTCGCGGCGAACGTCGACGTCGTGCTCATCGTCACCTCGCTGAACGAGGACCTCAACCTCCGCCGTCTCGAGCGGTACCTCACCCTCGCCTGGGAGAGCGGCGCCCGTCCCGTGTTCGTCCTCACCAAGGCCGACCTCGCCGGCGACGTCGACGAGGCTGTCGCCGAGATCGCCTCCATCGCCTTCGGTGTCCCGGTCGTGCCGGTCTCGAACGTGACACGAGAGGGCCTCGACTCGCTCCGGGCGCAGCTCGGGCCGGGCATCACCGCGGCCCTGCTCGGCTCCTCGGGTGTCGGAAAGTCGACGCTCGTCAACACGCTCGCCGGCGAGGAGCTGCTGGAAACGAGGGAGATCCGCGACGACGGCAAGGGCCGTCACACGACGACGCGACGGGAGCTCGTGCAGCTCCCCGACGGCACGCTCGTGATCGACACGCCCGGCATGCGCGAGATCCAGATGTGGATGGCCGACGACGGCCTCGAGGAGGCCTTCGAGGACGTCACGGAGCTCTTCGGCCGCTGCCGGTTCAACGACTGCGCGCACGAGTCGGAGCCGGGCTGCGCCGTGCGGGCGGCGATCGCCGACGGGACGCTCGCACCGGAGCGCTGGGAGAGCTACCTCAAGCTCCAGCGGGAGATGGCCCACCTCGAGCGGCGGCTCGACAAGCGCGCCGCAGCCGAGGAGCGCAAGCGCTGGAAGGCGATCACGGTCGTCGCCCGCGAGGCCGGCAGGGCGAAGGGGCGCCGGTAGTCCCTGGGCGGTCGCCGCGCGACCGCGTTACGATCGGCTCGTGCCGCGCGTTGCCGACATCATGGCGAGCGACGTCCTCGGCGTCTCGGCCGACACGAGGCTCGTCGAGGCCGCGCGCCGGATGCACGAGCGCCGGGTCGGGGCCGTCGTCGTCCTCGAAGGAGAGCGACTGGTCGGCATCCTCACCGAACGCGACGTGCTGCGCGCCGTCGCGACCGGCGCTGTCGAAGGACCGGTCGCGGAGGCGATGACGCGCTCGCCCGAGACCGTCGAGGCGGACGAGTCGGCCGGTCAGGCCGGCGCGCTCATGATCCACGGCGGCTTCCGGCACCTGCCCGTGGTCGACGGCGAGACGGTGGTCGGGATGGTCTCGATCCGCGATCTCGTCCGGCTCACGGTCGACGACGAGGCGCCGCGCGGCGCGTAGGCATCACGACATCGGCTTCGTCCCGATCCCGATCAGCACGGGCGCCGTCAGGATCGCGCGGCTCGCGTTCCCGGCGCGCTCGCGCACCATCGCGTCGAGCGACGACCGCACCTCGACGCGCTGCGACTCGTCGAGCCCGCCGATGACCAGCTCGGCGATGGGGTTGCTGTTCGTCACCCAGTCCCAGAGCTCCCGACCCGAGGCGAACGAGAGACGTTCGAACGAGCGCTCGACGCGGACGTGCTCGAGCCCTGCCTCGCGTAGCCGCTCGCGGAGCACGTCGGGGTCGGAGACCTGGAACTCCAGAGGCGGAGGGTCCGTCGGCAGCCCCGGGAAGTCCGGCACGGCGCTCTGGACTGCCCCGAGGAAGAAGCCGAGGAAGTCGATCTGCGTCGCCGGCCCGTAGACGATCATCAGCACCCGGCGCCCGGGCGCGGCGACGCGTGCCATCTCTGCGAGCGCCCGCGGCAGGTCGGGGAACAGCATCACGCCGAACTGGGAGGCGACGACGTCGAAGCTCCCGTCCTCGAAGTCGAGCTCGTGGCCGTCCATGACGCGGGCGTTCAAAGCGTCGAGTCCCTCGGCCCGAGCTCGTTCGAGCAGGAGCTCGACCATCCTCGGCGAGAGATCCGTGGCCGTGACGCGGGCGCCCAGGCGTGCCGCGGGAAGACTGAGGCCGCCGGCGCCGGCCGCGACGTCGAGGAACCGCATGCCCGCGCCGAGCCCCACCCGGCCGAGCGCCTCGTTCGCGAGCGGCACTTCGGTCGGGCTCACGAACGCGTCGTAGCCGGGCGCGATGCGATCCCAGGCGGCCCTGGTCTCCTCGACGGTGATCGTGGTCATGCGTTGCTCCTTTCGGGAACAGAGGGTCGTGTGTTGGGGCCAGGCGATCGCTCGATTCCGCTTGCGTTTGCCATGCAGCGACCGTAGTGCGGGCCGCGGTCGCCCGTCATCGGCCAAATCGCCCATCCTCCCAACTGCGTGAGGATGGGTGGTTCTGCTCAGACGAGCTGCCGCTCGTACGCGTACGCGGTCGCCGCGGAGCGGTTCGAGACGCCGAGCTTGGCGAAGAGGTTGCTCATGTGCCGCGCAACGGTCTTCTCGCTGATCACAAGCTCCGCCGCGATCGCCCGGTTCGTCAGCCCGCGTGCGACGAGGCGGATCACCTCGACCTCCCGGGCAGTCAGGTCGCCGGCCCCTCGGCGGGTCACCCCCGCGACCCCGAGCTCCGAGAAGACCGCGAGCGCCGCCTCCTCCTCGAGCAGGGCGGCATCTTCATCGCCGAGCGCGCGGCACGCGGCTCCGATCGACAGCCGCACGCAAGCTTCTTCGTACGGCGCCCCGATGCGGCGCCAGAGCCCGCCCGCGTTCCGAAGCGCGACGAGCGCGGCCCAGTGGTCGCCTCGCGCGTGCGCGACGCCGCCCCTTGCCTCGGCTGCGCGGGCAGTGAGGACGAGCGGGCCGTAGGCAGCTGCGAGCTCCTCGAGCTCGCGCGCCGCCTCGTCGGCGGCATCGACGTCACCGGTCGCAAGCATGATCTCGACGAACGCGGGTAGGACGGCGGCGCGCACGAGAGGCTGCTTCCGCTCGCCGACGGCCCGGCGGATGGCGGCCGAGCCCGCGGACGGCTTCCCCTCGGCCAGCCGGAGGAGCGCGAGACCCGGTTGCGGCTCCCAGCCGAGCCGGCTCGCCTCGCGGTAGGCGCGAGCGGCCTCGGCGAGCTCGCCGCGAAGCCGCTGGATCTCGCCGACGCGGTAGGTCGCTTCTCCCGCGGCCCGGGAGTTCGTCGAGGCGTGGCACCTCGCGACTGCCCGCCGTGCCTCGTCGAGCGCGGCCGGCCACGCGCCGTCGAGCTGCATCAGCTCCGCCCGATGCACGAGACAGCGTCCCGTGAAGCTGACGAGCTGCGGCTGCCGCTCGCACCACCGCGTGAGCTCCGCCGTCCACTCGCGGGCGCGGCCGAGCTCGAAGACCTCGTGGCAGCCCTCGATGACGCTGCAGTAGACGATCCCCGTGACCACGGGCGAGAGCTCGCCCGCGACGACGGACACCATCGCCTCGTCGAGCCGCGAGAGGCCTTCGTCGACGCGGCCGAGCTTCGCGAGCACGCGCCCCTGCTCGTGCAGCGCAAGCGCCACCAGGTCGCGATCGCCGAACCGGGCCGCGATCTCGCCGGCCTCGAGGGAGGCCGCCAGGGCCTCGTCGAAGGCGCCTGCCTCCTCGTGCCCGATCATCACGGGCAGGAGGAGATAGCCGCTCTCCACGCATTCCGTGTCCTCGACGAGCCGCTTCGCGCGTGCGAACCATCCCGAGGCCGGCCCGACGGCGCCGCGCAGCACGAGCACGAGCCCGATCCAGATCGCGTCGTGCGCGGCCCGGGCGCGCTCGCCTGCCTCCAGCCGTGCGAGGTGGGCGCGCTCCAGAGCGTGCATCCACTCGTCGTCCCGCCCGAGGAGCGCCGCCGCGGTCGCGAGGCACTCGAGGTCCTCCGCGCAGAGAGCCTCCGCCCGGTCCGCCTCGCTCAGGAGCGAATGGGCGTCGAGCCAGCGGCTGTCGGCGTGCGCCAGGCGGCCGCGTTCGAGCAGGTCCTTGCTGCCCACGACGGCTCAGCCGAACGCGCGGTGCGCGAGCTCGCGCTCGAGGCGCCGCTCGGCGTACCGCGACGTGCCCTCGTCGAGGAGCTCGCGCGCACCCGCCGTGAGAGCACCGTAGGCCGCCGAGGCGAGCAGGCTGCCGACCGAGACGCGCCGCACGCCGGCCGCTGCGAGCTCGTTGATCGTCGGCGCCGCCGGCAGCGCGAGGACGTTCACCGGCACGGCGACTTCCTCGACGACCCGCACGATGTCCTCGGGGGCGGTGAGGCCCGGCGCGTAGACGACGTCCGCACCCGCGTCGCGGTAGGCGACGAGTCGCGCGATCGTGTCGTCGAGGTCCGTGCCGCCGTAGAGGTGGCTCTCACACCGTGCCGTCAGCACGATGTCGCCCTTGGCCTCCGCGGCCACCGTGACCCGCTCTGCCGCGACGCCGACGTCGTCGACGCGACCGGTCGCCGGGTCGTAGTCCTCGATCGAGCAGCCGGCCGCACCGGCGGCGGAGAGCAGCCGCACCGTCTCGGCCACGCCACCCGGCTCGTCCGGATAGAGGCGCTCGCTGTCGACGTTGAGAGGCAGAGGGGTCGCGTCCGCGAGGGCAGCGACGTGTGCGACGAGCTCCTCCCGCGTCACCATCTGGTCGAGCGTGCCGATCGCCCACGCGAATCCCTGGCTCGTCGTCGCGAGCGCCTCGAACCCGAGTGACGCGAGGAGCCGCGCCGAGCCGACGTCCCACGGGTTCGGCATCAGGAAGAGCCCGTCGCGGGCGTGGAGCTCCCTGAACCGGGCGCGGCGCTCTGCCGCCGGGGAGCTCATCGCCGCCAGGGCGCGTCGTTCTCGGCGTCGATCCCGTACCGCTCGATCGCGCCCTGCACGACGGACGGCTCGACGACGCCGTCGCGGGCGAGCGCGTCGAGCGCCGCCACCGTCACGTGATGGCGGTCGACCTCGAAGAACCGGCGGAGCTGCACCCGGTAGTCGCTCCTCCCGAACCCGTCCGTGCCGAGCACGATGTAGCGGCCGGGCACCCACTCCCGGATCTGGTCGGCGAACGAGCGGATGTAGTCTGTCGAGGCGACGAACGGTCCCGGACGATCGCCGAGCGCCTCGCGGACGAACGGCACGCGCGCGGTCTCGATCGGATGGAGGCGGTTCCATCGCTCGACCTCCATGCCGTCCCGCCGCAGCTCGGTGAAGCTCGTCACGCTCCAGACGTCCGATTCGACGCCGTGGTCGCTCGCGAGCAGCTCGGCGCCGGCCAGCACCTCGCGCAGGATCGCCCCCGAGCCGAGGAGCTGCACGCGCGGGCCGTCTCCCTCGCCTGCGCGGAGCAGGTACATGCCGCGCAGGATCCCGTCCTCGACGCCCTCCGGCATCGGCGGCTGGACGTAGTTCTCGTTCATCACCGTCAGGTAGTAGAAGAGGTCCTCCTGCTCCGTGCACATCCGGCGGAGGCCGTCCCGGACGATCACCCCGAGCTCGTAGGCGTAGGTCGGGTCGTACGCCCGGCAGTTCGGGATCGTCGCCGCCAGGAGGTGCGAGTGGCCGTCCTCGTGCTGGAGGCCCTCGCCGTTGAGCGTCGTCCTCCCGGAGGTCCCGCCGATCAAGAAGCCGCGGGCACGGCTGTCGCCGGCCGCCCAGGCGAGGTCGCCGACGCGCTGGAACCCGAACATCGAATAGAAGATGTAGAAGGGGATCATCGTCACGCCGTGATTCGCGTAGGAGGTCGCGGCCGCGAGCCACGACGAGAACGCCCCCGGCTCGTTGATGCCCTCCTGCAGGATCTGGCCGTCGGAGTCCTCGTGGTAGTGCATGAAGTCGCCCGCGTCCTCCGGCTGATAGAGCTGGCCGACCTGGGAGTAGATCCCGAGCTGGCGGAACATCCCCTCCATCCCGAACGTCCGGGACTCGTCCGGGACGATGGGCACGACGCGCGGGCCGAGGACCTTGTCCCGCACGAGCGAGTTGAGGATGCGGACGAACGCCATGGTCGTCGAGTTCTCCCGCTCGCCGCTTCCCTCGAGGACGCTCGTGAACGGCTCGGGTGTCGGCAGCGGCGCGCTCTTCGCGTGCCGTGCGGGGAGGCTGCCGCCGAGCGCCGCGCGGCGCTCGACGAGGTAGCGCAGCTCGGGGCTCGAGTCGTCCGGCCGGTGGAAGAACGCCCCGGTCGCCTCCTCGTCGGTCAGGTGCAGCCCCAGCCGGTCGCGGATCGCGAGCCGCGCCTCCTCGTTCATCGCCTTCTGCTGGTGGGTGATGTTGCGACCCTCGCCCGCGATGCCCATTCCGTAGCCCTTGATCGTCTTGGCGAGGATCACCGTCGGCTGACCCTTCTGCCGGCCGGCGGCGCGATACGCGGCGTACACCTTCTGGGGATCGTGCCCACCCCGCCGGAGCCCCCAGATCTCCTCGTCCGTCCAGTCCTCGACCATCGCGAGGGTCTCGGGGTACTTGCCGAAGAAATGCTCGCGGACGTAGGCGCCGTCGTTCGCCTTGAACGTCTGGTACTCGCCGTCGACCGCTTCCTCCATCCGCCGTCGGAGCCACCCGTCCTCGTCCGCGGCGAGGAGCGGGTCCCAGTTCGACCCCCAGATCACCTTGATCACGTTCCAGCCCGCGCCGCGGAAGTTCGTCTCGAGCTCCTGGATGATCTTCCCGTTCCCGCGTACCGGCCCGTCCAGGCGCTGGAGGTTGCAGTTGACGACGAAGACGAGGTTGTCGAGGCGCTCGCGTCCCGCGAGCGAGATCGCGCCCATCGACTCGGGCTCGTCCATCTCGCCGTCGCCCATGAACGCCCAGACCTTCCGGTCCCCGGCCTCGACGATCCCGCGCGCGTCGAGGTACTTCATGAACCGCGCCTGGTAGATCGCCATGAGCGGGCCGAGCCCCATCGAGACGGTCGGGAACTGCCAGAACTCCGGCATCAGCCAGGGGTGCGGGTACGACGAGAGGCCGCCGCCGTTCACCTCCTGCCGGAACCGCCGGAGCTGCTCCTCGCTCAATCGTCCCTCGAGGAACGCACGCGCGTAGATCCCCGGCGAGGAGTGCCCCTGGATGTAGATCAGGTCGCCCAGGTGCTCCTCGGAGCGGGCGCGCCAGAAGTGGTTGAAGCCGACCTCGTAGAGCGTCTCGGCGGACTGGTAGCTCGCGATGTGGCCGCCGAGCTCGGTCGACTCGGCGTTCGCCTGGAGGACGATCGCGATCGCGTTCCAGCGAACGAGCGCCGTCGCCAGCCGCTCGAGCTCGGGGTCGCCCGGTACGGGCGGCTCGTCCTCGGGCGGGATCGTGTTGACGTAGGGCGTCGAGACGCCGGCGCCGACCGAGACGCCGAGGTCCTGTGCGTGGTCGACCACCGTGTCGAGGAGGTGCCCCATCCGCTCGCGGCCCTCCGACTCGACGACGGCGTCGACGGACTCGAGCCACTCCCTCGTCTCGATGGGATCGGTGTCCGGGATCTGTTCGAGCATGGAAATCATTCTGCCCGCGAGCGCGATCCCGCGGGAGCGGCATGGCGCCGCTCGATCCCCGCCTGCGGCGGGGCAGATCCCTGGGGGCCGCGCGCGCCGCAACGACCTCGCCGACCCGGCGCCCGGCTTCTGCCAGGCACCGCTCTACGCTGCGTGCGCCGGCCCGTCGGTCGCCGCGGCGCGCGCGGCCTCCGCGAGCAGCCACCGGAGCTCGTCGATCTCGCGCTCGTTCGCGTGCAGGTCGGTTCGAGTCGCGTGCCGCGATTCGAGCCGCCGTCGCTCGGTCGTGAGCTGCTGGATCTCGCGGATCAGCGCCGCGACCTCCTGCCTCCCCTGGCGACGCTCTACGAACGCCCTCGCCATCCCGTTCCTCCCTTTCGGATTCCGGCAGCCTCCCCGCCGAGGCGCCACGCCGCCGAACGGCTGACGCCCGCCTCCTGGTACGGCTGACCGCACCCTTCGAGCGACGCCGGCCGCGGGCGGGCCGCGCGAACGGGAGCGCGCACCGCTCACACCGCTCCCTCGACCGTGTCCCGGAGGTACGCATGACGCGCGTCGTCGTCGCGGTCCGACACGAGGTAGGCACCCCAGGCGAGACGCTCGTGCGCGACGGCGCCCAGCTCCCAGACGCAGAACGTGGGGCGATGCGTTCCCTCGAGCCGCCACGGATGAAACTCCGGGTCATCCGTCCCGTCCTTTGCCCAGACCGTCTCCCAGAGCTCGTTGTCGTTCTGCCACGTCGAGACGAGCAGGAAGTAGAAATCGCCGCCGCACCGGTGGAGGATCACGAAGCCGAGGCTCGTGCCGAGTCGCAGCTCGCCGAGGCGAGCCGCGTCCGCGAGCCCGCGGCGCGCGAGCTGCCGAAGGCGATCCGGGACCGGCGCGTCCTCGGGAGCGATGTCGTACCACTTCAAGACCGCATCGCCGAGCGCGACGGTCGGCGCCGGCGTCACGAGCTTCGGCGCGTGACGGTACGTCCCGCGGACCGACGCGCGTTCGCGGAGAGCACTCACGTCCCCGTCCCCGCAGGCGTGAAGTCCATCACCCAGTTCGTCTCCCAGCTCCGGCCGCCGTCGTCCGAGAACGCCTGCTCCCAGCGCGGTGTGGGTGTCGTGACGCGCGACCAGGTGAACTGGACGAGGATCGGGCGCCCCCTCAGGATGTCCTCACCCTCGAAGACGCCGACGTCCCCCTCGAAGGCTCCGATCACCGGCGGATCGAGGAGCCCCAGGCGCCGGCTGTCCGCCCAGTAGATCGACCACTGCCTCGTCTCGGCGTCGAAGAACCGAAACGACATGCCGACGAACCCGCCGTCGTGGTCTGTGTGGAACTCGTCCTCGTTGGCGAGCCCGCCAAGGAGTGGCCGCGCGATGCTCGTCGCCTCGAACTCCTGCCAGTCCTCGGAGCCGGCGAGTCGGCGCTTGAGCCATCGGTTGTGGACCTTCCACGTCCCCATCCAGAAGTCGAAGTCGCTTGCCGTCGACGTGGCCTGCACGGTCGTGCTCATCGGGTCGCCTCCGCTGTCGTTTGCCTCACAACTCTAGAGCGGAAATAGGGCACATTACGCCCTCTATCCGTGGTTGACTGTGCTCGTGCAGACGCCGACCGCACGGCTCCTCGAGCTCCTCGAGCTCCTCCAGGCCCGGCCGCTGACCACCGGCCGCGAGATCGCGAGGCGGCTCGAGATCGACCCTCGCACGGTCCGCCGGTACATCGCCGCCCTCGAGGACATGGGAATCCCGGTCGAGGGCCAGCGCGGGGTCGGCGGGGGCTATCGCGTTCGCCCCGGTTTCCGGCTGCCGCCGCTCATGCTCTCGGGCGACGAGGCCGTGGTCGTCGTCCTCGGCCTCCTCGCCGCGCGCCGGCAGGGGCTCGAGTCGAGCGAGGGCTCGGTGGAGGGGGCGCTCGTGAAGATCCACCGTGTCCTTCCCGATCCCCTCCGCAGGCGCGTCGAGGCGCTCGAGACGACTCTGGGGTTCACGGCCGCCGAGCGGACCGGCGCACCGGTCGAGAGCGACGTCGCGCTCCTCGTGGCCGAGGCGATCCGGCGTGGCAAGCGGCTCGGATTCGCCTATCGCGCCTTCACCGGAGAGGAGACGGCGCGCGACGTCAGCCCGCACGGCCTCGTCGTCCACTCGGGACGCTGGTACCTCGCCGCGTACGACCACGGCCGTGCCGACCGCCGCACGTTTCGCGTCGACCGCATGGCCAGGGTCGTCCTGTCGGACGAGCCGTGGCTCTCGCCGCCGAAAGGGTTCGACGCCGTCGCACATGTCAGCCGCTCGCTCGCGAACGTCCCCTGGCGCTGGGAGGTCGTCGTCCTGCTCGAGCTCGGGGTCGACGAGGCCGCCGAGCGGATCCCGGCCACGGTCGCGGAGCTTGTCGAGGCCGAGGGCGGGACGCTGCTGCGCATGCGCGTCGGCTCGCTCGACTGGATGGCAGGCGTGCTCGCCCGCCTGGGCTGCGGGTTCTCGATCCGTGAGCCGGCAGAGCTCCGTGAGAGCGTCCGGGCCCTCGCCGACCGGCTCGGCGCGTCACTCGACGCCGCGACGTCGTGACGAGCCGACCGATGAGTCTCCGTGCGTTCCACCGTCCAAGCAGCGAAGAGGCTCCCGACCGAACGACGAGGAGGCAACGGATGCACAGAACACGACGCCCGACACTGCCGATGCTCGCCCTGGAGGTGAGGTAGGTGCCCTCGGTGACCGTCCTCGTCGGCACCCGCAAGGGGTGCTTCCTGCTCGAAGGCGACGGAGACCGCCGGGAGTGGGACGTCCGCGGGCCGTACTGCGACGGTTGGCCCGTCTACCACGCGATCCACGACCCCGTCACAGACGCGCTCTACGCCGCGGCCGCGAGCGAGTGGCACGGCGTCGGCGTCTGGCGCAGCGGCGATCGCGGCGAGACGTGGACGCTCTCGAGCGAGGGCCTCGCCTACGAGAACGGCGAGCTGCGCCTCTCCAAGGTCTCCGGGCTGACGGCGGCTCACGGACGTCTCCTCGCAGGAGGCGAGGCGGCAGGCGTGTTCGAGAGCCGTGACGACGGCGCGAGCTGGTCGCTGCTCAGCACGCTCGACGGCCAGCCGGGCCGCGAGGCGTGGAACGACCCGGCCAACCAGCCGCCCGGGCATCTCGGTCTGCCGGCGATCCTGCCCCACCCCGACGAGGCGTCGCGGTTCTGGGCGATCGTCCAGGGGTTCGGCATCTTCGAGACGACCGACGACGGCGCGTCGTGGACGCCGCGCAACCGCGGGCTGCGAGCGGACTGGCCGCTGGAGGACCCCGAGGTCGGCTACTGCGTCCACAAGCTCGTGATGTCGCCCGTCGACTCCGACCGGCTCTTCCAGCAGAACCACTGCGGCGTCCACCGGAGCGACGACGCCGGCCGGAGCTGGGTGGAGATCACCGAGGGCCTGCCGAGCGACTTCGGCTTCGCCGCCGCCGTCCACCCACACGACCGGGACACGTTCTACGTCATCCCCCTCGACCCGGGGCATGGACGCTGCATGCCGGAGGGCCACGCGGCGGTGTGGCGGACCCGCGACGCGGGCGCGACCTGGCAGCGCCTCGACCAGGGCCTTCCCAGGCAGGACGCGCACCTGGGCGTCCTGCGCGAGGGCCTCGCGATCGACACCCTCGACGTCCCCGGGCTGTACCTCGGCACGAGCACCGGCCAGGTGTTCGCGAGCGCCGACGAGGGAGAGACGTGGACCGAGATCGCCAGCTACCTGCCGGCCATCTCGTCGGTCGAGGTTGCGGTCTCCGGCTGACGGAGCGAGCCATGGCCGATGTCCACCTGCCTCCCACCCTCCCGTCGCTCTACGCCGACCTGCCGCGCCGGCTCGAGATCGACGCCGCCACGGTGGACGAGGCGATCGACCGCCTCGATGAGCGCTGGCCCGGGCTCCGCGACCGACTGTGCGAGCCCGGCCCGGCGCTCCGGTCCCACATCAACGTCTACGTCGACCGCGAGCGGGCCGCCCTCGACACCCCTCTCGAGCCCCGGTCGCGGGTCGACGTGATCGCCGCGATCAGCGGCGGGTGAGAACCGGCGCGGCGCGGCTCAGCTCGTTCGCGGAGCCGCGTCCGCCGCGCTCGGGCGGCGGCTTCCACGCGAGTCGATGCCGAAGTCGTCGGCGGCCGAGCGCTGTCCGATCGGGAGCCTGAAGGGGGCCGCGAACGCCCCCTGCGAGCGAGCGGAGGGAGGCTCACCTGGGGTGCCGGCGCCGCCCGGGAGCTGCCACACGACAAGGACGAGGGCTCCGAGCACGACGGCGGCGCTCGTCCACGGGCCGCTTCGGGCGTCGAGCCGCGAGCGGAGCAGGCGCGGGGTCGTCAGGTCGCAGCGAAACGGCTCGAGCGACGTGCTGCGCACCAGGGAGGTGGCGTATCCCAGCTCGGCCGCGAGCCGGGCGCACGCCTCGCAGGCGCCGAGATGCTCCCAGAGACCCTCGCGGGTCTCGTCGTCGAGCGCGTCGTCGAGGGCGAGCGAGATGGAGAGGCGCGCGTCGTCGCATACGCGGCGTACGTCGGCGCCGGACGCCATCAGAAGGTCACCCGCGGATGGATCACGACCCCGAGCAGGACGAGCGCGAAGCCGACTCCGACGAGCACGGCCGAAAGGTGGAACGCCTGGCTCCAGGTGGCGGGTCGTCCGCTCGGCGCGCCGCGCCCGACCTGCAGCTCGCGCGCCCGGGCACGGGCCGGGTCGCGGAGGCCGGCGATCGCCCCGCCGGTGAAGAGGAGCGAGCCGACGACGAGGTAGCCGCCCGACACGGCGCGTGAGGCCGAGATGCCCGCCATCGCCCCGACGAGGAGCGAGGCTGCGGCCGTCGCCGCGCAGAGGCCCGCGACGACGAGCGCGAGGTTGCGCAGGCCCCGTGCGATCACGTCGCCGACCGGAGCTCCGCCGGCGCTGGCTCCAGGGCGGCCATCGCCGACGGCTCGTGCTCCGGTTCTCGCTGTCGCATCTCGTCCGCGCTCAGCGGCCACTTCTCGAGCGGGAAGAAGCACGCAGCCTCGTGGCCGGGCGCGCGCGTCTCGAGCTCGGGAACGGTCTCCGAGCACGACACGTGGGCCCGTGGGCAGCGCGGATGAAAGCGACATCCCTGCGGGGGGTTGATGGGATTGGGGACGTCTCCACCGAGGACGAAGGCGCTCCGGCCGCGCCCGAGGCGCGGGTTCGCGATCGGGACGGCCGAGAGGAGCGCACCGGTGTACGGATGCCGTGGGGCGGCGTACAGGTCGCGGGAGCCGGAGAGCTCGACGAGCTTTCCGAGGTACATCACCGCGACCCGGTCCGAGATGTGGCGCACGACGCTGAGGTCGTGCGCGATGAAGACGTAGGTCAGCCCGAACTCCTTCTGGAGGTCCTTGAGGAGATTCAGGATCTGCGCCTGCACGGAGACGTCGAGGGCCGAGACGGGCTCGTCCGCGACGATCAGCTTCGGGTTGACGGCGAGTGCCCGCGCGACGCCGATCCGCTGGCGCTGGCCGCCGGAGAACTCGTGGGGGAACCGGTTGTAGTGCTCCGGGTTCAGGCCGACGACGTCCAGCAGCTCCTGCACCCGTCGCTTCCGCTCGGCCTCGGTGCCGAGCCCGTGGATCTCGAGCGGCTCTCCGACGATGAACCCGACGCGCTTGCGCGGATTGAGGGACGCGTACGGGTCCTGGAAGATCATCATCAGCTCGCGCCGGAACACCCGCATCTCGCGTTGGGAGAGGCTGGTGACGTCGTTGCCCTCGAAGCGCACGGTCCCGCTCGTCGGCTCGAGGAGGCGCATGATCACGCGGGCGAGGGTCGACTTCCCACAGCCGGACTCGCCGACGATCCCGAGCGTCTCGCCGCGCCGCACGGTCAGCGAGACGCCGTCGAGCGCCTTCACGGAGGCGACCTCGTGCTTGAAGACGATCCCCTCCGTGATGGGGAAGTGCTTCGTGACGTTCTCGACCTCGAGGAGCGTGTCCGTCATGCCGCCTCCGGCGCAAGCTCCAGCGCGGCCACGACCCGCCCGGACTCCTCGAGCTTGCGGGCCTCCGGGAGGTAGCACGCGTCCAGGTGCTCGGGATCGAAGCTCGCCGGCGTCGCCGCCGGCAGCTCGCCGCGGCAGCGGTCGAAGGCGAACGCGCACCGCGGCCGGAAGCGACAGCCCCTCGGCGGGCGGAGAAGCGACGGCGGCTGGCCGGAGATCTGCGTGAGCCGCTCGAGCTCGACGTCGAGCCGCGGAAGCGACCCGAGAAGCCCCCACGTGTACGGGTGGAGCGGCCGCTCGAAGAGCGAGAAGACCGGCGCCTGCTCCGCGACCCGCGCGGCGTACATGACCACGATGTCGTCGGCGGTCTCGGCGACGACGCCCAGGTCGTGGGTGATCAGGACGACCGCGGTGCCGTGCTCGGCCTGGAGCTCGCGGATCAACGCGAGGATCTGCGCCTGCGTCGTCACGTCGAGCGCCGTGGTCGGCTCGTCGGCGATGAGCAGGACGGGGTCGTTGATGAGCGCCATCGCGATCATCACCCGCTGGCGCATGCCGCCCGAGAACTGGTGCGGGTAGTCGTCCACCCGCCGCTCCGCACGCGGGATCCCGACCTCGTCGAGCCCGGCGATCGCGAGCTGGCGGGCCTGCCTCGACGAGACGTCCTGGTGCAGCATGACCGCCTCGACGAGCTGGTCTCCGATCGAGAGCACCGGGTTGAGCGAGGTCATCGGGTCCTGGAAGATCATCGAGATCTCACCGCCCCGCAGCGCCCGGAGCCGCCGGTTCGACGCCCGGAGAAGGTTCTCGCCGCGGAAGAACGCCTCGCCGGTCGAGA
This sequence comes from uncultured Actinomycetes bacterium, assembly GCA_963734045.1. Taxonomy (GTDB): domain Bacteria; phylum Actinomycetota; class Thermoleophilia; order Gaiellales; family Gaiellaceae; genus Gaiella. Next base: position 45,427 of record CAVTFU010000012.1, on the reverse strand, counting down.
TCGAGACGTGCTTCTTCGACGCGTGGAGGAACGCCTCCATCTGCTCGCCCGGCGTCGCCCCGTCGCGCACCGCGATCCGCCCCGGCTTCGGGTTGAGGCTGAGGAGCGACATCATCGTGACGCTCTTGCCCGAGCCCGACTCGCCGACGACGCCGAGCGTCTGGCCCGGTCGGACGGAGAACGAGACGCCGTCGACCGCCTTGACGATGCCGTCGTCGGTCTTGAAGTACGTACGCAGGTCGCGTACGTCGAGGAGCGGCGCCCCCCGGACGTCGCTCCCGTCCATCCGTGCGACCGCGCTCACGGTCACGCGAGCCGGATCCTCGGGTCGATGTACGCGTAGACGAGGTCGACGACGAGGTTGAGGAGGATGATCGCGAGCGTCGCGAACACGATCACTCCCTGCATCGTCGGCAGGTCGAGGTTGAGCACGCTCGTCAGCGCCAGGCGGCCGAGCCCCGGCAGGTTGAAGATCGCCTCGGTGAAGATCGCGCCCCCGAGCGCGATGCCGATGTCGAGGCCGAGCATCGTCACGACGGGCAGCAGCGCGTTCCGCAGCACGTGGCGGCGCACGACGACGTTCTCCGGCGCACCCTTCGCGCGCGCCGTCCGGACGTAGTCCTCCCCGAGCGTGTCGAGGACGTTCGCGCGGATCATGCGCGCATAGCTCGCCGCGAACAGGATCGCGAACGTGACCCAGGGCAGGATCATGTGGTAGGCCCAGTCGGCCGGGCCGCCGCAGCTCGCGCCCTCCGGCGGGTCGATGACGTCGCAGTACCCCGCGTTCGGAGTCAGCCCCCAGCGGAAGCCGACGAAGTACTGGAGCAGGAGGCCGATCCAGACGACCGGCGCGGAGATCCCGATGAGGATGAAGATCATCGCCCCCCTGTCGAGGAGCGACCTCGGACGGAGCGCCGAGAGGATCCCGATCGGTAGCGCGATCAGCATCCAGAGGACCGCGCCTCCGAGCACGAGCGCCACCGTCACGGGCACGGCCTCCCCCACCATCTCGTTGACCGAGCGCCGGTTGGCGTACGACCGGCCCAGCGACTGGTCGACGACGAGCCGCTTGAGGAAGAGCCCGTACTGCTCGTACACCGGCCGGTCGAGCCCCAGCTGCTGCTCGACGCGGGCGACGTCCTCGGCGGTCGCTGACTTGCCCGCCGCGAGCCGGGCCGGGTCGGCCGGCAGGAGGAAGAACAGCACGTACGTGATCAGCGTCACGCCGACGAAGAGGAAGCCGGCCCAGAGAAGTCGTCGGACGAGGTAGTTCAGCATCGTGTCGAGTCCCGTCGTCGAGAGGGGAGGGAGGCGCGCCCTGCGGCGCGCCTCCCTCCCGGCCTGGTCGTTACTTGATGCACGCCACGTTCAGGAGAGGCCCGCTGCCGTGGGCCTCGTTGATCGTGACGCAGCCAACCCGGGACGACAGGAAGCTCCGGTCGTTGGAGTTGACGAGCGGCGCCCACGGCGGGTTCTCGCGCATGAGCGCTCCGTCGAGGGCCGCGTAGGCCGAGCCCCGCTTCGATCCGGTGAGGAGCGACGCGGCGGTCATCTGCCGGTTGTACTTCGCGACGTTGAAGTACGCGTAGTTGTTGTGCTGCGGGTTCGTGACCTGCGCCCCGTCGAGCAGGACGTTCACGAAGTCGTACGGGTCGGCGTAGTCCGACCCCCACCGCTCGACCGTGAGGTCGAACGTGGCGGTCTGCGGGTTGCCGGCGTTCGTGAACTGCTGTGCCCGCGGAAGCAGCCGGATCTCGGCGTCGAGCCCGATCTGCCGCAGGTTGTACTGGATGAGCTGCGCCTGGAGCGGCGCGATCCCGGAGTTCGACGACCAGAGCACGGCCTTGCCGCCGCGGAGGTTCCCCTCGGCGAGCTTCTTGGCCTGCTTGATCGTGTTCGCCGTGATGCGCAGCGGATAGAGGCCCTGCGGCTTGTACCCGAGCATCCCGGGCGGCAGGATCTGGCCCGTCCGCTTGCCGTACAGGTAGCCGCCCTGCGCCGAGAACGCCTGACGGTCGACCGTCCAGTTGACCGCCTTGGCGAGCCCCGGGTTGTCCTTGAACATGGGCCGCGCGTGGTTCATGGCCACGTACCGGACGTCGAGCAGGGAGCGCACCTGCACCCGGCCGTCCTTCCTGTTCAGCCCGTACTTGGAGACGACGTTCTTCCACTCGGTCGGCGGGATGCCGGTCGAGGCGTAGTCGGAGGTGGCCCTCTCGACGTTCTGGTACTGCACCGCGATGTCGTTGCCGACGTTCACCTGGATCGTGTCGACGTTCGCCGCGCGGCCGCCCTTGTAGTTCGGGTTGCGCTTGAGCGTGATCGAGCGGCCGGGCGTGCGGCTCGAGAAGTAGTACGGCCCGCACGACGCGTACTGGTTGATCCCGTTCGCGTCGATCTGGCGGGCGAGGTTCGTGTCGATCGCCTGCATGAACGGCATCGTCAGCCGCGCCAGGAAGTCGGGCGAGGCCTTCGTGAGCCGGACGACGAACTTGTTGCCGCTCGCCCGGACCCCCGAGATCGTCCGGGCCTTGCCGTCGACCACGGCCTGGGCGCCCTGCACGATGTCGAGGAACTGCACGCCGGTCGACTGCATGCGCGGGTTCGCGAACCGGTTGAACGCGTCGACGAAGCTCCGCGCCGTCACGGCCTGGCCGTTCGAGAAGCGGAAGCCCGGCTTGATCGTGAACGTGTACGTCTTGCCGTTCGCCGAGATCACGGGAAGGCCCGCGGCGACCTCGGGCGTGGCGACCGCTCCTGCGGCCCCTTCCTTGTCGGGCCAGTTCATGAGCTTGCAGGCCGTCGCCGCCTCGAGCTTCCACGTCTCCCCGTAGTAGGAGAGCTGCGGGTCGATGTAGTCGACGTCCGTCGCGATCTCGAGCACGAACGTGCCCCCGCGCTTCGCCGTCGGCGCCGCCGTCGCGGCCGTCACGACCAGCAGGGCGATGCTCGAGATCGCAAGGAGGACCCCGAGCGGTCGTTTGGCGTTCATTGTGCTCCTTTCGGTGCGTTGTCGTGGGCGTGCATCAACGGGAGCCCCTCGGGTCGAACGCGTCGCGAAGGCCGTCGCCGAGGAGGTTGAAGGCAAGGGTCGTGAACAGCAGCGCGAGCCCCGGCCAGACCATCAGGAGCGGCCGGGAGGTGTAGTACTGCGGCGCGTCCGCGAGGAGCGTCCCCCAGCTCGCGGTCGGGAGCTGGATCCCGAGCCCGAGGAACGAGAGCCCCGCCTCGGCGAGGATGAAGGCCGCCACGTTCAGCGTCGCGAGCACGATCAGCGGCCCCACGAGGTGCGGGAAGACGTGCGAGCGGACGATCCGCCAGTTGCTCGCGCCCACCATGCGTGCGGCCTCGACGAACTCCTTCTCGCGGATCGAGAGCGCGACGCTCCGCATGATCCGCGCGGAGTAGAACCAGCCGAGCAGGCCGAACACGAGGACGAGCGTCACCACGCCCTCGCCGAGGAACCCGAACGTCACCCCGTTGAGCCGCGTGCCGAGCGTGGCCGCGAGCGTGATCACGAAGAGGAGGTACGGGAAGGCCATCGTCAGGTCGACCATCCGCGAGATCGCCGTGTCGGCCCAGCCGCGGTAGAAGCCGGCGACGGCGCCGAGGATGGTGCCGAGGAAGAGCGAGAGGAGGGTCGCGCCGACACCGACCTCGAGCGACACCTGCGCGCCGTAGAGGAGGCGCAGGAACTCGTCGCGCGCCAGCGTCGAGTCGGAGCCGAGGATGAAGAGCTGGTCCTCGAGCCCGCCGTCCTCGGTCAGCTTCCCGACGGTCGTCATCGGGCCCGCGGGAAGCTGGTCGGCGTCGAGGCCGCCCGTGACGAGGAACGGCTCGTTCGGCCCGTGACCGAGGAGGCGCTCTGCGAGGGGGGCTCCCGCGAAGGCGACGAGGAAGAGCAGCACGATGAAGACACCGCCGGCGATGGCCAGCCTGTCGCGCCTGAGCCGGAGCCAGACGCTCGCCCAGTAGTCGCGTGCCTCGACGGGCCGTCCGTCGGGGTCGTCGTCGATGAGCTCGTCGGCGACCGCCCCGGGCATGATCCCGGGCAGGAACGGGGTCGCCTGCCCGTTCGCGGCAGCTTCGGCGCTGTCGGCGAGGTTGCTCATCTCGGCACCACCGCCCCGGCGCGCGGCACCCAGTTGTCGACGACCCAGCGGGCCTCGGTGCCCTTGCCGAGCTTGACGAGGCCGAGGAAGAAGACCTGCGCACGCACGCCCGCGCCCTTGCGCGGAAGGAGCGCGACCTCGAGCAGCGCGCTCGTCGCGTACGACTCGTCGATCTTGTACGGCGCGACCTCGAGCTCGTCGATCGGGTACGGGACGACGGGGTTCGAGCCCGACAGCCACTCCTTGCGGGTCAGGCCGCCGCGGAGGTTCGGGCCGACGAGCATCCACGCCTCTTCGAGGTCCTTGCGCGCGACCGCGGTCTGGATGAAACGGACCGCGACCTGGCGCGCCTCGTCCGGGAGCGGGACCTTCGCCTGCGGCTTCTCCGTCTGCACCGCCTCGTCGCTGAACCGCTGCGGCGCCGCGTCCTTGTCCGGCCCGAGCACGAAGACGAGCGCGACGGCCGCGCACACCGCCGCGCCGGCGACCCCCCACAGGAGCTGGCGCCGCCGCCGGGGAGACGCCGCTCGCACGTCAGGCGCGCTCCGCCTCGAGCGCGCGACGAGCCCACCCGCACAGCTCACAGGCCAGGCTCCCGTCTCTTCTGCCCTGGATCCTCATCGCCGACTCCGCCTGAGTGCGGGAATCCGGCCCGAAGGACGCGACGGGCCGGATTCACGCGGACTCATGACGACGCTCGCTGTTTACATCAGCGGCGACGCGGCTCCTAGCAAACGTCGAAATGTTCGACGTATCGGCTTGCCCGCCAAGCAGGAATCCGCGGGAGCGGATTCCTGCGGCTCGGATCCCCGCCTACGGCGGGGCAGATCCCTGAAGGCGTCCCCCTTCGGGGCCGCAACTACCTCGGCCTCCGAGAAACGCTTTGGCCGGTGCCTGGCCCGGTGTCTGGCTTCAGCCAGGCACCTTCCCTTCGCAGGCTGCCGCGACCGGCGTCAGCTGCCGGCTGGTGACGGAGGCGCGTCCCAGCGAAGGCCGGGAACGAGACCTCGGCGGCCGCGGCGGCCGAGCTCGGCGACCTGGGCCTCCGCGTTCTCGAGCACCCGCATCACCGCGCGGCCGTGCACCACCACGACCTTCCCGGCCGCCGTCAGCGTGACCGAGCGATAGCCGCTTCCGCGGACGAGCAGGGAGACCCCGACGGCGGCCTCGAGCTGCGCGATCTGGTGGCTGATCGTCGAGCGCGAGTAGCCGAGCCGGGTCGCCGCGGCGACGAAGCTGCCCTCCTCGGCAACCGCGATGAGCGCGAGGAGCGAGCGCACCTGGAGCCCGAGCCACGGCGAGCGCTCGAGCGGACGGCGCTCATCCTCCGTCTCGACGGCACGTGCGTGCAGCCGCGCCTGGTCGGCGCGCTCCTTCGCGACCTGGATCGCCCAGTGCCTGCGGAAAGTGTCATCCATGGGACGTACCGAGGAGATGCCCGTGGTGGCCGATGCACCCTGAGACGCCGGCCGCCGCGATTTGTTTGGACATCGTTAGGAGTCGTCAGACGGGGATGACGAGGCTCTCGAGGTCGCTCGGGTAGTCGGTCAGGATCTCGATCCCCTCCGGGGTCACGAGCACCGTGTCCGAGTGGCGAAACCCGCCGATCTCCGGCGCGTAGACACCGGGCTCGATCGTGAAGACCATCCCGCTCTCGATCGGAGTCGGATCGCCGACGTCGAGGAACGGCGCCTCGTGGTTTCGCAACCCGATGCCGTGCCCTGTGTGCTGCCTCCAGTAGGGCAGGAGGTCGTGCTCCTCGAAGTACGCCAGCACGGCCTCGTCGACGGCGGCGCACGTCGTGCCGGGCCGGAGTGCATCGAAGGCGACCCGTTGCGCCGCGACCATGTGGTCGAAGAGCCGCTGCATCTCGGCGGTCGGCTCTCCGATCACCATCGCTCGCTCGAGCTCGGCGTGGTAGCCCCACACGGGCGCGCTCGTCTCGCTGACGAGGACGTCGCCCGCCTCGAACGCGATGGTGTGCGCAACGGCGTGCGCCCACCCGCTGCGCAGGCCGATCTGCCCTCGATAGCCTGCGCTCGCGCCGTCCGACGACGCCTGCTGGCCGTACTCGCCCCCGAGGGCCTCGGCCATGGCGACCGTCGCCTCGTGGGCGGCGCGCAGGCTCGCATCGGCCTCGGTCGTGCCCGGGCGGCTGTAGCGCTGCAGGAGCCGGTGCGCGTTCTCGCACCACCGCGCGCTCTCGCGGATGAGCGCGACCTCCCCGTCGCTCTTGCGCACCATCAGGCTCTCGACGAACGGCGCCAGGGGTGCCACCTTGCCGCCGATCGCCTCGCTCAGCGGCGGTCCGGCATAGCCCAGGATGCCGGGGTAGCCGTCCTGGTCGGCGCCGACCGGGGCGCTCATCGCGAGCGAGTCGAGCAGCTGCCCGAGAATGTGCATCGGGTGCTCACGGCCCGGATACTCGGGGTACGAGGCGACGTGCTCGAACGACGTCTCCGCCCGGATCCGCTCGACCTCGAACTCGGGGACGAACACCGCCTCGTCTCCGTCGGCGTTGCCCACGAATGCGACGGGACGCTCCGTCGCGAGGAATCCGAAGCCCGCGAAGTACCGGATGTACTGCTCGTCGAAGAGCACGTAGCCGCCGAGCCCTTCCCGGCGGCAGTGGTCGAGCAGTCGCTCGCGCCGCTCGCCGAGCTCCTCCGTGGAGATGCCAGCCGCGACCCGGTTCTCGAGCTCCATGGAACGACCTTTCGTGGGGCAGCCGCGGTGGCCGCCGGGAAGCGCCAATCGTATGGGGCCGTGGCCGGGAAGCGGGGCGGGAACCGGCCTCCGAGCTCCGGTTCCCGCACGCCTGGCTCGTCGTGCCGCGCTACTTGCCGGCCGACGTGTAGTACGGGTAGACGCCCTCGCCGACGCGCTGGGTCTCGCCTGCGAAGCCCTGCTGCGTGAATCCCGCAGGGGGCGCGTCACAGGTCAGCCCGACGCCCTCGACGTAGCGCGCGGGCATCACGCCCGCGTAGCTCGGGTCGGAGACGACCTGGGCCTGCGCGAGATCGACGAATGTCCCCGGGGGGATCGCCGCGCCGGTGTACGGGTTCGTGTTGCCCGCAACCGTGCAGTAGCCGCCGCGTGCGGGCATCGGCGCGAACGCGACGGCCTGACCATTTGGACGGAAGGTCGCGATGAACGCCAGGTCACCGAGGCCCTCGTAGTTGCCGTCCCAGGCAGCGCCGAGAGCGCCGCCGTTCTGCCACACCATCGTGCCTTCGGCGTAGGGGTCGGCCTCCCACACGAAGCCCCAGCTGCCGTAGCCCGAGCCCTCGCTGAAGAGGCTCGTCGCGTAGATCACGTACGCCTGCCCGGCCACGAGCGCGACGCCTTCCGGGATCACGAACGAGACCTGCTCGAGAGCGCCACTACCCGATGTGTTCTGATCCGGTCCCGACCAGAGGACGCCGGACACCGCGCTGCCGTCCCACGTTCCGACCCCTCCCTGGAACGTCGCGGATTCGGGCACGTTGATGAACACCGAGAACCCGCCCAGCGTCTCACCGGTGCCGGTGAGCGTCTGGCCATAGGTCGGCGTCGCCCCCTGGTAGCCGAACGAGCTGATCGAGTCCGCCCCGTTCCAGGTGGGTGTCGTGTCGATGTCCGCCGACGCCATCGGCGCTCCGACCGCGGCCATCGCGACGAGCGCCGCGAGGGACCACAGACGGGACTTCCAGCCATGCTGCCGCATTCCCTGCCTCCAATTCGTTCGCCGCAGTTCGACGCCCCGCGGGAAGCGAGGCGGATCAGAAGCATCGGCGGCATGCGCCGCGCACTTGAGGCTCGACCCCCGAACGGCGTCCGCGCCGAGCCCACGGCGTGACGAGCACGCCGTGCCGGTGGGCGCAAGTATGGTCGATATCGCGATGAACGCCGCCTGCCACCCTCGTCCCGCGTAGATGGCGAGCATCACGTTCCAGGGGGTCACGAAGGAGTTCGACGACGGCACCGTCGCGGTCGACGACCTCGACCTCGAGATCCGTGACGGCGAGTTCATGATTCTCGTCGGCCCCTCGGGGTGCGGGAAGACGACGGCGCTTCGCATGGTCGCCGGGCTGGAGGACCCGACGAGAGGCGAGATCGCGATCGGCGACAGAGTCGTCAACGACCTCGATCCCGTGGATCGCGACACGGCAATGGTCTTCCAGAACTACGCGCTCTACCCGCACATGACCGTGCGCGACAACATCGGCTTCCCGCTGCGGATGCAGAACGTGTCGAAACCGGAACGACGCCGCCGCGTCGAGAGCGCCGCCGAGCTCCTCGGGATCGGCGAGCTACTCGAGCGCAAGCCGGGTGCGCTCTCCGGGGGCCAGCGTCAGCGAGTCGCAATGGGCCGGGCGATCATCCGTCATCCGACGACGTTTCTCATGGACGAGCCGTTGTCGAACCTCGACGCGAAGCTGCGGGTGCAGATGCGGGCCGAGCTCGTGAAGCTCCATCAGCGGCTCGGTGTGACGACCCTCTACGTCACGCACGATCAGACGGAGGCGATGACGCTCGGCGATCGCGTCGCCGTGCTGAACCGGGGCGTCATCCAGCAGGTCGACACACCCGCCCAGCTCTACAACCGGCCGGCCAACACCTTCGTCGCGACCTTCATCGGCAGCCCGGCCATGAACTTCGTCCGGGCACAGCTCTCGAACGGGGTGCTCCGGTTCGGCGGCTACAGCCTCGAGCTGCCCGAGAACCGGCTGGCCCGGCTGAGCAGGACGCAGGGCGACGTGCTGCTCGGCGTGCGGCCCGAGCACTTCTTCGATTCGCGTACCGTGACCTCCGGCGCGGAGCAGGCGTGGCTGCCCGTGACCGTCGAGCTCACCGAGCAACTCGGCTCCGAGACACTCGTCTACTTTCGCGCGGACGGCATCGAGGCGGTGCGGACGGGCGAGGGCGAGGTCGAGCTCGGCGGCGCGCTCGTCGCGCGACTCGATCCCCGCACCGAGCCGGCGTCCGGCGAGCGGCTCAGGCTCGGGATCGACGCCGAACGCACGCATCTCTTCGACGCCTCGACCGGCACCTCACTCTGAGAGGCTCGCCCGAAGGGTCGTCGACAGCGAGCTCGCCGCCGCCGAGCTCGCGCGCCACACCCTCTGCGACCGCTCGCTCGAGGCTCGTCATGCCCGTCCACGGCTCGATGCCGAGCGCGTACGAGCCCGTGAGCGGCGGCGCGAGCGCACCGCCGAACGGCTGCCACAGGACGATCCAGCCGTAGAGCGTGTGATCCCACTCGAGCCGGAAGGTCAGCTCGAGCCTCGGGTTCGTGACGGCGAGCCACCCCTCGTCGAGATCCGTGACGTAGAGATCGTCGTGGCTCCCCGTCTCCGGGCCCGGGCACGTCGCGGAGGTCGACGGTCCCGCCGTCCCTCAGCGGCGCGAGCGGCCACGGCGTCCGGCGGCCTGGCTCGAGCCGCGCGGTGTCGGCCTCCCAGAGCTCGGGTGAGGTGACGATCGTTCGGGCAGGTATCTCCAACCGGCAACCCGGCTCGAGAAACGGCGGCCCGACGACGCAGTGCTGGCCCCAGACGAAGTGCGCGGACTCGGTCGACTCGTTCGCCACGGTCTCGTCGATCACGAGCACCGGCTCGCCCGAGCGCAGGGTGAGCGTCCGTTCGAGCCGGAACGGCGTCAGGCGGGATGTCGTCCAGAAGCGCACTGCGACCGTATCTCCCCCTTCCTCCAGGATCTCGTGGTCCCAGGGAAGCGATGCGACCTCGCCGTGGAACGGGATCCGTTGCACCGCCGTAGACACACGCCTCGTTGACGCTCGGAAAGAGCACCTGCCAGCCGCCCGCGTAGTTCCACATGAACTCGTCGTCCCCGCTCCCCGGCAGGTGGGCTGCTCCCGGTGGGCGAAGCCCCCAGGGGCCCGCGAAGAGGACGTCGGTTCCGGAGCGCAGGTCGGTGATCTGGTGGATCTCGGCGCCCTTGCCGGGGAGGACGACGACGCGGATCACGTCGTTCTCGAGCACGACGCTCTGCCAGCCGACGACCTCGCCCCGGCTCGCCCGGCAGCTACCCATCGGACGCGGGGATCGATTCGAGGATGTACCAGTTCGCGGTCAGGCCGCAGTCGACCGTGAGGTCGATGCCCGTGATCCCCGAGGCGTCGTCGGACGCGAGGAACGCGCACGCGGAGGCGATCTCCTCGGGCCGCACGAGGCGTCGCAGCGGGACGCGATCGAAGCGGTTGACGAGGTAGTCCATCATCCCCGCCGGCACGCCGACCTCGGTCATCTCGGTGTGCGTGAAGCCCGGGCTGACGCAGTTGACGCGCACGCCGGAAGGGCCGAGCTCGAGCGCCATCGTCCTGTTGAGCCCGAGCAGGCCCGCCTTCGAGGCGTTGTAGCTCGCGTACGGCCCATCCCCACCGGAGGCGTCGATCGAGGCGATGTGCACGATCGCGCCGCCGCCCGCCTTCGCCTGGAGGCGGGCGACGCGCTGGCTCATCAGGAACGCTCCCCTGAGGTTCGTGGCGAGGACCCGGTCCCAGCCGTCGTCCTCGATCTCGAGAAACGGCGTCTCCTCGGCAATGCCCGCGTTGTTGACGAGCACGTCGATCCGCCCCCAGCGCTCGCCCGCGGCGGCGACCGCTGCATCGACGTCGCCGGAGTCGCTCACGTCCGCGGGATGCACCCAGGCGCTGCCAGCGCCTGCTCGGATCGCGCTCTCGAGCTCGTCGAGCGGCTCCCGCCGACGGCCGATCAGCATCACGTCTGCTCCCTCGGCGGCGAAGCGCTCGGCGATCGCGCGGCCGATCCCCTGGCCCGCGCCGGTCACGATCACGTTCTTCTCCTCGAACCGACGAACGGTCACGCTGCTCCTCTCGGTCGACGTCTCACTTGACGGCACCCGCGACGATGCCGCGGACCAGATGACGCTGGAAGACGAGATAGGCCGCGATCACCGGCAACGACGTGATCAGCAGCCCGGCCATGAGGGCGGGGTAGTCGGAGGTGAAGCGTCCCTGGAGCTGCAGCACGCCGACGGTCAGCGTCTTGACACCGTCGGACTGCAGCATCAGCAGCGCGAACAGGAACTCGTTCCACGACCAGAGCACGTTGAAGATCACGAGCGTCGCGATCGCCGGCTTGGCGAGCGGCAGGAGGACGAGGCGGAAGGTGCGATGGACCCCGGCCCCGTCGATCCTCGCGGCCTCGATCAGCTCGTCGGGCACCGACCGGAAGAAGGCGGTCATCAGGTAGACGTTGAACGGCAGGTTGAGCGCGCTGTAGAGGAGGATCACCGACGCGAACGTGTCGAGCAGTCCGAGCTGCACCATCTGCACGTAGATGGGGACCATCAGCAGCAGCGGCGGAATCGCGATCCAGGCGAGCACGAAGAGGTAGACGGCGCCCGACAACCGCCAGCGAAGCTTCGAGAACGAGTAGCCCGCGAGCGTCGCGCTCACGACCGAGAGCGCGACGGTGGCGGAGGTGACGATCACCGAGTTCCGGAAGTAGAGCCCGATGTTCGCGCCCGTCCAGGCCCGCTCGAACGCATCGAACGACGCGGTCGTCGGCAGGCCGATCCGCGCGTTCGCCCAGTCCGCCTGGGTCCGAAAGGCCGTCGAGGCCATGAAGAGGAGCGGCAGGATCGCGGAGACGCAGAAGAGCCCGATCGCGACGACGAGCGGCCACGAGCTTCGCCTCGCCCGGCGGAGCCTCGATCGCGGCGCGGCGACGACGGCGTCGGCTTGCACGCTAGCGCCCTTCCTTGCGCGTCAGGACGCGGATCTGGAAGAGCCCGATCGCGAGGACGATCAGCACGAGCGTCACACCGATCGCCGCCGCGTAGCCCATGTTCTGATTCGTGAACGCCTGCTGGTAGATGTAGAACTCGGAGACGTAGGTGTCGGTGCCGGGGCCCCCGTTCGTGATCGTGTAGATGTACGCGAACATGAACGCAAAGGCCGTGATGGTGTTCACGACGAGGACGATCTCGAGGACACGTCGCAGGTTCGGGGTCACGATCGAGACGAGGGTGCGTGTCCATCCCGCTCCGTCGATGCGCGCCGCCTCCTCGAGCGAGGGGTCGAGCGCGCTCATGCCCGCCAGGTAGAGCAGGACGTTGTACCCGAAGTTCGTCCACACGACGATCACGAGGATCAGCGGGATCGACGTGCTGGCATCCCCGAGCCACTCCCGCTGCAAGCCGTCCAGGCCGACACCGCCGAGCGCCTCGTTGAGCGGCCCGTCGAGCTGGAGCACGGTCGCGGCGAGGATGCCGATCACCACGGTCGCGTAGACGGCGGGGAGGAAGACGGTCGCGCGAAAGAGCCGCCAGCCGGGCACGCGCCGGTGGATCGCGAAGGCGACGATCAACGGCAGGACGAGCTGGATCGGGACCGAGAGCGCGAAGATCGCGTTGTTCCTCAGGGCGGTCCGGAAGATCGGATCGTCCCAGAGAAGCCGGAAGTTGTTGACGCCGACCCATTCCGCCGGGGCGATGCCGTCCCACCGCGTGAACGCGTGGTAGACGATGCTGCCGAACGGATAGGCGACGAACGTGCCTACGAGGAGGACCGCCGGCGCCGCGTACAGGAGGCCCCACAGCCACTGCGGGCTGCGGGGCCTCCTTCGAGCCGTCCGTGCCGGCGACGCGGTCAGGGATTCAGAGACTTGAGGCCCTTGTCGACGTTCTGCATCGCCTTCAACGCGGTCGTCTTGCCGGAGAACGCCGCCTGGAGCTGCTGGTAGTAGAGCAGCGCGACCTTCAGCGGGACGATGCTGTCCAGCAGGGGAACCTGCGGCTTCGCCGCGGTCTGCAGGAAGAACTTGGTGATCGGATCCTTGAGCTTTGCGCTCGCCGCCTTGTTGGTCGGCAACGCGCCGACGGTCGTCGCGAGCGCGCCCGCGCCGCGATCGTCGACCGCCATCTTGATGAACTCCCAGGCGCCGTCCTTGTTCCCCGCGTTCCTGGGGATCACCCAGTTGTGGAAGGAGTTCGCGGCGGTCCGGCCGGGGTTCGGGCCCGACTGCGGCAGCCGGGCGATCCCGAGGTTCTTCCCGAGCGCCTTCTCGAAGTCCTTGATCACGAACGGGAACATCAGCACCATGGCGGCCTTGCCCGACGTGAACTCGCTGTTGGCGTCGTTGTTCTCGCGTGTCGAGGCGTCGGCGTTCACGCACCCCTGCTGCTTGAACTTCGCCAGGGCGGTCAGCGGCTTCACGAGCTTCGGGTCCGCGTACTTCATCTTGCCGGCGTTCACCTTCGCGATGTCGCCGCGCGCCATGTAGGACGCGTAGTCGTACGTCACCCAGTTGTCCGTCGAGTACCCGTCACGGTCGCCGTACGCGAGCGGCAGGATCCCCTTCGACTTGAACGTCTTGCACTGGGCGAGGAGCTCGTTGTACGTCGTCGGGGGCTTTGCGATCCCCGCCTTGCGGAAGAGCGCCTTGTTGTAGAAGAGCCCGTAGGTTCCCTGATCGTTCGGGACGGCGTAGATGTCCCCGCTCCCGCCCTTGCAGTCGAGGTTGAGGCACGAGAGGTCCCACGCCGTCTGCTTGCCGTAGAAGCCCGGCGTCTCCTTGACGCGATCGTTCAGCTTCTCGAGCGAGCTCTGCATGTACGGCGTCGTGTAGCCGCCCGAGTAGACGAGCATCACGTCCGGGACTCGCCTCGAGGCGAACGCCGCCGCGATCTGCGCGGTGAACTGCGCGTTGTTGATCGGGGTGAGCACGAACTTCACGCTCGCTCCGGGGTTGGCCTTCTCGTAGCGCGCCTTGACCCCGTCGAGCCACTTGCGGTACGTCGAGCCGGGCGTCGAGCCGGCGTAGGTCCCGCTCAGCCAGACCGTCAACGAGCCGCCGCCCTCCGCCTTGCCGCCTGCGGAGCCGGTCGAGCCCGCAAGCGCCGCGGTCGCTACCGCGAGTGCCAGCACCGCGGTCGTCAGCACCGCGAAGACCCGTCGTTTCGAACCCCTCATAGTCCCTCCTTGTATCTCAGGACAGTCGATCGAGCGATCATCTCATCCCGCCACGTGCGTTCGAGGCCCTCGCCTCATCCGGCCGGGATCGAGGTGAGTGCGCCGTCGATCGTGTGGACCCCTCCAGTGATGTACGCCGCGTCGTCCGAGGAGAGAAAGACGACGAGCTTGCCCACCTCGGAGGGCAAGCCGAGACGATGCATGGGCACCGTGTCGAGGTAGTACTGCTCGTCGATCGCGCCGCGCGCGACGTCGGTGTCCCACATCGGCGTCCGGAGGACACCGGGAGCGATCGCGTTGACGCGGATCCCGTGCTCGGCCCACTCCCCTGCGGCGACGGTCGTCATCATGATCACCGCCGCCTTGGGTGCGCAGTACGTGATCCGGCCGGGATTCGGCGAGAAGCCGCGGATCGACGAGATGTTCACGATCGAGCCGGACCGCTGTGGAAGCATGATCCGGCCCGCGGCACGCATGCAGAAGAAGACCCCGGTCTGCATGACGGCGATCGAGTCGTGCCAGTCCTCGTCGGTCACCTCGTGGGTGTGCGGGCCGACCCGGCTGATGCCCGCGTTGTTGACGACGACGTCGAGCCGGCCGAAGTCCCGGACCACCGCCTCGAAGGCATCGTCGACCTGCTTGCTGTCGGCCACGTCGGCCGGATAGGCGCGCGACTCGACGCCGGTTGCCCGCGAGCTCCTCGGCCGCCGCGTGCGCCGAGTCGGCGTCGATCTCGACGACGGCGATGGACGCGCCCGCCTCGGCGAGCTCCTGTGCGATCCCACGGCCGAGACCGGTGCCCGACCCGGTCACGATCGCGGTCTTCCCGTCGAGCTCGGCTCACGAGCGGCCGATGCTAACCGCACCCCCGCAGCGAATCAAGATGACGCAATTCGATTCAAGATGGTGAAATCGAGAGCGCACGCGGGTGGCCACCCGCTGCGACGGTTGCCCGCTCGGACGCATCCAGGACGGACTGGATCAACTCCGCGCGACGCCGGCCGAAGCGCTCGACCGGCGCCGAGATCGAGTAGGCGACGTGCGCGTGACCGTCGGTCAGGACCGGCGCGGCGACGCACGCGACCCCCTCGCGAAACTCCTCCTCGTCGATTGCGTAGCCGAGCAGTCGGATGCGCTCGAGCTCGAGCTCGAGCTCGTCCGGCTGGACGATCGTGCGCGGCGTGACCGGGTCGAGCGGGTTCCTCGCGAGGTACGCGGCGCGCTTCTCCTCCGAGGCGAACGCGAGGAGCAGCTTGCCGGACGCGCGAGCGTGAGCCGACTCGACGACGCCGAGGTGCGTCCCCGAGACCCGGACGGCGTTGCGCCCCTCGACCGACGCGAGGACGACGATCCGATCCTGTTGCCAGGAGCCGACGTACGCAGTCTCCCCGCTCTCCTGGGCGAGCCGGTGCAACGGCTCGAGGAGGTACTCGGGCGGGGTGAACTGACGGACGAACGCGTCCGCGATCGGGCCGATCGCCGGCCCCAGCCGGTACCGTCGCCGCGAGTCCTTCACGACGAGGCCTTCGGCGACCAGCGTGCCGAGCAGGTGATAGGCGGTCGGCAGCGCCAAGCTCGAGCTCGTCGGCCACCTCCTTCGCCGTCCGTCCGTCGGTCTGCTCGCCGAGATGCACGAGAATTCGCGATGCGCGTGCGACGGAGCGAATGGTCGTCATGGCGCCGGAGAGAGAGCCCGATGTGTGGCGGTGCGCGCTCACTCCGCCGCGGCCTGCCTGAGGGCCTCGAGAATCCGCTCCGTGCTCGGCAGCCACGCCTCTTCGAGCGGCGCCGCGTACGGGATCGGCGTCTCGTCGCCGCTGACGAGCCGCGGCCGCCCGTCGAGCGACTCCCACATGCTCTCGACCACGGCGGCGACGACCGTCGCTCCCCAGCTACCGCCCGGCGGGGCCTCCTGCACGCAGACGAGCTTGCCCGTCTTCTCCACGCTGGAGAGGATCGTGTCGAGGTCGAGCGGCACGAGCGTTCGCGGGTCGACGAGCTCGACGTCGATCCCTTCGCCCGCCAGCTGCTCGGCCGCCTCGAGCGCACGCGCCACCATCAGCTGCGTCGCAACCACGGTGACGTCCGACCCGACGCGGACGATCTCGGGCCCGACCGAGCTCGACGAGGTGCTCCTCGTCGGGAACGTGGCCGCGCGAGGGATACAACTGCTTGTGCTCGAAGAACAGCACCGGATTGTCGTCGCGGATCGCGCTCTTCAGCAGGCCGTAGGCGTCCGCCGGCGTCCCGGGGACGCAGATCTTCAGACCCGGCACGTTGAGGAACCAGTTCTCCACCGCCTGGGAGTGCTGGGCGGCGAAGCCGACCCCACCGCCGTTCGCCAACCGCACCGTGACCGGGACCGCCGCCTGGCCGCCGCTCATGTACCGGTACTTGGCGAGCTGGTTGGCGAGCTGGTCGAAGCACACCCCAGCGAAATCCGCGAACATCACCTCGGCCACCGGTCGCAGCCCGGCGACGGCCGCCCCGAGCGCGCAGCCGACGATCGCCTGCTCGGCGATGGGCGTGTCCCGTACCCGCCGCTCGCCGAACCGCTCGAAGAGGCCCGCGGTCGCCTGGAACACACCGCCGGCTGCGCCGATGTCCTCGCCGAGCAGCATCACGCGATCGTCGTGCTCCAGCTCCTCGGCGAGCGCGCGGGTCACGGCTTCGCGGTAGGTCAGCTCGCTCACGCGAAGATGTCCTCGAAGCGCTCCTCGGGCGCCGGCTCGCTCCCAGGCGAGGGCGCGATCGGTCGCTTCGCGGACCGCCGTCTCGGCGAGCTGCCCGCACGCGTTCGACCTCCTCGGCCGCGACGCCGTGGACTCTCGACGAGCGACCGGCCGAAGAGCAGGAGCGGGTCCCGCTCCAGCCACCGCTCGAGCTCACCGGGGGCGCGGTACGCGCCGGGGTCGCTGCGCGAATGCCCCTTCTGCCGGTACGTGAGCGCCTCGATCAGCGTCGGCCCTCCGCCTCGACGCGCGCGCTCGACAGCCTCGCCCGCAGCTTCGCGCACGCCGAGCACCTCGTTTCCGTCGATCTGCCGCGACGGCATCGAGTACGACGCTGCGCGGTCGGCGAGTCGTTCGAGCGCCGTCGTGCTCGCGAGGGGCGAGTACTCGCCGTAGAGGTTGTTCTCGCAGACGAAGACCACGGGGAGCCTCCAGACGGCTGCCAGGTTGAGCGCTTCGTGAAACGCGCCGATGTTCGTCGTCCCGTCGCCGAAGAAGCAGACGCTCACCGAATCGGTCCCGAGGTACTGCGCCGCGAGTGCGGTGCCGGTGGCGAACGGGAGATGCCCGCCGACGATCGCGAACGAGCCGAGCGCCCCGACCGTGACGTCGGTGAGGTGCATCGAGCCCCCCTTGCCGCGGCAGAGCCCTTGCGCCTTCCCGAGGATCTCGGCCATCGCGCGATCGAGCGGCGCACCCATCGCGAGCACCGCACCGTGCCCGCGGTAGGTGCACGTCATGGTGTCGCCCTCTCGCAGCACCGAGCAGACTCCGACCGCAACGGCCTCCTGGCCCTGGTACAGGTGCGTGCTGCCCCGGACGAGGTTCTGCGTGAAGAGGCGCATCACCTCGTCCTCGAAGAACCGGATCTCGAGCATCCGCCGGAAGAGATCGAGCAAGCTCTCGGTCGTCTCGTCGAGCGTGGCTCACGAAGTCGGTCATCTTCTCACGATTTGAAATCGAGCCTTGATATTCGGAATCGCGCGGCGAGTATGACATACTCGCGCGCTCGATCACCACCGGCTCTCAGGGAGGCGACATGACCATCTCGACGCCGAGACCGCCCCACCGGCTCGAGCGCCTGCGCGACTGGATGGACGACGAGCAGGTCGATTGCACGGTCGTCCTCGGCGCCGATCACGTCAACCACCTCTGCGGCTACTGGCGCTACTTCGGCGGCCCCTCTGCCCTCGTCGTCGGTCGCGACGGCGAGCGCACGCTCGTCGTGATGCGTGACGAGCAGGCGGTCGCGGAGCGGCTGTCCGCTGCCGACGAGGTGGTCGGCTACGGAGAGCGCGGGTTCGGCTTCGACCTCGACCCGATCGCCGGGCTGATCCAGGTCCTTGCCGCCGTGCCGGCAGTCGGCAGGTGCGGGGCGCGTCGGCCTGTCCTCCGAGCTCCCCGGCGCGGGGGCCGGCCTCGGCTCGCTCCTCTCGGCCTCCGTCAGCGACGCAACCTCGACGCTGCACCGCATCAGGCTGGTCAAGGACTGGGACGAGCTCGAGAAGATCGGCACCGGGTACGAGCTGTGCTGGCTCGGGCAGGACGCGGTCGCACGTGGCGCGACCCCGGGCGCGAGCGAGATCGAGCTCTTCACCGCGGCTCAGTCGACGGCCCAGATCGCCTCCGGTGGGCCGATCGAGTTCGTCTGCGACCTCCTCTCGGGGCCGGCCACCGCCGATGTGTGCTGCCCCGTCCATGTCGCCGACACGCGCACGCTCGAGACCGGTGATCCGGTTGTCGCGGACATCGTCGTCCGGACCGCCGGCTACTGGGGCGACACTGCAGGAACGTATGTCGTGGGCAGCCATCCCGACGCGGAGGCGGCACGGGCGCTGCTCCTCGACGTGCTGGAGGAGACCCGGGTCGCGCTCGTTCCGGGTGCAACCGGCGCCGACATCTTCGACCTGATGCACACCCGCATCACGGAAGCCGTACCGGAGGGCGAGCTCCCGCATCACGGCGGTCACGCGCTCGGCCTGACCTCCTTCGAGGATCCGCATCTGATCCCGGCGGACACGCTGCCGTTCGAGCCGTGGATGGTGCTCGCGGTCGAGCCAGGCGTGTACGTCGAAGGGCGTTACGGCGCGAGGGTCGAGAACGTCTTCGTCGTCACGCCCGACGGTGGGGTCGAGCTGCGCGCCGCGCTTGCCTCCGGCGGCACATGAGCGCCGACCGGCTGCACCACACCGGTCTCACGGTGTCGGACCTCGATCGGTCGGTGACGTTCTATCGCGACCTGCTCGGGCTGCGAGGTTCTCGCGCAGCAGGAGAAGCAGGGCGGCTACCTCGCCGCGATCGTCGGGTACCCGGATGCGCACGTGCGCATGGCCCATCTCCGCATTCCGGGCTCCGAGCACGTGATCGAGCTCTTCGAGTACCTCTCCCCCGCCGGCGGTCACGCCGACGTCGCAGCCGTGCAACGTCGGCGCGCCGCACCTGTGCTTCATCGTGTCGGACCTTCGAGCGGTCTACGACTCCCTGCTCGAGCACGGGGTCACCACCTTCGTCTCGCCGCCCGTCGAGGTCGACACCGGGCTCAACCGAGGAGGTCTGGCGCTCTACCTGCGAGACCCCGACGGCATCACGGTCGAGCTCTTCCAGCCTCCGGCGGTGACGGCGCCCTGATCGCCCGCCAGTCCTCGATCGCCGCGGTGACGATCGAGTCCGTCTCACCGAGGTAGGCAGCGGGGTCGAGTATCACGTCGAGCGGTGGAAGCGCAGCGGCGGTCTCGCGGTCCAGCGAGCGCCCGAGCGCCTCTCGCAGGGTGATGCCCTCGACCCGGGCGAGCGAGGACGCTTCCGTGACAGATGCGTGCGCACCCGCACGACCCACGACGGGGGCCAGCGCCATCATCGCCGCCTCTGCCATGAGCAACCCTCCCTCGACATCGAGGTTCGCCCGCATGCGCTCCGGGAAGACCTGCAGCCCTTGCAGGAGCCGAAGCGTGCCTCCGAGCGCACCCGCCGCCGCGGCGAAGGCGAGCGGCAGCGCGTCCCACTCGGCCTGCCATTCCCCGGCAGAGCGCTCGTGCGTCCCCTGGAGCGCCGCGAGCAGGGCGCCGCTCTGCTGGGCAGCGAGGATGCTGAGACCGACGACGGCCTCGCTCTCGATCGGATTCGCCTTCTGCGGCATCGTCGACGAGGCGCCGCGCAGATGTCCTCCTGCTTCACGCACCTCGCCGAGCTCGGGGCGGGAGAGCTCGATGACCTCCTTGGCGAGCTTGCCGCAGGTGCCCGCCGTCGCCGCGACGACGAGCCCGGCCTCCGCCACGGAATCCCGCGCTGCGTGCCACGGCACGTCGACGACGCCGAGCCCGAGCCTCTCGGCGACCCCGTGCCGGATCGCCCGGCTCTCGTCTCCGAGCGCGGCCGCTGTGCCCGCCGCGCCGAAGAGCTGCACGACGGCCAGACGCGCGCGCGCGGCGCGGAGCCGCTCGAGGTGTCGCGTCAGCTCGGCGAGCCACACCGCGAGCTTGCCTCCGAAGGTGATCGGGACGGCCGGTTGCGCGTGGGTTCGACCGGGCATCACGGTCGCACGATGCGCGTCGGCCCTGGCCGAGATCTCGTCCCCGACCGCCCGGACGAGCGCGTCGACCCGGTCGAACGCACGGCCTCCCACCAGTGCGAGGCCTGTGTCCATGATGTCCTGCGTCGTCGCGCCCCAGTGCACGTAGCGGGCTGCCGTCCGGAGATCGATCGCCGATCTGCTCGAGCAGCGGCAGGATCGGGTAGCCGACGACGAGCGTCCGCGCGCGCAGGCGCGCGCAGGTCGATGGCCTCCGGTACAGCGGCTTGCTCGATTGCAGCGGCCGCTTCGACGGGGACGATCCCGAGCGCTGCCTGCGTCGCGGCGAGCGCCCGTTCCACTTCGAGCCACGCAGCGACGAGCGACCGCTCCGAGAAGATCTCCGCGACCTCGTCGTCGCCGAACCAGTCGACGCAGCGGCAGGAACACCGGCTAGCGCGGCGACCCGGTGGGAGGCGAGGAAGTCTTCGTCCCGCTCCCAGCAGCCCCGAAACGTGCGAGCCAGCGGGACCCGGATCGGCGTCGCCGCGACGGCGTCGATGGTGAGAGCGGACGCGGTGCCCACGACTGCCGCCTGGAAAAGGGGGGCGATGGTCGGCAGGGGACTAGCTTCGCACGACCGGAGCGGCAAGCGGGCAAGGACCTGCCGCACGAGTGCGACTCCGATGGAGCTAGGGAGACTCGAACTCCCGACCTCCTGGGTGCGATCCAGGCGCTCTCCCAACTGAGCTATAGCCCCGCGAGGGGTGAAGTGTAGCGCCGGGGTCTACAGCGATCGAGCCGCCGCGAGGCCAACGGCCTACGCTGTACGGCGTGCGGGCGGTCGTCGTCGGAGCCGATGGGACGCCGCTGCTCGCGGAGGTCCCGGAGCCCGACGGTCCGGGCGAGCTCGTGCGCGTCCGGGCGTGCGGGCTCTGCGGCTCCGACGTCGAGAAGCTCGCCCCGTCGCGCGCAGGCGGCGTCCTCGGTCACGAGGTCGTCGGCGAGACGGAGGAAGGGAGGCGGGTCGCGCTCGTCCATCACGCCCCGTGCGGCCGGTGCCCGTCCTGCGTCGCGGGGCACGAGTCGACGTGTGAGCGGTTCGCCGAGCCGACCATCCGGCCGGGCGGGTTCGCGGAGCGCGTCCGCGCGCAGAGTTGGATCGAGGTGCCCGCCGGCTGGCCCGACTGGCGGGGGACGATGGTCGAGCCGCTCGCGTGCGTCCTTCGCGGCGCCGAGCGGGTGCCGCGCGGCCGGATCCTGATCGTCGGCAACGGCTTCGTGGGCAGGCTCTTCGGCGCCGCGCTCGCGCACCGTGGCGATGAGGTCTTCGCGGTCGACGTCGACCCGAGGCGCGCGGGTTGCGCGCCCGACGCGCCGGTCGACGCGGCCATCCTCTGCGGACGCGGCGGCATCGAGACCGCGCTCGCCGCGCTCGCGCCCGGTGGCACGGTCGTCGTCTTCGCGGAGGCTGGCGAGATTCCCGCGGAGAGCGTCTACCGACGCGAGCTGACCATCGTGGGCAGCCGCTCCGCGACGCCGGCCGCGATGACGGCCGCCACGGCGCTGCTCGACGACCTCGACGTTCCCGAGCCCACGCTCCTGCCGTTCGACCGGTTCGCCGACGGCCTCGAGCTCCATCGGCGACGCGACGTCCTGAAGGTCGTCTTCACTCCGTGAGGTCGACGACGAGGAGACCACGATGATCGACCACGTCACGATCCGCGTCGCAGACTTCGCGGCGAGCAAGCGCTTCTACACGACCGTGCTCGAGCCACTCGGGCGCGGGCTGGACTGGGACGACTCGGACGAGGGCTTCGCCGAATGGGGCGACTTCTCGATCGCGAGCGACGGCAAGCCGCCCACCCGGGACCTCCACATCGCCTTCGCCGCGCACGACCGCGATGCGGTCGACGCGTTCCACCGCGCCGCACTCGATGCCGGGTACCGCTCGAACGGCGAGCCGGGCGAGCGACAGCAGTACCACCCCGGCTACTACGGGGCCTTCGTGCTCGATCCCGACGGAAACAACGTGGAGGCCGTCTTCCACGACCGCCCCGCCGCCTGATCGGGTGCGCGCGGTCGTCTTCCACGGGCCCGGCGACGTGCGTGTCGAGGACGTCCCCGAGCCCGTTCCCGGCGAGGGCGAGATCGTTCTCCAGGTCGAGGTCGCGCTCACGGACGGGACGGACCTCAAGGCCTTCCGCCGCGGCCACCCGGTTCTGCTCGGCGACCCGCCGAGCCGGTTCGGGCACGAGGTGTGCGGTGTGGACGTCGCCCGCGGTCGCCGCGTCGTCGTGGGCAACTCGGCACCGTGCGGTGCCTGCCGCCCGTGCGTGCGTGGGCAGGAGACCCTCTGCGAGCACCTTGGTCCGCTCCTGAACGGCGCGTACGCCGAGCTCCTCCTCGTCCCGGAGCGCATCGCGCGCCGGAACCTGCTCAGCGTGCCGCCAGGGCTCGCGTCCGAGGTCGCCGCGATGACGGAGCCCCTCGCCTGCTGCCTGCACGGAATCGAGGTGGCCGGCATCGCGAAGGACGACACGGTCGCGGTCGTCGGGCCGGGCCCCATCGGCCTGATGCTCTGCGCCTGCGCCGCCGACGCCGGAGGCCGGCCGCTCGTCGTGGGCGGCCGCCCGGAGCGGCGCGAGCTCGCCCCGCTCTTCGGCGCCGTGCCCGGCGAGGCGGAGGGAGCGGACGTCGTGATCGAGGCGGCGGGGACCGTCGAGGCGTGGCAGCACGCTCTGCGAGCTCGTGCGCCCGGGAGGGACGGTGCTCGCGTTCGGGGGCCTGCCGAGCGGCGCTCGCATCGAGCTCGATCCCTTCCGCATCCACTACGAGGAAGTACGGCTCGTCGGCGCCTTCCACCACGCTCCCCGTCACTTCCGCGCGGCGCTCGGGTTCCTCGCGAGCGGCGCGTATCCGTTCGAGCGGCTCGTCACGCACGAGATCGGCCTCGAGGGGGTGGCCAGGCTCTTCGCCGACCCGCCGCGCGACTACCTCAAGGCGGCGGTACGGCCTTGAGCCTCACACGGCGAACAGCGTGAGCTCGGGCTCCCGCTCACCACGCAGGAGCTCCAGGTCGACCTCCCCGCACCCGAGCGAACGCGCCTCGCAGAGGGTCCGCGCCTGTGGCTTGACGACCTGGGCGGCGAGGATTCCACGGCACTCCGCGAAGCTCGGGTCGCGACGGAGTACCTCGAGGTAGCGCGAGAGCTGCTCGACCGCCTCGATCGTCCCGACCCGCTTGATCTCGACGGCGACCCAGCCGTCGTCGGCGTCACGGCACATCAGGTCGACCGGGCCGATCTCGGTCGGCCATTCGCGCCGCACCAGGCGGAGGCCGTCCTCGAGCACCTCCGGTCGGGCTGCGAGCGCTTCCTGGAGGTGACGCTCGACCCCGTCCTTCTCGAGCCCGCCGTCCTCGCCGAGCTCGTGCTCGAACTCGGCCAGGACATCGGCGATCCGGATCTCGAGCCGATCCTCGCTGCGACCTGCGCGCTTGCGGACGACGATGAGGTGCTCGCCGTGCTCGACCACGGTCGGAGGGGTCATCCAGTTCAACGGCTTGTAGCCGCCCGAGTCCGCGTGGACGAGCACCGAGCCGTCGGCCTTGAAGACGAGAAGCCGGATCGCCTCCGGCAGGTAGGCGGTCAGCCGGCCGGTGTAGGTGACCTCGCAGCGGGCGACGACGAGACGCACGACGCGACGCTATCGACTCCCGCGGACAGGCCCGAGTGGGCTACAGGCGTTCGACGCGGGACGCGCCCACGATCCGCTCGTCGCCGCTTCCGAGCCGGACGAGGAGCTTCCCCTTGCCGTCGTAGTCCGGCGAGGTGACGAGGACGGTCGCGTCCTCGCCCCCGACGCGGCAGCGGCCGCCCTCCTCCTCGTCGAGCCCGCGCCAGAACCGGACGAAGGGGTTGCGATCCCACTCGCGCCCGATCGTCGTCTCGACCGTGTGCCCGGGCATCACCCGCGTCTCCGGGGAGAGCGTCATGAGGCGCTCCATGACGGAGTCGCGCACGATGTCGGCCGGGCCGCCGCCGACCGCGTCCCGGAAGAGCGTGTCGCCGGAGAAGCACGTCTCGCCGTTGACGACGAACGCCACGCCGTCGTCCGAGTGACCGGGCGTCGCGAGCGCCTCGACCCGGAGGCCGCCGGTCTCGACCGGGCCCGTCGCGACGGGGATCCCGAACCGGGAAGCCAGCTCGTCCTCGTGCTCGACGTGGTCGGCGTGGCCGTGCGTGCGGAGGAGATGTGTCGGGGTCAAGCGCTCGCGCTCGACGGCCTCGAGGAGCGGCGCGAGCGGAGCGCCGCTGTCGACGAAGACGCAGACGCCGCCGGCCTCGTCGCCCACGACGTACGCGTTGGAGAGCCAGCGCTCGTCCATCGACCGCTCGACGATCACGGCGACAGGCTACGTCAACCGCCGCGGTTCGCGAGACTTGCCGTGTGACGCGCGGCCTCGTAGCAGTCCTGGTCGCGCTCGCGCTCGCCGCGCCGACGGGCGCTGCGGTGCGGATCGTCGACGAGCTTCCGCTCGAGCGGGCTTCCACCGACGGTGCAGTGGGGCTCGCCGTGCCCGGCGCCGGCCCCACCGTGACCCGCGCGAGCGCGCTCAACACGCTGCTCACGGGCGAGGTCGAGAGCTCGTTCCTGGGAGGAGCACCGGCCGGAGAGCCGGTGATCGAGCTCGAGCAGGGGCCGCCCCCCGACACGCTCGTCGTCCTCCCGCCCGAGGGGACGAGCGAGAACGCCCGCTATCCGATCGTTGTGGCGCCCGGGCCGCGAGGCGTGCTGACGTCCGACTCGACGCGGATCGACGGCCTCGTCTCCCTGTCCGACGTCGCCCGCGGAAGGCTCGAGGTCGTCGCGGTCGCCGACCCGGTCGAAACGCTCGAGCGCCTCGAGGAGCGGATCGGGCGGAACGACCGGATCCGGCTGCCGCTGACGTTTCTCGTAGGAACGCTCGCGTACCTCGCCGCCGCCTTCGCGCCGCGCCTCGGGCCCAGGGTGTTCCTCGTCGCGCTGGCCGCGAACCTCTGGCTCGTCGGCTGGTGGGCGGTCGCGCTCGTCGCGCTCGCTGCTGCCGTCCTCCCCCTCGGAGCGGCGTGTGCCGCGGTCCTCGTCGCGTACCTGCTCTCGCTCGGGCTCGACCCCGAGGCCGTGGCGCTCTCTCCTTTCGGGCCGTCACAGGCCGGACGGTTCTTCGGTGTCTCGAACCTGCTCGCGACGATGCTCCTCGTGCCGGCACTCCTGGGGCCGTGGCTCCTCGGCCGGCTCGGCGTCGCGGTCGCGGCGCTTGCGATCGTGACGGTCGCCGGAAATCGCTTCGGGGCCGACGGCGGCGGCCTGCTCGTGCTGCTCGCCGGCTACGCCACCCTCCTCGCACGCGGGCTACCAGCGCCGGCACGGCTCCGCACCGTGCTGTTCGCCGGCGCGGCCGTCGTGGGACTCGCGGTAGCCATCGTCGGCCTCGACGCAGCGCTCGGCGCGTCGAGCCACGTGACGGAGTCGCTCTCGGACGGGCCCCTCGCAGTCCTCGGAGACGTCACCGATCGGATCGAGCTGTCGGTGCGGCGCTCCGTCGCGAGCGTCGGCCCCGCGATCGTCGTGCTCGCGTCGCTCGCGGTCCTCGTCGCCGTCGCGCTCCGCCGTCCGCGCCGGCCCGTCACCGACGCGCTCCTCGTCGCGCTGGCCGTCTCGCTCCTGGTGAACGACACCCCGAGCGACGTGCTCGGAATCGGCGCTGCGGCCGCCGTCGCCATGCGCCGGTTCGAGGGAGTCGATGCGCACGCCGTGCGGAGCGCCCGCTATAGACTGCGCGCGATGCGCAGGCCGATCGTCGTCCTCGGGCTCGTCCTGGCGATGCTCACGCTCGTCGCGGCAGGCTGCAGTGAGGGCGAGGTCACCGCGACTCCGGAGACGGTCGAGGGCACGATTCCGGAGGAGACGACGGGCGGCGAGGGACGGGACGACCTGCCCGCACTCGAGCTGACCGGGGACGCTGCCGCAGGCGAGACGGTCTTCGCGAGCGGCGGCTGCGGCGCCTGCCACACGTTGTCCGCGGCCGGTTCGACCGGGACCGTCGGCCCGAATCTCGACGAGTCCCAGCCCTCGTACGAGCTCGCGGTCGAGCGTGTGACGCTCGGGCAGGGGGGGATGCCGGCATTCGGCGACCAGTTCGAGCCGCAGCAGATCGCCGACGTCGCCGCGTTCGTCTCGGGCGCGGGCGGCTGAACCTCCCCGACGGCTTCCCGGCAGTCGTCGACGCGTTCGCCTGCGACCTCGACGGCACGCTCATCGGCCGCGATGCGACGCTGCGCCCACGGACGCGCGCCGCCATCGGCCGCGCCCAGGCGGCCGGGATGCCGGTACTCGTCGCCACGGGCCGGATGTTTCGCTCGGTCGAGCCGTACCTCGCGCGGGCGGGGATCTCCGAGCCGGTCGTCTGCTACCAGGGTGCGGCGGTCGTGGACCCGCGCTCGCGGGAGTTCCTCCTCCACGAGCCGCTCGAACTCGCTGTCGCGCGCGAGGCGATCGCGGCACTCGAGGCGCACGGGCTGTCGCCGAACGTGTACGTCGACGACCAGCTCTACGTTGCGGAGGAGACCGCGTACTCCCGTGCTTACTCGGGCTTCCAGAGCCTCCCGGTGACCGAGGTCGGCGACCTCCTCGCCTGGCTCGACCGGGCGCCGACGAAGCTCGTGGCCGTCGCGAAGCCGGCGCGCCTCGCCGCCGTCCGGGCCGATCTCGAGCGCCGCTTCGACGGGCGGGTCTTCCTCACGACGTCTCTCCCACACCTCCTCGAGCTCGGGAACCCGGCCGTGACGAAGGGCTCCGGCATCGCCTTCGTCGCCGCGCAGCTCGGGCTCGAGCTCGAGCGCGTCGTCGCCTTCGGGGACGGCGAGAACGACGTCGAGCTGCTCGACGTGGCCGGCTTCGGCATCGCCGTGGAAGGGGCGCACGCGCGCCTGCAGGCACTCGCGGACTGGACGTGCGCGCCGCCGGAGGAGGAAGGTGTCGCGACGGTCCTGGAGGCCGTCCTAGACTCCGTCGCGTGATCGACCTCAGGGCAGCGCGGGCGAATCCCGACCTCACGCGGGCCGCTCTCGCGCGCAAGGGCGCTGCGGAGGAATTCGACCGGCTGCTCGCCGCCGACGAGCGCTGGCGCGCGCTCGTCCCGCGGGTCGACGACCTCCGCGGCCGCACGAAGCTCAAGGGCAAGCCGACCCCGGAGCAGCTCCAGGTGCTGCAGGCGGTCAAGGCCGAGCTGAAGGACGCCGAGGAGTCGCTCGCCGCTGCCGAGGCGGAGCGCGAGGCCGCGCTCGCGGAGGTGCCGAACCCGCCACACGATTCGGCGCCGGACGGCGATACGGAAGAGGACGCCGAGGAGCTCCGGCGCTGGGGCACGGTGCCCGACCTCGCGGACGCCCGCGAGCACACCGAGATCGGTCGCTTCGACATGGAGCGCGCGGCGCGGCTCTCCGGCTCGCGCTTCGGCTACCTGATCGGCGACACGGCCCTGCTCGCGCTCGCCGTCTACCGCGCTGCGATCGACCATCTCGCGGGGCACGGGTTTCTCGCCGTGATCCCTCCCGTCCTCGTCCGCGAGCAGGCGATGTACGGAACCGGGTTCTTTCCGACCGAGCGCTCGAACATCTACGCCGTCGCGGACGACGGCCTCTTCCTCACGGGCACGTCGGAGGTCGCGCTGGCGTCGCTCCACATGGGCGAGATCCTCGACGCCGACTCGCTTCCGCTCCGCTACGCCGGGTTCTCGACGAACTTCCGACGCGAGGCCGGCGCAGCCGGCCGGGACACGCGGGGCATGTTCCGCGTCCACCAGTTCAACAAGGTCGAGATGTTCGCCTTCACCCGGCCCGAGCGCTCGTGGGCCGAGCACGAGGAGCTCGTGGCCCTCGAGGAGTCGTTCGTCCAGAAGCTCGAGCTCCCGTACCGGGTCGTCAACGTCGCCGCCGGCGACCTCGGCGCCTCTGCGGCGAAGAAGGTGGACATCGAGGCCTGGTTCCCGAGCCAGGAGCGCTACCGCGAGATCACGTCCTGCTCGAACACGACGGACTTCCAGGCCCGCCGCCTCGAGATTCGCTTCCGCGGCGAGCGCGGGCCGGAGACGGTGCACACGCTCAACGGGACGATGGTCACCGATCGGGCGGTTCTCGCCATCCTCGAGAACTTCCAGGGCGAGGTGCCCGCCTTCCTCGAGGGATTCGGGGCGCCTAGCCGAATCGACAGCTGAATCTCCCCCGTCAGGGTGGTTCGCGCCCGCCCGGCGGTCCTAGAGTCAGGTGCATGCGGCCCGACGGAGACGTGCGCGTTTCGTGGAACCGCGCCGAGTTGAGGGCGATCCGCGAGGCCCTCGAGGTGACCCCCAACTTCGCGGGGCGCCTCGATGCGCGCGAGGTGCTCCGGCAGGCACTCCGGGCTCCGAGGCTCCGGGACGTCGTGTGGGAGCGCGACCTCGCCGAGCGCGTCGCCAACCGCGTCGTGCCGGTCGACCAGGAGACCGCGATCGCGCGGGCCAAGCTCCTCCTCGCCGTCCGCGGGCCGCGGAAGCGCAGCGGCTACCAGCCCGTCAGGCCGGTCGCGCCCCCGGCGCTCCAGCCTGCCGTCTCCGTCGCCGCCTAGAGCTCGAATCGGAGCGGGAGGGATTCGAACCCCCGGGCCCGGGGGAAACCGGGCCGGCTGCTTTCAAGGCAGCTGCAATCAGCCAGACTCTGCCACCGCTCCACGAGGGGATCGTAGGCCGCCGTGCGGAGCACGCGCCGGACCGGCCGTTAGCCTGAATGCATGGCTCGCGCGCCCGCCCCTGCCTCGCTCCTCGCCGCGCTCGCGTTCCTCGCGGCCGCCCTCGCGGCGGCCTCGGCGACCGCTGCGAGCAACCCCGTTCGCGTCACCGTCGTCGGCGACTCGGTGCCCGCGTCGATCGAGCTCGTGCCGGGCGCGCGGGCGATGCTGCGGCGTGGCCTCGAGGTCCGGCTCGACCTGAAGGTCTGCCGGCGCCTGGTCCAGCCGAGCTGCTCCTGGCAGGGCACCACGCCGAGCACCGCTCTGCAGGCGGTGCGGGCGTCCGGCCGAGCGCTCGGCGACGTGCTCGTCGTCGACGTGGGCTACAACGAGTCCTCCGAGGGGTACCGCGCCGGAATCGACCGGGTGATGCGGGCAGCGCTCGCGCAGGGCGCCCGGGGGGTCGTCTGGGTGACGCTGCGGGAGCAGCGGGACGTCTACCGGACGACGAACGCCGCGATCCGGACCGCGGCACGACGCTGGCCGCAGATCCAGGTCGCCGACTGGAACGCCTACAGCTCCGGCAAGCCGTGGTTCCGGCGGGACGGCCTCCACATGGAGCCGACGGGGGCGCTTGCGCTCGCCGCGTTCCTACGGCCGTTCATCTGGCGCGCCGCGGCCTGAGCGCTGCGGCGCTACTTCTTCCAGCTCGTGAGGTCGAACGTGCGGTTCAACGACTTCAGGACCGCGCGGGCGATGATGTCGCCCCCTGCCCGCTCGAAGTGCACGCCGTCGCCGGCTCGGACCTTCTGCAGCTGACCGGAGCCGCCGGGCAGGTACTGCGTGTACCCGCCGTCGTCGCCGGCGAACATCGTGTACGTGTCGATGAAGGTCACCGTCTTCGGCCGCTCGTTGGCCTCGGCGACGACGGCGGCGTTGACGACGTCGAACCGCACGGTCTGCTCGCTGCTCTCCGTCTGCGGTAGGCCGATCCAGACCGCATGGGCGCCTGCCCGGGCGATCAGGTCGAAGAGCGCGCCGACCCGCCGCCGATACTCCCGGCGCCAGCTGGAGCCGCCGAACTCGCCGATCGTGACGTTCTCCGGGAGGCCGGTCATGTACGACTTGTCGTCGTTCCCGCCGAAACCGAGCACGACGACGTTCGGCTTCAGCGTGCGCAGCTGATCGCGAATCGCCGTGAACCAGTTGTAGACGTCTGGTCGCGTGAGCCCGGTCGCGACCCTGCCGTCCACCCCGATGCCGCGCATCACGGAGCTCGCCCCCGCGGCGCGCACGACCGCGTAGCCGGGCGTGATCACGAGCGAGTCCCCGACGACCCAGAGGCGCAGCTTCCGGTTCGGCGTGAACGCGACCCTCGCGGCCTCGCCGTCCTGCTTCTCCGGCGCCGGCTTCGGCGCCGGCGAGCCGGACTGCTTCGGCGCACCCGGTTGCTCGACCGGGATCCCCAGCTCGGTGTCGATCTCGTCGTTCCCGCTGCGGCCGGTGAGCGCCTGCACGCCTGCGCGCGGCCTGTCGAGGAGGAGCGCATGGCTCACGTCCGCGAGCGGCCCGGTGAACGAGATCGTGACGTCCCGCTTCCAGCCGTCGGGCTGGTTGTACGCCGACTTGTGAATGCCCGGCGCGTTGAGGAACAGCGAGATCAGCAGCGCGAGGACGCAGACGATCAATGCGTGGCCGGCGCTCCAGAATCTGCGGCGTGGCTCCTCCGGTGCCGCCCGCCGCGGCCGGGCAGGCGGCTCCGGCGGCTCGGGCGGCGCGGCGGCAGCTTCGACGGTCGCTGCGTCCTCCTCGGGCGGGAGCGCGGGCAGGGTGGGAAGCGGGCGGCGCTCGGTCATCGGTGTCGGTGGAAGGGTGCCATGCGCTCGGGCCACGAGTGCGACAGGCCTCCGCTCAGCGCGCGAGCCCCGTGCACGAGCGCAGCGAGCGCCATTGCCGACGCGCGGCCGCCGCCTCCGAGCCACGCAGGGGATACGGGATCCCGCCCGCGATGCGCGCGGGGCGCCAGCGATAGCCGTCGACGCGGCGTCCCGTGACCGTGACCTCGAGCACGCCTGTCCGAGACGTCAGCTCCCGGAAGGCGTAGAAGACGAAGTTCCCGAGCCCGTAGGCGACCAGCGCCTCCCGCAGCCGCCCCGCACCGAGCAGGACGTGCGCATGAGAGCCGACGATCACGTCCGCACCCGCCGCCACGAGTCGCCGTGCGAGAGAGGTCTGAGCCCCCGTCGGGCACGAGGAGAGCTCGAGCCCCCAGTGGAGGTACACGACGACGGTGTCGCTCGTCCGCCTCGCCTTCCGCACCTCCGCGAGCAGGCGCGACTCCCGCTTCGCAGAGGCGAGCCCGGGGTCACGCGGGCCCGCCGTCCATGCCGAGACGAGGTGGTCGTCGAGGACCTGGGTCGCACCGATGATCGCGAGCCTCTGCCCCTTGATCGTCTGCCGGAACGGCGCATACGCATCGGCTGCGTCCGCTCCGCCCCCGACCACCGGAAGCCCCGCTCGACGCGCGCCCGCAAGGGTGTCGCGAAGCCCGACGAGGCCGTAGTCCATCCCGTGGTTGTTCGCGATCGTCGCGACGTCGACACCCCCCTCCTGCAGCGCCGTGAACGCCGCCGGGGGCGCCCTGAAGGTGAACGCCTTCGGGGCGGGCGAGCCCCGCTCGGTCACCGCGGTCTCGAGGTTCACCATCGCCAGGTCCGCACGACGGAGGATCGGCGCGATCGGCGCGAGCACGCTCGCCGGCGACGACGCGAGCCGCTCCCGGATCGGGCTCTCGAAGTGGATGTCACCGCCGAAGGCGAGCGTCACGCTCTCCCCGCTCCCGAGCCGGGCTCGGGTCGAGGTCGTCCGGGTCGGCTTCGGCTGGCTTCGCCTCGACCCGTGCGGGAACCGCGGCTTTCCCGGCGGTAGGACGCTGCCTCTCTCCCCCGGACGCCTCCCCGCGGAGCGCCAATGCGCCACCGACCGAGACGAGCGACAGGCCCACGACGAGCGCGGCCAGCCGGCGGCGGCGAACCTGCCGGCGCCGACGCGCGAGGCGGCGCTCTCGCCGATCGAGGTCGGCCCGACGCGACTCGGTCACCGCACCCAGGGTACGGCAGCCGCCGGACCCTTGGAACGCGACCCCCATGGGCCGCGGCCCGCTCGCGGTGCACTACCCTGCGCGACCGGTGAGGATCTTTCTCTGGCACGGCTACCTCCTCTCGGGGACGGGCTCGAACATCTACGCACGGCAGCTCTCGCGGGAATGGAGCCATGAGGGGTACGACGTGACCGTCTTCTCGCAGGACGCCGATCCGTCGCGCTTCGACCTCGGCGGTGCCGCCGGCGTGCGCCCGGACGTCGACGGGCTCCTGCCCGTCTTCGTCGTCGACGACTACCCGGGGTACACGGTGAAGCGGGTCCAGGACTGCACGCGGGGCGAGCTCGACGCCTGGGTCGAGGCGAATGCCGCGGCGCTCCGCGAGCACGGGCCTGCCGATCTCGTCTTCGCGAACCACGTCCTGCTCGGAGGCGCCGTCGGCGCGCGGAGCGGCTCGCGCTACATCGTCAAGGCACACGGCTCCGAGCTCGAGTACTCGATGCGCGGGAACGACGACCTCGCGGGCTGGGGAGGCGCCGTGCTCGAGGGTGCGGCGGCGACGATCGTCGGCTCGGAGCACATCCGGGAGGTCGTGGCGGAAGTCTGCGGCACGGTGGACCGGGTGCACACCATCCCGCCCGGCGTCGACGTCGACCTCTGGCGTCCTCAGCCGCGGGAGCCGGCACTCGCGGCGCTGGTCGAGGAGGCGCGCCGGGACGAGCCGAACCCGGCGAACGCGAACGAGCGGCTCCCCGACGAGGGCAACGCCGACCGGCTCGACTCCTTCCTCCAGGGCGACCGCCCGACGGTCGTCTACTACGGGAAGCTGATCCGGAACAAGGGCGTGCAGGTGCTGTTCGAGGCGCTCCGCGGCCTCGACGCCCGGGCGGTCGTCGTCGGCTTCGGCGACTACCGCGCGGAGCTCGAGCGGCACGGGCAGGGGCTCGACGTCCTCTTCACCGGCCCGCTCGAGCACAGGCACCTCGTGCACCTGCTGGCGCTCGCCGATGCCTGTGCCGTGCCGTCGATCTTCCCCGAGGCGTTCGGCATGGTCGCGGCGGAGGCCGCCGCAGCCGGGTGCCCACCGGTGGTCGCCGACCACTCCGGGCTGGCCGAGGTCGCCGCAGGCCTCGAGGAGGAGTACCCGCCTGCCGCACGCCGCCTCGCCCGCTTTCCGACCGGGGACGCCGAAGCGCTGCGCGAGCGTCTCGCAGGCATCTTCGCCCTCGCCGCCGCCGACCGGGAGGCGATCCGCGCCGCCGCGCGACGCGCCGC
Organism: uncultured Actinomycetes bacterium; assembly: GCA_963734045.1. GTDB lineage: Bacteria > Actinomycetota > Thermoleophilia > Gaiellales > Gaiellaceae > Gaiella. The sequence goes on along the minus strand of CAVTFU010000012.1, from coordinate 12,012 downwards.
CGTCGAGCGCTGGAGCTGGTCGAGCGTCGCCGCGCGGATCCTCGCGATCCCTTGACTCGCACTGCAGTCGGCGTGGCCCATAGCCGCCCGCGGCGGCTGTCTCTATGCTCGCCCGATGCGTTCGGCGTCGATCTTGCGCGCGACGAAGCTGATCCTCGCGGCATTCGCCTTCTCCGGCGTCTGGCTCTGGCTCGGAGACAAGGAGCGTGTCCTCGGGCCGCTCGTGATCGTGATCGCCGTGATGGGCCTCTGGGCTCTGAGCTGGGTCGAGTCGTCGGACAAGTGACGAGGCGCCGCGGGGCCGATGCCCGTCGGCGCCTCACCGCCCCCGTCACCGGGGGAAGCGCGGTGGAGGACGCGCCTCTGACCGCGCCGCCTGCGAGTCTTGACGCGCTGCGATGACGCTGGCGCCGGCCATTCTCATCACGTTCGCGGTGACCGCCGTCGCGGTGACGGCGATGCTGCTCGTACGGCGCCGGGCGCCCGAGGGCAGCTTCTTCGCGGACGGGGATCGGGCCTCGGGCGTCTACGGCGTGCTCGCCACGGGCTTCTCGGTTCTCCTCGGCTTCATCGTCTTCCTCTCGTTCACGAGCTACGACGAGTCGCGTACGGGCGCCGAGCGAGAGGCGCTGGCGATCGCGCAGCAGACGGAGACGGCACAGTTCTTTCCCGCGGCCGTGGCGCCGGAGTTGACCGGCGAGCTGATCTGCTACGGCAGGTCGGTCGTGGACGGCGAATGGGAGCTCATGCGCGAGGGCGCGCTGGGCGACAGCGTCAACACGTGGGGAGTTCGGCTGTTCGAGACCCTTCGGACCGTCGCACCCGAGACCGCGGCCGAGCAATCGGCGTTCGACAAGTGGCTCGAGCTGACCGGCACGAGAGAGGAAGCTCGCCAGGATCGCATCCACGGCGCCGCCGGCGTGATCCCGACGCCGCTCTGGATCGTCCTCTTCTTCGCTGCCGGCGTGATCTTCGTCTACATGCTCTTCTTCGCCGACAGCGGCGAGCGGGCGGTCGTGCAGGGATTCCTCGCCGGCTCGGTGGCGTCGGTGATGACGGCGCTGCTCCTCCTGCTGGGGTTCCTCGACAACCCGTTCCACGAGGGGGTCGGCGGCCTCGAGCCCACGGCGATGGAGCGAACGCTCCGCCAGCTCGACGACGCGCTGCGCGAGGCAGGGGTTCCGGTTCGGCCGCCGTGTGACGCGGCCGGGATCCCGGAGGCCTCGTGAACGAGGCGGGTGCGCGCGCGAGCAGGCTCGAGATCGTCGCGACGCTGCTGCTCGCACTCGCCGCCGTGGCGACGGCGTGGAGCAGCTACCAGGCGACGCGGTGGAACGGCGAGCAGGCGAAGACGGCGGGCAGGGTCAACGCGCTGCGCATCGACTCCGCGACGGCCTCCGGGCGTGCGAACTTCGAGACGCAGGTCGACGTCACGACCTTCACCCAGTGGATCGACGCGTTCGCGGGCGGCAACGAGGAGTTGACGCAGTTCTACTATGCCCGGTTCCGCCCCGAGTTCCGGCCCGCGGTCGACGCCTGGCTCGCGACCAGGCCGCGGACGAACCCGAATGCGCCGCGCACGCCCTTCGCGATGCCGCAGTACCGACAGGAGTCGCGACAGGAGGCGGAGCGGCTGGACGCGGAGGCCGAGATCCTTGCGGCGCAGGTGCGCGAGAGCATCCAGCGGGCGTCGAACTACGTCCTCGGCGTCGTGCTCTTCGCGGTCTCGCTCTTCTTCGCAGGGATGAGCACGCGGCTCAAGGCGACCCGACTCCGCGAGCTGACGCTCGCGGTCGGATGTCTGATCTTCGTCGGGACGCTGGTCTGGATCGCTACCTCACCGGTCAGTGTCTCCATCTGACGGCGATCCCTCGATCGGGTCGCCTTTCCCCTGTTCGGGGTAGAGTGCGGGTCGTGAGGTACGAAGGAGAGATACGCGTGCCGTGGTCGCGCGCCGAGGTCACGGCGGTGCGTGAGGCGATCGAGCTCACGCCGCTCTTCCCGGGCCGCGCAGAAGTCCGTGAGGTCCTGCGGAAGTGGCTTCGCCGGCACCGCGGCCGCGAGGTCGTGTTCGACGTCGTGCTCGCGGAGCACCTCGCGGCGAACCTCGTCGCACTCGATCTGGCAACAGCGGTCGCGAAGTCGAAGCTCTTCCGGGTCCTCCAGGAGGCCGAGCGACAGGCCGCCGACGCGGGCACCGCGGCAGCCGCGTAGAGCCTGCTCGCCGCGCGTCGAGCTCGAGCGATCACTCTGCTCAGGGCTCTATGCTTCCCTCGGTGCTGCCGATCATCGCGTCGATGCGGCGTAGTGCACCTGTCGAGCACGGCCCACGAGGCGTGTGGATGCTCGCTCGACTGGGACTGGTGGCGTGCGTGCTTGCGGCGCTCGTCGGCCTCACCGCGTCCGTTGCGACACCGGCGACACGCGTCACGGTGCTCGCGTTTCCCTCGTCGCAGACGATCTCCGGAAGCGCGCTCCCGAGGGGAGGCTCACGGTCGATCGAGCTCGCCGCGGGCCGGGGCGAGTCGGAGGGCGCGTGGATTGTGGCAACCGGCGGCGGGCCGCTCGCGGCGACGCTCCACCACGACACTCTCGGCCCGCTCCATCTCGAGCTCGCCTGGGGCCACTTCGTCTCCGTCGGCAGAGGATCGGCTCCCGACGCCCTCGTTCCGTGGTCAGGCGAGGCGAGGCAGGCAGAACGCCTGTCCCAGCCGGTCTATGTCCGCGTCATCGTTCCCCGCGAGGCGCCGCCCGGCACGTACCGCGGGACCGTCGCTGTCACGGCCGGCGGGCAGACGACTGCCGTTCCCGTGACGGTGCGCGTGTTTCCGTTCACGCATCCCGGCGTCGGTCGAGCGGACGTTTCTCACCTCGTTCCACGTCAGCCCGACCACCTACCTGAATGCCGTCGCCCGTCTCTACGGGCTGCGGACGGCTGCCGAGCGACTCGCCGCCAACAAGGCGCTGTTCCAGCTTCTCGCCAGGTACGGGATTTCGCCGTCGTCCTGGGGATTCGGCGAGCCCCGTACGCCCGAGGGCTATGCGGCCCACTCCAAGTGGTGGCTGGACTCCGCGAGCAACATGCGCGAGGCGGCCGGGGCGGGAACGTTCAGGGCGATGCGAATCCCGATCTCGAACAACCGCACCCAGCAGTCGCAATGGATCGCGGGCCTCTCCCCTGCCGACCCCGAGCGCTGGTGCGATTACCTCCGCGCCGTCCGCGGATTCTGGGAGCAGAACGGCTGGCTCGCGCACTCCGTGCCGCTTCTCTACGCACAGGACGAGCCGCGGCTCGACGGCCAGCGCCTCGTCGCGCGGCAGTCGAAGATCCTGCACGCCTGCTGGCCCGGCGCCCGATCGCTGATGACGGGAAACCCGTCGCCCACCGGGGCAAACGCGTTTCTCTCGGACGGGAAGGATGGCGACGACCTGGACGTCTGGGCGGTGCTCTCCCGGCGGTACTACGGGGAGTTCACGGTTCCGAAGCACGCGAAGGCGAGGCGCAGCCGGTCGCGGATGCTCGCGACAAGCATCGAGCGGATCCGCGGGCGGGCGTCGGTCTGGTCCTACACGTACGGCACCGTGCCGGGTACGCCCGGCCTGCGCGCCGACGAGCGGCTGTCGAGCCCGCGCATGCTGCTCCTCTGGAACGCGCTCGAGTCGATCGACGGCCTTCTCTACGGGCAGGGAACCACCAGCTACGACGGCGGCAACCCCCTCGACCGGATCTCTCGTCGCGGCGAGTTCGTGCTCGTCTATCCCGGTGGGCACGGGCCGATCCCGAGCGCGCGGCTCGAGCAGATACGCGATGGGATCGAGGACTGGGCCCTCTACGACGCCGTTCGGCGCCAGCACGGCCAGGCGCATGTCCGCTCGATTCTCGGCGGCGCAGGGCTCTTCAGCGCCGATGCCAGCGGCGTGAAGCTCGCGTGCCACATGGGCTGTGAGCTGAAAGGCCCGACGAAGTACTCGTGGCCCCGTTGGTCGCGCGATGCCTCGACGGCGGACCGGATCGAGGCTGCGCGGCTCGGCGCGTTCCGGTCGCTTCGCTGAGTCCGCTTCCGGCAGCGATCGAGGCCGTCGTCTTCGACATGGACGGCGTCCTCGTCGACACCGAGCACCTCTGGGACGAGGTTCGCGAGGCGCTGACCGAGGAATGGGGCGGGCGGTACACCCCGGAGGCCCAGGAGGCGATGATGGGGATGAGCTCCGTCGAGTGGTCGCGCTACCTCCACGAGACCGTCGGGCTTCGGGAGCCGCCCGAGGTCATCAACGCCGAGGTGGTTCGCCGGATGCTCGCGCGCTACGAGGTCGACGCTCCCGGTCGTGCCGGGCGCCGTCGACGCCGTTCGCCGGCTGGAGGCGAAGGGGCTCCGCCTCGCGGTCGCCTCGTCGTCGAACCGCGAGCTGATCGACGCCGTCCTCGCCCGGCTCGAGGTCACGGACAGCTTCGAGGTGACGGTCTCGTCCGAGGAGGTCGCGCGCGGCAAGCCCGCGCCGGACGTCTACCTCGAGGCGGCCAGGCGGCTCGGCGTGGAGCCGGCGCGATGCATGGCCGTCGAGGACTCCGCGAGCGGGATCCGCGCAGCGCACGCGGCCGGGATGCGCGTGGTGGCGTACCCGAACCGGCACTATCCGCCTTCGGCTGACGTGCTCGCGCTCGCGCATGCGGTCGTCCTGTCGCTCGTCGATGTCACACGCGAGAAGTAGGCACATCGCAATTGGCGCGGCTTGAGGGTTCGCGAGCGGCGCCACCCCTCACGAGCGTCGTGCCCTACAGTGACGACGTCAGAGGATCAGCGATCAGCGCGGCCCAACAACACGCACGCGTTGTGGCCGCCGAGGCCCATTGCGTTCGAGAGCGCGACGTCGACCTCGACGCGACGCGCCTCGTTCGGGACGTAGTCAAGGTCGCATTCGGGATCGGGCGTGCGGTAGTTGATCGTCGGCGGCACCACACCCTCGTGTAGCGCGAGCGCGCATATCATCGCCTCCACCGCTCCGGCAGCACCGAAGCAGTGCCCCGTCACCGATTTCGTGGACGACACCGCCAGACGGTACGCATGGGCGCCGAAGACCTGCTTCAGCGCCCGCGTCTCGGCGAGATCGCCCAGTGGCGTTGAGGTGCCGTGTGCGTTGACATACCCGACGCGCTCAGGCGCGACATTCGCTGCCGCCAAGGCCGTCGCAATCATCGTCGCTACGCCAGTTGCCTCGGGCTCGGGCTGGGCGAGATGGTGCGCATCGTTCGAGGCGCCGTACCCGAGGATCTCCGCATAGATTGTGGCCCCTCGGGCACGCGCTGACTCGAGTTCCTCGAGCACGAGGATACAGGCTCCCTCGCCCATCACGAACCCGGCCCGCGTCGCATCGAACGGTCGCGACGCGAGGGTCGGGTCGACCTCCTCCGCAACGAGGCCGCGCATCGCGCAGAAGCCCGCCAGGATCAGCGGCATGATCGGCGCTTCGGTACCACCCGCCAGCACGACGTCGGCCTGGCCACGTCGGATCGCCGCCGCGGCCTCGCCGATCGCGGTCGAGCCCGTCGCACATGCGGAGACGGGTGCGAAGTTCTGTCCGCGGAGCCCGAGCTGGATTGCGATCTGGCCGCTCGCAGTGTCGACGAGCACTGACGGGATGAAGAAGGGCGACACACGGTCGAAGCCCCGTTCGACGAACATCTGGTGCTGCTCGGCGATCGTCGCGATCCCGCCGATCGCCGAGCCGACGAGGACGCCGACCCGCGTTGGATCGGCGTCTACCAACCCTGCGTCGTCCCAGGCCTCGTGCGCAGCGGCCACGGCGAGCAGGACATTGCGATCCATCCGCCGTGCCTCCTTGCCGGGAACGAGGTCGCCGATCTCGAATCCACGCACCTCGGCCGCAATTCGAACCGGGTACTCCGACGCATCGAAGGCCTCGATCCAGCCGATCCCGCTCCTCCCGGCGAGAGCGGACTCCCACGTCGACTGCGCATCGAGCCCGATCGGTGTGACCGCGCCGAGCCCCGTGATCACGACCCTCCGCATCGACCCGAGAGCCTACTGGCCGGCCGACAGGTGACGGTCCGGTCGCCTGCCGAACGGCGGCGCGTTACTCGGGGAGACCGAAGTGGGCGAGCTGCTCGCGGTAGAGACGCCAAGCCACGAGATCCCAGCGCGGCTCGACATCGACGAGACGGAGCGGCTCGTCGCGACCGACGTCCCGAAGGAGCCGACATCCCTGTGAGAGACCGATCGGAAGGAGCCCCTCGGAGCGTGTCTTCGCGACGTTGTCGATCATCCCGTAGCCGTCGAATCCTCCGATCCCATCGAGGACGTCGTCCGATTTCAGGTCGCGTTTCGCCATGGCCGCGACTTCGCAGACAGGCCCTCCCAGCGGGGTGACTGCCGCGTCCGCGAGAAGCGCTGCCCGGGCGACCGTCAGCGGCGCCTCGACGTGTGGGAGGTGGAAAGGCTGGTAAAAGAGGTAGAGGGGCCCATCCCCCATCTTGAAGTACCGCATTGATGCGCCGCCGTCTCGGGGTTCTCCGTACCCGACCACGAAGGCACCGGTACCGGGCTGAGCCCCGAGCGTGAAGTCGACCGCACCGCGCTGCGATAACGCCGCTGGATCGAGCTCTGCAAGAAGCTCGCTGATGTGGGGGATTTCATATCCGACCATCCCCCGGCGTTGGACTCCGAGCCCCGTTGCATTCGCGAGAAGTGTGCATTCGATCGAGAGCTTTGTCCCGTCGGCAAACGACGTGATCATCCTCGGTCCCTGACCGACCGAATCTGCGAACGCGCGCTGCGTGTCGGGGTTGCGATGCGGGTCGTAGAACCCCTTCATGTTCCCGGCGAGAACCGGCGTGAGTCCGATCGCCCGGACATAACGGGCGAGATTCATCGCGACGGCCGGCTCGTCGCCGTCGATACCGGTGACGATCACACCTGCTCGGTCGGCCCGGACCTTCAGGATCGGCCCGACCGTCGCGTCTGCATCCGCGTTGGCGAGAACGACATGCTTTCCAGCGGCGATCGCCGCTTCCGCGACGGTTGCCCCGCAGTCGACATCACCCGTCGCTTCGAAGACGACATCCACGGCGCTGGCCCGGATCGTCTCGACCGGGTCTGTCGACGCAACACTGCGGCCACTGGCCAGCGCAGTGTCGACTTCCTCTGTCGAGCTCGCGTGCTCGATCTCGCTCCGTCCGGCGCGCGCGAGCGTCCGTTCCGCATCGTCGAGCTTGCGACTCGCGACGGCGACGACTTCCATCCCGTCGACGGCGTGACCGATCTGTTCCGCGACCAGCCCTCCCATGAATCCCCCGCCGACGATCGCGACTCGGACGGGTTGTTGCGCTTCCGCGCGTGCCGCAAGTGCACGGTCGACGATGATCACGCTACGCCACCTGCGGGCGGGAGCAGGGGCCACGCACGATCTCGGTCCGAGACGACAGCGATCGGGATGGGCCACGAGATGCCGAGAGTCGGGTCCAGATAGTTGACGCCGCGCTCCAGTTCGGGTGCGTAGAAGGCCGACGTGAGGTAAGCAATCGCGGAGTTCGGCTCCAGGGTCAAGTACCCGTGCGCGCACCCGGCCGGAATGAACATTGAGTGGAGGTTCTCAGCGGACAGAACCACTCCGAACCACTTTCGGAACGACTCCGAGGTCGGCCGCGTGTCGACGACGACGTCGTACAACGATCCGGAGGTGCAGCGGACGAGCTTCTGCTCCGCCGCTGGCGCGAGCTGGTAGTGGAGGCCGCGCAGCGTTCCGACATGCGCGCTCTCGGCCGCGTTTCCCTGAACCCAGGTGACGTCGATGCCCTGCTCACGGAACTCGCGAGCACACCAGACGCGTGCGAAGCGTCCTCGATCGTCCTCGAAAGGCTCAGGCTCCACGACGTACGCGTCGACGATGTCGGTGCGCTGGAAGTTCATTCCGACCCGATGACGAGCTTGCGCGCGTGGAACGCCTCGGCGAGACCCGACGGGGCGTTCGATTCCATCCCACGAATCCGAAGCAGCGAACGAAACAGCTCCGGTGTGAACCACTGCTTGCCGGACTGGCTCGGAAAGTGCTTCAGCAGGTGCGCGATCTTCCGCTCGGCCACTGCGGTGCTCAGATGCACGAACGTGTTCGGTCGCCCGAGGTCACCGTCGTACTTCGGGATCTCGTACTCGAAGATCAAATGGTCCCGAAACGTGTTCCACGCGAGCTCGCAGACGATACGGTGATCCTGATGAAGGTCGTCCCGCGTGTGTGTGAACACGAGCTCGGGACTCACCGCTTCCTTGAGCTGCTCGAATCGACGCTTCAGGTCGGCTAGATGGTGCGGGAAGAAAGAGTCCTCGAAATCCTCGAGGATGATTTCCACGGACTGCGCGTCTTCGAGCAGAGACCTCGCGCTGTGTTCCGCCTCGACCGACCGCTCGGCGCGCGCGGCAAGTACTACCCACGTCACGTCGACGGCTCTGCTACGAGTCAGCTCGAGAAGCGTTCCCCCGCACCCGATCTCGAGATCGTCGCTGTGAGCTCCGAGCGCGAGCACCGAGAGCGCCTCACCCTCGCCGCGCCGCAGGACCGCGTCGATCATTCGATGAGTTCTCGTGCGATGAACTGCTCTAGCTCATTCTCGGATCCGCGGACCGCGCTTCCAGCGCCGTCCTCCCAGACCCGCCAGGGAGCGTCTCCGGTGCTGATGAGCGCCTCGAGGATGTGCTTGTCCTTCAGCGTGTCCATCGGCGCCCAGAACCCCTCGTAGGGATACGCAAGGAGCTTGTCTTCGGCAATGAGCTTCTTGAACGGCTCGACGACCAGGTCCTCGCCCGGTCCGATGTGATCGAAGATCTCAGGACGCAGCACGAAGTACCCGCCGTTGATCCACATGTCCGCCTGGGCGACATCCTGGATTCCCGTGACCTGACGATCCTGGCCGAGCGCAACGACGTGAAACGTGTAGCTCGGCCGAACGCTGAGGACACTCGCGACGCATGTCGACGCCTCGAGTCCCGCGATCATGTCGGGTAGCGGCGCGTCCGTAAGCACGTCCCCGTAGTTGGCGAGGAAGAGCTCTTCCCCCGCGAGGTGCTCCCTTACGGCAGCGAGGCGCTCCCCGACATTCGCTTTGAGGCCGGTGTCGACGAACGTGACCCGCCAGTCGTGGATATCGGTCGAGAAGCTCGACCTCGCCCTGACCGTTCAGCACGAAGTCGTTAGAGAGCGCCTCGTTGTACTCGAGGAAGAACTGCTTGATGACGTCGGCCTTGTGCCCCAGACAAAGGATGAAGTCCTTGTGCCCGTAGTGCGCGAAGTACTTCATGACATGCCAGAGAATCGGGACGATTTCCGACCGGGACCATCGGCTTTGGGACCCGCTCCGATGCTTCTCTCATACGAAGCCCGAGGCCCCCGCAGAACAGCACGACTTTCAGCTCAAATCACCCCTCAACATGCTTGGTACCTCCGATGCCGTCGACAGGCTTCACTCTAGCCATGTCCTCGCACGACCGGAACCCCGCTAACATCAGACGCTCGAACGCCGGTGCTAGGATCGGGCGCCGATGAGCTCCCCACATCTCGAGCGCCCGCAACAATCAGCGCGGGTGCCCGATCCGCAGTTCTGGCGCGGGAAGCGGGTTCTCGTCACCGGTCACACGGGTTTCAAGGGAAGCTGGCTGAGCCTATGGCTCCAGGCACTAGGCGCGGATGTGCTCGGCTTTGCGCTGCCGCCCCCGACCGAGCCAAGCATGTTCGCTGATGCGCGCGTGGCGACGGGCATGAGCTCGCGCGAAGGCGATACCCGCAGCGCAGAGGACGTTCGGCAGGCTCTGCGAGACCACGAGCCGGAGATCGTGCTCCACCTGGCGTCTCAGTCGCTGGTCCGGCAGAGCTTCGACGACCCGGTCGACACGTATACGACCAACGTGCTCGGCGCACTCAACGTCCTGATGGCTATCAAGACGGAATCAGCCGCTCGCGCAGTCGTGATCGTTACCAGCGACAAGTGTTCGAGAACCGGGAATGGTACTGGGGGTACCGGGAGCACGAGCGACTTGGCGGCCATGACCCGTATTCGAGCAGCAAGGCATGCGTCGAGATCATGACCAGCTCGCTCCGCCATTCGTTCTTCTCTGCCGAGGGAGGCGTGGCGATCGCGACCGCGCGAGCCGGCAACGTCATCGGCGGCGGCGACTGGTCGGCCGATCGGCTGCTGCCGGACGTTATGCGTGCGCTCATCGCGAACGAGGCCCCCACAGATCCGGTCACCGGCCGCTACCCGTCCTTGGCAACACGTTCTCGAGCCGCTCCTGCGGCTACTTGTGTCTTCGCGGAGAGCCTTGTACCCAAGGCGGCCGACTTCGCGGAGGCGTGGAACTTCGGTCCCGCTGCGGATGACGCCAAGCCCGTCGGCTGGATTGTCGAACGCATCACGGCACTCTGGGGCACGACATCGGCATGGCAGCTCCAACCCGGGAACCACCCGTACGAGTCGACCTTCTTGAAGCTCGACGCGAGCAAGGCCCACGCTCGACTCGGGTGGCAGCCGCGATTGCCAATATGGACAGCGCTGGAGTGGCTCGTCGATTGGTACCGCGGCTACAGCCACGGGGCAGACGTTCGCACCATCGCGGACGCGCAGATCCGCGAGTACAGTGAGATCGAGCCGGATCGAGGCGGTCGCGATCGGCAGGCCGCACTCCACTAGCTCGTCGGCGCAAACAATCGGACAAGGCCACCGGATGAACCTCTCACGCTCGCCGGAGTACGACGAACGACTGCACGCCAGCCTCCCTGGTGGGTCGCATACCTACGCGAAGGGCGACGACCAGTATCCCGAGGGCTAGCGCCGGTGGAGGGGCTGGTTGTCGGGTCTGGGATTGTCCACGGCATGGAGTACATCGAGTACGGCGTGGGTCTGCGCGCCGTTTCCCTCGGGCACGCTGTGCCCTGCGTTATCGAGGCGGCGGGCAAGCGCTGCGGCCGTGGGACCAACTTCGTCCGGCCCTCCGGCTGGAGCTCGAGGCGGCCGAGGCGCCTCCTGGACTCTGCGACGGCGCCGACATGGTCAAATTCGCCAAGAACGGCTCGACCGCCAAGACGGCCGCGGTCAGGCTTGCCCGGGCGTAGACCGGCCGCGACCTCGTGGCGTCTGTGCGGACCATCCGTTCTTCTCCACTGACGACTGGGCGATGGTCATACCCGCCTCTTCCGGCGGGTGTTCCGCCTGGCACCGCGAGCACAAGTGGCTTCCGCTTCAACGACTCGACCCTGGAGCGCTGTTCGCGCGCATCCGGGTCGCATCGCGTGCGTCGTTCTCGAGCCGGCGACGGCCCCGAGCCCCAGCCAGGCTTCCTGCCCGGCTCCGGAACCGTCTATCGCGACGATGGGGGGTCCTGATCTTCGACGAGAAGATCACCGGCTTTCGCTGGCATGAGACGGGGCTCAGCCAGTCCACGACGTCGTGCCCGACCTCTCCACGTTGGGGAAAGGCCCTCTCAAACGGCTTTGGTCGTCCGCGCTGGCGGGACGCCGGGAGATCATGGAGCGCGGTGGATTGCGGCATGACGATGAGCGCGTATTCCTTCTTTCGACCACCCACGGTGCGGAGCATGTCGCCCTCGCTGCGTCGATCGCGTCGATGGAGATCTATCGCACCGAGCCCGTGATCGAGACTCTCCGGGATCGGGGTGAGCGGTTGCGCTCGGACGTGCAGGCGCTGGCCGCAGCACATGGCCTGACGGATCACTTCACGGTGTTCGGCCATCCGGCGTGCCTGTTCTTCGGGACCAACGACACCGAGGGCAAGCCATCGCAGCCGTTCCGGACGCTCTTCCTCCAGGAGACTTTGAGGCGCGGTCTCCTCGCGCCGTCCTTCGTCGTGAGCTACTCGCACGACGAGGCTGATCTCGATCGAACGCTCGAGATTCTGGACGAGGCGCTCGCGGTGTACGCGGCCGCGATTGACGGCGGCGTTGACGGCTTCCTCGAGGGACGGCCCGTCCAGCCCGTCTACCGTCGTCGGAA
>CAVTFU010000011.1:0-224494 GCA_963734045.1 uncultured Actinomycetes bacterium | reverse complement strand
TCGAGGTCGACGAGGAAGCGCTGCCCCTCGCGGCGCTCGTCGTCGAGCACGCCGTGGTGCCCGTGGAGCTCGATTCCGTGAAGCTCGATGGTCATCGCTCCACCGCCCCCCGCTCGACCGCCGCCGCCACGGCGAGCGCCTCGACGTGCGAGCGGACATCGTGCACGCGGAACAGCGTCGCGCCACGATCGAACGCCGCGACGGCCGCTCCCACGGAGGCGGCGTCCGTGCCCACCCGCGCGTCGGGGCCAAGGGCGATCCGCGCGAGCGTCCACTTCCGCGAGATCCCGACCATCACCGGCCGACCCAGCACCACGAGCTCGTCGATCCGGCGCAGGAGCACGAGATTCTGCTCCGGCGTCTTGCCGAACCCGAACCCGGGATCGAGGCAGATCCGCTCCTCGTCGATGCCAGCCTCGACGGCGTGCGAGAGGCGTTCCTCGAGGAACGAGGAGACCTCCGACTACAACATCGTCGTAACGCGGAGCCTCCTGCATCGTGCGAGGCTCCCCCTGCATGTGCACGAGGCACAGGGAGGCCCCCGGAGTCGGCGACGACGCCCGCGAGCTCCGGGTCGCGGCGGAGCGCCGTCACGTCGTTGACGAGCTCGGCGCCGAGCGCGAGTGCCCTGCCGCGCGACCTCGGCCCGTGACGTGTCGATCGAGACGCGGCCGCCCTACCAGCCGCTCGAGCACGGGAAGCACGCGACCCAGCTCCTCGTCGACGCTGACGGGGTCGGCGCCCGGCCTCGTCGACTCGCCCCCCACGTCGACGATCGCGGCGCCCTCGGCGAGCATCCGTTCCGCGGCCTCGGCCGCGTCCTCCGCGGACGCGTACGCACCCCCGTCCGAGAAGCTGTCAGGGGTGACGTTGACGATCCCGACGACCGTCGGGCGGGGCCAACGTTCCGTGTGGGTCGTTCGTCTCATCGGGCATGGACGGTAACGCGCCGCGGCGGGGCGGGTCGACCGCGCGCACGCTCGCGATCGGCGCCGCCGTGGTCGTGCTCGTCGGGATCGTCGCCGTCGCCTCCACGGGCTCCGTCCCCACCGGCGCCGGCGGGAGCGCCCGGCGGCCCTCGGAGGGCTTCGTCGACACGGCGTTCAGCCTCTTTCTCGTCCTCATGGTCGTCTGCACCGTTTTCGTCGCGATCGCGTTGTCCTTCTTCCGCCGCTACGACCCGACGACCGGCGCTCCAAAGCGGCGGAGCGCCCTCCAGTCGATCGTGTCGTTCACGCTCTCCCTCGTGCTCCTCGCGCTGATCGTCCGCGCCGTCGCCGGGGCCCGGGGCGACAACGGCGGGCTCCGCCTTCCCTTCCAGAATCGCGGGGCGGGATCGCGTGGGAACGGCTCCGACGCGACGCGCTACGAGCCGGAGTTCGCAGTGTGGCCGGTCGTCGCGGTGCTGACGCTCCTCGCGGTCGCAGGGCTCGCGATGTGGCTGTCGGCCCGCCGGAGGCGGGCGGCGAGCCCGGCCGCCGCCCAGACGCCCGCGGAGGCGCTCTCCGACGTGCTCGGCGAGACGCTCGACGACCTGCGGGCAGAGAGCGATCCACGACGCGCGGTGATCGCCGCGTACGCGCGGATGGAGCGCGCCCTCGCCGCCGCCGGGCTCTCGCGTCGTGACGCCGAGGCGCCCGAGGAGTACCTCGAACGCGTTCTCGACGAGGTCGCGCTGTCGCCCCGGGCGGCCGGCCGCCTGACGGCGCTGTTCGCATGGGCGCGGTTCTCGGTGCACGATGTGCGTCCCGCGATGAAGGACGAGGCGATCGAGACGCTCGAGCAGGTGCAGCAGGAGCTGGCGGCGGCAGAGGCCGCCCGCGAGGCCAGCTCGCCGAGGCATTCGCGTGAAGCGGATCGACCGCGCCGTCGCGGCAGTGCTCGCCGTCAGCGCATGGGCCGGCATCGTGCTCGTGCTCGTCCCGGGCCGGGCCTCGGTCGTCGGTCACGTCTGGCTCGTCGTCGTCCTCGCCATCGCACTCGGCGCCGCACTCGGAGCGCTGCACCGCGCCGTTCCTCGCCGCGTCTCCGCCTTCGACTCGGCATTCGCACCGGCGGGACGCACGCGAGCCCGGCCGGCCTCCCTCGACCGCCTCGAGCGCGAGGTCACCCTCGCGACCGGCACGGCGTTCGACGTCCACTACCGGCTGCGACCATCGCTCCGGTCGATCGCCTCGGGGCTGCTCTTCCGTCGAGGCGTGGACCTCGAGCGCGCGCCCGAGCATGCGGAAATGCTCGTCGGCCCGACCGTCTGGGAGCTCGTTCGCCCCGACCGCCCTGCGCCCGAGGACAGGACCGCGTCCGGGATGCCGATCGAGACGATTGAGCGCGCCGTGGACGACCTGGAGCGGCTCGCATGGGGCTGAGCGAGCTCGCCGCCCGCGCGGCGGTCGTGCTCGACGAGGTCGAGCGTGCGGTCGTCGGCAAGCGCGACCGGCTCGAGCTCGTGCTCGCGGGCCTCCTGGCGGACGGGCACGTGCTGCTCGAGGACGTCCCCGGGCTCGCAAAGACGCTGACCGCCCGGGCGTTCGCGACGGTCACCGGCCTGGGGTTCGCGCGCGTCCAGTTCACGCCCGATCTGCTCCCGACGGACGTCACGGGCTCGTCGATCTGGAACCAGCGCTCGCTCGAGTTCGAGTTCCGCCCGGGACCTGTCTTCTCCAACCTCCTTCTCGCCGACGAGATCAACCGCGCCCCGCCCAAGACCCAGGCGGCGCTGCTCGAGGCGATGCAGGAGCGCCAGGTGTCGGTCGACGGGACCACGCACCTGCTCGAGCCGCCGTTCCTCGTGCTGGCGACGCAGAACCCCATCGAGTACGAGGGGACGTACCCGCTGCCGGAGGCGCAGCTCGACCGCTTCGTGCTGCGGACGGGATTCGGCTACCCGTCGGCCGACGACGAGTGGGAGATGCTCGAGCGGCGGCTCGTGCGACGCGTCGACGAGGTCGAGCTCCGCGAGGTGGTCGACCGGGAGATCCTGCTCGAGATGCAGCGCGCCGTCGAGGACGTCCACGTCGACGAGAGCGTCGGCCGGTACATCGTCGACCTCGTCGCTGCGACGCGCGAGAGCCCGAGCGTCTCCGTGGGCTCCAGTCCACGCGGCTCGCTCGCGCTGCTCAAGCTCTCCCGGTGTCGGGCGGCGCTCGCCGGGCGCGACTTCGTCACGCCGGACGACGTCAAGAGCGCAGCGGTGCCCGCGCTCTCCCACCGCCTCGTCCTCCGCCCCGAGCTCTGGGTGCAGCGCCGCACGGGCGAGGACGTCGTGCGCGAGGTCCTCGACCAGGTCCGGACGCCGAGCACCGAGCGCGTGTGACCCGGTCGGCGGACGCGCGGCTCGGCGCCTATGCGGCGCTCGCAGCTGCGGCGTTCGTCGCGGCGCTCGCACTCCGGCGTCCCGAGCTCGCCGTCCTCGCCGGGCCGTTCGCCCTGCTCGTCGCGCTCGGAGTCCGCATGCCCGCCCCCGCTCTCCGGGCGTGGGTGGACATCGATCGCGAGCGAGCGCTCGAGGGGGACGAGCTCGACGCGATCGTGACCGTGCGGGCCGACGCGGCGGTCGATCGACTCGAGGTCGGCCTGACGTTGCCCGACGGGCTCGCGCTCGCCGGGGGCAGCAACCCCGTCGCGGTCCACCTCCGCGCGGGCGAGGAGCGCGAGCTGCCGGTCCGCCTGCGCTGCGTGCGCTGGACGTCCGCGGAGGTCGGCGAGGTCTGGCTCCGCGCCAGCGACCGAGTCGGTCTCGTCCGGTACGAGGGGCGTGTCGACCGCCGCCGCCCGCTGCGCATCTACCCCACGCCGGAGCGGCTCCGACGCCTTCTCGCGCCGGCGAAGACGCAGGCGACGACGGGGAGCGTGGTAGCGCCAATTCGCGCGGAGGGGCTCGAGTTCGCCGACACGCGGCCGTTCGTGCCCGGCGACCGTGTGCGCTCGGTCAACTGGCGGGCCACTGCGCGCCGCGGCAACCTCGTCGTGAACGAGCGCCATCCCGAGCGGAACGCGGACGTCGTGATCTTCCTCGACAGCTTCGCCGAGGCGCGCGCGAGCGACGAGGGGACGTTCGAGCACGCCGTGCGCGTGGCCGCGACGCTCATCACCGGCTTCCTCGAGCGCCGCGATCGCGTCGGGCTCGTCGCGTTCGGCGGCATCCTCCGGTGGCTCCAGCCCGGCAGCGGGCTCGTCCAGCGCTACCGCCTCGTCGACGCGCTGCTCGAGACGGGCGTCGAGTTCAGCTATGCCTGGAAGGACGTCAACGTGATCCCCGCGCGCACGCTGCCACCCGGTGCGCTCGTGGTCGCGCTGACGCCGCTCCTCGACGAGCGCACCGTCTCGGCGCTCGTCGACCTTCGCGGGCGCGGGCACGACCTGGTCGTGCTCGAGGTGTCGCCCGATCCGTACGTCGTCCCGTCGACCGATCCGGCCGACGTCGTCGCGACGCGCCTATGGCGGCTGCAGCGCGCTGAGCTGCGGGCCCGCTTCGAGCGGCTGGGGGTCGCCGTGGCGACGCTCGATGACGAGACCACCGTCGAGGCAGCGCTCGAGGGGGTGAGGGCATACCGGCGTCACGCCCGCCTCGCGAGGCGGTAGCCGCAGGTGCCGTCGCCGTCGCCGTGGCGCTCGGGCTGGCCGTCTGGCTGGCGCTCGTCGCCTCGGACGACGCGGCGGCGCCGGTGCTGATTCTCGGCGTCACGGGCGCGATTCTCGCCGCAGCCGCCGTCGTCTGGCCGGCGCTGCTCGTCCTCGCGCTTGCGATGTCCGGCGCCGGGTATGCGCTCCTCCTCGGCGTCGACGAGCCGCCGCTCGACGTCCGCGTGGCGGGCGTCGCGGCGTGCCTCCTCGTCGTTGGCGAGCTCGTCGGCTGGGCGCACGAGCTCTGGTCGACGACCCGCGACGAGCCCGGAGGCGAGTGGCGGCGCCCGACGTGGATCGCGGCTGCCGGCGCGGGCGCACTGCTCCTCGTCTGGGGACTGCTCGCGATCGTCGATCTCGCACGCGTCGAGGGGCTCGCCGTGGAGGCGGTGGGCGCCGCGTGCGCCCTCGCAGCGTTGCTCGTCGTGCGGCGGCTCGCGCGGAGACCGGCCGCCGGGAGCTAGGCGCGCGGCGTCAGGAAGCGGCGGGGTCGGGCGGCGGCTGCATCGCGGCGCCGGGAAGCGGGCGGGGCGAGGGCCGCAGCGCCGGCTTCTTCTCGGGCTCCGGCTCGGGCTCCTCGGCCGCAGCCGGCGTCTCCTCGGCGAAGACCGACTCCTCGGACTCGCCCTGGAGCAGGCGCTCGAACTGGTTCTTGTCGATCGTCTCGCGCTCGATCAGGAGCGCCGAGAGCTGGTGGAGCTCGTCCATGTGCTCCCGCAGCACGTTTCGCGCCTTGTCGTGCGCCTCCTCGATGACGCGGCGGATCTCGTCGTCGATCTCCTTCGCGATCTCCTCCGAGTAGTCCGGCTCGGCGCCCATCTCACGGCCGAGGAACGGCATGTCGTGGTTCCGCCCGAGGACGCGCGGGCCGAGCTTCTCGCTCATCCCGAAGCGCATGATCATCTGCTTCGCCGTCGAGGTGATCCGCTCGATGTCGTTCGCGGCGCCCGTCGTGACCTCGTTGAAGACGAGCTCCTCGGCCGCGCGACCGCCGAGCGTCATCGCCATCTGGTCCATCAGCGTGCTCTTGGTCGTCAGGTAGCGATCCTCGGCCGGCAGCGAGATCGTGTAGCCGAGCGCCTGGCCGCGACTGACGATCGAGATCTTGTGCACCTCGTCGGTGTTCTCGAGGTAGTAGCCGACGAGGGCGTGCCCCATCTCGTGGTAGGCGGTGATCTTCCGCTCCTTCTCCGAGAAGAGGCGCGACTTCTTCTCGGGGCCGGCGATCACGCGCATGATCCCTTCCTCGAGCTCGTGCTGGCCGATCGTCTTCTCGCCGCGTCGGGCGGCGAGCAGGGCGGCCTCGTTTATGACGTTCGCGAGGTCGGCACCGGTGAAGCCGGGCGTCGAGGCGGCGAGCACGTCGAGGTCGATCTCCTTGTCGATCGGCTTGCCCTTCGCGTGCACCTCGAGGATCTGCATCCGGCCCTTCCGGTCGGGCCGGTCGACGACGATCTGGCGGTCGAAGCGGCCCGGGCGCAGCAGGGCGGGGTCGAGGATGTCCGGCCGGTTCGTGGCCGCGATGAGGATGATGTTGTCCTTCAGCTCGAACCCGTCCATCTCGACGAGGAGCTGGTTCAGCGTCTGCTCGCGCTCGTCGTGACCGCCGCCCAGGCCGGCGCCGCGATGGCGGCCGACGGCGTCGATCTCGTCGATGAAGATGATGCACGGGCTCGCCTGCTTCGCCTGCTCGAAGAGGTCGCGGACGCGCGAAGCGCCGACGCCGACGAACATCTCGACGAAGTCGGAGCCCGAGATCGAGAAGAACGGCACGCCCGCCTCGCCGGCCGTGGCCCGGGCCAGCAGCGTCTTACCGGTGCCGGGCGGGCCGTAGAGCAGGACGCCCTTCGGGATGCGGGCACCGAGGGCCTGGAACTTCTTCGGGTTCTCGAGGAACTCCTTGATCTCCTGGAGCTCCTCGACCGCCTCGTCGGCGCCTGCGACGTCCTTGTACGTCACCTTCGGCGAGTCCGGCGACATCCGCTTGGCGCGGCTCTTGCCGAAGCTCATCACCTTCGAGCCGCCGCCCTGCATCTGGTTCATGAGGAAGATCCAGAACCCGATCAGGAGCAGGAACGGCAGGAAGCCGGTGAGGAGCGCCCACCAGGCGCTCGTCCCGGTGCCCTTCGAGTCGAACCTGACGTTGTTCGCCTCCAGGACGTTCTGGTACTCGGTTGCCGACTGCGGGGTCGGGTAGTTGACCTTCACCTTCCGTCCCGAGTCGAGGACGGCCGAGATCGACTGGCGGTTCGGCGAGAAGGTGACCTCGCTGACGTCGCCCTTCCGCGTCGCGTCGATCAGCTGCGAGTAGGTGAGCTTCTCGTCGCCGCCGCGCCGCGGCATGAGCGTCTGGCTCGCCAGGTAGACGAGCAGGACGATCACGACGAGCGGGAAGAGCGCGCTACGGAAAAAGCGATTCACGTGTCTCGGAGCGTAGCAGTGTGCCCGTCCGGATCCAGGTGCCCCAAGGGGGGCTTAACCGGCGAAAAATGCCCGTGTGCAGGTGCTCAGTGGCCTGCCGGGACCAAGTCGGGGTGCAGGACGCCGATGTACGGGAGGTTCCGGTAGCGCTCCGCGAAATCGAGGCCGTAGCCGATCACGAAGCGATTCGGGATCTCGAACCCGACGTACCGCACGGGCACCTCGACCTCGCGGCGCTCCGGCTTCGTGAGCAGGGCGCAGATCTCGAGCGACTCCGGCTTGCGGGCGCCGAGCGTCCGGCGCAGGTAGGAGAGCGTCAGCCCGGAGTCGATGATGTCCTCGACGACGAGGACGTCGCGCCCGGTGATGTTGATCTCGAGGTCCTTGAGGATCCGGACGACGCCGGAGGAGTCGGTCGCGGCGCCGTAGCTCGAGATCGCCATGAAATCCACCTCGCACGGCACGACGAGCTCCCGCATCAGGTCGGAGATGAAGAAGATCGCGCCCTTCAGCACGCCGACGAGCAGGAGGTCGCGGCCCTCGTAGTCCTCGGAGATCTCGACGCCGAGCTCGACGACCCGGTTCCGGAGGGTCTCCTCGTCGATCAGCACCTCCCCGACGTCCGAGTGCAGGGCGGTCACGGCTCCTCCCGGGTCACGTGGACGACGCCTTCCCAGCCCGGCGCCTCGGCGAGCCCGGCAACCGCGACCACCGCGCCGTCCTCCGTCGCGACGAGTGGCCACGCGTCGCGGTCGGGGCGAGGCACCTTCGCGTCCACGAGCACATCCTGCACCTTCCGCGAGCGGCCCGCGAGCCGATCGCCCGGCCGCCGCCCCCGGACGACGAGGCCCGGCCGATCGCTCGAGAGCCGCCACGGCCCCCAGCTGACGGCACCCTCGAGCCGGAGCGTGTCGTAGGCGCGCACGGCGCGCATACCGCCTCCCAGGTCGGCCCGGCGCGTTCCCTCCGTCGAGGTGAGCAGCTCGACGAGGGAGGCCTCGAGCTTCCGGGGCAGGCGAGGCGTGTCCGCGCCGAGCGCGAGGAGGTTCGCCCGCGCACGGGGGTCGAGCTCCTCGAGCAACGGCAGGATCTGCTCCCGGAGCAGGCCTCGCTTCGTCGTGGCGTTCGACGCGTCCGTGCGCCACTCCAGCCCGAGCGAGGCGCAGTACGCCTCGGTCTCCTCGCGCCAGAGCGGGAGCAGCGGCCGCACGACGCCGTCCGCGCGCCGGGCGCGGATCCCGCGCGTCGAGCCGCTCGACACGATTCGGAGGAGGACGGTCTCGACCTGGTCGGACGCCGTGTGGCCCGTCGCCCGCAGGCCGAAGCGCGCCGTCAGCCCGTAGCGGAGCGCGCGGAGCTCGGCCTCGGTCGCGGCAGGCGGTGCGTGGACGACCTCCGCCTCCAGGCGCTCGACGCAGTGCGCGGCGTCGGCGTCGGCGTCGGCGCCGCGGAGGCCGTGATGGACGTGCACAGCCCGGACGCGATGGCCGAGGTCGCTCAGGACGTGCCACAGGCAGGTGGAGTCCGCGCCCCCGGAGACGAGGCACGTGACCGCCCCGCCGGGCGGGAGCAGCTCGTTCGACCGGATGTGCGCCTCGACGCGCTCGCGAAGCTCCA
Organism: uncultured Actinomycetes bacterium; assembly: GCA_963734045.1. Classification (GTDB taxonomy): domain Bacteria; phylum Actinomycetota; class Thermoleophilia; order Gaiellales; family Gaiellaceae; genus Gaiella. The sequence continues at coordinate 215,833 of CAVTFU010000011.1, read as the reverse complement.
TACCGAAAGTGTGCAGCACCGGGCGACCGGCGCCCGGCCTCACCCGAGGCCGTCGGCGAACCGCGGCGAGGTCGCCCAGACGCGGAGCGCCTCGGCGGCCCGCTCGACGGCCTCCCCGTCGAGCGTGAAGCCCGTCGCGTGCGGCACCGGGGTGATCCGGGCGGTCGGGAACGTCCCGTCGGCGGCGTCGAGGACGTACCTGATCGGAAGGGCGTGCGAGACGGCCAGCACGGACTCCTCCGGCCGAGCGAGGAGCTGGTCGAGGGCACCCGCGAGGCGCTCCGCGGCGGCGGCACGGCTCTCCCCACCTCCCGGGCAGAGGACGTCGGGCTCGTTCGACCACGCCCACTCCCGGTAGGCCGCCAGCGGGCCTCCCTCGTACTCCCCGAACCGGATCTCGTCGAGCGCGGGAAGCACGATGCGGGGCACGGGTCGTGTCCCCAGCGCCAGCTCGAGCGTCTCCTGGGTCCTGACGAGGCGTGAGGCGACCCCGAGGTCGAGCGGCAGGTGCGCGAGCGCCTCGCGCAGCGCGAGCGCCTCCTCCACGCCGCTGTCCGAGAGCCCCTCGCCGGGCGGAGCGGAGCTGACGCGATCGTCGGCGTTCGAGCGGGCATGGGCGTGGCGGACGAGCAGCAGGCGGTTCAGAAGAGCACGCTCCGGTAGGCGAGCACGTGGCGCATGCCGACCCGCTCGTAGAGCCGGATCGCAGGGACGTTCTCCGAGCGCACGAAGAGGCACACGGCCGGCGCGCGCTCGAGGAGCAGCCTGATCAGGTCGCGGAGGGCGCGCTCCGCATTCCCCTTCCGGCGGGCGGGCGGGTCGACCCACACCTGCTGGAGCTGGATCGCGGCGGGCGTCCACGCCGAGGCCTCGGCCTTGAAGAGGATGACCCCGTTCTCCACCCAGAGCCATGAGCGGCCCTCGTCGATCTGGGTCCGGGTGCGCCACCTGAAGCCGTTCGGGTCGCGGCGCAGAGGATCCACGCCGACCTCCTCGAGGTGGGCGCGGGCGCACGCCGGCACGAGCACGTCGAGATCTGCGTGCGTCGCGTCCCGCAGGCCGGTCCCCCCGGGCTCGGGGGGAGCGGTGGCTGCATAGACCGGCTGGCCGGGCCGATCCTCCCGGGGACGGTGGAACTTGCGGCGGCCGGCCTCCCAGAGCTCGGTGACGGCGGCCTGCTCCCCGATCAGCATCCGCGGGCTCGCCCGGGATGCGAGCTCGGCGAAGGCGCCGCTTCCGGCTCCGGACGGCACGACGTTGGTACCGAGGTGGCAGAGCGCCGCGAGCCGGCCGTCGTTTCCCTCGAGCGCCGCGAACCGGCCGTGGCCGCGTCGCGCCACGTCCTCGAGGAACACGCGCTCGACCGGCTCCTCGGCGCAGTAACCGAGGATCTGCTCGGTCGTGGGCTCGACGAGGCGCGGGCGCATGCCGGCCACACTGTACGAGCCACGCTGCACGAACTTCGCCTCTAGGGTTCGCCCATGCCAATCCACGTGCGAGCGAATCAGGGTGACTACGCCGAGGCCTGCCTCCTGCCCGGCGACCCGTTGCGGGCGAAGTACATCGCAGAGACCTTCATGGAGGACGTCGTCCAGCGGAACTCCGAGCGCGGGATGCTCGGCTTCACCGGGACCTTCGAGGGCAAGCCGGTCTCGGTGCAGGCGAGCGGGATGGGCTGCCCGTCGGCGGCGATCGTGATCGAGGAGCTCGCGCAGCTCGGGGTCAAGAAGCTGATGCGCGTCGGGACGTGCGGCGGCCTCCAGCCGGACCTGACGATGGGCGATCTGATCATCGCGCTGTCGGCAACGCCGGCCGACGCGACGGCCTCCCACTACGTCGGCGGGGAGCCCCATGCGCCGACCGCCGACTTCGGTCTCGTCCACGAGGCGGTGCACCAGGCGAAGCAGCTCGCGAAGCCCGTTCGCGTGGGCCCGATCGTCTCGAGCGACATCTTCTACCAGCCCGACGCCGGCCTGGCGGGCCGCTGGTCCGAGCGGGGGATCCTGGCGGTCGAGATGGAGGCGGCGGTCCTCTTCACGCTGGGCGCGCTGCGGAAGCTCCAGGCCGGCTGCATGCTCATCGTCTCCGACGTCGTCATCGACGGCGAGTTCGTGCGGATCACCGACGAGGAGATGCGCAACGCGGTCGACCAGATGACCGAGCTCGCGCTCGCCACCGTCACGGCGTAGCGCCCGTCGCCGCGTGACCACGACCTTCCTCGTCAACCCGGCGTCGGCCAACGGCTCGACGGGACGCCGCTGGCCCGAGCTCGCGCGAAAGGCCTCCGCGGCCGGGCTCGAGGGCGACACGCTGCAGAGCGAACGGGCCGGCCATCTCGGCGAGCTCGCGTCCGGCGCCGTTCGCGCCGGCGCAACGAGGCTGGTCGTCGTCGGCGGCGACGGCACTGTCCACGAGGTGGTCGACGGGCTGCTCAAGGCCGGCCTCGGCGACCGCGCCGAGCTCGCCGTCCTGCCCCTGGGGACAGGGAAGGACTTCGCCCGCAGCATGCGCATCCCGAACGGCATCGATGACGCGATCGAGGTAGCCCGCGACGGGCGGGCGCGGACGATCGACGTCGGGCGCGCGACCTACACGACGGACGAAGGCGAGGCGGAGGCGTACTTCGCGAACTTCGCGGGGGCGGGTATCAGCGGCGCGATCGCCCGGCGCGCGAATGCGACGACGAAGGCGCTCGGCGGCCGGGTCTCCTTCTTCTGGGCGACCCTCGCGGTCTTCAGCCGCTGGCAGCCCGCCGAGATGACGATCGAGATCGACGGCGACGTACGGCAGGCGCTGTTGCTCGAGGCGCTGGCGATGAACGGCGACTATGCAGCGGGGGGCATGTGGGTCGCGCCCGAGGCGGCGTCCGACGACGCCCGCCTCGATGTCGTCCTCCTCGGCGACTTCTCCAAGGCCGAGTTCGCGACGACCTTCCCCAAGATCTATCGCGGACGACACGTCTCGCACGCCAAGGTCGAGATCGTCAGGGCGCGCGAGTTGCGTGTCGATGCGCCGTCGCCGTTGCCGGTCGTGCTCGACGGCGAGCAGCCGGGGACGACGCCGGTACGCTTCGAGATCGTCCCGCAGGCGCTGCGGCTTCGCGTCCCGGGCTAGGGCGCGGCCTTGCGCGTCGGCGCATTCTGCGCCGGGGCCTTCTGCCCTCGCCGGAGTGTCGCGAGCTCCTTCTCGAGCTTCGCGACCCGACGCTCGAGGTCGTCGATCCCCCGGACCTTCTTCGAGAGGTCGTCGACGCGCGTGCGCAGGTCGTTGAACATCGAGAGCGCCTTCGTGCCGCCCGGCAGCTCGGCGAGGCGGTTGATCGCCTGCTCGCCCTTGCCGGCGAGCCGGGCGATGACGTCCTCGTCGGTCGTCCTCTTCGTCTCGTCGGTCGTCTTGTTCGTCGCCATGCCGCCAATACTACGTCCCCGCGCCGTCAACGCTCTACACCGAGCGCCCGTGCGACGGCGGCGAGCGTCGGGGCCGCGGAGGCTCTGACGACGATCGCGGCATCGTCGTCGTACGGGGTCGTCTCGAGGTTCACGATCGCGAGCGCTCCACCCGTGCGCAGCGTCTCGCCCGGCAGCCCGGCGACGGGCCAGACCTCGAGCGAGGAGCCGACGACGAGGAGCGCGCCCGTCTCGCGACAGAGAGCCTCCGCGCGTGCGAGTGCGGCGACGGGGAGCAGCTCGCCGAACATGACGACGCCGGGCTTGAGAATCGCGCCGCACTCCACGCACTCGGGTGCGTCTCGCTCCTCGAGCTGGGCCAGGACCGCCTCGAGCGTTGCGCTCTCGGCGCAGCGGAGGCACTCGAAGCGCGAGATCGACCCGTGGACCTCGATCACGTCGGCGCTCCCCGCGCGCGTGTGCAGCGTGTCGATGTTCTGCGTCACGACCGCCCGCACGTGACCGGCGCGCTCGAGCGCCGCAAGCGCCCCGTGGCCCTCGTTCGGCTCCGCGGCGAGGAGACCCTCGATCCGCGGGCCGTACCAGCGCCACACGCGGACGGGGTCGCGGCGAAAGGCCTCGATCGACGCGACCTCGAACGGGTCGACGTCCGCCCAGAGCCCGTGCGCCGACCGGAAGTCCGGGATGCCGCTCTCCGTGCTCATCCCGGCCCCCGTGAGCACGACGAGCGGGCCGCGCTCGCGGACGAGGGTCGCCAGCTCCTCGGTTCCCACGGCGCGCATCGTAGGGGCGAGATATATCTGGCCCACCCCATGGCCGACGGCTACCGCTTCCCCCACACCGTCCGGGTGCGCTTCGCCGAGACGGACGCGCAGGGGATCGCGCATCACGCCTCGTACGTCGTGTGGCTCGAGGAGGCGCGAGTCGCCTACCTCGCGGCGTTCGCCGGCGGCTACCGGGCGATCCGCGAGCGCGGGATCGAAGCGCTGACGACGGCGGTGCAGGTCGAGTACGACCGCGCCGCCGTGTTCGACGACGTGCTGACGATCTGGGTGCGGTGCGCCGACATCCGCGGCGCGCGCTTCCGGTACGAGTACGTCGTCGAGCGGGAGGGGCTCCGCATCGCTTCCGGCTGGACGACGCACGCGACTGTCGACGCCGGGACGCGCCGGCCGATCAGGGTTCCGGCCTGGTTCGTCGAGGACGTGCTCAGGGCCGAGGGGCCGACGCCGACGCGCTAGGCACGGCGGGGGTCGCGGCAGGCTTGCCGCTCGTGTTGGCCTTCGCCGGCGGCGCGACGGCCGGTGGCTCGATCTTCGGCTTCGGCCGCGGCTTCGTGCCGAGGCGGACAACGGTCGGCTCGCCGACGTAGCGGGAGCCCCAGGTCGTGTCGTACATGAGGGTGCCGTCGGCCGCGTACACGCGCCGCGTCACGCTCGTCGAGCGCGGTGGGGCGCCGAACTGCTCGACGACCTTCTCGCCCTCTGAACAGCGTATCGTCGTCGATTCGCTTCCACGGCACCTTCCCGTCGACGCGGAGGGGCGCCGTCTCCGACTCCACCTTCCGGTTCTGCGGCGCGCCGTACAGGTTCACCGTCAGCGAGCCGGCGCCGACGAAGGTCCGGACGAGCAGCCAGCGGTCGGTGTCGTTCGTGAAGACGAGGTCGATGTCCGGGTAGTTGACGGTCGCGTCGCGCCCGAGCGGGTAATGGCTGATGAAGAGCGCGTGGTTCGTGCGGCTCTCGATCGAGAGCCCCGCCTCGAAGACCGCGTTGAAGAGCGTCGTGGAGACCTGGCAGACACCGCCGCCGATCCCGTTCTGCAGCTCCCCGTTGATGATCACCGGCGCCTCGGCGAACCCCTTCGCCTCGTTGCGCTCGCCGGTCGTCTCGTTGAAGGAGAAGCGGGCGCCCGGTGCGACGAGCGCGCCGTCGATCAGCTCGGCGACCAGTTGGACGTTGTGGAGGCGTCCGTCCGTGCCCCCGTAGGTCGTCGTGTACGACCCGACGACCCCGGTGATCCCCATTGCCTTCGCGTCGGCGGTCGATCGGTCCGGCTCGCTCTTCCGCACGACGAGCGCGGCGCGCCGCGAGCTCTCGGAGAGCATCGCCCGCTCGATCGCGCGACGGGCGGCGGCGACGTCCAGGACGCGTCCCTCCAGCGCGGGGACGACGCCGATCGCGCCCGACGAGACCGCGAACAGGGCGTTGCGCGGCTGGCGGTTCACGCTGCGGGCGAGGCCGGCGAGGAGGCGAGCGGCTTTCGGCCCGCCGAACGAGACCCGCGTCTCGCCACCGGACGGCAGGCGGAGCAGGCCGGCGATCTCGGCCCGCGGCACGACCACGCGCGCGCCACCGCCGCGAATCGTCACCGGCGCAGACGCTGCCAGGCGTGCCAGCCGCACCGCGTCGGCAAGCTCGGCTGCGGCCGTCTCGGGCTGAACGCGTTGGACCGGGAGCGCTACCGCCGTGCCGCGGTCGAACGACGAGAGCGCCGCCACGACCGCCGCAGCCGCGGAACGCCGGTCGATGCGCACGCCGGCACGCTCGGTCGCGATCCGGAACCCCACCCCGTCGCGGACGACACGCGCGTCGAGCGCGGGGCGATCGACCTCGCGCGCGAGGCGGGCGACCGCGACCCGGACTGCGGACGGGTACGCCGCCGCGGCCGCGTCCACGCGGATGCCGAAGACCCGGCTGCGGAGCCGCCTCAGGCCGCGCACCGGCGCGACGCCGTCGGCCTCACGCGCGGCCTCGGCCACAGCACCCGCCCAGTCGGAGCGGACGCCGAGCTGCGACGCCGAGTAGCGCAGGGTCTCACCACCCGCGACGAACGCGACGGGAACGTGGTCGACGCGATCCGCACGCGCGGCGAGCAACGCGGTCGCCTCCGCGCGCGTCAGACCGCCGACGTCGACACCTGCGACGGTCGTACCGGCGGCAAGGCGGTCGGGCGAGCCGGCGACGAGCGTTGCGCCGAGAACTGCGAGCAGCACGACAGCCGCCGCCACGAGGGCGACGCGACGCGCCGCGGATCCGGGCGCAGCCCGCCGGCGCGTCGTCCGGGAAACGCTCGTCGCGCCGGAGGACACGGGCCGGAAAATGTACCGGACGATGCTTGCGCGCTCTAGAAAACGAAGAGCTCGACGCCGCCGGAGACATTGAGCTCGATGCCCGTGACGTACGACGCGAGGTCGGAGCAGAGGAAGGCGATCGCGTTCGCGATGTCCTGCGGCTCGCCGGGGCGCTTGAAGACGGTCCGGTTCGCGATGCGCTCGTTCATCGCCGCATTCGCCATGTGGAAGGCCTCGGTCCCGATGATCCCCGGCACGATCGCGTTGCAGGTGATCCCGTGGCGGCCGCCCTCCATCGCGAGCGTTCGGGTGAGGCCGAGGAGCCCCGCCTTCGTCGTCGAGTAGCTCGCCTGGCCGAACCCACCGAGCGTGCCCGCGACCGACGCCATGTTCACGATCCGGCCCCACTGCCGCTCGCGCATGTGCGGCCACACCGCCTGGGCGCAATTGAAGGCGCCCGTCAGGTTGACGCGGAGGTCGCGCTCCCACAGCTCGAGCCGCTGCTCGTGGAACTGGGCTGCGTGATCGAGGGTGCCGGCGTTGTTGACGAGGATGTCGACCGACCCGAGCTCGTCGACGACGCGCGTCACCGCCGCCCCGACCTGCGCACGCTCGGTGACGTCGCAGCGCACGGCGAGCGCCCGGCGGCCGAGCGAGCGGATCTCCTCGACCGTCGATTCCGTGTGCACCATCCCTTGTGCGACCGCGGCCTGCGCCAGCGCGCCGTACTCCTCGGCGGCGCTCGTGTCGGACTCGACGAGGATGTCCGCGACCGCGACGTCGGCCCCGGCGCGGGCGAGTGTCAGCGCGTCGGCGCGGCCGAGCCCGCGCGACCCGCCGGTGACGAGCGCAACGCGCCCGGAGAGGTCGATCTCGATCGCCACTCGGCGATCCTACGCGGGGCGGGGCGCCTCCGAGACGACGAGCTTGACCTTGGCCGCGTGGCCCGGCTCACGCTCGATCGCAGGCACGACGTCCACACGGACCGGCACGTTTGCGCCTGCCTCGGCCAACGCGTGCTCGACGGCTGCGCGCACCCGGGCCGGCAGGGCCGGGGGCGTCGGCTCGCGAACGACGATCCTGACGACCAGCGCGTCGGGGCGGCGCACGATCTGGTACTGCAGGACGTCCAGCAGCCTGACGAACGGCTCGCGGAGCCGGAACGGGTGCACCGCGACCGCGCCTCCGGCGTCTGTGGGCAGGACCAGCACGTCGTCGCTGCGCCCGTCCACGCGCGCGACCCGGTCGTAGGGTCGTCCGCTGGGATCCGGCCCGCGCTCCAGGGCGACTGCGTCCCAGAGCTCGTACCGGATCAGCGGCTGCGCCCGATTGACGAGGTTCGTGAGCAGCACCTTGGCGCCGAGCTCACCCGGCGGAACGGGTTCGCCAGACTCGTCGACGACCTCGACGATCGCCTCCTCGCAGACGTGCATGCCGACCCGGTCGAGCGACGCCGAGGCGATCACGCCGACCTCGGTGGAGAAGTACCCCTCGACCGGCATGGTCCATGCCGCCTCGATCCGGGAGGCTGCGTTCTCGGTCAGGAGCTCGGAAGTCGAGAGGACGAGGCGCGGGTCGATCCGGAGGCGCCCCTGGAGCTGCTCCTCGGCGAGGAGGGCGAGGACGCTGGGGTACCCGGCGAGCGCCTCGGGCTCGTAGGCGTTCAGGGCGGCGACCATCTCGTCGAGCGGCGTCGTGACCGAGAGCCGCGGCGCCCCGGTCTGCGCTCCGGGGAGGACGGCGATGATCTGCCGGGAGAGGTGCAGCGCACCCGGCGCGCCGATCCCGGCGAGCCGTGTCTCGGCCGTCACGCCGAGACGGGCGAGCGAGCGGAGGAAGACGGCGGCCCAGTGCGCGAACTCAGCCTGCGAGTAGACGAAGAGGCCGGGAGCACCGGTCGTGCCCGACGTGCTGAAGATCCTGTACTCGTCCCGGTACAGGAAGCCCGCGTCCGCCGCGTCGAGGAACGATTCGAGGTCGGCGCGACGAAGCCGCGGGTCGGTGACGATGTCGTCGAAGTGCTCCATCAGGAGCGGTTTCGGCAGCGTCGGCAGGTCCGCGAGAGGTCTCCTGTGCGCGTCGTGCCCGAGCACCTCGCGGTAGTAGGGCGAGCGGCGGACTGCGTCCCTGAGCAGCTCGCGGAGCCGCAGCTGCTGGAGCTCGAGCAGGCGCTCGCGCGACCAGCGGTCGCGGCCGAGCAGCTCGAGCGCGTGCCGGCGGAGAAGCGTCGACGACTGTGGGTCGGTCATGACGGCGGCGGTGGCCATGGTTCACTCCTCGTTCTTGGCAACGGTGAGCCCGCGCATGAGCGCGGCGTGGAGCTCGACGAACATCTCCGGCGCAACCGCGTCCGGGTCGAGCTGGCGCTCGGCGCTGTACCCGCGCGCGAGCATCGAAGACGTCCGGGCGGCCTCGAGCGCCGGGACGCGCAGCGCGAGGCCGTGTCGGTCGACGAGGGCGGCGATGACCTCCGCGATCGCGAGAAGGAAGCGCTCGCGCACGCGCACGTACTCCCGGCGGAGCGACTCGTCCCTAGCCGCGTGCGCGACGAACTCCGCGAGGGTCGGAAGCCAGTCGGGGTCGCGCTCGTCCGCGGCCGCCATGAACCGGCCGACGGCCTCGATCGCAGCATCGAACGTCGGCTCCTCGAGCATGAGCTCGACGTAGGCCCCGATGCGCCGGTCGTAGTGCTCGTCCAGCAAGGCGAGAAAGAGGTCGTCCTTGCCGGCGAAGTTCGAGTACACCGCCCCCTTGGTGTAGCCGGCCTCGTCCGCGATCTCGTCGAGCGATGCTGCATGGAACCCGCGACGCAGGAAGACCGTGCGTGCCGCGCGGAGAAGCTCCTCGCGGGTCCGTGCCTTGCGTTCGCTGCGCGTGACGTGAGTCGCCATTCCGGATACCGTTGGTATTAATATACCGTCGGTATCTCATTGTCAAGCGATAGCGTGGAGCGGCTGCATGCAACGGGTGAGCACGGAGGAACGGCGCGCGCGACTCGGGCTGCGTCATCGCCTTGCTCCGGAGACACGCGCCACCGAACCGCTCGACGCCGCCGGTTCGGTCGTCGCGCTCCACTCGAGCGACCCGGCCACGGTGTTCCTCTCGACCTGGGCCCGGACGACCGGCTTTGCAGTCCACGACCTCGAGCGCGAGCTCTACGAGCGTCGCTCGCTCGTCCGGATGCTCGGCATGAGGCGCACGCTCTGGGTCGTACCGCGCGAGCTGGCCGCGGTCGTCGACGCCGCCTGTACCCGGACGATCGCGGCGCGGGAGCGGCGCAGGCTCGAGGGCTTCGTTGCGGCGAGCGGGGCCTCGGACGATCCCGGTGCCTGGCTCGACGAGGTCGGCGACGCCGCGATCCGTGCCGTCGAGGTGCTCGGCGAGGCGTTCACCTCGGATCTCTCCCGGGCAGATCCGCTCCTCGCGACGAAGCTGAGGCTCGCGGCGGAGACTCGCTGGGAGGCCGAGGTGAGCGCGGCGTCACGGATTCTGCCCCTGCTTGCGGCAGAGGGGATGCTCGTGCGCGGCCGGCCACGCACCGGATGGACGAACGGCCAGTACCGCTGGACCGCGACCGCGGCGTGGCTGGGTGAGAAGGCTGCAGAGCTGGATCCCGACGCGGCCCGGGCGGAGATCCTCCGTCGCTGGCTCGCCGCGTTCGGCCCGGCGACGGAGGCCGACATCCGCTGGTGGATGGGCTGGACGGCGCGCGAGGCGCGGGCGGCGCTCGCCGCCGTACCCCACGCCGTCGTCGAGGTCGAGGAGGGCACCGGCTACGTCCTCGAGGACGATCTCGAGCCACCGGGCGCGGTGGCGGCCTGGGTCGCTCTCCTCCCGACCCTCGACCCGACCACGATGGGGTGGAAGCAGCGCGACTGGTACCTCGGCCCGCACGGGCGCGTGCTGTTCGACTCGAACGGCAACGCCGGCCCGACGGTCTGGTGCGGGGGCCGGGTCGTCGGAGGCTGGTCGCAGCGGAAAGACGGGGAGATCGTCTTCCGCTTGCTCGAGGACGTCGGAGCCGACGCCGTCCGCGCGATCGAGGCCGAGGCTGCCCGGCTCGAGGAATGGCTCGGCGACGCCCGCTTCTCACCGAGCTTCCTGCCGCCCTTCCAGCGCGCGCTCGCGCGCTGACGTCAGGCGACGCCGGCGATGTCTGCGACGGTGAGCTGCTCGGTGAGGAGCCTCGTGAAGTTCCCGGGCGCGCGCTCCACGTAGTGCTTGCACAGCCGCCGGCCGTCGCTGTACGTGGACACGTAGATGCGCGAGGACGGCTCGGTGAAGAACGCAATCGCGCGAGAGGCCTTCCCGTCCGACGCCAGCCCCCAGTCGCGCAGGTACTGCTCGACGTCCTCCCGCGCGACACCATCCTGGTTGAGCATGAAGGCGGCGTTCGTGCCGACGTCCTCGAGCGCCTCACCGGCCGTCGCGATCTCGTGCGCCTCTGCGGGATCGAAGCTCACGTCGAGACCGTCGAGGACATCTGCCACGACCACGAACGGATCCGACCCGAGCGCCTGTTCCAGCGCGTTCGTCGCGATTCCCTCCGAGATGAGCGCCTCCGGTGCCGAGATGATGGTGATGCTCGTCTCGACACGACGCTGTGCTCGCAGAAGACCGGCGTCCTTCGCCGTCCGCTCCGTGTGATGACCGGGGTACGCCTCGTGCGCAGCGAGGTCTGCAAGGATGAGGATCGAGATCGGCAGGTCCGCGTTGACGTCGATGCGGCTCCGGTACTCGCCCTGGTACCAGTTGTACGCGACCCACGCCTCCCCCGACACGAGCTCGTAGCCGACGGACTCCGCGGGGGGCATCGGGGCGAGCGCGTGCGCCCGCGGGCCGAGGACGTCCTTCAGGCGCGTGAGCGCGGGGACGAGCGTCTCGCGCGGGACGGCGTTCCGCTCCTCCCAGGCGATATAGCGGTCGCGCAGGGCGCCCGGACCTGACAGCACGGCGTCCAGCCGGCGGTGCGCCTCTGCGAAGGCGCCCGTCCCGGTCCGCTTCGGCCGGACGCCGAAGCACCGCTCGACCTCGTCGGCCCACCCCATCTCGGCACCCGACAGGCGTGCCGTGACGCACTCGAGCGCCTCGAGCTGACCGCGCAGCCACCGCGTGCGGTCGTCCTCGAGCCCGGCGTCCTCGAGTGCGACCAGGAGAGCCGCCGCCTCGTCCTGGAGCCGCGGCGGGTCGGGGAGCTCCTCGGCGGCGACCGCGCGCTCCCACTCGGGAGGCCCGACGTACGCGTCGACGAAGCCGTCGATGTGACGACCGACGCGCAGGCACAGCCGGACGTAGCGCTCCGGGAGGTCCACCCGGGCACCCTATGCCGCGACGCCTCTAGACGTCCCCCGAGAGGAAGATCTCCTTCGCGATCACCAGCCGCTGGATCTGCGAGGTGCCCTCGTAGATCTGGAAGAGCTTGGCGTCGCGCATGAGCTTCTCGACCGGGTACTCCTTCATGTAGCCGTAGCCGCCGAAGACCTGGACGGCGTCCGTCGTGACCTTCATCGCCGTGTCGGCTGCGAAGCGCTTTGCGAACGACGAGTACTTCGTCGCCTTGCGGCCCCAGCCCTGGTCGATCATCCACGCCGCCTGCCAGGTGAGGAGGCGGGCCGCCTCGATCTCGGTCGCCATGTCGGCGACGAGAAACGAGATGCCCTGGTTCATCGCGATCGGCATCCCGAACTGGACGCGCTCCTTCGCGTAGTCGACCGCGAGCTCGTATGCGGCCTGGGCGACGCCGACGGCGCCGACAGCGGTCCCCGGCCTCGTGAAGTCGAGCGTCTGCATGGCGATCTTGAAGCCGTCGCCCTCGCCGCCGAGGCGATTCGCCTCGGGCACGACGACCTCCTGGAATGCGACCGCCGAGGTGTCGGTGGCCCGCTGGCCCATCTTGTCGAGGTGCTTCTCGATCGTGACGCCGGCGGCGTCCATCGGGATCACGAAGGCGGTGAGCCCCTTGTGTCCCTTCGACTTGTCGGTCGACGCGAAGCAGACGATCCACGAGGCCTGGCCGGCGTTCGTGATGAACATCTTCGAGCCGTTGACCACGTAGCCGTCGCCCTTGCGGACTGCGGTCGTCCCGATCCCGGAGACGTCGGAGCCCGCCCCCGGCTCCGAAAGGCCGAAGCAGCCGAGGATCGGCTCGTCGACGAGCGGCGCGAGCCACTCGCGCTTCTGCTCGTCGGTTCCCGCGATCAGGATCGGGCCGGCCGCAAGGCCGTTCGCGAGGATCGACGTGCCGATCCCCGAGCAGCCCCAGTTGAGCTCCTCCCCGACGAGCATCCCGTCGAACGCGGAGAGCTCGGGGCCGCCGAGCGACTCGGGCACGTGGAGGTTCATGAGCCCGATCTCGTGCGCCTTGGCGACGACCTCGCCCGCGTGCGTCTGGTGCTCGTCGCATTCGGCGGCCCTCGGGCGGATCTCCTTCTCCGCGAAGTCGCGCGCGAGCGCGCGGAGCTCGCGCTGCTCGTTCGTGAGCGCGAACGAGACGCCACTCGCCACGCCGGCCTCCATCGTCGTCATCGTGTCGCTCCCGAGATCGATTGACTAGTCAGTCAAACTGTAGCCGTCCGCTCCGAGGACGGCAAACGGCGCCGGCTTCCCGGCGGTCGGTCGTCGACGGTGTCGCAACCGCGCGCCTACAATCGGGCCACCTCGACCGACGGAGACCGCCCGTGGCGACCACCACCGCAGCACCCCCCGGACTCGATCCCCTCGACTTCCTCGCGCTCGACGCACTCCTCGACGACGAGGAGAAGGCGATCCGCGACACCGTGCGCCAGTTCGTGCGCGCCAACGTCCTGCCCGAGGTCGGGGGCTGGTTCGAGGAGGGCATCCTGCCGCGCGAGATCGTCCAGGAGCTCGGGAAGCTCGGCCTCTTCGGCATGCACCTGGAGGGCTACGGGCTGCCCGGCGCGAGCTCCGTCGCGTACGGGCTCACGTGCCTCGAGCTGGAGGCCGGCGACTCGGGCGTGCGGAGCGCCGTCTCGGTGCAGGGCTCGCTGGCGATGTTCGCGATCTGGCGGTGGGGATCGGAGGAGCAGAAGGAGCACTGGCTGCCGGCAATGCACCGCGGCGAGGTCATCGGCTGCTTCGGTCTGACGGAGCCGGACGCCGGCTCCGACCCCGGGACGATGCGGACGCACGCCAGGCGCGACGGCTCCGACTGGGTCCTGAACGGTGCCAAGATGTGGATCACGAACGGCTCGGTGGCAGACGTGGCGGTCGTCTGGGCCAGAACGGAGGACGGCGAGATCCGCGGCTTCCTCGTCGAGAAGGGCACCCCCGGGTTCGCGGCGCCCGATATCCACCGGAAGCTCTCCCTGCGTGCGTCGATCACGTCCGAGCTCGTGCTCCAGGACGTTCGGGTCCCGGCCGACGCGATGCTGCCCGGCTCGTCGACGCTCCGTGGGCCGCTCTCGTGCCTCAACGAGGCGCGCTTCGGGATCGTCTTCGGCGTCGTCGGCGCCGGCCGCGCCTGTCTCGAGGAGGCGCTCCGCTACGCGAAGGAGCGCATCGTGTTCGGCAAGCCGATCTCCGCGTACCAGCTCACCCAGCAGAAGCTCGCCGAGATGGCGCTCGAGGTGAACCGCGGCTTTCTGGTCGCGCTGCACATCGGCCGGATGAAGGACGCGGGCACACTCCGTCCCGAGCACGTCAGCCTCGGAAAGATGGGCAACGTCCGCGGCGCGCTCGACGTCTGCCGCTCCGCGCGCTCGATCCTCGGCGGCAACGGCATCACGCTCGAGTACCCGGTGATCCGGCACATGAACAACCTCGAGACGGTGTTGACCTACGAGGGAACACACGAGGTGCACACGCTCGTCGTCGGGCAGGCGCTGACGGGCGAGAACGCCTTCGGGCGCGACTGAGGCTCACGACGGCTCGTGCGGGCCGGCGCCGGGGAGCACACCGGTCGGGGGGTCGGTCGCGCTCGCGAGCGGCAAGCCGGCCGCGCGCCACGCCCTGATGCCGCCGACGACGTCGGCTGCGTCGAGCCCGAGGTCGAGCAGCGACGCGGCTGCGAGGAGCGACGAGCAGCCGTCCGTGCAGACGACGACGAGGCGCTCGGTCACGCCGACGTGCGGCGTTCGCCACGCCCCGCCCGGGTCGAGGCGCCACTCGAGCACCGTGCGGGGAATGTGGACCGAGCCCGGGACGACCCCGTCCCGCTGCCGGTCCTCGCTGACGCGCACGTCGACGATCACCGCTCCGTCTCGCGAGGCGTCCATCGCCGCGGCCGGCGTGAGGCGGCGGACGCGGGCCGCCGCGCTCTCCAGGACTCGGTCGAGCGGTGTCCGGCTCACGGTTGCCCCGCTCGCTCGCGTGCGGCCGCCTGCGCGTCCGCTGCGGCTTCGGCTCCCGTCAGGCGCGCGACGAGGGGGATCGCGAGGATGATCGGCACTCCGAGCACCGGCCAGAGCGCCTGGTAGCCGTCGGTCGCGTCGAGCCGGTTCCCGAGGATGTCGATCACGGCCCCCGCGACGAGTGGCCCGATCACGAGGCCGAGACCCTTCGTCGTCGTCGCGAGGCCCGAGATCGCGCCGCGCTCGTCGGGCGGCATCAGCTTGAAGAGGAGGCCCCAGGCGAGCGTCATCACGGTGCCGCCCGCGATCGCAACGACGAAGATGAGGCCCAGGTACCAGGCGTGCCACTCGCTTCCGAGCCCGCCGGCCAGCAGGCCGGCCCCGTAGACGACCGAGGCGGCGGTGATCACCCGCGCGAGCCCCATCCGGTCGCCGATCGGGCCCGCGATGAGCGCGGCGACGATGTAGCCGCCCGCGACGGCGGCGAGGATGTAGGTCGAGGTGACGAGCGGCTCCCCGAGCCCGACCGTCACGTAGAGGACCACGAACGTCCTCGCGCCGGCGAACGTCCCCTCCCATGCGGTGTTGGCGAGCAGGAAGCTCGCGACGTCGCGGTTGGCCCGCAAGACCCGCCATGAGCGGGCGACGTAGGAACGAACGCCTTCGAAGACCTTGCCGTGCCCGCCGTCCTCGGTGACCAGGAGGATCGGGACGAGGCACGCGGTGGCGACGACGAGCGCGGCCAGGAGAAACGGCGCCGGCCGCCAGAGATGGAAGAGGAAGCCCCCTGCGATCAGCCCGCCCCCGAGCGCGATCCCCCTGAACACGTGCTGGACGCCCTGCGCGCGCCCGAAGACGCGCTCGGGCAGGATGTCCGGATAGAGGCCGCGGTACGGCGGCTCGTAGACGTAGTACGCGAAGAAGAGCGCGAAGAGCATCAGCGCGGTCGTCCAGAGGTTCGGCATGAACGCGAGCAGCGCGAGCGCGAACGTCATGGGGCCGAGCGCCACCAGCATGAACGGGCGGCGGCGTCCGAGCGGCGTGTGGAACGTGTCGCTCCACGGCCCGATCACGAGCGGCAGCGTCAGTGCGAATACCCCTTCCGCGGCGAGAACGAGGCCGACGAGGGTGGTCGACTCGGTGTAGCGCCCGAGGATCGGGGGCAGGTAGGCGGCGGTCGTCGTGAGCGCCCAGGCAAGGCCGAGTGCGCCGGCGCCGAGGGCGAGGACGTTGCGCCGCGCCGAACGGGTGTCAGGCGGTGACAGGCGTCCCGGCGAGCCCGCCGCAGACGACGTCGACGATCGTGCGCTCGGCACGGGCGACCTCCTCGTCGCCGTCGGGAAGGCGGCCCATGACCCAGCCTGTGAGGATCTCCTCGAGCCCGCCGTAGACGACCCAGCTCGCGAGCTGCGCGTCGAGCTCCGGCCGGAAGGCCCCCTCCTCCTGGCCACCCTCGATCACGCGCTGGATGACGGCGAACCCCTTGCCGATGTCGTCGGCCTGCGTCGCCAGGTGCGGGCTCCGCCCGACCTCGCGGATCATCACGGTGACGAGCGAGGGATCGTTGCGCCACGTCCGCAGGAGGATCTTCACGATCCCGCGCAGCTTCTCGTCGGCCGGCTCGTCGGACGCCTCCACGGCCTCGAACCGACCGAGGAGCTCGCGGTAGTTCTCCCGGAAGACCGTCTGGAGCACCTCGTCCTTCGAGGAGAAGTAGTGGTAGAGGAGACCGTGCGCGACCCCCGCCTCCTCGGCGATGTCACCGACGCGCGAGGTGTGAAAGCCGTCCCGCGCGAAGACGCGGACGGCAGCCTCGAGGATGAGGCGCCGCTTTTCCTCCTGGGCGATTGAACGGTCAGTCAAGTCGGGTCAGGATAGGCGCCCGCCCCGGCACGGCGCAACGATGCGCGACGCCTCTTACCCCGAAACGGCGAGCCCGAGCGCGGCAGGCAGGGCGAGCAGCGTGTCGATCCGATCAGCCTCGCCCACGTGAAGCCCCTCCCGATCGAGGAGGATCGCGCGCATCCCGAGGGCCCGGGCGCCCTCGATGTCGTCGGCAGGGCTGTCGCCCACCATCGCCGCCTCGCCGGGCTGCGCGTCGAGGGACGTCAGGGCGGCCTCGAAGATTGAGCGGTGCGGCTTGACGCGGCCGTGCTGCATGGAGCCCACGCAGACGTCGACGTCGAGCGAGTGGTGGTGCGCGAACTCCTCGAGGTCACGCTGGCCGTTCGAGACGAGACCGATGCGGAGCCCGTGCTCGCGGAGCACCGCGAGCGCCGGGAGCGCGTCCTCGTAGAGGAAGAAGTTCTCGTGCCGCTCCCATTCGCGCACGACCGCCGCCGCGCAGGCGCGCGAGCCCTCGATGTCGCCCCCCATCCCCCGGACGATGTCCTCGGTGAACCTGATCCAGAGCTCCTCGTCGTGCTCGAGCTCGGGATGGCGCTGGAGATCCTCGAGGGCCGCGTGGCGGGCCGCGTCGTACCGTTCCGGCGCGAGGACGAGCCCGTGACGGGCGCCGATGCGGCGATATCCCTCCGGCCCGAGCTCGGGGCCGGGACGGAAGAGCGTGAAGTCGACGTCGAGCAGGACCGCCTTCAGCATCGCCGGAGGATACGCGCGCGCGGCGGGACTACCCGGACCACGGCTCACCGTGCCGCGAAGAGCCGCCGGGTGCCTTCGATGCCCTTCAGCTCGTGCTCGCCGCGATCCTCGAATGCGAGGCCCGACCCGGCGACGAGGTCGCGCGTCGTCGAGCTGACGAGGACCTCGCCCGCACCCGCGAGCGAGGCGATCCGGGCGGCGACGTGCACTGCGATCCCCCGCGGCTTGTCGCCGGGTCGCCGCTCGACCTCGCCCGTGTGGATCCCCGCGCGGACCTCGAGCTCGAGCGCTCGAAGTGCTCCGCGGATCTCGAGCGCGCAACGGATCGCCCGTGCAGGCCCGTCGAACGCCGCAAGGAAGCCGTCTCCTGCGGTATCGAGCTCCTCGCCCGCGAAGCGATCGAGCTCGCGACGGACGGCTGCGTGGTGCTCGTCCAGAAGCGTTGTCCAGCGCGCGTCCCCGAGATCCTGCACCCGTTCGGTGGAGCCGACGAGATCGGTGAAGAGGATGGTGGTCAACATGCGATCGGACGGCGGTGCCGGCCGCGTCCCGGTGAGGAACTCCTCGACCTCGTCGAGGATCTGGTCGGCGTCGACCGCGACGAAGTGGTCGACGCCTGCGAGCTCGACGAAACGGGCGTGCTCGATCTGCTCCGCGAGGTAGCGACCTTCCTCGACGTGCACGTCGAGATCGCCCGTGCGGTGGAGCACGAGGGTAGGGCAACCGACGCTCGAGAGCAGCTCGCGCACGTCGGCCTCCGAGTTCATCAGGATGAGGTCGCGGGCGCCGGCCGGGCTCAGTCCTGCACGACCGCGCCGCTGGAACCAGGCAGCCAACGCCGAGTCCGCGCTCGGCGCCATGATCGACAGGTCGACGTTGTCCCCCCAGGTGCGCTCGAGCTCTGCGGCGACCCGGCCTCGCTCCTCGCGCGTCGGTGCCCAGGGGTAGTCGTCCTCGGGATCGCATCGCTTTGCGTAGGTCCCGTACAGGACGAGCGCGCGCGTCCGCTCGGGGTAGGTGGCCGCGAAGAGAAGGGACATCGGGCCGCCTTCGGAGTAGCCGAAAAGCGCCGCCGACTTGCTCTCGGCCGCGTCCATCACCGCGCGGACGTCGTCCATGCGGGTCTCGAAGTCCGGCAGCCCGACGCCGCGGTCCGACAGCCCCGTGCCGCGCTTGTCGAAGCAGATCAGTCGCGCAAAGGAGGCCAGCCGCTCGAGGAAATGGGCGTACGCGGGAAGCTCCCAATCGATCTCGAGGTGCGAGAACCACCCCGGGATGAGCACGAGGTCGAGCGGGCCTTCGCCGGTGACCTGATAGGCGATATTGGTGTCGCCGCTCCGCGCGTACCGAATCGGCGAGCTCATCGCCCGAGCGGGGAGCGCAGGCCGGCGATCACGAGCATGCGACGACGATAGCGTTGCTCGTCGTGTCCGCCGGAGCGGGTCGCTCCCGAGCGTTCGTCGCTCCAGCAGATCCTGCAGGGCGCGCGGTACGTCGCCTCCGTCCCCTGGCTCTGGGTGACGTTGCTGCTCTTCACGGTGTACGTCATGGTCGTGCTCGCCCCACTTCAGGTCCTGCTCCCCGAGCTCGTCGAGCAGGAGTTCGACCGAGGCGCCGGCGCGTACGGGCTGGTCTTCGTCGCTCAGGGGCTGGGGCTCGCCATCGGTGGTCTCGGATACGCGCACGTCCTGCCACAGCAACGCCGGGGCGTCACCACGTACCTCTGCTGGACGGCGAGCTCGCTCGCGATCGTCGCGCTTGCTCTCGCGCGTCGCGAGCATCGACTTCTTCGTCTCGCTGGGCCTGATGCCCGTCGGCCTGATCGGCGCGGGTGTGCTCGCGACGGCCGCATCACCGCAACTCCTGCTCACCGCCGGCGGCCTCCTCTCCGCGGTCCTCTTCGCCACCTGCCTCCGAATGCAATGGCTCCGAGCCGTGCAATGAGGAGCGGCGCAGGACGAGGGACCCGGCCCCGCCGGGTCCCCCCTCTGCGAGAAAGCGGCTAGCTCGCCGCGGCCTGCTGGGCGGCGCCCGCGGCCTGCAGCTGCGCCTGGAAGAGGTGCTTGTCGATCTTTCCCTGGTAGATCGGGACGCCTTCCGCGATGCAGATCCGGATGATCGCCTCGCGGTCCATGTTGAGCTCGCGCGCGAGCTCTTCGGGCGTCAGGTGATTCGCCATGAATCGTGTCCTTCCTCGGGCGACGAAAAAGCCCGCCGACGCAATGCGTCCGGGCGGGCTCCAGCGGCGCTCGTACGATTGGTGGCGGGGATCAACGGGCCCGCCTCCCGACAACGACCATATGCACTCTGACAATACTCCGGCGTCACGACGCTCCGCAACGGCAAGGGGCTAGACGGGGTTCTCGATCTCGATGTAGCGCCAGCTCGAGATCGAACTCCTCCGCGAGGTGCGCCGCGAGCGCCTGCACGCCGAAGCGCTCCGTCGCGTGGTGCCCAGCAGCGACGAGGTGGATCCCCAGCTCTCGCGCTGTCGCCGCATTCGGCTCCTCGGCCTCACCGGTCAGCAAGGCGTCGAAGCCGGCATGGGCCGCCGCGATCAGATCGTGGCCCGCTCCGCCGCTCGAGACAGCCAGGCGGCGGATCTCGCGGTCGCCGCCGGGCAGGACGAGCGGCGTGCGCTCGACCGCCTCTTCGACACGGGCGGCGAGCTCGTTCAGCGATAGCGGGCCGACCGTGCAGCCCATCCCCACGGTGCCGAACGGCCCGTCGGGCTCCGCCCCGATCCGTGCGGCGAGCTGCGCGTTGTTGCCGAGCCCCTGGTGGGCGTCGAGGGCGAGGTGGTAGGCGACGAGCGAGGCGTCGCCGCGGAACAGCGCCTGGAGGCGTCCGCGCAGACGCGCGTCGACGACGAGAGGCTCGTTGCGCCAGAAGAGCCCGTGGTGGACGAGGACGAGCTCCGCACCCGCCTCGACCGCTCGCTCGAAGAGCTCGCGCGAGGACGAGACGCCGCACGCGAGCGTCGTCACGTCGTCCGCTCCGACGACCTGCAGCCCCTGGGGAGCGAACTCGGGGAACCGCTCGATCTCGAGCAGCGCGTTCGCGTGCGCGACGATCTCGTCCCGGGATGCCACGCGGCGAGTCTACGGCGAGGCCACTTTGTCGTGATCCGCCACACGCGTTGTCGGCCGCGCGTGCCGTGGGAGGCGGCAGGCTGGAACGGCTACCCTTGAGCCGCTCGGGGTGTGGCGCAGCCTGGTAGCGCGCTCCGTTCGGGTCGGAGAGGTCCCCAGTTCAAATCTGGGCACCCCGATTGTCCGCAGGCAGGATTCCGCAGGAGCGGAATCCTGCCGCGGGATCCCTCGCCCACGGCGAGGGGCACATCCCTCAAGGCGCCCGCTCTCGCGGCCGCAACTCCCCGCGCGAGCCGTTGTGGGGCCGCGGGTCAGCGCTTGGACGCCGTGGACTTGCGGGCCGGCTTGCGGTCGGTGCGCTTCTCGCTCTTCTCGCTTTTCGACGCCTTCGCCCGACTCGTCGTCTTGGCCGCGGCAACGCTCGCCTTGAGGGCCTCGATGAGATCCACGGCGGGAGCGGGCTCCTCCGTAGGCTCCGGGATGGAGATCTCCTCGCCCTTGAGCTTCGCCTCGAGCAGCTCGCGCAGGTCGCGGCGGTAACCGCTCGTGAGGTCGGTCGGCTCGAAATCGGCCTGGAGCCCTTCGACGATCTGGCGGGCGAGATCGAGCTCGGCCTTCTTGAGCTTCGTCCCCTCCATCGCCTCGTCGATCTCCGCCTGGGAGTAGACGTCCTCCACGAGATACAGGGTCTCGAGCACGAGGCCGCTGCCGCGCGGCCGGACGAGGCAAAGCGATTCGCGGCCCGAGCGGACGAGCCGCCCGACGGCGCCGACGCCGGCCTCCTCCATCGCCTCGAGCAACAGCTTGTACGGCTTCCGCTGGGCGGGAGCGGCGCCCGGGACGAGGAAGTAGGTGCGGTCCATCCAGATCGGGTCGACCTCGCCCAGCGGGACGAAGCGCTCGATGTCGATCGTGCGCGAGTCGTCGTGGCGCTCCAGCGCCTCGAGCTCGGCCTCCTCGACGACGACGTACTGCCCCTTGGCGACCTCCCAGCCCTTCACGATCTCGTCGGGTGCGAGCTCACGGTCGTGCTTCGGGCACCAGCGCTTCTGCTTGATCGGCGTGAGGCACTCGCGATGGAGCATGCGGAACGACACGTCCGACTGGCGTGCCGCGGGCTTCGTGGCCGGGGCGAGCCCGACGGGGATGCTCACGAGGCCGAAGCTGAGTGATCCGTTCCAGGAAACGCGCATGGTTCTCCCAGTCTAGGGGCGGACGGTCGTGATTCGCGTCCGGGAGGCGATTCCCTCCCGTCCGATGCAGGGACTCTCTCAGTACAGTCTGAGAGATGCCCGGCGAGCGGACGATCCCCCGTCTCTGGCGCGACGCGATGTCGCGAAACGAGGGCGTGGCGTACCTCGTGGACGAGCGAGAAACGTGGCGCGAGGTCACCTGGGCCGAGGCGGCCGAGCGCGTCGAGCTGATCGCGAACGGACTGCTCGCGCGCGGGATCCGGAAGGGCGACGCCTTCGGGATCCTCGCCCGGACGACGCTCGAGTGGGCGCTCGTCGACTTCGCGCTCGCCCATGTCGGAGCGATCGGCGTCGGGATCTACGCGCAGAGCTCCCCGCAGGACGCCCGGTACGTCCTCTCGCACTCGGAGGCGGTCGGTGTGCTCTGCGAGGACGACGCCCAGCGCGTCAAGGTGGAAACCGGCCGGGACGAGCTGCCCGCGCTTCGCGAGGTCCTCACCTACGCCGACCTCGCGGCCCTCGAGGCCGACGGACGCGCGCACCGCGAGGCGCATCCGACGGCCCTGGGCGAGGCGGTCGCGGCGATCGACGAGGAGGACATCTTCACCTTCATCTACACGTCGGGCACGACCGGCCCGCCGAAGGGCTGCATGATCCGCCATCGCAACTACTACGCGATGGTCGTCGTCAACGACGAGCTACCGGATCACGGGTCGGCCGAGGACGTCCTGCTGCTCTACCTCCCGCTCGCGCACAACTACGGGCGCCTGGTGCATCTCTCGGCGCCGTACATCGGCTACACGACCGCGTTCCTCCCCGAGCCGCTCGAGGTCGCCCGCGCCATGCCGCAGGTACGTCCGACGATCCTGCCGAGCGTTCCCCGCATCTACGAGAAGGTCCACACTGCCGTGACCTCCACGTTCGCCGAGGCGACCGGCCCGAAGCGGCGGCTGGTCGACTGGGCACTCGGCGTCGGCCGCCGGGCGAGCGAGCTGCGCCAGCAGGGAAAGCCCGTCCCGCGAGGTCTCGCCGCCCAGGTGGCACTCGCCGACCGGCTCGTCTTCGCGAAGGTCAAGGAGCGGCTGGGCGGCCGGCTCCGGATCCCGATCTCGGGCGGCGCGCCCCTCGCGAAGGAGGTCGCCGAGTTCTTCGACGCGATGGGTATCCGGATCCGCGAGGGCTACGGCCTCACGGAGTGCACGACCGCGGC
Source organism: uncultured Actinomycetes bacterium (assembly GCA_963734045.1). Classification (GTDB taxonomy): domain Bacteria; phylum Actinomycetota; class Thermoleophilia; order Gaiellales; family Gaiellaceae; genus Gaiella. The sequence continues at coordinate 192,948 of CAVTFU010000011.1, read as the reverse complement.
CGCGACCAACACGAGCGAGCGGACGCGGTTCGGGACGGTGGGACCCGCCCTCCCCGGGTTCGAGCTCCGGATCGCCGAGGACGGCGAGCTGCTGATCCGGAGCGAGACCGTCTTCGCCGGGTACTTCAAGGATCCCGAGGCGACCGCGGCGGTGCTCGATGCCGACGGCTGGCTGCACACGGGCGACATCGCGTCGATCGACGCCGACGGCTTCGTGACGATCACCGACCGGAAGAAGGACATCATCGTCACGGCGGGCGGGAAGAACATCGCACCCCAGAACCTCGAGAACGACCTGAAGACGTCCCAGTTCGTCTCGCAGGCGCTCGTCGTCGGCGACCGCCGGCCGTACCCCGCCGTGCTCGTCACGCTCGACCCGGTCGAGATCGGCAAGTGGGCGGCCGAGCGGGGGCTCGAGGGCGACACCGCGACGCTCGCGCGCGACCCCAGCGTCCGCGAGCTCGTCGCAGGCATCGTCGAGGATGTGAACCGCGACCGCTCGCGTTACGAGCAGCTCAAGCGCTTCGTGATCCTTCCGCGCGACTTCGAGATGGAGCAGGGCGAGATCACTCCGACCCTCAAGCTCAAGCGCCGCGTCGTCCTCGAGCACTTCGCCGAGGAGGTCGAAGGGCTGTACGACGCATCCGCAAGGTCGGAATCCGCAGGAGCGGATCCCGACCGCGGGGATCCCGCGCCTACGGCGCGGGCACATCCCTGAAGCGCCCGCTCCCGCGGTCGCAAGTGCCTCGCCTTCACCTGGTGTCTGGCTTCAGCCAGACACGCACTTTCCCGGCTAGGTAACGCGCTTGGCGCCGACGTAGGTCGACGCGTACCAGGAGTCGTTGAGGCTCGAGATCTTCACGACGTCGCCGGTGTGCGGCGCGTGGATGAACTGGTCGCCGCCGATGTACATGCCCACGTGCCCCAGGCCGTCGAAGAAGACGAGATCGCCGGGCGCGAGCTGGTCGCGCGAGACGTAGACGCCGACCTGGCTGTACTGCATGGCCGCGTTGTGCGGGAGCGAGACGCCGATCTGCGCGAAGGCGTAGCTCGTCAGCCCGGAGCAGTCGAATCCCGACGGGCTCGCGCCGCCCCACACGTACGGGACGCCGAGGTACTGCATCGCGACCCCGACCGCACCGCCGTATCTGGCAGGCGGGGCTGCTGTCGTGACATAGCCAGGGTCGGCCGCCGCCGCCACGGGATCGGCCGGGATCTCGAGCGTCTGCTGATGGGCGGACGCGACCGCAGCTGCAGCGGCTTCGAGCCGCGCGCGGGCTTGCGCCTCGAGCTGTGCCTGACGACGGCGTTCCGCGGCCTCCATCTGCTCGATCTCGTCCTTGACGGAGGCGAGCAGCCGTTGACGCTCGGCGAGCTGCCCCTCGATCGACCGCTTCCGGGTGGCTCGCTCGGAGACGATCTGTGTCTGGCGCGAGCGGTCGGAGCGGAGCTTCGCGCGACGCGTCTGCACCTCCTTGCGGAACCGCTTCATGTCCTTCAGCACTTTCGAGTCCTGCCCGCCGACGCGCTGCGCCATGTCGAGGCGGTCGAGGAGGTCGTCGAGGCTCTTCGCTCCGAGGATCACCTCGACGGCGCCGGACGAGCTGCCGTTGATGTACAGCGCCCGCAGCCGCTCGGCGACGTGGCTCTGGGCGACCGTCAGGCTCGAGCGCGCGACGCCGAGATGGCGCGCGTTCGTGTCGAGGTCGTTGTCGATCTCGTCGAGCTGGATGTTCGCGAGGTTGTAGGCCTCGATCGCGTGCGAGAGGCTCGAGTCCATCTCCCGGATCTGGACGAGGATCGCCTGCGCCTGCTCGCGCTTGGAGCTGATCGAGGGGTCGGCGGTCGCCGGGCCGACGCCCAGCGCAAACGTCGCGGCGAGGCCGGCGACACCGAGCGCGAGGGCGGAGAACCGCCGTTTTGTGGGACTCGTGCCGCTCATGGTTCGCCCAGCAGGGCAGCCGCAGGCGGTGGGGACGCCGGCCACAAGTCGGGGAGCCTAGCAGCCATTGCCGACGGTTGCAGTGCCAGGCGCACCAAAAAGCTCTGCAAAGAGCTGTGATTGCGTCACTCCTTGTGGTACGGTCAGCGACCCTGTGCACCGGCTCGCGGGATCTCTCGCGCCGTGCGTCGCTGGCCGTCCTCTTCCTCTCGACGGCCGGCGCCGCCGCAGGCGGCGCTCACGAGCTCGACGTCCTCGCGCGGACGGAGCGCGCGGCGGTGCTGGAGCTCTTCGCGACCGAGTCCGCGCTCGCCCGCGCACGCGCCGAGATCCGGCGCCAGGTGCGCCGCGAGCGATCGCTTGTCCTCCGGCGCGAGCGGCAGCTTGCACGGTCGGCGGTCGTCCGCCGTTCGCTCGCCGCGACCAACCGCCGCATCGAGTCGCTGCTCAGGCGTCTCTACGAAGAGGGGCCGGCCGAGCCCATCGCCGTCCTTCTCGGCGCACGCTCGCTCGACGCCGTCCTCGAAGGAGCCGACGCGCTTGCGCGCGGCGCGCGCCGAAACCGGGACCTCGCCCGGGAGGCGCTCCTCCACAGGCGTGCCCTCGCGCTGCACGGCGAGCGTCTCGAGCTGTCGCGGGCCGCGCTCGCCGACGCCCGCAGCCTCGCAGACGCGGCCGCGACACGGCTCGAAGCGGCCGTCGCGGAGAAGCGATCGACGCTCGCGGGGCTCCGCCGCAGGCAGGACGTGACCGGCAGGCGGCTGGAGGCGCTCCGGGCGCGGGCGCGCGAGGCTCAGCGCGCCTCCGAGCGCCTCGCACCGAGCGAGAGCCGACCCGCGCGCGTCGCGTCGCCGGACGTGGCAGCCGTCGCCCCAGGGACCCGCACGCTCGTCGTCGACGCGGTCGCCTACCACGTCCCGGGCCGGACTGCGAGCGGCGTGCCGGTGGGGGTCGGCGTGATCGCCGTGGACCCGTCGGTGATCCCGCTGGGGACGCGCGTCTTTGTCCCCGGCTACGGGAGCGCGGTCGCGGCGGACACGGGAACCGCGATCAAGGGGGCGATCATCGACCTCTGGATGCCGAGCGCGGCCGCGGCTCGCGCGTGGGGCAGGCGCACCGTCACGATCACCATCTACGGTTAGCCCGTGCGACGTCGGCTCGCGCTCTCCGTCTTCGTCTTCGTCCTGCTCCTCGTGCTTCCCGCGACCTCGGTCGCCGGGGAGCAGGATCTCCGCACGCGCCTCACGCAGACGCTGCGCTCGCCGTACCTCTCGCTCGGAAGGACCGCCGCGGTCGCGGTCGACGCGCGCACCGGCGAGGTGCTGTACGCGCACAACGGCACGCGGCCGTTCGTGCCTGCGTCGAACGAGAAGCTCCCGGTCTCGTGGGCCGCCCTGATGCGGCTTGGCCCGACCTACCGGTTCTCGACCGAGGTGCTCGGGACGGGCAGGCGCGCCGGCTCCACCTGGCGCGGCGACGTCTTCCTGAAGGGCCACGGCGACCCGACGCTCGAGGCCCGCGATCTGGTGCGGCTCGCCGCGGCGGTCCGCGCCGCAGGCATCCGGCAGATCACCGGTGGGATCCGGGGCGACGAGTCGCTCTACGACGGGCGCCGCGACGTGGCCGGCTGGAAGCGTTCCTTCCTCGGGATCGAGTCGCCGCCCCTCTCGGCGCTCGTCGTCGACAGGGCGCGCGGCTGGCCCGCATTCTCGCCGGCGCTCCTCGCGGCACGGAGCCTTCGCGACGCGCTCCAGGCCCGCGGGGTCGTCGTCTCCGGGCGGGCGAGCCTTGGTCGCACGCCCGCTGCGGCGGTCCCGCTCGGCTCCGTGAGCTCGGAGCCGCTCGGGAGGATCGTCAAGGCGATGAACCGCGACAGCGACAACTTCACCGCCGAGATGGTGCTCAAGCACCTGGGGACGCTGGCAGGCGGCGTCGGGACGAGCGCGGCGGGAGCCGGCGTCGTGCGAGCGGAGATGGCGGCGGCGGGAATCCCGGTCGCGGGCGTGCGGATCGTCGACGGCTCGGGCCTCTCCGCGCTCGACCGTCTCACGGCGCAGGCCCTTGCCGGCGTGATCCGAGCAGGCATCTGGGACGAGCGGATCGGGCCCACCTTCCTCGCCTCCCTCGCCGTCGCCGGTCGCAGCGGCACGCTCTCGCGCCGGATGCCGGGCCTCGCCGGCATCGTGCGCGGCAAGACGGGCACGACGAGTCTCGCCTGCACCCTGTCGGGCCTCGTGCGCGGGTCCATCGTCTTCGCGGTGCTGCAGAACGGCGTGCCGGTGTCGTACTGGCCCGCCCGCGTCGCGCAGGACCGGTTCGTGGCGCTGCTTGCCGGGTCGTCCGTGGCCCGCGCCGCGGCCTCGCCGTAGCCTCGAATCAGGACGCGAGGAGGGCGTCGAGCTCGGTCTCGCCGAGCACGGGGACCCCCGCCTTCCGGGCCTTCGCGAGCTTGGACCCGGGGCCCTCGCCGGCGATGACGCCGGTCGTCTTCTTCGAGACCGAGTCGGAGACCTTCGCGCCGAGCGCCTCGAGGGCGGCCTTCGCCTCCTCGCGGCTGAGCCGCTCCAGGGTGCCCGTGATGACGTACTGGTGGCCCGTGAGCGGGCCCTCGACCGGCCGTTCGGCCTCGCCCGACTCCATCGTCAACCCGAGGCCTCGCAGCTCCTCGACGAGCCGCCGGTTCTCGTCGTCCGCGAACCACTCCGCGACGAGCTCGGCCCGATCCGGCCCGATCCCCTCGGCCTCCTCGAGCTCCTCCTGGCTCGCGGCCGTCAGGGCGTCGACCGTGCCGAAGTCGCGGGCGAGGTTCCGCGCGAGCACCCAGCCGATCTTCGGGATGTTCAGCCCGAAGAGCACCCGGGAGAACGGCTGCGCCTTCGATGCCTCGATCGAGGCGATCGCGCGCCCGGCGGAGATCGCCCCGTAGCCGTCGAGCTCCTGCAGCTGCTCGGACGTCAGGCGGTAGAGATCCGGCATCGAGCGGAGCAGGCCCTCGTCCCACAGCTTGCGGACGAACTGCTCGCCCACCCCCTCGATGTCCATGGCGGCGCTCACCCAGTGGATGAGCGTCTCGAGGCCGCGTGAGGGGCACGCGCGGTTGGGACAGCGGTGCATCACCTCGCCCGCGGGCTTGACGACCTCGACGCCGCAGAGCGGGCATCGCTTGGGCATCCGGAAGCGCTTCGTGCCGCGGCCGTGGTCGCCCGCCGGCCCGACGACCTGCGGGATCACGTCCCCAGCGCGCTGGACGACGATGAGATCGCCCTCGCGGATGTCCTTGCGGTTGATGTCCTCCTCGTTGTGGAGGGTCGCGTTCGAGACGGTGACGCCGCCGACGTGCACCGGCTCGAGCTCGGCCCAGGGGTTGAGCGCCCCGGTGCGCCCCACCCGGATGTGGATCTTGCGGAGGGTGGTCACGGCGGTCGTCGGAGCCCACTTGTAGGCGCGCGCCCACCGTGGCCGCGAATGGAGCGCGCCGAGGCGCTGCTGCTGGTCGAGATCGTCGACCTTGATCACGATCCCGTCGATCTCGTAGTCGATCTCGCCGCGGCGCGCCTCCCAGGCGCGGCAGGCCTCGGCGACGGCCTCGATCGTCTCGAGCCGCTCGGCGTGGGGATTCGTCCGGAAGCCGTGCCCGCGGAGCCACTCGAGCATCTCCCACTGGCCGGCGGGAAAGGTGCCGTCACGCGCGCCGAACCCGTAGACCCAGAGGGAGAGGGGCCGCGCCGCCGTGATCCGGGAATCGAGTTGCCGCAACGATCCCGCGGCTGCGTTGCGGGGGTTCGGCGCGGGCTTCTTGCCGGCGGCCGTCTGCGCCTCGTTGAAGCGGGCGAAGCCGGAGAGAGGGAAGTAGACCTCGCCGCGCACCTCGAGGAGCGGCGGCGGCGGCTCGCCGTCGTCGACGCGCACGCGGAGCGGGACAGCGTCGATCGTGCGGAGATTCTGGGTGACGTCCTCCCCGCGCTGGCCGTCCCCGCGCGTCGCGCCGCGCACGAACGCGCCGTCCTCGTAGACGAGGGAGATCGCCGAGCCGTCGATCTTCGGCTCGATCACGTACGCGACGTCCTCGTCGGTGCCGAGGCGCTTGCGTACGTCATCAGCCCACTTGCGGAGCCCCTCTTCCGTGGTGACCTTCTCGAGGGAGCCCATCGGGAGGAGATGCTCGACCTTCCGGAAGCCGGCGGCCGGGGCGCCTCCGACGCGCTGGGTCGGCGAGTCGGGCGTGACGAGGTCGGGGTGCTCGGCCTCGATCGCCTTCAGCTCGTCGTAGAGCGCGTCGTAGACCGCGTCCGTCGACCTCGGGGTCGTCGAGCACGTGGTAGCGGTAGTTGTGGTGCTCGACGAGCCGGCGCAGCTCGGCGGCCTTCGCGGCCGGTGCGTGCTCAGAGGACGGCAACGAGCTCCTCCGTCGTATGGACGAGGGCATCGGGCTCCTCCTCAGCCAGGCGCTCCGGCGTGTGGATCCCGCCCCAGCCGACGGCGACGGCGAACGTCCCGGCTGCCTTGGCGGCCCGGATGTCGAACGGCGAGTCGCCGACGTACGCCGCCGCCGCCGGCTCGGCCTCCAGGATCCGCAGCGCCTCGAGGATCGGGTCGGGGTCCGGTTTGTGGCGCTCGGTGTCCTCCGCGCCGACGAGGACGTCGGTGTCGCGGAGGAGCGGGAACCGGGCGAACGCGAGCTCGACGGTGGCGCGCCGCTTCGCGGTCACGATCCCGACCTGCCGCCCCTCTGCCTTCAACTGCGAGAGGAGGTCGAGGATTCCGTCGAACGACTCGAGCGTCTCGTGGAGCGGCTCGTTGTGCGCGCGGTACGCCTCGACGAGCTCGTCGACCCGGTCGGCGTCGAGATCGCGCATCTGGGCGATCAGCCCCGGCCCGCCGATTGCGGCCCGGACGAGCTCCTCGTCCGGCTCACGGCCGAGCACGGCCATCGCCGCGTGGCGCATCGACGCGAGGATGATCGGCCCCGAGTCGATCAACGTGCCGTCGAGGTCGAAGAGGACGACGCGAAAGCGCACGCCGTCGATCGTAGCCAGGGGCCTCTCGGTGTTCGACTTCAGTCGGTCACCTGCCCGCCTCCGGGCGCATATTCGACACGTTCCAGGTAGAGGCCCCAGGGCGGTGCCGTCGTCCCGGCCTCGTCGCGCGGGCGCCCTTCGAGCAGTCGCGCGATCGTCTCGGCGTCGCTCTCGAGCATCGTCCCCACCAGAGTGCGCACCATGTGCCGGAGGAACGCGTCGGCCGCGACGGTGAAGTGGAGCTCGTCGTCACGGCGCTCCCAGTCTGCCGACGCGATCGTGCGGCGGAGGCTCTCGTGGTCGGTCTCCGTGGGCGTGAACGCCGTGAAGTCGTGGTCGCCGACGAGGGCGGCCGCACAGGCGGAGAGTCGCTCGTCCTCGAGCGGACCCGGCCACCAGAGGCTGCGGTGAGCGCGAAGCGCCGAGCGCACGCGGCGGTTCAGGACGACGTAGCGGTACGACCGCGAGACGGCGGAGAAGCGCGCATGGAAGGTCTCCGGCGCCTCCGCCGCCGCGACGACCGCGACGTCGTCGGGCAGCGCGGTGTTGAGCGCTGCTGCGAGACGCTCGAGCGGCGGCCCTCCCTCGGCCGCGAGGCTCGCGACCTGACCGGAGGCGTGGACGCCTGCGTCGGTTCGCCCGGCGACGGCGAGCCCGTCCCAGCGGGGCAGGACGGCATCGAGCGCATCGCGGAGCGTGCCCTCGACCGTCCGCTTCGCGGGCTGACGGGCCCAGCCGCTGAAGCCCGTGCCGTCGTACCGTGACGCGTCGATCTTCCAGCGTGAAGGCGGAGCGTTCCTAACCCATCAGTGCGGGACGGCTCGACCTGCGACGGACCGGAGCGCCTTCGGATCGACCGCGTCAGCTGCAACCCTGACCCTGTCACCGGGCAGGAGAGGTCGTGAGCCACGCGACGGCGGCCTCCCAGACCTCGCCGTCGAGCTTCACCTGACCCTGCGGCGCGAGCGCGCGGACGACCACCGCCTGCCTGCCGACGAGCGTCTCCGCTCCAACCGTTGCGCGTCGCCGCTTCGACCAGCGGACGAAGAACGCAGTCTCGGCCACGTCGATCAGGCCGGCGACGATCACCGCCACCCAGCCCCACGGCGAGGGGATCACCGTGAGTGCGAGGACGATCGCGACGATCGTGAGCATGCAGCCAGCCTACGGCCGGTGAGGAGCGGGTGTTGCTGTCTGGAAGGCGAGGCAGCTGCGGCGCCGAAAGGCGACGCCTTCAGGGATGTGCCCGGCCGCAGGCGGGGATCAAGCCGTAGGTTCGGCTCCTGCCGAATCCTGCCTGGCGAACAGGAATGGCTACGACCCCGCCGCGGTTAGGCGGCAGGGTCGAAGTCGACGAGCTCGAGTAGGGCCATCGAGGCCGCGTCGCCCTGGCGGGGCCCGAGCTTCACGACGCGCGTGTAGCCGCCGGGTCGCTCGGCGAAGCGCGGGGCGACCTCGGAGAACAGCCTGTGCACGACGTCGTTCGAGCGAAGCTCGGCGAGCGCAAGCCTTCGCGCGTGGAGGTCGCCGCGCTTGCCGAGCGTGATCATCTTCTCGGCGAACGGCTTGACGGCCTTCGCCTTTGCCTCGGTCGTCTCGATCCGCCCGTGCGTGATCAGCGCTCCGGCGAGGTTCGAGTAGAGCGCCTTGCGGTGGGCCGAGTCGCGGCCGAGCTTCTTGCCTGAGCGAGCGTGGCGCATCGGACTAGAGCGGAAGCTCCTCGCCCTTCAGCGTCAGGCCGTGGGCGGCGAGGGTCTCGCGGACCTCCTCGATCGACTTGCGACCGAAGTTCGGGATCGCGGCCAGCTCGTTCTCCGACTTCGAGGTGAGGTCGCCGATCGTCTCGATCCCGACCCGCTTGAGGCAGTTGTACGAGCGGACGCCGAGCTCGAGCTCCTCGATCGGGAAGTTCTCCATCCCGTGGGAGGTGCTCGGCACCTCGGCCTCGGCGGCGGCGACCTCGCCGAGGTCGAGCTTCTCGAGGTCGGTGAAGATCGCGAGCTGGGTGATGAGGATGTCGGCGGCGCCGGCGATCGCGTCCTTCGGAGCGACCGAGCCGTCCGTCGTCACGTCGAGGACGAGCTTGTCGTAGTCCGTGCGCTGCCCGACGCGGGCCGACTCGACGTCGTAGGCGACGCGCCGCACCGGCGAGAAGATCGAGTCGATCGGGATCACCCCGAGCGTCGTCTCGGGTCCACGGTTCTGGTCGGCCGGCACGTATCCGCGGCCGCGCCCGATCGTGAGCGTCATCTCGAGCTTGCCCTTGTCGGCGAGGTGCGCGATCTCGAGCTCCGGGTTGAGGATCTCGAGGTCGGCGGGCGCCTCGATGTCGGCGGCCGTGACCGCGCCGGGGCCCTTCCGCGACACGTGCACCTCGATCTCGGGCGACTCGCCGTGGAGGCGGCAGACGAGGTTCTTGAGGTTGAGGATGATGTCGGTGACGTCCTCGCGGACGCCGGGGAGCGTCGTGAACTCGTGGGCGACCCCCTCGATCTTCACGGCGGTCACGGCCGCACCCTCGAGCGACGAGAGGAGCACGCGTCGGAGGGAGTTGCCGAACGTGTAGCCGAAGCCGCGGTCGAGCGGCTCGATCGTGAACCGGCCCGAGCGCTCGTCGGCGTCCTCGGAGACGATCCGGGGCATCTGGAAGTCCATCAGGGTGGAGCGAGTGGCCATGTGATCCTTTCGGGTGTGTCTTTCGCAGCCGAGGGCGAGGTCGAGCTCGCCCCTACTTCGAATAGAGCTCGACGATCAGCGATTCCTGGACGGGCGTGTCGATGTCGGCACGCTCCGGCCACTTGAGGACCTTGCCGGTGAGCCCCTCGTGGTCGGCCTGGAGCCACGGTGCGACGGCCGCGGTCAGATCGGTCGCGTCTCGCACGATCGACTCGGCAGGGCTGCCCTGCTTGAGCGTGACGATGTCGTCGGGGCGCACGCCGAAGCTCGGGATGTTGACGCGGCGGCCGTTGACGAGGAAGTGCCCGTGGCGGACGAGCTGTCGCGCCTGCGCGCGGGAGCCGGCGAACCCGAGGCGGTAGACGACGTTGTCGAGCCGCGTCTCGAGCAGCCGCAGGAGGTTCTCGCCCGTCGGCCCGCTGCGGCGCGAGGCCTTCTGATACGTGTTGCGGAACTGCTTCTCGAGCAGCCCGTAGTACCGGCGCGCCTTCTGCTTCTCACGGAGCTGGAGTAGGTACTCGCTCTGCTTGATGCGGCCGCGGCCGTGCTCGCCCGGCGGATACGAGCGCCGCTCGATCGCGCACTTCTCGGTGAGGCAGCGCTCGCCTTTGAGGAACAGCTTGATCCCCTCGCGGCGGCACTGGCGGCACTTGGGCCCCAGGTCGCGAGCCACTAGACACGCCTCCGCTTCTTCTGGCGCACGCCGTTGTGGGCCTGCGGCGAGACGTCCTTCACGCCGAGGATCTCGAGCCCTGCGGCCTGGAGCGAGCGGATCGCCGTCTCGCGCCCGGAGCCGGGGCCCTTGACGAAGACCTCGACCTTCTGGAGGCCGTGCTCCATCCCCTTGCGGGCGGCGTTGTCGGCTGTCACCTGGGCGGCGAACGGCGTCGACTTGCGAGAGCCCTTGAAACCGGCCGAGCCGGCCGACTCCCAGGCGATGACGTTGCCGTCCTTGTCGGTGAGGGAGACGATCGTGTTGTTGAACGACGTCTTGATGTGCGCCTGGCCGATCGCGACGTTCTTCTTCACCCGGCGGCGCGTCCGGCCGCGCGTGGCTGCCTTGCGAGGGGGTGCCATTACTTCGCCTTCTTCCCGCGCCCGACGGTCTTCTTCGGGCCCTTCCGGGTGCGCGCGTTCGTCTTCGTGCGCTGCCCGTGCACGGGGAGGTTGCGGCGATGGCGGACGCCTCGGTAGCAGCCGATCTCCGAGAGGCGCTTGATCGCCTGGGTGCGCTCCCGCCGCAGGTCGCCCTCGACCTCGAGGTTCGAGTCGATGTAGGCGCGAAGCTTCGTGACCTCGTCGTCGGTGAGGTCCTTGACCTTCTCGTTCGGATCGAGGCCGAGCTCCTTGCAGACCTTCTGCGCGGACGACTGGCCGATCCCGTAGATGTAGGTCAGGCCGATCTCGAGGCGCTTCTGGTTCGGGAGGTTGACGCCGGCGATGCGTGCCAAATCTGTTCTCCTAGCCCTGCCGTTGCTTGTGCCGGGGATTCGTGCAGATCACCATCGTGCGCCCGTGCCGCTTGATGACGCGGCACCGTTCACACATGGGCTTGACCGAGGGACGGACTTTCACGTGAGGCTCCTGATTGGCTACTTGAGACGAAAGGTGATGCGACCGCGGCTCAGGTCGTACGGGGAGAGCTCGACCTTGACCTGGTCTCCGGGAAGGATCCGGATGTAGTGCTTGCGCATCTTTCCGGAGATCGTCGCGAGCACGTGATGTCCTCCTTCGACTTCGACGCGGAACATCGTGCTCGGCAGGGCTTCGACGATTTCGCCCTCGACCTCGATCTTCTCGTCTTTGACTGCCAACCGTCTCCTCGCACAGGGATCACGCCCTGCCCGTCGCGATGTTCATGCTGAGATCCGCGCGCAACCGACCGGCTGCCGCGCGGGGCCGCGTACTCTAGCAGAGAGCGGTCGCTCCGACAGCCCCCGGCGGGCGCTCCGCGGCTCGTCCCGGCCAGGACTTCAGATGGCCGCGCGCGGCCCGGCACCGACCCGCTCGGTCGCGATTCCCACTCTCGGCGTCAGGATCCGCGGGCCCTCGGGGCCGATTGCGACCGTGTGCTCGAAGTGCGACGCGAGGGAGCCGTCGTCCGTCGAGATCGTCCAGCCGTCCTCGGCGAGCCAGACCTCGGGGCTGCCGGCCGTGATCATCGGCTCGATCGCGATCGTCATGCCCTCGGAGAGGCGCGGGCCGCGCCCGGGATCGCCGAAGTTCGGCACGTGCGGGTCCTCGTGGTAGTGGCGACCGACCCCGTGCCCGACGAGGCTCCGAACGATGGAGAATCCCGCGGCCTCGACGACGGTCTGCACCGCGTGCGAGATGTCGCCGATCCGATTTCCGAGACGGGCCTCGGCGATCCCCGCCGCCAGCGCGTCCTGCCCGACGTCGAGCAGTCGCTGGGCTTCTGCGTCGATCGAGCCGACGCCGAACGTGTAGGCGCTGTCGGCGATCGCACCGTCGCGCGTGACGCCGACGTCGATGGTCACGACGCTGCCGTCCTCGACGACGCGGTCGTCCGGGATCCCGTGGACGACGACCTCGTCGACGGAGATGCAGATCGCCCGCGGGTAGCCGCGGTATCCCTGCGAGGTGGGAACGCCACCGTTCGCGCGGATGTACTCGTCGGCGACCCGGTCGAGGTCGAGCGTGGTGATCCCCGGCTCGAGCCGTTCCCCGACGTGCGAGATCGTCTCGGCGACGAGGGCACCGGCCCGCGCGATCCGCTCGATCTCGGCGCTGCCCTTGCGGATGATCACGCGGCCGCCCCCTCGCCGAGCAGCTCGAGCGCGGCCGCGATCTCGGCGGTCACCGCACCGATCGGGCGCTCGGCGTGCAACGGGACGAGGATGCCCCTGGCTCGGTAGTGCTCGACGACGGGCTCCGTCTGCTCGTGGTAGATGGCGAGCCGGCGCGCGATCACCTCGGGCCGGTCGTCCTCCCGGCCCTCCTTCCGCGCGCGGCCGCCCAGCCGCTCGAGAGCGACCTCGTCCGAGAGGTCGAAGTAGAGGACGGCGTCCAGCGTCCGGCCGATCGCGGCGAGCGTCGAGTCCAGCGCCTCGGCCTGCGTGAGGTTGCGAGGAAACCCGTCGAGCACGAAGCCGGACTCTGCGTCGGGCTGCGCAAGCCTGTCGCGGATGAGGGCCACGGTCAGCTCGTCGGGGACGAGCTCCCCGGACGCGAGAATCGGCTCGACCTCGCGGCCCAGCTCGGCTCCCTCGGCGATCGCCGCGCGGAACATGTCCCCCGTCGCGACGTGCGGGATTCCGTGCTCGGCCGCGAGCTGTCCTGCCTGGGTGCCCTTGCCGGAGCCCTGCGGCCCCAGCACGAGCAGATTCACCGGAGGAACCCCTCGTAGTTGCGCATCATCATCTGCGACTCCATCTGCCGCATGGTGTCGAGCGCGACGCCGACGGCGATCAGCACCGAGGTGCCGCCCAGCGCGCCCGCGGAGGCCTGCGAGAAGCCGCCGTAGCGGATGAAGAGGCTGGGGGCGATCGCGACGACCGCGAGGAAGAGCGAGCCGGGGAGCGTCAGCCGCGTCAGGACCCGGTCGAGGTACTGCGCGGTCGGCGGTCCGGGACGAATCCCGGGGATGTACCCCCCGTGCTTCCGGAGGTTGTCGGCCTGGTCGACGGGATTGAACTGGACGGCCGTGTAGAAGAACGCGAAGACGACGATCAGCACGCCCTCGATCATCAGGTAGAGCCAGTCACCGGGCTGGAAGTACGTGTTGACGAAGTCCTGCGTGGCCGGGATGTACTGGGCCATGGTGGGCGGGAACGCGAGCACGGCCGCGGCGAAGATCACCGGGATGACGCCGGCCATGTTGACGCGAAGCGGCAGGTAGGTCGAGCCACCCGAGGTCATCCGGCGCCCGACCATCCGCTTCGCGTACTGGATGGGGATCCGGCGCTGGCCCTCCTGGACGAAGACGACGGAGGCGACGATCGCCAGCCCGATCAGCGGGAAGAAGATCCGCTCCATCGGCCCGCCGTTCCACCAGGCGGTGATGCCGAGCGGGAGGCCCGTGAGGATCGAGGCGAAGATGAGGATCGAGATGCCGTTCCCGATGCCGCGCTTGGTGATCTGCTCGCCCATCCACATGAGCAGCACGCTGCCCACGGTCAGGGTGACGATGATCAGCACCATCCGGCCGGCGTTCGCCTGGAGAATGCCCTGGTTCTTGAAGAGGAAGGCGTACCCGAGCGCCTGGGCCGCCGACAGCACGACGGTCAGGTACCGGGTGTACTGGTTGATCTTCGCGTAGCCGGACTCGCCCTCCTTCTGGAGCTCGGACAGCCGCGGGATCACGACCGTCATGAGCTGCAGGATGATCGACGCGGTGACGTACGGCATGATCCCGAGCGCGAAGAGCGAGAACTGCGAGAGCGCGCCGCCCGAGAAGAGGTTGAGCAGGTCGAAGATCCCGCCGGTGCGCGAGAGGTACTGGTCGATCGCCTCGGAGTCGACGCCGGGCGCCGGGATCCAGGAGCCCAGCCGGTAGAGCGCAAGGACGAGCGCGGTGAAGAGGATGCGGCGCCGGAGCTCCGGGACCTTCCAGGCGTTGGCGAGCCAGCTCAGCATGCGGAGATCACGCGCCCGCGCGCGGGGCTACGCCTCCTCGGCGGGCTCGGCCGCGTCGTCGGCGGGAGCCTCGGCCTCGGGCGCCTCGTCGATCGGCTCCTCCTCGACCTGCGGCTTCGCCTTGCGAACCTTCTGCTTCTTCGGCACGGGCTCGCCGCGCAACCACGTTACGGTCCCGCCCGCCTTCTCGATCTTCTTCTTCGCGGTCTTCGAGAACCCGTGCGCGGAGACGGAGAGCGCCTTGCTCAGCTCGCCGACGCCGAGCACCTTGACGTCGACCGAGACCTTGCGGATGAGCCGCTTCTCCTTCAGCGACTCGGGGGTCACGTCGGCGCCGGCCTCGAAGCGCTCCTCGAGGTCGCGGAGGTTGACGGGCTGGCTGTACGTCCGGAACGGCCCGATCGGCATCGCGTCGGCGGAGGTGTTCCCGCGAAGCTTCGGCAGCCTCATGTCGATCGGCATCTGCCCGCCCTCGAAGCCGGCCGGCATCTTGTGCGAGCCGGAGCGTGACTTCTGCCCCTTGAGGCCGCGGCCGGAGTACCGGCCCTTGCCCGAGCCGAGGCCGCGCCCGATGCGCTTGCGGTCCTTCCGCGCCTGCGCGGGCTTCAGCGAATGGAGGTTCAGCTCGTCTGCCATGGCCGGATCCCTATGCACCCTTCCCGTCGAGCGGCGTCACCGTCACGAGGTGAGCGACGTGCCGCAGCTTGCCGTCGAGCGCCGGGTTGACCGTGTGCTCGACGGTCTTCCCGATCCGGCCGAGGCCGAGTGAGCGCAGCGTGCCACGGTGCTTTCCCGTCTGGCCGATCACGCTCCGCGTCTGCGTGATGCGGACCGTGCTCACTCGGAAGCCTCCGCGGCCGGAGCAGCCGTCGCCGGCTCCGGCTCGGCCGGCTGCGGCTCGACGGTCTCGACGGCCGGCCGCCAAGGCAGCACGTCCTTGACGCTCTTGCCACGCGACCTCGCGACATCCTCGGGGCGGCGCAGCCGCTTCAGGCCGTCGACGGTCGCCTTCGCCATGTTGATCGGGTTCGTCGTCCCGAGGCTCTTCGCGAGCACGTCGCGGATCCCGGCGAGCTCGAGCACGGCTCGGACGCCGCCGCCCGCGATAACGCCGGTGCCGGGGCTGGCGGGCCGCAGGACGACGCGGGCGGCATCGAACCGGCCCAAGATCTCGTGCGTGATCGTCGCCCCGTGCTTCGGGACGGTGAAGATGTTCTTCTTCGCGTCGTCGACGGCCTTCGAGATGGCGAGCGGAACCTCACGCGCCTTCCCGTACCCGACCCCGACGCGGTCGACCTCGTCGCCGATGACGACGAGCGCGGTGAACGAGAACCGCCTTCCGCCCTTGACGACCTTGGCGACGCGGTTGATCTCGATGACGCGCTCCTTGAGCTCGCGCGACTCGGCTACTTCGACAGCGCTCAAAACTTAAGCCCTCCCTCGCGTGCAGCCTCGGCGAGGGCCTTCACGCGTCCGTGGTAGAGGTAACCCGCCCGGTCGAAGACACACGTCTCGATCCCGGCCTTCTTCGCGGCGGCGGCCAGCGCCTTGCCGACCGCTGCCGCCTGCTCGGTCTTCGTGCCCTTCGTCGAGCGCTGCTGGAGCCACGTCGCAGAGGCGAGCGTGCGTGCGGCCTCGTCGTCGACGAGCTGCGCGAAGATGCCGCGGTTCGAGCGGTGGACGACGAGGCGCGGCCGCTCGGCCGTCCCCGAGATCTTGCCCCGCACCCGCCGGTGGCGGCGCAGGCGTGCTTCACGAACCGAGGTGCTCATGCGCGCTTGCCAACCTTCCTCCGCACGTGCTCGCCCTGGTAGCGGATCCCCTTGCCCTTGTAGGGCTCGGGCGGGCGCACCTTGCGGATCTCGGCGGCCGTCTGACCGACGACTTGCTTGCTCGTGCCCTTGACGACGACCTGGGTCGGCTGCGGCACCTCGAAGGAGACGCCTTCGCGCGGCGTCACCGTCACGGGATGCGAGAAGCCGACGGCGAGCTCGAGGTCGGAGCCCTTGAGCTGCGCGCGGTAGCCGACGCCCTGGATCTCGAGATGCTTCTCGAAGCCCTTCGTGACGCCCTCGACCATGTTCGCGACGAGCGTCCGCGTCAGCCCGTGGAGCGCGCGGTCGTCGCCGCGATCCGTCGGGCGGGTCACCGTGAGGACGCCGTCGTCCTGGGAGAGCGACATGCGCACGGGCACGCGCTGCTCGAGCGTCCCGAGAGGGCCGGTCACCTTGACGTCGCCGCCCGGCGTCACGTCGACCGTGACGCCGCTCGGGATCTCGATGGGCTGTCTTCCGATCCGCGACATGGGCTACCAGACGAAGGCGAGGACCTCGCCGCCGACGCCGCGCTCGGCGGCCTGGCGGGTGGTGATCACGCCGGTCGAGGTGGACAGGATCGCGGTGCCGAGCCCGCCGAGGACGCGCGGCAGGCGGTCCTTCTTGGCGTAGACCCGGCGACCCGGCTTCGAGACCCGCTTGAGGTCGGTGATGACGCGCTCGCGGTTGCGCCCGAACTTGAGCTCGATGACGAGCTGGTTCACGGGAGCAGCCTCGACGATCTCGAAGCCCTTGACGTACCCCTCGTCGTTGAGGAGGCGCGCGATCTCCTCCTTCATCCGCGAGGTGGGCATCGTGACGGTGTCCTGCATCGCGCGGTTCGCGTTGCGGATACGGGTCAGCATGTCGGCGATCGGATCGGTCAGCATTTCTCTTCCCCTACCAGGACGACTTGGTCATGCCTGGGATCGCGCCCTCGTGCGCGAGCTCGCGCAGGCAGATCCGGCAGAGCTTGAACCTGCGGAACACGGCCCTCGGCCGGCCGCAGCGGTTGCAGCGCGTGTACGCCTGCACCTTGTGCTTCGGTGCGCGCTTCTGCTTCACGCGGAGCGAGGTCTTGGCCACTACGAATCCCTTCTCTCGGTGGCGAAGGGCAGGCCGAGGGCGCGCAGGAGCGCGCGGGCATACTCGTCGTTCTCCGCCGTGGTCGTGATCGCGACGTCGAGGCCCCGGATCGCCGGGACGCTGTCGTAGTCGATCTCCGGAAAGATGATCTGCTCCTTGATGCCGAGCGAGTAGTTACCCCGCCCATCGAACGAGTCCGGGTTGAGCCCGCGGAAGTCACGGATCCGCGGGAGCGCAATCGAGACGAGCCGGTCGAGGAACTCGTACATGCGGGCGCCGCGCAGTGTCACGCGCGCACCGACCGCCATCCCCTCGCGCAGCTTGAAGCTCGCGATCGACTTGCGGGCGCGGCGCACCTGGGCGCGCTGCCCGGCGATCGTCGTCAGCTCCTCGATCGCGGCGTCCATCGCCTTCGCATCCGTCTTGGCGTCGCCCACGCCCATGTTGAGCGTGATCTTCGAGACCCGGGGCGCCTGCATGATCGAGGAGAGCTCGAGCTCGTCCTTGAGCGCGGCGCGGATCTCGCCGTCGTAGCGCTCCTTGAGGCGCGGCACGGTCGTCTCCGTCGCGGTCGCCATCAGCCGTCCATCTCCTGGCCGCAGCCGTCGCGCTTGCAGACGCGCACGCGAACCGTCTCGCCCTTGATCTCCTTGACCGTGACGCCGACGCGCGTCGGCTGCTTACAGGTCGGGCAGACGACCATCACGTTCGAGACGTCGAGCGGCATCGGCTTCTCGATGATCCCGCCCGGGACGATCGTGGCGCCACCCATGCGGGTCGTGTCGCGGATCGGGCGCGGCTTCGTGTGCCGCTTCGAGAGGTTGAGGTTCTCGACGACGACCCGGCGGTCGCGCGGGCGCGCCTCGAGGACCCGTCCCTGCTTGCCGCGGTCCTTGCCGGCGAGCACCTGGACGAGGTCGCCCTTCTTGATTCGCATCGTGGTTGCCATCTCTAGAGCACCTCGGGAGCGAGGCTGACGATCTTCATGAAGTTCTTCTCGCGCAGCTCGCGGGCGACCGGCCCGAAGATGCGCGTTCCGCGCGGGTTCAGCTGGTTGTCGATGATCACGGCCGCGTTCTCGTCGAAGCCGATCAGCGTGCCGTCGCCTCTGCCGTAGGGCTTCTTCGTCCGGACGACGACCGCTTTCACGACCTCGCCCTTCTTGACCGTGCCCTGTGGCGTGGCCGCCTTCACTGTAGCGACGATCACGTCGCCCACGCGGGCGTAGCGCCGGTGGGATCCCCCGACCACGCGGATGCAGAGGAGCTCGCGGGCGCCGGTGTTGTCGGCGACCTTGAGACGGGATTCCTGCTGGATCACTTCGCGGCCTCCACGACCTCTGCGAGCCTCCAGCGCTTCGTCTTCGAGAGCGGCCTCGTCTCCACGATGCGGACGATGTCGCCGACCTTCGCCGCCGAGCCCTCGTCGTGGGCGTGGAACTTGACGCTGCGGCGCACGACCTTCTTGTACCGGGGGTGCGCCTTCACGACCTCGACCTTGACGACGATCGTCTTCTCCATCGCGTCGGAGACGACCGTGCCCTGGCGCTCCTGGCGGCGACCCCGCTCGTGCTCGGGCTTCTCGAGCCGCACCATCGGCTTCCGTTCGGTGGCCTTGACGCGCTTCGGCCTCGTCTTCTGCGGACGCTCGGACCGCGGCAGCCGCTTCTGCTTCGGCTTGGGGCCCGACTGCGGCGCCGGCGCGGCCTCGGCGGCAGGCGCCGCCTCGACGGGCACTTCGGCAGCGGGCGCCTCCGCGGCGGGTGCCTCCTCGGCGACCGGCTCCTCCGCCGGTGCTTCGGCGACGGGCTCCTCGGCGGCAGGCTCCTCCGCGGCAGGCTCATCCGCGACGGGCTCCTCGGCGGCGGCTCCTCCGCGGCGGCTCTCCGCGGCGGCTCATCCGCGACGGGCTCCTCGGCTGCAGCCTCGGGCTCGTCGACAGCCACCTCGGCGACGGGCTCCTCGGCGGTGGCCTCGGCCGACGTCCCCGCCTCGACGGCCGGGCTCTCCTCGACCACAGCGTCGTCGGGCGCCGCTGCGTCGGTCGTCTCGTTCTCGTTCACGTTCTTCTTCTCAGCCATTCGTCCCTCACACCTTCTCGGCAGCGCGCTCGTGTTGGATCGTCATGATGCGGGCGATCTCGCGCTTCGCATGCCGCAGCCGCGCGCTCGAGTCGAGCGCGCCCGTGGCCGCCTGGAAGCGAAGCTTGAAGAGCTCCTGCCGGCCTTCGCCGAGCTTCCTGTCGAGATCCTCGTCGCTCAGTGCCCTCAGCTCACTAGCTTTCAAAGAGATCCGCCTCCCGCTTCACGAACTTCGCCTTGACGGGGAGCTTCTGGGCCGCGAGGCGCAGCGCTTCCTTGGCGAGCGGCTCGTCGACGCCGGAGAGCTCGAACATGACGCGACCGGGCTTGACGACGGCCACCCACCCCTCGGGCGAGCCCTTGCCGGAGCCCATGCGCGTCTCCGCGGGCTTCTTCGTGAAGGGCTTGTCGGGGAACAGGTTGATCCAGACCTTGCCGCCGCGGCGGATCTTGCGCGTCATCGCGATCCGGGCGGCCTCGATCTGCCGGTTGGTCACCCAGCCGGTCTCGAGGGCCTTGATCCCGTAGTCGCCGTACTGGACGTCGGTCTGTCCCTTCGCGAAGCCCGCGCGGCGGCCGCGGAACTGCTTGCGGTGCTTCGACTTGCGCGGCATCAGCATCTACGACTCACCGCCCTCGGTCGTCGTCTCGGTGGCCGCCGTCTCGGGGGCCGCCGTCTCGGCAGCCGCCGTCTCGGCAGCCGGAGCCTCGGTGGGAGGCGTCTCGAGCGACTGGTCGACGGGTGGCGCCTGCGTCTCCGGCGCGGGCCCGCGGCCCTGTCCCGGCCCGCGGCCCTGGCCGGGGCCACGCCCTCGGCCCCCGGGACGGCGGCGCTTCTGGACGAGGCCGAGCCCCTCGCGGTCCTGCCCGCGCCCGCGGCCGCTCTCGCGCGACGCGCCGAGGCCCTCGCTGTTCGACCCCCTGCGGCGGCGCGACCCGTCGGCCTCGGTGATGCGCTCCCGGCCGAGCGAGCCCTCGTAGCCCTCGGGCATGATCTCGCCCTTGTTGACCCACACCTTGACGCCGATCCGACCGTAGGTCGTCTTCGCCTCGGCGAAGCCGTAGTCGATGTCGGCGCGGATCGTGTGGAGCGGCACCCGGCCCTCGGTGTAGCGCTCGCTGCGGCTCATCTCGCCGCCGCCAAGCCGCCCGCCGCACTGGATCTTGATGCCCTGTGCGCCCGAGCGCATCGCCGAGGCGATGGAACGCTTCATCGCGCGCCGGAACGCGACGCGGTTCTGGAGCTGCTCCGCGATCGACTGCGCGACGAGCTGCGCGTCGAGCTCGGGACGCTTGATCTCGTTGATGTTGATGTGGACGCTCTTGCCCGTGATCGAGTGGAGCTCCTTGCGGAGCGCGTCGACCTCGACGCCCGACTTGCCGATCACGATGCCCGGCCGCGCCGTGTAGATGTCGACCGTGATCCGCTGCTTGTCCTTGCGGATCAGGATGTCGGACAGGCCCGCATGCGCGAGCTTGCCGTTGATGTGGTCGCGGATCCGGACGTCCTCGAGGATGTAGTCGGCGATCTCCTTCTTGCCGGTCCACCAGTTCGACTTCCAGTCGTGGATGACACCGACCCGAAGGCCGCCGGGATGCACTTTTTGACCCATTAGACGGCCGCTCCTTCCTTCTTCTTGGCCGGCGAGCGGCGCTTCGGCTTCTCCTCGACGGGAACCTCCTCGGCGGCCGGAGCCTCCGGCTGCGGCGCCTGCTCGGCCGCCGGCTTCGCCTGCTTCTGCGGGCGCGGCCGGCCGGTCGCCGGGCTCTCCGTCACGACGATGGTGATGTGGCAGGTGCGCTTGCGGATCCGGTTCACCCGGCCGCGGGCGCGGGCGCGCCAGCGCTTGAGCGTCGGGCCCTCGTCGGCGTACGCCTCCAGGATCACGAGCTCGTCGCCGTCGAGGCCGTACGCGGACTCGGCGTTCGCGACGGCCGAGGCGAGGACGCGGTCGATCTCCCGCGCGGCCGCCCGGGGCGTGAAGGCGAGGATCGTGCGCGCCTCGGGCACGCTGCGCCCGCGAAGGTGGTCGAGCACGAGCCGCGCCTTCCGGGCGGACATGCGGACCCACTTCGCCTGCGCGCGCACCTGGATGCGCTCCGGTTGAGCCTTCGCCGCCATCAGCGCTTCTTCACCTGTGCCTGCCGGTCACCGGAGTGACCGCGGAAGGTCCGCGTCGGGGCGAACTCGCCGAGCTTGTGACCGACCATCTGCTCGGACACGAACACCGGGACGTGCTTGCGCCCGTCGTGGACGGCGATCGTGTGACCGACCATGTCCGGGAAGATCGTGGACGTGCGCGACCAGGTGCGGATCATCCGCCTCTCGCCTGCGGCGTTCATCGACTCGATCCGGCTCATGAGCCGCTCCTCGACGAATGGCCCCTTCTTCGACGACCTACTCATTTAGCGACGCTCCTTGCCGCGGCGGCGGCCGCGGACGATCAGCTTGTCCGATTCCTTGTGCTTGGGCCGGGTGCGCTTCCCGATCGTCGGGACGCCCCAGGGGGTCACGGGATGGTGCCCCTTCGACTTGCCCTCGCCGCCGCCGTGCGGGTGGTCGACGGGGTTCATCGCGGTTCCACGGACGGACGGGCGCTTGCCGAGCCAGCGGCTGCGGCCGGCCTTCCCGCTCGACTCGTTCGCGTGGTCGGCGTTCCCCACCTGGCCGACCGTCGCGCGGCACGTGAGGAGCACGCGGCGCATCTCGCCGGACGGCAGCCTGAGGACCGCATACGGCGCGTCCTTCGCGACGAGCTGCACGCCCGAGCCGGCGGAGCGAGCCATCTTCGCGCCCTGCCCCGGCTTCAGCTCGACCGCGTGGACGTTCGTGCCCGTCGGGATGTCCCCGAGCGGCAGCGCGTTGCCGGCCTTGATGTCCGCCCCGGCGCCCGACTGCACGGTCGCCCCGACCCGGAGCCCGGCGGGCGCCAGGATGTAGGCCTTCGCGCCGTCGGAATAGTGGAGCAATGCGATCCGCGCCGAGCGATTCGGGTCGTACTCGATCGAGGCGACCTTCGCAGGCACGCCGTCCTTCGTTCGCTTGAAGTCGATCCGCCGGTAGCGGCGCTTGTGCCCGCCACCCTGGTGCCTCGTCGTGATGCGCCCGTGGTTGTTCCGGCCGCCCTTCTTGTGGAGCGGCTCGAGGAGCGACTTCTCGGGCTCGGTGCGCGTGATCTCCTCGAACGAGGAGGTCGCCATCTGCCGGCGGCCGGGACTGGTCGGCTTGTACTTCTTGACTGCCATCAGACCTGCGCTCCTTCGAAGATCTCGATCGTCTCGCCCTCGCGGACCTGGACGATCGCCTTCTTCCAGCCCTGGCGCGTCCCCTTGAAGAGGCCACGGCGCTTCGGCTTCGCCTGCACCTTCACGATGTTCACGCGCTCGACGTGGACGTCGAAGAGCTTCTCGACCGCGACGCGCACCTGCGTCTTGTGGGCGTCGGGGTGGACCTTGAACGTGTACCGGCGATCCGCGATCCCCGAGTAGCTCTTCTCGGAGACGACGGGAGCCAGGATGACCTGCTCGTTCGTGAGGCCGCTCATGCCGACGCCTCCTTCCCGGCCTTCGTCTCCACCAGCGGCAGGGCCGTCTCGGTGACGACGACCGCGCGGGCCCAGACGATCGCGGCGACCTCGAGCTCCGAGGGCACCGTGACGAGCACGCGCTCGAGATTGCGGAACGACTTGACGACGGCTGCCTCGTCCTCGTGGGCGACGACGAGCACCGGGGCGTCCTTGCCCCAGCCCTCGAGCACGCCCTTCGCCTGCTTCGTGGAAGGCGCCTCGAACGACGTGCCGTCGAGCACCGCGAGCGTTCCGTTCGCGGCGTGGTGCGACAGGGCGCCCTTGAGGGCGGCCCTGCGGGCCTTGCGGTTCACCTTGACGTCGAAGCTGCGCATCCCCGGGGGGAATGCGACGCCGCCGCCTGCGAACTGCGGTGCCCGGATCGTGCCCTGGCGCGCCCGGCCCGTGCCCTTCTGGCGCCACGGCTTCGCCCGGCCGCCGGCGACGAGGCCGCGGCTCTTCGCGCCCCGCGTTCCCGCGCGGGCAGCGTTGAGCTCGGCGCGGACCGTCTCGTGGAGGAGGTGAGGCTTCACCTCGACCTCGAAGACGCTCGCATCCAGCGCGACGTCCTTCGCGGTGCCTCCGAGCACGGTCGCCTTGACCGCCATCAGCGCTCCACCCCTCTGATCTCGACGAGCCCGCGCCTCGGGCCGGGGACCGAGCCGCGGACGAGCAGCAGGTTCCGCTCCGCGTCCACCTCGTGGACGACGAGGCCCGGCTGCGTGACACGGTGCGCGCCCATGTGGCCGGCCATCTTCTTGCCCTTGAAGACGCGGGACGGGGTCGCCGACGCGCCGATCGAGCCCGGCTTGCGGACGTTGTGCGAGCCGTGGCTGACCGGGCCGCGATGGAAGTTGTGCCGCTTGATCGTGCCCTGGAAGCCCTTCCCGATCGAGACGCCCGAGACCTTGACGCGGTCGCCCGCCTCGAAGGACTCGACGGTCACCGTCTCGCCCGGCTGGAGCTCGCTCGAGCCCCGGAACTCGACGAGATGGCGGTGCCCGCCGACACCCGCCTTGCGGAGATGGCCGAGCTCGCCCTTCGAGAGCTTCCGGTCGACCACGGCGTCGAAGGCGAGCTGCACGGCCTCGTAGCCGTCCGCCGCCTCCGTCCGCACGGTGATCACCGGACAGGGCCCGGCCTCGATCACGGTGACCGCCTCGACCCCGCCGGTCTCGGCGTCGAACAGCTGGGTCATGCCCAGCTTCCTGCCGAGAATGCCTTTCACAGCTTGATCTCGATGTCGACCCCCGCCGGCAGGTCGAGCCGCATCAGCGAGTCGACCGTCTTCGGCGTCGGGCTGTGGATGTCGATCAGGCGCTTGTGCGTGCGCACCTCGAAGTGCTCGCGCGAGTCCTTGTCCTTGAAGGGGCTGCGGATCACGCAGTACACGTTCTTCTCGGTGGGCAGGGGCACGGGCCCGGTGATCGTGGCGCCGGTGCGCTGCGCCGTCTCCACGATCTGGGAGGCGGAGCGGTCCACCTGCTGGTGGTCGTAGCCCTTGAGCCGGATGCGGATCTTCTGCTGAGCCATTGGCCTGGATGCCTATGAGGGGTAGGGGCGAGACATGTCTCGCCCCTACTTCACGATCTCCGTGACGACGCCGGCGCCCACCGTGCGACCGCCCTCGCGGATCGCGAAGCGGAGGCCCTGATCCATGGCGATCGGCTGGATGAGCTCGATCTCCATGTTCGTGTTGTCGCCCGGCATGACCATCTCCTGGCCCTCCGGGAGCTTGATCGAGCCGGTGACGTCCGTCGTGCGGAAGTAGAACTGCGGCCGGTAGCCGTTGAAGAACGGCGTGTGGCGCCCGCCCTCGTCCTTCGAGAGGACGTAGACCTCGGCCTTGAAGTGGGTGTGCGGGGTGATCGAGCCGGGCTTGGCGAGCACCTGGCCGCGCTCGACGTCCTCGCGCTTGACACCGCGCAGCAGCGCGCCGGCGTTGTCGCCCGCCTGGGCGAAGTCGAGGAGCTTCTGGAACATCTCGAGGCCCGTGACCGTCGTCTTCTCCACCTTCTCGTGGATGCCGACGATCTCGACCTCGTTGCCGACCTCGATCTTGCCCTGCTCGATACGTCCGGTCACGACGGTGCCGCGGCCGGTGATCGTGAAGACGTCCTCGATCGGCATCAGGAACGGCTTGTCGATGTCGCGCGTCGGCTCCGGGATGTAGGAGTCGACCGCCTCCATGAGCTCGACGATCTTGCTCGTCCACTCCGCGTCGCCCTCGAGCGCCTTCAGCGCCGAGACGCGCACGATCGGGATGTCGTCGCCCGGGAAGTCGTACTTGGAGAGGAGCTCGCGCACCTCCATCTCGACGAGCTCGAGGAGCTCCTCGTCGTCGACCATGTCGGCCTTGTTCAGCGCGACGACCATCGCGGGCACCTCGACCTGGCGGGCCAGGAGGATGTGCTCACGGGTCTGCGGCATCGGGCCGTCGGCGGCCGAGACCACGAGGATCGCGCCGTCCATCTGGGCGGCACCCGTGATCATGTTCTTGATGTAGTCGGCGTGCCCGGGGCAGTCGACGTGTGCGTAGTGGCGGTTCGCCGTCTCGTACTCGACGTGCGCCGTGTTGATCGTGATCCCGCGCTGACGCTCCTCGGGAGCCGAGTCGATCGACGCGAAGTCGCGCGACGCCGTGCCCGTGCCCGCCTCGGAGAGCACCTTCGTGATCGCGGCGGTCAGGGTCGTCTTGCCGTGGTCGATGTGACCGATCGTGCCGATGTTGACGTGCGGCTTCGACCGCTCGAACTTCTGCTTGGCCATTGCGGTTCCGATCTCCTTCCGGGCTGAGCCCTACTCGCCCCGCTGGGCGTCGACGATGTCCGCTGCGATGGACTGGGGTACGTCCTCGTAGCGATCGAATTGCATGGTGAAGGTGGCGCGCCCCTGGGTCATCGACCGCAGGTCAGTGGCGTAGCCGAACATCTCCGAGAGCGGCACGCTCGCCTTGATCGACTGCGAGTTGCCGACCGGCTCGAGGTGCTCGACCCGGCCGCGCCGCGAGTTGAGGTTCCCCATCACGTCGCCGAGGTAGTCCTCGGGCGTGACGACCTCGACGGCCATCATCGGCTCGAGCAGCTTCGGCTTCGCGCGCTTCATCGCGTCCTTGAAAGCCATCGAGCCGGCGATCTTGAAGGCTCGCTCGCTCGAGTCGACGTCGTGGTACGAGCCGTCGATCAGCTCGATCCTGACGTCGACGACCGGGTACCCGGCGAGCACCCCGGCGCCGAGCGCCTCCTGGATGCCGTCGTCGACGGGCTTGATGTACTCCTTCGGGATCTTCCCGCCCACGATCTTGTCCTCGAACTCGTAGCCGGCGCCTGGCTCCTGCGGAATGAGGTTGATCTCGACGTCGCCGTACTGGCCCGAGCCGCCGGTCTGGCGGACGAACCGGCCCCGGATCTTCTGGACTGCCTGACCGGCGGTCTCGCGGTAGGCGACCTGCGGCCGACCCACGTTCGCGTCGACCTTGAACTCGCGCAGCAGCCGGTCGACGAGGATCTCGAGGTGCAGCTCGCCCATCCCGGCGATGAGCGTCTGGCCCGTCTCCTCGTCGGAGGAGACGCGGAACGTGGGATCCTCCTCGGCGAGGCGCTGGAGCCCCTGTCCGAGCTTCTCCTGGTCGCCCTTCGTCTTCGGCTCGATCGCCACCGAGATCACCGGGTCGGGGAAGGTCATCGACTCGAGCACGATCGGGGCGCTGTCGATGGCGAGCGTGTCGCCGGTGGTCGACTGCTTGAGGCCGACGGCAGCGGCGATCTCACCGGCGGCGATCTCGTCTCGCTCCTCGCGGTGGTTCGCGTGCATCTGGAGGATGCGGCCGATGCGCTCGGTCTTCCCGTTCGTCGTGTTGAGGACGCGGTCGCCCGCCTTGACGCGGCCCGAGTAGACGCGGAAGTACGTCAGCTTGCCGACGTACGGGTCGGACATGACCTTGAAGACGAGCGCCGAGAAGGGCGCATCCTCGGAGGCCGCCCGGGTGATCTCGTCCTCGGTCTTCGGATCGGTGCCCTGGACGGCCGGCACGTCGAGAGGGCTCGGCAGGTAGTCGACGACCGCGTCGAGGAGCGGCTGCACGCCCTTGTTCTTGAAGGCGGAGCCGAGCAGCACCGGGGTGATCGCGTCGGCGAGCGTCCCCGCGCGCAGGGCGCGCCGGATCATCTCGGGCGTGACCGAGGCCTCGTCCTCGAGGTACGTCTCCATGAGCTCGTCGTCGTGCTCTGCGATCGCGTCGATGAGCGAGTGGTGCGCCTCCTCGGCGGCACCGGCCAGCTCCGCGGGGATCTCGCCCACGGTGAACGACTGCCCGAGCTCGTCCTCGTACACGATCGCGCGCATCTCGACGAGGTCGACGACGCCCGTGTGCTTGTCCTCTTCCCCGATCGGGATCTGGATCGGCACGGGGTTCGCACCGAGGCGGTCGCGCATCGACTCGACGGCGGCGGCGAAGTCGGCGCCGGTGCGATCCATCTTGTTGATGAAGGCGATCCGCGGGACGCCGTAGCGGTCGGCCTGCCGCCAGACCGTCTCCGACTGCGGCTGCACACCCGCGACGGAGTCGAACACGGCGACCGCGCCGTCGAGGACGCGGAGCGACCGCTCCACCTCGACGGTAAAGTCCACGTGTCCGGGAGTATCGATGATGTTGACTCGATGGTCACGCCAGAACGCCGTCGTCGCCGCCGAGGTGATCGTGATGCCGCGCTCCTGCTCCTGCGCCATCCAGTCCATCGTCGCGGCGCCCTCGTGCACCTCGCCCAGCTTGTGGGTGCGGCCGGTGTAGTAGAGGATCCGCTCGGTCGTCGTGGTCTTGCCCGCATCGATGTGGGCCATGATCCCGATGTTGCGGACGCGGTCGAGCCCGACCTGGGTTGCAGTCGTGGTCATCGTGCTCACCAGCGGTAGTGCGCGAACGCCTTGTTGGCCTGGGCCATCCGGTACATGTCGTCCTTGCGCTTGAACGCGCCGCCCTGCTGGTTGATCGCGTCCATGAGCTCGGCCGCCAGCTTCGCCTGCATCCCCTTCTCGCGGCGCTCGCGCGCGTACGTGACGAGGTAGCGCAGCGCGAGCGTGCGGCCGCGGCGCGGCGGCACCTCGACGGGAACCTGGTAGTTCGCACCGCCGACGCGCCGGGAGCGCACCTCGAGCACGGGCGTCACGGACTTGACCGCCGCCTCGAGCGACTCGAGGGCCGGCTTGCCGGTCTTCTCCGCGACCTGCGCGAGCGCGTCGTAGGCGACCTGCTCGGCGATCGACTTCTTGCCGTCGACCATGAGGCGGTTGACGAGCTGCGTGACGAGCACCGACCCGTAGACGGAGTCGGGCTCGACGGTGCGCGGCTGGATCTCGGCGCGGCGGGGCATGGATCTACGAGCCGCCCTTCTTGGCGCCGTACTTCGAGCGGCCCTGCTTGCGGTCGGAGACCCCCGACGTGTCGAGGCCGCCGCGGATCACCTTGTACCGAAAGCCCGGCAGGTCCTTGACGCGACCGCCGCGGATCAGGACGACCGAGTGCTCCTGGAGGTTGTGCCCCTCGCCCGGGATGTACGCGCCGACCTCCATCTGATTGGTGAGCTTCACGCGCGCGACCTTGCGCAGCGCGGAGTTCGGCTTCTTCGGGGTCGTCGTGTAGACACGCGTGCAGACGCCGCGCTTCTGCGGCGCGCCGCGAAGCGCGGGGGTCTTCATCTTCGTCTTCGGGTCCTTGCGACCCTTGCGGACGAGCTGGTTGACGGTGGGCACGCTGCTCCTCGGGTCTCGGTCGAAGCTTTTGTCGCAGAGAAAGGGCCGGCAGGCACTA
This sequence comes from uncultured Actinomycetes bacterium, assembly GCA_963734045.1. Taxonomy (GTDB): domain Bacteria; phylum Actinomycetota; class Thermoleophilia; order Gaiellales; family Gaiellaceae; genus Gaiella. The sequence continues at coordinate 164,364 of CAVTFU010000011.1, read as the reverse complement.
CGTCCCGCCGCCCGGGAGCGGCCATGGTAGCCGAAAGAGACATCGCATGTCGAAGGGGCGGCGTCGAAAAGCGGGGATCGACGATCCGGTGTGGCCGAACCGTGCGACGCCGATTACAGTGCGTGCGGGGAAGGGTAGGGGGAACCGGATCTCGAGCGGAACGACGATCACCTTCATCACTGCGGCCATCGCCCTCATAGGGCTCGCAGTCGTGGTCGCGTACCTGATCGCACGGCGTCGTCCCGATCCGCAGCGTGACGACCGCCTCGCGCAGGCGGTCGACGACATGCGCACGCGCATGGACGATCTCGGCAAGGACCTCTCGGATGCCCTCGAGCGCGCGGAGCGCGAGCGCCAGCGGAACCGATTCCTCAGCGACCTCGGCAACTCGATCGAGTTCGAGGAGCTCCTCGACCGCGTGCTCGATGCCGCCCTGGAGGTGCCCGGCTTCGATGCCGCGATGGTCGCGCTCGACGACGTCGGCGGCGCGTCCACGATCGCGACGCGAGGCATGACACCGGACGAGGCGGCGCATCCGCCGACGTCGGGCGCCGCAGGGACGATTCCTGCGGGCCCGATCACCGTCAGCTACCGGTACGGCGCAGCGGGCGCAGCGGACACGCATCTCATCCGGGGAGGCCTCTTCCTTCCGCTCGTGAGTCGCGACGGGAACGCGGTCGGGAGCCTTGCGCTCTTCTGGCGGGTTCCCGGCTACGAGCCGTCCCAGGAGCGTGTCACGGCGGTCGAGCAGATCGCCGAGACGTGCATCCCGGCGATCGAGAACGCCCGCCGGTACCGCGAGGCGCGGCAGCTCGCCGAGACCGACGCGCTCACCGGGTTCTTCAACCAGCGCTACTTCCACGAGACGCTTCGGCGGGAAGCGCTCCGCGCGCAGCGCTACGACCGACGGCTCGCGCTCCTGATCATCGACCTCGACGACTTCAAGGGTGTCAACGACCGGATCGGCCACCTCGCCGGCGACGCCGTGCTCGCGCAGCTCGCCGAGCGGCTCCGCGACGAGATCCGCTCCGTCGACATCGGCTGCCGGGTCGGTGGCGACGAGTTCGCGGTGATCATGCCGGAGTCGACCTCGGACGACGCCGCCCAGCTCTTCCAGCGGATGCACGACAGCATCGCGAACGTCTCGGTGCCCGGCGGCCAGAAGGTCCGCATCTCCGCCGGCATCGCCGAGCTCCGTCACGGCGAGACGGCGGCCGGCCTCTTCGAGCGTGCCGACTCCGCGATGTACCGGGCGAAGGATCAGGGCAAGGATCGCGCGAGCGTGGCGCAGGACTAGCCGTGTTCCCTCGCCCTCGGTTGGGCGCGGCCCGACCTACGGCACCGTCGTGACGAGGCGGAGCGGGCGTGACGGGCGGTCGGCGCCCGGGGATTGCTCGAGCGTCACTGCGACGCGGTCGCCGCTCGCCACCCGGCCGTGGAGCGGGACGGCCGGCCGCGTGGCGTCGAACGCCGCGTCGGGGACGGGCGTCGCCGACCCTGCCGGCACGAGCCATGCCTGGTAGATCGTCCCGGCCGGAGCGACGCCGAGGCCGTCGAGCGCGAGCACGGCGTCCCGATCGGCCGTGACGACGAGCGCGATCCGACCGACGGAGCCGCGCAGCGGGTAGCGCTCCGCGCTCGAGTCGGCGAGGACGCCGACAGCGGGGTCGACGACGACCGGTCCGCCCGGCGAGTGCGCCTCGTCGAGCATCGCCCAGGCGCCGAGCGCGACCGCGGCGATCCCCGCGGCGACGCCGAGCGCGGCGAGCGTCGGCCAACCGGGGCGCGGTGCACGCGGCAGCTCGATCGGCGCGAGGACGAGCGGCTGCGGGGCCGACGCCTCGACGACCTCGCGCCGCTCGAACGGGATGACGTCCGCTGTCCCGCGTCGGGCCACGTCGCGAGGATAGAGCCGACGGCTGACGGCGCCGGTCGGGCGGAGGGATGCCAGCCACCCCCCTCTATAGGGTTGCGTCTCGTTGGGTACCGGCCTCGCCATTGCCGCGATCGCGTTGGCGGTCGCCTCGCTCCTCCTCTTCGTGCTCGCGATCAGGCGCCTCCTCTCGCGGCAGGCCGAGGTGACGGTGACGATGCTGCGCCGGTACGACGAGCGGCTCGCCGAGTTCGCGCAGACGCTGAACGACGCCCTCACGGCGCAGGCGCAGCCGGCACGAGGCGCGCTCGACCTCGGGGACGATCCGGAGCCGATGATGCGGACGCTGGAGGTCGCGCGGGAGCGAACCGGCGCCGCCGGCGCGATCGCGCTCGTGACCGCGGGCAACGGGACACCGGTCGTCGCGACGGTCGGGCTCTCGGAGTCCGAGACGAACCACATCGCGCGGATGGGCTTCCCCGACTACCGCGGCGCACGCGCGATCGAAGTCGCGTTCGCGGGCGATCTCATCGGCCCCGACGGGATGGACCCCGTGCGGGCGGGCCTCGTCATGCCGTTGCTCGGCGAGGACGGCCCTCAGAGCCTGCTCGGCGTCCTGACCCGCGAGCGGGGTCATCGCTTCAGCGATGAGGACGTCGACACCCTGGACGAGCTCGTGCGCGTCGCGCGTCCGCCGATCACGCGTGCGCTCAACCTCCGGGAGCCCGACGTCGTCCCGGAGCTCGACATGCTCACGAGCCTCCTCGACCGCCAGTCGTTTCCCACCGTCCTCGAGCGCGAGATCGTGCGCGCGCGACTCGGGAACCAGCCGCTCTCGCTGCTCGTGGCCGACGTCGACCGGCTGACCACTCTCAACGCGCGCATCGGCGTGCTCGCGGCCGACGGCCTCCTCCTCGAGCTCGCGCAGCGCCTGCGCGCCGTGGCACACCGCCTGGACTACGCATTCCGGCTCGGCGGGGGCAAGTTCGCAGTTCTGCGCCCCGGCTCGGAGGCCGTCCAGGCGCGCGAGCTCTTCGAGTCCTTCCGGGCCGAGCTCGAGGGCCATCCGATCGGCGAGGTCGGGGTCGTGTCCGTGTCGGGTGGCGTCGCCGAGCTCCTGACGCGAGACGACGCAGGCTCGTTCGTCGCACGTGCCGAAGCCGCGCTCGGGGACGCGAAGCGCGCCGGACGAGGCTCGGTCACGCTCGCCGGCAGCGAGGATGCCTCCCGCTCGCACGATGTCCTCCGGGTCGTGCGGTCGACCGGGGAGGCGGTCGCCGAAGGCTGATGCTTCGGCGGGCACCGGCCGATGACCGCGCTCGCTCTCGCCGTCGTCCTGTCGGCCCTGCTCGTGCTCGCGGCGTGGCTCGCGCGTCGCAACGCCGTGCGGCGCGAGAACCGGCGCCTCGCCGCGCTCACGGCTCTCGCCGAGCAGCTCGAGCGCACTCGCGTGCCGGCTCGGGAGAGGGTCGACTCGATTGCCGCTCCCTCGCCCCGAGTCGCGGCGTCGTCGAGAGGGGTCGGCCACGGCCGCGCGGCCTGCGTCGACGCCGTCGGGGCCGCCGTCCTGGAATCCCGCGACCGCGGCGCGCGACTGTCGCTCGCCGTCGTCACGTCGACGTCCGATCCGACGACGGTCGTCGGTGCCGTTCGCTCCGCCGCCGGAACCGAGGTGTTCACGGTCGGGCCGGACGCCGTGGCGGTGCTCCTGCCGGGCAGGGGACGCGCCGAGGCGCTCGGCCTGCTCGCCCGGATCGAGGCGGCGAGCGGGGCCGCCGGCCGTGCGGTGGAGCTCCGGCCCGACGAGACAGCGGTCGAGCTGCTCGCGCGCCTCCTGAAGCCTGTCGCCGCAGGGGACTGATCCCCGCCGGGCTCACGGGGGACAGGCCCCTGCCGGGGCCCGTCCCCTGCGAATGTCCTAGGCCTCGTCCTCCGCCGGGGTCTCCGGCAGCTCGGGCAGCTCGGGCAGCGCGTCCTCGTACCCGAGCCCGAGGGCCGAGAGGTCGAGACCGTCGCCGTCGCCGATCTCCTCGAGCGCGGCCAGGAGCTCGGCCTCGGTGCCGGGGCCGAACATCGCCGCCGGCAGCGGCTCGGACGGCTCGATGTCGATGCTCCGGTACTTCCTGAGACCGGTGGCCGCCGGGATCAGCTTCCCGATGATCACGTTCTCCTTGAGCCCGAGCAGGCGGTCGACCTTGCCTTCGAGCGCCGCGTCTGTGAGCACCTTCGTGGTCTCCTGGAACGAGGCGGCGGAGAGGAACGACTCCGTCGCGAGCGACGCCTTGGTGATGCCGAGGATGAGCGGCTCGAATGTCGCCTCCTCGCCCTTGGCGCCACGAGCCTGCTCGTTCGCGCGCTCCAGCACGACCTTGTCGGCCAGCTGGCCCGGCAGCAGCTCGGTGTCGCCCGGGGTCTCGACACGCACCTTCTTCATCATCTGGCGGACGATGAGCTCGATGTGCTTGTCGTGGATGTCGACGCCCTGCGACTTGTAGACCTTCTGCACCTCACCGACGAGGTACAGCTCGGTCGGGGTCGAGCCACGCCCGGCCCTCGTCTGGAGCGCGAGCAGGTCCGCGGGGCTGAGCGAGCCCTCGTTGAGCGGGTCGCCCTGCTCGACGGTGTCGCCCGACCGGACGATGAGCCTCGCCCGGCGCGGGAACGAGTACTCCTTCACCGGGAGCGGCTCGCCGTTCTCGTCGAGCGTCGTCGGCGTGACGGTGACCAGAGTCGTCCGGTCCTGCGCGTCGACCTCGACCTTGCCGCCGACCTCCGCGATCGTCGCGGCGCCCTTGGGGTTCCGCGCCTCGAAGATCTCGACGACCCGGGGGAGGCCGTGCGTGATGTCCTCGCCGGCGACGCCGCCCGTGTGGAACGTGCGCATCGTGAGCTGGGTGCCCGGCTCGCCGATCGACTGCGCGGCGACGATTCCGACCGCATCGCCGATCTCGCACATGTCGCCGCTCGCCAGGAAGATGCCGTAACAGGCCCGGCAGACGCCGACCTCGCTGCGGCACTTGAGTACCGTCCGCACCGGCAGCAGGAACTCGTCGGCGTGCTCCTCGAGCTGCTCGATGATCTCCCGCAGGCGAGGCTTCGTGAGGAGCTCGCCCTTCTCGCCCAGCAGCGTCTTGCCGGGCTTCCCGTCCTTGAGTGGCTTGTGCACGTCGGTCGAGAGCACGCGCCCGGAGGCGCTGAAGTTGGGCTGACCGTCGAGGATCGCGTGGAGCTCGACGTGGGCCTCCGTGCCGCAGTCCTCCTCGCGGATGATGACATCCTGCGAGACGTCGACCAGACGCCGCGTCAGGTAGCCGGAGTCCGCCGTGCGGAGCGCCGTGTCGGCGAGGCCCTTGCGGGCGCCGTGCGTCGAGATGAAGTACTCGAGCACCGAGAGGCCCTCCATGAAGTTCGCCTTGATCGGCCGCTCGATGATCTCGCCCTTCGGGTTCGCCATCAGGCCTCGCATCCCGGCGAGCTGGCGGATCTGGTTGAACGAGCCGCGGGCGCCCGAGCGGGCCATCATGTTGATCGAGTTCGTCTCGACGAGGTTGTCCTGCATGGCCTTCGCCACGGTGTCCGTCGCCTCGGTCCACTCGGCGATGACACGCTCCTTGCGCTCCTCCTCGGTCATCAGGCCGCGCTCGTACTCGCGCTCGACCGTCGCGACCTTCTCCTCGTAGCCGGCGAGGATCTCCTCCTTCGACGGCGGGATTACGATGTCGTTCTTCGAGACGGTGATCCCGGCCCGCGTCGCGTACTTGAACGCGAGCGACTTGATCGTGTCGAGCACGGTCGCGACGGCGTAGGCGCCGTACTCGCCGACGAGCCGGTCGATCGTCGCGTCCAGCTCCCGCTTGGTGAGCGCCTGGTCGACGACGAGCCGCTCGTGCAGGCCGTCGCGGACGGCGGCGGCGAGCGACCGCTCGATCTCGGTCTCGAAGATCACGCGACCGGGCGTCGTGAGCCGCAGCTCGTCGCCCGCCCGGTACTCGATCGGCTCCTGGAGCGAGACGCCCGTCTGCTGCGCGTCCAGCGCGAACTCGATCTCCTCCTCGGAGCCGAACCGTGGGAGCCCCTTGACGCGGAGCTGCTTCGCGAGGGCCTCGGCGGTCGTCGCCGTGAGGTCGTGCGAGCAGTAGGTCAGGAAGTAGGCGCCGAGCACCATGTCCTGCGTCGGCGTCGCGAGCGGGCGCCCGTGCGCGGGCGAGAGGATGTTGTTCGACGACAGCATGAGGATCCGGGCCTCCGACTGCGCCTCCGCGCTGAGCGGGAGGTGGACCGCCATCTGGTCGCCGTCGAAGTCGGCGTTGAAGGCGTGGCACACGAGCGGATGGACCTGGATCGCCTTGCCCTCGACGAGGACGGGCTCGAATGCCTGGATCCCGAGCCTGTGGAGCGTCGGGGCGCGGTTCAGGAGCACCGGATGCTCGGCGATGACCTCCTCGAGCACGTCCCAGACCTCCGGGACCATCGACTCGACGTACTTCTTCGCGGCCTTGATGTTCTGGACGGACTTCCGCTCGACGAGCCGGCTCATGATGAACGGCTTGAAGAGCTCGAGAGCCATCAGCTTCGGCAGCCCGCACTGGTGAAGCTTCAGATTCGGACCTGAGACGATCACCGAGCGGCCGGAGTAGTCGACGCGCTTCCCGAGCAGGTTCTGCCGGAAGCGCCCCTGCTTGCCCTTCAGCATGTCGGAGAGCGACTTCAGCGGCCGGTTGCCCGGGCCGGTGACGGCCCGGCCGCGACGCCCGTTGTCGAAGAGCGCGTCGACGGCCTCCTGGAGCATCCGCTTCTCGTTGTTGACGATGATCTCGGGCGCGCCGAGGTCGAGCAGCCGCTTGAGCCGGTTGTTCCGGTTGATGACGCGGCGATAGAGGTCGTTGAGGTCGCTGGTCGCGAAGCGGCCGCCGTCGAGCTGCACCATCGGGCGAAGCTCCGGCGGGATCACGGGAACGGCCTCGAGGACCATCCACTCGGGCTTGTTCTCCGAGGTGATGAACGCCTGGACCACCTTGAGCCGCTTGATCGCGCGCTGCTGCTTCTGCCCCTTCGACGTCTTGATCGTGTCGCGGAGCGTGATCGACTCCTGCGGGAGGTCGAGGTCCCGGAGGAGCTCGCGGATCGACTCCGCGCCCATTCCGCCCCGGAAGTACTGCCCGAAGCCGTAGGGGGACCCGAAGCGGTCCTTGAGCTCGCGGAAGATCTGCTCGTCGTTCACGACCTGCTTCACGTCGAGCTCGCGGAAGAGCTTCCACGTCTCCTCGAGCCGCCGAACGCCCTCGACCGCGGCCTCCCGCGCGTCCTCGCGCCGGCTGTCGATGTCGGCGACCATCTCCTTGACCTTGGTGGCCCACTGCTGGACGACCTCGAGGTCCTCCTTGCGGGCACCCTCCACGAGGCAGAGGTCGTACGCGAGCTCGCGCACCTGCTCGTCGCTCGCGTCCGCCTCCGCGCCCTCGAGCACGTCGCGGAGCAGGCCGTTGCCGGTCCCACGCGCACGCTCGAGGTTCTTCGCGTCGATGGCCGCGACGAGCTCGGCGTCGTCACCGGAAAGCTCTTCTCCGGCGAGAAGCTGGTCGAGAAGCTTGTGGAGGTGCTTCGTGATCGCGCCCTTCTTCGACCCGGAGGACTTCTCGAGGTCCGCGCGGAGGGGCTCGAGCGCGGTCCGGATCTCCTGCGCGGCGGTCGCGACCGACTCGATCTCGCGCGGGGCGAGGCGCCGGTCGTCGCGGGTCGCCGTCTGGCGGACGAGCTCGCGGATCCGCTTGGGATCCTCGCTCGCGATCGAGCCGGCGAGGTTCGGAAGGATGCCGCCCGCGAGCGAGCGGCCCTCGTCGAGGGTCGGGAGCACCTGATCCTCGGCCCAGTTCGCGAGACCACGGGCCCAGAACTCGTCGTCCTCGTCGAAGCCCTTGTCCTTGCCGGCCGCGAGGAACGCACGGCGGCGCGCGAGGCGCCCGTCGAGGGCGACGAGCTGCTCGTCGCGGTCGACGTAGATCTGCTCCGACTCGCCGCGGACCTTGTCCTCGAGACCGGCGAGGTCCTCGGCGCGCTTCTCGCGATCGACCGCGGTGACGATCGACGACGCGAAGTACAGGACCTTCTCGAGCTCGCGCGGAGCGATGTCGAGGAGGTAGCCGATCCGGCTCGGGACGCCCTTGAAGAACCAGATGTGCGAGACCGGGGCCGCGAGATCGATGTGCCCCATGCGCTCGCGGCGCACCTTCTGCCGCGTGACCTCGACGCCGCAGCGCTCGCAGATGATCCCCTTGTAGCGGACGCGCTTGTACTTGCCGCAGTAGCACTCCCAGTCCTTCGTCGGACCGAAGATGCGCTCGCAGAAGAGCCCGTCGCGCTCAGGCTTCAGGGTGCGGTAGTTGATGGTCTCCGGCTTGGTGACCTCGCCCATCGACCAGTCACGGATCTGCTTCGGGGAAGCGAGCCCGATCCGGATCGCGTCGAAGTCGTTGATGTCGATCTGTGCCACGTGCGTCTTCGCCTCTCTTCGGTCTTCGGTGCGGGGTCGGGTCAGTCTTCGAGCTCGGCGTCGGCGGCCGGGAGCGCGAGCTCCTCGTCGGCCGGCGCCTCTTCGAGGTCCTCGTCGGATGCGACGGCGAGGTCGGTGCCCTCCTCGGGCGCACCCTCTTCGACCTCCTGGGCCGACGGAGCGCCGGCAGCGGCGCGGATGCTGGCCGGGGAGAGGTCGATCCCGAGCTCCTCCGCGGCGCGGAGCAGCTCGTCGTCCTCCTCCCGAACCTCGACCTCGCGGCCCTCGTCCGACAGGACGTGGACGTCGAGCGAGAGCGACTGCATCTCCTTGAGGAGCACCTTGAACGACTCGGGGATCGACGGCTCGGCGATGTTCTCGCCCTTGACGATCGCCTCGTAGGCCTTGACGCGCCCGATCGTGTCGTCGGACTTGATCGTGAGCATCTCCTGGAGCGTGTAGGCGGCGCCGTACGCCTCGAGTGCCCACACCTCCATCTCGCCGAAGCGCTGGCCGCCGAACTGGGCCTTGCCGCCCAGGGGCTGCTGCGTCACGAGCGAGTACGGGCCCGTCGAGCGCGCGTGGATCTTGTCGTCGACGAGATGGAGCAGCTTGAGGATGTACATGTAGCCGACGGTCACCTTCTGGTCGAAGGGGGCACCGCTCTTCCCGTCGAAGAGCTGCACCTTCCCCGAGCAGCGGCGCCCCACCGGCCTGGCCTCGTCGACGTTCATGACGATGTCGTCGCTCGTCTTGGCCCACGCGACGAGGGCGTCGTCGACGTCGGCCTCGGTGGCCCCGTCGAACACCGGCGTCGCGACGGCCCGCGGGTCGGGGGCGTTGATCGGCGCGCGCTCGTTGACCCGGCCGCCGTCCTCGAAGACGCCGTGCGCGGCGGCCCACCCGAGGTGGGTCTCGAGGATCTGGCCGATGTTCATCCGGCTCGGCACGCCGAGCGGGTTCAGGACGATGTCCACCCCGCGGCCGTCCTCGAGGAACGGCATGTCCTCCTCGGGGACGATCTTCGCGATGACGCCCTTGTTTCCGTGGCGGCCGGCGAGCTTGTCGCCCTCCGCGATCTTGCGCTTCTTCGCGACGAAGACGCGGACGAGCTCGTTGACGCCCGGCGCCAGGTCGTCGCCCGCATCGCGGGAGAACGTCTGGACGCCGATCACCTTGCCGCCCTCGCCGTGCGGGACCTTGAGCGACGTGTCGCGTACCTCGCGGGCCTTCTCCTTGAAGATCGCGCGGATCAGCTTCTCCTCCGCGGTCAGCTCGGTCTCGCCCTTCGGCGTGACCTTGCCGACGAGCAGGTCGCCGGAGCCGACCTCGGCCCCGATGCGGACGACCCCGCGCTCGTCGAGGTTCGCGAGCGACTCCTCCGAGCGGTTCGGGATGTCGCGCGTGATCTCCTCGTCGCCGAGCTTCGTCGAGCGGGCGTCGATCTCGTACTCGTGGATGTGGATCGAGCTGAGCACGTCGTCCTTGACGAGCCGCTCGGAGAGCACGATCGCGTCCTCGAAGTTGTAGCCCTCGAACGGCATGAACGCGACGAGCAGGTTCGCGCCGAGCGCGAGCTCGCCGCCGTCCGTCGCCGAGCCGTCGGCGAGCACCTCGCCCTTCGACACCTTGTCGCCGAGCTTCACGACCGGCTTCTGGTGGATGAGCGTGCCCTGGTTCGAGCGCATGAACTTCGTCAGCGAGTACTCGTCCCGGGTGCCCTTGCCCTCGACCACGATCTTCTCCGCGTCGACGTCGATGACGGCGCCGTCGCTCCGCGCCAGCACCACGTCGCCGGTGTCGACGGCGGCGCGGTACTCGAGCCCGGTTCCGACGAGCGGCGCCTGCGGGATCATCAGCGGCACGGCCTGCTTCTGCATGTTCGCGCCCATCAGCGCGCGGTTCGCGTCGTTGTGCTCGAGGAACGGGATCAGCGACGTCGCGACCGAGACGATCTGCGCCGGAGAGACGTCCATGTAGTCGACGTCGCCCGAGCGCGCGATCACGGCCTCGCCCGCGGCCGAGCGGCAGAGGACCTGGTCGTTGACGAACTTGCCCGTCTTCGGGTCGACCGGCTCGGAGGCCTGGGCGATCGTGAACTGCGCCTCCTGCGCGGCGTCGAGGTAGATGATCTCGTCCGACACCTTGCCGCCCTTGACGACGCGGTACGGCGTCTGGATGAAGCCGAACTCCGACACGGTCGCGTACGACGCGAGCGCGCCGATGAGGCCGATGTTCGGGCCCTCCGGCGTCTCGATGGGGCACATGCGGCCGTAGTGGGTCGGGTGGACGTCGCGCACCTCGATCGGCGCGCGCTCGCGAGTCAGGCCGCCCGCACCGAGCGCCGACAGGCGCCGCCGGTGGGTCAGCCCGGAGAGCGAGTTCGTCTGGTCCATGAACTGCGAGAGCTGCGAGGAACCGAAGAACTCCTTGAGCGCCGCGACGACCGGGCGGATGTTGATGATCGTCTGCGGCGTGATCGTGTCGACGTCCTCCGTCGTCATCCGCTCCCGGACGACGCGCTCCATCCGGTAGAGACCGACCCGGAACGCCTCCTGGATCAGCTCGCCCGTCGTGCGGAGCCGGCGGTTGCCGAAGTGCTCGTACTCGTCGAGCTCGCTGCGCACCGGTTCGCGCGGCAGGTTGGCCGAATCGGCCGCGTAGTCCTTCGAGTCCTCGGGCACGCCGAGCTTGCCCGGCATCGAGACGAGCCGGCGCACGAGCGCGAGAATGTCCTCGGTCGTGAGGACACGCGTGTCCTCCGGCACCTCGACGCCGAGCCGCTGGTTGAGCTTGTAGCGGCCGACCTTCGTCAGGTCGTAGCGCTTGGGGTCGAAGAACAGCGAGCGGAGCAGGTTCCGCGCGTTGTCGAGCGTCGGCGGCTCGCCCGGGCGCTGCTTCTTGAAGACCTCGACGAGCGCCTCTTCCTCGCGGGTGGAGGGATCCTTGTCGAGCGTGTTCTGGATGTAGACGCGGCTCGCCTCGTCGAACAGGTTCAGGATCGCCTCGTTGGACGACGTGTCCAGCGCGAACCCGGTCGACGGGTCCTCGGCCGGCAGGGCCCGGAGCAGCGTCGTGATCGGGAGCTTGCGCTTCCGGTCGATGCGTGCGTAGACGATGCCCTTCTTGTCGATCTCGAGCTCGAGCCAGGAGCCGCGCGACGGCATCAGGTTCGCGGTGAAGACCTGCTTCGTCGCGTCCTTCGGCTCCATCAGGTAGGCGCCGGGCGAGCGCACCAGCTGCGTGACGATCACGCGCTCGGTGCCGTTGATGATGAACGTGCCGTACTCGGTCATCATCGGGAAGTCGCCCATGAAGACGCGCTGCTCGCGGATCTCGCCCGTCTCCGTGTTCACGAAGCGGACGGTCATCGAGAGGGGTGCCTGGTACGTCAGGTCCTTCTCACGGCACTCGGAGATCGAGTGCTGCGACGGGCCGAACTCGTATTCCCCGAACTCCACCGCGAGCGTGCCGGTGTAGTCGGAGATCGGCGAGATGTCATCGATCGTCTCGCGCAGCCCCTCCTCCAGGAACCACCGGAACGAGGCCTTCTGGATGTCGATGAGGTTGGGGAGGTCGAGGACGTGCTTCAGGCGCGAGAAGGTCTTGCGCGCGCGCGGCGCGACAGTGGTGCTGCTCAAGAACAGCCTCCCTTAGTTACGGCGGTCGGTGATGGAGACGGGCAGAGTCGAAGCCAGGCTCGAAGCGGAACAGCGAAGAATAGCGGACAAGCATGCTCCGCCGCAACCCCCGGTGGGGGCGGCGGAATGTCCGCTACGGAGTGTAGCAGGGCACGCCAAGGGCATCTGACTTCGGCCGGACACCTGCTCTTGCCGTGCAGCGCGAAGAGCAGGTGTCCGGCCGAGAACCGGACACCGAGGGCTCGCTGACGAGCCCGGGGGCCCGCGTTACTTCAGCTCGACGCCTGCGCCTGCCTCTTCGAGCTCGGCCTTGAGCTTCTCGGCCTCGTCCTTCGCGAGCGCCTCCTTGACGGTGCCCGGGGCGGCGTCGACGAGGTCTTTCGCCTCCTTGAGGCCGAGCCCGGTCGCCGCGCGGACGACTTTGATGACCGCGATCTTCTTGTCGCCGGCGCCCGTGAGCACGACGTCGAAGGAGTCCTTCTCCTCCGCCGCGCCGGCGCCGTCGCCGGCCGCCGGTGCCCCCGGCGCCGCGGCGATCGCGACGGGAGCAGCGGCGGTGACGCCCCACTCCTCTTCGATCGCCTTCTTCAGCTCGACGAGCTCGAGCACGGTCATCTTGCCGAGCGTGTCCAGCACCTTCGCTGTGTCCGTTGCCATCGTTACTCCTCCTCGGTTCCCGTGTCTGCGTTCTCGGCTTCCGCCGGCTCCTCGGCCGGGGCGGAGGCCTCCGTTGCCTCGTCGGTCGTCTCTGCGGCGTCCCCGCCGGCCTCGGGCTGGGCGACGGCCTCCTCGTCCGGAGCCGCCGCCTCGTCGGCTGGAGCTGCTGTCGACGCGGACGTGTCGCCGCCCTCCTCGAGCTGGGCGATCCGCGCGTCGAGCAACCCGACGAGGTCGCGAACCGGCGCGGCGAGGAGACCGGCGAGCTGCGTCAGCGGCGCGACGATCACGCCGACGAGCTGGCTCTTCACGATCTCGGGTGCCGGCAGCTTCGCGAGGGCCTCGACGTCCTCTGCGCCGATCGACCGGCCGGACAGGATGCCGCCGCGGAGCGCGAGCACCTTCGTGTCCCTCGCCGCGTCGGCGAGGGCCTTCGCGACCGCGACCGGGTCACCCTCCGTCTCGACGAAGGCGATCGCCGTCGGGCCTTCGAGGAGCACGAGCAGCGCCTCGGTGCCGGCTTTCTCCGCCGCGCGCCGCGTCAGCGTGTTCTTGACGACCTTGAGCTGGGCTCCGCTCGCGCGAAGCTTGGCGCGGAGCTCGACGAGCTGCGCGTTCGTGAGGCCGCGATAGTCCGCGACGATCAGCGACTCGGTCGTGCGCAGGCGCTCGACGAGCTCCGCGACGACCTTCTCCTTCTCGGTCTTGTCCATGTGTCGTTTCCTCCGGAAACGACTAGGCCCACCTCGCGAGGCGGGCCATGGACGGACGAGCGGGGCTCGCGGGTCCTGACGCACCTCGACCGGACTTCTGCCGTTGCGGCTGCCGGTGGTCTTCGGTGGCTCTAGTCGAAGTGACGCTAGACGGTAGCAGCCTCTCTCGCGGATTCCTCGCCGGCGACGTCCCGCGTGCGGGTCGGGTCGACATGCAGCCCCGGGCCCATGGTCGTCGTGAGGGTGATGCCCTTGATGTAGCGCCCCTTGGCGGCGGCGGGCTTCGCACGGGCGATTTCCTCCACGACGGCGGCATAGTTCTCGAGGAGCTGGCGCTCGCCGAAGCTCTTCTTCCCGATCGGCAGGTGCACGTTGGCGCCGCGGTCGGTGCGGTACTCGAGCTTGCCGGCCTTCGCGTCGGAGACGGCCTTCGCGATGTCGAACGTCACGGTGCCCGTCTTCGGGTTCGGCATGAGCCCACGCGGCCCGAGCACGCGCCCGAGCTTGCCGACGTTCCCCATCTGATCGGGTGTCGCGATGGCGACGTCGAAGTCGAGGAACCCTCCCTCGATCTTCGTCGCGAGGTCGGCCGAGCCGACGATGTCCGCCCCGGCCTCCTCGGCCTCGCGCGCCTTGTCGCCCTCCGCGAAGACGGCGACGCGCATGGAGCGGCCGGTGCCGTGCGGCAGCATGATCGTGCCGCGGAGCTGCTCGTCCGCGTGCCGGACGTTGAGGCCCAGCCGGAAGTGCACCTCGACGGTCTCGTCGAACTTGGCACCCGGCAGCGACTTGAGGAGGGCGACCGCGTCCGCGGGTGCGTACGCCTTCTCGCGATCGATCGCGCTCCGGCCTTCCTCGTACCGCTTGCCGCGCGGGCTCACGACTCCACCTCCACGCCCATGCTCCGCGCGGTGCCGGCGACGACGAGCATCGCCGCCTCGACGTCGTTCGCGTTGAGGTCGGGCATCTTCGTCTCGGCGATCGAGCGCAGCTGGGCCTGCGTGAGCCTGCCGACCTTGGTGCGGTTCGGCTCGGCCGATCCGGACTGGATCCCGAGTGCCTCCTTGATGAGCACCGCCGCCGGCGGCGTCTTCGTGATGAACGTGAACGAGCGATCCTCGTAGACCGTGATCTCGACCGGGGTGATGCGGCCGTTCTCCTGCGCGGTCTGCGCGTTGAACGCCTTCGTGAACTCGACGATGTTGACGCCGTGCTGGCCCAGCGCGGGGCCGACCGGCGGGGCCGGGTTCGCCTGCCCGCCGGGGATCTGCAGCTTGATGAGAGTGAGGACTTTCTTCGCCATCGGAGTGCGTGCGGGGTTTCGCCCCTCCTCCTATCTGTCGCGGTTGTCTCGGCTAGTCGAGCTTCTTGACCTGGTCGAATGCCAGCTCGACCGGGACCTGGCGCTCGAAGATGTCCACGAGGACCTTGAGCTTCTGCGCGTCGGCGTTGACGTCGACGATCTCGCCGTCGAAGTCCGAGAGCGGGCCCGACGTGACCTTCACCGACTCGCCGAGCGAGAACTCGACCTGGGCGCGCAGGGCCGGGGCTCCGGGCGCTCCGCCTACGTGGAGGATCCGGTCGACCTCTCCCTGCGAGAGCGGCGAGGGCTTCGCACCGGCACCGACGAACGCGGTGACGCCCGGCGTGCCCTTCACGACCGTCCACGCGTCGTCGTTCAGGTCCATGTTGACGAGGACGTAGCCCGGCAGCACGCGCTTCTCGATCTGCACCTTCTGCCCGTCCTTCGTCTCGATCACCTGCTCGGTCGGCACGACCACGCGCCGGAACCGACCCTGCTGGTTCATCGAGACGATCCGGTGCTCGAGGTTGGCCTTCACCTTGTTCTCGTGCCCGGAGTAGGTGTTGATCACGTACCAGTGGAACATCTGTCTCTCTCTTCTCCCTTACTGGCCGAGCAGCACGTCGCGGACGAACGGACGGAGGATCTGGTCGGCGCCCCAGAGGTACGCGCCGACGATCGCGCAGGCGACGATCACGACGATCGTGCCCTGGATCACCTGCGCGCGGTTCGGCCACTCGACCTTCTTGAGCTCGCCGATCGACTCGCGGATGAACCCGCCGCGGCGCCCCTGGTCGACGACGGGCTCCGGTGCCGACGGGCCGACCGGGACCGCGCGGGGCGCGCCCGCGCGGGCGGCGTCCTCACCGGCGGCGCGTCGTGCGTCGCGCCGCTGCCGTCTCGTCTCGCCCGCCACGATCGAGCCCGAGCTACCGCGTCTCGCGGTGGATCGTGTGCGAACCGCACCAGCGGCAGTACTTGCGGAACTCGACCCGGTCGGGCGTGTTCCGCTTGGACTTCTGCGACTGGTAATTGCGCCGCTTGCACTCGGTGCACGCGAGCGTGATCGCGACTCTGACTCCGGTAGCCATCTCTTCTCGTTCTCGTCGGGGCGGAAAGGAAAGTCGAAAGGTAGCGGCGGTAGGACTCGAACCTACGACACGCGGATTATGATTCCGCTGCTCTAACCAACTGAGCTACGCCGCCGAGACCGACGGGGAGTGTAGCAAGGCACGCCCGCATCACCCCGCGCGCGGCCGGCTCGACGAGGACGGCCGGACGCTCGCGCGGGGCGTTCTCGAGCGCGGTCGGCGGAGCTCCGGCACCACCTCGGGAAGACGTCGCCGTGCGGGCGGTAGGCGTCGGTGAAGTCGACGGCGCCGTTGAGCTCGAGAATCCCTGGCCGCCGTCCCTCACGGCCTCGGATGTCCATCCGCGCGGCGATCTACGATCCCGCCTCGTGATCCGGGTGCCACCCCATCGAGGCGGCTGGCTCGAGGTCGTCTGCGGGCCGATGTTCAGCGGCAAGAGCGAGGAGATGATCCGGCGGCTGCGGCGCGCCGAGATCGCCGGTCAGCGCGTGCTCCTCTTCAAGCCCCGGATCGACGACCGCTACGACGTCGCGGATGTCGTCAGTCACGCGGGCGTCCGGATGTCGGCCGTTCCCGTCGACGGGTCCGCGGAGCTCGTCGCGCGCGCCCGCGGCTGCGACGTCGTGGGGATCGACGAGGTCCAGTTCTTCGAGCCGACCATCGTCGGCGCGGCGCTCGCCCTCGCGGACGGCGGTGTGCGGGTGATCGCCGCCGGGCTCGACCAGGACTTCCGCCGGCAGCCGTTCGGGCCCATGCCCGAGCTCCTCGTCCACGCCGAGTTCGTCGACAAGCTCCAGGCCGTCTGCCACCGCTGCGGCGGGCCCGCCACGACGACCCAGCGGCTCCTCGACGGCCGCCCAGCGCCGTACTCGGGCGAGACGATCGTGGTTGGTGCGCTCGACTCGTACGAGGCCCGCTGCCGCGACTGCCACGAGGCGGGAGCGGACGCGATCCAGCGCATCGCGTAGGCGGACGGGTCAGCCGGCGACGTAGTTACGCTGGCGAAGCCGGCGCCTTTAGGGATGTGCCCGCCGCAGGCGGGCATCAACGGCGGGAATGCGCTCTGCGGATTCCCGCCTTCGCGAGCAAGGACTAGTCCCTCAAGGCGATCCAGATCGCCTTCAGGTCCGTGAACTTCTCGAGGGCGTGGATCGACTTGTCGCGGCCGAAGCCCGACTGCTTGAAGCCCCCGAAGGGGCTCGAGATGTCACCGGCGTCGAAGGTGTTGACCCACACGATCCCCGCCCTGATCGCGCGGGCCGCCTTGTGCGCGACGTTCACGTCATCCGTCCAGATCCCGGCCGAGAGGCCGTAGATCGTGTCGTTGGCGATCGCGATCGCGTCGTCGAGCTCGGCGAACGAGATCGCGGAGAGCACGGGCCCGAAGATCTCCTCCCGGGCGATCTTCATGTCGTTCGAGACGGTGTCGAAGATCGTCGGCTCGACGTAGTAGCCGCCCGAGTCCTCGCGGACGCGGTTCCCGCCGAGGTGGAGGCTCGCCCCCTCGGAGCGGCCCGAGTCGATGTAGCCGAGCACGCGGTCGAGCTGTGTCTCGTCGACGATCGCGCCCATCCTCGTCTTCGGGTCGAGCGGGTCGCCCGGCCGGATCCGCTCGGCGACCTTCACGACCTTCTCGAGCAGCTCGTCCTTGACCGCCTCGTGGACGAGGAGTCGCGAGCCCGCGTTGCAGACCTCGCCCTGGTTGTAGAAGACGCCCCATGCAACGGCGGTCGCGGCGGCGTCGAGGTCGCCGCACTCCTTCGTGACGATGTGCGGCGACTTGCCGCCGCACTCCAGTGCGACGCGCTTCATGTTCGACTCGCCCGAGTAGCGCAGGAAGAGCTTCCCGACCTCGGTCGAGCCGGTGAACGCGACCATGTCGACCTCCGGATGGCGGCCGATCGCCTGTCCGGCCGTCTCGCCGAAGCCGGGCACGACCTGGAGCACGCCGTCTGGTATCCCGGCCTCCGAGGCGAGCTCCGCGAGCCGGAGCGCGGTCAGCGGCGATTGCTCCGCCGGCTTGAGGACGACGCTGTTCCCCGTCGCGAGCGCCGGGCCCAGCTTCCAGGAGGCCATCATCAGCGGGAAGTTCCACGGCACGACGGCGCCGACGACACCGAGCGGCTCGCGCACGATCGAGACGTGCGCCTCGGGCCCGGTGGGAGCGATCTCGTCGTAGACCTTGTCGATCGCCTCGCCGTACCAGCCGATGCACTCGGTCGCCAGGGGAACATCGACGTTCCCCGCGTCGCGGATCGGCTTGCCCATGTCGATCGTCTCGAGGAGCGCGAGCTCCTCAGCATGCTCCTTCATGAGCGCCGAGAGCTTCTGGAGCGTCCGCTTGCGCTTTTTCGGCGCGAGGCGCGACCAGACACCGGACTCGAACGCCGCCCGGGCGCCCGCGACCGCTCGATCGACGTCCGCGCTTTCGCATGCTGCGACCGTCGCCACGACCTCGCCCGTGATCGGGCTGACACAGTCGAACGTCTCGCCCGAGAGGGCATCGACGTAGGCGCCGTCGACGAACGCCTGGGCGCGGATGTCGAGGCCCGCGACGGCGTCGGCGACGCTCCGCGGCCCTTCCGAGATGGTGGTCATCGCATGCCTCCGTCGCTGGGAATGTTCTGCGCGCCCGCGAGCGCGTGATCGAGGACCAGGATGGTACGCGCGCCCTCGCCCCGGCGAAGGCGGTCGAGCGCGGGAACGACGCCGTCGAGCGTGTCGATGTGGGAGACGACGCCGGCGAGGTCGAGCTCGCCGGTCACGGCGAGGGCCGCGAGCACCGGGAGGTCGGCGGCCGCGTCACCGGACCCGTAGTACGCCCCGCGTATCCCCTTGTCGGACAGGAAATCGATCGCCGGCAGCGCGACGTCGACCCCCTTTGCCGCGAGACCGACCACGACGACGGTGCCGCCCCCACGGATGGACTTCCAGGCGAGCAGCATGGTCTCGGGGAGCCCCACGACCTCGAATGCGTGGTCTGCCCCGCCGCCTGTCAGCGTACGCAGCGCACGTACCGGACGCGCTTCGAGCGAGGTGTCGACCGCGTGGTCGGCGCCACGAGCGAGTGCGGCCTCGAGCTTTGCGGCGTCGCGATCGACGGCGACGAGCGGCGCGGCCCCGGCCAGCTTCGCGGCCGCAAGGACCTGGAGGCCGACGCCGCCGAGCCCGATGACGACAACGCTCTCCCCCGATCCGACGCGAGCGACGTTTCGTACCGCCCCGAAGCCCGTGACCACGCTGCAACCGAGCAGCGCTGCCTGCCAGAGCGGCAGCTCGCGCGGAAACCGTATTGCTCCGGCGGCGGACACGACCACGTGCTCGGCGAAGCACGCCGTCATGAGCCCGTGCTGGAGCGGTGTCCCGTCGACGAGCGAGAGACGGCTGGTGCCGTCCATGAGCATGCCCGCAACGACGTTCCGGCCCGCAGGCTCGCAGAGATTCAGGCGGCCCGACCTGCATTGCGCGCAGACTCGGCACGAGGGGACCATGCAGAGCGCAACGTGATCTCCGGGCCTGACGTGCGTGACACCGGCACCGACGTCCTCGACGACCCCGGCGCCCTCGTGACCGAGCACCATCGGCCAGCGCCCCTCGCCCAGCGCACCGTCGACGAGGTGCACGTCGGAATGGCAGACCCCGGCAGCGGCGACCCGTACGAGGACCTCTCCGCCCCGGGGCGGCTCGAGCTCGACCTCGTCGACGGTCACCACACCCGGCTCACGCAGCACCGCCGCCCTGGTGCGCACGCCTTACCCGATCCGCCAGCGCTCGAGCCGGTCGAGGTCGAGCTCGACTCCGAGGCCGGGTCCGTCGGGAGGTGCGATCGTGCCGTCCGGGCCGATCTCGAGCGGCTGCTCCAGCAGCCAGTCGCGGCGCTCGGGGCTCCATGCGGGTGGGTCATACGGGACTTCGATCCACCCCTCGTTCGAGCACCCGAGCGCCCCGTGGAGGTTCGCGACCAGCCCGAGCGCGTTCGACCAGGTGTGCGGCGACCAGGCACGGCCCGCGGCCTCGGCGGCCCGGGCGAGCCTCCGGCAGCCGCCGAGCCCGCCGACGAAGAGCACGTCCGCCTGACACCACGTCGACCAGCCCGCGTCGGAACAGGTCCTCCGCCTCGCCGATCCGGCGCACCATCTCCCCCGCGGCCAGCCGGATCGTCGTCCTCGCGCGGAGCTCCGCGTACAGCTCGGGCTCGTCCGCGGGCAGCGGCTCCTCGAGCCAGTACACGCCGAGCGCCTCGAGCTCGCGAGCACACGTCGCGGCGGTCTCCACGTCCCAGCGCGGCGTCCGGTCGCCCGGCATTCGCCAGCCCTGGTTCGCGTCGACCATGATCTCCAGCCGGTCGCCGACGGCCTCGCGGACAACCTCGACGACGGCGAGGTCGTCGCGCCAGCGCTCGCCCCGGAGGCGCAGCTTGACCGCGCCGATGCCTCGCTGGACGAGGGCGAGACAGCGCTCGACCCGTTCCGACGATGTCACCGACCTCACCGGTGGACGCGTACGCTCGAAGCCGCTCGTTGCGCGCTCCGAGGACGCTTGAGACCGGCGCGCCGACGAGCTTCCCGAGCGCGTCCCACACCGCGACCTCGACCGCCCAGGGGCGTCCGCCGTGGAAGTCGACCGTCTCGCAGATCTCGCCGACGACTTCGGGCTCGCGGACGTCGACCCCCAAGAGCAGCCGCTCGAGGAGCTCACGATCGGGCAACCCGTCACCGCCCGAGGCGAGCCCGTCGACGCCGTCGTCCGTCCTCACGAGGACGACCGTCGCATCCTGGTACGTCCTCGGCCGGGGATCCCAGGCGGCCGCGAACGGCGGCTCGAGCGGATACCGGTAGGTCCGGGTCTCGATCGACGTGATCGGCACTAGCTCCCCGAGTAGAACGGGCTCGTGAGCGTGTCGCGGCGCTCCACGAGCGCCGCCGCCGCCGCGGGGTCACGCCCCTCGACGCAGACGGCGAGTGCCGAGCGCACCGCCGCGCGGTTCGCCTGCCGGACCGCGGTCTCGTCGTCGGCTGCGGGATCGACCCAGACCGCGACGAGGACGTAGAGGTCGCCCGTCGCCTCGACGAGACCGTCGGCCACCGCATCGAGCACGCCCTGCCCGATCCCGAGCTGTGCCGCGCCCCAGGTGATCGTCTGGTGGCGATCGTCGGTCGCGGTCGCCTTGTTCATCATCAGCGTCGGGGGCCAGATCGGCTCGTACTCCTGCTGGCTCGGCCCCACGCAGCAGAGCACGGGCGTGTGCCCGGGCGACGGGTGAGCGAGCATCGTCAGCGCGGCTGCGGCGGTCGCGCTGCCGCGGCGCGCGAGCACGACGTTGACGTGGCTGCCGTTCGGCGCGGTCCCGCTCCACCCCTCGCCGATCCGGCCGTCGAGCGCGTCCAGGTCCATCGACGTCAGCTTGTCAGGTCGAGGACGACCCGGAGCGCGCTGCCGTCCTTCATCAACTCGAACGCGCGGCCGACGTCCGCGAGCGGCATGCGATGGGAGACGAGGCGGTCGAGGGGCAGCGTTCCGCGGCGATAGAGCTCGAGCGTCGTCGGGAAGTCGCGCTCGGGCTTCGACGACCCGTAGATCGAGCCGAGGACGCGACGCTCCATCCGCGGCATCGTGAGCGCCGGCAGCGGCACGACGGCGTCCTCGCGCGGAATGCCGATGAGGACCGCCGCGCCGCGGGGCCGCGTGGCGAGCACGGCCGCGAGCATCGCCTCGGGCCGTCCCGTCGCCTCGATCGCGTAGTCCACGCCGCCGCCGCTCGCCTGCCGGATCGCCTCGGCCGTCTCCTCGGCAGTCCCGGCCCAGGCGACGCCGCTCGTCGCGCCGAGGTCTCGCGCCGTGTCGAGCTTCGCCGCGACCGGGTCCACCGCGACGACCGGCGCTGCGCCGACCGCGACCGCCGCCATCACCGCGGAGAGGCCGACGCCGCCGCAGCCGATCACGGCGACCCGGTCGCCGGGCCGTACGCCCGCCGTGCGCCAGACCGCGCCGACGCCCGTCGTCACCGCGCAGCCGACGAGGCCGGCGATCTCGAACGGCACGTCGTCCGGGATCGGCACGCAGCAGCGCTCGGGCACGACACACGCGTCCGCGAACGTCGAGAGGAAGGAGTAGTGGTAGACGGGCTCTCCGTCTCGCGTGAGGCGCGTCGTCCCGTCCATCAGACCGCCGGTGCCCATCGCCGGCCAGGCCGTCGAGCAGAGCCACGGCAGCTCGCGAAGGCACTCCTCGCAGTGGCCGCACCAGGGAGCCCACGAGAGGGCGACGTGGTCGCCGACCGCGAGCCGCTCGACGCCCGGCCCGACCACCTCGACGACGCCGGCGCCCTCGTGGCCGAGCACCGCGGGGCACCGGGTCGGCGCGGTGCCGTCGATCGCGTTCCAGTCGGAGTGGCACACGCCGCTCGCGTGGAGCCGCACCAGCACCTCGTCCGTCCGCGGGGGCGCCAGGTCGAGCTCGGCGATCTCGAGCTCCGTCCCGACCGCCTCGAGGACGGCAGCCCGGATCGTCATGCCCGAACGGGCGCCTCGCCGCTTCGTTGCGCGGCTCGCAGCTCCTCGATCGGGATGTGACACCGCATGAGATGCCCCGGCTCGACCTCCGCGAGCGGCGGCTCCTCGGTCTCGCAGATCGTCCCGAGGAAGCGAGGGCACCGCGTGTGGAACACGCAGCCCGACGGCGGGTCGGCCGCCGACGGGATCTCGCCGGGGAGCTCGATGCGCGTCCGCTGGGCGCCGTCGATCGTGGGGACGGCCGAGAGGAGCGCCTCCGTGTACGGATGGTGCGGCGGCTCGAAGACCGTCTCAGCGGGCCCGAGCTCCATCAGCCGCCCGAGGTAGAGGACGGCGATCCGGTCGGACAGGTAGCGCACGACCCCCAGGTCGTGGCTGATGAAGACGTAGCTCGTCTCCTTGTTCGCCTGGAGGTCGACGAGCAGGTTGAGGATCGCCGCCTGCACCGAGACGTCGAGCGCCGAGGTGGGCTCGTCGCAGACGACGAGGCGCGGCTCCCCCGCGAAGGCGCGCGCGATCGCGACTCGCTGCTTCTGTCCCCCGGAAAGCGAGGGCGGCCTCGCCGAGAGCGCGCGCTCGGGGAGCCGCACCGAACTGACGAGATCGTCTGCGCGCGCGTCGGCCGCACGGCCCGTGACGTTCGCGAGCTTCGACAGCGTCCGCTTCAGCATGCGGCGCACGGAGTGCCGTCGGTTGAGAGCGGAGTCGGGGTTCTGGAAGACGATCTGCAGCGCCGCCACGTCGGCGGAGGACCGCTCCGCGAGCCTCGCCGGCATCTCCCTGCCGTCGATCTCGACCGCTGCCGGAGCTCGGCTCGACGATCCCGAGCAACGCGCGGGCGAACGTGGTCTTGCCGCTGCCCGACTCGCCCACGAGGCCGAGCGTCTCGCCCGGCCACAGGACCGCCGAGACGCCCGCGAGCGCCTTGATGTCCCGCCCGTCCTGCGTGAACGTCTTCGCGAGGTTGTCGATCGAGAGCAGCGGCGTCTCCCCGCGCTCGTGCGTCGGCCGCTCGACGGGGATCGAGGCCGTGTCGCGGGGCAGCTGCTGCGCGCGCTCGTGGAAGTGGCAGCGGCTCTGATGGTGCTCGCCGATCCGGTGGTCGGGCGGCTTCTCGACGCTGCAGATCTCCTCGGCGAGCCCGCAGCGGTGCACGAAGACGCATCCCGGCAGCGACGCGCCGATCGGCGGCAGGAAGCCGGGGATCGTGTCGAGCTTGCCTCGGTCCTTGCGGAGCCCGCCCCGCGGGATGCATCGGAGCAGGCCGACGGTGTACGGGTGACGCGGGTCCTGGAGGATCTCCTCGGTCGGCCCTTCCTCGACGAGCTCGCCGGCGTAGAGCACCCCGACGTTGGCACACGCCTTGCGGATCAGCCCGAGGTTGTGGCTGATGAAGAGCACGGCGGTGCGATGCCGCTCCTGGAGCTCGGAGATCAGGTCGACGACCTCTGCCTCGACCGTGGCGTCGAGGCCGGTCGTGGGCTCGTCGAGGATCAGGAGGCTCGGATCGGTCGCGAGCGCCATCGCGATCACGACCCGCTGCTGCATCCCTCCGGAGAGCTGATGCGGATACCGCCGGAGCACCGATTCCGGGTCGGCGATCCGAACCTCGCGGAACGCCGCGACCGCCCGCTCGCGCGCCTCCGAGCGGCTCGAGCCGCGGAGGGTGAAGACCTCCTCGACCTGCCGGCCGACGCGCAGCGTCGGGTTCAGCGCGCTGCCGGGGTTCTGGTAGACCATCGACACGACGTCGCGGCGATAGAGCCGGAGCTGCTCGCCCCGGAGGCCGAGGACGTCGCGGCCGGCGACCTCGAGGGTGCCGCTCGTGACCCGGCCGTTCCGCGGCAGGTACCGCACGATCGCGTGCGCCACGGTCGACTTGCCGCAGCCGGACTCGCCCACGAGCCCGTAGCTCGCCTTCTCCTCCACGGTGAGGGAGATGCCGCGCACGACCTCCCGGTCCCGGCCGCGCACGCGGTAGACGATCTCGAGGTCGCGAAGCGCGAGGGCGGCAGCGGTCGCGACGGCGGGCGGCGCGCTCATTCGTCGAGCACCTGCTGGGTGGCGTCTGCGACGAGGTTGATCGCGACGACGAGGCTCGCGATCGCGAGCGCGGGGAAGATCACGGCCCACCAGGCGAGCGAGATGTCCGCGTACTGCTCCGCGATCTGCAGGCCCCAGTCGGGCGAGGGCGGCTGCGGCCCGTACCCGAGGAAGGCGAGGGTCGCGACCGTGAACACGGCGTACCCGAGGCGCACCGTCCCCTCGACGATGATCGGTCCGGTCACGTTGGGGAGGATCTCGGCGAACATGATGTACGGAGGCCGCTCGCCCCGGAGCTTCGCTGCCTGGACGTAGTCGAGGTCGCGCTCGGCGAGCACGGCCGATCTGACCGTTCGCGCGACGGGCGGCGTGAAGGCGATCCCGATTACGACGATCAGCTGCCACGAGGAGACGCTGATCCCCTCGTTCCCCGCCGAGAGGGCGGTGAGGACGAGGATCGCGAGGACGATCAGGGGGATCGCGAGCACTGCGTCGAGGATGCGGCCGAGGACGTTGTCGATCCAGCGGCCGAAGTAGCCCATCACGAGCCCGAGCATGGAGCCGAGGCCGACTCCGAGGATCGTCGCGGCGGGTGCGACCTCGATGACGCTGCGCGCGCCCACGATGACCCGGGAGAAGACGTCACGTCCGTTCCGGTCGAGCCCGAACGGGTGGCTCCACGTCGGCGACTCGTAGCTCGGCGCGAAGCTCTCGTCGATCGGGTCGTAGGGCGCGATCTGCTCTCCGAAGATCGCGCAGACGACCCAGAAGAGCGTCACGAGCGCGCCGAGGACGAACGTCTTCGAGCGAAGGATCTGCCTGAGCGTCTCCTGCCGCACCCGGCTCGGGCTGTCGAGATGGTGCAACGGCGTCTGCGCGGCCGGCGGCCCGTCGACGAGCACGGGCATCGTGGGGAGGTTGTCGCTCATCGCTCCGCTCCGAGGCGGATCCTCGGGTTGAGCGCCGCCGTGAGCAGGTCGCCGAGCAGCGTCGCCACGAAGTAGATGACGCCGATCACGAGCACCGCGGCGAGGAGCATCGGGAAGTTCTTGACCTGCGCGGCAGAGAGGGTGAGCAGGCCGATCCCCGGATAGCCGAAGAGCTTCTCGATCGCGACGATGCCGCCGAACATGTAGCCCACCTGGGTCGCCACGACCGCGATCGTCGGGAGCAGGCCGTTGCGGACGACGTGGGTGCCGAGGACCCGACGGCGCGACAGGCCCTTGAGCGTCGCCGTCCTCGTGTAGTCGGCGGCGAGCGCCTCGATCGTCCCGGCCCGCGTGATCCTGGCGATGTAGCCGAAGAGCACCAGCGCAAGCGCGAGCGCGGGGAGGAAGAGCGAGTCGAGCTTCGTCAGGAACGGCTGGTCGTCGAGGAAGCCCGCGATGCCGGGGAACCAGTTCAGGAACGCCGGGCCGAAGATGGCGACGAGGATCGCGCCGAGGACGAACTCCGGGATCACCGCGAGCGACAGGCCCGCGACCGTGATCGTCCGGTCGAGGGGCTTCCCGCGCCGCACGGCGGCGATCACTCCGGCGAGGATGCTGATCGGGACGCAGAGCACGAACGCGTACAGCGCGAGCAGGGCGGAGCGCTTCAGCGCCGGGACGAGATCGTCCGTCACCGCGCGACCGTCCGTGTAGTTCGCGCCGAAGTCACCGCGCACCGCGTCGCTCAGCCAGTCGGCGTATCGCACCGGCAGCGGCCGGTTGAAGCCGAGCCTCTCGTTGAACGTCTCCACCGCCCCGGGCGTCGCCTCGCGGCCGAGGACGAGGCGGCCGGGATTCCCGGGCAGCACCTGCGCAGCCGCGAAGACCATCATGCTCAGCAGCAGCAGGGAGACGAGGCCGAGCGCGATGCGGTTGAGGATGTAGCGGAGCACCTGGTCGGTTTGTGCCGGGGGGAGCCGGCCGACGGGCCGGCTCCCCCCGAGGTGTTACGAGACCGTCACTCCGCGGAGGTTGACCACGGCGATCCCGTCCGGGACGTAGCCCCTGACGTTCGAGCCCGTTCCCGCGATGTAGCTGTAGAAGTACGAGTAGATGACCGGCGTGTCCTTGAGGAGAAGCAGCTGCATCTGCCGCGAGTACTTGCGCTGACCCGCAAGGCTCGGCGACGCCTCGAAGCTCGCGATCATCCTGTCGAACGCCCTGTTCGTGTACCGGGCGGCGTTCCACACGCCACCCGACTTGAGCGCGGCATTGAGGTAGGTGAGCGGTGTCGCCCGGGCGCCGTAGTCGACGATCCCGAAGTCGACGCCGAGCCACGGAGCCAGCTTGCCGGCGGCGCCGAAGCTGACGCCGTCGAAGTACTGCGCGCTCGTGAACACCTTGACCGCGCAGTTGACGCCGATCTGCTTGAGCGCCTGCGCGACCCGCTGGGCGTAATCGGGCATCTCGAACGCCCGGTAGCAGTTGAGCGTGACCCTGAGGTTCTCCTCGCCCGCCGCCTTGAGGAGCGCCCGCGCCCGCGCGAGATCCTGCTTGCGCTGCGGCACCCGCCTGTCCGTGAACGCGTAGCCGGGCCACATCGGGCTGTCGTTCCCGACCTCGGCGTACTTGCCCCACAGCCCCTGCGCGATCTGGGGCCGGTTGAGGGCGAGCGCGAACGCCTGCCGCACCCGCGCGTCGTTGAACGGCGCCTTCTTCGTGTTCATGTGCAGGTAGCGGTGGGTCGGCGTCCGCAGCGCGATCGCCTTGCGCGCCGACCTGCTGCGCGCCCTGGTAGGGAAGCTGGACGGCGAGGTCGATCTGCCCGCTCTGGAGCGCCGTCGTCCGGGCCTGGTCCTCGAGGATCTGCCACTCGACCGTGTCGATCGACGGCCTGCCGCCCCAGTAGGTCGGGTTGGCCTCGAAGGTGAACCCGGCGGCACCGCGGTTCTCCTTCAGCTTGAACGGGCCGGTGCCGTTCATCTTCGACGTCCACTCACCCGGCTTGGAGAGGTCGGACGGCATCTTGTACGACCTCGGCAGGATGATCGCCTGGTACGTCTGCTGCGCCGTCAGGTACGGGAAGAACCCGTTCGGCGCCGCGAGATTGAACTGCACGGCGTTCGCGCCGACCTTCTTGACCCCGACGATCACGCCCTTGTAGGAGGACAGCGCCTGCGAGTCCTGCGTGAGGAGCCGCTTGAAGGTCGCGACGACGTCGTCCGGCGTCAGCGGCGTGCCGTCGTGGAACCGGACGTTGCGGCGGATCTGGAACGTCCACGTCTTCGCCTTGTTCGACGCCTTCCACGACGTGGCGATCCGCGGGACGAGGCGCGAGTTCTTGTCGGCGAAGACGAGCTGCTCGCCGGCCATGTGCGAGACGGCGAGCGCGCCGAGGGACTGGAGCAGCGGTGGCTCGAGCGAGCCGTCCGCATTCGGTGAGCCGATGCGGAGGGTGCCGGCGGTCGTCCGTGCCCGGGCCTGCGGCGCGGCGGTCGCGAGCGGCACGCCGGCGACGAGGCTCAGGAACGGGATCGACATGCCGAGCACCGAGCCGCGCTGGATCAGCTCGCGTCGGGTGACGGTTCCCTCCCGGTACTCGTCGATCAGCTCGTTCTCGAGCTCGCCGGCGCTCTTTCGGTAGGCCTCGATCTCTTCGCGGGGATAACGCATCGATCCTCCTCCTTCGTCAGAGCCACTCGTGGGGGCGCTGACCGTTGCGTGGCGTGACCGTGCGGATGGCGCATCTGACCATGCCGGGCACGAGGGGGCAAGCCCGGCGGAGCAGACCTCGCTCCGCGACGCAGACGACGAACGATCCTCGGTGGATGTGCGGCCGCTCCTTTCGCGTGACGTCCTCAAGGCAATAGACGTCAAACCGGGACGATAGTCCGTCGAGCCCGATCGCCGGTCGAACGGCGCCGGGCTTGACCTCGGCTCGCCGGCGCCACTAGCGTCGGGCGCGTGAGCGCGCAGGGGAACCCTTCGAGGCCGGTCCCGGCCGCGCGCTTCGGCGAGGAGTCGACCTACCGCGCGACGAGGCTGCCCGTCGACCTGGCGTCGACCCTGATCCCCGACGCCTACACGTCGGACGACTTCCACGCGCTCGAGCAGGAGCGCGTCTTCGCCGCCGGCTGGGTCCCTGTCTGCGTCACCGACGAGGTCGCCGGGCCCGGGTCCTTCGTCGTCGTCGAGCGTCGCCGGGCGCTCGATCCTCGTCTGCCGGAACCGCGACGGGGAGCTCCGGGCCCATCACAACGTCTGCCGCCATCGTGGCGCGCAGCTCGTCGAGGAGCGCACGGGAAGCGTCGAGCGCTTCTTCCAGTGCCCCTACCACGCCTGGGCGTACGACCTCGACGGAGCCTGCCTCGGGACGCCGCTCTTCACGACGGAGGCCGGGATCCCGGACGACCAGCGGGACATGTTCGACATGTCCGGCGTGAAGGCGTTCGACAAGGCCGATTACGGCCTGCACCCGGTGCGGGTCGACGAGTGGGGCTGCCTCGTCTTCGTCTGCCTCGACCCGGCGGCGCCCGGGCTCGAGGACGAGCTCGGCGACCTGCCCGACCGGCTCGCCGGCTACCGGCTCTCGGAGCACCGGCTCGTGCGCTCGGCCACGTACTCGATCGAGGCGAACTGGAAGCTCGTCGCAGAGAACTTCATGGAGTACTACCACCTCCCCTGGGTGCATCCGGGGCTCGTCAAGGTCTCGCCGATGAGCGCCCACCACCGCTGGCAGGGCGCCGGCATGTACATGGGGTTCTGCACCTCTCCGATCGCGGCGAACACCGAGGACGGCGGCTGGCACGGGCTGCCCGCGATGGCCGGCCTCGACGCCGACGACGCCCAGAGCGCCCGGTTCGCGTGGCTCTTCCCGTCCGTCGCGGTCAACGCGCTGCCCAACCACACGTTCCTCCTGCTGACCCGGCCGATCTCGGCCACCCGCACCGCGGAGGTCGCGTACCTGCTCGTGCCGCCCGAGTCGCTCGACGCGCCGGGCGCGGACGCCGCGGTCGACGAGCTCCTCGGCTTCTGGGACGGCGTCAACCGCGAGGACATCGCCATCGTGGAGCGCGTCCAGCAGGGCCTTGCCGATCCCGCCTACACCGGCGGGCGGATGTGTTACCGCTTCGAAGAGTCGGTGCACCGCTTCCAGAACATGGTGATCGACCGGATCCTCGGGATCCGCCGGGTGCCGGTGGGCGACCCCACGTCCTCGGGCTAGCGCCGCCGTCGGCGCGATCCGAGCTCCCGCTCGACCTCGTCGAGCCACTCCGCCTGCACCCGGAGGAACCCGAGGCCCAGGTCGATGACCAGACGCAGGTAGCTCCGCCGGTGCGGGAGCTCCTCGAGCCGCCCGTACGCCTCCTCGAGCTTCGCCTGCTGCGCGTCGATCTCGGTCCGCAGCGTCAGCAGCGTCTCCAGGAGCCGCTCGTCGTCGTCGAGGATGTCGCCCGCCAGCAGCTTGGGCACCGCCTCGTTCTGGATGCGCGGCAGCGACGGCGGTTCCAGCACCCACCGGCGGATCGCGTCGCGCCCCTTGGACGTGAGCTTGTAGAAGGTGCGCTCGCGCGTCTTGCCGGGCCGTCGCTCGGAGGAGACGTAGCCGAGCCGCTCCAGCCGCTTCGGCTCCGCGTACAGCCGTGAGGCGGCGACCGCGTAGTAGATCTGCCCCCCGCGGCGGTTCATGTCCACGAGATCCTGGGGCGACGCGCCGCCGTCCCCGATGAGGACGAGCGTGACGTACGAGACGTTGTTCAGGTCGCCGGCGATCGTGGGCTCCTCTCCTTGACAAGCTCCTAAAGAGAGTCTATATAACTACTAAAGAGAGTTTACAGGAAGGAGAGACAGATGACCACCACCGTTCGAGCACCGGAGCTCTCGACCCTCGCACGGCAGCTGCGAGGCGAGCTCCTCACCCCGTCCGACGAGGCGTACGAGACCGCACGGCGCGTCTGGAACGGGATGGTCGACGTCCGCCCCGCCGCGATCGCACGCGTTCAGGGCGCGGTCGACGTCGTCGCGGTCGTCGACTACGCCCGGGAGACCGGGACGGAGCTGGCGGTCCGCGGCGGCGGGCACTCCTCCGCGGGCTTCTCGACCGTCGCCGGCGGCCTCGTGCTCGACTTCTCGCTCATGAAAGGGGTCTGGGTCGATCCGGGCGCGAAGACGGCCGTCGTCCAGGCCGGTGCGCTCTGGGGCGACGTCGACCGGGAGACGCAGGCGCACGGCCTCGCCGTCCCCGGCGGCCAGATCTCGCACACCGGCGTCGCCGGGCTGACCCTTGGCGGCGGCGTCGGGTGGCTGTCCCGGCAGTACGGCCTGACGATCGACAGCCTGCTCGCGGTCGACCTCGTCACGGCCGACGGACGCCTCGTCACCGCCTCGGCGACCGAGCATCCCGACCTCTTCTGGGGCCTCCGCGGCGGGTCGGGGAACTTCGGCGTCGTCGTCTCCTTCGAGTACCGGCTGCACGAGGTAGGCCCGATGGTGCTCGGTGGCCCGCTGCTCTACGCCCTCGACGACGCGGCGGACGCGATCCGCAACGTCCGCGACTACATGGTCGACGCACCGGACGAGGTGTCCCTCTGGCTCTCGCTGACGCACGTGCCGGCGGCGCCGCCGTTCCCCGAGGAGAGCTGGGGTGCCCCGGTGCTCGTGGTCGTCCCGTTCTGCACGGACCTCGACCGCGGTCCCGACCTCCTTGCGCCGCTCACGACGTTCGGCTCTCCCCTCGCGAGCCTGCACGGCCCGATCCCCTACGTCGCGCTCCAGAGCGCGCTCGACGATCTCGATCCCCACGGGCACCGGTACTGGGAGCGGGGGGACTACCTCGCCGACCTCTCCGACGACGCGATCGAGGCCCTGCTCGCGGGGGCGCGCGGAGTGTCCTCGACCCGCACGGAGATCCTCGTCTTCCCGCTCGGCGGCGCCGTCGCTCGCGTCCCGGCCCAGGCGACGGCGTTCGGCGACCGCTCCGCGCCCTGGGCGGTCTGGATCGCGAGTCAGTGGACCGATCCCGCCGAGGACGCCGTCCACCGCGACTGGACGCGCGCGTTCTCGGCCTCGCTCGCGCCCTGGGCCACGGGGACGGTCTACGTCAACGCGATCGGCGGCGACGTGACCGAGGCGCGAAAGCTTGCCGCGTTCGGAGGGCCCGAGAAGCTCGAGCGGCTGCGCGAGCTGAAGCGTGCCTGGGATCCGGAGAACCTCTTCCGCCGCAACGCCAACATCGCTCCGTGAGCACTCTCGAGGGCGTGAGGCGGCGGACTCGGCGCCGCCTCACGCCCGACCAGGTGCTCCCTCCGTGGCGAGCGCGGCGAAGCGCTCGACGATCGCCCGGCCGGCGGGGTGCGCGTCGTCCCACTCCTCCGGATGGAACTGCGTGCCCCACCAGCGCCGTTCGGGGACGGCGACCGCCTCGACGGCGCACGTGGCGCTCGTCGCGAGCAGGCGGACACTCCGGGGGAGGACCGTCACCTCGTCCTCGTGGCGCTGGAAGACCTCGATGCGCGGCGCGAGGCCGGCCAGCAGGTCGGTGTCGTCGACGACGTCGATCGACCGGAAGCCGCGCGCCGCCTCGCCGGCCGGGCCTACCGAGCCCCCGAGGGCTCGCACGAGCATCTGCATGCCCGGCGCAGATGCCGAGCACCGGCCCGGGGTACCGGCGGAGCTCGTCGGAGAAGCGGTCGAGCGATCGCTGCTCGTGCAGCGCCCACGGATCGGCGGAGCCGGACAGGACGAGCGCGTCGGCGGCCGGCGCCTCGACCGCCTCGTACTGGATGCTCTCGACGTTGTCGGCGCCCAGGACGGAGGCGAGTCGCGCCCGCGTGGCCTCGTAGCGCGACCGGCGTTCGGGGGTCAGCCCGCGCGCGTGCTCGGTGAGGACGAAGAGGACGTTCAATGATCCACGTCCGCGAGCTCGATCTTGCGGCGCTCGACGAACGCGTCGAGCTGCAACGCGCGCTCCGGCTCGAGCGGGGGCTGCTCGTAGCGCTCGAGCGCGTCCTGCCAGACGCGGGTCGCGCGCTCCTCCGCCGTGAGCGAGCCGGCCTCCTCCCACGCCTCGTAGTTCTGCCGGCTCGAGACGAGAGGCTCGTAGAAGGCCGTCTCGTAGCGTGCGAGCGTGTGCGGCGAGCCGAAGAAGTGCCCACCGGTCGGGACCTCGGCGATCGCCTCGAGCCCCGCGGCGATCTCCTCGGTGTCGACGGCATCGGCCGGCGCGATGGTCAGCGCGAGCATCTGGAGCATCTCGACGTCGAGCACGAGCTTCTCGAACGATGCCGTGAGGCCGCCTTCCATCCACCCCGCTCCGTGGTAGACGAGATGCGCGCCCCCGAGGACCGCCGACCAGAGCGACATCTGCGACTCGTACGCGGCCTGGGCGTCGACCGCGTTCGACGCGCTCGCGTTGCTCGCCCGGTACGGGATGCCGTAGAGCCGCGCGAGCTGCCCCGCGGCGATCGTGGCGCGTGCGTTCTCCGGTGTGCCGAAGGCCGGGGCACCGCTCCGCATGTCGACGTTCGAGGTGAAGGCGCCGTAGACGACGGGCGCCCCCGGCTTGACGAGCTGCGCGAGCGTGATCCCGGCAAGCGCCTCCGCGTTCTGCTGGACGAGCGCCGCGGCCAGGGTGACAGGGGTCATCGCCCCCATCAGCGTGAAGGGCGTGATCACCGCGGGCTGGCCATGTTCGGCCATCGCCATGAGCCCGTCGCTCATCGCCTCGTCGAAGCGGCGCGGGGAGTTGACGGAGATGATCGTGAGGACGCACGGGTCGTCGACCACCTGCTCGAGGGTGAGCCCGCGCGAGATCGCCATCATCTCGATGCCGTCGAGCGTCCGGTCACGGCCGATCGCGAGGCAGTGGAAGGTGCGATCCGTGTAGGTGAGGTTCGCCCGGTAGGTGTCGAGGTGACGTGTCCCGGCCGGGAGCTCCTGGGGCGACGTCGGCTGGTTGCCGACGAAGTGGATCACGTCGAACGACTGTGCGAGCTTCACGAGCGTGACGTAGTCGTCGAGATTCCCCGTCCGGCGACCGGCGACCCGGTCCGACACCGTCGGCGGGCCTGCGACGAGCCCGAACGCGATCCGATCGCCGCCGACGTCGAGGCACCGCGCGGGATTCCTTGGGGTCACAGTGAACCGGGACGGCGCGCTCGCGACCGCGGACTCCACCACCTCGCGCGGGATCCGTGTCAACCCGGTCTCGGGCGTCGACGAGCGCGCCTGCGTCCGCGAGCACCGCACGGGCCGCGGCACCCATGAACTCGATACCTGCCTCCTGGAGGAGGCGCAGGGACGCGTCGTGCACGGCCGCGAGCTGCTCCTCGTCGAGGAGCGCGACGGGCGCGAGAGCGTTGCGCGGCGGACCGCCGCCGAACGGCGCGGGACGTCGACGCTCCTCGCGGCGCGCGGCCCTCGCGCTCCGGGCCCGTCTCGTCACGATCGTCTCGTCATCGACCTACCCGAGTCGCAGTATCCCTGTGCGGGCCGGCACCCGGGCTGCGGCGGTCAGAGCGCCCCGAGCAGCTCGTCCGCGTAGGTCATCGAGACGCGGCGCATGACGCCCCGCTCGTCGTGCTCGTAGTGCCCCATGCGCCAGAGCGCCGGCGAGTACACGTGGATCGAGGTGGCGCCCACCCCCACGTGGCGGACGCCGTGGATGTAGCTCGATTCGAAGTGGAACGAGCCGCCGAGCTCGTGGCGGTTCGTCTTCTCGCGGATCCAGCCGTCGTTGTCGCGCTGGAAGTAGTCCTCGAGCAACACGCCGTCCGCGACGCACACCGCGCCGCTCGACCGGTCGTGGTCGTGGTACCCCGTGTCCTGCCGGTCGGTCCAGCAGATGAGCCACACGTCGAGCGCCGGGTCGCGATACAGCTGCCGGAAGAACCGGCTCTCCTCGTCGTGCTGCACGTGCTCCCGCCAGAGGGACTCCTCCGTGACGATCGCGCGCGCCACCTCGTCGCAGCCGCGCGCGTCCAGCTCGCTGTCCGGCGGGACGCGATCGGCGATCCAGCGTGCGAGCTTGCTCATCGGAGCACTCTTCCAGGGTTGTCCGTCACGATGAGTTGGGCGACAGCATCGCCGAATCCCCGGACGGCGTTCAAGGTCGGCGCCGAGTCGACGACGGGCGTGTCGGAGCCGTAGACGAGCTGCTCGACCCCGAACGTCTCCGACGCACAGCTCGATGGCGCGGCGACCGTACGTCGCGACGTCGAGGAAGACGTTCGCGTCGAGGGTCGAGCGGACGTCGACCCCCCGTAACGCCAGCCGCTCGAGATGGAACGGCGCACCCCCTGCGAGGATCGCGAAGACGACCCTCAGCCCGGGCCAGCGCTCGCGCCCACTCTCGAGCCACGCGAACCACGCAGCCTGCATCTGCGACGTGTAGGCGACGATCCCCGACCACCACGGCGGCATGTCGGACCGCCGTTCCACAGGCCCGGGGTGTACGAAGACGAACGCGCCGGACCGCTCGGCCGCATCCAGCAACGGAGCGGTGGCCTCGAGATCGCCGAGCGCCCCCGCCGCGACCGAGACGCCGGCGAACCCGTCCACGAGACGGCCCGGTCCGAGCGCCTGCAGCCGTCCCTGCGAGGCTGCGACGAGCTCGCGTGCTCCGTCGATCCACGCCTGCTCGAGCGTCGCCCGCTCGGCCTCGGGCAGCGCTTCGAGGCCGAGGGTGGTCTGGAGAGAGACCACCGCGAGGTCGATTTCGTCGGCATCGAGGCGGTCGAGGCGCAAGGCGATGTCGTGGTCGGCCGGGCCGACCGTGAACGCTCCCTCGGGCAAGAGCAGGCTCGTCCCGTCGAGGCGCGGCGCGACGGAGCGGGCGCGAAGCAGCTCGACGAACCCCGGCGGCCAGAGGTGCTGGTGGAGGTCGATCGTCGTCATCGCGTGAGCCCGCCGGCGGCGACGAGCCGGACGAGCGGCTCGAGGTCCGGCAACGGGTGGCCCTCCCCCACGAACGGCACGGCCTCGCGGACGACGCCGTGGGCGCGCGCGACACCTCCCCCGAGGCGCTCGCCGCGCAGGTCGCACGCCTGCGTGGCCAGAAGGAGCTCGATGGCGAGCAGCCGCGTCCCGAGCTCGACCTGCTCGGCGAGCCGGCGCGCCGCGAGGGGGGCCATCGTCATCCGGTCCTCGATGCCCTCCGCCTGGGTCGTCGAGACGAGCTCGAGCGAGACGGGGTGCGCGAGCAGCCGTGCCTCGGCGACGATCGCCTGCGCCGCGATCCCGAGCTCGCTGAGCGCGCTCTCGGCAAGCCCGCCGCGCTCCCCGAGGCCCTCGGGGAGCCCGGTCAGCGGGGCCTGCAGGAGCTTGACCGCGCGCTCGGCGGCGCTCGTCAGGACCTGCGCGAGGACGAGCCGGCCGAGGTCGAGCGCGGCCGCGAGCGCAGCCACCTCGAAGTTCCCGACCGAGACGAGC
This sequence comes from uncultured Actinomycetes bacterium, assembly GCA_963734045.1. Classification (GTDB taxonomy): domain Bacteria; phylum Actinomycetota; class Thermoleophilia; order Gaiellales; family Gaiellaceae; genus Gaiella. Next base: position 128,684 of record CAVTFU010000011.1, on the reverse strand, counting down.
CGGTCGTCGCCGACGACGACGAGCGGGTTGGACCCGTGGGCGTTCAACTCGCGCTCGACCTGCTCGCGCACGTAGGCGAAGGCGTCGCGGGCAGCGGCGTGCAGCTGCGGGATCGTCCGGAAGCTCAGGGGATCCTGGAGCGAGCGCGGGGTGACCTCGCTTCCTTCGAGCAGCTCGCGAAGCCTCGCGTGCGTCGTCTCCATGCCGGGCGACGGACGAGCCTCGGCGACGGCCGGGTGGAGGAGCGACGAAGTGTTCGCGCCGAGCGCCTCGAGGTCGAGCGCGGCCGCCACGTCGAGGCTGTCGAGCAGGGCGAGCGCGTCGTGGAGCGCGAGCGCGGCGGCACCCGTCGAGAACACGTTCTGGTTGAGGAGCGCGATCGCCTCGCCCTGCGCGGGGTCATCCTCGCCGAGGAGGCCGAGGGCGAGCTCCGCCGTCTGAGCGAGGTCGGCCTGGCCCACGGAGCCGAGCGCCCGGACTCGAGGCATCGCGCCGTCGTTCAGCGCCGCCACGAGGCGCTCCGCCAGCTCGGGCCGCGCGGCGGAGAGCCCCTTCGCGAGCGTGTTGAGGAGATGGAGCGCCGCGGCTCTCACCACGTCCTCCGGCAGCGCCGGCCCCTGGGCGATGAGGTGCTGCCGGAGGAGCAGCGAATCGTGGGCCGCCGCCGTCACGCGGAACGACTTCCGGACGCCGACGCCGGTCGTTACCCCGTACGCCTCGCTGCCGTCGGCCAGGGCCCGCTCGACGACGGCCCGCGCGAGCGCCATCCGGGCGGCGGCGGCCGGGTCGAGCGCGACCCGCTCGCCGTCTCTCGCCACGCGAACGACGTTCTCGATCGTGAGGCCGCTACCGCCGAGGAGCAGTGTCATCGTGGCTCTCGGCGGCTCATGGGACGAGCATCATCGCCCACGCGCCACCGGGCCGACGATCAGTGCCACGAGCGACGTCGCCGCGGCGACCAGCACGATCGTCCCGCCCGGCGGCAGATCGCCGTAGTACGCCACCGAGAGCCCCACGAGGACCGATCCGAGGCCGGCCACCATCGCCAGGCCAAGCGTCGAACGGAGGCTCCAGGCAAGGCGCTGCGCCGCGAGCACGGGCAGCACCATCAGAGCGGCGATGAGGAGGATCCCGACGATCCGCATCGAGATGCCGACGGTGAGGGCGGCGAGCACCGCAACCGTCGCGTTCATGAGACCCACGCGGACCCCCGCGACGCGGCTCCCCTCCTCATCGAGGACGGCGCCGACGAGCCCGCGGTAGAAGATGCCGATCGCCGCGAGGGAGGCGAGCCCGAGCCCGAGCACGACCCAGAGATCGTCCCACGTCACCGTGAGGATCGAGCCGAAGAGAAACGCGAAGAGCCCGGCGTCGAGCCGGCCCGCGCTCGAGACGAGCACGATCCCCAGGGCGATGCCCGTGTAGAAGACGAGGGCGAGCGCCTGGTCACCGGCCGTTCCGCCGCGAGAGCGCAGCCACTCGATCGCGAGCGCGCCGGCGACGGCGAAGACGAGCGCAGTCAGGACGGGAGCGACATCGAGGAGGTAGCCCGCCGCGACTCCGGCGAACGCCACGTGCCCGAGGCCGTCGCCGACGAGCGACTGCCGTCGCTCGACGAGGAAGAACCCCACTGCGGGGGCGAGCACGCCGACGACCGCGCCGACGGCAAAGGCGAGCCGCATGAACTCGAGCTCCAGCATGGCTCAGTGCACGTGGGAGGGGTCGTGCCACAGGGCCGGGAGCTCGCTCGGGTGACCGTCGAACGCGATGCTCCCGCGGACGAGCAGGAGCCGGGAGACGACGTGCTCGACCGCGCCGAACTCGTGGGAGACGTAGAGGACCGTCACGCCGAGCTCGCTGCGGAGCTCCGCGAGCAGCAGGGCGAGCGATTCCTGGGACCCGACGTCCACGCCGGTGGTCGGCTCGTCGAGGGCGAGGAGCGCGGGCTCCGTCGCGAGCGCCTTGGCGATGAAGGCGCGCTGCTGCAGGCCTCCCGAGAGCGTCCGGAGCGGAGAGTCCGCGCGGTCGGCGAGGCCGACCCGCTCGATTGCCGTCGCGACGGCAACCCGATCGACGGGGCGCAGCGGCCCGAACGGCCCCCGGACGGCGAGGCGGCCGGCCTCGACCAGCTCGCGGACCGTGACGGGCGTGCCGGACGTGAGCTGCGCCCGCTGCGACAGGTACCCGACCCGGGGCCCGCCACGGGCTGCCGCGGAAAGCCCGAAGCGGCGAACGACGCCCGCGACAGGGCGCTCGAGCCCGAGCACGAGCCGCAGCAGCGTCGTCTTGCCGCCTCCGTTCGGGCCGGCGATGCCCACGAACGCGCCAGGCTCCACCGAGAGCGAGACGCCCTCCAGTGCAGGCGGCCCGCCGCGGTAGGCGAACGAGACGTCCTCGAGCTCGACTGCCGGTGAAGTCGCGGTCAGCGGCATGCGAGCGCCTCGCGCAACGCGGCGAGGTTCGCCCGCATCACGGTGAAGTAGTCGGCGCCTGCCTCCTGCCCTTCGGCCGTCAACCCCTCGAGCGGGTCGAGCACCGCGGTCTCGACGCCCGCCTCGCGCGCAACCGTCCTCGCGAGCCGTGGCGAGACGAGCGGCTCGACGAACACGGTCGTCGCGCCGCTGCGGCGGATCATCGACACGAGCTCCTCGAGCTCGCGGGCCCCGGGCTCCGCCTCGGGCGAGAGGCCGACGAGCGGCACCTGCTCGAGCCGGTACCTGTCGGCGAGGTACCCGTAGGCGGCGTGGCTCGTCACGATCGTCCTCCGGGTGCAGTCGGCGAGACCGCGGGAGAGCTCCCGATCGAGCGCCTCGAGCCGTGACACCAGGTTTTCGGCGGCAGACGGCCGACCGAGCGCGGCCGCGACGGACCGCGCCACGTCGGCATATCGGCGCGGGTCCAGCCAGACGTGCGGATCGACCGCGCCTCCCGCTCGCTCGGGGAGGGGCTCGACGTCGGCGAGAACATCGAGCGAGGGGCCCGAACGTACTGCGACGGCTTCCTCGACGGCAGGCTGGAAGTCGCGGCCCGCGTAGACGACGAGCCGGGCGGCGTCGATGCCCGCCCGATCACGTGCGGTCAGGCTCAGGTCGTGAGGCTCGGCGCCGGCCGGCGTCAGGTCGACGACCTCCATGCCGGGGGGCGCGACCTCCCGGGCCGCGAAGGCGAGTGGGTAGAAGGAGGCGATCACGCTGCTCTCGTCGGCCCCCGTGTCGCCGCAACCCGGCAGGACCCCTCCCAGGACGACGCACAAGAGAACGATTCTCGAAAGCACGCGAGCCACGAGGGTAGCAAACGATGAGAGTCGATATCATCTATGAGATGAGCAGCTGGGTCGACCACGCCCACGCGGGCCTGCGTGCCGCAGGGCTGCGGCGCGGCGGGGCCCGCAGGGCGGTCGTCGACTTCCTCGCAGTGCAGCACTGCTGTCGCTCGGCGCAGGAGATCCACGGCGGCATCGAGGCGGCCGGCGGCACCGTCGGGGTCGCGAGCGTGTACCGCGCCCTCGACACCCTCACGGCGCTCGGCCTCGTCCAGCGAGTGGACGTCGGAGACGGCATCGCCAGGTTCGAGCCCGCCGGCGGCGATGGGCACCATCACCATCACCTCGTCTGCGCCGACTGCGGCAAGGTCGAGCCGTTCACGGATGAGCCGCTCGAGCGCGCGCTCGAGGGTGCCGCGGGCCGGCTGGGCTACGAGATGGAGCAGCACGAGGTCGTGCTGCGCGGTGCGTGCGGCACCTGCAGGGCCGCGTAGCTAGTCGGGGCCGCCCCCGGGCGGAGGCGTGGCCGCGTGCGCGAGTGCGACCGCCGCCCGCCGCTCGGCGGTGAGCTCGCGAACGACGATCTGCGCCGAGGCGGTGAGCGGCACGGCGATGAGCGCACCGACGACGCCCAGGAGCGCCGCGCCGACGACGACGCTCGCGATCACGAAGAAGCCCGAGATCTCCGCCGCCCGACCCTGGATCGTCGGCTGGAGGACGTAGTTCTCGACCTGCTGGTAGCCGATGCAGACCGCGAGCATGGCGAGCGCCTGCGGGATTCCCTGCGTGAGCGCGACGAGCGACAGAACGACCGCCGCGAGCGTCGCGCCCACCTGCGGGATGAGCCCGAGCAGGCCGGCGACGATGCCGAGCGCCAGCGCGAAGGGCACCCCGAGCAGCCACGCGGCCGTCCCCTGGACGGTTCCCGCGATCCCGGCGATCACGACCGCGCCGATCGCGTAGCGCCCGATCGTCCGGGTGATCCGATCCTCGAGCGACACCATCTGCGCCGACGCCCGCGGGAAGAGGACGCTGTGGAGCGACCGGGAGAGGTTCGGCAGGTCGATGACGAGGAAGAGCGTCATGAAGACGATCGTCACCGCACCGAGGCCGAACCCGAAGATCTTGCCGCCCACCGTGAACGCGTCGCCGAGCTTCGACGGGAGGTCGGCCGCCAGCGATTCCGCGCGCCGCTGGAGCTCCTCGCCGACGTCCGTCCGGCGATCGAGCTGCTGGAAGAGATCCGAGCCGCGGATCCGCTCGACGATGCTCGGAAGGTCCTCGATCAGATCGCGGATCGCGCTGACGAAGGGACTGACGAGCAGATAGGAGAGGAGCCCGAGGAAGGCGACGAGGCCGAGCACGACGAGCATCGCCGCGTTGCCGCGCTTCATGCCGGCGCGGTTTTCGAGCCACGAGACAGGCGTCGAGAGGACGATCGCGAGGAAGAGCGCGATGAAGACCCAGAGGACGGCCTGGCGGGCCGCGATGAACGCCCACACGAGCGCGAGCACGCCGATGACCGTCGCGAGCGTCCGGGCGGAGATCGTGATCTCGACGCGCTTCGGCGACGACTCCGGAGTAGCCACGCTGCGAGTCTAGGAAGCGCCTCGGAAGGCGCCAGAGCGCTGGAAGATCAGCCGCTCCGCGCGATGTCGACGTCGCCGCTCACGGTGCGGATGCGGAGCTCGACGGGCTTCTCGTCCCCGTCGGGCGCCGGAAGGTCGCCCACGTCGAGCTCCGAGCGCATGGTGCCGCTCACCGACTGGGCGTCGATCCACAGCGCGAGGCCGGGGCGGGCCGCGACGCTCACGTCGCCGGACACGGCATTCACGCGGACCCCCGCTCCCGTGGCGCGCAGGTCGACGTCGCCGGAGACCGTGCTGACCGCGATCGCGTCGTCGGCTGCACCGATCCTGACGTCGCCGGAGACGGTGTTGACCGCTCCGGCTCCGCCGACCGACTTCACCTCGACGTCACCCGAGGCCGCCTTGGTGGTGAGCGCCCCGGCGACGATACCGGCGATGAGATCGCCGCTGGCGGTCGAGAAGTCGAGTGCGGCGGCATCGCCGAGGATCACGTCGCCGGAGGCAGACTTGACCTGCACCTCGCCGAGCCGCCCGCGCGCCTCGAGGTCGGAGCTGTGCGTCTCGAGCTCGAGATCCGCGCCCTCCGGGCACCGGATCGAGATCTCGAGCTCGGGCGAGCGGCCGAAGCCGAAGCGGCCCTTCTGCTTCGGGGCCTGCACAACGATCACGTGGCGTCCGGCCCGCTCGAGGGACTCGACGCGCGTCTCGGCGGCTGCCTGGCGAGAGGCGTCGTCGTTCCGCGCCGCGGCAACCTCTGCCTCGACGCGCCGGTCGTCCCAGGTCTCGACCGTGACCGTGCCCGAGGGAGCTGCGACGCGGAGCGCCACGGGGCCGGGTGTGTCGAAGGTCGGCATTGCCGCTACCCGCGCCCGAACCTGGGCGGCGTCGAGGGGCGAAGGTCGACACGGCCGTCTCCGCGGCGGCGGGGGCGCCGGCGCTCGACCGGATCCGGGTCGACGGGACCGAAGAGTGCGTACGAGAACATGCGTTGCTCCTTTCCTCAGCTCCGGGCGTAGCCCTGGAGCCGGTTGGACGATCGCCGCGCGGCGCGCGGCTCGGTTGCGCGCGCGAGCGCGCGCACGATCCAGGCATTGGTGGAGACGCCCTCGCGGGCGGCGGAGACCTCGATCCCCGCTTTGAGGCCCTCCGGCAGGCGGAGGGTGATCCGGGCGCTGAAGTCGTCGCCCGGCGCCGGTGGCTCCTCGGGCGCCTCGGGCTCGTCGACGAACACGAGCTCCGGCTCCCGGCCTGCGAGCCGCACCTCGATGTGCCCGTACTCCAGCTGCCCGTTGAGCTTCAGAGCGACCTCCGAGAGGAGGTCGATGATCCGCAGCCGGACCGAGGGCTCGACGGTATCCCCCAGGCGCCGCAATGCGTCTGCGACCGCCTCGTCCCCGAGGGCCGCTGCCGCGGCACGCAGGTCCTCGCGGATGCCGTCGATGTGAATCTCCATGCGCGGCACTATGACATCATAATGACATCATGTCAAGGGCACTATCGACATCACACTGCACACGGCTTGGCGCCTGGCTTTCGGGCGGATACCAGCACCGGCGGCGCCGCGGCCGTCGTCTACTGTTCGCATGCCCGGCTCGAGGCGCACGCCGGTCGGGCGTACCGCCCCGCGCCGCGGGGCGGTTCCAGGGACGACCTCGCGACGGTCGCACGTCGCCGGGGGGAGGAGAGCACCAACCGTGCAGCACGTCGATCCACCCGACCTGACGCTCTGGCCGACCCTGCGGCACCTCTTCCCGCTCTGGTGGGCCCAGCGGCGGCTCGCCGCGATCGGGCTGACGTGCGCGGTCGTCTTCACCTCGCTCTCCCTCACCATCCCGATCCTCGTGCAGCGGACGATCGACGACGCGATCGACGGCGGCGACAGCTCGCTCCTCGTCCCGTACCTGGCCGCGATCGCCGCGGTCGCGACGATTCGCTTCGGCGTCAACTTCACGCGGCGCTACGCAACCGCGCGGATCGGCGTCACGGTCGAGGCACGGCTGCGCTCGAAGCTCTACGACGCCTACCTCCGCTTCCCGCGTGCCTTCTACGACCGCCACGCAACGGGCGAGGTGATCTCGCGCGCGACCAACGACATCTACCCCGTGCGGTACTTCATCGGCTGGGGCGTCGTCCAGGCGATCCAGAGCGTCCTGATGCTCACGGGCGCGGCGATCGTGCTGACCGTCGTCAATCCGAAGCTCGCGCTGACGGCGGCGCTCGCGATGCCCCCGATCGCGGTCCTCATGTACTTCTTCGCGCACCGCGTCTTCCCCATCTCGCGCGAGGTGCAGAAGAAGAAGGGGCACCTCACCGAGGCGTCCGACGAGGTGGTCGTCGGTATCGAGATGGTGCAGGCGTTCGGGAGGGAATCCGACGTCCGGGACCGCTTCCACGACCGGGCCGAGGCCGTCCGGGGAGAGACGATGCGACAGGCGACCGTCGAGGCCCGGTTCCTGCCGGGTCTCATCTTCCTCCCGACCCTCGGGATCGCGGCCGTGCTCCTCGTGGGCGGCCGTGAGGCGATCGCAGGCAACCTCACGATCGGCGAGTTCACGCTCTTCGTCATGCTCCTCCTCCAGCTCGTGTGGCCGCTCGAGGCGCTCGGCTGGATCGTCAACCTCGCCCAGCGTGCGACCGCGGCCGCCTCGCGCAGCTTCGCCTGGCTGGACGGGATCGAGGCGCTCCCCCAGCGGGCCGACCCACTCGAGCTCCCGCGCGGCCCGCTGACAGTGCGGTTCGACGACGTCCACTTCCGGTACGGGACGGGAAGCGAGGTGCTGTCGGGCGTCGACCTCGAGGTCGCCCCGGGCGAGATCGTGGCCGTCTGCGGGCCGACCGCAGCCGGCAAGACGTCGCTCCTCAACCTCCTTCCGCGTTTCTACGACCCGACAGCAGGCGAGGTCAGGCTCGGCGGGGTCGACGTGCGCGACGTGTCCCTCGAGGAGTTGCGCGGTGCGGTCGCGATCGTGACGCAGAAACCGGTGCTCTTCTCGATCACGCTGCGCGAAAACCTGCTCGCAGCCCGCCCGGATGCCGACTGGGCCGACGTGCTCGACGCATGCGAGGCGGCCGGTGTCACCGGGTTCGTCGACGACCTCCCGGACGGCTACGACACGTTGATCGGCGAACGCGGCGTCAATCTCTCCGGTGGGCAGAGGCAGCGGGTCGCGCTCGCGCGCGCGCTCATCGCCGACGCGCGCGTGCTCGTCTTCGACGACCCGATGTCGGCCGTCGACACCGAGACGGAGCGGCACCTGGTCGAGCACCTGCGGCCCGCGGTCGCGGGGCGGACTGTCCTCATCTCGGGCCAGCGGCTCTCGACCGTGCTCGTCGCCGACCGCGCGATCGTCCTTCAGGACGGCCGGGTCGTCGAGAACGGCCTTCCCGAAGATCTGATCCGGGCCGGCGGGCCGTTCGCCGCGCTCTTCGGCGACGAGGCGCTCGCCGCATGAGCGAGCATGCGCCTCGCACGGGCCTGACGCGCCTCTGGCGCTACACCGAGGGCCGGCACGGGCGCATGGGCGTCATCTTCCTGCTCGCTGCGATCTCGGCAGCCGCTCCCGTCGCGGGCTGGAGCATCGTCGGCGACGCGATCGACAACGGGATCCGTGCCGGAGACGACGCGCGCCTCCTCAGGGACGTCGCCGCCTACGTCGCGATCGGCGTGGTCGCCTGGATCCTGGGCACGGTGACGTGGCTGATGCTCGCCGGCGTCGGCCAGCGCATCGTCCTCGAGCTTCGGCGCGACCTCTTCGAGCACCTCACCTCGCTCTCGCTTCGCTACTTCTCGCAGCAGAAGGCCGGGTGGATCATCGCGCGGCTGACGAGCGACGTGGACGCGCTCTCGGACGTCCTGAACCAGGGCCTCACGACCCTCGTCGTGAACTCGTTGACCCTCGTCGCGGCGATCGGGGGCCTCTTCCTCCTCGACTGGCGGCTCGGGCTCGTGGCACTGCTCGTGCTGCCGCCGGGGATGCTGATCACCCGGTGGTTCCAGCGGCGGTCGCACGAGGCGTTCGCCGATGTCCGCACGCGGATCGCCTCGGTCACCGCGCAACTCGCCGAGTCCGTGTCGGGAATGGCCGTCGTCCAGGCGTTCGGCCGCGAGCGCGCCTTCCAGCGCGAGTTCGAGGACCTCAACGAGGCCAACCGCATCTCCAACACGTACGCGCAGAAGGTCTCCTCCGTCTTCTTCCCCGCGATCGAGCTGCTCGGCGTGCTCGCGCAGGTGGCCGTCATCTACGCGGGCGCGCTGATGATCCAGGGCGACGCGCTCGAGATCGGCACCCTCATCGCCGCCGTCGGGATGCTCTCGCTCGTCTTCCAGCCGCTCCAGGAGCTGTCCGAGCTCTACGGGCAGGTGCAGGCGGCGAGCGCGGCGATGGAGAAGATCTCGACCGTCCTCGACGCCGAGCACGACATCACGGACCGTCCCGGCGCACGCGACATGCACCGCATCGACGGGCGGGTCGAGCTCGACGGCGTCGTCTTCGCCTACGGGAAGGAGCCCGTGCTCCACGGGCTCGACATCGAGATCCCCGAGGGAGGCTGCATCGCGCTCGTCGGGGAGTCGGGGGGCGGGAAGTCGACGACCGCCAAGCTCGTGGCGCGGTTCTACGACCCCGACCGCGGAGCGGTACGGGTCGACGGAGTCGACCTCCGTGACGTCCGGCTGCGGTCGTACCGCCGCCAGCTCGGAGTCGTGCTCCAGGACCCGTTCCTCTTCAGCGGCACGATTGCCGACAACATCCGCTTCGCGCGACCCGGGGCGACCGACGAGGAGATCGAGTCGGCGGCCCGCGCGATCGGCGTCGATCGCGTCGCGTCGCGCTTCGAGGAAGGGCTCGAGCACGTCGTGCGCGAGGGCGGCGCGGGGCTCTCCGCCGGAGAGCGTCAGCTGATCTCGATTGCGCGAGCCCTCGTCGCGGATCCCCGGGTCCTCATCCTCGACGAGGCGACGTCGAACATCGACCGGCCGAGCGAGATGCTCATCGAGCGCGCCTTCGACACGCTGCTCCGGGGCCGCACGTCGATCATCATCGCGCACCGTCTCGCGACCGTCCGCCGCGCCGATGCGATCCTCGTGCTCGAGCGCGGGCGGATCGTGCAGCGCGGCACCTACGACGAGCTGATCGCGGTCGACGGCCCCTTCCGCCGGCTGGCGACGACGCTCGCGGGCGCCGACGTGCGCCGCGTCGCGTAGCGACTACGTCGCGGCCAGCACCCACGTGTCGTTGCGGATGATCGGCGTCTCCGAGCCGTCGGCCGCGAGGCCGTCGACCTCCACCTCGGGGCCGCCGATCATGAAGTCGGTGTGTGTCCCGGAGACGTTGACGCCCGCGGCGATCAGCTCCTCCCGCCCGAGCCCGTCCGACCCCTCGACGGCCATCGGCAGCCCGCTCCCGTAGGCGACGTGGCAGCTCGCGTTCTCGTCGAACAGCGTGTCGTGGAAGACGAGCCCCGTCTGGCTGATCCGCGACGAGCCGTCGACGAGCGCGACCTCGCCGAGGAACGGCGCCTGCGGATCGCTCGCGAGCTGGGTGCGGATCACCTCCGCGCCGTCGGCGTCTGCCTGGACGTCGACGATGCGGCCGTCCTCGAAGCGCACCTCGAGCCCGTCGACGCGAGCGCCGATCCCGGGCACGACCAGTGGATAGGTCGACCGCACCACACCGCTCGTCCGCCGCCAGTCGGGAGTCGTGAAGACCTCCTCGGTGGGGATGTTCGGCAGGTGCGTGATGCCCGACGTCGTCTCGAACGTCGCGCAGAGCCACCGTGAGGCGTCGAGCAGGCCCACCGTCAGGTCCGTGCCCGGGCCGCGAAAGCGGACCGCGTCGAAGCGGTGCCCGTTGAGCGCCGCCGCCCGTCCCTCGAGCCGCGCAGCCTGGTCGCGCCAGGCGGCGACCGGATCGTCGGTGTCGAGCCGCATCGCGGCGGCGACGGCCTCCCAGAGCCGCTCGACGTCCGGCTCGCCGAGCACGGTCGTCGCCCACCCCTCGTTGGGCGCGGGCACGATCACCCAGTTGACGAGCCGCTCGGTCACGAGCGGCAGGTAGAGCTCGCGCACGTCCTTTGGCTCCGACTTGCCGACGAGGGCTGCGTCGAGGCCTGCGAAGAGGTCGGGCTCGGGGTTCCCTGTGAGCTGGATGATCGCCGGCCGGGTCTCGCGCCAGCTCCGGACCCAGTCGAGCATGTAGGCGGGCGTCACGCCGAGCTCCTCCTCCGGCCCCAGCTCGATCGCCGCCTTTCGGAGGTGAAGGTCGATCGGATACGGGTGCACGCGGGTCGCCCCTGCCCGGAACGCGGCCCTGGCGACGGCGCGGGCGGTCGGCACGTGCTCGACGAGGTGCATCAGCACGACCTCCTGGCCGGCCTGCACGTTCGCGCCCACCCGGACGACGAGGTCGGCGTATCGCTCGAGGCGCTCGTCGGCAGTCACGGCGGCGAGCCTAGCCTGTCGACCGTCGTTCGGTGTCGACGAACGGCGGGGCGAGACGTATCTCGCCCCTACTCGCCCCAGTCGAAGTCGCGCGAGCGGCCCCAGAGGCCCTCGTCGAGGGCGGGGCCTTCAGGTCCCTCGTCCTCGCCGGGCCAGCTCAGAGGCTCCGCGGGCGTCGGCGCCTGGACGCCCTCGAGCGTCTCCTCCAGGCGCGCCTGCTCCTCCGACTTGAAGAGCGGGTGGTTCTCGAACGGGTCTTCCACCGAGTAGCGGTCGAGCGGCATCGCCCCACCGAGCTCGGCGTTTCGCTCCTTGAGATCGAGGTGCTCCTGGATCGCGCGGGCAAGCGACGAGGCGCTTCCCTCGCCCTCGGTTGCGCCTTCCGTGAAGGGGTTTTCGGGAATCTGCGTGTTGGTCATGGTCTGGTCGTCTCGTGTCTCTTGGTCGTTGGTGGCCACGCTCCAGTGTAGCCCGCCCTCCGGCAGGCTCCGGCCCTTCGAGCGGGCCCCTAGCCCCCGTCGGAGATGCCGAGCGCCTGCCGGACGATCCGGTCCTGCTCGCGTTGGTGCGCGGTGGGATAGCCCTCGCTGGGGCTCGCCTTCCAGGTTCGGCCGACGTACGTCAGGCCACCCGCACCGCTCGAGCGGACGGCCTCCTCGAGCCGGTGGCGGATCGAGCGCCACGGCCCCATGTTCTGCGGCTCCTCCTGGGCCCATACGACCTCGCGGAGGCGCGGATAGGCGGTGAGGAGCGACTCGACGGACGAGAGCGGGAAGGGATAGAGCTGCTCGACACGCGCGACCGCAACGGTGGCCTCGGCCCGGCGCCGCTCGTGACCCGCGATGTCGTAGTAGAGCTTCCCCGAGCAGAGCACGAGGCGCTCGACGGACTCATGCTCGGTCGACGCGTCGTCCAGCACAGGCTGGAAGCGGCCCGCGACGAGGTCGTCGAGGCTCGACGAGGCCTGCTTGAGCCGCAGCAGGCCCTTCGGCGTCATGAGGACGAGCGGCCGGGCGACGGCGTCCAGCGCCTGGCGGCGCAGGAGGTGGAAGAGCTGGGCAGCGGTCGTGCAGTTCGCCACGCGGATGTTCTCCTGGGCGCCGAGCTGCAGGAAGCGCTCGAGCCGGGCGCTCGAGTGCTCCGGCCCGTTCCCCTCGTACCCGTGGGGGAGCAGCAGCGTCAGCCTGGAGGTCTGCTTCCACTTGGACCGTCCGGCGACGATGAACTGGTCGATCACGATCTGCGCGCCGTTCACGAAGTCGCCGAACTGGGCCTCCCAGAGGACGAGCGCGTCCGGGGCGGCGACGGAGTACCCGTACTCGAAGCCGAGCGCGGCGTACTCCGAGAGCGGCGAGTTGTAGACCTCGAACGACGCGTTTCCTCCCGGGAGGTGCTGGATCGGGGCGACCGTCTCGCCCGACCCGGGGTCGTGGAGGACGAGGTGGCGATGCGCGAAGGTGCCGCGCTCGGTGTCCTGGCCCGAGAGCCGAATCGGGATCCCGTCCTCGAGGAGCGAGGCGAAGGCGAGCGCCTCCGCCTGTCCCCAGTCGATCCCGCCCTGCTCGATCGTCTCGCGCCGGCGCTCGAGTTGCCGCGTCGAGCTTGGGATGCACGCTGAACCCGTCCGGAACCTCGAGGAGCTGCTCGTTGAGCGCGCGGAGGCGCTCCGCGGGCACCGCGGTCTCGACGACGTCGCCGGTACCGGCGGTCGGGGCGGCTTCACGCGGCGGCGCGCGGAGGCTCGGCGATGGACTCGCGCAGCCGCTCGTGCGCCGAGCGGAGCGCCGTGACGACGTCGTCGGCGATCTGCTGCACCGCCTCGGGCGCCGCGACACCCTCCTCGACGAGGAGCTCGGCGTACTGCTCGCGCACCGTCGGCTGTGTCTCGATCCGCTCGACCTGGAGTGGCTGGGTGTACGCCGCCTCGTCCTGCTCCTGGTGGCCGAACCGGCGGTAGCCGACGAGGTCGATCACGAAGTCGTGGCCGAACTCCTCGCGGTAGGCGAGTGAGAGGCGAATCGCGCTGAGCGCGGCCTCGGGGTCGTCGGCGTTCACGTGGACGATGGGCACGTCGAATCCCTTGGCGAGGTCGCTGGAGTAGCGGGTCGAGCGACCCTCGGCCGGGTCGGTCGTGAAGCCGACCTGGTTGTTCGTGATCAGATGCAGCGTGCCGCCGGTCGAGTAGCCCTCCAGGCTCTGGAGGTTGAACGTCTCGGCGACGACCCCCTGCCCGGGGAAGGCGGCATCGCCGTGGATGAGGACGGGGAGCGCCACCGTGGGGTCGTGGAGCCCGGCGCCGGCGGACCGGTCGGTCTGCTCCGCCCGCGACCAGCCCTCGACCACCGGGTCGACCGCCTCGAGGTGACTGGGGTTCGGGGCGATGGTGATGTCGATCTCGCCCGACGCCGTGACACGGGTGCCCGTGGCCGGCAGGTGGTACTTCACGTCGCCGCTGCCACCCTCGGGGTCGACGACGAGCGCGTCGTACGATCGCTCGCCCTCGAACTCGCGGAGCACCGACTCGTAGGAACGGCCGACAGTGTGGACGAGCGCGTTCAGCCGGCCACGGTGGGCCATGCCGATCACGACCTCGTGCGCACCGCCCGCGGCGGCGAGCTCGATCGCCTCGTCGAGCATCGGCACGAGCACGTCGAGGCCCTCCAGCGAGAACTGCTTCTGGCCGAGGAACGAGCGCCGCAGGTACTGCTCGAAGCCGTCGACCTCGGAAAGCCGGCGCAGCAGCGCGATCCGCGCCTCGGGCTCGAGCTGCCCCCGGAAGCGACCCGACTCGATCGCCTTCCGCAGCCAGACGCGCTCGGCGTGGTCCGAGATGTGCTCGATCTCGTAGGCGATCGAGCCCATGTAGACCTCCCGGAGCCGCGGGAGCGCGTCGAGCAGGGTCTCGCCCGGCACGGAGAGCCGCAGGAGCCGGGCAGGGATCCGCGCCTGCAGCTCCGGCGTCAGCGGCGGCTGGAGCCGCGTCTCGTCGAGCGCGGGGTCGCCCGTCGGCTCGGAGCCCAGGGGATCGAGGCGCGCCGCGAGGTGCCCGTGCATGCGGTAGGCCTTGACGAGGGCCATCGCCGCGGCGACGCCGCCGAGGAGCTCGGCGTCCGGCTCGGCGTCCGGCTCGGCCCGGGCTACCGGCTCGGCCGGGGCTACCGGCTCGGCCGGCGCTACCGGCTCGGCCGGGGCTACCGGCTCGGCCGGAGGCGTGGGCGCCGCGGGCGCGGGAGGAGCCGGTGCCTGGCCCACGCCGGATGCCTCAGCGCCATCGGCCGGTGCCCCGTGCCGTCGGTCGCCTCGAAGATCCGACGCCACTCGTCGGGCACGCTCGCGGGTGCATCGAGAAAGTCGGCGCGAAGCTGCGCCACGTACGCGTCGTTCAGCCCGGTCGGCTCCGTCGCGGCCATCTCCGACGTGTTGTAGCAGCGTGCCCCGAGGGCGGAACGACTACAGCAGCGGGCTTTCGGTGACGACGGCGACCGTCATGCCGACGATCCAGGCGAACGCTGCGAAGAGCGCCGCCTTGAGCGCCAGCGACTGGTGCTTCTCGCTCATCCGCGCTGCGACGAGCGCGAGGAGCATCGCGACGGGTACGACGCGCGCCGGTCGCGCCTCGAGCTGCAGCAGGAGCCCGAAGCCCATCGCGATCCCGGAGAGCACGATCGAAGCGACGGCGAGCAGACCTGCGATCGTGTCTCGTGCCGACGAGCGCTCGGTGGGTGTCTCCTCGACGGAGCTCATCGCCTGGCCCCGCCGCGCAGGGGCTCCGAACGGGACATGACGCGGTCACGCCCGGTCCGGGTCGGGCCGGGGCGGCGACCGGGTCGCGGAGCCCGCGTCCAGCCCTGGGGCGAGACCGGGGTGTCGGAGACGGGGACCGCAATCGCGGGCTGCTCCTCGCGCGGCTCGGCACGGATCGCCCACCAGACGACCATGCAGAGGTAGACGATCGGGATCTTGAGCAGCACGAGCATGAAGACCGCTTCCCACACCATGCGCTCCCCGAGTCTACGGGATCCGCCAGGCTCCGAGTGGCTCGAAAACGCCTGGGAAGGAGTCTGTGCCCGGCGTCGAAGGAGCGGATGACACCCTTCACACCGCCCTTACGCGGTCGGGCTAGCGTGCCCGCGACCCCGTCCCCTCTCAAGGAGGAAGCCCGTGCGATTCGTGACCCGTCTGCTCGCCATCGCCTGTCTCGCCGCTGCCGCGCTCGTGCCGGCTGCGACGGCCGCCGACCGCATGTGGGTCGGCTTCCACGACGACCCGGAGCTGCGTTTCGACGGTTCGCGCACGAACGCGATGGACCTCGCACGCTCGAACTCGTCGACCGTGCTCAGGACGCTGGTCGAGTGGCATCGGGTTGCGCCGACGCGCCCCGCGAACGCCTCCGACCCCTTCGACCCTGCCTACAAGTTCAACGACCTCGACGAGTACGTCCGGAACGCGCAGCAGCGCGGCCTCGAGGTGCTCATGACGCTCTGGGGCACGCCGCAGTGGGCCAACGGCGGGCAGAAGCCGCAGGCGATGCCGCGCCGGCTCGCCGACTTCCAGAACTTCGCGAGGGCGGTCGCGAACCGCTACTCGGGCCGCTACCCGGGCTACCCGTACGTGCGGTTCTTCTCGGTCTGGAACGAGTCGAACCTCGCGACGTTCCTCGTCCCGCAGTTCGATTCCCGGGGCCGCATCGTCAGTCCCCGGAACTACGCGAAGCTGGCGGCGTCGGGCTACGCGGGCGTCAAGGCCGGCAACGCGCGTGCGCTCGTCGCGGTCGGCGAGACGTCGTCGAACGGGCGCGACAAGCAGCGCCCCGGACTGACCGACACGGTCGCTCCCGCGACGTTCATGAAGGGCGTCGCCGCCGCCAACCGTCGCCTCAAGTTCGACGCGTGGGCGCACCACCCGTACCCCTTCCCCGTCAACCAGAAGCCGACCCAGCTCGTCCGCTATCCGAACGTGACGCTCAAGAGCATGCCGCGGTTCGAGAAGGACCTCGACATCGCCTTCCGGCGCAAGAACATCCCGATCTGGATCACCGAGTACGGCAGCGAGACGCGGCCCGGCGAGCCGAAGGGGGTCACCGAGGCGCAGCAGGCCGCGTACATCCCGCAGGCGCTCGCGATGGCCGCCAAGGACAAGCGCGTCGGGATGTTCATCTGGTTCGTCATGGAGGACAACCCAGGAAGCCTCTGGCAGAGCGGCATCTACCGTGACAACGGCTCCGCGAAGCCTGCCCAGCCGCGCTTCGCGAAGGCAGCGCGCCCGCTCAACGCCGTGAACGGCAAGGTGACGGTCAAGGGCGGCACCCGGAATCCCCTCCTCACCGTGTACCTGCGCGAGTACTGCGCCAACAACTCCAGCGGTGCGACCGTCGGCTTCACGGTGCGCGGGTACCTGAAGACCAGGCTCGTCTCCGTCGACCAGGGCGCGGCGCCGCTCGGCGTCGACTGCACGATCCGCCTGCGCGTGGTCGGGCTCAGGGTCGCGAAGAAGGCGACCTATCGGGTCACGGTCGACGCGAACACCGCGACGACGGCGACGATCCAGCGCACGATCACGGTCGTCGGCGCGTAGATCCGCTCGGGTGGGAGCGGGCTCTCCGGCCGCTCCCACCCCGCCACGCTCGCAGGACGCAGGCGGCGGCGGCTCGTGCCGCGGACGGGCACGGCCGATGGAGCCGAGGGGGCTCGAACCCCTGACCTTCTGGCTGCCAGCCAGACGCTCTCCCAGCTGAGCTACGGCCCCTGGAGAGCGAGATGGTAGCCGCTCGGAGGCGTCAGGCGGTCGCCGCGGCCTCGAGCTTCGGCACGTCGTTCCAGAGGTCCTCGAGGCGGTAGTGCTCGCGGGTCTCCGGGGTGAAGACGTGGAGGACGAGATCGAGGTAGTCGTCGACGATCCAGGTGGCCTCGGGGAGGCCGCTCGTCGAGCGCGGCAGGAGCCGGTGGTCGGCCTTGAGGCGCGCGAGCACGTCGTCGTGGATGGCCTTCGTCTGGCGGGGGTTCCTTCCCGTCGCGATCACGAAGTAGTCGGTGTAGTCGCACACCGCACGCATGTCGAGGATCGCGACGTCCGTCGCCAGCTTCTCTTCGCAGAGAGCGGCGATACGGCGTGCGTTCTCGAGAGAGGTCAGTGGCTCCTGTCCGTTCCGTCACCGCTCGTGCCGGATCCGCACGAGCATCACGCCGCGAAGCATACCCCCGGCCGGTTGACGGTCAAACGGCGCGATAGAGGCCGATCCGGTCGATCTCGGACGCGACCGACGCCGGCACGAGGCCCTCGATCGACTCCCCGGCCGCGACGCGCGCCCGGATCGCGGAGGAAGAGACGGGGAGCGGCTCGATCTCGAAGAACGTGACGCGCTCGGGAGCCGCGAGACCCTCGAGCACTCCCTCCAGCTCGGCGCGGGCAACCCCCGGGCGCGTGGCGACGCCGAGCCGCGCGAGCTCGAGCACGCGCTCGGGCTCCTTCCAGGA
This sequence comes from uncultured Actinomycetes bacterium, assembly GCA_963734045.1. Lineage (GTDB taxonomy): Bacteria > Actinomycetota > Thermoleophilia > Gaiellales > Gaiellaceae > Gaiella. Next base: position 110,921 of record CAVTFU010000011.1, on the reverse strand, counting down.
GCGGAAGGCCGCGAACTCGTCGGCACCGACGAGGAAGACCGGGTCGTCGAGGCCGAGCGCGTCGAGCGAGTCGACGGTGCGGGCATGGGGATCGAGATCGACCTCCGCCCCGTCGAGCCCCGCGAAGGCGAGCTCCACGAGCTGGAGCCTGAGCGCGGGGGCGGTCGACACCTCCTTGTGTCCCGGCTGCTCGACGACCCTGACCAGGAGCCGGTCGAGCCGGAAGCGCTCGACGCCGCCACGGGCGAGGGCGAGATGACCGACGTGCGGGGGATCGAAGGCGCCGCCGAAGACGCCCACGGTCCTCACGGCTGCCACTCGAGCTCCTCGTCGCCGACCTCCACGACTGCCCCCTTCCGGATCCCTGCCGCCCGCAGGGCCTCCTCGAGCGCCTCACCCTCGGGGACGCGCCCGACGACCCGATACCCCAGGTCCGTTCGGAGGATCCGGAAGGACGGACCGGACGACGGGACCGGGCGGTACTCCAGGAACTCCGGCAGCTCCGGCTCCTCTTCGACGAGGTCGGGGGCCGAAGGGCAGAGGGCGAAGAGCGATCCCTTCAGCTCGGCGATCCCGGCGCCGGTCGCGCACGACACACGGTGCACCGCGAGGATGCGCTCGTCGGCGACGGCGAAGGGCGCGGGCTCGGGGCTGAGGTCGGCCTTGTTCAGCACCACGATCTGCGGGCGCTCGTCGAGCCCGGCGCCGTAGAGCCCGAGCTCGCCGTCGATCGTCGCGAACCGCTCCTCCGCGTCGCCCTCGGAGCCGTCGATGACGTGCACGAGCACCCGCGCGCGCTCGAGGTGGGCGAGAAACGCGTGTCCCAGGCCGACACCCTGGCTGGCGCCTTCGATGAGGCCGGGCACGTCTGCGAGCGTGAGCTGCGCTCCGTCGGACGCCTCGACCGTCCCGAGGACCGGCTGGAGGGTCGTGAACGGATAGTCGGCGACCTTCGGCGTCGCGTTCGAGAGACGCCGCAGGAGGGACGACTTCCCCGCGTTCGGCAGGCCGGCGAGCGCGGCGTCGGCGATAAGCTTGAGCCGCAGCTCGAGCTCACGCGTCATCCCGGGCAGTCCCGTCTCGGCGAAGCGCGGGGCCTGACGCGTCGGCGTGGCGAACTGGGCGTTCCCGCGCCCGCCGCCGCCGCCGCGCGCCGCGACGACGGTCGCCCCGGGCCGGACCAGATCGGCGACCAAGTCGCCCGCCTCGCCCCACACCTGCGTCCCAACCGGCACGACGATCTCGATCCCCTCGCCGTCGGCACCGTGGCGGCGCCCCCTGCGGCCGTTGCCGCCGGACCCCGCCGCGAACACGGCCCGTCCGCGCAGCGACGAGAGGTCACGCAACGCGGGGTCGGCGACCAGGGCGACGTCGCCGCCGCGGCCCCCGTCGCCGCCGTCGGGGCCGCCGCGCGGGACGTGCTTCTCCCGCCGGAAGCTGAGGCCTCCGTCACCACCGCGCCCGGAGCGGGCAACGATGCGGACACGGTCGTGGAACACCGGCGTCCTGGGTCGGCGCGCCGCGCCCCGCGCGTCGCGCTACGAGGCTTCGGCGGGGGCGTTCACGGCGACGAAACGGCGCTCGCCGCTCCGCGCGAACTCCACGACGCCCTCGCGAAGCGCGAACAGCGTGTCGTCACGGCCGATACCGACGCCGGCGCCGGGGCGGAATCGCGTCCCGCGCTGGCGAACGATGATCATTCCCGCCTTGACTTCCTGGCCGGCGAAGATCTTCACCCCGAGGCGCTTGCTCTGGGAGTCGCGCCCGTTCTTCGAGGAACCGAGGCCCTTCTTGTGCGCCATCAGGAATCAGCCTCCGAGATCGCGGATTCGAGCGCGCTGATCGCGCCCTTGCGCTTGGCATGCGCCTGCTCGTAGGCGAGCGCGGCCCCGAGCTCGGTGGCGCTCCACCCACCTGCCTGGCCCTTCACGTCGGCGACGGTCAGGTCGGCGTACCCCTCCGGCAGGCCGGTCGGTGCCTCGCTCGTCGCCGGCGTCGCCTGCTTCGGGCTGCTCTTTGCAGGCTTGCTCCCGCCGATCGACTCGATCTGGATCTGCGTGAGCGACGCGCGGAAGCCCGTGTGGCGCTTGTAGCCCGTGCGCTTCTTGTACTTCCCGATGCGGATCTTCGGGCCCTTCGCCTGCGCGAGCACCTTGGCGGTCACGACCACGTCCACCGGCGCGATCCGGGGCTCGCCGTCGCCTCCGGCGAGGAGCACCTGCGGCGTAAAGGTCGCGCCGTCCTCGAAGGCGAGCCGGTCGACGAGCAGGCGCTCGCCCGCGCTGACGCGGTACTGCTTGCCGCCGACGGAGATGATCGCGTAGCTCATGAGGTCACCTGAAGAGGACGTCGCGAGCGGTGCCCGCGAGCCGCGGGATTGTAGCGAAGATCCGCGCTCCGACAGGCCTCACGGCCGGCGGTCGAAGTCCTCGATCCATTCGGACATCGGGACGTAGGCCTCTTCCTCGTCCACGGGGTCGGCTCCGCCGGGCACGGGTTGCGCCTCCCGCCCGGGCGCTTCGGCGGGGTCGGGCGGGCTGCCGTCGCTTCCTGCTGCGATCGCGTCCCCACCGTCCACGTCCGCCTCCTCCGGTGTGCCGTCACCGTTCGCCCCGACAGGCTTCTTGCGGCGGTTCCGGCCGCCTCGGGACCCCCTGCGCGTCCGCTTCTTTGCCGGAGCGCCCTCCTCGCCCGTGTCGCCGCCCTCCTCGGATGGCGTCTCGTCGACGACCTCCTCGGGCGCGGCGACCGTGACCTCGTCGATCGCGGCGGCGGGCTCCTCGGATTGCGTGGCTTCCCCGTTCGGGACGTGGATCCTGGGGGATCGCCGACGACGCGGCGCAGCCTGTCTCGCGGTGACAGGCACCTCGGCGGGTTCCGCCGTGTCATCGACCGGCACGTCGTCCACCGGTGCGTCGTCGTCGTCCGCGAGTGTCGCAGCGCCGTCAGCGGGTGCCGTCGCGGGCTTCTTGCGCCGGCGCCCGCCGCGCGAGCCTCGCCGCGTGCGCTTCTTCGGCGTGGCATCCGGGTCCGCCTCGCCGTCCGCGACCGCGTCCTCGGGGTCGTCGTCGGGTCTCGTCCTCAGACACCGCGTCGACCTCGTCGATCGTCTCGAGCGGCTCGAGTTCCGGCTCGGGCTCGACGGCCGTCTCGTCCGACTTCCGGCGCGCCGGGGCCCGGGTCGGCTTCTCGGCCTCGCTCTCGAACGTGATCGGCGCGACGCCGGTGTCGGCATCTGCCAGGACGGCGTAGGCGCGGTCCGCGAGGACGCGGCCCACGGAGACCTTGACCTTCTTCCCGACGAGCTTCGCTGCGTGCGCGATGACGATGTCGAAGCCTTCGAGCTTCCCGACCGCGGCTGCTCCGTCGTGGAGGTCGACCTCCCCGAGCTTCACCTCGATCTCGTCCCCTTCCTCCACAGAAGCGGTCGGGGCGAGATCGGCGCGACGGCCCTCGGCGAGGACGTCGAAGTGATCCTGATGCACGTGCCCCTCGGCCGGGACGAGATAGAAGCGCCGTCTGGTCGAGTCCTCGAGCGCGGCCAGCCGGGCGCCGCCGGGGCCGACGACCAGCGAGAGCGCTCGCGGGTGGAGCGCCACCCGATAGGCCTGTACGCGCGAGCCCGCCCCGGCGACCGCGAGCGCGCGCAGCCGTCGCTCGATCGCGAGCGCGCTCGTCGCGTCGGAGACGACGATGCCGTCGCCGCCGCAGGTGGGGCACGATCGCGTCATGACCTCACGGGGGCCATCGGTCACGTTCTGACGGGTCATCTCCACGAGCCCGAGCGGGGAGATCTCGACGACGTACGTCTTCGTCCGGTCGCGCTCGAGCTCCGTACGGAACGCGTCCTCGACCGCCTGCCGGTTCTTGGGGTTCGCCATGTCGATGAAGTCGATGACGATGATCCCGCCGATGTCGCGCAGCCGGAGCTGCCGCACGACCTCCTTGACGGCCTCGAGGTTGTTCTTCGTCGCGGTGTCCTCGAGACGCTGGGTCGAGCTCTTCGAGCGCGAGCCGACGAAGCGCCCGGTATTGACGTCGACGACGGTGAACGCCTCGGCGTAGTCGAAGATGAGGTAGCCGCCCGAGGGAAGGTCGACGCGCCGGTCGAGGGTCGAGGCGATCTCCTTCTCGACGCCGTACCGCTCGAAGAGCGGCTCCTTGTCCTTCGCCCGGTGGACGCGCTCGACCATGTGCGGCGACGTCTTCTTGAGGTATCCGACGATCCGCTTGTGGGTGCGGTCCGAGTCGACGTGCGCGGCGACGAAGTCGCCCGCGAACAGGTCGCGCACGATCCGCAGCGGGAGCTCCGCCTCCTGGTAGACGAGCGTCGGCGCCGCCGCGGTCTTCGCCTTCGCCTCGATCGTCTTCCAGAGGCGCTGCAGGAACACGAGGTCGCGCTCGATGTCCTCCGCCGAGGCGCCCTCCGCCGCTGTCCGGACGATGACGCCACCCTGCGCCGGCACGATCTCCTTGAGGATGTCCTTGAGACGCTGTCGCTCGGAGTCCTCGAGGCGGCGCGAGACACCGAGGCCTTCGCCGTTCGGGACGAAGACGAGGAACCGGCCGGGGAGCGAGATCTCCGTCGTCAGCCGCGCGCCCTTCGTCTTCATGGGGTCCTTCACGGCCTGCACGAGGATGTGCTGTCCGCGCTGGATCAGGTCGGTGATCTTCTTCCCGTGGCGCTTCCCCTCGAGCTCGGGGACGACGATCTCGTCCACGTACAGGAAGCCGTTCTTCTCGAGGCCGATCTCGACGAACGCGGCCTCCATGCCGGGCAGGACGTTGTCGACCGTGCCGAGGTAGATGTTGCCGGCGATCGAGCGCCGCTCCGGCCGCTCGAGGTACACCTCCGCGACGCGGTCGTCCTCGAGCAGCGCCACGCGCTGCTCGCCGACGTCGACGGAGATGAGAAGCTCGCGCTTCGCCTGCGGGAGCGGTGCGCGCCGCGGCGGCTGCCGGCGGCGCTCGCGGCCCGAGGAGCGCTCGCGCCCGCTCGTGCGCTTGCGGGACGATCGCTCGGCTGCGGGCTCCGGCTTCCGCTCGGGCTTCGGCTCGGCGGCGGGCGCCGCCTCCGCGGATTCGGCTCCTCCGTCGGCCGCGCCTGCCGGTTTGCGCCTGCCGCGGCCGCCTCTGCTGCCGCGGCGACGGCGCTTCTTGGCCCCCTCGCCGTCGGTCGCCGGGGCGTCGTCCTCTGTCTCGAGGGCCGGCGCCTCAGCGGGCGCGGGGGCTTCCTCCACTGTCAGGACGGCTTCGGCCGCCCGCTCGTCGTCTTTGCGTCGTCGGAACCGGAACCAAGGCAAGTAGTGTGTCCTCTCGTATCAGCGCGCGCGGGCGCACGTCCGTCGAGGCGGAGCGCCACGCGCAGCTTTGGATGGCGAAGCAGGTGGCCATGGGCCTGCGCCAAGGCTATCAGCGGGGTCTCTCGACCCGCGGCCGACTGCGTCAGGCGGCGGGCCGCAGGCGGGCGCGCCGCGCGCGTACCGCTCTCAGCCGCTGGTTGAGGCGGGCCCACGCCCACGGCTCGAGCTCGCCGTAGCGGCCCTCGTTCTGGCCACGGGTCGACTCGAGGTACTCGAACCAGGCATCCGCTTCCTCGATCTGCAGCAGTTCTTCCGCGAGTTCCGTGTCCGGCACCCTGAAACCTCCATCGCTCAGGACGTGTCGGAGGCGATCCTAGGTCCCGGACCGGACAGACTCCGCGGCGCGGGCGAGCACTGCCAGCGCTGCCGTCGCGCCCGCCGCCACCGCGGCCTCTGCGGCGCGGCCGCGCAGTCCCAACCGGCGCACGAGCGAGCGTGCGAGAAGGCCCGTGCCGACCGCGGCGGCGAGCCGCGGGGCCGCGTGCTCGGCGGCGCCGCGGGGATCGTCGGGTGGTCGGGAGCCGGACGCGGCCGACAGCTGGGTCAGCAGTCTGCGTCTGCGCGAGGGCGAGCACCGGGAAGTGCGGGACGTTCCTGTTCAGCGCGGCGACCGAAGCCGCGGCGAGCGTCGCGTTCGCCATGCGCTCCCGCGTCACGGCCGGCCGGAGGACCGGCAGGCTCGCGGCGAGGGCAGGGCCGTCCTCGCCGAGGACTCGGGCGAGGACGGTCGCGACCTCCTCGACGGGGAAGCCGCTGCCCGGCGGGCACTCGACGATCTCGGTCGCGAGGACGTACGGCAGACGAACCGAGGAGATCCCGGTCTGCACGGCGACGATCGGAACGAGCGCTCGCGTCGCCGCGCGCATGACCTGCTCGTCCTCACGTGTTGCGGCCCCCGCGACGACCCGCACGAGCGCAACCGCCGCGGCCGGATCGCCGCTCGTCCGCACGAGGGAAGGATCACCGCCGGCGCCGAGCTCTCGGGCGAGCTGGTCGGCGAGGACGCCCGTGACGAGCAGCGGTCCACGGGCGATCGCGGCGCTCCGCGTCGAGCCGTGGAGCGCGAGCAGCTCGCGCGGGCCGATGCCGAGCGCGCTCATCGCCGGAGGACGTCCGCGTCGCGGCCCCGGACGTGGATCGCCTGGAGGATGCCGATCGCAAGGAGGTTCGCCACCATCGACGAGCCGCCCACCGTGACGAACGGCAGGGGGATCCCGGTCACCGGCGCGATCCCCATCGTCATCCCGACGTTCACGAACACCTGGAAGAGGAAGGCGAAGACGATGCCGCCGGCGACGACGGCGCCGTGCAGGTCTCCGGCAATCGTCACGACGCGGAGCCCGCGCCAGACGACGAGGAGGTAGAGGAGCAGCAGGATCGACGCTCCGAAGAACCCTCGCTGCTCCGCGAACGAGGCGAATACGAAGTCCGTCGCGTGCTCCGGGAGGTAGTCGAACCGCGTCTGGCTCGCCTCGATCACGCCGCGGCCCTCCAGGCCGCCCGAGCCGACCGCAGTGATCGACTGGTTGACGTTGTACGTGAGCCCGGCGGGGTCGGAGTCGGGGTTCGCGAACCCCGTGAGGCGTGCCGTCTGGTACGGCTTCAGCACCTCGATCCCCGCCGACGGCAGGAACCAGAGGACGCCGGCGACGAGCGTCGCCGCGCCCGCGAGGAGCAGCGCGAGGTGGAGCCAGCGGACCCCGGCCAGGAAGAGGACCGCCGAGAGGGCCGCGCCGTAGACGAGCGCCGTCCCGAGGTCCGGCTGCAGGAAGACGAGGATCACGGGAAGGACCGCGAGGGCGATGGCGGTCGCGACCGTGCGGAGCCGTCCGATCACACGCTGGCGCTCGACGAGGAAGCCGGCGATGGCGAGGACGAAGAGCACCTTCCCGAACTCCGACGGCTGGAACTGGATCGGGCCGAGCTCGATCCAGCGCTTCGAGCCTCGAATCGCCTCGGCGAAGACGAAGACGAAGATCATGAGCGCGATCGTGCCGCCGTACACGACCCGCCAGTGACGGCGGTAGAGCGAGGGCGGGATCAGGATCGCGACGAGGAGCGCAACGCCACCGATCGCGGCTGCGATCGCCTGCCGGACGACGAAGTAGTCGGAGTCGCCCGGGACGTCGAACCGGGTGATGCCGCCGACAGCCCAGAGCCCGTAGCCGACGAGCGTCGTGACGGCGAGCAGGAGGACGAGGTCGAGCCGCCGCACGAGCGCCGCGAGATCGACCGCGTCGCGGGTGCGCATCGGGATCCGCTGCCGGCCTGCCTCGACGATCATCAGTCGGTCTCCACGAGGGTCTGCGTCGGGGCCTTCACCCCGAAGAACTTCTCGAAGACGCGCAGCGCCGCGGGTGCGGCCGCCGTCGACCCGTGGCCGCCGTTCTCGATGACGGCGCAGACGACGATCCGGGCGACCTCGGTCTGGGCGGGGCCGTAGCCGCACCACCAGGACTGGTCCTCGAGGTGGCCTGCCGGGTACCCGGCGATCTGAACGACCTTCTCGGCCGTCCCCGTCTTGCCTGCGACGGCGACGGGGAAGCTCCCGAAGACGCCGGAGGACGTGCCGAACGTCGAGTGCGTCGCCGAGTAGAGCCCGTCGCGGATCACCTGGAGCGCGGCCGGGTCGACGCCGGCGGGCTCGGGTGGATCGGGAGTGAAGCGGCGAAGCACGACGGGCGACTGGCCGCGCGCCGACGAGGTCTCGACCTGGGAGACGACGTACGGTGTGACGAGATTCCCCCCGTTCGCGATCATCGCGTAGAAGCGCGCCATCTGCAGCGGTGTGACGGCGACGTCCTTCTGCCCGATCGAGAACTGGATCGAGTCGCCCGGGTTCCAGGCCGCGTCCCAACCCGTGAACGTGCGCTTGCGCCACGCCGGCGTGGGGACGAGCCCGGTCTCCTCGCGCCCGACATCGATCCCGGCGGGGCTTCCGAAGCCGAACTTCCTGGCCCACTGTTGCATCCGCGTCCGGCCCTTGTCTCCCTGCAGATAGAAGCTGTAGCCCACCTGGTAGAAGTACGTGTCGCACGACCGCGCGAGCGCCTCGGACAGCGCCATCGCGTGGTTGATGTACGGATCCCAGTTCTTGAAGACCTGCTCGTCGAGCCCGTAGGTCGCGGACGGGGTGCACGAGAGGGACTGGTACGGCTCGAGCATGTGCTCCTGCATCGCCGCGAGCGCGACGACCGGCTTCCAGGTGGAGCCCGGGGGATAGACGCCGGTCGTGACGCGGTTGATGCCCGGGTAGTTCTCGCGCTTCGCCGCGGCGTCGTTCACGAGCGGCTGGATCTTCTTCGGATCGACGCGGCCCACGTAGACCGACGGCTTGTAGGTGGGGGTGGACGCCATCGCGAGCACGGCCCCGTCCCGAGGATCGAGAGCGACGAGCGCGCCGCCGTCCGCGTAGTAGGACTCGTTGGCGATCGCCGTCGAGATCCCGTAGCGGAGCGCCCGCTCGGCCGCCCGCTGCAGGTCCATGTCGATCGTCAGCCGGACCGCGTTGCCGGGACGCGCCTCACGGCGGGGCTCGAGCGGGCCCTGCGGCCTGCCCATCGAGTCGACGCGGATCTGCGCCTGCCCCGCCTCGCCGCGGAGGAACTCGTCGTACTTCGCCTCGACCCCCGCCTGGCCGACCTTGTCGCCGGAGCGGTAGAGCTTCGGGCGCCGCTCGAGGTCTGCCTCCGAGACCTCTCCGACGTACCCGAGCACCTGCGCGGCGAGCGCCTGATTCGGATAGTGCCGCAGGTACGTCTGCTGGATCTGGACGCCGGGGAAGTCTGCCTGGTGCTCGTACAGGTACGCCACCTGGTCCTCGCCGACGGCCGTCTTCACGGTGATCGGGTTGAGCGGGTCCGCGATGCGCTCGTCGACCTCCTTCGCGAGTCGGGCGGGCGGCACCTTCAGGACCCAGGCCAGCCGCTTGATGACGTCGTAGCGGCCGTGCCGCGGGAGGTCTCCGACCCACAGCTTCACCGCGGTGCCGGCGACGTTGTCGACGATCGGCCTGCCGTCCCGATCGAGGATCGTGCCGCGCGGCGACTCGATGCGGATCGAGCGAAGCTGGTTCCCCTGCGCCGCTGCGAGATACGTCTCGCCGGAGAGCACCTGCAGCGACCAGAGCCGGAAGAAGAGCACTGCGAAGATCCCGAGCGCGACGACGCCGAGGACCCCGACCCTGAGCGCGAGCCCCGGCGTCAGCCGGTAGGGCGCCTGCACCGCCGGGTCCGGCGGCAGGAACCGGTTCGACGAGGTCCGCGGCTCTCCGTACGGCGGCGTGCTCACACGAGCTCCACCCTCTGGCGCGGCTCGTAGCCGTGCGCCGGCTGCACCACCGCGCGGCAGAGCCGCTGGAGGGGCAGGGCGAGCAGCGCGGCCACGATCGCCGTCGGGAGGAGCGTGATGAGCGCCTCGCGGCCGGAGACCGGCTGACCGAGCAGGAAGCGCAGCGCGACGGACCCGAGCCCCGCCGCGATCGAGAGCGCGAAGGCCGCGAGCGGCGCCGCGTAGGGGCGGCCGCGGCCGGTCGTCTCGCCGTAGCGCCCGGCCCAGTAGCCGACGAGCGTCAGGACGATCGAGGTCGTGCCGAGGACGCCGAGCGTCATCACGTCGACGAGCACCCCGCCGGCGAAGCCCGCCGCCGCGCCCGCGATCGAGCCGGCAAGGAGCCCGACGACGACGATCGTGACGAGCATCAGATCCGGCTCGGCACCGAGGACGCGCATCCCCGAGAACGCCGCGACCTGCAGGACGGCTGCCACGAAGACGAGCGGTGCGATGCGGAGCGCGAGGCTCATCGAGTGTCCTCGGCGAGCGGGACGAGGACGAGGACGGACTCGAGCGAGGTGAGCTCCGCGAACGGCTCGACCTGCACCTGCGTGTAGAGGTCTGTGTCGGTCCGCCCCACGCTCGTGACCCGCCCGATCTGGATGCCCTTCGGATAGAGCGAGGCGAGGCGCGTGGACCGCCAGCCCGAGGTCACGACCGTGTCGCCGACGCGCACGACCGCCTCCTTCGGGACCCGGTCGAGGCGCAGCGGCCCACGCGGGCCGCTGCCTGACCGGACGATCCCGGACGCCTCCGTCGCGAGGTCGATCGCAGAGATGGCGCTCTGGTCGTCGGTCAGGAGCGTGACGCGGGCGGTGCGGGAGCTCACCCGGCTGACCGTGCCGACGAGCCCGTCCGCGGTGACGACCGGGTCGTCGACCCGGACGCCGTCGTTTCGGCCGACCGCGACGACGATCGATTGCGCGAAGGCGGCGGCCGGCCTCGAGATGACACCGGCGGCCAGCCCGCGGAAGCCGTCCGGCAGGCGCGGCCCGTCGCGGAACTCGAGCAGCTCGCGCAGCCGGTCGTTCTCGCGGACGGCGAGCTGACCCTGCACGACCTGCTGACGCAGGCGCTCGTTCTCGGCCCGCAGCTGGTCTGCGTCCGACCGTGCGTCGAACAGCCCGTCGACCCATGCGTAGGCATCCCGGAACGGCTCGGCGATCCGATCGGCGGCGACCTGGAAGGGACGGAGAACCGTGGCGGCACCGGCCTGCGCGCTCGAGACGGGCCCGTCGTCTCCCTCGCGGAACGAGAGGGTCACGAGCACGAGCGCGACGAGCACGAGGGCGCCCACGACGAGACGCCGCCGCATCGCAACGGTCGTTCTGGAGGACTGCTTGCCCGCAGAAGGGCGCCGGACGGTCACGCCCAGCACCGCCGCGCGCGCGGTGCGGTTCCGTGGCACCGGCGGATTGTAGCGGCGCGCTCCGACCGCACCCGGCCGCAGGTGGCGTCGTGGACGGACCCCGAAAAGGGCCCGGCTACCGTCTGCTGCCGTTGCGGCGCGCGCGGCTGCGGTTCGACCGGTGGATCGCCTCGAACTCCTCGAGGCTGCGCCCCGAGCCGACGGCGACGCACGTCAGCGGGCTCTCGGCCAGGTGCACGGGCATCTGGGTCTCGTGGCGGAGCCGCTCGTCGAGCCCCTGCAGGAGCGCGCCGCCGCCTGCGAGCACGATGCCGCGATCCATGATGTCGGCCGCGAGCTCGGGCGGGGTCTTGTCGAGGGTCGACTTGATCGCGTCGACGATCTGCGAGACGGGCTCGTCGAGCGCCCGGCGGATCTCCTCGGAGCTGATGATCACCGTCTTCGGAAGGCCGGTGAGCATGTCTCGCCCGCGGACCTCCGCCTGGATCTCCTCGGCGAGCCGATACGCGGAGCCGACCTCGAGCTTGATCTCCTCCGCGGTCTGCTGGCCGACGAGGAGCTTGTACTCCTTCTTGATGTGGTTGACGATCGCCTCGTCCATCTCGTCGCCGCCGACGCGCAGCGACTGCGAGACGACGATCCCGCCGAGCGAGATGACCGCCACCTCGGTCGTGCCCCCGCCGATGTCGACGATCATGTTCCCGGTCGGCTCGGCGACGGGGAGCCCGGCGCCGATCGCGGCGGCCATGGGCTCCTCGATGAGGTAGGCCTGGCGCGCGCCGGCAGAGAGCGTGGCCTCCTCGACGGCGCGCTTCTCGACCCCCGTGACGCCGGAGGGGACGCAGACCACGACGCGCGGGTGCGCGAAGCGGTGCTGGTGCACCTTCTGGATGAAGTGCCGGAGCATCTGCTCCGTGACGTCGAAGTCGGCGATGACGCCGTCCTTCAGCGGCCGGATCGCCGAGATCGAACCGGGGGTGCGGCCGAGCATCCGCTTCGCCTCGACGCCGACCGCATGGACGTCACCCGTCCGCTGGTCGATTGCGACGACCGACGGCTCGGAGAGGACGATGCCCCGGCCGCGGACGTAGACGAGCGTGTTGGCGGTGCCGAGGTCGACGGCCATGTCGCGGCCGCCGAAGCCGGTCATCGAACGGAAGACCCCCATGGGCCTGTGAGTCTAGCCTGCGACCGATTTGCAGCCGTTTCGCCTAGCCGGAGTCGGTCCCGGCGAGGAGGGCAGGCAGCTCCCGCTCGAGCGTTCGCACGAGCAGCGCCCCGGGCAGCCCGACGACGTTGAGGTAGTCGCCCTCGATGCGCTCCACGAGGCGGCCGCCGAGCCCCTGGATCGCATAGGCCCCGGCACGTCCCCGCCACTCGCCGCTCGCAACGTAGTCCGCGATCACAGCGTCGTCGAGCGGACGAAACGTGACGAGAGTCTCCGCGTGGTCGACGGTCTCGCTCGCGCCCGTGATGAGGCAGAGACCGGAGAGCACGGCGTGCGTCCGCCCCGCGAGCGCGCACAGCATCGAGCCTGCCTCGTCGGCGTTCGCCGCCTTCCCGTACAGGGTTCGGCCGAGATGCACCGTCGTGTCGACGCCGAGCGTCGCCTCCCCGGCCCGATGTGCGGAGCGCGCCTTCCCGACCGCGTGCGAACGGACGAGCTCGATCGGGTCAGCGTCCGGCGGGTCGACCTCCTCGTAGCTCGGCGGCCGGGCCTCGAACGGGATCCGCAGCTGCGAGAGGATCGCGCGACGCTGCGGCGACGTGGAGGCGAGGACCAGAAGGGGACGCCGGCCGTCGCTCACCGTCGCCGGCGCGCGACCCAGATCTCCTCGCTCGGCCAGCGACGCGCCCACTCCGCGGAGACGAACGGGTAGCGCGTCGTCGCGCCCTCCGGCGGCTGGACCTCGATGAGGTCCTCGACGTCGAAGCCGCTGGCCCGAAGCAGCCGCACCCAGTCGCCGTGCGTCAGATGGAACTCGACCGAGTCGTCGCCGGCGAACTCGAAGCGGTGCATCCCGAAGTAGTCACGTTCGAGGTTCAGCGTCGTCTCGGTGCCGTCCTCCGGTGTGCAGGTCATCAACATCGCGGCGTTCACGACGAAGACGAGCGTTCCGCCGGGACGCAGCAGCCGGGCGGCCTCGGGCACCCAACGCTGCGGGTCGACCCAGATGCTCGCGCCGTACTCGGAGATCGCGAAGTCGAAGCTCTCGTCGTCGAACGGCACCTCGTCGGCGCTCGCGCGCACGAGCGGGAAGCCGAGCCGGAACTGCCGCTGGAAGAGCCGCGCGTTCTCGAGCTGCTCCTCGCTGATGTCGATCCCGACGGGCACTGCGCCGAGGCGGGCGAGCCACGCGCAGACGTATGCCGTCCCGCAGCCGAGCTCGATCGCATCCGTGCCTTCGCCGACCTCTGCGAGGAGCCCGACCTCCGACTCGGGCACGCCCCAGATGCCCCAGGTCGGCTCGCTCGCCTGCCAGCGCTCCATGCCCGGCTCGAAGTAGTCGGGCGCCCAGCCTGCCCACGCGACCCGGTTGCGCTCGACGTCGGCCCGGTGCCGGCGCAGCGCGACCAGGTCGACGTGCTCTACCGGGAGGCCGCTAGAGGAGTCCGTCGGGGAAGAAGAGCGTGAGCTCGCGGCGGGCGCTTGCCTTCGAGTCCGAGCCATGGACGACGTTCTCCGAGAGTTCGGTTGCCAGGTCACCGCGAATGGTGCCTGGGTGGGCATCGGCGGGGTGGGTCGCTCCCATCATCGTCCGGATCCCGGCGATCGCGTTCTCGCCGCGAACGGCGGCCGCGAGGACCGGGCCTGACGTGATGAACTCGACGAGCTCGCCGAAGAACGGCTTGCCCTTGTGCTCGGCGTAGTGGTCGCGCGCCATCGGCTTCGTGATGCGCAGCAACCGGACACCGCGCAGCTCGTAGCCGCGGCGCTCGAAGCGGGAGAGGACCTCGCCGCAGAGCGCGCGGCGGTAGCCGTCCGGCTTGACGAGCACGAGTGTCGTCTCGATCGCCATCGGCCGCACAGTAATCGTTCGCGGCAGATCCGCGGCGTGCCGTCGGGGCGAGACATCCCGCGCACGCGCTGCGCCTACGGACGCCCACGGCCCGAGCGCCGAGGGCGGAGCGGCTGGAGGACGTCCTCCCCCGTCACGACGCCCGGCGGGACCGCGGTTGCGCAGTACGGGCAGACCTGCCAGATCGGCTCGAGCGGCGCGGCACACTCCGCGCACGACTGCTTGAGCCTCGTCGTGCACACGGGACAGACGAGGTACGAGGGCTCGACCGCTCCCCGGCAGACGGGGCAGCGGAGGTCGTGCTCGGCGAGCCGCTCTTCGATGGCGAGGATCTCGAGCTCCCGCTCGCGCACGTCCTCGAGGTACTCGGGCGGGCGGAACAGCATGTAGATCAGCGGCCCGAGAAACGGCGGCACGGCACCGAGCAGGGTCGCGATGCCAACGAGCCAAGGATCCTCGATCCGGCGGCGAGCGTCCTTGAAGACCCAGTAGATCGTGGCGAGCCAGAAGACGACGACGAGGAAGATCCCGACGTTGCGGGCGACCTCCCAGGCGTCGGAGTCGAAGAGATTGTCGTCTGCTGCGGCGGCGAGGACGTCCACGGGCACGACCCGGTCGGTGGTCAGAGCAGGAGCTTTCCGAGGATATACCCGACCGCAAATGCGCTTCCGACGATCGCGAGGAGGAGGAAGGCTGCGAAGCCGAGGACCGTCGCGCGCTCCCTGACCCTACTCATCCTCGGGCTTCTCCAGATCCGCGAGCAGGTACAGCGAGCCCGTCACGAGCACCGGCTCCCCGAGCGCGTGGGCGAGCCGCAGCGCGTCGTGCGGTGCGTCGCGCGCCTCGACCTGCGTGAACCACTGGCGCGCGAGGGCCGCGAGCGTGGCGGCGTCGAGCGCGCGCGGGCTGGACGACCGGCAGGCGACGAACCGCTGCCCGACGCGCGCGAGCCCGGCGAGCATGCTGCCGGTGTCCTTGTCATCGAGGATCGACGCCACCACCGTGTAGTCGCCCGACGGCAGATGCTCGACGAGCCAGCGGACGCCGTCGGCGTTGTGCGCACCGTCGCGGACCTCGCCGTCGCGGCGCTCGAGCCTCCCCGGCAGCGCGACGGCAGTGAGCGGCGCGCGATCGACGGCGGTGCCGAGAAAGGCGGTTGCCGCCGCGACTGCGAGGTCTTCGGGCTCGGGCGGCACGACGACGACTGACGCCGCGCCTGCCGCGCGCGCCGGCTCCTCCCATTCGCCCTCGCCGAGGACGACCGTGCAGCCCGGGCGGATGACGGCGAGCTTCTCCGCCGCGATCGCTGCCCGCGTCTCCCCGAGGACGGCGGTGTGCTCGAGGGAGATGTTCGTCAGGACGACGACGCGCGTCCCGTCGAGCACGTTCGTGGCGTCGTGACGGCCGCCGAGACCAGCCTCGACGACGGCCGCCTCGACGCCGGCCGACCGGAAGGCGACGAACGCGGCGGCGGTCAGCACCTCGAACTGGGTGGCGCGCAGCATCTCTGCGGCGGCCCGCACCGCCGAGAGCGACGCCTCGAGATCCGCTTCCTCGCCGTCCACCCGGATCCGCTCGCTCCAGGTGCGGACATGCGGCGAGAGGTAGGCGCCCGTCCGCACCCCGCGGGCGAGGAGCAGCTCCTCGACCATGCGCGTCGTCGTCGACTTGCCGTTCGTCCCGACCACGTGCACCACCGGGAGCCCGTGCTGCGGCTCCCCCAGCTGCCTGAGCAGCTCGCGCATCCGGACGAGGCCGAAGCCGTCGTCCGGCCACGGCGAGAGGCTCTCGAGCCACGGGAGGTGAGACGCGGTTGCCATGTAGGGCGAGATATATCTCGCCCCTACGATCGGTCGGGCGCTTCTATCCGCCAAGGAGCTCGAGCTCGCCACGGTAGCGCTCGAGCTTCGCACGCTCGGCAGCCACGACCTCGTCGGGCGCGTTCGCGACGAAGCGCTCGTTCGCGAGCATCCCCTCGGCCCGCGCGATCTCCTTGCGGGTCCGGGCGCGCTCCGCCTCGACGTCCCCGTCCTCACCGCGGCGCGCAGGCCGGACCACGGCCTCGAAGATCCGCCGCTCCTCGTCGTCGGCGAGCTCGACCCGCACGCCGCTGCGGCGGAACACCTGTGCCGCGTCCCGAACCCGGTCGAGTCCCGGAAGCGCATCCGCATGCGCGTCGTCCGGCTCCGGCCAGGAAGCGACGATCAGCCGCGACCCGCGGTCGGGGAGGTGCGACCACAGCTCCTCGGTGACGTGCGGCATGAGTGGGTGGAGCAGGAGGAGCAACCGCTCGAGCGCCGCGAGGGCCGTCTCCCGGGCCCCGTCGTCGCCGTCGTAGAGCCGCTGCTTCGCCGCCTCGGCGTACCAGTCGCAGAAGTCGTCGAAGGTCAGGTGGTAGAGGACACTCGTCGCCGCCGCGAAGTCGAACGCACCCCACGCGTCCTCGATCGCGGCGCGCGCAGCGTCGAGCCTCGCGAGGATCCAGCGCTCCTCCACGGTCGTCGCGCGCGCGGCGGGTGTCGTCTGCTCGGCGTGCTGGAGGATCAGGCGTGCGACGTTCCAGAGCTTGATCGCGAGCTTGCGCCCCTCCTCGATCGCCTGGGGCGAGTAGCGGACGTCCTGCGTCGACGACGCCTTGAGAAGCCCGTAGCGCGTCGCGTCGGCGCCGTACGCCTCGATCGGCTCCATCGGATCCACACCCGTGCCGAGGCTCTTCGACATCCGCCGCCCGTCGGTCGCGAGCACGGTGGAGGTGATGATCACGTCCGTGAACGGGACCTCGCCGAGCAGAAAGGCGCCCGAGAAGATCATCCGGTTCTCCCAGAGGCGGATGATGTCGCGCGCGGTGACGTTGACGTCGCCGGCGTAGTAGCGCTCCAGCTCGGGCGTGTCGTCGGGCCACCCGAGGGTCGCGAACGGCCAGAGCGCCGACGAGAACCACGTGTCGAGCACGTCCGGGTCGCGCTCGAGCTCCGCCGCGTCGCACTCCCCGCACGTCTCCGGCGGCGGCCAGGCGCAGGTCAGGTGCCCGTCGGGGCACGCCCAGATGGGGATCTGATGCCCCCACCAGAGCTGCCGCGAGACGCACCAGTCCGGCGCCTTCTCGAGAGACTCGATCGCGAAGCGGTGCTGGCTCTCGGGGTGGTACCGGACGCGCCGCTCCACGGAGCGCTGCGATCGCCGGCCGCGCGAGGTCGTCCATCTCGCACCACCACTGCGGCGAGACGAGCGGCTCGATGCGCGAGTGGCATCGCTCGCAGGTGCCGACCGAGTGCCGGTACGGGTCGCGCTTCTCGAGCTGCCCGCGCTCCTCGAGCCAGGAGACGATTGTCGAGTCCACGGTCTTCTGATCGAGCCCCTCGTACCCCTCGGCGATCAGGCGCCCGTCGAGGCCGATGACCGTGAGCACCTCGAGCCCGTGCGTGAGGCCGATCTCGAAGTCGGTCGGGTCGTGCCCGGGCGTGATCTTGAGCGCACCGGTGCCGAACCCAAGGTCGACGCGTTCGTCCGCGATGATCGGGACGCGGCGCTCCACGACCGGGACGACGACCTCGCGGCCGACCATGGCCCGGTAGCGCTCGTCGTCCGGATGCACGGCGACCGCCACGTCGGCGAGGATCGTCGACGGCCGAACCGTGGCGATGGTGATCCCGCCGGTCCCGTCGCCGTCCGCGAACGGGTAGCGGACGTGAAAGAGCGTGTCGTCCATCTCGACGTGCTCGACCTCGAGGTCGGAGATCGCCGTCCGGTGATGCGGGCACCAGTTGACGATCCTGTTCGCACGGTAGATCCAGCCCGCGTCCCAGAGGCGGACGAAGAAGGTCATCACCGCCTCGACATACGCGTCGTCCATCGTGAACCGCTCGCGCGAGTAGTCGAGTGACGCGCCGAGTCGCCTGAACTGCCCCATGATCGTGCGGCCCGTCTCGTCGAGCCACCGCCACGTGCGCTCGAGGAACGCCTCCCGCCCGATCTCCTGGCGTGAGGTGCCCTCCGCGACGAGTTGCTTCTCGACGACGTTCTGCGTCGAGATCCCCGCGTGGTCGTACCCCGGCTGCCAGAGCGTGTCGAAGCCTCGCATCCGGTGCCAGCGGACGAGGACGTCCTGGATCGAGCCGTTGAGCGCGTGGCCCATGTGCAGCTCGCCCGTCACGTTCGGCGGCGGCACGCAGATCACGAAGGTCTCCGGGCGGCGGGCCCCGGCGCCGGCCGCGTAGAGGCCCTCGGACTCCCAGATCTCCTGCCAGCGTCGCTCGACGGCGGACGGGTCGTACAGCGATTCCATGGCAGGCCAGTGTAGGGGCGAGATATCTCTCGCCCCGACGAGAACGGCGCGCTATGCGAGCACGAGAATGGTGCTCGTCGCGTGGGCGAGGAGCTTTCCCTGACCGTCCTCGAGCCGCGCCTCGGTCGTCACGACCGTCCGGCCGCGATGCACGATCGTGCCGATGCACCGGACCGCCCCGGTCTCCGCAGTGAGCGGGCGCGTGAAGTTCGCCTTCAGCTCCAGCGTCGTCCAGCGCGTGCCGGCGTCGGCCACCGAGACGAACGCCGTTCCCATCGCGGAGTCGAGCAGCGTCGTCGCGAAGCCGGCGTGCACGGTGCCGATCGGGTTGTAGTGCTCCTCACCGGGCGTCGCCTCCCACACGACCCGCCCGGCGTCCACCTCGACGATGCGCGCGCCGAACATCTCCGCGATCGGCGGGTACGGCAGCTCCCCGGCGCTCAGGCGCCGGAGGAACTCGAGCCCGTCGAGCCCGGCTGCGACCGCCAGCGTCTTCTGCGGGTCGGTCCAGCTGTACGTCCGCGACCGGGACTCCGCCACGGAGTGGAGCTCAGCCGGTGCCGTCGGCGACGGCGTCGAGCTCTTCGTCGGGCACGCCGTGCGTGACGAGCGTCGGCTTCAGCCCCTTGGCGATCGTCTCCCGCGTGACCACGCACTTCGAGACGTCGCGGCGGGACGGAAGCTCGAACATCACGTCGAGCAGCGCCCCCTCGATGATCGAGCGCAGCCCGCGCGCGCCGGTCTCGCGCTCGAGGGCCTTGTCGGCGATCTCCCAGAGGGCGTCCTCGGTGAAGACGAGCTCGATCGTGTCGTAGCCGAAGAAGCGCTGGTACTGCCTGACGAGCGCGTTCTTCGGCTCGGTGAGGATCCGCACCAGGTCGTCGCGGCGGAGCTGATGCACGGCGGACACGACCGGGAGGCGGCCGATGAACTCCGGGATGAGGCCGAAGTTCATGAGGTCCTCCGGCATCACGTCGGAGAGGAGCTCTGCGCTCTCCGCCGAGTGCTTCGACCGCACGTCCGCCCCGAACCCGACCGCGTTCTTGCCGATCCGGCGCGCGATGATCTTGTCGAGCCCCGCGAACGCGCCGCCGCAGATGAAGAGGATGTTCGTCGTGTCGATCGTGAGGAACTCCTGGTGCGGGTGCTTGCGCCCGCCCTGGGGCGGCACGGAGGCGACCGTGCCCTCGAGGATCTTGAGCAGCGCCTGCTGGACACCCTCCCCGGACACGTCGCGCGTGATCGACGGGTTGTCCGCCTTGCGTGCGATCTTGTCGACCTCGTCGATGTAGATGATCCCGGTCTCGGCCTTCTTGATGTCGAAGTCGGCGGCCTGGATGAGCTTGAGGAGGATGTTCTCGACGTCCTCGCCGACGTAGCCGGCCTCCGTCAGCGCGGTCGCGTCCGCGATCGCGAACGGGACGTTCAGGATCCGCGCGAGCGTCTGCGCGAGGAGAGTCTTGCCGCATCCGGTCGGCCCGAGCAGGAGGATGTTCGACTTCTGGAGCTCGACGTCGGCCTCGTCGGCCTGGCCCATGCGGACGCGCTTGTAGTGGTTGTAGACCGCCACCGCGAGCGTCCGCTTCGACTCCTCCTGGGAGACGACGTAGTCGTTCAGGACCGAGTAGATGTCGCGCGGGCGCGGGAGGTTGTCGAGGTCGAGCGCCGCCGGGGAGGTGAGCTCCTCGTCGATGATCTCGTTGCAGAGATCGATGCACTCGTCGCAGATGTAGACGCCGGGGCCGGCGATCAGCTTCTTCACCTGCCGCTGGCTCTTCCCGCAGAAGCTGCAGAGCAGCTGCTCGTTTCCCTCGCTCGCTCGGGCCACTGGTTCTCCTCTTTTACTCCGATTTCACGGGTCCGGCTACCCCGCGGACGGCGTCTCGCGGCTCAGCGGTGCGTGATCACCCGGTCGATGATCCCGTACTCGACCGACTCCTCCGACGTCATGAAGAAGTCGCGATCCATGTCCTTGCGCACCTTCTCCTCGTCCTGCTTCGTGTGATGAGAGACGATCTCCTCCAGCTTTCGCTTCAACGCGATCGTCTCCCTGGCGTGGATCTCGATGTCGGACGCCTGACCCTGGTAGCCGCCCCACACCTGGTGGAGCAGGATCTTCGAGTTCGGCAGGGCCATCCGCTTCCCTTCGGCGCCGCCTGCGAGGAGGACGGCGCCCATGCTCATCGCGATCCCGACGCAGATCGTCCGGACGTCCGGCTTGATGAACTGCATCGTGTCGTAGATCGCCAGCCCTGCGTAGACGTGCCCGCCGGGCGAGTTGATGTAGAGGTCGATGTCCTTGTCCGGGTCCTCGGACTCGAGGTGGAGCAACTGGGCGATGATGAGGTTCGCGATCTGGTCGTCGACCTGCGTCCCCAGGAAGATGATCCGCTCGTTGAGCAGACGGGAGTAGATGTCGAACGACCGCTCGCCGCGGGACGTCTGCTCGATCACCATCGGGATCAGGGGACTCATCGACTCTCCTCGCTTCCGGGGGTCCACAATTTCGTCTCGCCGGCAGGCTTCTCCTTGTCCGGCGTCCAGATCGCCTCGCGCGCGGCGTGCTGCTCGGGCGCGATCGGCTGCACCTCCGCGGCGAGCCGCTCGAGCGCCGCCCGGAGGCGCAGGTCGTCGCGCAGCGCCTCCTGATGGCCGTGCGTCCAGATGTCCGCGATCACCGCCTCGGGGTCGTCGCCTGCGGCCTCGGCCTGCTCTCGGATGAGCTCCTTCACCTCGTCGTCCGAGACGGTGATCTGCGCCTTCTCGGCGACCGCCTCCAGGGCCAGCTCCCGCGCGACGGACTGTGCCGCCTCGATCCGGACCTGCGCGGTGAGCACCTCGGCCGTCTGCCCGGTCGCGGCGAAGTACGCCTCGGGCGAGATCCCGCGATTGGCCAGCGAGCGGACGAATCCGTTCAGCAGCTCGCGGGCGCGCGACTCGACGAGCGGACCTGCGCCCTGCACGTTCGACGCCTTGACGAGCTCGTCGACCGCCGCCGAGCGGAAGTCGGCCTCGATCTGGGCGTCGACCGCCGTCCGGATGCGGCCCTCGATGTCGGCGCGCAGCTCCGCGAGCGTGTCGAACTCGCTGGCAGAGCGCGCCAGCTCGTCGTCGGCCTCGGGCAGCACCTTCTCGTTGACGTGCTTGACCGTCACCTCGACGGTGGTCTCGCCGCCCGTGGCGAGCTCGTAGCGAATCGACCGCGTGTCGCCGACCTTCGCGCCGACGAGCGCCTGCTCGATCTCCTCGACGAGGCTGCGGGAGCCGAGCTCGACGACGGTGTCGGACTGACCCGTGCCGTTCTCCCCCGCGAGGTCGACGACGAGCGTGTCGCCCTCGCGCGCCTCGCGATCGTCGGCCGGGACGAGCTCGGCGACGGAGTTGCGCAGGGCGTCGAGCTCCGCCTGGACGAGCTCCTCGGGAATCTCCGGCTCGGCGCGGGGGACCTCGAGGGTCGCCCAGTCGACGATCGTCGGCGTCGGCTGCACCTCGACCGTGGCGCTGAACCTCCAGGGCTCGCTCTCCGACTCGGGTAGCTCGAAGTCGTACTCCGGGGTCGCGACGGGGCGGAGCCGCGAGCGCGCGGCGGCGTTCCAGAACCAGCCTCCGATGTGGGACTCGACGGCCTCCACCCAGAGCCGGTCCCGGCCGACGTTGGCGAGGAGCACCTGGCGCGGCACCTTCCCCTTCCGGAAGCCCGGGATCTTGACCGACCCGGCAAGATCGTCCGCGGCGTGCTCGACCGCGTGCTCGAGCTCGTGCGGCGTGACGTCGACCGTGAGGCGGACGCGGTTCCCGCCGAGCTCCTCCACCTGGGCCATGCCAGGATTCAAGCAGCTAGGACGCGCGCCGCCCCCAGGGTGCGAGCCGCGCGCGGCGCTACGCTCGTGTCACGCGGGCGTGGCGGAACTGGCAAACGCGCCGGGTTTAGGTCCCGGTGGGCTTCGGCCCTTGGAGGTTCGAGTCCTCTCGCCCGCATGGGACTGCCCCCGCCGGGACTGTTCCCCGCAGGAGTCACCGGGACAGGCACTTTCGGTGCCGGTCCCTGTTACCGGCCGAGCAGGAGCCCCACCGTCTCGCGCACCGAGTCGATGACGAGCCCGCCGAGCGCGATGAGCGCGAACGCCGCGAACGCGACGAACGGATCGTTCGCCTGCAGCACGAGCAGCGCGCAGAAGGCGCCGACGACGACGCAGGCGGTCGCGAGCGGCCGGCGGGTCCTCGTCCCGAGGGCGAGGCCGACGAGGAACACGAGCCCGAAGACCACGATTCCCACTGCCATGCCGGGAGCGTAGGACCTGGACCGGATGGACCCGAGCGGGTGAGCCCCAGGGACGGCGCCCCATGAGCCCTCGAGCGGCGATGCCTCGCATGGGTGCGACGGCCGCGCCGCGAGATGCCTCGGGCGCGGCCGTGCGCAGGGACGGGCGTCAGCCCTCGAACGGGACTGCGACGAGCCGCCGTGTCGAGACGCCGGCGAGGGGGTCCTCGCCCGGCTTCGTCGCGCGGATGAAGAGCGTCAGCTGCTGCTGCAGGTCGCTCGCGGGGAAGTTCGCATCACGGCGGAACACCAGGGTCGCCGTGCCGTCGTCCCCGGTGACCTCTTCGTCCGGGATGGTGAACTGGTTGTACGGCACCGCGGTCACGTAGACGCTCGCGCCCTTGATGTCGATGCCGCTGCAGGTGCTCCCGACGCGTACCTTCAGCGTGAAGGTCTGCGTCCCCTCGTTGATCGGCCCGGACAGCACGTCGAACGCCTCGATCTGGGTTCGTGCGGGCGGTGCGAGGTCGGCGATCGGGGCGACCTTCAGGCTCTTGTTGGTCGGGCAGCCGTTCGGGCCGGGTGCCGTCGTCGCGGCCATGCCCACCGCGGCCACGACCGCCAGCGTCAGCGTGGCGACGGCGGCGATCACGAGACGTCGTGCGTTCCCAGCGTGCGGCAACCGCGGATGCCAGGGAAACCGTTCCATGGGTGTCCTCCTCACTCGTTGGCCATTCCTTCTTCGCCGCCGTGTGCCCTTCGCCGCTCGGCGACCAACGCCTTCACCGCGTTGTGTTAACGGAGCACGTCCCCGGAGTATGCGCCGGATTCGCTGCCCACACGCCCTGGTGCGTGGGCCAACGGCCATCGAGACAACCCGTCGCGGCTCTAGAGGGGCAAAATGGCCCCGGGAGGAGTCGAACCTCCGCGCGCAGGTTCGAAGCCTGCCGCTCTATCCGCTGAGCTACGGGGCCTGACGAGGTGGCGGACGGAACTCGAGCCCGCGACCACCGGGACCACAACTGTGTGCATGGTCTGCCTCAGGGTAGCCGGGCTGGCAGGAAGCCATTCCGCCGGCCATGTAGTCGGGAAGCAGTGAGCGACCGCATGCCTTTCGCCAGCGGATACGCGGACGCCGAGCCGCCAGGCTGGGCGAGGGAGGCTGGCCGGAGGGTGGCCTAAACTTGCGCCTGACGGCTCTTGTGTCGGTCAGCACAATCAACAGGAGGTGGCGGACATGACTGAGGCAGCGTGTTCGATCGCGGCTCGGCATCATGGTTGTGGGACTGCTCGGCCTCGTCCTGGTCGGCGCCGCCGCAGGCGCTCGCGATCAATTCTTCGCGCCGACCAAGGATGTGAAAGGCGCGGCAACACTGCGGGCTTGTATCCAGCGCACCGGGTCGGAAGAGAACATCGGTGACCTGAACGTGCGCGTCAATGCCTGCGATGGGCGTAGGCCGCTTGTGATCCCGCTCGGCGCCGGAACCCGAGGACCGGCAGGACCTCGGGGCGCCACGGGACTCCCAGGGCCTCAGGGACCGGCCGGATCGCAAGGCGCAACGGGACCCGCGGGACCTCAAGGTTCCGGCGGAGGAGGGGCAGGAGGGATAGGCCCGGCAGGCCCGGCAGGCCCGGCAGGCCCGGCAGGCCCAGCGGGGCCGGCAGGCCCAGCGGGAGCAGGGCCGGCAGGGCCGGCAGGACCAAGACTGGGTCCGACAGGGCCGACAGGGCCGGCAGGAGGCTTGACAGGTGTCGAGGTCGTCAGCGCAACCACGGGTAACACCGTCGAGGCTGTCAAGACCGCCACCGCGCAGTGCCCCGCCGGAAAGGTCGTGGTGGGTGGCGGAGGCTCGACTTCCGGCCCGCCCGTCGCGGCCCTGATG
This sequence comes from uncultured Actinomycetes bacterium, assembly GCA_963734045.1. GTDB lineage: Bacteria > Actinomycetota > Thermoleophilia > Gaiellales > Gaiellaceae > Gaiella. Next base: position 86,408 of record CAVTFU010000011.1, on the reverse strand, counting down.
ACGTCTTTCCCCACCGGGTCATTGTGGGTTGCCAGAGCCGTGGTGCTACCAGGAATCGACCCTTCGACGACGTGGGGCCTTTTTGCCTTTGCAGTCTGTGCTACCGCCGGCTGACCAGACACGACTCCGGACTTCCGAGTCGTTCTGAGACTTCTAGCCCGTAGCCCGGCCGCCTGGCCGGGCTACGGGTTGCCAGGCGGACCGTTCCGGCTCCGCCCGCCGTCCGCCCTAGAGACGCGAAACGCCCCGTTTCCAGGGCTTCCGATGAGGGTGGCGGACGGGACTCGAACCCGCGACCACCGGGACCACAACCCGGGGCTCTACCAGCTGAGCTACCGCCACCGCGCGGGAGACGCAGGATAGCCGGTCGCACGGTCGCGTCTCCCGTCGCCCCTCCACTCGCACCCGCGATCACACGAGGCCGCCTACGGCGGATTGCCCCGGGCCGCGAGCCGGGCCAGCACCTCGGCGAGCGGAACGTCGTCCGCCACCTCTTCGGGTGACGCGGCGACCGCCCGTTCCGAGAGCTCCGCGTAGACGAGCGCGACGGCGCGAAACAGGTCGGGCGTGAGGCCGGCGTCTCCCTGCGTCACGGCGATCTCCTCCATCTCGCCGACGTAGCGCCACGCCTTGGACGACGCCGTCGCGAGCGTTGCGCCCGTTCGCTTCGGATCGGCGAGCCCCGTGGCGACCAGGTCGTCGAGGACATGCTCGACGACCCCGTGCGCATCGGCCGTCCTGAGCGCCTGAGCGAGCAGCGCGACCCGCCCCTTGTAGACCGAGGCGGTGCACATCTTCACCGCCGAGGCGAGCCCGACGTCGTCTCCGACGACGACGAGGTCGACTCCGGCGACGGGAAGCGCGGCGACCTCGCCGGCACGCGCTCCGGAGAGGTAGACGCGCGTCGTCCCCGGCCCCTGCGGCGGCGGCCCGGAGATCGCGCCGTCGACGGTCTCGACCCCGCAGCCGGCGAGCGCCGCCGCAGCTCGCCGCACGGTCGCCGGCGCCACGGCATTCAGATCGGCGACGACCGGCGGGGTCGTGTCCCCGACCGCGTCGGCGATCGCCTCGGCAACGTCGACGGCCGACGCGGGCGGGACGACCGAGAGCACGACGGACGCCTTCGCGACCAGCGCGGCGAGCGACCCGACGTCCTCGAGACTCGCTTCGCGGGCGAGCCGCCGCGTGCGCTCGCTGCGCTCGTCGAGCGCGACGATCACGCGGACGCCGCCGTCTCGGAGCCGCGCGCCGAGCGCGCTCCCCATCGACCCCACTCCGACGAGCCCGACGACCAACGCGCCCGGGAGGATTCGAACCTCCGACCCGCGGATTAGAAGTCCGCCGCTCTGTCCCCTGAGCTACGGGCGCTCGGCCTGGAGCGTAGTCGGTGCCCGTGACCTGGCTCAGCCCGCCGCGGTCGCCGCCGACCCCGGGGCGAGCGTGCGGCGACCCAGCCAGCCGAGGGCGACCCCGAGGAACGCGACGGCCGCGCCGAGGCCGAACGCCCAGCGGACGCCGCGCTCCTCGACGAGGATCCCCGCGACCGCGGCTCCGGCGGCGAAGCCGATCGAGACGGCGGTCCCGAACCAGGCGAAGGCCTCCGCCGCCGTGCCTTCGCGCGCCGTCCGGTCCGTCGCGGTGTAGAGCGTCGCCACGGTCGGGGCGATCGGCAGTCCCGCGACGAAAGCGAGCGCCGCGAGCGTGGGCACCGAGACCGCGAGCTGGAGGCCGAGGAGCGCGACCGCGAGCGCGAGCGCACAGCCGAGGAACCGCCGAACGTCGTCGCGCGGCGGCCGCAGCCCGGCGACGAGCCCGCCGACGAGGCTGCCTGCCGCGAAGCACGCGAGCGCGATGCCGCCGAGCTCCCGCGCGCCGTGCGCTTCGGCGAACGCGGGCATCCCGAGCTCCACCGACCCGAACGCGAACCCGGCGACGCCGGCATAGAGGACGACGGTCCGGACGCCCGCAGAGCCGAGCGCCCCGAGGAGCCCGGCCGAGACGGTGCGCGACGGCGCGGTCTCTCGGACGGGGCGGAGGCGTGCGGTCATGCTCGTGCCGACGAGGCTCGCGAGCGCAGCCCCGGCGACGGCCGCAGCCGGCTCCACGGCCGCGAGCGCGGCGGCGAGGAGCGGGCCGACGACGAAGAACATCTCCTGGATCGCCGCCTCGAACGCGTAGGCCGTCGCGCGCAGGTCGCCGGGCGCGAGCCGTGGCCACACGATCCGCACCGTCGCCGAGACCGGCGGGTGGATGAACCCGGCGCACGCCGCGGCGATCGCGATGGGCACGGCACCCGCGTCGAGGCCCGCGAGCGACGATCGCGACGACGAGCAGCCCGGGGTAGAGCAAGGCGCCGAGGCGAAGGACGGGCGCCGGGCCCAGAACGTCGACCCGACGGCCCCGGATCGGGGCTCCCGCGCCGAGGGCGATCGCGTACACCGCGACGACGGCTCCCGCGGCGCCGTACCCGTCTCCCTCCGCGCGAACGAGCAACAGCAGCGCGAACGGCGTCATCCCGAGCGGAAGACGAGCGAGCAGCGACCAGCCGATCAGCGACTTCGCGGACGGCCGCGCGAGGAGCTCGCGGTAGCGGTCGAGGCCGCTCACGCGACTCGAACGACGAGCGGCGCGCACGGCACGGCGAGGAGTGCGCGCACCGCGGTCAGGCTACGTCCTCCACGCGCTCCTGCTCGGCGAGGAAGCGGAGGAACCAGTACGCGAAGACGGCGAAGAAGACGAGCGACTGCTCGGCCGCCATCGTCATCCCACCGAGCTGCTGGTCCTCGAGGCGCGTGAGCCCCCAGACCCGCTCGGGCGCGCCGGCGTAGAACGCGTAGAGCGGCTCCGGGACGAGCGCGAGGACAAGGCCGAGCGGCGCCGAGAGGACGAACGCCGCGAAGACGTACGCGGCGCGCGCGCCCGAGCCGAGGCGGTGCGGCGGGTCCTGCCAGACGCACCACCAGAGGAGCATCCCGCTCGCGAGGTACGACGCGTGCTCGAGTGCGAGCACCGAGTCGGGCCGGCGGAGAGCGGCGTCGTAGAGCACCGAGACGTGCCAGACGGCGTAGGTTCCCACCCACAGCGGAAGGGAGACGAAGGGGTGCGTCAACCCTCTCACGAGACGCGGCCGCGACAGGCGCTCCGCGAGCGCGACCGGCACGCCCAGCACGAGCAGGAGCGGGGCCCACTCCGCGAGGACGACGTTCTGGAGAAGGTGCGCCCAGACGAGGTATTCGCGGGCGAGCGTGTCGAGCGGCGTCACGAGAGCGAGGACGAGGAGAGCGCACCCGGAGAGGAACGCGAGCGAGCGCCACCGGTCGCTTCCACGCGTGCCGGCGACGTACCCGACGGCAAGCGAGAGCGGCACCACGGCCTCCCAGCTCCACGACCACGCAGCGGGGGTCACGGCGCTACGCTAGACGGGCGCGGGTGTAGCTCAGTTGGTAGAGCGTCAGCCTTCCAAGCTGAATGTCGCCGGTTCGAGCCCGGTCGCCCGCTTTCGGCGGCGGGAGATCAACACCGACCGTCTCGGCGGAAGACGCGCCACCCCGGCGGTGGCTCGTCGACGGGCCGCCATGCCTTGCAGAGCCGCGGTGCGAGGCTCGTCCGGGCGCCCGCGCTGACGATGGCCCACCCGGCGCCGGGTGCGTCGACGGCGCCCGCCGGGAGCAGCTCGAACGCGCGGTCGAGCGGCGGGCCGAGGAGCACGTAGCCAGGGTCGCTCGGCGTGATCGCGAGCGCGAGCGGCGCGTCGGACGGGATGCGGTCGTCGACGAAGCGGATCAGCTCCTCGGCCCGGATTTCGCTGCCGACGGCGAGCCAGCGCGGCTGCGTCCAGTAGCTCGCCGGAGCGGGGCGCTCGAGCAGCGGAAGCCCGGACGGCCGCTTCGTGTCGTTCAGGATCGCGAGCCCGAGCGCGGTGACCGCGATCCCCACGAGACCCCAGGCAACCGGGCGCGCCCGTGCGGCGAGACCCCAGGTCGCCCCGGCGAGCGCCACCGGCGCCATCAGGAACCGGCCCGCGGCGTCCTGGTAGAAGAGCGTCGCCGAGAGGGTCGCGAGCCAGTACGCCGGGGTGAGCGTGAGAAGAGCGCCGAGCCACGGGAGCGCGCGGCGCCGCGCCGCCACGATCGCGACGGCAGCGCCCGCCACGAGCAGGGCGACGCCGAGCGGGCCGTACCACGTGACGTTCGACGCCGATCGCGTGATGTCGCGTCCCACGGTGACCGCGAGGTCGTCCCGCCCCACCGCGCGCCAGAGGTCGAGATACGCCTGATCCAGGTAGCGGCGCAGGTCGGGAACGAGCACGGGCGCGAGCGCGATGGCCCCGGCGAGCGCACCCAGCGTCACGGCGCGAGCTGCGCCGCCGCGGCGCCTCGCGAGCCCGACGCCGATGAGCACCGCGACGGCGGTGAAGGCGTAGAGCCACCGATCGCGACCCACGGCCCCTGGAAGCTCCACGAACTGGATCGCGGAGCGGAGAACGCGCGCCGCGATCGCGGCTGCGCTGCGGTCGACCGGCTCGTAGGGAAAGCCGGCGTCCCAGCTTCCTTCCTGCACCCAGTTGACGACGTACCAGTACGAGCCGGCCACGGCGCCGAGCAGCACGGCTGCAAGCCGGGTGCCGCGCCGGCTCGGCGCGGCGAGCAGCGCGACGACGACGAGCACCGGGACGCCGAACACCGCCGTCACCTTCGTCCCGAGCGCGAGCGCGGTCCCGACACCCGCGAGCCAGGTCGTCCCTCGGCGGCGGGTGTCCAGCAGCAGGGCGGCCGCGGCGACGAGGAAGGAGGCGACGACGAGATCGTTCTGCGCCGTCGAGGCCTGCAGCGCGATGACCGGCAGCGTCGCGACGAGCAACGCACCGAGGAGCGACTCCCGCCGTGAGAGGCCGAGCCCCCTCGCGACCCCGATCACGCCCACCGCGAGGGCGCCGAACGCCGAGGCCTGCACGAGCGCGACGTAGCGGTCGGCGCCGCCGAGGGTCATCGTCGCGAGGACGCCCATCTCCCCGTGCGGCGGATACGCGTTGACGTACGGCGCGCAGGCGCAGTCGGGGTAGCCGACGGCCTGGTTCTGGCGCCAGACGGCGGCCCGCCAGAGATGGTCGAAGATCGTGTCGAAGTCGTTCTGCGGCGTTCCGAGCCCCAGCGCGACCGCATACGCGAAGCCTGCGAGAACACAGACGCCGAGCACTGCGCACAGGGGATCGGCGAGCGCGCGTCCGAGCGCTGCGCCGCTCTCACGGAGGCGCGCGACCGCGTCGGAGCGGCCCCGCGTGTCGAGCAGGAGCGCGGCGCAGACGACCGCGAGCCCGGCGAGCAGGCTCCATCTGGTCAGCCAGCCGAAGACCGAGAGCGCCCACAGGACGACGATGAGCTGGAGCCACGCGGCGACGTACGCACCGAGGAGAAACGACGCCGTGGAGCGCGGCGCGAGTCGCGCCGACAGGCGCAGCGAGCCGACGCCCAGGAGCGCGCCCCCGGCGACGAGCGCGAGAGCCCCGGTCAACGTCCACTCGCGGAGAAGTGCTGGTAGTCCTTGATCCCGGCGAAGCGGCCGCCCCAGCCCCATCCCACGGCGTCGAAGGCGCGCACGACCACACCGCCGTCGACGGCCATCCCGGGACGGTACGGCGCGCGCCGGAGGTACGAGCGGCTCGCGCGGTGCGAGGTCGTGCCGCCCGACGAGACGTACGGGTTCTCGATCGGGTTGAGGTCGATCGCCCGGCCGTACGCGTGCTCCGACCACCGCGTCGTGCCCTCGACGTAACGGCAGTTGAACGCCGACGTGTTGTCCGCCTCGATGGAGCGGAAGTCGCTCGCGCCGTACGCGTCGACCTGGACCATCCGCCGGATCGGGAAGCGCGCCGCGTACAGGCGCCGCAACACTGCCGCGACGTCGGAGGCGACGTCGCGGTGGACGACGAGCCGCCCGGCGTGGACGCGTCCGTCGAAGCCCCAGTGACGCGCGGTCACGAGCCTGAGGTCGTCGAGGGTGACGGGGCAGCCAGGTCGCCAGGAGACACCGGTCATCGTCGCGCGTAGCGACGACGGAAGCACGCTCACCGACGACCGATACTCGGTGGCCGCACCCGCCGGTGCGCTCGCTCCGAGAGCGACGAGCGAGACGACCAGCACCGGGACGGAAATCCGCACCGGCGAACGGTAACCCTCGGCCCCGCCGGGTTCTGGCGGCGAGGAGTCGTTGCGGCCCGAGAGGGCCGCCCTCGAGGGGCCTGCCCCCCACAGGCGGGGATCGGGCCGCAAGAATCCGCTTCCGCGGATTCGTGCTTGGCGAGCAAGGTCGGGGTGGCCGGATCCGAACCGACGACCTCCCGCTCCCAAAGCGGGCGCTCTACCAGGCTGAGCTACACCCCGTGGGAGACAGTCTAGGGCCGCCCTCGGTGTTGCCCGTCAGCCGGTCAGCACGACGACCAGGCGGCGGGGGCCGTGAACGCCCTCGACCCGCTCGAAGCCAATGTCCACGGAGGCCGAAGGGCCCGTGACGAGGACGATCGGCCGCCCCGCTCTCGCCGCCGGCGCGAGCCGCTCCACGAGCTCGGGCACGGTGCCGACGAGCTGATCGCGGCGGACGAGGCACACGTGCAGGTCGGGAATGAGCGTGAGCGCCCGCCGTCCCTGGCCCGGCCCGCCGTCGAGCGCGATCGTGCCGGTGTCGGCGCACGCGATCGCGCACGTCGTCACCGCGCCGTCGAGCTCCTCCAGCTCGATCGGGCTGAGTCCGCGGTCCTCGACGACCTCCACGCTTCTTGGGCGCAGCTCCGCGGAGAGGTCGGAGGAGACGACGACTCGCCTGGCCCCCTGGCCGGCGAGAATCGCCTCGACCGCGGCAGGAGCGTTCGGTGCCGCGACGAGCATCGCGCCGGTCTCCGCGACACGGGCTTCGAAGCCGTGGGCCAGCTCGTCGGGCGAGGAGGAGCCGCCTCCCGTGTGGTACCGCCGGGGCACGTCCGGCGGCGCCTCCCGGTCTGCCAGCGCCTCGCGGATCCGCGCCAGGACCGCGTCACGCGCTCCGGTCACGCGCCTCCCACCATTCGCGGAACGTCTGCGGCGCCACGCCCGGAAGCGTCCGCGACCGCCCCCAGCCGCCGAGCGGCCCCGGGAACCAGCGGAGCCGGCCCGAGCGGACGACAGGGCGTTGCAGCACCCTGGCGAGGCGCTGGGCGCGCTCGTAGCGGTCGACGCTCCCGAAGGCGCGCCCGAGGCCGCGGAGCGCTGCCCCGTCGATTCCCTGGCGGTTTGCCCGCACGGCCTTCGCACGCTCGTGGACGAGGATCCTCGGAATGTCGATGCCGACCGGGCAGACGTCCTTGCACGCGCCACAGAGCGTCGAGGCGTAGGGGAGCGACGCCGCGGTTCCGCGCTCCCCGGTGAGCTGTGGTTGGAGAATCGCGCCGATCGGGCCCGCATAGACGGTGTCGTAGGCGTGTCCCCCGGTCTGCCGGTAGACGGGGCAGACGTTGACGCACGCCGAGCAGCGGATGCAGCGCAGCGCCGGCCGGCCCTCGGGGTCCGCGAGGGCCCGGGTCCGGCCCGCATCGAGCAGCACGAGGTGGAACGCCGTCGGCCCCTCGCCCGCCCGGGTGCCGGTCCAGAGCGACGTGTAGGGGTTCATCCGCTCCCCGGTTGCCGAGCGGGGCAGAAGCTGGAGGAGGACACCGAGGTCCTCCCAGCGCTCGACGACCTTCTCGATGCCCATCACCGTGACGAGCGTCTCGGGCAGCGTCGTGCACATCCGGCCGTTGCCCTCCGACTCGACGATGCCGATGGTGCCCGTCTCGGCTACGGCGAAGTTCGCCCCGGAGACCGCGACACGTGCCCGGAGGAATGCCGCCCGGAGGTGCCGCCGGATCGCCACGAGGATCGCCTCCGGCTCGTCGCCGAGCCCCGGCTCGTCGAGGGCGACGCGCAGGAGCTCGGCGATCTCCGCCCGCCCGCGGTGGAGCGACGGCACGAGGAGATGCGACGGCCGCTCGCCGGCGAGCTGGACGATCCGTTCGGCGAGATCGGTCTCGATCGGATCGATGCCCGCGGCGACGAGCGCGTCGTTCAGCCCGATCTCGTCGGTCGTCAGGGACTTGACCTTCACGACCTCTTGCGCGCCCGTGTCTCCGACGAGGCGGACGACGAGCTCGTTCGCCTCGACCGCGTCGCGCGCCCAGTGGACGACGCCGCCGGCGCCCGTGACGGCCGCCTCGAGCTGCTCGAGCAGCGTGTCGAGCCGGAGCAGCGCCCGGTGCCTGAGCGCGGAGCCCGCCTCGCGCAGCTCGGGCCAGTCCGGGGTCTCCGCGACCACGGCCGCCCGGCGCGCCCGGATCGCGCTCGTCGCCCGGAGGACGTTCGCGCGTGTCAGCTCGTCACCGAGAGCCTTCCCGGCCGCCCGCTCGAACGGCAGCGGCGGTGTCCCCCTCCCGGCGAGCGAGCTCACGCGGCGAGCACCTCGGCGAGATGCATCGCGCGGATGGGCGAGCCGCGCCGCTCGAGCCCCCCGCCGATGTGGAGGAGGCACGAGGCGTCGCAGGCGCACACGACGTCCGCGCCGGTGGACTCGATGCAGCGGAGCTTGTCGGCGAGCATTGCCGTCGAGACGGCGGCATTGCGGATCGCGAAGAGGCCTCCGAAGCCGCAGCACTCGGACGCGTCGCCGAGTGCGCGGAGCTCCACGCCGGGGATCGCGCGAAGCATGTTCTCCGGCCGCTCTCCGAGCTCGAGCGTCCGAAGCGAATGACAGGTCGGGTGATACGCGACCGACCCCGAGAAGCGCGAGCCGACGTCGACGACCCCGAGCCGATCGACGAGGAACTGCGAGAGCTCCCAGGTGCGCGAGGCGACGTCGCCGCGATCCCCTCCGGTCTCGGCGAGATGCGTGCGGACGTGCGCCACGCAGGATCCCGACGGCGAGACGACCGCGTCGTAGCCGGCGAACGTCTCCGCGAAGCGACGCGCGAGACCGTCCGCCACGTCCGCGTAGCCGGCGTTCGCGTGGAGCTGGCCGCAGCAGGTCTGCGCGCGCGGAAACGCGACCTCGACGCCGAGGCCCTCCAGCACGGCGACGGTCGCACGGCCCACCGACGGTTGCAGCGTGTCGGCCAGGCAGGTGACGAAGAGCGCCACGCGCACCGCGCGAGCGTACAACAGCAGCCGCGTGCTAATCGATCATCGATCATTGCCCGCCTGGCGACGGGATAGCCTCGCCGGATGACGGAGATCGCCCTCCCCGGCGCCCCCGCCGTCGCCCGCCATCGTCATCCGAAGCTGGGGTATGCGATGGCGACCACCGCGGCGGCCTTCTTCGCAGTGAACGGCACCGTCGCGAAGATCGTCCTGACCTCGACGGAGATCTCGAGCCTCCGCCTCACGGAGCTGCGCGCGACCGGGGCGTTCCTCTGCCTGGCGTTCGTCATCGCCGCCACCGCGCCCGCCCGCTTGCGTGTCGCAAGGGACGAGCTGGCGCTGCTCGTCTTCTACGGCGTCGTCGGCTTCGCACTCGTGCAGTGGCTCTACTTCGTGACGATCGCGCGGCTGCCCATCGGGATCGGCCTGCTGCTCGAGTTCACCGCGCCGGTGCTCGTCGCGCTGTGGGCCCGGCTCGCCTGGCACGAGCCCGTCCGCCGGCGCGTCTGGCTCGCCCTCGGGCTCGCCCTGTCCGGCCTCGCGCTCGTCGCCGAGGTGTGGGAGGACGTGCGCCTCGATGCCATCGGTGTCGTGGCGGGAATCGTCGCGGCGGGGGCGCTCGCGACGTACTTCCTCGCCGGCGAGCATGCTGCCGCGCGCCGCGACGCCCTGTCGCTGACGTGTCTCTCGCTCGGCGTCGCGGCGGTGTTCTGGGCCGTCGTCCAACCCTGGTGGGGGTTCCCGTTCGGCGAGCTCGACAACACCGTCTCGCTCCAGGGGGCGTTCGACTCGTCGACGGCGCCCGTCTGGCTGCTCTGCCTGTGGGTGATCGTGCCCGGGACGGTGATCCCGTTCGTGCTCTCGCTCGGGGCGATGCGCCACCTCCCTGCGACCCGGGTCTCGATCGTCGCGATGGTCGAGGTCGTCCTCGCCTCGGTCGTCGCCTGGGCGTGGCTCGGCGAGACGCTGTCGGCGGCCCAGCTCGTCGGCGGCGGTGTCGTGCTGCTCGGGATCGTGCTGGCGCAGACCGCGCGGTGACGAGCATGGCCGACCTGGACGCCGGCGACGGCGGCGGCGACGGGCATGCGCCGGTCGATCGCTCGACGCTCGGCGCCTTCGCAGGCGCCGTCGTGATCGGCGGCGCGAACTTCGTCGCGATCAGGTTCTCGAACCGCGAGCTCGATCCGATCTGGGGCGCCGGGCTGCGCTTCGCCCTCGCTGCCGCGATCTTCGGCGTCCTGTGCGCAGCCATGCGGCTCTCGCTCCCGCGTGGCCGCGGGCTCGTCCTCGCCTCGGCCTACGGCCTTCTCGCCTTCGGCGCAGCGTACGGGTGCCTCTACTGGGCGATGCAGGAGGTTCCGGCAGGCATCGCCGCCGTCGTCCTCGCCGTGGGGCCCCTCCTGACGCTGCTGCTCGCGGTCGCCCACGGGATGGAGCGGCTGAGCGCGAGAGCGCTCGCGGGGGCGCTCGTCGCAGTCGCCGGCTCCGTGCTTATCTTCTTCCAGCCCGGCGCGATCGCGTTCGGGTGGGGATCCTTCGCCCTCCTGGCGCTCGCGGCCCTCTGTGCATCCGAGGCGGTCGTGGTATCCAAGCGCGCTAGCGGCCACCATCCCGCGGCGCTCAACTTCGTGGGCATGAGCGTCGGGGCAGCCGTGCTGCTGCTCGCGGCCTGGGTCGCCGGCGACACCTTCGCCCTCCCGGTCGACGGCGAGTCGCGGCTCGCGGTCGGCTACCTCGTCGCCGCGACGGTCGGGTTGTTCCTCCTCGTGCTCGCCGTCGTGCAGCGCTGGACCGCGTCGGCCACGTCGTACGTGTTCGTGCTCATGCCCGTGGTCGCCGTCGTGCTGGGAGCGGTCGTCGCCGACGAGGCGATCACCGCCACGACGATCCTCGGCGGCGCGCTCGTCTGCGCCGGGGTCTACGTCGGCGCCGTCCGCCGCGCGACGCCCGCGTGACGGGCGAATCGCCGAGCGGCGCCGAGTACCCTTGCAGCGTGAGCGTGAAGCGGGTCCTCCTCGCCTCGCCGCGCGGCTACTGCGCGGGCGTCGAGCGCGCCGTCGACACCGTCGAGTCCGCGCTCGAGCACTACGGCGCGCCGGTCTACGTCCGCAAGCAGATCGTCCACAACATCCACGTCGTCCGCGACCTCGAGGCGCGTGGCGCGATCTTCGTCGACGACGAGAACGACGTCCCGCACGGATCGACGATCGTGTACTCCGCACACGGGGTCGCGCCGTCCGTGCACGAGAGCTCGCGGCTGCTCTCGCACGACGTCATCGACGCGACGTGCCCGCTCGTCACCAAGGTGCACGTGCAGGCGAAGCGCTATGCGGCGAACGGATACACGGTGCTGCTGATCGGGCATGCCGCCCACGAGGAGGTCGTTGGGACGATGGGCGAGGCACCGGACTCGACGATCCTCGTCCAGGACGTCGACGAGGCCGAGGCGCTCGACCTGCCCGTGGACACGCGCCTCGCGTACGTGACGCAGACCACGCTGTCGGTGGACGAGACCGCGGAGATCATCGCCACACTCCGACGTCGGTTCCCCGCGATCGTCGGGCCGAAGAAGGAGGACATCTGCTACGCGACCTCCAACCGGCAGTGGGCCGTGAAGGACATGCTCGCCGAGATCGACGTCCTGCTCGTGATCGGCTCGCGGAACTCCTCGAACTCGAACCGGCTCGTCGACGTCGCCCGCGCGGCGGGCGTCCCTGCCTACCTCATCGACGACGAGACCGAGATCGACGAGTCATGGGTCGAAAGCACCGCGACCGTCGGCATCACGTCGGGCGCGTCGGCGCCGGAGCGGCTCGTGACCCGGGTCTGCGACTGGTTCCGCGCCCGCGGCGTCGAGAGCTTCGAGCCGTACCGGACCGTCGAGGAGGACGTCACGTTCCGCCTTCCGGTCGAGCTCCGCCGTGAGCTGGCGCTCGCCGAGGCGCGCAGCGACTAGCTCGAATCACGCCTTCGCGATCACCGGCGTGTCGCCGCCGTCCGCCTCGAGCGAGGTCGCGAGCGTCTCGTTCTTGATCCACTCGGCGTGCTCGAGCAGGTCCGAGTCGCGCGCCGGGATGGTGAGCGCGATCCGGTCGGAGAGCTCGAGCCCCGTCTCCTTGCGCAGCGAGTTGACGCGACGGATCAGCTCGTAGACGCGGCGCTCGCGGTCGAGCTCCTCGTCGACGTGCGTGTCGAGGGCGACGGTCACGCCGGCCTCGGCCGCGACCGCCCAGCCGTCCTTGCCTGCGCGCTCGACGAGCACCTCGTCCGGCGCGAGCTCGTGACCCGCCGCCCGGAAGCGTCCCTCACCCAGATCCTCGAAGTCTCCCGCCGTGAGCGCAGCCCGCACCTGGCCGAGCGCGGCACCGAGCTTCGGCCCGAGCACCGGCAGGTTCGGCTTGACGCGGAGCTCGGCGTCGACCGGCTCGAAGCGGATCTCCTTCACGCGGAGCTCGTCCCGGATCTCGACTGCATGCCCGGCCGCCGCGCCCGCGCCCTCGACGACGAGCGCGCGCAAGGGCTGCTGCACCTTGCAGCCGGCCGCCTGCCGGGCCTGGTGGCCCAGCCCGACGACGCGTCGGACGGCGTCGATCTCGCGCAGCAACCCGTCGTCCGGCTCGAGCTCGGCGGGCCAGCCGGCGAGATGCACGCTCGTCTCCGCGGCGTCGCACGCGTCGCGCACGAGGACCTGCCAGAGGTGCTCCGCCAGGAACGGCATCACGGGAGCGATCACCCGCAGCGCCTGGGCGAGCGCGTGCCAGAGAGCCCGAAGCGCCGTCTCCTCGCCGTCCCAGAAGCGCCGCCGCGACCTGCGGATGTACCAGTTCGAGAGATCGTCGACGAACGCCTCGAACGCGCGGATCACGTCGACCGTCAGCCAGCGCTCGTAGCCGAGCGTGGCCTCGCGGACGAGCTGCCTCGTGCGCGCCACGAGCCACCGGTCGAGGACGCCGAGCTCGGCCTCGGGACCTCCGTCGAGGTCGCCGTACCGGGGCGCGAACCCCTCGACGTTCCCGTACGAGACGAGGAACGTCGCCGAGTTCCAGAGGGTCAGGAGCCTCCGCTGGATCTCGTGTGCGGGCCCGAAGCCGAAGAGGAGGTTGCGATCCGGCGGCTGCGCGCAGAACTGCCAGCGCATGACGTCGGCGCCCATGCGCGCGAATGCGTCCGGCGCCGCGATCGTGTTCCCCCATGAGCTGTGCATCTCGCGGCCCGTCTCGTCGAGCATCTTCTCGTAGCCGAGCACCTTCCGGAAGGGCGCCGTCCCCGTGAGCGCCACCGACATGAAGAGCTGCGAGTAGAACCAGAGCCGGATCTGCTCGCGCATCTCCGAGACCCAGTCGGCCGGGAACCACGTCTCCCAGTAGCCGTGGTCGGGGAGGTCTGCGGTCGTCAGCCCCTTCGCCGCGCCGGTCGCGTAGCCCTCAGCGACGTGCTCGGGGCTCTGCCAGCCGAGGGTCGAGAACGGCACGATGCCGGCGTCGAGCCACACGTCACCGACCTCGGCGATCCGCTCGACGGGCTCGTTGCAGCGAGCGCAGCGAACCAGTACCGCGTCGATCCAGGGCCTGCGCAGCTCCTCGAGCTGCTCGAGCCCGGAGACCGCCCGTTCCTCGAGCTCCCGACGCGAGCCGATCACGTTCAGATGCCCGCATTCGCAGGGGTAGAAGGGGAGCGGCAAGCCGTAGTAGCGGCGGCGGGAGATGTTCCAGTCGCCCATGTTCCGGAGCCAGTCGTCCATGCGCTTGCCCATGTAGGCCGGCGTCCACTCGACCGTCGCATTGGCGTCGAGCAGCGGCTCGCGTAGCTCGTCCACCGAGATCAGCCAGTCGTCCGTGACGCGCCAGATGAGCGGCGTGTCGCAGCGCCAGCAGTGCGGGTAGCGGTGCATGTACGTCCCGGCCTCGAGCAGATGGCCCTGCTCCGCGAGACGGCCGACGATCTGGTCGGCGGCCTCGGTCGTCGAGAGGCCGTGGAGCCAGCCGTAGGCGTCGTAGAACCGCCCGGCCTCGTCGACGGGCGAGAGCACCGGAAGGTCGTGGACGCGCCCGAGCTCGAAGTCCTCCTGGCCGGCGCCGGGGGCGATGTGGACGATTCCCGTCCCCTCCTCCAGCGAGACCTCCTCCCACGGGATGACGCGGTGCTCGACCTCGCCTCCGGGGCCGAGCTCGTCGAACGGGCCGCGGTAGGTGAGCCCGACGAGCTCCGCGCCGGGAACGCGCCGAACGAAGCGCTCGTCCGGGTACCGGGCGACCGCGACCCACTCGCCGTTCTCACGCAGTCCGTACTCGGCGTCGGGCTTGACCGCGGCGGCGACGTTGGCCGGCAGGGTCCAGGGCGTCGTCGTCCAGATCACGACGGACTCGCCGTCCCGTTCGCGCAGCGGGAAGCGGACGTACAGCGAGGGGTCGCTTCGCTCCTGGTAGACGCCCGCCTGCGTCAGCTCGTGCTGCGAGAGCGAGGTGCCACAGCGCGGGCACCACTCGGTCGACCGATGGCCGAGATAAAGCCACCCGCGCTCGTGGACGACCCGCAGGAACCGCCAGATGTACTCGATGTTCGTGTCGCTGAACGTGAAGTAGTCGGCGCCCCAGTCCATCCACTGGCCCAGCCGGATGGAGCCCTCCGTCAGGGCGCGAGACGAGTTGACGACCACCTCGCGACACCGTCGGGCGAACTCGGCGAGCCCGAACTCCTCGATCTCTCGCTTCGAGTTCAGCCCGAGCCCGCGCTCGACACCGACCTCGATCCAGAGCCCCTGGCAGTCGAAGCCGTTCTGGTAGCGCTGGTGATGCCCGCCGAGCGCCTTGTAGCGCTGGAAGACGTCCTTCAGGGTCCGGCCCCAGGCGGTGTGGACGGCGAGCACGTCCCGGTTTGCCGTCACCGGGCCGTCCACGAAGCTGAAGCGCGGCCCGTCCGCGTTCCGGGCCCGGAGCCGTGCGAACGTCTGCTCCCGTTCCCACAGAGCGAGGATCTCGCGCTCGAGCGCGTCGTGATCCGGCTTGTCCGGCAGAGGTGCGAACATGGCGCCGATTCTAGGAGTGATTGGCGAGCGCCCCGGCGGGGAAGAATCGAGGCCTCAGCCGCGTTCTCATCTCTACCACACAGAAATCGTCAACGCGAAACGGAAGGACCAATGGCACTCGACGTCACGACCGAGACCTTCGAGCAGGAAGTGCTCAACTCCGACAAGCCCGTCCTCGTCGACTTCTGGGCGGAATGGTGCGGCCCCTGCCACGCCGTTGCGCCGGTGCTCGACCGCATCGCCGCCGAGTACGAGGCCGACCTCAAGCTCGTCAAGGTCAACATCGACGCGGAGCACGAGCTCCAGCAGCGCTACGGCGTGGCGTCGATCCCGACGATGATCCTCTTCAAGGACGGCGAGCCATCCGCCGCCGTGATCGGCGCGCAGCCGAAGGGCGCGATCGAGCGCAGCCTCGGCCTCGTCGCCGCATAGGTCTCCTCCAATCCTCCCCTGCACGACGCCCGGCTCCGCCCCGGGCGTCGTGGTTTAGGGCGCGAAAGTGCGGAACGCGAGAGACTTCTCGAGTCGGCAGGGCAGTTGCGGCGCCGAAGGGAACGCCTTCAGGGATGTGCCCCGCCGAAGCCGGAGATCGAGCCGCAGGATTCGGCTCCTGCCGAATCCTGCCTGGCGGGCTAACGTGAGCGCGTGAGCCCGCGGCACGTTCCTGCTTCCGTGACGGAGCTGTCACGCGTCTCCCTCCTCTCGTCGCTTCCCGGGCAGACGCTCGCCCGCCTCGCCGAGCAGATGCGCCGTGAGGAGCTGCCCGCAGGGCGCACGATCGTCTCGGAGGGAGAGCCAGGCGACCGCTTCTACGTCCTGCTCTCCGGGCTGGCCGCGGTCACCCAGGCCACGCGCGGCCCGCGGGGCATGGTTCGTCCCGGCGACTGGTTCGGTGAGGTCGCCCTCGCGATGGGCGTGCCTCGGACTGCGACGGTCACGACGATGACCCCGTCGACCGTCGCGAGCTGTGACCGGGAGACCTTCGACGCGTTGCTGCGCCCGCTCTTCGCGGACGACACCTAGGGCTCTGGCCATGGCCTTTCGCGTCGTCGACCCCGACGAGCTCACGTGGATCACGAGGCCCCACGAGCCCGACGAGCCCGCGCGTCACGTCGCCGAGCTCAGCGAACGAGCCGGCTTCTCCCATACGCGCGCCAATGTCTGGCGCTACGAGCCGGGCGCCACGGGACGCCGTCACCGGCACGTCCACCAGGAGGAGACGTTCGTCGTCCTCGCGGGCACGCTGTCGATGTATCTCGGCGACCCCCCGGAGCGTCGGGACGTGCCTCGAGGCGGGCTCATCCACGTCGAGCCCGGGACGCCGCTCCAGACGGCCAACCACGGCGACGAGGACCTCGTCGTCTATGCCTACGGCACCCCGCCGGAGCGCGAGCACGCGGAGCTGCTCGAGCCCGTGGTCTAGAGAAATGGTCGCGGGGAGGGGCGAGATATCTCGCTCCTACGACGCAAGCTCGGTCACGACCGCGTCGGAGAGGCGCGGCCAGGCCGCTTTCGCCCAGTCGCCGAAGTCGCGCGTCGTGAGCGCGGCGCACGCCACACCGAGCTCGGGGTCGACCCAGAGGAACGTGCCGCTGCCGCCGAAGTGCCCGAAGGTGTGCGGCGAGGTGCGGTCGCCCGACCAGTGGCCGGCCTTTGCGCCCGTGATCTCGACGCCGAGCCCCCAGTCCAGCGGACTGAACCGGCCGAAGTCGGGGAGCACGCCGTCGAGGCCCGGGAACTGGACGGCGACCATCTCCTCGTGCGTCTCGGACGCGACGAGTCGTGGCGAGAGAAGCTCCCGCCCGATCGCCAGGACGTCGTCGAGCGAGCCGTGCATCCCCGCCCCCGGGTGGCCGCTCGGATCGAGGTCGAGGCCGAGCGGCTCGACGACCGCCGCCCGCACGTACTCCGCGAACGGCATCTCGGCGCGTGCGCCGACGTGGTCGCCGAGCACGCGGAAGCCCTCGTTCGAGTAGATCCGCCTGCGGCCGGGCGGCGCGATCGGCGTCGTCCCCTCGAACGGCAGCCCCGAGGCATGCGCCAGAAGATGCCGGACGGTCGCGCCCGACGGGCCTGCGGCCTCGTCGAGGTCGACGACGCCCTCCTCCGCCGCGACGAGCGTCGCGAGCGCGGCGATCGGCTTCGAGACCGAGGCGAGTCGAACGGCCCGCGAGCCGTCACCGCGGGTGGCCAGCACGGCCTCGGCGCGCGTCACACCGACTGCTGCGAACGGGACGTCCCAGGTGTCGACCTGCTCGAGCGCTCGCACGCCGGCGATCGTAGTGCCCGTCCGTTACACGCGGCTTGCGTCCACCGAACGAACTTCACATGTCGGAGGCGTAGGCTCGACGGTGTGATGACGACGACGCGCATTCTCGCAACTGCGGTCGGCTTGGCGGTCGTCCTCGCGTCGGGCTCCGGCGCCCTCGCGACACCGAAGCGGAGCGATGCACAGGCCGGCATGAAGGTGATCCGTGACGTCTCGTACGGGCCGCTCCCGGCCGAGCGCCTCGATGTCTACGCGCCGGCCAGGCCCAGGAACGCACCCGTCGTGCTCCTCGTGCACGGCGGTGGCTGGATCACCGGCGACAAGGCGGCGGCGAGTGTCGTGGACAGCAAGGTCGCCCGGTGGGTGCCGCGTGGATTCGTCGTCATCTCGACGAACTACCCGATGCTGCCTGGGACGCCGCCGGTCCAGCAGGCCCGCTACGTCGCGAAGGCGCTCGCGTTCGCGCAGCGGCACGCCTCCCGCTGGGGCGGGAGTCGTAGCCGGTTCATCGTGATGGGTCATTCCGCAGGCGCACATCTCGTGTCGCTGATCGGCGCCGCCCCCGCACTCGCCACAGGGCAGGGCGCGTCCCCGTGGCTCGGCACCGTCGCGCTGGACAGCGCCGCGTATTCCGTCTCGGCGATCATGCGCAGCCCGCACCTCCCGCTCTACGACACCGCCTTCGGCGACGACCCGGCCGGGTGGGCCGCGGCGTCGCCGACCGTCCGGCTGCATTCGCGAATCGCGCCTTTCCTCGGCGTGTGCTCGTCCCTGCGCGCCGACTCGTGCCGACAGGCACGGACGTTCGTCTCGAAGGCGGCGTCGTTCGGGACGCACGCGGAGGTGCTGCCAGTGCCCCTCGGGCACGGAGAGGTCAACAGCGAGCTCGGACTGCAATCCGCGTACACGAGGCACGTGGAGTCGTTCATGCGGACGCTCGGCCCGGCCGTGGCCCGCGTGCTTCCGAAGCGCTGACTGGTGCCGCCCGCAGAGGCGGGCGATACTACGGCCGCCCCGTGGAACGCAAGCTGATCACCGGCCACTCGCCGTACGAGATCGTCGCCGGGTTCTCGCGCGCCGTCGTCGCCGGAGATCGCGTGCACGTCGCCGGCACGGCGCCGATTCCGGTCGACGGCTCACCGCCGCCCGAGGGCGCCTACGAGCAGGCGACTCTCTGCCTGGAGATCATCGCCGAGGCGCTCGAGCGCGCCGGCTCGGGGCTCGCTCACGTCGTCCGCTCCAACATCTACGTCACCGACCCTGCGCACTGGGACGAGGTCGCCCGCGCCCACGGCGACGCCTTCCGCGAGGTCCGCCCGGCGGCCACGTGCGTGGTCGCGCAGCTCATCGATCCGGCGTGGAAAGTCGAGATCGAGGTGGAGGCAGTGCTCCCGTGAATCAGGTCGTCCCGGCGTCGATCACGGGGCTCGCGGGCGCGCCCGCGGCGAGCGTCGTCGACCACCGCTTCGGCGCGAGCGACCCGTTCACGCTCGGCGTCGAGGAGGAGTACATGCTCCTCGACCCGGGCAGCCTCGACCTCGTCCAGCACATCGAGACCGTGCTCGACGCCGTGGAGGGCGACGAGCTCGCCGACCAGATCAACGCCGAGCTCATGCAGTCCGTGCTCGAGATCGCGACGCCCGTCTGCCGGACGGCCGGGGAGGTGATGGACGAGCTCACCAAGCTCCGCGGCTACGTACGCGGGGTCGCCGAGAGCGAAGGGCTGCGCGTCGGCTCGGCGGGAACGCATCCGTTCAGCCTCTTCGAGCGGCAGCGCATCACGGCCAAGGACCGGTACCACGCGCTCATCGACCAGCTCCAGTACGTCGCGCGACGCGAGCTGATCTTCGGGATGCACATCCACGTCGCGGTCGACGATCCCGACAAGGCGATTCAGGTTGTGAACGGCATGCTGCCCCATCTCGGCCCGCTGCTCGCGCTCTCCGCGAGCTCCCCGTTCTGGCGGGGCGAGCCGACCGGTCTCGCGTCGAGCCGCCAGATCGTCTTCTCCGCCTTCCCCCGCTCGGGGCCGCCGCCGCGTTTCCGCGACTACGCCGACTACGCCGAGGTCGTGGGACAGCTCGAGCGCACCGGCTGCATCGCCGACTACACGCACATCTGGTGGGACATCCGACCGCACCCGAAGTGGGGAACGGTGGAGATCAGGATCTGCGACGCGGTGACGCGAGTCGAGGACGCGGTCGCGATCACGGCGTACTGCCAGGCGCTCGTCAAGGCGATCTCCGACCGCTACGACGCGGGCGAGGAGATCCCGAGCTACCACCGGATCCTCACGAGCGAGAACAAGTGGCTCGCGGCGCGCTACGGCCTCGACGCGCCGCTGATGGACCTCGCCACCGGACGGCGGATCCGGATCCCGACCGCGAAGCTCGTCCGGCGGACGGTCCGCGATCTCGAGCCGCACGCGCGCGAGCTGGGCTCGGAGCGCGAGCTCGAGGGCATCGAGGCGCTGCTCGACCGCGGAAACTCCGCCGAACGGCAGCTACGCGTCTTCAACGCGAACCGCGACATCGTGGAGGTCGTCCGCGCGATCGCCGATGCGACGGAGGCGCTGCCGTCCGCTAGCGAGTGACGACGAGACAGGCGGAGGGCGATACGGTCGTCGCCTCGTGCTCCGCCGCCGCTTCGTGCTCGTGGCACTCGCCGCCTACGTCGCGTCCGCGCTCTGGGCGACGTGGCCGGCGGTCCGTCACGTCGACGGTCACTACCTCGCCCGCCCGGCCGCCGGATACGGACAGGCGGCCGCGGGCGATCATCTGCAGCTCGGGTGGGCGTTCTGGCTCGTAGGGCACCAGCTGGAGCAACTCGAGTCACCCGTTTCCGACCCGTACTCGTTCCGGCCCGAAGCCTCCGCCCCGCCGAGTCTCCAGGGCTGGCTTCTCGGGGTGCCGTATTGGCCGCTTCGCGCCGCCGCGGGCGACGTCTGGGCCTACGACCTCGTCGTGCTGCTGAGCTTCGTCGCGGCCGGCGGGCTCGCCTGCTGGTGGCTGCGGGCACTCGGGCTCTCGCGTCCCGCCGCCCTCCTCGGCGGGCTCGTCTTCTGCCTCATGCCGTACCGCGTGGGCCAGTCGACGGGACACCTCCTCGGTCTCGTGTCGTTCCTCCTGCCGGCGACCCTGCTCGCCCTCGAGCGGCGCCGCTTCGTGCTCGCCGCGATGTGCCTCGTGGCACTCCCCCTCTCCGGCCAGCTCCATCTCACGCTCGGCGCGATCCCGCTCGCCCTCGGATACGCGTGGGCACGCCTTCCGGCCGTGGACCGGTGGAAGGCCGTCGGGGCGGCGGCCGCGGCCGCAGTCGCCGGGGTCCTCGTCGAGCGGGAGACGGTCGCGGAGTCGATCGCGACGCGACGCTCCTTCGCGCAGGTCGAGCGCTACTCCGCAGAGCTCGGCGACTTCGTCACCCGCGCCGTCGGCTCCGGCGTCGAGGAGCTCGTCTTCCTCGGCTGGCTGACGCCTCTCCTCGCACTCGCCGGCCTCGTCGCCATCCGGGAGCGGCGCGGGCTCGCCACCCTCCTCGCGCTCGGGGCGCTGGTGCCGTGCCTCTTCGCGCTCGGGGCGAACCTGCCCGGTTACGAGTGGGTCTGGAAGTCGGTTCCCGGCTTCGGCCCGACACGCGTCCCGGAGCGGCTGCTGCCGATCGCCTGTCTCGCGATCGCCGCGCTGGTCGCCTTTGCGGCCGAGGCAGGGAGATCGCTTGTGACTGATCGTCACAAGCGGCCGTCCGCCCGCACGGTGACGGCACTGGTCGCAGTCCTCGGCGTCGCGCTTGCGGTCGACCTCCGCGTCCCTGTCTTCGGCGCGGTCGCCGCAGACACGCCGAGCGCCGCGTATGCGGCGATCCGCGGCGAAGGGCGCTTGCTCGAGCTGCCCGTCTTCCGGCCCGACATCCACTACGGAAGCGCCTACCTCGGCTACGCGCGCCAGAGCCCGCGCGAGCGGCCGCAGGGGTACTCGACGCTCGCACCACCCGGCGCCGACCGGCTCGCCCGGCGACTCCGTGGGCTGTCCTGCGGGCGCGGGAGCGTCCCGCCCGACCTCGGCATCCGGTTCGTGACCGTCCACCGCGGTCTCTACGACCAGAGCGGCTTCTTCGGGCGCGCGTGTCCCGGCCGTGCCGAGGCCGCGCTGATCGAGTCCGGCTGGCGGCTCGTCGTCCGCGACGGGCCGATCGCGACGTTCGAGCGCGGCTGACGTGTGGCGTCGGGCCGGGACCCGACGCCTACGCCCGGAGCGGCACGAGCTCGAAGCGATCGACGTCTACGAGCCCGCGGTCGGTGAGCTTGAGGGACGGGATCACCGAGAGGGCGAGGAACGCGAGCGTGAGGAAGGGCGTCGCGCCCGTCCAGCCGAGGCCGGCGGCTGCCTGGTTGCAGGCGCGGCTCTGACCGACGACGACGTCGAGCGGCTGGTCGGAGAGGAGCCCCGCGACGGGCAGCGGGCACTCCGCGACGACCACTCCGTCCTCCACTGCGACGATCCCGCCGCCGAGCTCGACGAGCCTGCCCACGGCGAACGCCATGTCGTCGTCCGTCGCGCCGACGACGACGAGGTTGTGCGCGTCGTGCGCGACCGTGGAGGCGAGCGCGCCCCGCTGCAGTCCCGATCCGGCGAGGAGCCCGAGGCCGATCCGCCCGGTCGCGAGGTGACGCTCGACGACGGCGAGCTTCACAAGGTCACGCGCGGCGTCCGAGACCGCGCATCCGCCGACCACGAGCGGCTCGGCGGCGAGGGCTTCCGTGACGACCTGATCCTCGACGAGGCCGATGGCACGGGCGGAGCCGCCCTCCCAGGGAATCGCGAAGTCGGCCGCCACGACCGGCTTCACCCTCACCGTGTGCCGGACCCATTCCGGCACCTCGGCGCGAGGCGTGTCCGCGACCGGTCGGCCGCGCTTCAGCACGAGGTCCGGAAGGAAGCTCGCGAGGTCGGGCAGGACGAGCAGGTCGGCGACGTACCCCGGCGCGATGGCGCCGTGCCGGTCGAGCCCGTGCCACTGGGCCGGATGGAGCGAGGCCATGAGGACGGCGTCCGCGGGCGCGACGCCGGCTGCGACCGCATCGCGCACCATCCCGTTCACGTGGCCCGAGTCGGCGATGTCCTCGGGGTCGCGGTCGTCCGTGCAGAACGCGATCCTCGACGGCCCGTACTCGCCGACGAGCGGCAGGAGCGCCCGGAGGTTCCGCGCCATCGACGCCTCGCGCACGAGGAGCCACATGCCGGCGCGGAGCCGCTCGCGCCCCTCCTCGACCGTGAGCGCCTCGTGATCGGAGCGAATCCCGGCTGCGACGTAAGCCTGGAGGTCCTTGCCGAGGACGCCCGGAGCGTGGCCGTCGACGTGGGCGGCACCCTCGAGCGCCAGCTTCTCGAGCTCGCCCTCGTCGCCGGCGATGACCCCGGGGAAGTTCATCATCTCGGCGAGCCCGAGCACGCGGCTGCGTCGCATCAGCGCCTCGAGGTCACCCGGCGCGAGCGGGCGCCGCGGCGACTCGAACGTGGAGGCCGGCACGCACGACGGAGCGGTGAAGAACACCTCGAGCTGGAGCCCCGCGGATGCATCGTGTAGCCAGTGGACGCCGTCCGAGCCCAGCACGTTCGCGATCTCGTGGGGATCGGCGACCACAGCGGTCGTTCCGAAGGGGAGGACGAGACGCGCGAACTCGTCGACGAGCAGCTTCACCGACTCGAGGTGCATGTGCGCGTCGATGAACCCCGGGACGACGAACCGCCCCGACGCGTCGATCGTCTCGTGGCCCTCGTACTCCCCCACGCCCGCGATCGTCCCGTCGACGACGGCGATGTCCGCCGCGAGCCATTCCCGCGTGAAGACCGACAGGACTTGACCGCCGCTGACGACGAGCTCGGCCGGCTCGTCGCCACGCGCGACGGCCAACCGTCGCTGGAGGGGCGTCATCGCGCGGACGATAACCGGCCGGCGGAGAGGCTCAGCGGGTCGGTCCCGACGGGAGCGAGGCGAGTGCGGCGTCGAGCGTCTCGACCACGATGCCGTCGCCGAAGCCCGCGATCCGGAACGTCCACGCCGCGCGAGTCTCCGGCGGCGAGACGATGACGAGCGACCGGCCCTGCCCGGCGAGCTCCCGGTGGCCCCGGTCGATGGCGCGGATCCCGGCGCTGTCGACGTAGGCGAGCGCTGCCACGTCGAGGATCACGTGCCCGTCTCCGGCCGCCGCCACGGCCGCCTCGAGCCGGGCCGCGTTCGTGAGGTCGACCTCGCCCGTCACCCGGACGTGGGACGCCCCGGCCACGGTGTCGATCGCGAGCTCGAGCGGCACCGGCTCGTTCACGAGCCTCCCTCCCCCGTCGGTGCCCGCCGCATGCGGACGATTGTCTCACGCCCGTCCCGCTCGACGCTCACGTCGTCCATCAAGGCTCGCATGATCGGCGTGCCGCGTCCCCGGTCGGTATCCCGCCGGGGCTCGCGCCAGGTTCCACGGTCGCGTACCTCGAGGTGCAGTGCGCGTGTGTCCGTGATCCGCCCCCTCACCGTCACGACACCGCGGCCGTCACAGCCGTAGGCGTGCTCGACGGCATTTGCGGCCGCCTCCGACGTCGCGAGGATCACGGCCCGTTCGGCGTCGTCGCCCACCTCGATCCCCCGGAGCCATGCGCTCATCCGGCGACGCAGCCCCGGGAGCTCCCCGGTCGCAGCCGGGAACGTGTGCTCGAAGGCGCTCGGTGTGGAGAGCCGGTGCAGCATCAGGACGCAGACGTCGTCGAGCTGCTCGTCGCCCTCGAGCAGCGACCGGCAGACATGGTCGACCAGCGTCGGCGCGTCGTTCGGGTGTGAGGCGGCAGCCTCCGCGAGCTGCTCGAGGCGGACGTCGAGCCCGGCGCCGCGTCGCTCGACGAGCCCGTCGGTGAAGAGGAGCAGCGTCTCCCCTGATGCGAGCCGGTCACGGGCGTCGCGACGCGACGTGCCGAGCGTCGAGCCGAGCGGGGCCGAGCGACCTTCCCAGAGGTACCGCGTCCGGCCGTCGGACGAGACGACGAGGGGCGGCGGGTGTCCCGCGCACGCGTACCTGAGCGAGCCGGTCATCGGTTCCAGCTCGACGTAGGCGACGGTCGCCATCTCGCCCGCCGGCAGCGCCTCGACGAACGTGTCGAGGCCTGCCAGGAGGTGCGCGGGCGACCCGGTCGGGGCCAGCGCACGCACCGCGCCCCGAAGCTGGCCCATCGCGACGGCCGCCTGGAGGCCGTGCCCGACCACGTCCCCGACGGCGAGTGCGATCGCGCCGCCCGGCAACGTGAAGATGTCGTACCAGTCGCCGCCCACCTCGAGGGTCTCGGTCCCGGGCCGGTACGCGGCAGCGACGACGGAGCCGTCGACCTGCACGAGGCCGTGGCCGAGGAGCCCCAGCTGCAACTCGTGCGAGACGTCGCGCTCGCGCTCGTACAGGAGCGCGTTGTCGAGCGTCACCGCAGCCCGAGCGGCGATCTCGCGCGCGAAGGCGTGCTCGAGGCCGTCGGCGTGCGGGGCGATGACGAGCGAGCCGATATCGCGGCCCCGAGCGCGAAGCGGCACCGAGACCGCCGCGGCGCCGGCGGCGACCGCCCCGGCTCCCGCCGTGAGCGCCGCCTCGTCGATCCCTGTGGGCCACGTCCCGGCCGCGGCGAGGAGCCGGGGGCCGTCCTCCTCGTCGAGCACGACGGCTGCGAAGGACACCTGCTCGGCGACGAGCAGAGCGACGAGGCGCTCGGCTCGCTGCGCGGCAGTCGTCGAGCGCTCGAGCCGGTCGCTGAGCCGCGCGAGGAACGCGCTCGTCTCGGCGACGACCTCGGCCGCGGCGTGGAGTCGTGCCCGCTCGAGGGCGAGCCCGCACTGCTGTGCGACGCCCGCGAGCACCAGCCTGCGATCCCCGTCGATCCACCCTCTGACACTCGACCCCACGAAGAGCGCCCCGATCACCTCGTCGTCAGCACGCCGTAGCGGCTCGGCGACGAGCGACTCCAGCATGTCCGCGCGCCGCACGTCGGCGAACCGCGGGAAGCGAGCGTCGTACTCCGCGGCGCTTCCCAGCTCGATCGTCTCGCCCGAGAGGATCGCCGCGCCGATCGCAAACCCGGGCTCGAGCGGAGCTGACTCGAGCCGGCCGATCGTCTCCTCGCTGATGCCCCTCGAGGCGACGACCTGTACCGCCTCGCTCCCCCGGAGCACGACGACCGCGAGCGAGAAACCCGCCTCGCCGAGGTCGGAGACGGTGGCCTCGCCGATCTGCCCGACCGTCACGGCCGCCGCGAGGTGTGCGGCGTGCTGCTCCAGCAGCTCGGCGCGCATCCGGGCGGCGCGCTCCGCGTCGAGCAACCCGACACGCCGCAGCGCTTCGGTGCCCATCCGCGCCGCCGGCTCTGCGAAGAGCCGCTCCTGTCGGTCACGTGGCCCTCGACCCGGCACCGCCTCCACGCCGGCGCTCGCAAGCGCCGCAGCGACCTCGTTCTCCGAGGTCGCCGCCGCGAGTGCCTCGGCGAGTGCTCTGAGCCTGTCGGCGCGCTCTGCTGTCCGTCGCGCCTCGCGCCCCTCGGCGTTCGCGGTCGCCCATGCGGCCGCCGTCTCCTCACGCTGCGCGATCTCGGCTGCCATCGCGAGCGCCGTCCCGACCGTGATCCCGAGGCCGAGCTGTAGGTACAGCTGCCCGGTGTCGGCCGACACCCCGATCGTCTCCCAGTACGCGTGCCCTCCGGCCGTCGCCTCCGCGGCCACGAACGCGATCACCGCCCCGGTCAGTGCGACCACCCTCGTCCCGGCCCGGAAGGCGATCGCGAGCAGGAGCGTGATCGGCACGTAGACGAGCGAGAACCGGTCGAACCGGAAGACAGCGATCGCACCGAGCACGGCCACCGACCCGAGGAGCACCGACTCGAGCGCCCTGAGAGCACCGAGCGGTCTCGCGGTCGTCCAGAGCGCGAGGAGCGCGCTGCCGACGACGAGGACGCCGAGCCCGTCGCCGACCCACCATTCGAGCGCGAATCTGGCCCACCCTTCCCCGTCGTCGAGAAGGGCATAGGTCGTTGCGCCGAGCGCGCCCCCGACCGCGGGCCCCAGGCCCACGCCGAAGAAGAGAAAGGCACCGAGGTGCCGTGTCCTCGCCAGGTCGACGGAGTGGACGACTCGACCGATGGCGAGCGCGGCAACGAGCGGCTGGACGAGGTTCGCGGCGACGTAGCCCAGGGACGGCGCGAGCCCGAGCCCGTGGGCGAGATCGAGCGCGAGCTCGGCGGCCCCGGCGCCGGCGAGCACGACGGGCCAGAGGCGGCGCTCCACGAGGAGCAGCGCAGCCAGCGTGACGCCCGCCGCGGGGAAGAACGAGGCACCGACGCCGTCCGCGTCGAACCAGGCGTAGGCGAGCTGGGAACCACCGGCGTACAGGGCGGCGACGACGGCGAAGAGCGCGACCGGGCCCGCCGACAGCGCTGCGCGCGTGGACGGCTCCGTCACGTCGGTCGCTGCCACGCGGCGGATTGTGCGGGTCCCGGACCGGCTGCCGCAACTTCACTCCAGGAGCCCGGCGGGCGCGGCGGAACGCCGCGGTAGGATCGCTGCCGGCTCGGTGAGCACGACGTCCGCCCATCCCGTCCCCGATTCGGCGTAGCGGTGCAACCGCCGACAGCGCCCGCCTGAGGCTGCCCGATGGGCCCCGATCTCCCGTTCTGGGAAGGCGTGCTCCGGCTCCTGCTCGTGGTCGGACTGGCCGGCGCCGTCGGTCTCGAGCGGGAGATCCGCGATCAGGAGGCCGGGCTCCGAACCCACATGCTCGTGGGCCTCGGCGCAGCCCTCTTCGTGATCACGGGGAACTTCGCCTGGTCGGAGGTCGAGTTCGGCAACGACGTGGGAGTCGTCCTCGACCCCTCTCGCGTCGTCGCCTACGTCATCACGGGGATCGGGTTCCTGGGCGCCGGCACGATCATCAAGCACGGCATCAACATCAAGGGCCTCACGACCGCTGCCTCGCTCTGGGTCGTCGCCGCGGTCGGCGTCACCGTCGGTGCCGGAGAGTACGGGCTGGGTGTCGTCACGACGGCGATCGTGCTTGCCTCCCTGTGGCCGCTCCGCAAGCTCGCCGACGCGGTCGGGCTCAGGGCTCGCCACTCCCATCGGCTCGAGCTCGAGCTCGAGCCGCAGGGCAGCATCGCCGCGGTGATCGCGCTGCTCGAGGCGCAGGGCGGCCACGTCGCCTCCGCGACGGTGACGGAGGAGCGGGACCTGCGCCGCCTCGAGGTGGTCGTGGACCAGCGCGACGCCGAGCTCGGCCGGCTCGTCGAGGCGGCCGCCTCGGCTGCCGACGTCCGGAGAGCCGCGATCGCCCCCTGACGAGGACCGGGATGGCGTCGGACGAGATCGACGGGCTCTATGCCCTCCCGCTCGAGGAGTTCACCGCCGCGCGCAACCGCCTGGCGCGCGAGCTGCGCAGGGACGGCCGCCGGGAGGAGGCGGACGAGGTCGGCGCGCTCCGCAAGCCATCCGTTCCCGCGTGGCTCGTGAACCAGCTGGCCCGCCGGCGCCGGGCCGACGTCGAGGCGCTCCTCGACGCCGCGGCGGAGCTCAGGAAAGGCAAGGACGCCGACGCGCAGCTTCGCGCGGCCGTCGAGCGGCTGTTGCGCGGCGCGCGAGAGATCGGCACCGAGTCGGGTCGGCGCACGGCCGATGCGGTCCTGCACGAGGTCGCGACGACGCTCCGGGCCGCTGCCGCGGCCGCGCCCGACGAGCTCGCGGCGGGCCGCCTCACCGAGTCGCGCGAGGCGAGCGGCTTCCTCGACGCCTTCGCCGGCGCGGCCACAGGTGCTCCGGCACGCCGGGAGAAGCCGGCGCGGCCGAAACCGCGGGCGAAACCCGGCCCCGACCCGGCGGCCCTCGCCGCGGCCAGGCAGGCGCTCTCCGAGGCACGGGAGAAGGCGCGAGAGCTGCAGAAGCGCGCGACGTCGGCCGAGCGGGAAGCGCGACGGGCACGCAGTGAGGCCGACGATGCCGAGCAACGCGTGGACGTCGCGAGCGGCCGGCTCGACGCGCTCCGGGCCGGTCAGCAGAAGCGGTGACGCCGAGGGCCGCGTGTGTCGGTGCGCGGTGGACGGGGTAGGCGCACGAGACCACCTGAGGAGGGAACATGGCGGACACGCAGCACGACCAGAGCTCGACGGAGGAGCTGCCGCAGCAGAGCGACTCGCTCGAGGACACGGTCAGGCGCGGACGCTGGTCGGGCACGCCGTGGGTCGCGCTCGGAAGCGTCGCGGCCGTCATCTGGCTGACGGTCGCGGCCGTCGCCGGGCTGGTGCTGCTCGTCTGGTGGCTCGCCTGACGCCGGGTCAGGCGTTCGGGTCGGTCTGGATCGCCACGACGGCGGCCTCGCCTTCCTTTTCGACGACCGTGTAGCGCTCGGCGGACTCGACGACGCGCTCGACGTCTTCGAGCTCGTGCCCGGGCACCACGACGAAGGTCGTCGACTGGGCGCGCACGGCGTCGTACTCGTCGAGGGTCATCATGAGCCGGTCGCCACAGCCCAGGCGGCCGCACTCGCAGAAGACGGCGTTGAGCATCCCCGGCTCCGGGGGCGCAAGCTCGTTCACCTGCCGCCAGTAGGCCTCGTTCTCGGCGATCCTGCGGTCGCGCTCCTCCACGACGGAGAAGTGTACGGGCTTCGACCCCAGGCCCCGTTTCTCGCGCTCCCCGAGCGGGTACCTCCACACCGGTCACCTGAGCAAAGGAGAGCGCTGTGTACATCGGTGCCGGAACGCTCGTCGTCATCCTGATCATCGTGCTGCTGATCTGGCTGCTCTGACACGCGAGGAGCCGGATCGACCGTCGAGGGACGCCTGTGTGCGTCCCTCGACTGTTTCGCTCGGCCGGCTCAGGCGGTGAGTGCGAGCTCGCCGACCGCGAGCGCGTAGGCGGCGAGATAGTCGGCCACCATCCGCTCCGGGGCGAAGCTGCGCTCGGCATGGCGGCGGATTGCGAACGGATCGAGCTCGTCCACGTGCTCGATCGCGGCCGCGAGCTCTGCGTGGGTCTCGCGCACGAAACCCGTGACGCCGTCGATCACGACCTCGGGGACCGAGCCGCGGCGCGTCGCGACCACCGGTGTCCCGCACGCAGCCGCCTCCGCCAGGACGAGCCCGAACGGCTCCTCCCAGTCGATCGGCGCGAGCAGCGCGCGGGCGTCGCGGAGCAGGATTCCCTTCTCCCGGTGCTCGAGCTCGCCGACGTACTCGATCCCGTCTCCGAGGCGAGGGCGCACGTGCGCGTCGAAGTACGCGCGCTCGGCCGGCTCACGGCATTTCGCGGCGATGCGCAGCTCGACGCCGGCCGCCCGCGCGATGTCGATCGCGTGCGCCGCCCCCTTCTCGGGCGACATCCGACCGAGGAAGGCCAGATAGCCGTCATGCCCTGCCCGAAACGGGAAGCGATCGACCTCGATCGCGTTGGGGCAGTTGGCGATCCACGGGAGATGCGGCGCGCCGCGGCGCTGCGCGTGCGTCAGCGAGATCAGGGACGCGGTCGGATTGAATGCGAGGGCGGACGAGTAGAGGACGCCGGAGTGGCCGAGCATCGGCCCGTGGGCCGTATGCACGAATGGCGTCTGGAGCGACGCGGCCAGGGTCAGCGCAAGGAGCCCGGAATGGTCGTGGACGAGGTCGAACTCGGACGCCCTGGAGAGGCAGGCGAGCACGTGCTCGAGCTCCGGCCCCGTCTGGCCGATCTCGACCGCGCGCGCGGTCGGGTGGACGTAGGAGAGATTCGCCGCGGTTCCCGAGTCACCGGAGGCGAAGAGGGTGACGTCGAGCCCGTTCGCCACGAGGCCCTCGGCGAGAAGCGAGACGACGGCCTCCGTCCCCCCGTAGGCGGGTGGGGGCACCGGGAACCACGGTGGCGCGATGAGCGCGACGCGCAAGCCTGCTTCAAACGACGCTCTCCCCATCACCCTCCTGCTCTCTCCGGCCCCGATTGGCTGTAAACCTGAAGACCACCCTCGAGCCGACGTCGTCCTCGGCGAGGAGGCGAGCGAGCGCCGGCCCCGCTATTCACCGAGCGCGAGCGCTCAGCGTCGCATCTTCTCCGCCAGGTGGGGGCGGATGAGGCGCTCGATCTGACGGCCGGTGGCACGCCCCTCGAGGCGCCCGAGGACCTCCCGCCCGCGCAGCAGCACGAGCGCAGGGATCGTCCTCACCTCGAGCGCGCTCATCGCGCCCTTGTTCGCGTCTCCGTCGAGCTCGACCACGCGCAGCCGCCCTCGCTCGTTGACGCGGATCCACGCCACGAGGCTCGACATCCGGCGAGCGGGGCCCGAGCTGCGACTCGTGAAGAAGACGAGCGTCGGCCGCTCGTCGTGCTGCGGCCGTCTGTCCACCATGCCCCCGGGTCCGTACCGCGAACCGACGGGCGCGAAACCGCCGTTTCGGCATGGTCGGTTGCGTCAAGCCTTCATCCGTGCTGCACACGGCCTGGACGGTGCTGCGGCGGGCGATCGACGAGGCCCGCGACGACGACGTGCCCATGACCGCGCAGGCGCTCGCGTATGCGCTCTTCCTGGCGATCCCGGGCATCCTCCTCGTCACGCTCGGGGTCTTCTCGCTCGCGGCCGACCCATCGTCGATCCAGAACCTGGTCGATCGTCTCGAGGGCGTCATCCCGACGGAGGCTGCGACGCTGCTCCAGGACAGCCTCACCCGAACGTCCGCCTCGTCGGCCGACGGGATCGTGATGACGCTCGTCGGCTTCCTCCTCGCCCTGTGGGCGACGACCTCCGCCGCGGGGACGCTCATGTCTGGCCTCACGACGGCGTTCGACCGGGAGGACGAGCGCGGCTTCGTCCGCAAGCGGCTTCTCGCCCTCGTGATCGTCGTGTGCATGCTCGTGGCGATCGGGCTCGTCCTCGGCCTCCTCGTCATGGGCCCACACCTCGAACGCTGGGTCGGGGACGCCACCGGAGCGCCGACGCTGACGGCCTGGGCGTGGTGGACGGCGCAGTGGCCGATCCTGATCGGCGGCTTGCTGCTCGCCTTCGCGGTCGTGCTGACGATCGGCCCCGACGGCGAGCGGCGCGAATGGCGGCACGTCGTTCCCGGCGCCCTCGTCGCCGTCGTGATCTGGATCGCGTCGTCGGCCGGCTTCGCCTTCTTCAGCGCTCGGTTCGGGACCTACGAGAAGACGTGGGGCACGCTTGCCGCCGTCGTCGTGACCCTGATCTGGCTCTGGCTCAGCTCGCTTGCGCTGCTCTTCGGCGCGGAGGTGAACTCCGAGGCCGAGCGCCTCGACGCGGAAGGCGAGCAGGGCTCAGGGAGCCCGCCGGCGCCCGCGCAGAACTAGTCGGCTCGACAGGTCGGGCGCAACCTCGGCTTGGTATCGGGCCGCCGCCGACGCCGGCACGTCCGTGGGCGGCGCGATCCGGAGGCGCTCGACGAGGGTGAGGAACGCCGCCCCGAACGGTGAGGAGTCCACCCGCGACCGCAGGTGGTCCCAGTCGACCTGCTCACGGAGCGCACGCGCGATCTCGAGCACCGCCCGAAAGTCGGGCTCCTGCTCCGAGAGCGCCAGCACCTTCGTGGTCAGGATGTCGTCGATCGAGGCCACGGCCAGGGTCTGCGCCATCACCTCGATGTCGGAGGCGCGCTCGAACATGGCGTCGTCGACCGCCCCGCCCGAGGGACGGAAGATGAGGTCGACGAGGACCTCGCCGTCCCACGCCTTGTAGAGCCAGCCCTCGGGGGGACGCTCCGGCTTCATCCCGGCCTCCGCAAGCGCCTCGAGCCCGGTCTCCGCGTGCTCCTCGCGTACGAAGAAGTCGACGTCGTGATGCGTGGGCGGGCCCCCGCGAGCCCAGGCCGCAAGGCCTCCGCCGAGGAGAACCGGCACGTCGGCGTGCGCGAACGCGGCCGACGCACGCTTCATGGTCTCGATGATCTCCGGGTAGCTCTCGGGGGTCTTGTAGCTCACTGCGACGGGGTACCCTCCGGGCAGGTTCCCGGAACCTGCCCGGAGGGTAGACACAGCCGGTGACGTCTGTCCTCCGCATCGCCGCAACGGGCGACATCCACGCGTCGGAGGAGCATCGAACCCGGCTCGTCCAGGCGTTCGCCGAGATCGAGGCTCAGGCCGATCTGGTCCTCCTCGCGGGGGACCTCACGACGCACGGGCTCGACGAGGAGGCCATGGTGCTCGCCGACGCGTGCCGGCGCCTCGATTCGCTTCCGGTCGTGGCCGTCCTCGGGAACCACGACCACCACGCCGGACGGGCGGAGGAGATCGCCGAGACCCTGCGCGAGGCCGGGGTGACGGTCCTCGAACGCGGGCACCTGATCGTCGAGATCGGCGAGCTCGAGGTCGGCGTCGTCGGCACGAAAGGCTTCGTCGGTGGCTTTGCGGGCGCGGAGATCCCGGACTTCGGCGAGGCGCTCCTGCGCGAGGTGTACGCGGAGACCTCGCGTGAGGTGGCGGCGCTCGAGGAGAGCCTCGAGGCCGTCGCGGGCTGCCACCGCCGGGTGGTGCTCCTCCACTACGCGCCCACGAGCGACACGCTCCAGGGCGAGCCGCCCGGAATCTGGGCCTTCCTCGGCTCGGGCCGGCTGGCGGGGCCGATCGGGGCGCACCGCCCGGACGCCGTGTTCCACGGCCATGCCCACCATGGACGGCCGGAGGCACGGATCGGCGAGGTGCCCGTCTGGAACGTCGCCCGCCCCGTCACCGGACGCGACTTCGCGCTCGTCGAGCTCTAGGCGCGCCTGCGGAGCGGACGAGGCCCGGCGCTGAGGATGCTCCGGTCTCGCTCAGGCGGCGGCGCGGGAGCGACGGATCCGCCACGAGCGGAGCAGGCTGAGCAGGGCCGCTTCCTCGGCGTCGAGACCTCGCGCGGAGAGCACGCGCAGACGGCGCTCGCGGAAGGTCTCGAGCGTCCGGCCGTCCCGCCACTGCTCGACCACGGCGGGGCTCACGTACGACGTGCGCGCGACCGCGGCCGTGTTGCCGAGCTCCGCCCCCACCCGTCGCATCACCGACGCGAGGACACGCCGCTCCTCGTCGGCCGACTCGGGCGGCCCCGCCTCGGCGAGGGCGATCGCCGCGGCGAGCGTGCCGCCCCAGGTCCGGAAGTCCTTCGCGGTGTAGCCGTCACCGAGGTGCTCGCCGACGTACGTGTTCACCATGGGCCCGGTGAGGTTCACTCGCGCCTCGTCGCGCACGAAGCGGAAGAGGCGCGGCCCGCCGGGCAGCTCGAGGAGCGCGCGTACCGCGCCGGCGATCTCCTCGTCGACGAGCGTGCGGTGCACGAGGATCCGCTGCTTCGCGTGGAAGCGGAACTCGACGCGGCGACCGCGGACGCTTGCATGCCGCTTGGCGAGCGTCGTCACGCCGTACGTCCGGCTCGTGCGGGCATATCGCTCGGAGCCGACGCGGAACCAGGCGCGGTTCACGAGCGTGACCGCGAGCGCGCACGTCCAGTCGCGTTCGAACGGTTCGAGCCCCAGATGCTCGACCAGGGTCGAGCGGAGCGCCGGGAGCCGCTCGCCGAACGCGACCAGCCGGTCGTACTTGCGCTCCTCCTGCGCGGCCCGGAAGGAGGGGTGGTAGAGGTACTGGCGCCTCCCTGCCCGGTCGACGCCGGTCGCCTGGAGCTTGGCGGCGGCGTTGGGCGAGATCCAGACGTCCTTCCAGGCGGGCGGGATGACGAGGCTCGCGATGCGCGCGAGCCTCGCCTCGTCCGTGATCGGGCGGTCGTGGGCGTCGACGTAGCGGAACCGCTTGCTTCCCCTCCGGCGCCATCCCCCCCGACGCGCCATGGCTACGCGGCCGCTGGAGCCGCTGCGTAGCGCGGGAGAAGCTCCTCTGCCGCGAAGCGGAAGAACGCCTCCTGGTCGCCGACCTGGTGGACGTAGACGTGGTCGTAGCCCGCCTCGACGAACGCGTCGATCGCCTCCACGTATCGCCCCAGGTCGGGCCCGCAGACGACGGTCTCGGCGACGTCGTCCTCCGTGACCATCTCGCAGGCGGCCTCGAAGTGGGACGGAAGGGGGAGCTCCTGCATGAGCGTGCCCTTGAGCGCGGCGTTCGGCCAGATCTCGTACGCCGTTCGCCGGGCCTCGGCCTCGGACTCCGCGAAGCAGACGGTCACCTGGCCGAAGCGCGGCTTGCCTTTGCCGCCGCCCTTGTCGAACGCCTCGAGAAGCGTGGCCTCGGGAGCCGTTCCGACGAAGCCGTCGCCGATTCGCCCGGCCAGCTCGGCCATCTCCTCGCCCCCGGCCGCGACCATCACCTCGATCGGCTCCTCGGGCACCGTGTAGAGCCGTGCGTTCTCGACCGTGTAGTGCTCCCCGTGATGCGTCGTCAGCTCGCCGCGCCATAACTCGCGGATCACGATGATCGCCTCCTGGAGCATCGAGCGCCGCCGCTCGCTCGGGGGCCAACGGTCGCCGAGCACGTGCTCGTTGAGGTTCTCGCCCGTCCCGACGCCGAGGAAGAAACGGCCAGGCAGCATCGCCGCCGCGGTCGCGGCGGCCTGGGCAACGATCGCCGGGTGGATCCTGATCGTCGGGCAGGTGACACCGGTGCCGATCCGCAAGGTCTCCGTCCTCGCGGCGATTCCACCGAGCACGCTCCAGACGAACGGGCTGTGTCCCTGCCTGTCGACCCACGGGTGGAAGTGATCGGAGACGAGCGCGAAGCCGAACCCGACGTCCTCGGCGCGGCGCGCATGCTCGACGAGGTCGAGCGGCGCGTGCTCCTCGCTCGAAAGCGCATACCCCAGTTCCACGAGTTCCTCCTTGAACGCGACGGCTCGACAGGACTCGCCCGTCCGCCGGCCTCCGGGCGGGAGGTGCGGCGGCCGGGCAGTCGAGTGGAGTCGATGCCCTCTGGAAAGGCGCCGTAAACCTGCGCCGGAGGCGTTAGACGCTCGGCGAAAGGGGTACCACCCGTTCTGTCGCTCCGCCCGGAGCGGGCACACCACATTGTTGGAGCAGGAGGGGTGAAATGGGTATCGGTGTCAGTCTCGTCCTGATCGCGGTCGGTGCGATCCTCACGTTCGCCGTCTCGGCGGAGACGTCGGGGATCGATCTCAACACCGTCGGGATCATCCTGATGATCGTCGGGGCCGCTGGCGCACTCCTCTCCCTCGCCTTCTGGTCGAGCTGGGGGGGCTTCGGTGGCTACCACCGGGAGACGGTCGTGCACGACCGCGACCGGGTCGTCGAGCGCTAGTCGGGCGACACCTTTTCCGTTGACGGGGGCGCCGGTGGCGCCCCCGTCGTCATGATGCAGCGATGCCGGACCGCGTCCACCGGGAGGAGCATGCGCACGCGCTCGTGCTGACGCTTGCCGGCGAGCACGACGCGTACGACGCGCCGTCGCTCCGGAAGGCGTTCCTCGCTGCGGCGGAGCAGCGTGACGGCCGCGTGATCGTGCTCGATCTCGCCGCGGTGTCGTTCCTCGATTCCACCGGGCTCGGGACGATCGTCGGGCTGCTTCGGCGGGTGCGCGAAGCCGGCGGCGAGCTCCGCGTCGTGCTGCCGGAGACGGAGGCCCGACGGATCTTCGAGCTCACTGCGCTGGACCGGTCGCTGGACGTCCGCGCGAGCCGGGAAGAGGCGCTCGCCGGCTGACCTACGCGCTCAGGCGCTTCTGGATCCGCACGACCGTTCCGCCGGCGCCGGGCTCCCCGTCGACGGCCACCTCGTCGACAATCGCCCGGATGATCGCCAGGCCCATGCCGTCCTCGAGCTCGGCCTGCAGACGCATGTCGTCCGGCAGCCGCTCGGGCGGGACGCCCGGGCCATCGTCCTCGACCGTCACCTCGATCGCCTCGGACGAGACGCGGAACTGCAGTCGCACGACCCCGGGGGCGTCGGGATACGCGTGCCGGACGGCGTTCCCGCATGCCTCGGTGACGGCCAGCTTCAGGTCGGCCAGGATCGATTCGCTCATCGGCACGTCCCGCGCGATCCCGGCGAGCGCGAGCCGCGCGAGGATGAGGTACTCCGCCTTGGCGGGCATGGTCAGCTTGACGACGGCCTGGCTCACACCTGCTCCTCGGTGATCGCCTCGAGGCGCCCTCGCATCGTCAGGAGCGCCCGGCGGAGGAGGCGGGAGACGTGCATCTGCGAGATCCCGACCCGCGCCGCGATCTCGGACTGGGTGAGCCCGTCGAAGAACCGCAGCTCGACGATCGTCCGCTCGCGCGCGTCGAGCGCCGAGAGCCCGGCCTCGACGAGCACGCCGTGCTCGACCTCCTCGTACCCGGTCTCCGTCTCGCCGAGGATGTCCTCCATCGTCTCGTCGTCGCCCCCCGGGCCGAGCGGCTGCGACAGGGAGCGGGTGGAGTAGGCGTGGTAGGTCTCGAGTCCCTCGACGACCTCGTCCTCCTCGAGGCCGAGGTTCTCGGCGAGCTCGGCGATCGACGGCGACCGCCCGAGGTCGGCCGTCAGCATCTCGACCGTCCGCGTCAACCGCAGGCTGAGCTCCTTCATGCGCCGCGGCACGTGCACCGCCCAGGCCCGGTCGCGGAAGTGGCGCTGGATCTCCCCGACGATCGTCGGGACCGCGTACGTCGTGAACTGGACGCCTCGGTCGAGGTCGAACCGGTCGACGGCGAGCACGAGCCCGATCGAGCCGACCTGGACGAGGTCCTCGAGCGGCTCGCCGCGGCCGCCGTACCGCGAGGCGATGCTCCGGACGAGCGGCATGTACCGCTCGACGATGCGAGCCCTGGCAGTCGGATCGCCGGCCCGGTGGGCCTCCAGAAGCTCGACGAACTCGGGGTCGAGAGCCACCGTCGTCATCCGTTCCGGAGCCGGGACGTGGTCACGGCCAGCTCGACCCAGCTGCCGTCGGTGTCGCGCACGTCCGCGGCGTGGTCGACGAGCCGGGACAGCACGCGCCCGACGGCCGCGTCTTCGACGCGTCCCGCGGAGAACGGTCCGACGCGGACGCGGAGCTCGTCCTCGGAGGCGTCGGCGACGAGCGTCACGGTGCCGTCCGCAGGGGGCTCCAGGAGGAGGCTCTCGACGGCGAGCTGCAGATCCTCGAGCCGGTCGACCGGGAGCTCGAAGCGTGACGCGAGCCCGCCGAGCACGAGCCGGCCGACACTGCGATAGCCCTCGGAGGCGGGGAACTCGACGGCGATGCGGTCCGCGGCAGTCTGCGGGCCGGGCGAGCCCGTCACCCGCCGGCCCCAGCGACCGCGGCTCGGCGGTCGGCATGGAGATCGAAGACGCGATCCAGCAGCGTGATCTCGAAGATCCGCCGGATGTGCGGGTCGGTGCAGACCACGCTGACGCGCCCGCCGCCGGGACGGAGCCGCTTCACGGCCCCGAGCAGGACGCCGAGGGTCATGGAGTCGATGAACGTGGCCTCGCTCAGGTCGACGACCAGGGAGCGTGCGCCACCGTCGATCGCCCCGCTCAGCGCCTCGCGCAGATCACCGGCCGTATGAAGGTCCGCCTGCCCGTGCACCACGATGACGTGCACGTCCCCTTCGGTCTCGACGTCCACGGAGAACCCGGGATCGTCGACCCCCTCAAGCTCGTGTTCGGTCTCGGCGCCCACGACGGAAGATTCTCCTACCCCGACAGGACGAGTTCAAACCGAACGCGCTTCGGCCCCCGGCGACGTTCGCTCGCGGGCACGTCGTCAGCGCCTCTTGCGGGAGACGGCTCGCTGCAGCTCGGCCTTCGTCATGGTTGAACGGCCCTTCACGCCGAGGTT
Source organism: uncultured Actinomycetes bacterium (assembly GCA_963734045.1). Taxonomy (GTDB): domain Bacteria; phylum Actinomycetota; class Thermoleophilia; order Gaiellales; family Gaiellaceae; genus Gaiella. The sequence continues at coordinate 48,262 of CAVTFU010000011.1, read as the reverse complement.
CTTGGCCTCCTCGTAGAGCTGAGCCTTCGTCCGGCCCCGCGGCCCCTTCCGGTTCGACCGGAGGCCGCCTCTGCGACCCGACGAGATGTCCTCTCGCGACAGGCGGGACGGGTCCCGGGCCTCACCCGAGCGGGCGCGCTCCTTGTTGACGGTGCGTGCCGCGATCTCCTCGGCGCGCGACTCGCCCTCCTGCTTCAGCGATTCCTTGATGTGCTCGTACTGCCGGGCGCGCTTCGAGCCCTTCTTCACCCCACGCGGTGGCATGGCTGCCTCCTCTCGACGGTTGCAACCGCGCTACCCCGGGTTCTCGACGAGCGAAACCTCCAGGGACGCCGCGGCCGCGTCGACGCTCTCGCGGACGGGGACGACGTCGCCGAGGTGGACGAGCGCGACGACCCTGGCCACGGGGCTCGTGCCGCTCGCGGCGATCGCCACGCCGCCGCCCTGCGCGGCGGCCAGCTTCGCAAGGCCGAAGAGGGCGTGCAGGCCCGCGCTGTCGATGAAGGTGAGGCCCTCGAGGTCGAGGACGAAGCTTCCGGTCGCCGCGAGCTGGTCAAGGCGGGCGCGCACGTGCTCGACGGCGAGCTTGTCGAGCTCCCCCTCGAGCCGGGCCACGGGCAGGCCCCGCGCCTTCCCGATGGTCAGCCCGAGTTGCTCCAAGGCCCCCTCGCCGGCTCGCGCGTCAGCGGCCGCTCCATCACGACGCGAGTCCCGTCTCCCGAGCGCTCGACGTCCACCGTTGCCATCAGCGACTCGATGAGCCTGAGGCCGAGGCCGCGATCGTGCCGCGGCCGCGGCTCCTTCCAGCGCCCGTGATCGGCGACGCCGATCCGCACGCGGTCACCGGAGAGCGCGGCGTCCACATGCACCAGCGCTCCTCGACCCGCTTCGGCGTGCTCGATCGCGTTCGCGCCGGCCTCCCATGTCGCGAGCAGGATGTCACGGGCGTCCGCACTGGGGATGGAGGCGTCCTCGAGCCACCGCTCCAGCTCCGTTCGCAGCATCGGCAGCGACGCGGGCTCCGACGGGAGTGCGAGCGCGAACGGCGCGAGCAAGACGGGGTCGAGCTGGACCGCCAGCACCGCGACGTCGTCGTGCCGGGTCTGCGAGCCGACGAGCTGCTCGACGAGGGCGTCGACGATCGCGTCGGGCTCCCGCGGGGCCTCGGACGCGACGCGCGCGAGGTCGGCGAGCCCCTCGTCGATGGAGCGGCCGCGGCGCTCGACGAGGCCGTCGGTGTAGAGGACGATGGTCGAACCGGCCTCGAGGGTCGTCGTTCGCTCGCCGTAGGGCGTTCCCGCGTCGACTCCCAGTGGAAGCCCGCCCTCGCCCTCGAGCCACACGGTCCTCGCGTCCGGGCACACGACGAGCGGCGGCGGATGCCCTGCCGAGCTGACGGTGACCTCGCCCGTCGCCGGGTCCAGGGCGATGTACGCGAGCGTTGCGAACGGGACGTCGATGTAGGTCTCGAGGAGCAGATTGAGTTTCGTGACGGTCTGCGCCGGCGTCAGCGCATCGAGGGTGATCGCCCGCATGCCGTTGCGCAGCTGTGCCATGGTCGCGGCCGCCTGGACGCCCTTGCCCACGACGTCTCCGACGACGAACCCGAGCCGGCCGTCCGGCAGGGTGAGGATGTCGAACCAGTCGCCGCCCACGTCGACGGCGGTGGAGCCGGGCAGGTAGACGGCGGAGACCCGGACTCCCTCCATTGCGGGCAGCGTCTCGGGGAGGATGCTCCGTTGGAGCGTCTCGGCGACGACGCGCTCGCCCTCGTACCGTAAGGCGCGATCGAGCGCGAGGCCGCACTGGGCAGCCACTGCCTCGAGAAAGGCGCGCTCGTCATCGACGAGGCGGCCGGGCTGGGACCACGCGAGCGCGGCGACCGCGAGCGGCGCGGCACCGGCGCTCACCGGAAGGAACGCGTAGGAGCCGAGCCCGGCCTGGCCGAGCGACTCGTCGAGGTCCGGGTAGTCCGTGACGAGCGTCGCGAGGTCGTCGTAGTACAGGGGCCGCTGCTCCCGAACGGTCGCCGCGGCGGGGGAGCTCGCCGCCATGGGGACAACGCCCTCGTCGCCGAGAAGCGCCTCGGGGAACCGGCGGGAGCCCACGACCGTGAGGAGGCGACCCTCCTCGTCGATGGTCGCGAGCGCCGCCGCCGTGGCTCCGACGGCGTCGAGGGTCTCTTCCAGGAACGCCGCCGCGACCTCCCCCGGCGCGAGCGCGCTCGAGAAGCCGGCGGTAAGGGCCTGCAAGCGGCGCGTGCGGCGGGCGGAGACCTCGGCCTCGACGCGGGCCGCGTGCTCCTGGGCATGGAGCCGCGCGCGCTCGAGCGGCTGCGCAGTGTGGCCGGCGATCGTCTCGACCAGCCGCCTGGTGGACGGGTCGGGGATGCGACCGCGACGGAAGCCGACGGTGAGCACGCCGATGAGGCGACCCTCGGCCACGAGCGGCACGAGCGCACGGGCTCCGCGGGCCTCGTTCTCCTCCTCGTCGATCCACCGCGCCCCGTCCGCCACGGCGACCCCTGCGAGCTCGGGATCTCCGGCCGAGGGGACATCGGCCTCCGCTCCGTCGTCCACGGTCACGGAGCTCGCCGCGAGGCGCTCGATCCGCTCGCCGTCCACGTCGTAGACGGCGGCGTGCTGTGCGCCCACGACGGCGACGACGCGCTCCGCGACGAGGGCTGCGACCTCGGTCGGCGTCGAGGCGGCGCCGAGCGCCGTGGCGAGCGCGTGCAGCTGCGCGAGGTCCGAGGCGAGGCGCTCGGCCCTCGCTCGTGCGATCTGCGCGGTGTCCTCGGCCCGGCGCCGCTCGCCCTGCTCCACGACGAGCCCCGCGTGATCGGCGAACCGGCGCGCGAGGGCGAGCAGCTGGGCGGTGGGCTCCGGAACCATCCGAGACCAACGGAGCGCGAGCAGGAGCTCCGCGCGGCTTCCGACGACGATCGGCACGCGCATCACGGAGCGCACGCCCTCCGCCAGGACCCGGTCGAGAGCCTTCCCCGTGACCGTCGTCCGCGCGTCGGGGAAGAACGTGATGTCGAGCTCCTCGAGGGAGCGCGCCATGCCCGGATAGTCGGCCGGGTCGGCGACGTGGCCCGGTGGGGCGTCCGCGACCGGCGGCTCCCGCCACAGGACCTCGAGCCGTCCGTCGGCGAGCCTCCAGAGCTGGGCGGCATCGCAGTCGAACATCTCGCAGGCCTCGGTACAGATCGCCTCCATGACCGCGTCCTGCGCCTTGTCGGCGAAGCTCGGCATGAGTCGGGCGACCCGGTCGAGCCCGTCCCTCGCCGCCCGCTCCCGCTCGTACGCAAGCGCGCGCTCGAGAGTCTGGCCGCCGAGCTCGGCCGCCATTCGCGCGAGCGAGATGACGTTCTCGTCGATGGCGTTCGGCTGGGCGAACGGGAAGCCGATCGCTCCTGCGACGCGTCCCTCGACGCGAAGCGGCAGTGCCAGCGCGCCCGCGGCGTACCCGGCCATCCTGGCCCCGTCCGGAAAGTCCCGCTCGAACTCCTTCCGGTCGACGGCGTACGCGATCTCACCGGAGCGAGCCGCGGTGGTGATCGGTGCGCGCGTCGCGAGCGGAAGGCTCGAGCCCGGCTCGAGGGCAGGTCGAGGCCCCCTGGACGGGTCGACGATCGCAAGCCTGTCGCCGTCGACGAGCCCGAGCGAGCCGCCCGTGGCGCCGAGGAGCGCAGGCACCCGTGAGAGCAGCGCCGCCGCCACCTCACCCGGCGTCGCGGCCGAGGTCAATGCAGCCGCGAGCTCGTTGAGACCGTGCGCGACGGCCGAGGTCTCCTCGGCGCGGTCGGCGCGGTCCGTCTCCCGCCTCCGGAGCCGCGCGAGCGTCCAGCTCACCCAGATGAGCGCGAGGGCGACGCCGAGCCCGACCGCCCACCGCGAGGTGTCGGAGACGGACGCTCCACGAATCTGCCAGTGCGGCTCGACGAAGACGAACAGGAACGCGAGCCAGCCGACAGCCGCCGCGAGCAGCGCCGGCCCGATCCCGAGGTAGACGGCGACGAACACGACGGTTCCGACGAGCGGGGAGATGAGCGACTCGTCCGTCAGCGGGATCAGGAGCGCCGTGGCGGCCAGCGCCACCGCCACCGCGGCGATCCCGAGGGCGTACGGGTGCCAGCCGGCGTCGAGCCGCCGACCCAGGATCGAGAGGTCTCCCCTCACGAACTGCACACTGCGCATCCCGTGCCGGTCCGTCAAACCCCGCCGGGGACGAATCCCGATTGTCCGTTTTGAAACGAGGGGTGCGGGGAATCCGCCAGGCATGACGGCCGGCACGACGTTCACCGCGAGCATTCCACGCCGCCTCGAGGCGCTGCCCGACCTGCGCCGAGAGCTACGCCGGTGGCTGAGCGAGGCCGGCGTCGACGGTGAGGCCGCCCAGGACGTCGTCGTCGCGGCGTGGGAGGTGTGCACGAACGCGGTGGAGCATCCGGTCGCGCCTCGCCGTACCGACGTGGAGCTTCTCGCGCGGGCGACGCCCGAAGGGGTGCGAGTCGCGGTCCGCGACAGCGGCTCCTGGCGGGCACCGGTCTCACGCTCCAACCGTGGTTTCGGGCTTCGTCTCGCACGCAGGCTCATGGACAGCGTCACGGTCGTGCGCGGCCGCCTCGGCACCGTCGTCGTGATGTGGCGGTTCACCCGCGAGCCGGCATGAGCGGGACGGCCCTGGTTGCGGTGCAGGGGGGACTGGACGTCTCCACGCTCGTCCGCTGGGAAGCCGAGGTCGCAAACGCGGCCGGCCGGGCCCACACGGTGGTGCTCGATCTGTCGGCCGTGGACTTCCTCGACAGCGCCGGCGTCCACGGGCTCTTCCGAATGCTTGCGATGCATGGTGGAGAGGGGAGGCGCGTCATCGTCGTCGCGCCGCGTGGGGGGCGTGTGCGCCGGCTGCTCGAGATCCTCGACCTGTCCACCGTCGCGTCGCTCTGCGAGAGCCGCGAGGAAGCCCTCGCGGCAGCGGCCTGACCGGAGGCGGGCCGCTCCGCCCCGGGTCGAGACCGCCTAGCGGTCGGCGGACTCGCGCTCGCGCTCGTCGTCGCGCATCTCGTCGAGCTTGTCGTCCGCGTCGTCCTTCAGGTCTTCCACCTTGTCCTTCGTGTCGTCCCAGAGGTCGCCCGCCTTGTCCTTGGCGTCCCCCCACGTCTCCTGCGCCTTGCCTTCGACCTGCTTTGCCTTGCCTTCCACACGGTCGTCCACGACGTCCTCCTTCGCTCGGGTCGCGGGCTCCTACCCGGGCTCGCCGGTATCGACACGTCCGGTGGGTGACGTCGGTGCCGCCCGGAGGGCCCCCGTGTCCGTCCGGGCGTGTCGCGATCTCCGCCGCTCGAGGACCCCGAGCCCGTAGCTGCCCGTGAGCCCGTGGACGACGACCGAGACGACGACGGTCGCGACGGCGATCCACCAGACCAGCGTGGCGTCGTCCGCGGCCACGGCCCCGGAGGCGACGATCGCCGCCGCGTAGTACAGCGAGGCGAGGCCGCGGACGCCGAACCACGCGAGGAAGCCCCGCTCGGCACGGGTGCCGGGGCTGCCGACGAAGGCGATGAGGACGCTGAGGGGGCGGATGACGAACACGAGAGCGAGCGCGACCGCCCAGGCGCCGATGCCGATCGAGAGAAGCGCGTCGAGCGAGAGCATGCTGCCGAGCAGCACGAGCGCGGCCAGCTCGCCGAGGCGCTCGCTGCGCTCGAGCCCCTCGAACACGCCCCGGTTCAGCTCGTGCCGCCGCTCGTAGCGGCCGAAGGCGAGGGCGCCCACGAAGACGGCGACGAACCCGTTCGCCGCGATCGCCTCGGCGGCGCCGTAGAGCACGAAGGCGGCGCCGAAGCCGACGAAGGGATCGAGGCGCGGCTCGAGCCGCTCCCGGTCGCGCTCGCGGACCGCGAGCCAGGCGACGGCCCTGCCGAGGAGGAGGCCGACCGCGAGCGCCGCGAGCAGCGAGTAGGCCACGTCGAGGACGAGCCAGCGGGCGAGCGAGCCGCGCGCCGGCTCGACGAAGACGAGGGCGAGCGTCACGCCCACGAGCGCGAGGCCGTCGTTGAGCCCGGCCTCGCCGGTCACCGCGAACCGCTCCTCGCGCTCACGTTCCTCACCCGGCGGACCGACACCGATCTCGCCGGCGAGCACGGGATCGGTCGGCGCGAGCAGCGAGGCGATCAGGAGCGCGATCCCGAGCCCGACGTCGAGCAGCACGGCGCAGAGCACGGCCGTCGCGGCGATGGCGATCGGCATCGCGCAGAGCAGGAGCCGGGTCACGGACCCCCACTGCGTCCAGGCAAGCTCGCGATCGATCCTGATCCCGGTCGCGAAGAGGGCGATCACGATCACCGCACTGGCCACGTACTTCACACCCCCGGCGTGGTCGATCGGGTCGACCCACTCGACGTCGAAGACCCCGAGCAGGGCGGCAATGCCGGCCCCGAAGAGGAGGTAGACGAGTGCGGCGCTGTACGGCGCCCCGTCCTGTCTCGCCACGACGGTCGCCGCCACGAGAACGGCCAGCCCGGCGACGATGGCGACGAGCGCGGGGAAGCCCGCGATCGACGGGCCGAATGCCGCGCTCACGCTGAGGTGATATCCGGGCCGACGTCAGCTCAAACGGCGCCGGGCCATCTGCTCAGGCGCGGGTCAGCTCCCGAAGCACGTCCCGGGCGGTCACGAGGTCCGCCTGGAGCTGGGCCCGGAGCTCTGCGCGGCGCTCGCCGCCGCGCAGCACTGCCGAGGGGTGGATCGTGACGATCAGCGGCGCACCGAGCTCCTGCTGCTCGAGGACGCGCCCGCGGAGCGCCGTGACGCGGGCGTCGCGGCCGAGCAGCGCCTGTGTCGCCGTCGCTCCGAGACAGACGAGGAGGGAGGGACGGACGTGCGCGAGCTCCAGGCGGAGCCAGTGGTCGCACGCGCGGATCTCCGACCAGTTCGGCTTGTCGTGGATCCGGCGGGTGCCGCGCGGCTTCCACTTGAAGTGCTTGACGGCGTTCGTGACGTAGAGCTGCCGCTCCGCGAGGCCGGCCTCGTCCAGGACGGTGCGCAGGAGCCGCCCCGCGGGACCGACGAACGGCCTCCCTGCCTCGTCCTCCTCGTCGCCCGGCTGCTCGCCGACGAGCATGAGCGGCGCAGCGGTCCGCCCTTCCCCGAAGACGGTCTGCGTCGCATTGCGGTAGAGGTCGCAGCGCGTGCACGTCGACGCTTCCCGGCGGACCGCGTCGAGGTCGCGGTCACGGGCGGCGCTCACCGGTGCGGCCGTCCGCGGTCCGCGGTCGGCGTCACCTCGACCTTGCCGCCCGGGCTCGCGTGGACGTCCCACGTCGCGTCGAGCGCCGGCACGCCACGCACGTCGATCTCCCCGGCCCAGTCGGGGAACCCCTCCGGTGCGTCCGAGACGAGGCGCGCCGCGGCCCTGTCGGGGCGCAGGCCGAGGAGGAGCTGGAGGCAGAGGACGGGCGCGCCGGCGGCCCATGCCTGTGGGCGCGCGGCCGTCGGATAAGCGATGGGGAACGGCGTCTCGCGCTTGCTGAAGCCGGCGAAGACCTCGGGCAGCGCCCAGTCGAACGACCCCGCGGCCGTGAAGAGCGCGCGGACGATCGTGGCGCACTCCTCCCAGAACCCGTACCGGGCAAGGCCTGCGGCCGCGAGCGAGGTGTCGTGCGGCCAGACGGTCCCCCGGTGGTAGGCGAGCGGGTTGTATGCGCGGTCCGACGCGGACATCGTGCGGATCCCCCACCCGGTCCACAGGTCGCTCGACAGCAGCCGCTCCGCGAGGTCGGCGGCGTGCTCGTCCGGCACGATTCCGCTCCAGAGCAGGTGGCCGATGTTCGAGCAGAGCGAGTCGACGGGGCGCTTGCGACCGTCGAGCGCCAGGGCATAGAAGCCGTTCTGCCCGTCGATCCAGAAGGCGGCGTGGAAGCGCCGGCGGAGCTCGGCCGCCTCTCGCTCGAGTCGCGCGGCGAGCGCCACGTCGTCCCACGCCTCGCGGGCGACCTCGGCGAGCCTGACCTTTGCGTCGTAGACGTAGCCCTGCACCTCCGCCGGCGCGATCGGAGGCTCGGCCGCGGATCCGTCCGCAAAGCGCTGCGAGTCTCCGGAGTCCTTCCACGACTGGTTGACGAGCCCACGCGGCGAGCGCCGCTCGTACTCGACGAAGCCGTCTCCGTCGCGGTCGCCCCAGCGGTCGATCCACTCGAGGGCGCGACATGCCGGCTCCCGGAGAGCGCGCGCGAACTCGACGTCGCGCGTCCAGCGCCACGTCTCGGAGAGAAGCACGAGGTAGAGCGGCGTCGCGTCGACCGTCCCGTAGTACCGCGCGAACCACGCCTCGGCGCCCCGGCCGCGACGGAGCTCGTGGACGATCTTCCCGGGCTCGGCGTCGATCGCCGGGTCGTCGTCCGTCGCCTGGAGCGCCGCGAGGGCCTCGAGCGCGCTTCGCGCGAGCTCCGCGCCGAACATGAAGGTCTGCAGGCACGTGATGATCGTGTCGCGACCGAACACCGTCATGAACCACGGCATGCCGGCGGCGGGCAGCCGGCCCAGGGTTCCCCGGGTCCGCATCCGCAGGGACGCCAGGTCCGCCACCGAGCGGCCGATCGTCGCTTCGACGTCCTGCCACTCAGATCGCACGCGCGGCACCCGCAGGCGCCAGGCCAGCAGCGACTCGCGCACGTGCTCGAGCTCGGTGCCGAAGCGAACCTCCACGATCGGTGGTGCTGCGACGTGCCCCTCGGGTGAGGGAGCGACGTCGACGCGGAGCTGCCAGACGTCTCCGGGCTCGAGCTCGACGTCGAATCCCGCCTCGCCGTTCGCGTACGCCGCACACGGCCGCGAGAGGAGGATCTGTGTCCGCTCGCTCCCGCTCGTCGGCGCGAGCACGATCTGCCGCCCGCTCTCGTCCCGCTCGCCGCCTGCGCTCGGTGGCAAGGCGGGAGCGGTGTCCGGCTGACCGAGCGCGAAGTCGCGCTCCTTGACGGTGAAGATGTCCGCGAAGTCGGACTCGAGGGCGATCCCGAGATGGAACGAGACCGCCTCCATGCCCTCGTTTCGGAGCCGGAGCGTGTCGGCCATGCCGGCCGCGCCCACGAACCGTCGCCTGTCGATCGAGACGACGTCCTGGCCGAGGCCGTCCGTCACGTCGTTTCGCAGGAAGAACGCGGCCGAGAAGTACTCGACGCGCCCCGAGGAGAGCAGGAGCGGCCGCTTCCCGTCGAGGCGGAGCTCGAAGCGGGCGAGGTAGCGCGTGTCCTCGGCGAAAAGCCCCGACGTCCCTCCGCGGATGTCGCCGCTCTCGTCGCAGATGCAGAACGTCGAGCCTTCGAGGATGGTCAGCATGCAGCTCCGGGGACGCTCACGTCAGTTCGCGCCCGGGTGAGGCCGTCTACCCCTGGCAGGCCGGGCAAACCGTGGTTTCGCGCCTGCCGCCGCCGGGCACCCTCCGGGCATGACACAGATGCCGCAGCCGCCACCCACGCCCGATCTCCCGGATCCGGCGCCCTCACCGGACCCGATCCCGTCGCCGATGCCCGACCCGGTGCCGGACCCCGAGCCACAGCAGCCGGCCACGGAGCCGACTCCCTCGCCCGAGCCACCGGCGGTCTGAGCCGGACGTCTACATCCCCATCGCGTGGTACCCGGCGTCGACGTAGAGCGTCGTGCCGGACACGTTCTTCGCATCGTCGGAGAGGAGGTACGCCGCGGCGGCGCCGCAGTCGGCGGCATCGATGTGACGGTGCAGCGGCGCCCGCTGCTCGAACATCTCCTCCATCGTCGTGAAGCCTGCGATCGAGCGCGCCGCCAGGGTCCGCACAGGTCCCGCCGAGATCGCGTTGACCCTGATCGCCTTCTGACCCAGGTCCCAGGCGAGGTAGCGCATCGAGGCGTCGAGGGTCGCCTTCGCGACGCCCATGACGTTGTAGTGCGGCACCGCGCGGACGCCGCCGAGGTAGGTCATCGTCACGATCGAGCCGCCGTCGCGGGCGGTCATGAGCGGCTCCGCGCGGCGGGCGCAGGCGACGAGCGAGTACGCGCTGATGTCCACCGCCATCCAGAAGCGATCGCGCGGCGTGTCGACGAAGCGGCCCTCGAGGTCCTCGGCGGCCGCGAACGCGACCGAGTGCACGAGCAGGTCGAGCCCGCCCCCGAATGCATCCGCCGTCTGGTCGAAGACCCGGTCGAGGTCGTCGTCCGAGCGGACGTCGCACGCGGTCACGAGCTTCGTGTCGACCGTCGCGGCCAGGTCGCGCACCGATTTCTCGATCCGCTCCCCCTGGAACGTGAAGGCGAGCTGCGCGCCCTCGGCCGCGAGCCGCTCCGCGATCGCCCACGCGATCGAGCGCTTGTTCGCGACCCCGAGGACGAGCGCCTGCTTTCCGTCGAGCCTGCCCGGCATCCGGCGATCCTACTGCGCCCCGAGTAGCGTGGCCTCGCCGGTGCGCGCCTTCGCCCACGATGTCTACACGTATCCCCTCCCGAAGGGACATCGCTTCCCGCTCGGGAAGTACCGGCTCGTGCGAGAGGGTGCGGAGCGGCTGTCCGGGGTCGAGGTGCGCGACGCCGACGCGGCTGGTTGGGACGAGCTTCGCCGAACCCACTCGGACGACTGGGTGGTGCGCGTCCGGTCGGGACGTCTCGAGCGACGCGAGGAGCTCGCGCTGGGGCTGCCATGGTCTCCCGAGCTCGTCGAGCGGTCGCGTCGGGCGACAGGCGCGACGATCCTGGCGGCGCGGACCGCGCTCACCGACGGGGTCGCGATGAACCTCGGCGGCGGGACCCACCATGCGTTCGCCGAGGTCGGCCGCGGCTTCTGCGTCTTCAACGACGTCGTCACCGCCCTGCGCGCGCTCCGTGCCGAGCGTCGGGTCGGGCGGGTGCTCGTCGTCGACCTCGACGTCCACCAGGGAGACGGGACGCACGCGCTCCTCGCCGGAGACGCGCATGCGTTCACGCTTTCGCTCAACGGCTTCCGCAACTACCCCTTCAGACGGGTTCCGGGGGACCTCGAGGTGGAGCTCCCCGACGGCACCTCCGACGACCGGTACCTCGCCGAGCTCGAGCGCGTCCTGCCGGAGGCAGTCCGTCGGGCTCGCGCCGAGCTCTGCTTCGTCCTGGCCGGAGCCGACCCGTACGAGGGGGATCGCCTCGGCCGGCTCTCGGTGACGAAGCGCGGCCTGCTCGCGCGAGACGTGCTGGTGCGCGACACGTTGCGGAAGGCGGGCGTGCCGGTCTGCGTTACGCTCGCCGGCGGCTATGCGGAAGACATCCGGGACACGGTCGAGATCAATCTGGGGACGGTGACGACATTCAGCGCGTCGCGGTCGTGACGGGCGCCTCGTCGGGCATCGGGGAGGCGATCGCCCGGCTTCTCTCGCAGAAGGGCTGGCGCTGCGTCCTGGTCGCCCGGCGCGAGGACCGCCTGCGCGCGATCGCAGCGGAGCTCGGAGGCGAGGTGGAGCTCTGCGACATCGCCGATCGGGACGCGGTCGAGGCGACCGCCGCCCGGGTCCTCGAACGACACCCTGCGATCCACCTGCTCGTGAACAACGCCGGGATGCCGGCGCGCGGCTCGTACCTCTCGGTCGACCAGGATCTCGTCCGGCGCGTGATGGAGGTCAACTACCTCGGCGGCGTCTGGTGCACACGGGCGTTCATGCCGGGCCTGCAGGCGGCGGCCGCGAGCGGCGGTGCGCACGTCGTCAACCTGGTCTCCGTCGCCGGGACGACCGCCTTCGCGCCCGCGGGGGCCTACGCCGCATCGAAGCACGCCCAGCTGGCGTTCTCCCGGTCGCTCGCGGCGGTGCTGCGGGGCAGCGGGATCTCCGTTCACGCCGTCCTGCCCGGCTTCGTCGAGACCGAGGGCTTCCCGCAGAAGGGCGTGCTCAGGAGCCCGCTCCTCGGCCGGTTCGTGATCCAGGCCCCACGCGTCGCGGAAGCCGTTCTCACCGCCGTCGAGAAGGACAAGCGCGAGATCACGGTGCCGTGGTTCCCCTACCGGCTGATCTCGATCCTGCAGGCGCTCGCCCCTGGGCTCCTCGGCCGCTTCTCGAGCATGTCCGACTACAAGCCGGGCGCCGTGTAGGTCAGAAAGGCCCCTCGTCGCCGGCGCGGTCGTTGAGCCCGGCGACCCACGCGGCGAAGAGCGGATCGACGATCGCGAAGCCGCCCTGCTCGCGCTCCTCGATCTCGGCCGTCGCCGCGAGGCGGGGCAGCGCCCGCCGGACGACGTCCTTCGTCAGCTCGAGCCGGCGGAGAGCGGCAGTGCGGTAGGCCGACCCGTCCCCGAGCACGAGGGACCTCAGCGTCTTCTGCTCGGAGGTGTCGAGCCCGCGCCACTGGGCGTCGAACTCCGGCTCGAGCTCGCGCATCGCCGCCGCGCGGGCGGCATCCCAGTCGTCCAGCGTCGCCTCGGCGGCGGGCGCGACGATCTCCCAGAGGCGGTGGGCGAGGAGCATCGCCCGTTGCGGGTGCCCGCGCGCCGCGGCGAGCAGCGGGTTGAGCGCCTCACCGACGTCCCGGCCGGTGAGCTCGAAGCGTTGCGCCACGTACGTCGCGAGATCGACATCGGCGAGCCGTCCGAGGCGCATCGGCACGGCCGAGCCGTAGAGCGGCCGGTCCTTCGTCTCGAACAGGAGCCTCATCAGGGCCGGCTCGGAGCCGGCGAAGACGTACGAGGCGACGTCGCCGTGGTGCTGGATGTGGCTGCGAAGCAGGCCGTCGAGGCCCTCGATGCGGCCGATGTCCTGGAACTCGTCGAACGCGATGAAGGCGCGGTAGCCGCCCGACGCCTCCAGCCGGAGCGGCAGCTCGAGCAGGGCATGGAGGGCCGGAAGCGGATCCCGCGTCGGCTCGAGCTGCAGGCGCGCGCTGATCCCGAACGCGCCGAGCGAGAGACCGACGCCCGTTCGCTGGAGGAACGACTCGACCCGCCGTCGCACCTCGCCCTTCAGCTGCTTCGCGTAGGCCCGCTCGAGCCTCACGGTCACGTCCGCGACGGACGAGACGCGGTAGAGGTCGACGAGCACGGGGACGAGGCCCTCGTCCCGCTCGCCGTCGTGGAGGGCGCGCGTCAGAAGGCTCGTCTTGCCGTACTTGCGCGGGGCGTAGAGCCGCACGTAGTGGCCGCCGACCGCGTTCCGCAGAAGCTGCCGGACCTCGTCGTCGCGGTCGACCACGTCCTCCGGCGGCACGGGCCGTGAATAGACGAACGGGTTGACGTCGACGATCAATGCGCCAACCAGACTACCACGGAGGTGTCACGCTGACTACTCCGAGGGATGTCCTCGTGACGCACGGCCGCAGTGCTACGACTTGCGTGCGACGTACCACCCCAGCTCGACCTCGAAGCTCTCGGGAACCATCCGCGCGACCCGCTCGCGCTCCTCGCCCTCGAGCCCGACGAGGTCGAGGTAGCGCTCACGCTCACGGCGCTCGCGCACGATCTCGTTCGTCGTCACGACGAGGTCGTTCGCCTCGAGAAAGCCGCGGATGTCCGCGTCAGGCAGGAGGCGGGTGTGACTCGGATCCCGCGCGTGCTCGAACCGGTCCCGTTCGAGGCTTCGGATCGGGTCGACGTCGCCGAGTTGATCGGCGATCAGGATGCGGCCGCCCCGCTGCGTCACCCGCGCCAGCTCCGCGACCACGAGCTCGGGCCGGCGAACGTGATGCAGGACGCGCAGGCAGCCGACGAGGTCGAAGTCGCCGTAGGCGAACGGAAGCGCCTCGGCGTCACCGGCCACGAACGTGCACGCGGCCGGCGCGGCCTCCCGCGCCGCCGCGAGATACGACTCGTCGGCGTCGACGCCGACGACGTGACCTGTGAGCGGGGCGAGTGCATAGGCGAGCGCGCCCGTCCCGCAGCCGACGTCGAGCGCGCGCTCGTCGCCGGAGAGGGGGGCGAGCAAGCGCTGCAGCCGGGCGACGAGCTCGTCGTGACGCTCGGCCTGGAGCAGCCGGCGCTGCTCGACGCGGTCAGACATCGCGCACCACGCGCGTGGTCCGGCCGGTCCCGGCCCTGATGCCGCACGCGAGCTCGTAGGCGATCGTGTCGGCCACTCGCGCATGTTCCTCGAGCGTGATGCCGTCGCCGACAAGCGTCACCGGGGTCCCGGGCTCCACCGGGCCGGGGAGCGCGACGGCGAGCGCGTCCATCGAGACGGTCCCGACCACGGCCACGCGCCGCCCCGCGACGAGCAGCTCGGCGCCCGTGAGGTCGCGGCGGAATCCGTCCGCGTAGCCCACGGGCACGATCCCGACCCACGTCTCTGCCGCTGCCACGAAGCGGCGACCGTACCCGGTCGAGTCTCCTGGGCGAAGCAGGCGCACCTGCGCGATCTCCGACTCCCAGCGGAGGGCCGGGCGCAGCCCGAACCGGGCGGCCTCCTCCCCGAACGGGTCGATCCCGTAGAGCGCGATCCCGCACCGTGCGGCGTCGAGGCGCGTCTCGCCGTGTGTCAGCGCCGCGGCGCTGTTCGCGACGTGCCGGGTGAAGACGCCGGCATACGCCTCGGTCGCGCGCAGGAATCGCTCGAGCTGGTCGGCGACGAAGGCGCCGTCCGAGTCGGCGGTTGCGAGGTGCGTCATCAGTCCCACGACGTTCGGGCCGGGGACGCCCAGCTCGCCGAGCCCCCACCGCCCCATCCCCGTGTCGAGCTTGAGATGCAGGCGGACGCCTTCCGGCAGACGCTCGTCCGTCGCAGTGAGCTCCAGCGACGCATCCCGCGCGACCGGCACGTCCTCGGGCCTCGTCGGCCCGAGCACGACGAGCCGGACATCGGGAAGCGCCGCCCTGAGCGGCAGTGCCTCGCCGACGGTCGCCACGCAGAGCGCCGACGCGCCCTCGTCGAGCGTCGCGCGGGCGACATCGACGGCGCCGTGCCCGTAGCCGTCCGCCTTGACCACCGCCCACAGCTCGGCGCGCTCGAGGACGTGGATCAGGGCTGCGGTGTTGTCCCTGATCGCGCCGAGGTCGATCGTCACGCGAGAGCGCACGACGCTCATTCTTCACGCCTCCAGGACGGAGGGCAGCGTCTCGAGCACGTCGGAGGCGATCAGCCCCGCCTGAAACGGGACGGCGCGCGCGGCGAGCCCGTGGGCGACGGCACCGGCGATCGCCGCATCGGTCGCCTCGAGGCCCTTCGCGAGAAAGGCGCCGATCACGCCCGTCAGCACGTCACCCGTCCCGGCCGTCGCGAGCGACGGGGGGCCGGTGTCGCACACGACCGTTCGGCCCCCGGGCTCGGCGACGATCGTGTCGGCACCCTTGAGGACGACGACCGCCGCGAACCGCTCCGCGCCTCGGACGGCCGCCTCCAGCCGGTGCGCGGACACCCAGTCCGACTCCATCCCGAGCAGGCGCGCGAGCTCGCCTGCGTGCGGGGTGAGGACGACCGGCGCCTCCCGATCCACGGGCTCGAGGGCGAAGAGGGCGTCTGCATCGACGACGGCCGGGACGCGTGTCGCCTCGAGCAGCGCTCGCACGAGTGCCTGCGCCTCGCTCGCGCGCCCCAGACCGGGCCCGATCGCGACAGCCCCGGCTCGCTCGAGGTCGGAGGCCAGCGTGTCGAGCGCCGAGTCGTGGTCGAACCCCCGCTTGACCGGCTCGAGGGCGAGGCTCTCCGCGACGGGCAGCACCTCGGTCGGGACGGCGAGCGTGACGTACCCCGCGTCCGCGCGAAGGGCCGCCCTCGCGGTGAGAACCGCCGCGCCGGTGGTGCCCGGAGCGCCGCCGACGACGAGGACCGCCGCGGAGAACTTCGTGTCGCGCGAGCCCCGGCGGGGGACGAGCGCGAGCACCGCAGGCGTCGCCCGCACGACGGCTGTCGGCACCGGGTCGAGCCCGATGTCCGCCACCACGACACGACCGGCCGAGAACCGGCCGGGAGCGACGGCGAGCCCGACCTTCGGCCCGTGGAAGGTCACCGTCATGTCCGCGCGCACGGCGTCGTCCGCGATCTCGCCCGTCGACGCGTCGACCCCGGAGGGCATGTCGACGGCGAGCACCGGCAGCCGGCTCTCGTTGAGCCGCGCGATCCGGGCGGCCGCCTCCGGCCTCGGCGTACCCCGGAAGCCCGTGCCGAAGAGCGCGTCGATCACGATGTCCGCGCCTGCGAGCTCGTCGCTCTCGACCGCGTCGCGGCCCCGCTCGCGAAGGATCCGCGCCGCGATCCGGCCGTCGCCGCCGTTGGCGCCCCCTCCGCACACGACGGCGAATCGCCGTGCGTCCGGGTACGACCGCAGCGCCTCGTCCGCGACGGCTGCTCCGGCCCGCTCCATCAGCTCGCCGGCGGTCTCCGGGAAGCCGGGGTGACGCTCTTCCGCGGCCCGCATCTCGTCGGCGGAGTAGAGCGGCTCGTGCATCACGGCGCCGCAGCCGCGGGGCGCGTGGGCGGAGAGGCGAGGTCGGCCACGCACGCCGCGCCCGCCATCGTGTGCGAATGTGTCAGCGAGACGTCGATCTCGCGCAGGCCGACCCGCTCGGCCCAGCGCAGGGTCTTCCCCGTGAGCGTCACGCCGGGCTTCGGCGGGCCGACGATCTCGATCTCCTTCCACGTGAAGAGCACGCCGCAACCGAGCGCCTTCCCGACCGCCTCCTTGCCGCAGAACCGCGCGGCGTAGGACTCCGCGGGGTTGCGGCGCGTCTCGCAGTACGCCTGCTCGTCGGGCGTGAAGCAGCGGTCGCGGAACCCGGGTCGTTCGAGGGCGAGCCTGATCCGCTCGATCTCGATCAGATCGGTTCCGACCCGGACGTGCACTGCTCAGAGCGCTCGCTCGAGCCAGTCGGGCAGGTCGGCGATCGAGCTGAGGACGACGTCGGGCGTCACGTCGAGCTGCTCGAGGGTGTCGGGCCGGAACTTGCCGGTGCGCACGAGCGCGGTCCGCATGCCGAAGAGCTGGGCCGCGCGGACGTCGGACTCGGCGTCGTCACCGACGAGCCACGTGAGCTCCGGCTCCGCGCCGAGCGCGTCGAGCGCCGCCGCGAAGTACGCAGGGCTCGGCTTCCCGAGCACGGTCGCCTCGACTCCCGTCGCGTACTCGAGCCCCGCGACGAACGAGCCTGCGTCGAGCATCGGTCCTCTCGCCGTCTGCCACCAGCGGTTCTTGTGCAGGCAGTAGAGATCGGCACCCATCTGGATCTCGCCGAACGCCCGGGCGAGGTTCATGTAGCTGAAGACCTGGTTCGGCTCGAGCGTCTCGTCGCAGCCGCCGATTAGAACCGCGTCGGAGCCCTCGCCGACCAGCTCGAGCCCCTCGAGGTCGGGCACGACGCCGCTCATCACGAGGGCGAACACGCGCTTCCCGGCGAGCTCACGCGCCGCGGTGCGCGCTGTGGTCTGGAGCTCCTCCTCCGTGAGCTCGAAGCCGAGCCCGGCCAGCTCCGCGGTCAGCTGTGCGCGCGGCCGCGTCGAGTTGTTCGTGACGAACCGCAGCGTGTGGCCGGACTCCCGGAGTCGTGCGACCGCCTCCGGCGCGCCCGGGATCGCGACCCCGGAGACGTGCAGCACCCCGTCGACGTCCAGGAGAATGCACGCCATGGCCGGGGAGTCTATTCGGGTCACGCGCTCGGTCTCCATCGGCAGGGAGGAGGTCGAGCTTCGCGTGTCCCGCTCGTCCGGTCCGGGCGGGCAGCACGCGAACACGTCCGAGACCCGCGTCGAGGCCGTGTTCGACGTCGAGGCCTCGCCGTCCCTCACGGAGCGGCAGAAGCACCGCGTCGTCCGGAAGGCGGGAGCGGTGCTCCGGGCCGTCGCCCAGGACGAGCGGAGCCAGGCCCGCAATCGCGAGCTGGCCGTCGAGCGGCTCGTCGTGAAGCTCGCCGAGGCACTGCACGTCGAGCGCCGACGCGTCGCGACCCGGCCGACCAAGGCCTCGCGCGAGCGCCGCCTCGAGGGGAAGCGACGCCGTTCCGTCGTGAAGCGGCACCGCACGCGACCGGGCGACGAGTAGAGACTTGTGACGATCAGTCACAAGCCCTTGACCGCCGAGCGCGTTCTCCCGCTCCTGCGCGGGCGTCTCGGCGAGCCCTACCTCTGGTCGCGACTCGTGCCCGTCGACGCAGGACGTACTGCGCGAGGCGGGGCTGCCGGAGGGCTCGATCGCAGTCGCCGAGCACCAGACCGCCGGGCGCGGGCGCCTCGGCAGGCGGTTGGAACGACGAGCCAGGCGCAGCGCTGCTCTGTTCACTGCTCCTACGGCCGCCGCGCGGGCCGCCGTGGCAGCCCAGCTCTCGCTCGTCTGCGCCGTGGCCCTCGTCGCGACGGCCGAGAGCGCCGGTGCGACCGACGTGGCGATCAAGTGGCCGAACGACGTGCTCTCCGGCGGCCGCAAGCTGGCCGGGATCCTCCTCGAGGGAACCGACGGCGCCGTCATCTGCGGTATCGGCGTCAACGTCAACCAGGCCGAGGGCGCGCTGCCCGCCGACGCGCGGACGACCCCGACCTCGCTGCGCAGCCTCACAGGCCGCGAGCACGACCGGGCCGGACTGCTCGCCGACCTCCTCCTCCGGCTGGAGCAGCGCTACGACGCATGGCTCCGGGACGGGCTCGGGCCGCTGCTGCCCGAGCTCGAGCGCCGGGACGCTCTGCGCGGGAAGACCGTCACGGTCGGAAGCATCGCCGGGACGGCGGCCGGAATCGCCGTGGACGGACGGCTGCGTGTCGTCACGGGAGACGGGACCGAGGCTCTCGTCGCGAGCGGCGAGGTCGATGTCCCACCGGGAGCCGAGCAGCGAAGGGGCTAGCGCTCGCGAGCGTGGACGTGCTGGAAGCCGAAGCGGCCCTTGATGCAGAGGTTCCCGCGGGTGACGTCGTGATCGTCGGAGCTCGTCACCTTCACGATCTCGTTGTCCTGGACGTGGAGCTCGAGGGAGCAGCCCACGCCGCAGTACGGGCAGATCGTCTCCGTCACGGTCTGCTCGTCCTCGCGCCACTCACCCGCCTCGCGAAGCTCGAACTCCGAGCGGAACATGAGCGCGCCGGTCGGGCAGACGGCGATGCAGTTGCCGCAGTAGACGCACGCCGATTCCGGGAGCGGCGTCGCGAGCTCGGTCGAGATCCGGGCGTCGAAGCCGCGTCCGGCGACGTGGATCGCGAACGTGTTCTGGTACTGCTCGCCGCAGGCGTCCACGCACTTGTAACAGAGGATGCACTTGGCGTAGTCGCGCACGTAGAGCTCGTTGTCGACCTTGACGGGAACGTGCACCGTCGCCGCCGTCCGTCCGTCCGGCTCGACGTGGTGGCCGGTGCGCGCACGGTCTCGGTCGCCGTCCGGCGGCGCGGGCGGGCCGAACCGCTCGGGCTCCGCGTCGTACCGCGCGAGGTATTCCGGGGCGACCGGCGTCGTGGACAGGTCGACCGACGACGCGAGAAGCTCCATCACGAGCTTCCGGGAGAGCCGAACCCGCTCGGAGTCCGTCAGCACCTTCATCCCGGCCTCCGCCCTGCGCGAGCACGCGGGAGCGAGCACCCGGGCTCCCTCGAGCTCGACGACGCAGACGCGGCAGACGTTCGCCGGCTGCAGCGTCTCGCCGTAACAGAGGGTCGGCGTCGAGATACCGAGCTTCGAGCAGGCGTCGAGGATCGTCGAGCCCTCGAAGACGCTCACCGCCTGGCCGTCGACCTCGAGCTCGACCATCCGCCGCGGTGCGAGGAGCTCGGTCATGCCGGATCGCCCTGGAAGACGTGGAGCCGTCGGATGGCGGACTCGACCGCGCTGGAGGCGGTCTGCCCGAGCCCGCAGATGGACGCATCGCGCATGCACTGCCCGACCTCGGCGATGAGCGCCAGCTCGCGGTCGACGCCGCCGCGCGGCTCTCCGGCGACGAGGCGCGCGAGCGCCTCCTGCTGGCGCACCGTCCCCACGCGACAGGGGACGCACTGCCCGCACGACTCGTTGCGAAAGAACGCCGCGAGCCGCTGCAGGAGCCGCGGCAGGTCGACCGTCTCGTCCAGCACGAGCACGACCCCCGAGCCGAGTGTCGTCCCAGCCTCGCGTGCGCCCTCGAAGGTGAGCGGGACGTCGAGGTCGTCGGGCCCGAGGAAGCTCCCAGCCGCGCCGCCCATCAGGACCGCCTGGAGCGCCTTGCCGCCCGGGACGCCGCCGGCGAGGTCGAGCACTGCGCGGAGGGTTGCGCCGAAGCCGACCTCGTACGTGCCGGGTTGCGCGACGTGCCCGGAGAGGCAGAGCAGCTTCGTCCCCGCGGAGCCGTCGGTTCCGGTTCCGGCGAAGGCGGGCCCCGAGCCGAGGACGACGTCGATGACGTTGACGAGCGTCTCGACGTTGTTGACCACGGTGGGCTTCCCGAACAGCCCGACCTCGACGGGGAACGGTGGCTTGTTCCGCGGCTCGCCGCGGTATCCCTCGATCGACTCGAAGATCGCGGTCTCCTCGCCGCAGATGTAGGCGCCGGCACCGCGACGGATCTCGACGTCGAATGCGAATCCCTCCCTCATCACGTCGGGGCCGAGGAGGTCGCGCCGCCGCGCCTCGGCGAGCGCGTGCTCGAGGGCGTGCTGCGCCGCGGGATACTCGCCCCGGAGGTACAGGAAGCCGCGCTCGCAGCCCGTCGCGTACGCGGCGATCGTCATCGCCTCCACGAGCGCGAAGGGATCGCCCTCCATGAGCGCGCGATCCTTGAACGTCCCCGGCTCCGACTCGTCCGCGTTGCAGACGAGGTAGTGCGGCCGGGCCGGCTGGCGCGCGACCGCCTCCCACTTCACGCCGGTCGGGAATGCTGCCCCGCCTCGGCCGAGGAGCTTCGAGTCCTTCACCTCGCGGAGAACGCCTTCCGGGCCCAGCTCGACCGCACGCCGGAGGGCCGCATAGCCGCCGTGGGCGCGGTAGTCGTCGAGGCTCGCGGGGTCGACCGGGCCGACACGGCGAAGCAGCCGCAGCGAGGGGTCGCCCGCCTGCGGGAGCGCCGCGCGGGGCGGCGGTGCCGGCTCGCCGCCCGCGAGCAGGCCGAGGACGTCGGCCGCGGTCGTCGGCGCCTGCGCGCGGTCGAGCGGCGCCTCCCCCGCGACCGCGACGAGCGCGGCCGGCGCCCGGTCGCACTGCCCGAGGCACGGGCTCCGGTACCACGTCGCGGACCCGTCGCCGGAGAGCTCGCCCTCCGTCCCGAACCGCTCCTCGAGCTGCGCGATCAGCTCCTCCGACCCGTGGCAGCGGCACGCGACGTCCTCGCAGACGTGGACGACGCGCGGCGGCCGCGGCTCGAGCGCGAGAAGCGCGTAGAAGGTGGCGACGCCGTATGCGTCCGCGGGTGGGACGGTGAGGCGGCGGCAGATCTCGTTGAGCCCTCCGGGGCTGATCCAGCCGATCCGGTCCTGCAGCGCCCAGAGCGCCGGCAGGAGGAGATGGCGGCGCTCGCGCGCCTCGTGCCCCCCGGCGGCGGTATTGCCCTCGGCGCCCGTCTCGCGCGCGCCACCCTCCCAGCCGGACGCGGGCGCACCGAGCACGTCGTCCAGCGCCGCACGCTCGGCCGCGGTCGGCTCCGCATGCGGGACGAGCTTCAGATCCATCTAGACGGAGGCGTGGGCAGGCTCACCGACTGCGGTTTCTACAGCAACGGGCGCCTCGGCCAGCTTCTCGACGCGGATCGCAGCGGCCTTGAACTCCGCCGTCCCCGACTTGGGATCCGTCGCGTCGATCGTGAGCTGGTTCACGTCGACCTCGTCGGGGAAGTGGAAGGTCATGAACGCCAGCCCCGCGCGCAGCGCGGGATCGATCCGAACGGGCGCCTCGACCGAGCCGCGCCGCGACGAGACGCGCACGACCTCGCCCTCGGAGACCCGGAGCCGCTCGGCGTCCTCGGGCGAGAGGTCGAGGGACTCGCCGCGGTGGAGCGGCGAGCGGTAGCGGTTCGACTGCGCGCCGGTGTTGAAGGACTCGAGCCGCCGCCCCGTCGTGAGGCGGATCGGGTACTCGGCATCGAGCGCCTCGAACGGCGGCTTCGCCTCGACGACGCTGAAGGGCGCCCGCGGGCCCTCGACAGGCTCGGCCCAGAGGCGACCGTGGAGGAACGGGGAGCCGGGATGCTCCTCGTCGGGGCACGGCCACTGGATCCCGCGCAGCGCCTCGAGCCGGTCGTAGCGCATCCCCCGGTGCATCGGCGAGAGCGCGCGGCACTCGTCCCAGATCTCCTCGGCGCTCGGATACCCCCAGTCGTGACCGAGCCGCCGCGCGAGCTCGGAGAGGATCCACGTGTCGTCCCGGGCCTCCCCGGGCGGGTCGAGCGCCTTGCGCACCCGTTGGACGCGGCGCTCGCTGTTCGTGACGGTGCCCTCGGCCTCGCACCAGGACGCGGTACCGGGCAGGACGACGTCGGCCATCTCCGCGGTCCGGGTCATGACGATGTCCTGGACGACGAGGAGGTCGAGCGCGCCGAGGAGCTTCCGGGCGTGGCTCACGTCGGCCTCGGACTGCGCCGGGTTCTCGCCGATCACGTACAGCGTCCGGAGCTCGCCGCGGTTCATGGCCTCGAACATCTGCGTCAGGTGCCAGCCGTAGCGCGGGAGGATCGACGTCCCCCAGGCTGCCTCGAACCGCGCCCGCGCCTCGGGGTCGCGCTCGACGTCCTGGAAGCCGGGCAGCTTGTTGGGGATCGCGCCCATGTCGCCCCCGCCCTGGACGTTGTTCTGGCCGCGAAGCGGGTTGAGCCCGGAGCCGTACCGCCCGACGTGGCCGCAGAGCAGCCCGAGGTTGATGAGCGCGAGGACGTTGTCGACGGCGTTGTGGTGCTCGGTGATCCCGAGCGTCCAGCAGATCATCGCCCGGTCGGCGCGTGCGAAGACGTGCGCGGTCTCCCGGATCACCTCGGCCGGGACCCCGGTGAGACGCTCGCCCTCGGCGAGCGTGAACGGCTCCACGGACGCGGCGTACGCGTCGAAGCCCTCGGTCGCGCGCTCGACGAACCGCGCGTTGTGGAGTCCCGCGCGGATGATCTCCCGCGCCATCGTGTTCGAGAGGGCGATGTCCGAGCCGACGTCGAGCCCGAGCCAGCGGTCCGCCCACTGGGCCGAGGACGTGCGGCGAGGATCGACGACGAAGAGGCGCGCGCCGTTCCGCACTCCCGCGAGGAGATGGTGGAAGAAGATCGGGTGCGTCTCTCGGGCATTCGAGCCCCAGAGGAGGATCGCGTCCGTCTCCTCGATCTCGCGGTACGACGAGGTGCCGCCGCCCGCTCCGAACACCGTCGCCAGACCGACGACGCTTGGCGCGTGTCAGGTGCGGTTACACGAGTCGATGTTGTTCGTCGCCATCACCTGGCGCGCGAACTTCTGCGCCAGGAAGTTCATCTCGTTCGTCGCCTTGGAGCACGAGAAGATCCCGAACGACGTCGACGCGTCCGCCTCGCGCGCCCGCGCGAATCCCGCCGCGACGGTGTCGAGCGCCTCGTCCCAGGAGGCCGGGCGAAGCGACTCGCCGTCACGGAGCAGCGGCGTGGTGAGACGTCCCTTCATCTTCATCACCTCCTCTCGCAGGGCTCGTGTCAATCTACCCTGGCCGCTCCCCGACGACGGCGATCGGGCCGTCCCGATCGACCGCCGCGAGCACGCCGCTCGAGATCTCGTCGTGCGTCAGCCACCGGCCGGACGTCGAGCCGAGCAGCACCTGCCGGTACGCGACGTGGACGGGAACGGCCTCCAGGGGCCAGACGCGGGTCCCGAAGACCTGGACGAGCCGCGCCCCGGGCGCGAGCGCCGCTGCCACGACGCCCGGCGCCTCGGGCGCCTCGGTGTGGATCCAGCAGAGCGCGAGCTCGATCGGCCCCCGCTCCCGGGTCGCCTCCGCGAGGCAGGCCTCGAGGGACTCCCGGTCGCGATAGTCGAGCGGGGCGGAGACGACGCCCGGCCCGAGCTCCGCGGGACGGCGCGCGATCGAGGTGACGACGTGCCCGCGCCCGGCGAGCGAGCGCGTCGCCCCGGCGAGCATGCCGGTGGCTCCGACGACCACCGCGTGACCCGGCCGGTCGAGCTCGTGCAGCGCCTCGGCGGTGTCGACGTCGACGAGCAGGCCCTCCGGCAGCGGCAGGGTCGCCGGGTTGACCCCGCGCAGCGAGAGCTCCCCCGCGGCCACCCGTGCCTCGAGGACGGGAAGGAGCGAGCGCGGATAGCCGCCCGGCAAGGGGACCCGCAGGCCCGGTACCGCGCCCGCCTCGCCGAGGGCCCGCAGCGCCCGCCGGCGTCACGAGCGGCACATCGACGGGCAGGGCGACGACGACGTCGTGCCGGGCGCGACCGGAGCGCTGCGACGAGCCCGTGGACGGGCGCACGCGAGGCCTCGCCGTCGTCGAGCAGGTCGAACGGCAGCCCGTCCGCCGCCTTTCCGACGAGAAGGACCTCCTCACAGGCCTCCTGGAGCAGTCTGCGGCCGCGATCGACGAGCCGCTCCCCGCGAAAGCGGGCAAGCGCCTTCGGCGACCCGAACCGCTCCGACGCCCCGCCGACGAGGAGGACGCCGGTGAGCGGGATCACGCGACGATCCGGGCCGGCTCCGTGTACACCGTCGCCCGACCGTCCCGGACGAAGCCGCACAGCGTGACGCCGCGGTCTGCGCCCAGCTCGACGGCGAGTGACGAGGGAGCGCCGACGGCGACGACGATCGGGCACCCGGCGACCGCCGCCTTCTGCACGAGCTCGAAGGAGAGGCGCCCGCTGACGCAGAGGAGCGAGCCGGCGAGAGGTAGCAGCGTCTCGCGGAAGGCCCACCCCACCACCTTGTCCATCGCGTTGTGCCGGCCGACGTCCTCGCGAAGGCAGAGCAGCGTCCCGTCTGCCGCGAACAGGCCCGTCGCATGGAGGCCGCCCGTGACGGCGAAGGCGGCCTGGGCCTCGCGGAGCCGGTCGGGGAGCGACGCGACGACCGCGAACGGCACCGTGAGACCGGTCTCGACGCGCGGCGCCTCGACCGCGACCGCCTCGAGCGCGCCCTTGCCGCAGACGCCGCAGGACGACGAGGTGTAGAACGACCGCTGGACGCGATCGAGGTCGGCCCCGGGCGCATCGACCTCGACGACGTTCGCCGCGAGGTCGTCGGGCAGCCGCGCGGCCGTCGGGAGCAGCCCCTCGGTCACGCAGAAGCCGAGCGCGAGCTCCTCGTCGTGGCCGGGCGTCCGCATCGTGACGGCGATCGGGCGACCGCCGACGCGGATCTCGAGCGGCTCCTCGACCGCGAGCCGGTCGTCCTCGCTCGCGCCGCCGGGCAGCCGGTGGACGGACGCGCGACGCGTCGCGTACGGCGGCGTCTCCATGCCGTGAGCCTAGATCGGTGACACCGGCCGGCGTCGCCGGAAGCCCGGGCGAGCCGACGGCGGACGACGCTCGTGGTGATTCACCACGAGGCGTCGTCCGCCTGTCGGTATTGGAGCTATGCCGCGAGGAGGAGCTGCGCCTCGGCGATCAACTGGGCCGAGGCCGCGGGGGCGATGCTCTTGGGCGTCTTGTCGCGGACCTGGCCGATGAACGCCTGGAGGTGCGAGCGGTACGCCGCCCGGTTGCCGCTGGGCGAGCTTCTGGGCGGCCTGCGTCAAGTGGTGCCGCAGCTGCGTCGCCGTCTTCGCGTCGACGAGCCCCGCGTCCTCGTAGTAGTCGAGCAGCGCCTGGAGCTGCGGGAGCGTGGCGGGCAGGTCGAAGCGGGCGACGACCGGGTCGTGGTCGGATGCGCCGCGTGGCCCGTCACCGGCGTGATCGGCGGGCCAGTCGGCGTTGACGTGGGCGACGCGGACCCGCTCCAGCTCGTCCCCCAGCGAGGGGGTTACGAACTGATGGTCGAGCGTCTGCGCCTGTCCCTCGAAGACGTACGTGTACGCCGAGGCCGGGACCTCGGCGACCAGCACGTCGAAGAGGTTCTCGACCCCGAGGTCGTACAGCGGCGCGAGCTGGTCGCTCGCCGGTACGAGCGGGTCGTCCGGCCGCGGGAAGACGTTCAGGTCGCCGCCGGCGTCGACCCGCACGTCGGGATCGACGGCCTGGAGTGCGGCGACGATCGCCGCGACGTACGCCGCCTGCTCCCGCCGCTGGCCGACGCGCGCATTCGGCGTCGACGAGAAGTGGTTGGAGACGGCGTAGAGGTCGACCCAGGCGCCGAGCCCGACGCCGTTGCGCCAGACGCGTAAGCGCCCGACCTGCGGGGCGCGAGTGAAGACGTTCGAGCCGTCGACACCGGTCGACAGGTCGACGTCGCTCGGGAGGTCGGCGTTCAGCGCCTTCGGGTTCTGAACGTCGGCGTTGTACGCGAGCGGGGCGCCGCGGTACGCCACGGCCGGCGTTGCGCCGAGCACCGGGTCGTCGGCCGGGGGCCGGAGCTCGACGCGGTCCCGGCGGTAGAGGAAGGCCGCCACGATGCCGCGGTCGTCCGCGCCGTTGCGGTCGTAGGCGGCGTCGTACGCCGGCCCTCCCATCGCGGAGATCCGAAGCGCGAGCTCCTGGAGCGTGTCGGGCTTGCCGTCCGCGTCGTTCGTCGCGCCGCAGGCGAGGGTCGTCCCGGAGACCGAGCAGATGTCCTGGTCCTCGGCCTCCTGCACGAGCAGGACGTCCGGTGCATGGAGGTCGCTCGCGACCTCAGTGGCGAGTGCATCGAGATGCTCGGCGTAGTCGGACCTCGCTCGCCGGGACGTAGTCGAACGGCGGCGAGACGCCCGGGCAACCCGTGTTTCCGGCGAAGTCGCACCCGTCGAACGGGTCGTCGCGGAAGTCGTAGAGGTTCTCGACGTTGAAGTTCGCGACGCTGTAGGCGCCCGCACGGGAGAAAGCGGCCGGCGGCGCGTTCGACGAGGGATCGGCGCCAGGCGAGAGCGCCGGCTCGGTCGAGGGGTTGATCCGGTACTTGTTGAACGAGAAGTCGACACCGCCGACGACGGCGCTGGTCATCGTGTCGAAGACTCTCGCGGGTGGCAGCAACGCCGTGCTGACTGCCCGCCGTCGCCTTGACGCCGAGCGGCCCGAGCAGGATCCGGAAGCCGTTCCCGTTGTCCACGCTGCCCGCGACGTCGTCGAGCGGATGCGCATCGCGGAACACGCGACGCTCGTATGCGCTCGCGCGCTGCGCGACGTCGGAGTCGCCGCGGATGACCCAGACCTCGCTGTCGGCGGTCGACGCGAAGACGTCGCGGGCTCCCGTCACGACCCCTCCGGCGACGACACGACCGCGCATCCCCTCGCGACGCTCCCAGTAGCGCCCCGCGTCCGCGAGGTCGTCGGGCGGGTCGGCCTCGAAGGCGGGCGCGACCGCGTCGGGATCGCCCAGCGAGGACACGAGCGCGACGAGCGACGCGCTGGAGAGCTGGGTCATGTTGAAGAACTCGGAGACGCGAGCCCGGAGGACGACCTCGTCCCCGACCTGCGGGACGTAACCGCCGATGAGCGACGTGAAGCTTCCCATGAACACGAAGATCCCGTCGGACGTGCTCGGGTCGCCGTCGGACCGGGCCAGCGTGTCCTGGAGGAAGAAGCCATGCTGCGACACGCCCGACGAGGAGCGCGCGAGCGTCCTCTGGGTGATCACGCCGCGCACGTCGTAGAGGGTGGACGACGTCCCGTTGCCGGCCGGCGGCGCGAGCGCCGAGCGGTGGAGCGGCCCGCTGTCGAGCGCGGACACCGGACCCTGCACCTCCGAGACGCGAAGCACGGTCTGCACCGAGACGGTCGCCGTGCAGGTCGCGGTCTGCGGCGCGGCGTCGCCGTTCGCCGCCGCGACCACGACCGAGTACGAGCCGGCCGCGACGGTCGCGGCGACGTTCAGCGTCGCGGTCGCGGTGCCGCCGGCGCCGGCCGCCGGCGTGACGGGCCCGAGCGTGATCCCTGCTGCGGCCGGAGTCACCGACTGGAGGGTCAGGGAGGTGACGGTGCCGTCGGCGTCGGTCGCGCTCACGGTCCCGCTCGCCGCGGCGCCCTGGGTGACGGAGATCGGGGCCGGGCACGTCAGGACGACCGGCGCGTTGGCCGGCGGCGCGGTCGAGTGCGTGCCGAGCCCGTCGAAGGTGTCCGTGGCGAAGCCGTCCCATTCGACGGCCGGGTCGAAGCCGTCAGCTGCCGTTCCCGTCGCCCGCGACGACGCTCGCCTTGCGCCGCAGGGTGTTGTCCGACGTGCTCGTCGGGCCCGTCCCCCACTCCGCACCCGGATCGAGCCCGATCTGCCCGATCACGTCGAGGACGGTCCCGCCCTTTCGCAGGACGACGGCGTCGTCGCCGTTGAACCAGCCGGAGCCGTTGGTCTGATCCGCGACGGCGAGGATCGCGGCGCTCGCGGACGAGTGCGCGAGAACGAAGACGTCGTCGTCCGCGACCGTTCCCACGAGGTCGATCGTCAGCCCGGCCGTCGCCGCCCCGTTGAAGGAGATCTGGACGTTGTACCCCTGCGCGCCGAGGTCGATCGACGCCCCCGTGTCGTTGAAGATCTCGACTGCCTTGTTCGAGCTCGACCCCTCGACGTACTCGGAGAAGAAGAGGTCGGACGACGCGGTCTGCGCACCCGGCGCGAGGACGAGCGCGGCGGCGAGCACCGTAAAGGCAAGGACGGTTCGGCGTGACATTTGACTCCCCTGAGGTCGCTGACGGCGAAGCTCGCCGGGGATCCTACGCCTTGCCGGCTACGGGCACGAGCGCGCCGGGGCGGGTCAGATCCGCCCCGCAGGCGGGGCAGGTCGCCTCGCTCGAGTCGCCGAACCCGAGCCCGCAGGAGGCGCACGTGTACGGCTGTTCCGGCGGCGCGTCGCCCTGGAGCTCTTCCGGCTGCAGCACGCCGTCCGCGAACGGGTCCGTCGTCTCCTCCGCCATCGCTACTCGACCGTCACCGTCTTGGCGAGGTTCCGCGGCTGGTCGACGTTGAGCCCGCGGAGCCGGGCGATGCGATAGGCGAGCAGCTGCAGCGGGATCACCGCGAGGATGGCGGAGAGGAACGCCGGCGCTTTCGGCACGAAGATCACGTCGTCGGCGTGGTGCTGGATGTCCTCGTTCCCGTCGGAGGCGATCGCGATCACGTGCGCCCCGCGGGCCCGTACCTCCTGGATGTTCGAGACGAGCTTCTCGTAGACGCCGTCCATCCGCGTCGCCACGACGACGACCGGAGTCGTCTCGTCGAGCAGCGCGATCGGCCCGTGCTTCATCTCGCCGGCCGAGTACGCCTCGGTCGGGATGTACGAGATCTCCTTGAGCTTCAGCGCGCCCTCGAGCGCGACGGGGAGCCCGATGTTGCGCCCGAGGTAGAGGAAGAACGGGCGGTCGTGGAACCGACGCGCGATCTCGTCGATCGGGTGGTCGCCCGCCAGGAAGTGCCGGATCTTCTCCGGGAGCCCGTAGACGGCGTTCACGATGTACTCGAGCTCGCCCGCCGGGAGCGTCTCGCGAACCTGTGCCAGCTTGAGCGCGACGAGGAAGAGGAGCGACAGCTGCGCCGTGAAGGTCTTCGACGCCGCGACGCTGACCTCGAGCCCGGCGCGCGTGTACAGCACCGAGTCGACCTCGCGCGTGATCTGGGAGCCCATCATGTTCGTGATCGCGACGGTGCGCGCGCCCATCTCCCGCGCGAGCTTCATCGCCTCGATGGTGTCCCGCGTCTCGCCGGACTGCGAGATGCCGATCACCAGCGTCTCGCGGTCGAGCACCGGGTTGCGGTAGATCCACTCCGACGCGATGTCGTGCTCGACCGGCAACCGCGCCCATTCCTCGATCGCGTAGCGGGCCGCGACGGCCGCGTGGTAGCTCGTGCCGGCCGAGAGGATGACGATGCGATGCAGGTCGCGCAGGTCCGCGTCGTCCATGCCGAGCCCCTCGAGCTGCAGACGGCCCTTGCGGAGCCTGTCGCCGATGGTCTCCGCCACCGCATCGGGCTGCTCGTTGATCTCCTTCAGCATGAAGGTCTCGTAGCCCGCCTTCTCCGCGCCCTCGATGTCCCAGTCGAGCTCGACGACCTCGTGGTCGACGACCGCGCCGTCGGTGGCGCGGACGAACGTCGAGCCCTCGGTGGTGATGACGCAGATGTCGCCGTCGCTCGGGAACTGCACGGTCCGCGTCTCCGCGAGAAAGGCCGCAGCGTTCGACGCGACGAACGTCTCCCCCGGCGCGACACCGACCACCATGGGGCACTGGAGCCGGGCGCCGACGAGCATTCCCGGGTGGTCGCGATGGATCACGACGAATGCGAAGTGGCCCTCGAGCTCGGCGTAGGCGCGGCGTACGGCCTCGACGAGGTCACCCTCGTAGTGGTCCTCCACGAGGTGGGTGACCGTCTCGGCGTCGGTCTCGGAGGAGAAGACGTGGCCCTCTCCGGCGAGGCGCTCACGGAGCTCACGGTAGTTCTCGACGATCCCGTTGAGCACGATCGCGAGCTTCTCGGGCTCCTCGGCCGCGAGCGGATGGGCATTTGCCTCTGTCACCCCGCCGTGGGTCGCCCAGCGCGTGTGCCCGAGGCCCGTCGTGGCGGGAGAGCCGTTGTCGCCGGCGCGCGCCTTGAGATTCTGGAGATTGCCGACCGCGCGGGTATAGGCGATCCCGTCCCTCTCGAGGAGTGCGATCCCGGCCGAGTCGTAGCCGCGGTACTCGAGGCGCTCCAGGCCGTGGAGCAGCAAGGGCTTGCATTCCCGGGGCCCGACGTATCCGATGATCCCGCACATCCTCGTCTCCTTCTCTCGCCGGTCCCGACAGCTTCGCTACCGCCCCAGTCTAATCCCGCATTTGCAGGGGATTTATCGAGCCTGGGTCTCCCGTCGGACGAGTTCGGCGATGCTAGCACAGAGGTTCTCGGCCTCCTCCGGCGCCTCGGCCTCGGCGAGGACGCGAACGAGCGGCTCGGTCCCTGAGGGCCGCACGAGCACCCGGCCGCGGCCGTCGAGCGCCGCATTCAGCCGCTCGACCTCCGCTACGACGGCAGGCGGGACGGCCGCCTCCGTCACGCGAACGTTCTCCTTGGACTGCGCGAAGCGGGGCATCACGGCCGCCGCTTCGGCGAGCGTTCGCCCGCCGAGCGAGCGGCAGAGCGTCAGCGCGGCCGCGAGCCCGTCCCCCGTGACGTGGCCGTCCAGCACGATCAGGTGGCCGGACTGCTCGCCTCCGAGCACGCCGCCCTCGCGGCGCAGCGCCTCGAGGACGTAGCGGTCGCCGACGTCCGTCGTCACGACGCGGATGTCGTGATCCTGCATCAGGCGATGGAACCCGAGGTTCGTCATCGACGTCACCGCGACCTGGTCGACCCCGAGCGCGAGGGCGCAGATGGCGAGTATCTGGTCGCCGTCGACCGGCTCTCCTTCGGCGTCGACGGCGAGCATGCGGTCGCCGTCCCCGTCGAACGCGACGCCGAGGTCGTAGCCGCCGACGCTGACGGCCGACCGAAGCATGGTCAGGTCGGTCGCGCCGCAGCCGCCGTTGATGTTGGTGCCGTCCGGTGCGTTCGCCAGCGCGGTCACCTCCGCGCCGAGCCGCTCGAAGACGGCTGGTGCGATCGCAGACATCGCCCCGTTCGCACAGTCGACCGCGATCCTCAGCCCGGAGAGATCCGAGCCGAAGTGCTCCACGATGTGCTCGACGTAGCCCGTCTCTGCGCCGTCGACCCGCTCGAGGGTGCCGCCGCCCTGGCCCGGGGTGTCGAGCAGCGCCTCGATCTCGAGCTCCTCGGCGTCCCCGAGCTTGTGCCCCGCCCGGTCGAACACCTTGACGCCGTTGTACTCAGGCGGATTGTGCGAGGCGGTGACGACGAGGCCGAGATCCTGGGCGAGAAGCGCGACCGCGGGTGTCGGGAGGACACCGGCGAGCACGGCCGTGCCGCCGGCATCCGCGATGCCGCGCGCAAGAGCGGCTTCCAGCACGGGGCCCGATGCACGCGTGTCGCGCCCGACGAGGACGCGGCCGCGTCCGGTCCAGAGCGTCGCGGCACGCCCGAGCCTCTCGACGAGCTCCTCGGTCAGCGACTCGCCGACGATTCCCCGGACGCCGTCCGTGCCGAACCACCTCCGGCGCCTCCCCGCCTCGCCGGAGATCGCCTCGAGACCCGCTGCACCAGGCTCAGCCACTGTGATGACCTCCACGGACGAAGCGTGAGTCCAAGAGGCACTTCCCGCAAGGGGAGCGCCGTTTAGCGCTTGCTGAACTGCGGCGCCTTGCGCGCCTTGTGCAGGCCGGCCTTCTTGCGCTCGACCTTCCGCGCGTCCCGCGTGAGGAACCCCTCGCGCTTGAGCGGCACGCGGAGCTCCGGGTCGGCCTCCACGAGCGCGCGCGCGATCCCGTGCCGAACGGCACCCGCCTGTCCGCTGACGCCGCCACCGTGCACGCGGACGCGGAGATCGTAGGTCCCCTCGGCCCCGGCCGTCTTGAACGGCGCGAGCGCGAGCGTCCGGTGCGTCGCGCGCGGGAAGTAGTCCTCGAGCGTGCGACCGTTGACCCAGGTCGAGCCGTCGCCCGGACGGAGGATGACGCGGGCGACCGACGTCTTGCGCTTTCCGGTACCGCGATACGAGGCGAGGTGCGACATACGGCCTAGAGCTCCAGATCTTTCGGGGACTGGGCGGTGTGCGGATGCTCGGGGCCGGCGTAGACCTTGAGCTTGCGGATCTGCGCCGACGCGAGCTTGTTCTTCGGAAGCATGCCCTTCACGGCCTTGCGGATGACCTCCGTGGGGCGACGCTCGAGCTGCTGGCGCAGCGTGCGCTCCTTGAGGCCGCCGGGATAGCCGGAATGCCAGCGCACCATCTTCTCGTCGAGCTTCTTCCCGGTGACGTGGATCTTCTCCGCGTTCACGACGATGACGAAGTCGCCGGTGTCGACGTGGGGGGTGTACTCGGGCTTCCGCTTGCCGCGGAGCGTGTCCGCGATCTGCGTCGCGAGACGGCCCAGGGTCTTGCCCTCGGCATCCACGACGTACCAGTCGCGCTTGATCTCGCCCGGCTTGGCGGTGTAGGTGGTCATCGCTCGGAAAGGCAGCAGTCAGGGTGACCGCCGGCGGCGGAGTGTAGCAGCGTCGAGCCCGGCGCGAAACGCCGCTCCACCGCCGTGCGCCGGATGCCGCACGTACGGGAGCCCGAGAACGGCGGAGGCAAGCCGACCGACGGCGACGACGCGTCGGTCGTCGGCGAGCCTCGCGACGAACGGAAGCCCGGCGCGGACCTCGTTCGCCGTCGGCGGCCGGTTGCTCGACGCGGTGCCGGGATGGGTAGGGACGACGTTCCAGAGCAGCACGTCGTCGGCGATCCCGAGCTCGGCGAGCACGCGACGGACGATCGTCGCCGTCGCCTCCGCGGGGCCGACGCCCTCGAGCTGGCGCTCGGAGGTGAACGGGATGCCGGAGACGCGGGCGCCGCGATATCCCGGCGCCTCGCCGACGATCAGGATCGACGCTTCCGCGCGCGACGCCAGGTACGTCGCGAGGCGGGCGCGGAGCAGCGGTGCTCTCGTGCCCCGCGCGTACTGGTTGTACGTCCGGCCGATGCGGGCGCTCGCGAGCTCGTCGACGAGGTGGTCCACGGGTGGCACTCTGCCCGCAGACGACGAGGAGCGATACTCGGCCGGTGGAGCTCGTTCGCCGCCGCGTGCTCGTCGAGGGGCACGTCCAGGGAGTCTGGTTCCGGGAGAGCGCGCGACGACAGGCGCATGCCCTCGGCGTCGCCGGCTGGGTGCGAAACCGCGAGGACGGCACGGTCGAGGCGGAGCTCGAGGGACCGGCGGCTGACGTCGACGCGCTCGTCGCCTGGTTCGGCCGAGGGCCCTCCGGCGCACGCGTCGACCGGACCGAGGTCGGGGCGGTCGAGCCGCTCGGGGAACGCGCCTTCGTCGTGCGCTAGCCGGCGGCGGTCGATTCGGACGCCGCGCCCATCCGGACCTCGCCCTGCTCGCCCATACCGCTCGGGACGCGGTCGGTGACTACCGCTCGCGCCATCTTCAGGAGCTGCGTCACCTTGTTCTCCCTGACGTTCCACCAGTGGGCGTGCGCGATCCGTACCTCGACGAGCGCCAGGTCGGGATCGTCGACGCCGCCGGGAAACCAGGCCTCCGCGAGCTTCGTCCAGAGCTGCTCGAGCTTCGTGCGGTCATCCACCAACCGCGCCTCCCCCGACACCGAGACGTAGCTGTCCTCGCCCGTGTCGGCGTAGGCGATGTTGACGACGGGGTCGAGCTCGAGGTCTTGCACCGTCTCGCTCCCCCGGGACATGAAGAACCAGATGCTCGCGTGCTCGTCGAGCTCGGAGTTCTGCGTCGTCATCGGGCGGGCGTGAAGGCTGCCGTCCTCGTCGCGCGTCGTGAACATCGCGAACTTGATCTCCTTCACGAGCTGCCAGAGCTGCTCGCGGGACTCGCTCTCGGACCGTGGCTCGCTCACTCGATTCCTCCTCGTGTCTCCGGATCGGTTGTCGTCGCGTACCCGGAAACCCGGTGTGCAACCCATCGCACGACCGAGCTCACGACGGAGGGGTGCAGTCCTCCGTCTGCCTCGCGTCGTCGAGCCTCGCGAGGAGCTCTGCGAGCTTCTCCAGCTCGCCGGTTCCGAGCGCCTCACCGAAGTGCTCGTCGATCTGGGCGACATGGCTCGTCGAGGCTCCTCGCAGCTTCGCCTGGCCGGCGTCGGTCAGGACGGCGTACACGACACGGCGATCGCTCCTCGCACGTCGCGCGCACGACGTACCCGGCCTTCTCGAGCCCGTCGAGCAACCGGGTGATGCCCGACGCGGTGAGCAGGACCTCGGCTGCGAGATCGACGCGGCGGAGGCGCCCGTCGGGCGCCCGCGCGAGGCGGAGCAGCACCTCGTAGTCGTTGATCGTCAGCCCGTGATCCGCCTGGAGCTGGGCGCTGAGGCGCCGTGTGGCCGAAGCGTGCGCACGGAGCAGTGCCACGAACACCTCGACCGCCTTTGATTGATCGATCAATACTTGACTCATCATCTATCTTCCTGTAGATTTGTTTGCGTAGTCAAAGATATCGGACACAAGGAGAGGTGGCAATGACCCAGACGATGGTTGCAGACACCGCCGTAGCGGAGATCCCGAGCGGCGAATGGGCGCTCGACCCGGTCTGGTCGGCGCTCGAGTTCGAGGTCCGCAAGCTCGGCCTCGTGGGCATCAAGGGGCGGGCTCCCGGGTTCACCGGTCGCATCGTCGGCGGCGAGACGCCGTCGATCGAGGGCACGGTCGACGCACGGACGATCACGACCTTCGACGAGACACGCGACGGGCACCTCCAGTCCCCCGACTTCTTCGACACCGAGCGGTACCCCGAGCTCCGGTTCGAGTCGACCTCGGTGGAGCGCGACGGCCCGGAGCTCGTGGTGCACGGCGACCTGACGATCAGGGGAGTGACGCACGCCGTCGAGCTGCGCGGCTCGTACGCCGGCGCGGACGAGGACCCATGGGGCAACGAGCGCATCGGCCTCGAGCTCTCCGGAACGATCGACCGCACGGCGTTCGGCCTCCGTTGGAACGCACCGCTGCCCGGCGGCGGCTTCCTGCTGCCGAACGAGGTCGTCCTCCGGGCAACCTTCGCCGCGATCAGGAAGGGCTGACCGTGCGGATCCTCGCTCTCTCGGGCAGCCTGCGCGAG
Source organism: uncultured Actinomycetes bacterium (assembly GCA_963734045.1). Lineage (GTDB taxonomy): Bacteria > Actinomycetota > Thermoleophilia > Gaiellales > Gaiellaceae > Gaiella. Next base: position 12,746 of record CAVTFU010000011.1, on the reverse strand, counting down.
CGCTCGTACAACTCGGCCGCGGCACGCGCCGCGGCCGACCTGGCGCCGGCCGGCGTCGACGTCGAGGTCTTCGACGGGCTCGGCGAGCTCCCGCCCTACGACGCCGACCTCGATCTCCACGACGAGCCGGCCGCCGTCGCCCATCTCCGAGAGCGCATCTCGTCCGCCGACGCGCTCTTCGTCGTCACGCCCGAGTACAACGGCTCCGTTCCCGGCGTCCTGAAGAACGCGATCGACTGGGCGTCACGCCCGCGGGGGGAGGCGGCGCTCCGGGGCAAGACCGTGGCGATCGCCGGTGCGACGACCGGGCAGTTCGGAGCGCTGTGGGCACAGCAGGATCTGCGGCGCATCCTCGGGATCGCGGGCGCGCGCGTCGTGGACGGGGAGCTGCCCATCGGCCGGGCGGAGAGTGTCTTCGACGAGGCCGGGCACCTCCAGGATCCGCTCGTCGCCGAACGGCTCCGTCGACACCTGGGCGCCCTCGTGGACGAGGCCGCCGTGCCGATCGCGGCCTGAGGCCCGCAGCGCTTTGTGGTGAATCACCGCAAAGCGCGGTGCGGCTCGCTACGCTCTCGGGGCGAATCGGGGAGCTCGGGCATCCGGGCTGAGAGGGCGGCTACCGCGCCGCCGACCCGCAGAACCTGATCTGGGTAATGCCAGCGGAGGAATGCGTGATCGAGCCGGATGTCGTCGTCGTCGCCTCGGGGCCGGGCCCCGCACTCGCGGTGCCCGCAGCCGGGACGGTCGTCGCGGCCGACGGCGGCCTCGAGCGCGCGCTCGCACTCGGGCTCCACGTCGATGTGCTCGTGGGCGACCTCGACTCGGTCTCGGCGAGCGCGCTCGCGGCGGCGGAGGCGAGCGGCACCCGCGTCGTGCGGCACCCAACCGCGAAGGACGCCACCGACCTCGAGCTCGCCGTCGACGAGGCCGTCTCACTCGGGCCGCGTCGCGTTCTCCTCGTCGCGAGCGCGGCCGGTCGGCTCGATCACCTGCTCGGCTCGCTCCTCCTGCTCGGAGCCGACCGCTACGCGGGCGTCGAGTTGGATGCCCTCGTCGGAGACGCCCTCGTGCACGTGGTGCGCGGCACGCGATCGCTCGCGGGCTCGCCCGGAGAGCTCGTGAGCCTGCTCGCGCTCGGCGGGGTCGCGAGCGGCGTCTTCACCTCCGGGCCTCGAGTACCCGCTCGACGGCGAGACACTCGAGCCGGGCTCGAGCCGCGGGATCTCGAACGTGTTCATCGGCCGGGAGGCGACCGTCACCGTCGCCGGCGGCGTGGTGCTGGCGATCCGGCCGGGGACGGCGGCAGCGTGACGACGCTTGTGACTTTCAGTCACAAGCTCGTCCTCGCGCCCGGGCTGCTCTGCGCCTCGCTCGTGCTGCTCGCAGGCTGCAGCGGTGGGGGTGACGGTGAGGGGGCACCCACCGAGGTCGTGCTGCTCACGCACGACTCGTTCGCGATCTCGAAGGACGTCAAGGCGGACTTCGAGGCCGAGAGCGGCCTGACCCTGCGGATCCTCCAGGGCGGCGACGCCAACGAGGTGCTCAACCGCGCCCTCCTGACAGCCGGTGACCCGCAGGGCGACGTGATCTTCGGGATCGACGACAGCGTCCTCTCCCGCGCGGTCGAAGGCGAGCTCCTCCAGGAGTACCGCCCGGACGAGCTCGCAGCGGTCGTCGGGTCATACGTGGCGCCGTACGACCAGGTCACGCCCATCGACCACGGCGAGGTCTGCCTGAACGTCGATCGCGAGTGGTTCGCCTCACGCGGCGTCCCGCCCCCGGGGCGGCTCGAGGACCTCGTCCAGCCGCGCTACCGGAACCTGCTCGTGGTGGAGAACCCGGCGACCTCCTCGCCGGGCCTCGCGTTCCTGCTCGCGACCGTCGACCGATTCGGCGAGGACGGCTGGGAGGGGTACTGGCGAGAGCTTCGCGCGAACGGCGTGCTCGCCGTGGACGGCTGGGAGGAGGCGTACACACAGCAGTTCTCGGGCGCCTCCGGCAGCCCGGGCACGCGGCCGATCGTGGTCTCGTACGCGACAAGTCCCGCCGCCGAGGTGCTGTTCGCGTCGAAGCCGCTCGAGACGTCCCCGACCCTCGCAATCGAGGACGGCTGCTACCGGCAGGTCGAGTACGCCGGGATTCTCCGGGGCGCCCGCAACGAGGAGGGCGCGCGGGAGCTGCTGGAGTTCATGCTCTCCGAGCGGTTCCAGGCCGACGTGCCGGGGTCGATGTTCGTCTATCCGGTGCGGGAGGGCGTCGAGCTGCCGGCGGCGTTCGTCGAGCACGCGATCGTGCCCGCCGACCCGGTTGCCCTGCCCCCCGAGGAGATCGACGAGAACCGCGACCGGTGGGTCGCAAGATGGACCGAGCTCGTCGTGCGCTGAGCGTGCGACGCGCGGCGACACTCGCGGTCCCGCTCGCATTCCTCGCCGTCTTCTTCGCGTGGCCGCTCGCCGCGATCCTCGAGCGGAGCCTGGTCGTCGACGGAGGCCTCGACCTGCCGTTCGACGTGCTCGCCCGGCGCTCGACGCTCGAGATCGCGTGGTTCACGCTCTGGCAGGCCGCGATCTCGACCCTGCTGACGCTCGCGGCGGCCCTCCCGCTGACGTGGGCGCTCGCCCGGTTCTCCTTTCGAGGGCGCTCGCTCGTCGGGGCGCTCGTCCTCGTCCCGTTCGTGCTGCCGACCGTCGTCGTCGCGACGGCGTTCCTCGCGCTCCTGCCGGCGGGCCTGGAGCGGACGGTGTGGGCGATCCTCCTCGCGCACGTCTTCTTCAACGTCGCGGTGGTGGTGCGCGTCGTCGGCGCATTCTGGGCGGGTCTCGACCCGCGCCTCGACGACGCCGCCGCGACGCTCGGGGCGACGCCGCGCGAGCGTCACCTGCGGATCACCGCCCCGCTCCTCGCGCCGGCCCTCGCGTCGGCCGCGTCGATCGTCTTCCTCTTCTGCTTCACGTCGTTCGGAGTCATCGTCGTCCTCGGCGGGATCAGGTACGCGACGCTCGAGGTCGAGATCTACAACCAGGCCGCCCGCCTCTTCGACCTCCGCGCGGCTGCGGCGCTGGCGTTGCTCCAGCTGGCCGCCGTCGCCGCGACGGTGCTCGTGTCCGGGCGACTCGAGCGGCGGCTCGGGGGTGCGCGGCGGCGCGGGCGCCCGGCACGTCGGCCCGTCGGTCGCGACCGCGCCCGGGTCGCGCTCGCGGTGCTCGGTCCGCTCGCCCTCCTCGCACTCCCGCCGCTTGCGCTCGTCAGCCGCTCGCTGCGGGTCGGCGACGGCTATGGGCCCGATCACTTCGCATCGCTCCTCGACGAGACGCCGGCGCTGCTCGTGGATCCCTGGCACGCCGTGGCGAACTCGTTGCTCTTCGCGGCCGGCGCCGCCTCGATCGCGCTTCTCGTCGGCATCCCTGCTGCCGCTGCGGTCGCCCGAGGTCGCGGCGGGCTCGACGCGGCGCTGATGCTCCCGCTCGGCGCATCGGCGGCAATGCTCGGGTTCGGCTTCCTGCTCGCGTTCGACGATCCCCCCCTCGACCTGCGCTCGTCGCCCCTGATCGTCCCGATCGCGCAGGCGCTCGTCGCGATCCCGTTCGTCGTACGCTCGCTCGCTCCGGCGCTGCGGGCGGCCGATGTCCGACTGCACGAGGCGGCGGCCGTGCTCGGCGCCACGCCGTGGCAGGTACGCCGGCAGATCGAGCTGCCGCTGCTCGCCCGCCCGCTCGCCGTCGCCGCCGGGCTCGCCTTCGCGGTCGCGCTCGGCGAGTTCGGCGCCACGGTCTTCGTCGCCCGTGCGGACTGGCCGACGGTCCCGGTCGCGATCTTCCGGTTTCTCGGCCGGCCCGGCGCGGACAACGTCGGCACCGCGATGGCGCTGTCCGTCGTGCTGATGGCGCTCGTGACCGTCGTCGCGCTCGTGTCGGAGCGCGCGCTCGTGCGCGGACCGGCCAGATGAGGCTCACCCTCGAGGAGATCGACGTCTGGCTGGACGGGACGCAGATCGTCGCCGGCGTCTCGCTCGACGTCCTCTCGGGCGAGCGGCTCGCGCTCCTGGGACCGAGCGGCTCGGGCAAGTCGACCCTCTTGCGCGTGGCGGCAGGGCTGCAGCGCCCCTCGCGCGGACGCGTCCTCCTGGACGGACGCGACGTGACCGCCCTCCCGGCGCACCGGCGGGGCGTCGGGCTCGTCTTCCAGGACGCCGTTCTCTTCCCGCACCGTGACGTCGTGCGCAACGTCGAGTTCGGGCCGCGGGTGGCGGGTCTCGATGCCGCGGAGCAGGCGGCCCGCGCCGCGGAGGCGCTCGAGCTCGTCGGCCTGACCGGAACCGAGCGGCGGAACGTGACGACGCTCTCGGGCGGCGAGGCACAGCGCGTCGCCCTCGCCCGCGCGCTCGCGCCGCGGCCCGGCGTGCTGCTCCTCGACGAGCCTCTCGGTGCGCTCGACGGCCCGCTCCGGCAGCGGCTGCAGGACGATCTCGCGGCTCTCTTCGAGCGGTTGTCCCTCACGGTCGTTCACGTGACCCACGACGTCGGCGAGGCGTTCGCGCTCGGAGACCGGGTCGCGGTCCTCCGCGAGGGCCGCCTGGCGCAGGTCGCGACGCCCGACGAGCTGTGGGGCCGGCCGGCCGACGACTGGGTGGCGCGCTTTCTCGGGCTGCGCAACGTCGTCCGCACGGGCCGGCAGGCGACGGTGATCCGGCCCGAGGCCGTGCACGTCGGGCCCGGCGACGGCGCGACCGTCCTGACGGCGCAGCGCGACGGCCCGGTGCTGCGCCTGCGCGTGCGGCGCGACGACGGAACGGAGCTCGACGCGCTCGCGATCGGGCTCGAGGTGCCGCCGGTCGGGTCACGCGTCGGCGTGGAGATCGATCCCGCGGGTGTGGTCGAGGTACCTGTGTGGCGTGACGGCCCCGGCGGCTAGGCCAAGATGTGTCTCGCCCCTACTCCCACTCGATCGTGGCGGGCGGCTTCGAGGAGAGGTCGAGCGCGACACGATTGACGCCGGGCACCTCGTTCACGATCCGGCTCGCGATGACGTCGAGCAGCTCGTGCGGGAGCCGCGCCCAGTCGGCGGTCATCGCGTCCTCGGAGGTGACTGCGCGGATCACGATCGGATACGCGTAGGTTCGCTCGTCGCCCTGGACACCGACCGAGCGGATCGCGGGGAGCACCGCGAAGCACTGCCAGAGCTCGCGGTAGAGACCGGCCTTGCGGACCTCCTCGAGCAGCACCGCGTCGGCGTGCCGGAGGATCTCGAGGCGCTCCTCGGTGACCTCGCCGATGATCCGGATCGCGAGGCCTGGACCCGGGAACGGATGCCGCCACACCATCCGCTCGGGAAGCCCAAGCTGCTCGCCGACGCGACGGACCTCGTCCTTGAAGAGGGCGCGGAGCGGCTCGACGAGCTCCATGCGCATGTCGGCGGGCAGCCCGCCGACGTTGTGATGGGACTTGATCTTGGCCGCGACGCCGACGTCGCCGCCGGACTCGATCACGTCCGAGTAGAGCGTGCCCTGGACGAGGAAGCGGACGTCTCCCGAGCGCGGCGCGCCTCGTCCTCGAAGACTCGGATGAACTCCTCGCCGACGATCGTCGCGCTTCTCCTCCGGCTCGGAGACGCCGTCGAGCCGGGTGAGGAACCGCTCGCGCGCGTCGACGTGCACGAGCGGCACGTGGAAGTGGCCGCCGAAGGTCTCGACGACCTGCTCGGCCTCGTTCTCGCGCAGGAGCCCGTGATCGACGAACACGCACGTGAGCTGGTCGCCGACCGCCTTGTGCACGAGCAGCGCCGCGACCGCCGAGTCGACCCCGCCGGAGAGGCCGCAGATCACCTTCTCCGAGCCGACCTGGGCGCGGATCCGCTCGACCTGCTCCTCGATCACGGCCGCGGGCGTCCACGCGGGCGGCGCCCCGGCGACGTCGTAGAGGAACGCTCTCGAGCATCCCCTGCCCGTGCGGGGTGTGCACGACCTCGGGGTGGAACTGGACCGCGTAGAGGCCGCGTTCGCGGTCCTCGAAGCCGGCGATCGGCGTCGTCGGCGACGAGGCCGTGACCGACGCGCCCGGCGGCGGCGCGGTGACCGAGTCTCGGTGGCTCATCCAGACGACCTGCTCGGCGCGCGAGATCGTGGAAGAGGCTGACCGCGCCGTCGAGCTCGACCTCCGCCTTGCCGTACTCGGAGACGTCGTTCGCCTCCACCGCGCCGCCGAGCTCGCAGCGCCATGAGCTGCATGCCGTAGCAGATGCCGAGCGTCGGCACGCCGAGCTCGAAGATCCCGGGATCGGCATGCGGGGCTCCCTCGGCGTAGACCGAGGCGGGCCCGCCCGAGAGGACGAGCGCGATCGGGTCTCCGGCGCCGGATCTCGTCGGCGCCGCAGCCGGTGCGAGACGAGCTCGGAGTAGACGCGCGCCTCGCGCATGCGGCGCGCGATGAGCTGGCTGTACTGGCCGCCGAAGTCGAGCACGAGCACCGGGCGCTCCTCCGGGCGCCGGCTCGGCGCGCGGGGAACGGCAGCGGCATCTCAGCCACGGCGGTAATTGGGCGCGTCCTTCGTGATCGTCACGTCGTGCGGGTGGCTCTCGCGCAGCCCCGCGCCGGTGATGCGGACGAACCGCGCCTGCTTGATCGCCTCGATCGTCGGCGCGCCGCAGTAGCCCATCGCCTGCCGGAGCCCGCCGACGAGCTGGTAGACGATCGGCGCGAGCGGCCCCTTGTACGGCACCCGCGCCCTCGATGCCCTCGGGGACGAGCTTCGCCGACGTCCTCGACGTCGCCCTGGAAGTACCGGTCCTTCGAGAACGAGCGGGCCCTCATCGCGCCCAGCGAGCCCATCCCGCGGTACTCCTTGAACCGCTCGCCCTGGACGACGATCACGTCGCCCGGCGCCTCGTCGGTGCCCGCGAGCATCGAGCCGAGCATCACCGTGTCGGCGCCGGCGCCGATCGCCTTCGCGACGTCGCCCGACGAGGTGATCCCGCCGTCGGCGATCACCGGGACGCCGTGCTCGGCGGCGACGCTGGGCGATGTCGCAGACCGCCGTCACCTGCGGCACGCCCACGCCGGCGACGACGCGCGTCGTGCAGATCGAGCCCGGGCCCTGACCCGACCTTGAGCGCGTCCGCGCCCGCGTCGATCAGCGCCTCGGCGGCCTCGGCGGTCGCGATGTTCCCCGCGATCACCTCGACGTCGTGCGCGTCCTTGATCGCGCGCACCACGTCGAGCACGCCGCTGCGAGTGGCCGTGCGCCGTGTCGACGACGAGCGCATCGACCTCGGCGTCGACGAGCGCCGCCGCGCGCTCCAGCGCGTCCGTGCCCGACCCCGACGGCGGCGGCGACGCGCAGCCGGCCGCGCTCGTCCTTCGTCGCGAGCGGGTACGCATCGCGCTTCGCGATGTCCTTCACGGTGATCAGCCCCTTGAGCCGCCCCTCGAGATCGACGATCGGGAGCTTCTCGATCCGGTGGCGGCCGAGGATCGCCTGCGGCCTCCTCGAGGGTCGTCCCGACCGGCGCCGTCACGAGCCCGTCGCGCGTCATCGCCTCGGCGACACGCATCGTGGACGGGACGCCGAAGCGCAGGTCGCGGTTCGTGAGGATCCCGACGAGGCGGTCCTCGGCGTCCGTGATCGGGATGCCCGAGACCCGGTAGCGCTCCATCAGCTCGAGCGCGTCGCCGACGAGCGCGTCCGGCGGGAGCGTCACGGGCTCGACGATCATCCCCGCCTCGGAGCGCTTGACCTTGTCGACCTCCGCGACCTGATCCGAGATCGAGAGGTTCCGATGGAGGACGCCGATCCCGCCGAGGCGGGCGAGGCGCGATGGCCATGCGCGCCTCCGTGACGGTGTCCATCGCGGCGGAGACGAGCGGGATCTCGAGCGCGATCGTGCGGGTCAGGCGGCTCGCGGTCGCGACGTCGTTCGGGAGGACGGCGGACTCGGCGGGGAGGAGCAGGACGTCGTCGAAGGTGAGGCCCTCCTTCGCGAACTTGTCCTGCAGGTCACCCAAGTGACGCGATCGTAACAGCGCCGCCCGTCGTCGCCCTCGGGTCTAGGAGACGTGCTCGCATCTCGTAGACCTCGACCGCCGCGGCGAGGCGTCGCGCCTCGGCGGGATCGAAGCGGCCGGCACCGACCTCGAGCACGGACGCCGCCCCGGCGGCCGCCGCGAGGCGCAGCGCCTCCTCGGGCGCCTGGCCGTCGAGGACGGACGCGAGCCACTGGGCGAGGAGCGCGTCGCCGGCACCGACGACCGACACCGGCTCGAGCGTCGGCGTCACCGCCCGGAAGCGGCGGCTCTGGCGCTCCTCGCGGATCAGGGCGAAGCACCCGTTCTCGAGCGTGATGTGGACGTTGCGCGCCCCGAGCTCGGCGATCGCGTCGAGCGCCATCAGGAAGTCGTCCTCGTCGAAGAGCTCCTGGCCGACGAGCTGCTCGGCCTCGTGCTGGTTCGGCGAGACGAGCCAGGGCTCGGCCTCGAGCCCGCGGCGGAGCGGCTCGCCCTCCGTGTCGAGCGCGACCCGCACGCCCCGTCGCACCAGCTCGCGGGTCGCCTCGGCGTAGAACGCCTCCGAGACGCCGCGGGGCAGCGAGCCGGCGAAGACGACGAGCTCGGCTCCCCGCGAGAGGTAGCGGATCTTGTCGAGCAGCGTCTCGAGCTCTCGCTCGGTCACCTTCGGGCCCCACTCGTTGATCTCGGTCTGGGTCCCGGAGGTCGGGTCCACGACGAGCGTCGAGGTGCGCGACTCGTCGGCGATCCGGACGAAGTCGTTCAGGATCGCCTCGGCGGTGAGCTCCTCCACGATCCGCGTGCCGGTCCGGCCGCCGGCGAGCCCCGTCGCGACGACGGGCCGGTCGAGGCGCTTCAGCGAGCGGGCGATGTTGATGCCCTTGCCGCCCGCGAGGGTCACGACCTCGCTGGCGCGATGGCGCTGGCCGACCTTCAGGATCGGAACGGTCAGCGACCGGTCGAGCGCCGCGTTGAGGGTGACCGTGACGATCACGACGCGAGCCCCAGGAGGCGGTCGAGGGCGCGTCCGCGGCAACCCACCGCGACTTCTGCACCAGCGACGGCGCGGCCTGCGAGCGCGCCGCGACGAGCGGCGCGCGCGCGACGAGGCGCGTCCCGTCGTAGACGACGAGCGTGCCGAGCGGCTGTCGCCCGCGCGAACCGGAAGCGTCGCGACCGCCGGGGCGACCACGCGCTCGACCAGCGGGCGGCAGACCGGCGCGGGCCGCGTCGACGGCCCGCGGCGCGACGAGCGCGAGCGGCTCGAGGCCCCAGCCGAGTCGGCACGGTCGCGTACGCGCGACGCGGATCGACGACCTCGAGGGCCGGTACTGCTCGCAGGCCGCAGCGCAAGCAGGGCGGCGAGATCGCGGTCCCGCTCGGCCTCCGACCGTGCGCCGAGCACCGCGGCGGTGATCCCGACCCCGCCGGCCCGCGCGAAGCCGACCTGCGACCAGCCCGGCGTCGACGTGTGGCCGGTCTTGCCGCCGACGAAGCCCGGGAACGCTGCCGATCAGGTTGTCGGTCGAGTCGACGACTCTGCCGTCGGTGAGGGTCGCCCGGTCGGCGCCGGCGTAGCGGCGGATGAGCGGGTCGCGGAGCGCCGCGCGGAGCAGCACCGCCGACGTCCCGCGCGGTCGAGACGTGACCCGCCTCGTCGAGACCGTGGGGGTTCGCGGTACGGGTCTCGTCGAGCCCGAGCGTGCGCGCGGCTGCGGTTCATCATCGCGACGAACCGGGCGAGGCTGCCTCCCGCGCGCGAGCGCCAGGGCCGTGGCCGCGTCGTTCGCGCTGGGGACGAGCGCCCCGATCACGAGGTCGCGAACGGTGAGCGCTGCCCGGCCCGCAGGTAGAGTGACGACTCGCCGATCCGGGTCGCCGCCCGCGGGACGACGAGACGTCATCCGGGAGAAGTCGCTCTCGAGCGCGACGAGAACGGTCATCAGCTTCGTGATGCTCGCGATCGCACGCGGCGTGTCGGCCCCCGCGCCGCGAGCGTGCGACCGTCGACCGCGCTCTCCAGGACGAAGGCGGGCGCCGAGACCGCGGGCGGCCCGGCGAGCGCCGTCCCCGTGATCCCGAGAGCCACTGCAGCGGCGGCGAGGAGAGCCCGGCGCTTCACGCCGACCCAGGGTAGTGGACGGTGGGGACTACCATCCCGCCGCCGCCCAGACGGCGCTCGAGAGGCGCGCCGCCTCGGCGCCGGCCGCGGCACGCCAGTCCTCGGCCGGCGCGTCCCGATAGGCGTAGATGACCGAGCGCGACGCGTTGACGAGCGCGCTCGCCGGCCCGGACGTGAAGGCCCGGGCGACGTCAGCCGGGGTGGCGCCCTGGGCGCCGACTCCCGGCAGCAGGATGATCGCCTGCGGCATCGCTCGGCGGGCCTCGCCGACGATGCGGGGCACGGTCGCCCCGACGACGGCCCCGACGCTCGAGAGGCCGCGCGCGCCGACGAGGTCTGCTCCCCACTCGTCGACGAGGTCGGCGACGAGCCGCCAGACGGGCCGCCCGTCGGAGAGGACGGCGTCCTGGATGTCCGCAGCCCCCGCGTTCGACGTGCGGACGAGCAGGAAGATGCCGGCGCCTTGGCGCCGGCAGGCGGCGATGAACGGGTCGACCGAGTCGCGGCCGAGATACGGGCTCACCGTCAGCGCGTCCGCGAGCGGCGGCGTCCCGTCGCGCGGCTCGAGGTACGCGGCCGCGTACGCCCGTGCAGTGGAGCCGATGTCGCCGCGCTTTCCGTCCGCGATCACGAGCAGGCCCGACCTCGCGCGCGTACGCGCACACCGCCTCGAGCGCCGCCACCCCGTCGCTCCCGAGGGCCTCGAAGAACGCGACCTGCGGCTTCACCGCGACGACGTACGGGGCGACGGCGTCGACGATGCCCTGGCAGAACCGCTCGACCGCGCGCGCTGCGGCGTCGCTGCCGCCGAGCGCCTCACCCCGGAGCTCGACGGGCAGGAGCTCGACGACGGGATCGAGCCCGACGACGAGCTGGACGCGCTTGCGCTCGACGGCGGCGCCGAGTCTGTCCGAGAACGGAGGCGTCGGAGCGCCTGCGGCTTCGCTCGTCACGCGGCCAAGGGTACCCCGTCGACGACGCCGCGAATCGCCTCGGGATCGAGGCGCCGCCACCGCGAGCTCGGGGGGCGGACGGCGCAGGAACGACGAGACCAGTCTCAGCTCCTCGACATCCTCCGGGACGCGCGCCGACGAGGGTGAGCGCGCCTCCGCGATGAGCGTCGCCGCCTCGACTGTCATGGCCGGACCGCGGGGAAGGAGACGGCTCGCGGCGACCCTGCCGTCGGCGAGCGCGTACGCCCGGACGAAGCCCGGCCGGCCCGCGGGGACGACGATGCACAGGCGGAGCGCTTCCAGCCGCTCGAGCTCGCGGACCGCCGCGACGACCTGCTCGAGCGCGGCGATCCGGTCGCGGAGCCGCGCGGCGTCCTCGAACCGCTGCTCCGCCGCGAGCCGCCGGAGCCTCGTCCGGCCGAGGCGAGCGCGGCGCCCGCGTCGTCCGTCGCGTGGCCGTCGAGCGCCCGGGCAGCGCGGCCGCGCCAGGCTTCGCCGGTGAGCGGCCCGATCGGCGTCGGCGAGGACGTGACCGTCCACCGATCCCCGCGGCGGCGCAGGTAGACGTGCCGATCGGGTCGCGTGCCGCGGGCGTTGGCCGGCGGGCGCAGCTCGCGCAGGAGGCGGAGCTCCTCGAGCGCCGCCTCGAGCTCCGAGCCTGTCTCCCGCCACTCGACCTCCTCGAGCGCGCCGAGCGCGGCCTCGACCGCCGGCCGTTGGCGGCCGCCGCGAAGTACGACCGCAGCCGGGCGCGAAGGCTGCGGGCCCGCCCGACGTAAGGACGAGCCCGCCCGCCCCGCGGAACAGGTAGACGCCGGGTGTTGCGGGCGCCCGCGACGAGCTGCCGCTTCGTGTGCAGTCGCCGCGCCCGCGGCGCCGAGAGCTCGACGAGGTCGGCGACGTCGCGCGCCTCGCTCCTGGGCGAGCCCGATCAGGTGCAGCAGCATCTCCGCGGTCGCGCGGGCATCGGGCAGGGCTCGGTGGCATGGCGCGTCGGCACACCGAAGAAGTCAGCGAGCTCTTGAGCCCGACGCGCGGTACGCTCAGCGAGCAGCCGCCGCGCGAGCCACACGGTGTCGACGACCTGCGCGGCAATGCGGCGGCCGGAGAGCCGCTCGACCTCCCGGTCGAGGAAGGCGATGTCGAAGCGTGCGTTGTGGGCCACGAGGACGCCGCCCCCGGCGAAGGCGAGGAAACGGCGGACGGCGAGGTCGGCTGGCGGTGCGCTACGGAGCGCCCAGGCGGATGCCGGTGAGCGCCGCGACGGGCGCCGGCAGCGGGATTCCGGGGTCGACGAGCGTTCGAAGTCTCACCCGAGCTCGAGCGCCGGATGCGCTGGGCGCCGATCTGCAGATCCGAGACGTCCGGGGCGAAGCCCTGTGGTCTCGAGATCGAAGACGACGAAGTCGCCTCCTCGAGGTGCACATGAGCCCCGGGAGGGCCGACAGCCCGACGACCCTCCGCGCCAGGCAAGCCGGGCTCACCGGAGACGACGTCGTCGAGGAGCGCCCGAGCGATCGCCGTCGGCGCGCTCGCGAGAGCGAACAGCGCCCTCGCGGCCTCGTCAGCCGGCACCGGTCCCCCGCTGGGCCTCGACCAGCTCGACGAGCCGGTCGGCGGCATCCAACAGAGCTGCACGGGAGTTGACGATAATCGAACGTATGTTCGATCGCA